>OZ223193.1:0-580864 GCA_965140355.1 uncultured Acetobacterium sp. | reverse complement strand
GGCAGTGAGATAGCCGGCATTTGCTTCGCAGACGATCAAATCAAGATTAAAACCGTAAACACTCATTTCCCATATGACATGGGAAAAAACATGGCGACTGGTTCCGATTAAAAGCGGTTCGCCTAGCTGGGAGAAACTTTCTTCCAGCTTTTTTTTAATAGCCTGACCGTTTTTGGCAGCTGCTTCGGTGATCGGAAAAGACCACATACCGGATAATAAACCGGCGTCGGGGCGTCGGATAAAAAATAAAGCGCCGTTTTGTTTAACGATACCGACTTCCATTTTTTTAGTGACTTGTTTCTGCTTTTTCTTTTTTACCGGGATCAGGGCCGTGGTTCCGGCGATAAAACTTTGACAGCCATCACGAAGCGGACAAAGGAGACATTTGGGGTTTTGCGGGGTACAAATCATTGCACCTAACTCCATAAGGCCTTCATTAAAGTCACCGACGGCTTGCGGTAAGATGGTTTCAAGCCACTGGGTTATGCGTTTTTTCGTTTTAGCATCGCCAATATCATCATAACTATTGCAATAACGACTGATTACTCGAAGGACATTCCCGTCAACAGCACAAACTTTTTCATTAAAGGCAATGCTGGCAATAGCACCGCCAGTGTACGGGCCAATTCCGGGTAGTTTGATCAGCTCAGTATAAGTATCGGGCATTAAACCATTATAGTCGGAGACGATTAATCGGGCGGCCTGATGCAGGTTTCGGGCGCGGGAGTAATAACCCAGACCTTCCCAGGCTTTGATCACTTCATCTTCGGAAGCTAAGGCGAGCGAAAAAACATTGGGGAATTGTTTAATAAATCGATAATAATAGGGTATTAATGTATCAATCTGAGTTTGTTGGGCCATTATTTCGGAGATCCAGATAAAATAAGCGTCTTTCGTTTGACGAAAAGGCAGATCACGTTTGGCTTGTTTAAACCAGAGCGGTAAATTCGTTTGTAATATTTCAACAATCTGATTTTCTTTTTTTGTATCCAGCATAAGTTCTCCGTTCGTTAAATTTGAGTGCCGATAAGCACAAGATGTAGTATAGAATAGTTTCCTAAAAACTAGCCTTATGAGCCTCCAAATGATAAAAAAACAGCTTGGCAAAAATTTGCAGGTTCCCCCATTATGGCCTTAGAATGCGATAAAAGACGGTTTGTAATTGGGATGGGAGTCACCATTTGGACCCGCAAAGGCCACAAAAAACTTGACATCAAATGGGTTGGGTGGTAAACTTACTGTAACAAACGTGTAACTTTTATTTATGCAATTTTGACAAAATGAAAGGTATTATTATATGAATAGAGAGAGAGAAACAGTTGGTTTCCTCAAGCGATATCCCGGCGTTAGGATTGGAATTATTGCCTTAATTCTACTTCTGGTTGTGGGTGTTTCCAGTGCTTTTACCGTTGAAAAAGAGGTTCAGGTTAATCTCGAAGGCAAGGTATACACAGCTAGAGGAAAACTGCTCGAATCCCTAGAGGAAGTTCTGATTGCAAATGATCTTCCCGTAAGTGACGAATACAAATATAGCGCGCCCTTAAATACCTTATTTAAGGATATTATCGATGTTGAAATTGAGAAGAAGCTATCAGGAAATATTTTAGTTGACGGAAAAACCATTACTTACTTATCAGGAGCAGCGACTGTTGGCGATGTGCTTGAAGAAAATGGGGTAAAACCCGATGAAGATGATAAGGTTGAGCCAGGTGAAAATACGCCGTTAACAGCCAAAACGGGAGATATTAAAGTAACACGGATATCTTATGTCGAATCAAGCGGCATCAAAGGACATTGCGATGAAGGCAACTATTTCCGAAAATCCTGATTTGCCATCGGGAACCCGGGTTGTCGTCCAGGTCGGACAAAGCGGAAAAGCGAATATGAAAGAACGGATTCGCTACGAAAATGGGATTGAAGTTAGTCGGGAAGTAATAACCAGTGAAGTAATTATGCCCGCAGTTGAAGAAATTATTGAGGTAGGGCCATCAACTACTGTTACAATGCCGGATGCCGTCAAGGTATCGTCGGTTAATGGGAGTGTTAATGTCGAAAAAGATGCTCCAAGCAGTGGCAGTGATACAGCCAAACAGGACGATGGTTTTAAAGGCAGTATGGTTGTTAGTGCAACCGCTTATACGGCAACAGGAAATACAACCGCTTCAGGAACAGTTCCACAGGAGGGACGAACCATTGCAACATGGGGTGGTATTCCTTTCGGAACTAAAGTATATATACCAGCACTTGGCGGGGTTTATACTGTCGAAGATCGCGGCGGAGCCGTAGGTTATGGAATTATTGATATTTTTATGGATAATGAAGAAGATTGTATCGCATGGGGAAGACAAAACATCGAAATATATTTTGTAGAATAGATGATAAAAACGGTGGATGAAAATTCATCGTTTTTTAATTGCGCGATTTTAAATAAAAATAGTTTTTGAGAACAGGATAACGCCATAGCAAATTATCGACAGTGTTATCTTGCTTGAATGAGGTTTTTAAATTAATGGCGCAAAATGGTTATGGTGGCATTAAAAGATAAGATTGTGTTTACATAAGATAGTGAAGAGAGGATGTATTTAGAAAAAACATGATTCTCAAAAAATACCCTTGTATTTTGTATACAAAGATTGTTATACTAATCTTATGAAACAAAATAGCCTTTGTTATGATGCTATGGATATCGGAGGAAAACATGGAAATTAAAATTGTTAAAACGGTAAACCCTAAGGAAAAACCAGAAGAAGATTCATTGATTTTTGGTGTTGAATTCACAGATTATATGTTTGAATTAGACTATACCGAAGGAATCGGGTGGCATGATGCTGTTATTAAGCCATATGGCCCGATAGAGATCATGCCGTCGGCAATGGTTCTTCATTATGCCCAAGAAGTTTTTGAAGGCTTAAAAGCCTATAAAACGCCGAATGGAGAGGTACAACTGTTTAGACCGGAAGAAAACTTTAAACGGATGAATCGATCGAATGAGCGAATGTGTATTCCACAAATTGATGAAGATTTTTTATTGGAAGCGCTTAAGCAGTTAATTAAAATGGATGAGAGCTGGATTCCGCAATCGCCAGGGACGTCGCTTTATATCCGGCCGTTTGTTTTTGCTACCGATCCCTTTATTGGGGTTCGTGTTTCCAAACGTTATAAATTTATGATTATTATGTCTCCGGTCGGTTCATATTATAAAGGTGGAATGGTACCAAGTCGAATTTATGTTGAATCTGATTATGCCCGAACGGTTCGCGGCGGTACCGGGGAAGCTAAGTGTGGCGGAAATTATGCCGGCGGTCTGGCGGCTCAGGAAAAAGTTCATGAAATGGGTTTTGAACAGATTTTATGGCTCGATGGTGAAAAAAGACAATATATTGAAGAAGTAGGAACAAGTAATGTTTTCTTTCTGATTGACGGTGTTTTTGTTACCCCATCACTGGAAGGTACCATCTTGAATGGAATCACGAGAAAACAGTGTCATCGATTTATTGAAACATTGGGGAGAAACCGTTCAAGAACGTCGCATTACCATTGATGAACTTTATGAAGGCCTATCAGCAAGGTAAAATAAAAGAAGCGTTTGCAACCGGCACAGCGGCCGTTATTTCGCCCATTGGTGTACTAGGGTGGAAAGATGCCGAAATGGTCTTTAATAACGGTGAAATCGGCAAATACTCGCAAAAAATATATGATACGTTATATGGTGTCCAAACAGGTAAGCTAGAAGATCCGCTTAACTGGATTGTAAAAATATAAATAAAAAAAGTTTTGAAAAACACTTGACAATATGATGTTTCACTGGTAATATTAATCTTGCATTTTGAATTACGAGAGGTACCGAAGTGGTCATAACGGGGCGGTCTTGAAAACCGTTAGGGTGCAAGCCCACGTGGGTTCGAATCCCACCCTCTCGGCCATCAAATGCTTGAAAATGAAATAGATACATTATGCATTATTACCTTTGGAGAAGTACTCAAGTGGCTATAAGAGGTGCCCCTGCTAAGGGTATAGGCCGTTAACGCGGTGCGTGGGTTCAAATCCCACCTTCTCCGCCACCATGAACTACGCATCAACATTGATGTTAGATAGAACCTGTTACGTTATGTAGCAGGTTTTTTGTTTGTGCGAGGAAAAAAATCCGGACTAATTATCTGGATTTCTAGCTACTCGATATGTCTAGATAATACATTTGATTTAGCTGTAGTGATCATGGAAAAGTAAAAGAAAATATTTTTGTAATGGATAAATAAAGTGATGACATTCTAAAGCAAGGGGAGCATGTTAAAGCAAGAAGTTTGTCGGCAGATTAGCTTGCCGATTTGGCAGAAAAAATAAAGAAAAAAGGAGGAATTTATGAAAACAAGAATCAATCGTTCAGCCACGGCCGTACTTTTGGCGGTCGTTCTGGTTATTTGTCTGTGTCTGAGCGGATGCGTTTCGCAAGCGGTGGGGGTGGATTACAGCAAAGCTGAAAACTGGGCTTATTTGCCGCTAAATGAAAATATCACCAAAGACTGTGATGTTTTTTTTGTCGCCCCGACGGTTTATCTGGGGACTGCGGATGCCCATTCCATGGACCTTGGTGATGAAGAAACCAAGGCTCAATTTCTCGGCGCGACCAATATGGAAAAAGGTCTCTACGATGGTGGCACCAATTTTTTTGCCCCCTATTATCGGCAGGCGGCCCTAAACGCCTACACCATGGAGGATACTGCCGCCGCACCCTATTTTGATTTGGCCTACGCCGATGTGGCCACGGCTTTTGACCGCTACCTGAAAGATTATAATCAGGGTCGGCCCTTTATTTTAGCCGGCTTTAGCCAGGGTTCGGAAATGCTGCTGCGTCTGATGGCCGAAAAATTTGATGATCCGGCGCTCAACGACCAGTTGGTGGCCGCTTATCTGATTGGCTGGCGGGTGACCCCGGAAGATTTGAACAATTATCCCTTTTTAAAAATGGCACAGCATTCCGGAGATACCGGTGTGATTATTTCCTTTAACTCCGAAGCCGAGGGGATTCAAAGCTCCTTGATTGTGCCTGATCAAACCCTGGGGATCAACCCCCTAAACTGGAAAACCGACAGCACGCCAGCGGCGGCCAGCGAAAATAAAGGCGCTGTCTTTACCGATTATACCGGTGGCATTGTCAAAGAGGTACCCAACCTGACTGGGGCCTATCTTGATCCTGTTCGAGGTACCCTGCGGGTAAGTGATGTGACTCCAGCCGATTTCCCCCCCGTTCTTGATATTTTCCAGGAGGGTGTATATCACCTCTATGACTACCAGTTTTTCTATCGCAACCTGCAAGAGAATGTCAAAGAACGGATCGGCAATTATTTGAGTTAGTCTGCTCTCGCGACGTTTTGATTGTTACCGACAAGCTTTTTCCTCAGAAAATATAGCCATATCAGAAAAATCGAAAAACGGTGGGCGAGGCCTTGTGCCAACCGTTTTTTTTTTTGCTTTTGTGATTACTTTGGATAAAACGGTATCCAAACAATCCTTGTTAGGATATCTTCGACAGTAGGGATTGGTTGGTGTGGTTGATGGTATAATTTAATGCTGAGTAATCCGCCGTCCGGATTCTGACCGACTTTATTACCATGAACGACGACGCAGCAAATATAATGTTAGATAGTATCGGTCACGTTAGGAACAGATTTTTTATGTTTTTTAAGCGTGAAGAATAACTTTAATTATTTTAAATTTCTGATACAATTAGTTTTAATACTGATAAAATTGATTGTAGCTCATCAAGATGGTAATTAAAAATTGAAATGCAGCAAGGAGTCGTAAAATGGCTGAAATTAAATTATTCTCTGTACAAAATGGTGTTTCTGAGCTTCCTTCCACCTCTGTTACTCTAGAGAAGGAGCTTCAGATACTGATTGAAAAAAATATGTCAGCTTTCTTCGGAGTAACCTTTCTTAAGAGTGAATTTCAAATAACGAATGGACGGATTGACAGCTTAGGAATTGACGAGAATAACTGTCCTGTTATTTTTGAATACAAACGAAGTGTTAATGAAAATGTTATTAATCAAGGATTATTTTATCTTGACTGGCTGTTAGATCATATGGCGGATTTTAAATTACTGGTCATGGAGACTCTGGGCATAGAAAAAGCAAATGAAATTGATTGGAGTATTCCCTGTGTTATTTGTATTGCCAGCGATTTTACAAAGTTTGATGAACATGCCGTCAATCAAATGCAAAGAAATATAAAACTTGTGCGATATAAAAAATTTGGTAATGATTTAATACTATTTGAGCATCTTAACGCACCGGTTGTTAAACCTATAGTAGAGAACTTAGGGATTAATTTACCTAAAAAAAGTGGAACTGATAAAACATTTTTACAGCAATATGAGGGCGCTCCCCAAAAATTACAAGATATTTATGGAACCATTAAAGACTATATTTTATCATTGGGAGACGATATAACTGAAAATCAACTAAAGTTGTATGTTGCGTTTAAAAAAGTTAAGAATTTTATTTGCGCTGAAATATATCAAAGTAAGATCTTGTTGCATATGAGGTTAAACCCCGATGAAATAGACCTTGAAGATGGTTTCACAAGGGATATGACAGGAATTGGTCATTTTGGTACTGGTGATTTACAGATTCTTATTAAAACAGAAGCGGATTTTGAAAAAGCAAAAATAATTATTGATAAGGCATATCATAACAATTGAAAGGTAAGATAAAAAACTTTTTAATTTAGTGAAATAACCAGATGATGAAGCTTAAAAGATTGAAAGTAAAGCAGTAATTTCGGAGGACGAAGCCAGAAACATCCTGGAAAAAATCAAAGAAAATGATTAAAAACAAGAGAGTAATTTATTGATGACTCTGTAAGTTCTTAAAATAAAATTACAGAGCCATTCTCTAATAACTAAGGATATTTTTTCTGGAAACGTGTTTATTGAAAATAATTATAAGCGAATGATGAAAATTATGTCTAATTATAGAATTCAAATCAATCATAGGATGATTTTTTTGTTTGAAAATTTTGGACATGTCATTTACAATTGAAATGAATAATAAAAAAAGACGTTATTCGTTGCTTAAATATTAAATATAATGAAATATAATGGCTTTATTTTACAGTTAATAGTGTAATTGATGAATCATTATGCTATAATTTAAATCAATAAATTATTAAATGAAGGATAATTTGTAATTATCAACTATAAAGGCTGTACTAATTGATATGCCCGTTGGTAAGCGAATTGGGCTATTTAAAACGTCTTAAAGAAGATGATTTGGGGTGTAATCATGAAGATCAAAGAAAATCACGATACAACTATAGGAAAATTTATTGAGTACATAGATGAAACTACTTGTTTTATATCAACGTGGGAAAAAGAAAATGATACTCTAAGTTTTAACAGCAATTTAGTAAAAAATGCGGTTGAACTGTATGAAGATAATCGATCCAAATATTTCTTTATGGACGAAATGCAAGAATTAAAAACATGGTATAATAAAGAAGTTTTCATACCACAAAATATTGAAATCAGCACACATAATTTTGTGTTTGCTCCAAACGGAACAACAAGTGCATTTGTCATTCTACAAATGCTCAACCAAATAAAAAAAATAAAAGCTGTTTTATTGTCACCAATTTATTTTACATATATAAACGTTTTACGTGATATGAAAGCTGATATAGAGTATATGCAAGTGATTAGCAATGGCAAGCTGTCAATAGACTACGCAAAACTTGAGCAAATAATAAGTGAAAAAAAAATAAATTTACTTATACTAAATGACCCAATATTTGGTACTGGCGTGCCAATACATTCTGCCGATTACTTCTTTATAAACGATATTTGTAAGAAATACGACATACATCTATTCATAGATTATATTTATGGTGGTATGGAATGGAATAGTGAACGAACCATCATTAACAAATTCTTGGTTAATATGGTTCGCGATTTTTCAAACATCATTTTGATAGAATCTGTATCTAAACGTTTATTTTTAAATGGATTAAAAAACTGTCTAGTTTTTGGTTCTTCAGAATTCATTCGCAATTTTGAGAGATGTTCAACTTATACCATTGGCTCCCTAGTCTATTCACAAATAACAATTATTCAACAAATTTATGCAAAAACAAACAGAAACACCGTTTTAAATCAAATAAATGAAAATATACTGTTTGCAAAATCAAATTATGAACTTCTTTGTACCACAATTGCAAATACAAAATTATCAATAAGTGATTGCAGTAGCGGATATTTCTGCATATTAGGCATACCATATAGTTGTTTAAAATGCACTTCTAGTGATCATGCTGCCATTAAAATTATGGATGATACCAATATTTTAACAATTCCTCATGATCGATATCTCTATTTTGATAAACAGTTTTATTACTTTAGGGTAAATTTAACATTAAAAAACCTCATTACAAGTATTTATGTTTTGTTAGATACCTATCTTAATCAAGTCAACTAAATCAGAAATTTCAAACTTGTCACCATTTGCACTAATAATACCAGATGATGCCGCTGTATCAGCTATAAGTTTTAAATCATTAATACTTAAATTGCTTTGATCTAATTTATCGGATAGCCGTTTACTTAATTGCCTTTTAGTATTAATTTCAAAAATTAGCCCAGAATAGCTTTTAACTATTTTGGGCAATAAAAGCGCACAAGCTGAAACTACAGCGAAAGTTATTAACCACGAACCTTTCTGAGAATCAATTAGTTTAAAGCTATTGTCGATGCCAAGTTTTTCACATACTGATTTTAGACATTCTGATGAAATACTTAAAGCCTTTTCATAATCTTCCGTTTTACAATGAAATGTCACAAAAGAAATGCTTTCTGTTGCACTCATTATAAATTTATCATCATATTTACGACTGGATAACATCATCTTAATTTGTTGCACCTTTGGATAATAAACTAAATACTCATCGAAATTGAATTTATTCCACGAAAAATCGTCAAGTGTTTCACTAATTTTCAAATAAATTTCAAAAGGAAAAACATTATTCATAAAATAAAATAACAGCATATCAAGTATATTACAAACTTCTAGTTTCCGAATCTGACTCTGATTTTCAATAAGATCAGCAAGTGACTTTTCTAGAAGACTTGGAATAGTCTCAAAATTTTTATATATTACGTTTGCGTTTATAAATTCATAATATCTTCCGTTTTGCCATAACGAAATTATATATTGCTTAAATGCATTCTCTTGAGACAAGCTTACTTGCTCTCCGCGATATAGTATGTCCATGTCATGAATATTTGTGTTATAAAATAAATATCCAAAAATATAGCTTATCCCTATGCTTACATCTTTAAGTACACATGACTTGAACATATATCTTTCTGCATGCATTGTTGCCAAATCAGATTTTATAATCTTGCAATTATCGAATGTTATACTTTCTGTTGTCGAGCCTTCGAAACTGACATTTATTATTTCGCAATCCACGAATTTACAGTTTTTCATATTCACCAATAATTTTTCATCTAAAAAAGTACATTTCTCGAAAGTGCATTCCTGAATTGATGTATTATTATATAAATTTGTTGTAAATATAGTTTCGCGAAAATAGCAATTTTTTATTTCACTCGAAGCTATATTTACATTTTTAAATCTACACTTATCAAATACACATGAAATAAAGTCAGCGCGGTCGAAGTTATTTTTATAAAAATACATATTTGTAAATTTTGAACCTCTAAAATCACTTCTAAAAAATGATACAGCATCAGAAGTCTCAAAAAAATCTATATCTTCAAATATTGTATATGTCAAGTCCTCTTTTTCTCTTATTTGATTTCCATTGTTGGAGAATTTCTTGTATGTGATAATATTATTCATAGCCATCCCTCTAAAAATGAAAAATTTTTAAATAGCCCAATTCGCTTACCAACGGGCATATCAATTAGTACAGCCTTTATAGTTGATAATTACAAATTATCCTTCATTCAGCGAGCAAACAGATAATACAAAAACAAATGCTTTTACTTAACATAAGATCATTTTATTGAAACTCTATTTCGCGGGTGTTTTAAAGTTAAGATATCATTTTGTTTTTTAGTCGAAACGTGCGTATATATTTGCGTTGTGGTTATTGAACTATGACCTAGTATTTGTTGTATATAACGGATGTCTACATCTTCTTCGAGCAAAAGTGTTGCGAATGAGTGACGAAACATGTGCGGTGTGATATGGGTTGCAATGCTTGCTTTTTTGGCATAGTGATCAATCATAAATCGCACCGATTGTTCGGATAAACGGCATTTTTTTCTGTTGACGAAAAAATATCCGCTACAGTCAATGTTTTTGGTATAAGCGGTTAAGTATCTTTTTATCGCAGTTAATACATCAGTGTTGCTAATTGGTATAATCCGCTCTTTTGAGCCTTTTCCATAAATACGCACAAATCCATTGATGAGATTGATATCATCTGATTTTAACGAGCATAGTTCAGAGACCCTAATGCCCGTTGCAAATAAAAGCTCTAAGACCGCTATGTCGCGAAGACCGGTTAGCTTTTGATAAGCTGTATTGGAGTCGTTGTTAATTTCTTGATAAGCTGTTCTTAAAAGTGTTTCGATGACGTCAAGAGGAATGGTTCGAGGCAGAATGAAAGGCTCCTGGAATTTTAAATTTAATTTATGAAAAGGGTTTTCGATTAGGAGATCTTCATATACTAACCAACCACAGAACGCTTTAATACTTGCTATTTTTCGTTTGACTGTTTTTGGCTTATAAGTTTTGTGTAAAATTATGGCATAATTGGACAAATTAATCTTTGTTAATTGACCATCGGTATCGTTCATAAATAATAAGAATTGGGAGAGGTCAATCCCATAGGCTTTCAGGGTTTTAGCATTAAGATTCTTTTGATATTGACAGTAGTTTAAATAAAGTTCCGACATGGTTTTAAGATTGATCATTTAGTTGTTTCTCCTTAGTTTTGTTTCTATATAAATATTATGAATGGATTATCTTATTTTGTCGAATATTCAATAAATAATATAATCACAAAGATAGCCACTATTATGTCTGTAAAATAACGCGATGTAAAATTTAAACGGAGAGTGATCAAAAGATCAACAGAATCAGATTTATAGTTGATTTAATATAGCGAACCAAAGTTGTTCTTAAACTTAGGTGATTGAAAAATGAAAGACGAATATTAAAAAAAGTTTTTAAAACTAAAAAAAATGATTTGGTGAAATATTGATTTTGCCGTCGACTTTGATGTATATGATTATGAAGTCGAATCTAATATTATCCCATATTTCAGTGCATTAAAGACAGCGCTGAGTCAAAATTCGGATTACCAAGCAGGGATTTACGCATCAAGAAGCGCATGTAAAAAGGTTGCCAATGCTGGCCATACGGTCGCCAGCTATGTGTGCGATATGTCTACTGGGTTTTCAGGAAATATTGGACAGACAATCCCATCTAATTGGGCATTTGATCAATATGCAGAAGTAACAGTTGGACAAGGATGGCTGGCTATGGATGTTGATAAAGTGATTGCTTCGGGAAGAGATAATGGGGTTGATGCGGTTACCGTTGCCAATTTACCACGGGTTCTCTGTGAATATACGCTGGAATCCCTTCACTTGACACCGACTCTTGGCTGGGCAAACGATGTAACCTATACATTTACGACTCCCGCAGCCGACATAGAGTATAAAATGGGTATCAGTGGAGAGTTTACGCCCATTATTGATAAAGATGGTTTGCCATCCAATAACAAAGCAACCCTTTTAATTAATAATGGCCGATTTGATGAAGTTGAGTTTTCCAGTGCACAATCCATTTTTGATAGCATGAATGCGAGTAATAAAATGATTTTTGGAGATTCTGGAACCTTGCAACCAGTAGTTTCGATTGCCAATACGGTTGGACATGGTTCAATGACGATTGCTTTTAAAATTGATGACACCGGAAATCTACAAGTTGATCTTCAGGTTGAGCAGGATATTCATGAAAGTAGCACTGATACTGAAACGGTCTATGTTGAGGTGTGTTATACAATCAAGAAAAATTCTGATAATTCGAATGAACTGAATCAAATTGAAGATGATGTTCCAAATCTTTTGCTGGTATTAGGGCTTGTTATTTTAATGATTATTATGCTTGCAGAAATATCAATTAGCGGTGGAGGTTCAGCTATTGCTGGCTTAGTAGCATTATTAGGTTTTGTATCAGGTCAGGAGTAGTGATTTTTAATTTGAGAAGTATTTAAAACAAAATTAAGGAACTATTGTTGAGAATGCAATAGTTCCTTTTACTGTTTTAACTAATTTTTGACGAATGATTGCGTTTCTCATTTATAAATTGCCCAAATAGTTCTGAATTACCTTGGAGAAATTGAGTTTTTCTAACAAGAAAAACCATTTTTGTGGAATTGGAGACAAGAATGAAGTGATCAATTTTTTTAGAAAAATATTGAATATCAAAATAGGTGTGATTTATAATATCGGAATATTCAAAGTGATCCGAATAAAAGGTTAGATTACCTGAGATATGTCCTTTTTTTATGGTTTTGATTCGTTCAGAGTCTTCAGCAGTTCTCCTCTTTTTTAGTAGAATAAGTTGTATTGGCGCAATATGGTATTGAGTAGCAATGGTTTTATTTTGTAGAGTGTAGGGGAGACTTAAAGTGTGAATCGCCATGCTTAACGCAAGTATACCAATAAGTATGCGAAAAAAGATATTTAAATTATCTAAAATAATGAGTGATGGAAAAATACAAATAAATAAACATAAAAAAATGATGACACGCCACTTTTTGTAGGGTGTTCCTTCGAATACATACTCTTTGGCAGCATTAAAAAGTTCTTCTTTTGTACAATCAATTTCAACGATAAATTGAGGTTCCATCGTTTATCTCCTTTAACGTGAGTTTCCAAAGCTCTGAAAGACCGTGCCAAGAGCATTGAAAATTTTTGAATACTTGAATGAAGCAGTTGATACTACAATTTTATCATTCATCGTTGCGGAATACAAAGCGAAATGACAAAATAAAAATTGCGATAATTTAAATATCAACTGTCCGACTATTTCATAATCACGACAAAGACGGTTTTTATACCTTCCTGCATAGCGACGTCTATTACTGGAATATTCAGCCGGGAATCAGTTCAGATCCATTGATGTAACAACGAAAAATGGGATCCCGGTAAAACTGGTTTTTGTCAGAAATCGCAACAACAAAAGGGATTGACTGATGGTGCTCAGTACCGATTTGTCCCTGTCTGATAATGAAGTTTATTGATAAGGCGGACAACGAGAATTGAAACTGAAAATTTGATTTAGGAGGATTTTATGCTCGGAAAAGTGGTGACAGTAACAGTTGATAGACCGATGGGAACGTATCATCCCAATCATCCAGATATGATATATCCGATAAATTATGGATATATCAAAGGTATTATGGCACTGGATGGTGAAGAGCAAGATGCTTATATTTTAGGTATGAGTGAGCCATTGGAAGAATTTAAAGGAAAGATAATCGCGATTATTCATAGAAATGATGATGTAGAAGATAAGTGGGTAGTTGCCCCAGAGAATATGATGATTTTATTGGAAGAAATTATTGATAAAACGCATTTTCAAGAGCAATACTTTGATTCGTATATTGAAATGTAAATTTTAGATACAACCGTCCTCTTGAGTTAATATCTATTGAGAAGTATTGTCGCGTTGACCCGGCCGCGCCGCCTGATATTTTTCATCTAAAAATGTTCGGAATTCTTCTGGAGTTCCTTTCAGGAAAAGACTTTTTTTAATGAGAAAAATTATTTTATGTTCATGAGCAAAGATAATAAAATGATCATCTTTTTCGTATACAAAGTGAATGAGATAGGTATTGTTCAGCAGGTCCGAATATTCAAAGTGGTCGGAATAAAAAATCAGAGGACCTGAAATATGTCCCGTTTTTATGGTTTTTAGCCGCTCCAAATCTTCAGGACTACCACTTTTTTTTAACATTAGTAGTTTTTTTAGACTAATATTATATTGCGTTGCAATGGTACGATATTGCCAAATATAAGGAACACTGAAATAATAAAGAGTTGCGGATAGAAAGTATAAAGGGATGCAAAAACGCAAAAACGCATTAATATAGTGGGGATAAAAAAACGGAAAAAACAGAAAAAAAAGTGATGGAAAAAACCGACAATAAAACAAAAAATAAGTACTTTACTTGCGGTAGGATAAGAAGTTGACTCATACCGATAATCATAGCAGGCCTTAAAAAGCTCGGCTTTAGTGCAATCTATTTCAACGATAAATTGAGGTTCCATCGTTTATCTCCTTTAACATTAGTTTCCAAAGCTCTGAAAGACGGTGTCAAGAGCTTTGAAAAATTTTGAATACTTAAATGAAGCGGTTGATACTACAATTTTATCATTCATCGTTGCACAACACAAAGAGAAATGACAAAATTAAGCGGATTGTTTTAGTGATGAAGTGATTATACATCAAGTTTTATTTGTTGATAAACGATTGCGTTTCTCATTTATAAATTGCCCAAACATTTCTGAATTACCTTGGAGGAATTGAGTTTTTCTAATAAGAAAAACCATTTTTCTAGAATGAGAGACAAGAACGAAGTGATCATCTTTTTCATAGAAGTATTCAATGTCTAGATAGGTTTGGTTTATAATATCAGCGTATTCAAAGTGATCCTGATAAAAAATCAAAATACCGGTAATATGTCCTTTTTTCAAAATTTTGATCTGTTCCAAATCTTCAAGAGTTCTTCTTTTTTTCATTAAAGATAGTTGCTTGAGACTAACGTTATTTTGATTCATAATGATAAAGTATTGTAAAAAAAGTGGCATGTAAAAAACATAAAGAATCAAAGCTAAAACGAATAGCGCGATGCCAATACTCAAAAAAATATTAAAATGATGTCTAAAAAAAAGAAAAGGGATCATATCAAAAACGTAAAGAAAAACGACAATTAATTTTCCGTATTTATAAAACTTTATTTCATTAGCGTACTCATAGCAGGTTTTATGCATTTCTTCTTTTGTACAATCAATTTCAACGATAAATTGAGGTTCCATCGTTTATCTCCTTTAACGTGAGTTTCCAAAGCTCTGAAAGACCGTGCCAAGAGCATTGAAAATTTTTGAATATTTGAATGAAGTGGTTAATATTATAATTTTATCATTCATTATTGCGGAATACAAAGCGAATACAAAAAATAAGCTATCCGATAACGAAACAATTTCTTAAAACAGACTGCCAAACCATTGGAGATGGATTTTACAAAGAGCTTACCTAAGTATAGTAAGCAATAGTTATTCGGATAGGATCAGTTTGAAGTGGGCGGTTTAAAATAGTTGTTTGTGATATCAGAATGATATTTGCTATTTACAAATATTATTTTAAGAAATAAAATAGAATAATAGCAGTATGGAAAAAACTGGGGATGTCTAATTTATAAAGCTTAAATAGAGTTATCTTAATCAATATGATTTTGATCAAGATTGTTTATAAAAATTCAGTTTTCATCTAAATGAAGATGATAATTATTTTAAGAAAAGAGATGCAAAATGAATAAGGAAAATGATAAAAGTCAATTAGTCAGCGATTATGCAATTGAAAATTTTAAGAATGGATTAAACTGTGCAGAAAGTGTTTATGATGCATTGATACGTGCGGGTGTTCTAGATGTTCCCAAAGAAACAGTGGCTATGTGTACTGGCTTTGGCGGTGGAATAGGGCTTTATGGGGAAACCTGCGGGGCTTTGTCAGCAGCAGTTATGGCCAATAGTGCCATTTATGGCAGAAAGGATCCCTGGAGTATTGATGCCAACATTCGTGGTTCTGAAGTCGCGCAAAAATATTATCGGCGTTATAACAATCTTGTCAGAGAGTTCAAAGAAGCTAACGGCTGTACAACGTGCCGTGCTATCGGTGCGCCTTATGCGGATTGGCATGGGAAAGACAGACGCGTACATTGTCTGAAATTGATTGGCGCAACAGCGAAACTAGCCTATAAATACCTGCAAATTCCTCAGGATAAGGCTTTTGAGCTGCCTTATGGCGAAAATATGGGTCAGTGTTAAGTAGAGGGCGTGGCTCGAAGCTATTAAAAACCTGTTACGTAAAGTAACGGTTTTTTTGTGGTTAAAGTTTCGTGAGGACTGTAGATAGTTAAATTCTAAAGTGGATGATCAAACAGTAAACGAGAAAATTTTTAAAGAAAATGAGGATAAAGCCAATTAATATGTAGCTAAATGGTTGATCATCGTAGCTGCGATTGTTGGCATTGGGTGGATTTTCAATTCCATATTATTTGGTGGGAAGTGTTGTTTTTATGACCATTGCTATTTTTTACCGAACTTTATGTTGGTTTATGGGATGTCACCAACATGACGGCCCAAATGGCTGGCATGGAAGCGCGCGTTATTACCGGATGATATTATAATGGTCGCTTTCAAAATTGAAATTTAGTATTGCATCGTATTGAATGCGGATGTAACAAAGGTCATCAACTATTAACTATATGGTTGACAAATAAAGAAAAAAAGCATATAGACATCGACAATAATGCTCGATAAAATATAAGATGAAGAAAGATATTGCAAGGTAGCAATTCTTGTTAAAGTTTCCGGGGAAAGATGGTATTGTCCGAGAAATGTTTTGCATCAAATTTATGGATAAGATTATGTTGAAAAATCAGATGGAGGAAGATGATGAAAACGATTAATGATTATAACCAGGCTGGTGAATATTTAGAAAAGATATTGTTGTTAAGGACAGCGCCTATCGCAATAAAATTAATTGGAAAAGATGATGAAATTCCGGTAGATGCAATAAGGCCGAACAAAGATCTGGGTAAACATATCTCCTTGTGTCAGGCGATGGCGATGTCACGTCGTCAAAGAGTTACCATCCTTATGACGAAAGAAGATGAATGGTGTTGGGCGCCGTTAGTCGCCTTTGGTTTGGTCGAATGTGTTGAAGGTCAGGAGTCATTCGATGTAGTCGTTGATCATTTAGGGGTTGCTGATATGGAAGCCGCCAGAAAAATGTTTGCCTCATTTCCACGTCTGGAATATGGAAAATATAAAGGGATTCTAATTGCGCCCTTAAGCACCGCTCGATTTGAACCAGACTTAACGCTGATTTATTCGAATCCGGCGCAATTAAGAAGCATTCTTTTTGCTGTAAAAAATCAATCTGGTCAGCTAGTGAAATCCGAGTTTGATGCGATTGATTCATGTGTTTACTCAATTGTAAAAGTAATCCAGGAAAACCAATATCGGATTACTATTCCTGATCCCGGTGAATATGAACGATCATTAGCTCCGGAAGATGAGATTATTTTCTCAGTACCAAAAGACAAAACCGAAGAATTGATTTTAGGACTCAAGTTTTTCGACGAAATAAAATTGGGTTATACACAGTTTCAGATGGAAATGAAATCGGATTATGCCCGCCCGGATTTTTATAATACGTTGTTTAAAATGTGGGATCTTGAAGAAGGGGAAGTTTGGAAAAAATAATAGTTTGATATAACATCCGGCATATAATGATTGAGTTTGGATCAGAACTACGATAAAGCGAGTGACAATATAAAACCGTAATAGCATTAAAATAAATTTGGCAAAGGCTACTTTGTCAAATTTTTTTTTGCAGCTTTAATTTATTCGCAAAAAAACCGACAAAGCATAAGCTGATGAAGGAGTAAAGCTAAGGATCGGGAAGAATGAAAGAAATCAAAATAGCGTGATAAATCGTCTTTGAAAGTTTTAGGTTATCAATAGCGAGTGGGATTGTTTGCTTGAAGAAAAATAAAAATGGCTTAAATCTCAGTTTAGAAAAAGGATTCTCTGTTATAACTTTTTATGGGCCAACCAACAACAGAAAGCATTAATGCTTTCTGTTATTTGATTGACCGTTTTTGGTTGGTTAGTTTTATGAGGAAAGAGAGGCTTGTTTGATCAATAGGATTACCCTATTCACAGCATTTTAGCAATTTTCGGTAGTTTTGAAAGGACCGGGAAACGGAAAGATTAATTGGCACCACAATAACAATATCACAGTATTTAAAAAGAAATTTAATGGAGACAACGATGACTAACATAAAAGAATTGAAAGAAAACATAAAATACTTTCTGAACAGCAGAGGGTTTATGGCGTTTTTGCTGATTGTGACAATCATGAGTTTTGGTTTCACCTTAACGCATCCAACGATCAGTGTCGATGACACGGCAATGGACTTTTATTATCGGCAGAACGAGCTGCTGACACAGGGGCGATTTTTTCAGGTATTTATTGATAAGGTATTAGGGATTTATAATTTCAGGCCGTTTGTACTGGATTTTTTTGCGATCTTGTGTTTGATGGCGGCAGCGGTATTATGGTGTTCATTATTCAAGAAGGTTTCTGATAATAAATTAAAATTAATTGGGTATCTGGTTTTCGCATGTTTTTTTGTTTCATATCCGTTGATTACTGAAATATTTATTTATATGGGGTCTGATTTTGAGACGGGCCTTGGACATGCAATGATTCCGTTGATCTTATTTATTTTATCAAGCAACACGAAAAAATTGAATCAACCGGGTCTTTACCTCGGAGCGTCTTTTTTAATCGCCTTGACCTTATCGCTTTATGAATCGTTTGCGGACGTCTATTTATTTGGCATTTTTGCCATCTTGATCTTGCGCTTTTTATACAGTGATGATAGTCGCAAATTTAAAGATGTATTTTTACGGGGGTTGTATTTTGTGGTACCCTTAATTATTGGGATCATTTTTCGGTTTCTAATCGATACGGGCCTAAAGCTGGCACTTCATCTTGGTACCAGTACGAATGCATCAAAGGAAATTCATTGGGATCATGGCATCGTCCAAGACCTGCCAAAACTATTTCAGGGCGTCGTTTTGAATTATTTTTACAATGCACTGGTATATCTGCCGATTACTTTTTTGGTGATCGCTATTGGCGCGACATTATTTTTGACGTTTTGGCAAGGCTTTAAATATCGGTCTTCAACAATCGTGGCGTTATATTTGGGGAGCATTTTGAGTTTGTTTTCGTTGACCCTTCTCCAGGGAATTGATACGCCATATCGGGCGTGTTCCGTTTTTAGTGTTTTTACGGCGTATGTTTTTATGCTTTTATTACAATTTGTTGAAGAAGGAAAGTTTAGGATCGCCGTAAAAAAAGGCGCTGTTGTGGTTCTTTGCATATTTCTTATTTGGCAGGTAAATGATATTAACAAGTGGTTTTATGTTGATTATATGCGTTATGAGGAAGAGGTTAATGTGGTTAATCAAGTGGCGGCCGAAATTCGTTCTAATTATGATTTGGAAAAACCCGTTGTTTTTTTGGGAGATTATAAGTTATCGGATAATATAAATCAGTACACCTATGCAGAAAATTCGAGCCTGGCGGGAGAACTTTATAACAACCTAACAGGAAATAAACCGAAAGGCAAATATGCCTACAAATTTGTTCAAACCAATGGTGACAGCTTTTTGGACTGGGCGGTCGGCTGGAATTTTAAAGACAATGTTTCCGAAGCCCATAAATTTTTTAAAGATTTGGGGTACGATTTTAAAGCGGATAATTACGATATGCGAAAAAAAGCCTATTTGTTGAGCAAAGATAAGCCGGCGTGGCCCCAAAAAGGTTCGATTTTTGAAACCGATGAATTTATAGTTGTGAATTTCGGGATCTCGGATAAATTTGCGAATCAAGTAAACTTAAATGAATGAAGATGAGGGGATTAGCCCAACCTCAAAAGTCGATAAAGCAACCTTTGAGGTTGGGACTGGTTTCCATGATACTAATTTTTAGGTGGCGTGGTTTAGATTTTGACTGAAATTTTTTGACCATACTTGATAAGCTGTTTCATTCCCGCGGATTGACCGATTGCTTTAAAAATTGCTTCCTTATTTTCTGAGAGCCATCGGGTACCGGCCAGAACAGTGACTCCGGTTTTGCTAAAAGCTTCGGGGTATAAAGGGGTGCTCGAACCAACCATGACGATATCTCGGGCATTTGGACAATCGTTTAATATGTGTTCAAGGGTGCCATTGATCAGGGTGGAGCTGGTTACAAAAATCAATTGACATGTTGGTAAAAGTTCAGGCTGGCGGCTTTCGCTATAAACGGAAGCAGGTAGATTGTCGCCGCGTTCAAAGATGAGCGTTCGTGCAACTTTGTCTTTTAATTTGGATATTACCGGTCCAATATGTCCGATTACACCAACTGTATCGGTGGGTTTAATGGCGACAGAGAATACGGCATCTGAATTGTTGGAACCTTTATCAAGTTCAAGCACGTCAAATTCGGCGACTGCATTTAATACCGCTAAGCCCAGCGCAGTAGTTAAGACATTATTGTTTGTTAAAGCCCATCCGGCGACTTCGTCAGCGGGAGTTCCTAATAAATTTTCGACATTGGGAATCGCTGAACAAACATCGCCTATTTCATTTTTTAATACATAGGTAACTCCGACGGAGCCATCATCAAGCTCGATAGCCATAAGTGACAGACCAATTCTGACATCTTTTAGTTTTTTTCCAATCAGACGTGGTAAGGCCAGTTCATAAACTTTTTCTAAAATCATTGGACGTTCCTCCTTGAAATGGTTAACATAGGGTCATCACTAAACTTAATAAAAAGCGCTTGATGACAGTGGGGATTACTAATTAGTTTAAGTCTATGTTTAGAATACGTTTATAATGAACATATGTCAATATCTTTTTTAGAAAAAGCTTTCGTCTTAAAAGTTAAATGTAACAATGAATGCAAAGATATGAGGCAAAAAATTGATGCGATGAAATACAAAATAAAAAGGACAAAGAGT
Source organism: uncultured Acetobacterium sp. (assembly GCA_965140355.1). Classification (GTDB taxonomy): domain Bacteria; phylum Bacillota; class Clostridia; order Eubacteriales; family Eubacteriaceae; genus Acetobacterium. The sequence goes on along the minus strand of OZ223193.1, from coordinate 560,020 downwards.
AATGGGTGAAGATAAAATAGAGTTCTTATTTACTTATGGCACGTTTCGCGATTTATCGATACAAACGGCGTTTTTTAAAAGAGCAGTCAATATGACAGCCGCCACCCTCGAAGGGTATGCTGTTTTTGGCGGCGAAGATGGATTTTTTTTCATCTCACAAGAAGAAAATGCGGTTACGAATGGATTTGTGCTGGAATTATCTCCGCAGGAGATGTGGATTGCCGATCAATGGGAAGAAATCCCTTTTTATGAACGCGAGAAGCGGCTGGTGAAAACTGATTTTGGTCAGGTTGAGGCCTGGGTTTATCTTAAATCGGCTGAAAATAAAAAAATCAAAGTGGACAATGCCGAAATGAGTGCAAATGTTGCATTGGCAGAATTGGCCGAAGAAATACAAAAGTTTCAATTATATCAAAATATCAGAACGATCCCTAATGGTGACTTTTATATGGTGATAGACGGTATGATTGCCGACAATGAAAAATGGAGAGCAACCATAAAAAATAGGATGCGCTTAAAAAAAATATCAAACGGTTATAAAAAATTCAGCGCTTTAAGTCAGACAGCCTTGAAACAAAAAAATGTGATTATGACAAATGCCAGCATTGGCGGAAATCATTATTTTTATTTGTCTTCGCATCACATCAAAACGAGAATTCCAGGGGCAATTTATTTTTTTGAAAACGAAAAAAAAGTAAGAATAATCATCGCTTTCCCATGTTTGTTGGTTGATCTCGACGATGTCATAAAGGCTTATGAAACGAATAAATTGTTGATTGAAACCGAGAGTTGGCAACAATACCTGGGAGAAGTGGGACTACAATGTAGTGGTAGGATAAGAAAACTGTATTTTGTGAATGGAATTTTAAGTCAATTTGATCGAGAATATGAAAAACGCTTGAATGATGATGTACAATGGTTCTATTACAAGGAGCAGAATTGGTATGATGAACGAATAAAAAATCACGTTGCAGTGATATATTAACTGCATAAAGTTCGTGATCAAAATCAATGGGTTAACATGCAAAGCCGATAAAAAGAAATTGAAGGTAGAAAAAGCGTGCTGGTTCTTATAAAAACCAGCACCCCAATATATTTGTTTAGCGTTGTTTGGGTTAAGGATCTAAATACTTTACCTGGTTTCGGCCGGAAGCTTTGGCATAATATAAAGCTTTATCGGCAATTGCAACTAAATCTTTGAGTGAGGTAGCGGAATCCGGAATCAGGCGGGACACGCCGATACTCACAGTAACACAATTTTTCACCGAAGAGGCTTCATGGGGAATAGCAAGTTCCTCAATGATTTTTCGCAGTTTATTTGCCGTTTCAATGGCATCGTTTTTATCGGTTTCAGATAAAAGCACAATAAATTCTTCACCACCATAACGGACCACCATGTCAGACGAACGCAGGGAAGCGGTTCTTAGCGTATCAGCGATGGTGATAAGACATTCATCCCCAATGATATGGCCGTATAAATCATTATAGTCTTTGAAATAATCGACATCAATAAAGAGCAACGAAATGGGCTTTCGCGATTTTAAGCAGCGATTCCATTCCATTGCAATGGTCTTATCATATTTTCGCCGATTCCATAAACCGGTGAGAGGGTCTTTTAAGGAAAGTTTTTGAAGATCCTGATTAATTTTTTCCAGTTCAAGGTTTTGTTGTTCGATTTTTTCATTCGATGTCGTTAAATCTTTCGTTCGTTGAAAGACCAGCTCATCCAATTGGCTGTTGATTTGCGTCAGTTTTTCACTCATCACGGTTTTATATTCCAATGATTGAGCGAAGTTTTTAGCCAGTAAAAAGGAATAACTGATGGCAAAAATTAATTGTCCGGTGGAGCTGTTATCATTGGATTGAAAAATCATTTTTAGAAAGGGCGGCCAGCTATTAGTATTTAAACTACTGAGGGAGACGATATCGATAATACAGGTAATAATTAAAGCCAGGCCGCCAACAATGATAAGCCAACTGTCTTTTGCGCGATGATGAGGGATTCTCATTAGCATAGCAAATAGATAAAAAATCATTAGCAGGCTCCAGATCTGGTAAATAGGATTGATGGTTGAATAGATCCAGGATGGGGTCAGCAGAACGACGGTTAAATAGATGACAGCGAATATTTGTGTTGCTCTAACAATTCGGGTATGGAAATACTCAGGTAAAATAGCTTTAAAAAACATCAGAATTAGGGGGACGCCCAGATAGTAGGTGAGTGACGGGATTTTATAGATAATTTCAAAATCGGCATAAGGGAAAAGTACATAGAAAAAGGCTTCACCAATTAACATCGTTCGAACGGCCACTAAGATACAAAAAAGCCCGAAATATAACGGGGTGTGATCTTTTCTTTGGAAAAAAAATAAAGCCAGATGATAAATTCCCATCATCATTAAAGCCCCAAAAAGGAAAAGTTCATAAGCCATGCTATGATAGCGGATATTAAGAATTTCAGCCGGGCGACCCATTGTAATACTATAAAGAAGCCCGCCGCTGGGACGATAATAATTAGAAACTTGCATGACAAGTTCATTTTGACCTTGTTGCGCATCAAAAAAGACGACTTGCGGTAAGTATTGGGGAACCATATCATCGCGAGTCGTTCCAAGCTTGCCGATAGTGGTGATCAAATGACCATTAATCCAAAGCTTATAGGCGGTACGTACTTTGGGAATTTTCAGAGCTAAAATTTCATCGTTGGGGCTGCTGAAATTTAAGCGATAGGTGGCGTAACCATTACCGGAAATAGGAGTTTCAGTGGTACTGTATTTAGTCCATGAAGCGGGAAAATTTTCAAAACTGTGGGTTGCGCCGAAGACGAACTCGCCGGGGTCAAGGAGTTGATTCCAGAAAAATTCCCATTGGCCATCAAGAGCAACAACTTCATTATTAAAATCGAATTGGTTTAAATCGAGCTGTCCATTTTGGACGGATGCATTCGTTTGTACTATTTCATTGGAGCAACCGCCAATAAAAGGTAGCATCAGGATGATGAGAATGAATAATGTGGTTCGTTTGCTCATATATAAAAACCCTTTCCAGTCGAAATCGAAGATAAAAGTCAAGCAACGATGATGGATAAATCCTGATATTGTGATAATTCAAAACGCAATTAAGTCGTTGTTAATAACTCGAGTTTTATTATACATGATGAAAAGCTTAGCGTCCAGCTATGGATTTAGTTGCGACGACATAATTTTTCAGTCCTTAGTCGTGCGTAACTTTCGTAACTAAAGGAACTTTTTAACGTAAAAGTTAATGGTAAAAATTCGTCTTATAAGATCGAAATATGGTATAATTTAAAAACCATTTAGGCGTTTAGGATAACGAAATTGTGGTAAGTTTATCAAGTTGAAAATTTTAAATTAATGTGAAGGTGATAAAAAATAATGATAAGAGAAAACATTGAGAAAAAAATAGCTGAATTTCCCATTTTTGAATATGCTTTTTTAGATCCAACGGAGCTTAATTTTCACCCGGCTGTCAGAAGTATCTGCAAAAGCGAATGCCCGCAATACGGGAAATCATGGTCGTGTCCGCCAGCAGTGGGAACCTTGGAAGAATGCCAAGAACGATGTACCAGTTATCAAAATGCTTTTATTTTCAGTACCATATCGGAAGTTAATGATATTCTTGATATGGATGAAATGCTTGCAACAAGAGGCGAGCATATGGCGATTGTTGAAGAAATAAAAGAAAACGTTTTTGGTGATTTTGACGATCTCCTGATTCTCTCGGCAGAATCATGCGCCCTTTGTGATCAATGTACATACCCGGATGGACATTGTCGGCATCTGGATAAAATGTATCCTTGCGTTGAAAGTCATACCATCAGTGTAACCGAAATATGTGAAAAAAAGAATCTGTCGTTCTTAAATGGATATAATGTGATTACCTGGTTTTGTATAATATTTTTTTAGACCGCAGCGAGAGTTTAAACCGAACAAAAATAAGATTAACTATGAAAGCAGGTTAGATTATGGATTATTCAATGTTGGGGATAAAAACCAACCCGGTTACAGTTTTTATATTAAAGGACAAAGAAAAGTATTTAAGCGATCCCAGTGTTATTGATGCTGGCATCAGACCATTGGCCGATGCCATTAATTCAGTTGCGGTTTTATTTACAATGAACGCGTGCCAGGGATTTTTGATCGAAGCGGAGCGGGATGCTCATTGTCCGGAAACCTATGTTGACTTTTACGTTATTAATGAGGAGTACGCTCTGGCCAATATGCTGTTGGCTTCATTAGTTAGTAAATTTAACGCCGTGATTAATTGCAAAGTCGTTTACGAGGCTGATTTCGATTTTATCTCAGCAGATGAAGTAGTCGGAAATGGATTTGTTAATATGCGTTATAGCATTGAATTATTTGAGTTGCCGCCAGACTTGATGAAAAAGACTTATCAGGAAATAGTTGCACATATTAAACAGTTTGCTGAAATGGCCAATAAAAACAGCGTGGTATAGGGTCAAAATTTCGTAAGTAAAAATGTGTCCAGCGAAAGGCTACCCTTTAACAAAACGAGTCGTGGAAAAGGCGGAAAGCTAAGCATTAATCTTTATGCGACAAAGATATCCATAAATGTTTTTTTTAAGACCTCGGCAAAAATTGATACGTGTGGTTCATTGGGACGATGGCAGATGTAGATATCTTGATAGGCTGATTGATTGGCGATTTTTATAAATTTTCGGTATTTTCGGGAATCCGTATAATAGCTGATATGCAAAGAGTCGCTTAAATAGAGGTGGGGCGTGAAAAAAAGATTTTTGTAAGCAAAATCTAAGTCATAATGATAAGTAAAGTTGATTTTTATATTTTCGGTTTTGCGCAGGTGATCGATTAGCGGGGCTGTTTTAATGACATCGTTGAGGTCACCGTTAATTTCGACAAAATTTTCATTGACCAGCAGATTTAAATCAACCTCTTTTAAGGTGGCATATTTCGAATTAAGTGGAGCGGCTAAAAAAAGGCTGTTTTTGAATAAAAAAGTACTTTCGATTTTTTGTTCGAGCACTTCTTTTTGAAAGTGATCAATGCTTAAGTGATCGGTGAAAATAATATCGGCTTTGTTTGACAATAATAATTCTAAAGCTTTTTCAAAGGATACGGTTTCTTTTTTGATCCCGATATAAGGATATTTTTGGGAAAAGGTATTAAGCGATTTATCAAGAATATTCTCGCCTAAATCACATAGGACAATCGAAGAGGAGTGCGCATTTTTATTTTGGGCGAAGTATTGTAGCATGTTGTCATAATTGGTTAAGATATTATTGACATATTCTAATAAGATCGTGCCATTCTGGTTAAGGTAAATTTTTCGTCCGACGCGGTCAAAAAAAAGGCAATTAAATTCGGTCTCAATATTTTTTAATGTTTTACTTAAAGCCGACGAAGTTACGAAAAGCGCATCGGCGGCGTGGCTGATGCTTTCATGTTTGGCAATAATTTGAAATTGTTGCATTTGTAAAATATTCATATTTTTGTCCTCCTTAAAAATGTTTGCGCTGCATTTAAACCAGATGAAATAAGTAGTTTAGTCAGTATAACATAGATGATAATAAGTTGATAACCATTTGGTTGATAATGGCAATAAAAAAGCAAATAGACATAAGAATAAATTTTCGTTAAGATGAATACAAAAGACATTTCGTAAATAAACAACTATTACTATAATGCTTTATCGTTATGTCATTCTGAAATCAGGGGGATATCAAAATGGGAAAATTTATGGATGTGGCAGCAAAACGGGATTATTCGAAAGAATGGCAAGCACCGGGGAGTTTTCCCTGGATTTTTCAGCGGCCGAAAGAACCCATTGAGCAGCGGGAAATTAGTGTCAGAGACAATTATATCCGTTGTGCGAAAGGCCAACAACCTTACTGGATGCCGGCGTATTTTTATGAGTCTAACATCGTTTGGCCAGATGCCATGGAAGAACATCCGGTACCGGAAGTCGATGGTTATGATTGGTGGGGCGTTTACTGGATGATGGTTGAGTCCGCTGGTGGAATGATCACAAAACCCGATACCCGGACGATTACTGATTTTGCCAAATGGAAAGAAGAAGTTGAATGGCCGGATTTGTCACTGGTTGATTTTAAAACCGATGGCCAAAAAATCCAGAAAATGCTTGATCCCGAAAGACCGCATATCTATGAATGTGTTGAAGGCATTTTTGAGCGTTTGCACGAAATGATTCCTTTTGAAGAAAGTTTGATGGCTTTTTATGAGGAACCGGAATTACTGGAAGAATTTTTCCAAAAGATGGCAGACTACAAAATTGAGTCAACGGAGAAAGTGCTTAAATATTACGGACGGGTAGATGGCGTTTTATATCACGATGACTGGGGAACCCAACGGGCCGGATTTTTCTCAAATGAAATGTTTCGCGAACAGATTATGCCGGCTACCAAACGTTTTTTAGATTATCTAAAAAATAATGTTGAATTTATTGAATTGCACTCCTGTGGCAAGAACATCCAATATGTACCGATGATGCTTGAAATGGGGATTGATATGTGGACGCCGCAATTATTTATTAATGAACCAGACTATCTTCATGCGACCTATGGCAAAGAAATGACATTTACATTTCCGCTAATGCTCGATCCAAGCTGGCAAGAAACTGAAATACGTGAAGCCGTACGGGGGTTTGTTGATCATTTTGGTGAGAATGGCCGAGTCATGTGTTGGATTATGACTGAAAACTTTAATGCTGAACAAGAGGCAATTGCCAGAGACGAATTATATCATTATTCGTTGGCTTATTATAACAAACTTTATGGCCGAGAATAATTGGACGGCAGCTCGGAATTGCGTTAAAATAGAACCTGTTACGTGATAACAGGTTTGAGGTTGGCGATAAGACCCGTACCGACAAGGATTAATCAGGTTGTTTGCATCAGAGCGGACATGGCCTTAGCCTGTCCGATTCTGCAGTAAACAAACGATTAATCCTTGTCGGTACTGCAGCTTGCTTTTTCGATGATCTGAAACCTGTTACAGGAGTAGCAGGTTTTTTTGCGATTAAAATACCGGAAGGGATCTAAATTATGACGGATAAAATGCAGAACAAAGCGGTCGTATTTGCCTTGGCAACATTTTGCTGTTTGTTATGGGGCAGTGCTTACCCCAGCGTAAAAATAGGCTATCGCCTTTTTGACATCCAGACAACGGGGGCCCAACTTCTGTTTGCCGGTTGTCGTTTTACCCTAGCCGGGATACTGACCTGGATCATTACCAGTATTTTTTTTAAAAAAGCTGTCGTTCCCAAGAAAGATGAATGGCACCGGATGGTTAGCCTGGGAGTGGTGCAGACGACCTTTCAATATATTTTCTTTTATATCGGGCTGGCTCATACGACCGGCGTTAAGGGGGCCATTATCAATGCTTCATCAACTTTTTTTGTCATTATTTTTGCTCATATTCTGCTAAAAAATGAAAAGATAACCCGGGCCAAAATAATTGGCTGTGTCTTGGGAATGGCTGGGGTCATTATTTTACAGCTTAACGGCGGGACAATGGATAATCATTTTTCGTTAATGGGTGACGGCTTTCTTTTTTTAGCTTGTATTTCATCGGCGTTAGGAGCAGTCCTTACCCGAATTTATACCAAAAAATCCGAGTCCATGATATTAACGGCCTATCAACTGATGATTGGTGGCGTCATTTTGATGGGAGTCGGGTTAATTATGGGCGGAACGATTACGGAAATAAGTACCCGTGGAATATTTCTGCTGATTTATCTGGCGTTTATATCGGCTGCTGCTTTTTCGATCTGGGCGATTTTGCTTAAACATAATCCGGTGGGGGTGGTAGCTATTTATGGTTTTATGATTCCCGTGTTTGGCGTTATTCTGTCGGGTTTATTTCTGGGAGAACAGTTTTTAAGTTTGCCAATTCTGGTTTCACTAATTAGTGTCAGTATGGGGATCTGGCTGGTTAATCGCGAGGCCATCAGGGTTGGAAAAGAACGCCCCTAACAATAGTTAGGGAAGATAATCTGGTAATTATTGTGATTTGACTTTACAAAGGCGGATCAGTTATGGTATCATTTTAATAATTTAGTAGAAATAAACTTTTGACTGAAAATAGTAACTATTCGAAAGATGCTTCAGTGAGTTGCAGAGAGTGTGAATGCAACAGTAATCGCAATAGTGAATGGATTCATGAGGGTGAAAAGAAAAGCTTGTTAAGCTGAGTAATGTTCAACGGGGGTTCTGTCCGTTATCAAAGGAAAGCGTATGTTTGTACGTTCAAAGTGGATGTAGCAGCTATTTATGGGCTTGACGACATCAATTTAGGTGGTACCGCAGAGATTTTTACTTCTGTCCTATTTTTTAGGACAGAAGTTTTTTTGTTTTTATAAATTAGTTCGCGAAAATGAAAGGAGAAATAGCATGACATATAGTGTTTATTTATCAAGTTATACCGTTGGTGAGTCAAGCTATGACCACCTGGGATCAGTCTGTAAACCATATGGCCAAAAGGTGGCATTGATTATTGGTAATTATGGTTATCATCAAGCCAAACCATATCTGGATGAGGCTATCAAAAACAGTGGTTTAAGTGTAAAAAAAACCCTTTATTATGGTGGCGAGTGCAGCTATGAAAATGTCGAAAAACTAAAAACAGCAATAACCGAAACGGAAATCGATATGATTTTTGCTATTGGTGGCGGTCGTGTGCTTGATACGGCTAAATTTGTTGCCGAGCAAATCGCAAAACCGGTTTTTTCGTTTCCGACAATTGCTTCTAATTGTTCAGCCTGTACCAGCGTTTCGATTTTATATGGTGCCGATGGCGGTTTTTTAAGACCGGAGTTTTTAAAAGAGCCGCCTAAGCATGCCTTTATTCATACGGCGGTATTGGTTAATGCCCCGGTTAAATATTTATGGGCTGGGTTGGGTGATACTTATGCCAAATATTATGAGGCTTCGATTTCATCGCGCGGCGAAGCATTAAATCAGGCGTTGACCATGGGCGTTAACATTAGCAGTCAGTGCGCCGATGGGATTATCAGCCATGGTGTCGGCGCTCTTAAAGCCAATACTGAAAAAAAGATTAATGAAGACTTTGAACAGGCGATTCTGATTGTTATTGTCACCACGGCGTTGGTTTCGATTCTGGTTACGCTTGATCATACTCCTGATTACAACAGCGGATTGGCCCATGCCATTTATTATACCTTAACCGGGATGCCGGAATTTGAGGAAGAAAAACATTTGCATGGTGAAATAGTGGCGTTTGGGGTTCTCATTCTACTGTTGGTGGATGGTCAGAAAGAAGAATTTAACCGCGTCTATCAATTTAATTGTGCAACAAAACTGCCGCATTCATTGGAAGAACTGGATTTGAATGCCCAAATGATGGCCCCTTATCTGGAGTCGATCACTCAAATGAAAGATATTGACCACAACCCGTATCCGATCACACGGGAAATGCTAGAAAAAGCCTTTCAGGAACTGGAAACCATTAATAACAGTAAACCTTCAGCAAATAAATAAAAAAAGAGGAGAACATGAAATGAAAAAGAACAGCTTAAAAAGAATCTCGGCGGTCGTATTAACTTTGGCAATGACCGTGTCATTGGCAGCTTGCAGCACATCAGGAAACAGTAACAAACCGGATACTAAAAAACTAAAAGTGGGGGTCATTCAGACCATTGAAAATGGGGCCTTTGATGCCATGAAAGACGGTTTTGTACAACAGCTTAGAGACCAGGGTTATTCTGAAGATAAGATGGAAATTGTGGTGAAAAATGCTCAGGGCGATGCCTCAACGATGAATACCATTGCTCAGGAAATGTCTGATGGCAGTTACGATTTAGTAGCAACGGTAGCGACACCAGCTACTCAGGCTTTTGTTAATATGAAGTCAGAAACGCCACAGGTTTTTATTTCGGTATCTGACCCGGTTAAGGCTGGGATTGTGACAACGATGGAAAAACCCGATCATAATGCTACCGGAACATCGAATCCGATTCCTGTCGCAAAGATCGTTGATCTGTCAAAAACAATGACACCAGGGATAAAAACATTTGGGATTATTTACAATACCAGTGAAGTTAATTCAGTTAGTACCGTCAATAAAGCCAAAGAATATATGCTGGCACAAGGTTATGAGGTCAAAGAGGCAGTAGTTACTAACTCGTCAGAAGTTAAGCAGGCAATCGAAGGATTGTTGGCCGATGTTGATGCCGTTTTTGTGCCAAATGATTCCGTGATCCAAAACGCGATGCCAACTGTGGCAGAAGCGGCAAAAGTTGCTAAAAAACCAGTTTATGGAAGTTCTGCGGTTATGGTAAATAGTGGTGCTTTAGCCACCGTGGCGATCAGCGATGCAGCAATTGGAGCCGCTTCGGCAGATATGGCGATAGAAATACTTAATGGCAAAACACCGGCAGAAATACCGGCAATTGCGGTTGAAGCGACAGAAACAGTGATCAATCAAACAACAGCAGATGCCATCGGGGCTCAGATTCCCGCGGATATTAGCAGCACCGCAACACTTGTAAAATAAAGCAGACGAATAACAGCGGCAGACGTTTAAAGGAGAAATAATTATGTCATTAGTATTTGGTTCCCTCCAACTGGGGTTGATTTACAGCCTCATTGCAATGGGCATCTACATCAGTTTTAGAGTCTTAAATATTCCCGATTTAACGGCTGAAGGAAGTTTTGTTTTGGGAATGGCTGTGATGACAATTTGTGCTGTTGGTGGATATCCGGTGCTGGGAATTTTGCTTTCTTTGCTGGCCGGAGGAATGGCCGGTTTGGTGACGGCTTTCTTGCAGACCAAATTGCGAATACCGGCTATTTTAGCGGGTATTTTAACCATGACTGGCTTATATACCATCAATTTGATGGTCATGCAAGGCTCATCCAATCTGACCTTGCTGGGTGTTAACACCATTTATGATATGCTCGGTGGTTTGTTGCCGATGGCGTTTAGCGGCGCTAAGATTGTGGTTTCATTAATATTTGTTCTGGTAACCATGGTCATTTTGATTCTGTTTTTTAAAACGAATTGCGGTTTATGCATTCGGGCCATTGGGGATAATGAGCTGATGGCCCGCTCGTCATCGATGAGTGTGGATCTTTATAAAAGTCTGGGATTGATGATCAGCAATGCCTTAATTGCCTTGTGTGGCGGGTTAGTGGCCTGTGACCAAGGGTATGCAGATATGAACTCCGGTGCCGGAATGCTGGTTGTTGGTTTGGCAGCAGTGATTATTGGCGAAGCGTTTATTCGGCGGCGAACAATTTTGGCCGGGCTGGTCAGTTGTGTGTTGGGTTCGATTATTTACCGCTTTATTCTGGCAGTGGCAGTTAGTACCCGGATCTTCCCGGCCTATGCGATGAAGTTGTTATCGGCAATCATTGTTACCATTGCTTTGGCGCTTCCGGCTTATCAATATTACAAAGAAAACTATCAGTTAAAGAAGAGGGATCGACATGCTTAGGATCAGCAATTTAAAAAAGACCTTCAAAGTTGATAATGAGGTCGATAACAATATTTTAAACGGACTTAATTTGACGGTAGCAGACGGTGAGTTTGTCACGATTTTAGGAAACAACGGGGCTGGTAAATCGACCCTTTTCAATTTAATCAGTGGCACGATTCTGTCAAATGACGGGACGATTTATCTGGATGATAAGGATATTACCTTTATGCCGGAACACAAACGTTCTAAATTTATCGGGCGCGTGTTTCAGAACCCGGTGCGAGGAACCTCGCCGAACTTAACGGTTGCGGAAAATCTGGCTTTAGCTTATGGCCGACAAAACCGAAAAAATTTCAACTGGGCGTTGACACGACCGCTAAAAGCGATTTTTCGTGAGAAATTAGCAGAAGCGGATATGGGCTTAGAAAATAAATTGGAGAGCAAGATAAAAAATTTGTCAGGCGGACAATGTCAGGTGGTGGCGCTGATTATGTGCACCATTAAACCACCGGAACTAATTTTACTTGATGAACATACCGCGGCCCTGGACCCCAAGACGGCAGAAGATGTGATGAATTTTACGGAAAGAATTGTTGCTAAAAATCATTTAACCGCCTTGATGATTACCCATCATCTTGATGATGCGATTGCTTATGGAAATCGTCTGATCATGATGGATCGGGGTGTGGTTGCTCACGAATTTTCTGGAGCTGAAAAGCAAAATTTGACATCCGAAGAATTGCGAACCTTATATCACTTAAAAGAAAGTTAGGATGACGAGATGGCCCAAAAAGAAAAAAACGAACCGGAACTAAAATTGCCGGCAACGGTAAAAAGGGAGATTATGGTCGCCCAAACAGCCTGTTCGCTGGTAAAAATGGTTGTTAAAGCGGGAACGATCCCGCCGCTTCATGCGCATCCCGAAGATCAGATCGATTATTTAATTAAGGGGTCGGCAGATGTTCGGATTAACGGCGACATTACCCATGTCGAACCGGGCGAAGCGATATTTATTCCCGGCGGAGCGACGCATGGCTTTTTAGTCAGTGAAGAAGATCAGGAATTTCTGGAGTTTTTTACACCGGGGAAAAAGAGCTAAGCTGATTGTGTTAGCGGCTGAATTGGTAAAAAATAATTGAATAAGAGTGATGATAACGTCGTACCGACAATGGTTAGATCATGTTGTCTGCCTCAAGGCCAACAGTTGCAGTAAAAAGGCTATCTTTAGTCAAATTTTTAATTGCAATTGGACGAATTGCGTGCATGCAATAGATTAACAATTGGTCGATACGGTCACTTGTTGATAATCAAAAAAGAACCTCGTGAGAGGTTTTTTTTGATTATATTGAATTAATACGACCGATCACACAAAAGGCATCGGACAAATCGCAAAGCTAATGTCTTTTATGGGTGGTTAGATCGAAGTATTAATCCGATAAAGCGTAAATTATGATTGCTGACAAAGAGCAATACGACAGCGCAAGTTAATTTATAATTGCTCGCTGTCTTAAAGAGCACGTTACTAACAAGAACGCGAATAAATGAAAATGCGTTTTGCAATATTATGTTCTGTTTTGTAATGTTTCATTTATTATTGTATATTTTATTACGTAAAAAAAGAAATGTCAATGGGGGTGTGATAAATAATTGTCCATGATAAGATGTAAAAAAGATAGAGTCAAAAAATAGTGACTACAAATATGTTGGCGGACAAGATACCTGGGAAAGTCTGATAGCGGGAAATTTAGGCAATGATGCCGATGGCGACGGGAAAATCGAACTTTTTACGATGGCAATGAATGAAAATGTACCAACCCTTGAGGTGAGGTCAAAAGGCGCCCTTAACGTGTTGGACAATGACCCGGAGGGACATATCTGGATAATACCGAAATTGTTCTGGCAATTCGTAATCTGCTTAACTAAGCCATCAAAATACATTTAAACGGATAATTAAACTAAAAAAGGGATGTCGTAAAATAACGTTAACAGTTATTTTAGACATTCCTTTTTTAAAAGCAGTAAATTCCGATTAAGCTTCAATCCGCCGCTGTTTAATCAGCACTAAGGTCACTCCCAAGACAGCGATACCAAAGCCAAGCACCAGCACCATACTGGTGAAGATAGACCTTAGATTGTCGGCATTATAGCTGACGGCAGCAGCGATTTCATTATTGGCTTTGACATACCAGTAGGTGGGATTAAAGCTGGCAATGGTCAAGACATTGTTACCCAGCAGTTCCTGCGGAACAAATACCCCGCTGATAAAACTGGTGCCGAGGGCGAAGACATTGGAGATAGCGGACATCGCGCCCCGGCTTTTAACCAGAGTGCCAATTAGATAGCTGATGCTTAAAGCTGCCAGCGTAAACACAAATGAGTTTAACAACAGCAGCAGACCGGTGGTGGTAAACATAAAGCTGCCGTACATAACAAAACTTGCCGAGATCAGTACCAGCCAGGTTAAAATGGCAAAACTAAGGTTGCCGAGAATCATCTGAAAATTCATGTTGGCTGAACGAATTGGGGCGCAGAGATTTCGTCGCTTTAAATCGGTATCATTGAAAACCAGCATCACTGAACTGACACCCAGAATTAGGATGGCGAACAGGGAATAGGACAGATAATTAAAATAGTTGCCGGATTTTTCAGCATTGGCTGAGTGTGTTCCATTACTGATCATGGTCACTTCGGCGGCTTCGGCTAGATCCCTTTCCAGATGAGTCACCAGTTCATCCTGGCTGAGCCCAGGCAGGTAGGTGGTGTAGGTTTTAATCGTGTTTAGGTATTTATTGATCATCAGATCCATATAGATGTTGCTGGTAGAATCAGGCACGGTTGTTTTTTCCAGCTGGACATCCTGACCACTTTGCATCGCTTCGGTAAACCCGGCAGGAACCCGGAGGATGTATTCCACCTCCCGGAAGAACAGAGCATCTTGGAGCTTTTGGGTATCATCGGGAAGATCGACTAGATTAGCATTTTCACCCAGATAGGTTTTGAGTCCATCTACTAGCACGGAATCAGTATCGTCATTGATAAAGGCAATATTGACCTTGACCTTGGTAAAATCGGTATCCTGAGGTGGGTTATAGGTATTGGTCAGCAACAGCGCCAGGACCATAAAAACCACTAGGTAAATCAAAATCTGGCCGCGGTTTTTCTGGATTATTTTGAAAAAAGTTTTATAAACTTGCATATTTCTGTCTCCTTAAAACAAAATACGTCACTGAACTGAAAGCGATGATAAAACCGCAAAGCAGCAGGATGTCAGTAAAAAACTGGGTATGGCTATTATAGTAGTATAGGGCATAAAAACAGTCTGTGATCAGGTTGATCGGGTTGAGGTAGCCAAGTATTGGAAAGTTGATCATTATCAGATACTTCATGTCAGCAGACATCATGCCGGCTAGAAAGGACATTGTCATGGTGGAACCGATCAAGATGCCAATTTTCAGGCCTTCACTTTTTTTGATGATGGCTGCGATGCAGGAGCCAAAGGTAACGCCGGTCAAGCTTCCCACCACACAAGTAAGAACGATATAGCCAAGCTGGTTGCCGAAGCTGATGCCGAGAACCTCGATTAGAAAGAAGAGCAGCATCAGCAGTTCCAGTAGCTGCACGGTGGTGGCAGCCAGAATGGAAGAAAGAAAGACCATAAGTTTATTAGTCGGCGCCAGGTTGATGCGGGCACCGATGGCGGAGAGATCCGCCTGAATAGCGACGACTTCTTTGACGCCGAGAAACCCGCCATATAAACAGGTCATGGCAATCAGGGCGTAGAAATAATTAACGACGGGGTCCGGGTTGGACTGGCTGGCAGAGACCGCAGTCAGGTATTCGGTCCGACTGGAAACTCCGGCAAGGACGCCATTTTCCAGGGCTGAGGGGTTTTCTGTGATAATGGTGATGATGGTGGCGGAAGATTGCTTAAAATCATCCAAAAATTCCCGAATAATGGTCTGACTCAGACCGGATTGGTTCACGACCAGGTTGAGAGCGGAATCAAAAACAATATAGCCATCAATTTGATTATCCTTTAGTAGTTTATCGGCTTCTTCCTGGGTGGTGTTTTGAACTACAAATAGATCATCAGCACCTTCCAGAGCCTGGGTAAAAGCCGGGTTTTGATCCAGCTCCGCATTCTGAACCACCGCCACATTCACTTTCACAAAATTATCGGCGCTGGAAAGGTTGGAAAAGGCCAGGTTGAACAGGGTTGCCAAAAGAATCGGAAAGAGAAAGGTCCAGAATATTAATTGCCGATCTTTAAAGATACACTTGAGGCGATAGCGATAATTAAATAAAAACATAATTTTTCTCCTAATCTCTGAGTTCTTTGCCGGTTATTTCCAGAAAAACATCGTTTAAGGTTGGCGGCTCAGAATAAATTTTACCGATGGCGATATTTTGGGTTTTTAGAACATCCAGAATCGCAATCAGGTTATTTTTCCCGCGGCTGGATTTAACTTCCAGTTGATGATCCATTAGTTCGGCGGTGATAATATGCGGCAAGGCGGTAATTGCCGTTAGCTTGAGCCCTTCGGGATTAAGTAACTCAATTTGGATATGTTCGCCGGAGCGGATCATTTTTTTGAGTTCGTCATTGGTTCCCATGGCAATGATTTTACCCTTATCCATGATGGCAATGCGACTGCAGATCTGCTCAATCTCCTCCATGTAGTGGGAAGTATAAATGATCGTGGCACCTTGTTTGTTTAGCTTCTGAATGCCTTCGAGGATGTTGTTGCGGCTCTGGGGATCGACGGCCACGGTGGGTTCATCAAGAATGATCAACTTGGGCTTATGGGCAATCCCACAGGCGATATTCAGACGTCGCAGCAGACCACCGCTGAGTTTTTTAGGGTAGAATTTTTTAAAATCGTTGAGGCCTACAAAATCAATCGCTTCAGTCACCAGTTTCTTGCGGGTTTGTTTATCAGAAACATAGAGACCGCAGAAGTAGTCGATATTTTCATAAACGGTTAGTTCATCAAAAACAGCTACATTTTGCATCACAACTCCGATATTTCGCTTAATATCGTAAGCCTGGGGAGACATCGGCTGATCATAGATTTCAATCGTTCCTTTGTCATATTTAAGTAGTGATAAAAGGCAGTTGATGGCCGTGGTTTTGCCGGAACCATTGGGACCCAGCAGCCCTAAAATTTCGCCTTCTTGTACTTCCAGATTAAAGTGATCGAGAGCAATGAGATCGCCGTAACGTTTAACCAGATTTTTTACATTAATAACCATAATAATTTCTCCTTTATGAATAGGTATAACCTTGCAATACCGGTTGGCCGTGTTTATTTTTTGATGGCTTTATTTTACCCCATTGAAGGCCACGTTGTAAGTGACTTGTTTCCTGATTGGGTATGACAAATGTCATCATTTATGATAAACTGAATAAAATTTGCGGAATCAAAGCGTGGGGGATGCGATGGGATCTGAACATATCTTAAGAAGGTCTGGTTATAATGAATAAGCTAATTGATAAACTGATTATTTTTGGGTTTTGTTTGGCATTATATTTAACCACTGTTGATAATCCGTTTCTGATTGTGCCGGTTCTGGTAACGATCATTTTTGGCACCGCGTTAAGTTATTTAAAAGAAGGTAAAGTGACAATCGGGTTGTTTGTTCTTTATGTGGTCATCTGTTTTGTCGAGCCGGTTTATCTGATGTTTGTGCCGGTGATCGGTTACGATATTCTGGTTTCTCCATACAAATGGTGGTGGGCGTTGACACTTGTGCCGTTCTTTGTCGGATTTGCTCAACTTAATACGACTGCGGTGGTTTTAATTCCGATTTTTATAATGGTTGCTTATTTTTTTAAGAAACGGACACTCACGCTGATGAGGTTAAAAAATGACTACAATTCACTTCGCGATACTACCAGCGAAGCAGCGCTTCAGCTAATTAAAAAAAACAAGATGATGATGGAAAAGCAGGATTACGAAGTGAAATTGGCCACTTTATCCGAACGGAACCGGATCGCCAGGGATATTCATGACAATGTCGGACATATGCTTTCCCGGAGTATTTTGCAAATCGGTGCTTTGCTGGCCATCAGCAAGGACGAAACGACACGAGCAGGTCTGATGCAAATTAAGGAGACCCTTTCCGAAGCCATGGATAGTATCCGTAGTAGTGTTCATAATCTTCATGAGGAGTCCCTGGACTTGCAGGTTGAACTGCAAACGCTGATTAAGAATTTTGATTTTTGTCCGGTAAAATTTGCTTATGAAGTGGAATCCAGTTTAGATAAAGAAGCCATCTATTGTTTTATTGCGGTAGTTAAGGAAGCTTTTTCAAATATTATCCGACATTCCAATGCCACGGAGGTTGCGGTGGCTGTGAGAGAACATCCGGGACTGTTCCAGTTAATCGTTAGGGATAATGGAACCGCTATTAAAAACATCGGTAGCGACGGAATCGGATTGCAGAACATTAGCGATCGGGTAGCAACATTAAATGGTCAGGTCAACATCACGAATGATCGTGGTTTTAGAATTTTCATTTCGCTACCCAAAAATACCTGATATTGGTGGTTGTAAAACTAGATTTTAGGCAATAAATATCGTTTAGAAATAACAAAAATAGAAACGCAGGGGGGACCATGAAGATTGTTGTTGTTGATGATGACCGACTGGTGTGTGCATCACTAAAAACCATTATTGAATCGCAAGGCGATATTGAAGTGATTGGAATGGGTCACAATGGGCACGATGCCATTGCGTTGTATCGTCAGCTAAAACCGGATGTTCTGCTGATGGATATCAGAATGGAGGGAATGACTGGACTGGAAGCCGCCGGGATCATTCTTGCGGAAGAAAAAGAAGCAAGAATATTATTTTTGACGACCTTTTTGGACGATGAATATATTATTAAAGCGCTTAAAATTGGGGCAAAAGGTTATCTGATTAAGCAGGATTTTGAGAGTATCGTTCCGTCACTTCAGGCGGTAGCTGCCGGTCAAAGTGTTTTTGGTCAGGATATCGTGACCAAAATACCGGATTTGATGAATCACATCAGTCATCATGAGGCGGATCATTTTGAGTTAAGTGACAAAGAACGGGAACTTATTGATCTGGTTGCCCAGGGACTGAGCAATCGTGAAGTGGCTAACAGCTTGTATTTAAGTGAAGGAACGGTTAGAAATCGAATCAGCATTATTCTGGAAAAGCTTGAACTACGGGATCGAACTCAACTAGCTATTTTTTATTATAAGAACTTAATTTGATTTTATACTCGGAAAAAATCAAAGCTGGGAGTCTTTGTTATATTAACAAATGATTGTCAGTAATAGAAGGGGCCAATAATATCTGATGAAAGAAAATAGAAAGAAAACGGTAATTAAAAAATCATCAGTCGGTTATGCACAATGTAGAATTCTCCGTGACAATAACGGAAATTCAGTCGACTATCGGTTTATCAGTGTTAATGACTGTTTTTGGCAGTTGATGGGTTTGGAAGGTAGTGTGCTAATCGGAAAAACAATCTTGCAGATTGATCCAAATACCGAAAAAGCCTGGATTGAGATATGTGGTAACGTTGCTTTGTCGGGAGAATCAGAACGATTTGAGAGTTTTTCATCTGATTCGGGGAAGTATGTTGAAACAACAATTTGCTCAACGAATATTGGTGAGGTTGCTATTATTATTGTTGATATCACAGCTCGGAAGCGATTAGAAAACGCTTTAAAGGAGAGTGAAAGCCGCTTAATTGCTGCTCAAAAAAATGGCCCATGTCGGGAATTGGGAATTGAATTTAGAGACCAAAAAAATGTGGGCTTCCGAAGAGGCTTTTAATTTATATGGCATTGATTATAGGTCTGAGTATATTTCCTTGGATTTGGCACGTAAAAGTGTTCTCCCGGCTTATTATGACTTAATGGATCAAAGTCTTCAAAATTTGATTCAGCAAAAGGGACCTTATAATATTGAATTTGAATTAAAAAATCAAATAACCGGTGAATTACATTATGTTCATTCAATTGGTAGACTTATTTATTAAAAAAGTGGTGCTAAAGGAGTAAAATGCTGATCATGCACCGAACTGCTTATTAAGCAGTTCGGTGCATGAGGCAATAATTTATAAAGCAAACCAATTAGTCGTAAGGTTGCTAGTTTGTTGAATGAGGGTTTATCGCGATACAGGAAAAATGCGATAAAGGATCGTTTCCAGCTGTTCCGGCTGGATACAAAAGACAATGGCGACGCCTTCTACGTGGCAACGGCAACCTTCACCATAATGTTTTTGGGAGTCGTCTTCAGTAATCGAAATCATGCAATTTTTTCCTTCAGAATTAAGAAAGGCCTTGATATGCCCAATAATACCGCCCAGATCGATGACTTCCTTAGCCACTTGTTGTAACCACGAATCAAGGTTAAGTTGGGCTTCATCAAAAGGTTGATCAAGATCAAACTGATAGGAACCGACAATGCTGGTTTCATGGGTTTTTACCGTGATGGCTTGAGCCTCATGCTGATGTTCGTGGTGATGATGGGCTTCAGAATGATGATGGTCATCATGACCTCCGCATTGGCAATTTTCATCATGGATGTGTTGGCTGTGATGTTCGGTGCTCATAAATTGGTCCTTTCTTTTTCGGTTCGCAGCATGGCATCAAAAATGTTGGGTTCAATTGTTTGTGTTGCGCTGATACTAAAAATTTCGGCATGATGATTAAACGTTTGGATCGAAGTTTTTACCGCGGCTAAGGTGTCAATGTCAACCAAATCAGTTTTATTGATAAGAATGGTATCAGCATCCTCCAATTGCCCTTCTAACAGCATTTCCATTGGCCGTAGCAGTCGTTGCCAGCGCTTGGCATCGGCAATACAAGTGACCTGACAGTCAATTTCCGGAAGTGACTGATTAATGGTTTTTCGGATATTACGCGGATAAGCGACACCGGTGGCTTCCATAATCACGATTTCGGGATTAAAATCGCGGATGATATTATGAAGTCCAATCGTGAGTTCGCCAGCCATAGTACAGCAGACACAGCCGGAAAAGAGATTGGCAACCTCATAACCGCTGTTTTGAAGCATTTTATCATCGACACTGACTTCGCCAATTTCATTTTCTAAAATGACAACTTTGGTCATGTCCTCAAGCGTTTCCCCGACAATATATTTAGCGAGTTGAATAACGACACTTGTTTTTCCGGAACCTAAAAATCCACCTAAGATTATTACTTTCATTTTCTGCACCTGATTCTCTTGATTATTTGTTTTTAGGATTAATTTTTTATTGATAAACCGTTTGGCTTAATTTCTTTGCCTCGTCGGTAATCCAACCATTTACTTCTTGAACTTTGGGATCAAAAAAATCCAGTGATTTAATCATCCCACTAAAGATAAAACCGCCATTGGGAGCCAGCTCAGCAAAGGTATCCCGGACCGCCTGACGAACTTCTTCTTCATCAATAATTGGCCAGGTACTAGGCATGCTAAACTCAAAACCGCCATTGATAGCCAGTTTAGAGCCATATTTTTGTTTCATTCCAACCAGATCATTCTCCAATTGGGCAGGGTCCCAAACGTTTACACCAATATCGATCATTGACGGCATTAAATCTTCGCAACGACCGCAGTTATGGTAAAAGATCGGAACGTTTTCATCACGGACTAAATCAAGACATTTTTTATAACGCGGGACAAACATTTCTTCAAATACTTTGGGTGAGATGAAAGGGTTCAGTTTTGAAGCGGTATCATCAAGAAGATAATAACCTTCGGGTTTGTAATAGTGAAGTAAGTTTTTAGTGATATAAAGGGAGTGCTCTAACATATAATCGAGTAGTTCTTCGACTTCTTCGGGTTCTTCATAAATAGCACACAAGCCCTCAGTAAAGCCCATAAAACCGATAAATTGCTGAAAGAGATCAGCATAACCACTGAGTACATAAGCGGTTTGATTGGGATCTTTAACATATTTTTTATAGTCTGCTTTGGCCGCAGCTTCCCAGTCAAAACCAGTATAGTCAGGGGCTTTAATAACATCCCGCCATTTGGTTATATCGGTCAGAATAAAATCATTGGGTTTTGGTAAAGCGGCAAAATTAACTTCTTCGCCGGTTACAAAAGTAACGCCCCAGGGGTCAACGCCGCCGCCGGGACCTCTAAAACTTCCTAAAATACAAGGATCGGCCATCGTAATAAGTGGTTCGTCTGGGCCTAAAAATGTTGAAACCGGTACATATTCAGGCATTTCGCCCCGGGCCACGCGTAAAAAGTTTTCCTTTTGAGTCAAATGTGCTGTCATATTAGTCCTCCTTGAATGATTGAATTATAAACTAGTTTAATATTCAAAATTGGTTTTGTCAACAATTTTTGTAATATTATTTTTATTTACAATAATAACGATTACATAATGCAATGATGGCCCTTTAAACAAAGATAGCTTAACTAAAATCATCAAAAATAGGATGTTCGATAACGAATACTTAAAAATTAATTATGATTGATATTAAAAAGAGCTAAAAATCATCTTAAAATATGAGATATGATGGAATGTAACTAAAAAAGATCGTAAATAGCTTAACATGATCAGAATTTCGAAAATAAAAAGGCATATTGTATATCGTTGATACATCGCATATAATTATTAGAACTGGAAAAGTGCTTGTTTGGCTTCTATGCTAAATAGACCGGAGATTTAATTGCGTTTAGTTAAATTTGAGATAATAAAATTAAGGAGGATAGGATGAAAAGTACACCAAGCGGTTTTCAGAGCCGCTTTAGGTTAGTAATTAATCTGGGGCTTATATTATTGCAATTGACGGTTATTGGAATCATGATTCTGGGATTTTCTGATGATGCAATAATTGCTTATTGGTTGTTTGAAGTGATAGCGGTGTTGGTGGTATTAAATATCGTTTATCGTAAAAAATCAGCCGCTTATAAGATGTCCTGGATCATTTTTGTGCTGGTTTTTCCAGCGATTGGGGTGGTCCTTTATTTTGTTTGGGGGCGACAGCATGTGTCGAAAAAAGTTAAGGCCCGGTGGTTAGCAATTAATAAAAACACCTATGCTAAGTTAGCTCAGAATAAGCAGGTATTTGCGGCAATTGAAGATTCTGGAATTAAAAAGGAAGTTGACCTGATTAACCGTTTAAGTGGTTTGCCGATTTGGGAAAATACCCAAACTCGCTATTTAAAACTTGGCGAAGAAATGCATCGAGCTAATCTGGAAGCAATTGAAACAGCAGAGAAATTTATTTTTCTGGAGTATTTCATTGTCACCGGAGGAAAAATGTATGATGAATTAATGTCAGCACTATTCAAAAAAGCGGCAGCAGGTGTTGAAGTGCGAATCATGGTAGACGAAATGGGAAGCATTTCGACCCTGCCAAAAGATTTTTATGAGACTTGTGCGAAACACAAAATTCGTAGTACTCCCTTTAATCCCTTATCGGCATCGCTGTTTAGATTTATCAGTTATCGTGATCATCGAAAAATGACTATCGTTGATGGTCATGTGGCCATTTCCGGGGGGATCAACATTGGCGATGAATACATTAACGAAAAGCTCAGGTTTGGACATTGGAAAGACATGGCGGTGCGGCTGGAAGGTGACGCAGTGCTTAGTTTTACCGTTATGTTTCTTAGCATGTGGGAATATTCAACCGGGGAAGTATCAAATCTGGAAAACTATCGCGGCACGAAAAAATATCCGCAAATAAAGGGACTGGTAATGCCGTTTTGTGACGGCCCCAATAATTTGAAAAATCCGGCCGAAAATACTTATATGAATATTTTTGCCAATGCGAAAGAATATGTTTATATTACAACCCCTTATCTTATTCTAGATACTGATTTGACGAACTGTATTTTGTTGGCGGCAAGAAGTGGTGTTGATGTGCGCATTATTACACCGGGAATTCCCGATAAAAAACTGGTCTATGCGACGACTCGGGCTTTTTATGGTGATTTGCTGGCTGAAGGGGTCAGAGTTTATGAATATTCACCCGGATTTATTCATGGAAAAGTTTTAATTACCGATGATCAAGTGGCGATTATTGGTTCGATTAATATGGATTATCGAAGTCTTATCTGGAATTATGAATGCGGGACATGGATTTATGGTTCCCAAACTGTTTTTGACGTAAAAGCGGATTTATTAGCAGTGATTGAGGCGAGTCGCGAAATTTGTTATTACGATTGGGAAAAAATATCATTTGCGAAAAAAATTGGTCAAGCGATCCTAAGAATTGTCGCGCCGTTAATGTAGCGCGGTGATGGCCAAAAGATTAGCGCAACAGTATTCTGGTGGCGCTTGTCAGCGGAAGTTTTTAATAACTGCTTCGAGGTTTCGAGGTTGCGTAAAAAGGAGAAAGACATGAAAATAGCTGTAATTCAAATGGATGTAGAATTAAAAAAACTTGACGCAAATTATCTTAAAGCTGAAAGTTGGATTAATAAAGCCGCTGCGGCGAAAGCCGATGTGGTGGTGCTTCCCGAAATGTGGAGCGGCGGTTTTTTGACTAATGTGATGGCCGAACGGCTGGCTGATGAGGATGGCCAACGGACAAAAGATTTTCTTGCGAAACTGTCAAAGGAGTTGCACATCAATATTGTCGGGGGTTCGGTGGCAACAAAAAAAGGTCAGGAATATTTCAATACCGGTTATGTTGCCAATCGCGAAGGGCGGATCATTGCTGATTATGATAAAGCACATCTTTTTAGTTTTGCCGGTGAAGACAAACGTTTTGGGGCAGGAGATCGGTTGGCTACTTTTTCACTTGACGGAATTTCATGTGGTATTATTACTTGTTATGAGGTTCGCTTTCCCGAGTGGTCCAGAAAACAGGCGTTAGCCGGAACGAAGGTGCTTTTTGTGCCGGCCGAATGGCCCCTGAAACGAGTTGGTCACTGGCGTATTTTAAATCAGGCCAGAGCCATCGAAAATCAGATGTTTGTGGTCGCCGTTAATGGCTGTGGCGAAGCATTGAAAGATCAACAAAATGGCGGAAATTCAATGATTATTGATCCATTGGGAGAGCTGTTGGCGGATGCGGGGACAGAACCTGAAGAAAAAATGATTTTGGCCGATGTCGATCCATCAGAATTGGAAGAAGTCAGGAAGAACATGACCGTATTTTTGGATCGACGACCAGAGTTATACTAATTGACGGTTACTAAGAATAGAATCGGTTTGGTAAAAGTCTAGTTATTTGAAAATGAAATGATGATTTTGGAGAGAGGTTATATGGCGCAAATTAATACAAGAATAGGTTATTTAATGGATATGCTGGGAATTAGTGGGAAGGAATTGGCACTGGCAATTGGAACAGATACAACCGCGGTGAGTAAATGGCGGAGTGGTCAGCGAAAATTGAAATATCGCTCTAAGTATAGTAAACGAATTGCCGCTTATTTTTTAAGTGAGCCGTATACATTTCAAAAACAGCGAATTATTTCATTGCTTTCTAACGATGGAATGAATAAAGAAAACAAAACGGATGATGAAATAATTGAAATGTTAAGCGTTTGGATGACGGTTGATTCATTAGAGATATTAGAAAGAGGCGAATTGTTAAATCATCAGCCGGAAGCGCCGGTAGAGGTTTATTCTGGATATGCGGGCTGGAAGCAGGCGGTTAAAATATTTTGGGATACCGTTCAATTTTTACCACCGGGACAAAAGATTTACATCGGTGATTTTGGCGATGTTAAATGGGATATTCTGGGGGCAGAGTCGGTTCGGGAAATGGTTGACAGTATTAAACGGGTTATTGAAGCTGGTCATAAAGTGGTGATTATTGATAAAATGACAGACCAATATAAACCTTATGTAGTGATTTTACGATGGCTGCCGATTTATTTAAAAAAAGAAGTGGAAGTTCTTTATTTTCAAAAAGACATAAAAGAGTTTTATAAAAAAAGTATTTATGCGGTCGAAAATTATATTGCAATGGTAGGCATGAGTCTTGAGGATGCGAATGGTGAAAATTTGACGATGCTTCATCGCGATTCGATGAGTGTCAATTTCTATCTAAAAATGGTTGCATCTATTGCCAGAAAATCAAAACGGCTCATTTATACATCAAAATTGACCGATGTCATGAAAATGGTCGATTTAATGGAAGAGAATTTTAAACCGAATCAGTTAACCTATATGATTAATCACTTGCCTACCTTTCGAAATATGCCGCTTCATTTACTCGAACGGATATTGGTTGCCAATGAGGTGAGTGGAGAAAAAATGGCAATCTGCTTAAAAGCAAATCGAAAACGCAAAGAATTAAGAGATAAATTTAATTATCGACAAATTTATGATCTTGATGCGATCGAAAAGGCATTGCAGCAGGAATATTTTATTGATTATGACTTATCCCAGGTTATTGGCAAAGAGGCGAAAATAGCCAATGCTTTTTTTAGAGAACAGCTGGAGTATATTTCAAAGTTTAAAGCCAGTGAGATCTATACATTGGTGGTGACCTCATTTAATGATCTGAATTTGAATATTGATAATACCGAAATTGTGGTTCAAGACGATAGTATTGTTATTGCCTGGAATTCTGAATATTATGATCGCCGGATGTATTGTAAAGAATTAACAGTGGTAGGGGGGTATTTTAATTATTTAAAAGAGATCTGGAACCAAATTCCGTTGATTGCTAAAAATGATGAATGGACCAAAAAGCAATTAAGAAGGATGTTGGATAACGAATGACAATTTTATGACAACTTTTTATTAAAAATAATATATTGACATAAAATTAGCGTCGAGATATAATAAGCTCACCAAAAGAGATGACGAAGGCGTCACATTAGGAAACTGATGTGACGCCTTTTTTTCATGAATGAATCGTTTTTTATCGGGGTAGCTGCAGGTGCTTAAATAAAAAACAGAACACCTGATTCATTAAAGTTCATGAAAAAATTTGATGCCAATGGATTATTGGATATCAAACTTATTATTAAAAGAACAGGAGAAGCTTATTATGAACGAAAAAGGAAAGTTAGGATTGGGTAGCGGCGTAGCCATATGTGTGGGACTCATTGTAGCAACAAGTTGTTTGTTATCATTGGGTGTTGGAATGGGATTGGCTGGCAAAGCGTTCATCATTCCGCTAATCGCTGTTGTTGTTTTAAATGCTTTTATTGCATTATCATTTTCAGAATTACATACATTGATGCCAAATGTCGATGGTGGTGTGGGCCAATACTCATTGGTTGGGTTAGGACCGGTGGCATCGATGATTTCAAATATTTCAGCTTATGTGATTACGATGGTGTTTGCTTCATCCGTTGAAATTGCGATGTGTGGGTTGGTATTAAATGAATTTTTCCCGCAAATTCCGGCTGTTGCCATTAGTGTAATTGTGCTTGTGGTGATTGGGATTGTCAATCTTTTTGGAGTAGACCTATTCTCAAAGGTCCAAAACCTGGTCGTAATCCTGTTGATTGGCTCACTGATTGGCATGGGCATTATCAGTTTCTTTAAATTAGGAACCGGAACCGTGATTACAGCAGCCCAACAAACAGCTCCAGCAATTACTGGAATTGGCGGGCTGATGGGTTTATCAGCGATTGCATTTTGGTTATTTATCGGGGTTGAATTTATTATACCGGTGGCCAAAGATTTAAAGAATCCCAAACGTGACGTATTGCTTTCGATGATATTGGCGTTAGTATTGCTGTTTGTAGTACAAGCGGTATTGGGCGTAGGGATGACAAATTATGTCAGTCTCGATGTTCTGGCTTCAAGTGCATTGCCACATATGGTTTTTGCCGAAGCGGTATTAGGAGATTTTGGGAAAGCCTGGATGGGAATTGTTACGCTGTTAGCCGGAATTAGTACCTTAAATACGGTCTTGGCAAGCAGTGCCAGAATTATCTGTGGAATGTCTGAAGAAGGTATGATGCCAAGTATTTTCAAAAAAATCAACAAAAAAAATGTCCCTATTTTTGGACTGGCTCTGATGATGCTTGCGGATTTTGGGATAGTTGTAACCGGCTTTGCACAGTCAAATGCATTAACAAATTTGATTCTGGCAGCATCGTGTTTCTGGTTAATGTCTTATATTTTAACGCATATTAATGTGTTAGTTCTGCGTAAGCGATATCCGAATATGGAAAGAAACAAAAAGCTGGTTTTGATGGGAATTCCACAAATTATTGGTATCGTAGGAAATGTCTATATGATTTGGAATATTAGTTCGGATCCGGCCTCACGATTGGCCATTTATCAGGTGTGCGGCGTATTGTTTGCGATCCTGGTAGCGTATGCTCTGATCTGGGTGATTGGCGTTATGAAAGTAAAACCATTTGAACCAGTCGACATTGACAAAGTTAACAATGATGCAATCGAATTTGAAAAAGGAAACAAGAAAAGATTGGTTGAAGCAACCGAATAACTGGAGGTAACATGATGGTAAATGATCTATATACAGGGATGGAAAAACAAACAATAACGTCCATCAAAAAACAAATTGAAGAAAATAATGTAAAAATGATCCGTTTGGAGTATACCGATATCTTGGGAATTAACCGCGGTAAACTGATGCCGGTTTCGATGATTGACGAAATTTTTGGCGATGGCATTGCGTTTTGTACAGTTAGTTTGGCGATGGCATTTAATAACGATATCGTGAACTCAAAATATTTTTCCGAAACCAATGATGATATGAAAGTGATTGGCGATCCGTCTACTTTTGTTATTTTGCCGCATTGTGATAAAACGGCTTTTGTGCTGGGTGAATTATATTATATGGATGAACCGATGTTACAGGCACCACGAGAGTTTTTGAAAAAAATGGTTCAGGAATATCATAAACTGGGTTTGGATCCGATTGCGGCCAGTGAACTGGAATTTTATGTTTATAATAAAGGTGAAAATGGATATCAGGATCCTTACACCAAACAGCCCTGTACCTGTTATACCGCCAATAAGCGGATTGACCCGAAACGCTTTTTATATAAGTTGACGGAGACGTTCGAAACCATGGGTTTTAATGTTTTATACATGAATCATGAATATTATCCCGGCCAATTTGAGTACAATTGGAAACATTCAAAAATTGTCCGAGCAGCCGATGAAAGTTCAGTCTTTAAAGCTTTGAGTAAAGATATTGCCGAAACCAATGATTTGATGGTGACTTTTATGGGGAAACCCAAAAATGCATCCGGTGGGAGTGGGTGTCATTTTCATATTTCTTTTAACGATATAGAAACAGAAGATAATGTCTGTCACGATAAAAGCAAAGAAAATGACCTGGCTGATGTATTACGCTATTTTATTGGCGGTGTCATTAAACATGCCAAAGGTCTGACTGCTTTTTTAGCCCCGACGGTTAATTGTTATAAGCGTTATCAACCCGATTCCTTTGCCCCCATTTATATTGGTTGGGGTTACGATAATCGAACGACGTATATTCGCGTCCCTCAAGAGCGGGGGAAAGCAACACGGATGGAAATACGGGCCGGGAGTGCGGCATCAAACGCTTATTTGGCATTAGGCGGGATTTTAGCCGCAGGACTTGATGGCATCAAAAATAAGATTGAGCCGCCAGAGGTTGTTACGACTGATCTTTATCATGATACCGAAAAACAAAACGAACAAGTGCCGAAAAGCCTATTTAGCGCCTTGAAATGTCTGGAAGAAGATACCTGGCTAATGGAACATGTCGGCAAAGAATTAGTGGATGTTTTTTTACAGCTGAAACGAAAAGAAATTGAAGAATATAAAAAATATGTTACCGACTGGGAATGGGACACCTATTCTTACCATATTTAAATCATAAACATTTAAGTCAGCATTAAAATATGGCGGAATAATAAGAAGGAGAAAAACAATGTGTGGAATAGCGGGAATTATTAGTAAGGAACCAATGGATGTTTCGGCCAATCTATTGGGGATGTTAGGTTTAATACAACATCGGGGACCGGATGCCAGTGGGATTGCTATTTTCCCGAAAGATGAGAAGATAAGCTTACGAATATCGATGGATAAAGAAGAACGCGTGGCTGAGATTAGAGAAATTCTCGGTAATTATGGGAAAATTTGCAATGAAAAATTGATTGCGGCGGGCGAGAGTATTCCGCTGGCTGAATATCGCCTCGAAATGGATAATGATCAGGTTCAGCCACTTCATTTTGCAATAAATAAGGCTGAAGGTTTAGCAATCCATTCATTAGGCGATGGGATTAAAGTTTATAAAGAAGGCGGCTGTTTGCAAAATCTGACCGGAAAACATGAAATTGAAACAAAACTCTGTCGCCATGGGATCGGACATGTGCGAATGGCGACCGAAAGCGTTGAAGATATTAATGCGGCCCATCCCTTTGTATCGCCGTTTTATCCGGAGTTGGCGATCGTCCACAACGGGCAATTTACCAATTATTTTAAAATGAGGCGTTTTCTGGAATCCAAAGGGGTTAAGTTTAAAACGATGAATGACTCTGAAGCGGCCAGTCATTTAATTGCCTATGCGATGAGTCAAAATGGCGGAAATTTGCAGGAGTCCCTGATATATGCGGCAGACCAACTCGATGGTATTTATTGTATTATTGCCGCAACCGAAAATCAAATTGGTTTTGTTAAAGACAAGCTGGGAATTAAACCATTACTTTTAGTGGAATCCGATAAGTATATCATGTTAGGTTCTGAACAAATCGAATTTTCGGCCGTTGACGAAGACCTTTTTGCAGAAGAAATGGAACCGGGAGAGGTGCGCGTATGGAATATTTAGATTTAGCCAATGTTGAAAATGAACGGGTTAATTACCTGATAAAAGATAAATTAAAGGAATCTCACGATCTGGTGCTTCAAAATGTTAACTCCATGCACAATATCTGTGCCGGTTTATCGGGGACCTGTCATGTGACGGTTGAAGACAGCACCGGTTTGTATACCGGCAGTTTTTTGGAAGGACCAACGCTGAGAATTAAAGGAAATGTCGGTTGGTATGCCGGAGATGACATGATGTCCGGTGAATTGATTGTCGAAAAAAACACCGGCTGCAATATTGGCGCCTATATTAATGGGGGAAATATCGTCATTTATGGTAATACCGGAAGTCGCGTTGGTTACGGGATGAAAGGCGGTAATATTATTGTCTGCGGATCGGCGGGAAGATGGGCCGGAATGATGGCTATGGGCGGTGATCTGATTGTTTTAGGAAGTCTTGGTAAAGAAGCGGGAGAATCAATGTATGCCGGGAAAATTTTTACCAGCGACCCGGAAGCCGAAACAAAAATGGGCGGTAATGTTTTTTATGACAGCATCACCCCAGCAGAAATAGAAAAGCTGAATGGCTTATTTGCACAATATCAAATAGCCGCCGAGGCAAAAGACTTTCATGTTATTCGTCCGGTACTCAGCGGGAGACATGAGTATGTCTTATTTAAACCGGATTTAAAACCGGAATTAGCACGAAAATATTCAGTAAAGCGAGGATGATGGGCATGAGTGAGAAAAAACAAGTACCGATCCACAATGCGCCAAAGGCGACCTGGAACAAAGAAACATTATCAGAAATTGACTATAAAGCGGCAAATGGCAAGTATCGAATTCGTGGCTGTGGCACCCCAAGACCGATGCCCAAATTCGATGACTTATTAATCTTGCCATCACAATTGACTCGAATGCCGATTGATACCTATCGCGAAGACTGTGAAACACGAACGGTATTAGGGGCCCGATTTGCTAAAAAACCATTGGTTATCGAAACCCCGGTGATGATCGCCGGGATGTCTTATGGCGCTTTAAGCAAAGAAGCTAAAATTGCGCTGGCGAAGGCAACGCAATTAGTGGGAACTGTGATTAGTAACGGCGAAGGTGGGTTATTACCGGAAGAAATAGAGAATTCCTACCGTCAGTCGATTCAGATTCTGGCCAGTCGGATGGGTTTTACCCGAAGAAATATGGAAGTCGCGGATATGCTGGAAGTGCTTTATGGGATTGGCGCCAAACCCGGTTTATCCGGTCATTTGATGGGTGAAAAAATAACCAAAGAAATTTCTGAAATGCGACAAATACCGATCGGCATTGATTTGCATTCGCATCCGCGGGCCGGGGACGCTTTTGGTGCCGATGACATGATTGTCAAAATGCAGCAACTGCGCGAACTGACCGAATGGGAAACACCGATCTTTTGCAAAATTGCCGCCGGACGAGTTCGTGATGACATTAAAATTGCGATAAAACTTGGTTTTGATGGCATTATTCTCGATGGCTGCAGTGCCGGAACCGGGGCCGCCCCAGTGATGGCGGCGGATCACCTGGGGATACCAACGATGCCGGCCTTAGTGCAGGCAGTCAGAACTTTAGAAGAAATGGGCGTCAAAGAGGAAATGAGCCTGATTGTCTCGGGCGGGATTACCAATGGTGCTGATCTCGCCAAGGCATTAGCGATTGGCGCGGATGCAGTGGCGATTGGAACCGCGGCGATGGTAGCAATGGGTTGTCGGGTTTGTATGAACTGTCAGACGGGGAAATGTGCTTTTGGTATTGGCACCCAGGATCCCGAATTGCGTGCGAAGCTGGATATTGATGAAGCGGCTGAACGGGTGGCCAATTATATTAAAGCGATTACGGCGGAAGCGGTATTGCTGGCTAAATCAGCAGGAAAAACAAAACTAAAAAATTTGGAACGGGAAGACTTACGGGCATTGACTCTGGAAGCTTGTGCGATGACCGGGATTCCGCTAGTCGGGAGTGATCTGGTGATTGGTAAAGGATTTGGATTTTCCGCAGATAATGGCCTCTAAAAATAAGAATATAAGGTAATGAATAAATCGAGACAATCGGAAACGAGGCAAGTGGGAGGCAGAAACATGCGTATTGAAGAACACCCGATACTGGGTAAAATAGAAAAAGGAAAAACGGTTATTTTTGAATTTGACGGCCAGCCAATGGAAGGTTACGAAGGCGAACCGATTGCTGCAGCCTTACGGGCAGCCGGAGTCATGACCCATCGGCATACGTTAAAATATAAAAAACCGCGCGGAATTTTTTGCGCAATTGGTCGATGCACCGATTGTGTGATGATTGTTGATGGAAAACCAAATGTCAGAACCTGTGTGACACCTTTATTGGCCGGTATGAAGGTACAGACGCAGGATGGTGTGACAGCAAAAGCAGAATCCAACTAGGAGATAAGCAAAATGAAACGAGTTGAACTGATTGTAATAGGCGGTGGACCGGCAGGTTTGAGCGCCGCTATCGAAGCCGCTAAAACCGGCATGGACGTGGTTGTTTTTGATGAAAATGCTAAACCAGGCGGACAGTTATTTAAACAAATACATAAATTTTTTGGATCAAAAGAACATAAAGCCAAAATAAGAGGTTATAAAATAGGCCAGGAACTTTTGGCTGAAGCGCAAGAAACGGGTGTTAAAGTCGTTTTAAAGGCAACCGTTATTGGTATTTATGAAGGTAAAGAAGTAACGGTAATGATTGGCGATGCTATCGAACATTATAAAGCTGATGCCATCATTGTGGCAACTGGGGCTTCAGAAAATATGGTGACTTTTCCGGGCTGGACATTACCGGGCGTAATTGGTGCCGGAGCGGCTCAAACGATGATGAATCTTCATGGCGTGAGGCCCGGCCAAAAAGTTTTGATGCTGGGGTCCGGCAATGTCGGATTAGTGGTTAGCTATCAATTGCTGCAAGCTGGTTGTGAGGTCGTAGCGCTGGTGGATGCGGCAAAACAGGTTGGTGGTTATGGCGTTCATGCGGCCAAACTGGCCCGTTGCGGGGTTAACTTTTATCTTTCGCATACCATTGTCAAAGCAGAAGGAGAAGAACAGGTTACCGGTGTTACTATCGGAGCAGTCGATCAAAATTGGAAAGTGATTCCCGGTTCAGAAAAACATTTTGATGTCGATACCATTTGTCTGGCCGTCGGTTTATCACCAATGTCGCAATTGCTTAAGGTTGCCGGGTGCAAGATGATCGACGATCCTAAACGCGGGGGAACGGTACCAACGGTTAATCAATACGGTGAGACGTCGGTAAACGGTATTTTTGCCGCCGGTGATGTTTCCGGCATTGAAGAAGCCAGTTCAGCCATGATTGAAGGACGGATTGCCGGTGCTGCTGCTGCATATGCTTTGAGTTACTTAACTAAAGAAGCGTTTGAAATGAAATTTAAAAACAGTGAAGATGCGCTTGACGCCCTCAGACAAGGCATGTTTGGACCTGAAAATAAAGGTCGAAAAGATTTAACGATGACTGAAGAGGGCCTTTTATTATCCCAATCTTTACTAAAAAAGGGATATCTTGCTGAACCGGAAATTACGGCTTTTCCAGGGGTTAAAACGAAAATAAAGGGAATTCATCCGGTTATTGAATGCACCCAGAATATTCCTTGTAATCCCTGTCAGGATGCCTGTGTCAAAGGATGTATAAAAATTGGTGATCATATCACAGCGTTACCGATTGTTGGGGAAGATTCAGCATGTAGCGGTTGTGGGATGTGTGTGGCAGCTTGTTCCGGACAAGCGATCTTTCTGGTCGATGAAAACACCGAAACGGGATACGCCAATATTACGATTCCCTATGAATTTTTACCGTTGCCTGAAAAGGGGGAACTGGGAAAGGCGCTTGACCGAAGTGGGACAGTCGTGTGTCAGGCGGAGATTGTGGGCATAAAAAGTGCCAAAGCCATGGACCACACGAACCTGTTAACGATGAAAGTACCGGCAAATATGGCGATGACGGCGCGATTTTATAAGGCAATGGGGTGATGACATGAATAAAATAATCGATCGTTCAATTGATTTAGGTCCATATTGGCCACAGGAAGACGATGATTTAATCATTTGTCGCTGTGAAGAAGTTACTAAAGGTGAAATCAGAAAAGCTGTTCATGAAGGGATGGTCACCTTAACCGAAATAAGACGGTATCTGCGAACCGGGATGGGTTTATGTCAAGGACAGACCTGTGCAAAACTGGTTAAAAATATCGTGGCCCGGGAGCTGGAAATTGCGCCCAATGAATTGGAGAGCGCGGTATCGCGGGCACCGGCTCGGCCGGTAGAAATGCGCGTTTTGGCAAATGAAGTAATAACCGGAGGTGAAAACCATGAATAATAATTCCGATGTTTTAATTATCGGGGGTGGGGTCATTGGTTGTGCAACCGCATATTATCTGGCTAAAAAAGGCGTTAATGTCACCGTTCTTGAAAAAAAACAGATTGGTGAAGGCGGGTCGAGCCGAAACGGCGGCGGGGTGAGGCAATCGGGTCGTGATCCGCGCGAATTGCCGCTGGCAATGGCGGGGATAAAAAACTTATGGCCAACACTTTCGGAAGAATTGGGTATGGATGTCGAATATTACAAAAAAGGAAATTTGCGTCTGGCTAAAACCGCGGGACACATTAAAATTTTAGAAGGTTTGACAGAGCGGGCGGTCGCCAAAGGGCTGGATGTCAAAATGATCGATGCCCAGGAAGTCAAAGCAATCTGTCCTTATTTATCCGATGAGGTGATTGGCGCCAGTTGGTGTGATACCGACGGTCATGCCAATCCGATGCTAACAACGTTGGCTTATTATAAAAATGCCCGACGACTCGGGGTTCGGTTTATAACGGGCGAAAACGTGGTTGAAATTAAAAAAATCAGAGGAAAAGCCCGACAGGTGATTACCGAACAAAACATTTATGAGGCGGAACAGATTATTCTGGCTGCCGGTTATGAGAGCCGGGCGATTGCCAATACCGTGGGGATTGATATTCCCATGAATCGGGTATTGCTGGAAGCCCTGGCAACGGAACCGCAGGTAAAAATGTTTGAGCAGATGCTGGGGACTGCGGAAGCCGATTTTTATGGTCATCAGAGCACCCATGGATCTTTTGTTTTTGGCGGCTCTTCGGGGTTTGATGCCTATACTTCAAATTTTGATACGCCGATAAATAACAGTCAAACAGCTTCTTGCATTTGTCGGGGAATCATGGGCTATTTTCCAATATTGGCAGAAGCAAAAATTGTTCGAACCTGGGCCGGATGGATCGACGAATGCGCCGATCACGTACCGGTGATCAGTTTTGTCGAAGAGGTACCGGGCCTTATCCTGGCCTGTGCTTTTACCGGACATGGGTTTGGTATATCACCGATGGTAGGAACTCTCTTAGCGGAAATGATTGTGGATGGGAAACCATCCCTTGATTTATATGAATTGCGTTATGATCGCTTCAAAACTAAATTATAAGGAGAAATAATATGGATTTTAAACGAACAAATTATTCATCAGGAGCACCGCTGGAAGACAAAGCGGGCTATAGCAGAATTGTCAAAGTGGGACCTTTTGTTTATGTCGGGGGCACGACTTCGGTACAGCCCGACGGAACGGTGTTTGGCGAAGGAGATCCTTATGCTCAAACAAAATATGTTTTGGAAAAATTGCTTAAATTAATGGCCGAAGCGGGCTCAAAAGCCAGTGAAGTGGTTCGGGTTAAGGTTTATGCCACGGATATGAGTCATTGCGGCGAAATTGTTCGAGCCTATTCGGAATTTTTTAAAGATATCCGGCCATTGTGCACCGTGGTTGGGACATCGGGATTAAATCGACCAACTCAGTTGGTAGAAATTGAGTTGGATGCAATTATTGGGGCCGCAATTTAGCGGAATTATTTTATACTTATGATTGACAAAATCAAAAATCTCAAATAATATTATAATATTGATACGATCAGGCGAACATTTAAATTAGATGTTCGCCTGAAATTATTTTTATTTCATTGAGATAAGGGATTTTAATGAAATAGCTATGCAGTAAAAGTGAAGGTTCTAAAGGAATAACCTTGTTTGTTAGGGTAAAACAAGTCGGGAAAAAGTCATAGATAGCAGTTTAAAATAATTAAGATTGATTAAAAATTTGAAATATAAATAACGGAGGAAGTCATGAGTATATTTGATATTGTTGGGCCGATTATGGTTGGACCATCCAGTTCGCATACAGCAGGAGCGGTTAAAATTGGCTATCTTTCGAAAAAATTAATGGGCGAAAAAATAAAATCGGCGGAAATTTATTTACATGGTTCTTTTTTAACAACCGGAAAAGGTCATGGCACGGATCGGGCCATTGTGGCGGGATTGTTGGGGATGAAACCGGACGATATGCGCATTCCTGATAGTTTTGAATTAGCGGCGCAAGAAGGTATGACGTTTAAATTTGAAGGGATTAATCTGCGTAATGCTCATCCCAATTCGGTTAAATTAATTCTAAAAGGTGTGTCGGGAAGAGAACTGGAGATTTTGGCTTCATCTTTAGGCGGAAGTCGGATTAAAATCTGCCAGATTGATGGCTTAGAAGCAAATTTTTCCGGCGATTATCCGACTTTGGTCGTTCATAACCTCGATCAGCCGGGTCATGTCACCGAAGTGACGTCAATGCTATCACATAAATCCGTCAATATTGCCACGATGCAGCTTTATCGAAATCATCGCGGTGGCGATGCCGTTATGGTATTGGAATGTGACCAGGAAATATCACCGGAATCGATTTTATGGTTGGAACATTTAGAAGGAATCAGAAAAGTAACGTATCTCAGTCTGGAGGAAGCACCATGAGTTTTACATCATTAAAGGAAATTGTTAGTCTGTCAAAATCATCGGGCAAACCCTTTTGGGAAATTGCCATGGAAGAAGAAATGCGTGATAATCAGATCACCCGGGAGATTGCGCTGGAAAAAATGCGAAATCTCCTTGAGGCGATGAAAGCTGCTGATAAAAACTATGATGAAAAATTAAAATCACCCAGTCAACTGGTTGGTGGAGATGGCGAAAAAATAACTCAGGCGCGTCTGAATAAAACTATCCTTTGCGGCGATTTTATGGGACAAGTAATGGAAAAAGCCATAAAAATGGGTGAGTCTAACGCTTGCATGAAACGAATAGTCGCAGCCCCAACCGCAGGTTCTTGCGGGGTGATTCCGGCAGTTTTGTTAAGTTATCAAAAAGAACATCAAATTGATGAAGCAAAAATGCTGCAGGCCTTGTTCGTGACTGGCGGGATTGGTCAGGTTATTGCCCATCGGGCCTCGATTTCGGGGGCGATTGGTGGTTGTCAGGCCGAAATTGGATCAGCCAGTGCAATGGCGGCCGGGGCAATGGTTTATCTTGCCGACGGCGATGCCGATGCGATTGTTCAAAGTGCGGCATTGGCATTAAAAAGCCTGTTAGGACTGGTTTGCGACCCGGTCGCCGGTTTGGTCGAAATCCCTTGTGTTAAACGAAATGTGATTGGGGCATTTAATGCCTTGGCGAGTGCCGATATGGCGTTGGCCGGAATTTGTAGTCAAATTCCGCCCGATGAAGTAATTGATGCGATGCGTTCTATTGGCGATGTTATGCATGGCACATTAAAAGAAACCGGTGAAGGTGGCGTTGCTGGAACACCAACCGGTATTCGTATTGCTGAAGCATTAAAACAATGAAAGCGTGATTTAAAAAGAGGGCGACAGCATTCGTTAGCTGTCATTTAAAACCATCGTAAAAACGCTGGTTTGAGGTTGTCAATAAACGACCGTACCGACCAATTGTTAATCTGTTGCATGCGCACGCAATTCGGACAGTTGCAATCAAAGCTTTAGCTAAAGATAGACTTTTTGCGGAAACTGTTCGCCTTGAGGCACACAACATGATCGAACAATTGTCGGTACGACGTTATCTTTTTTGGCAGTATAAAACCACCGGAACAACGGTGGTTTTATTAGTTTGTGATGATTAATCAAATTTGTCTTAATCATATTTGTAATTGGCGAGGGTAGGTATAATCATTTTCCATTGGTAAAAAAGTATAGCCTTCATTTTGGAGCGTTTCGATGACAGTTGGCAAAGCCGCTCGTGTTTGTTCTTTGAGTTCAGCGTGACATAAAACAACCGAAACATCATGATCACGGCATCCGTCAATAATGTTTTGAGCAATAACCTCGCTCGGCGGTGGATCAGCACAACCATCGCCGGAAGAAACGTTCCAGTCGCTATAATTCCAACCTTGATCAACGATACCAAGCGCACAGGTTTCATTGGCATTTAAAGAGCCGCCGGGAAAACGAAAGATATGACTGGTTTGCTCCAGGCCGGTGATTTTCATCTGATATTGATTCAGTTTATCAACATCGGCATAAAAATTCTGGGGATTATTGTAGAGACTGTAATCGTGGCTACTGGTATGATTGGCAAGCGTATGACCGTCATCTACAATCCGTTTATACATAGCTTTGGCATTTTCACCATCGTGGAGAGTGGTAAAGAAGGTACCTTTCACATGATAGGTATTAAGCAGATCTAAAACTTCGCCGGTTCGTTCAGTAGGGCCATCATCAAAGGTCAAAAAAACAACTTTGATGCCTTCGGTATCATCAATACGAAGGCGTGATTTGATATCAGCTTGAGGATCATTTTTTAAGGCTTCTTTGATATTTTTATTATTTGTTGCTTTAGAGTTATTATTTTCAGCACTATTGGCGGTTGAAGATGCTTGCAGAATTTGTCTTTGCGCATTAAATGTTTGGGTTAATTTTGCGGTTAAAGTAAATAAAGCGATTACTGTCAAGATGATCAAAATTAGGCTAATCGTCGAGAATATAATAAAGCGGGGGATATTTTTAATCCGCAATTTTGGGAATGATTGTTTTCGCATGTTCACCTCAAGAATCTGGAGTAGTCAGTAGCGAGGACCACTGAGCTGTGATGTTTATTATAATTATTGTAGCAGAAAATAGATAGAAATGGTAATTAATTTATTCCAGTAATTTTAATAATGATTTGATTGCGCATTGTTGCGAAAAATGTTTTCTGCGAATACTGATTTTGGAAGACGTTAACAGGGTTGAATTTAAGGAGCGCTTGTGATAGCCTATTCTTATTTGAAGGAGATTATGCGATGGATATTATGGTAGTAATCAGACAGATGCTGGAACTGTTTTTGATTTTGGCATTAGGATATATTGCCGCCAAAAGAAAAATTGTCAGTCGGGAATTTGGGACCCAGCTTTCAAAATTTATTTTAAGCGTCACTCTTCCTTGTATGATGATTGCTTCAGTAGCGACGATGCCTCAGGAGATCGATAAAAAGGAGGTCTTGATGATGTTCCTTATTTCGATTCTTTTTTATGTGGTGATGCCTTTTGTTGCGTATTTAATAACCAGGATTCTTTTTGTCAAAAAAGAAGAACGTCATTTATATATGTACATGACCATCTGGTCGAATGTTGGTTTTATGGGGTTTCCTGTAATCGCATCAATTTTTGGCGAAGGGGCGATTTTTTATGCAACGATTTTTAATTTGATTTTCAATCTCAGTAACTTTACGTTAGGGATTATGTTGATGTCAAATGAAGGGCGAAAGGCCCTGAATATAAAGGCCTTTTTGTCCCCTGGAACAATTGCTTCGATTGTCGCTGTGATTATGTTTGCGGCTAATCTTCAATTGCCGGTTCTTTTAAATGATACGCTTGACACAGTCGGGAGTACAACCGCTTCTTTGGCGATGATTGTCATTGGGATTGCATTATCAGGAGTTTCGATCAGAAGTGTTTTTACGGAGCTTCGGCTATATCCGTATGTTGTTATTAAACAGATCTTGTTGCCGTTATTTTCGTGGCTAATTTTAAGATATATAATAACAAGCCCCTATTTGTTGGGGATTATAGTTATAATCATCGCTATGCCGGTAGGGACTTCGGCGGTACTATTTGCGAATCGCTTTGAAA
Source organism: uncultured Acetobacterium sp. (assembly GCA_965140355.1). Lineage (GTDB taxonomy): Bacteria > Bacillota > Clostridia > Eubacteriales > Eubacteriaceae > Acetobacterium. The sequence continues at coordinate 519,884 of OZ223193.1, read as the reverse complement.
ATAATGTTGAACTTGCGACTAAAGGGGTTTTTATAACGACACTCGCTTCAATCGTGACGATACCGCTAATTAGTTATTTGTTGCTCTAAGTTGGGAAAATAAATCAAAGGTTATCTTTAAAAGAACGCCAGACGAAATTTTTGACTGCTGTGTTAAAAATTTCGTCTGGTATTTTAATTAGATTCAATATAAGCTAATTTTAATTTACGCTGTATTTCTAAGGAAAACTATGCTAGAATAGGGTACAATTTAGTGAGAACTAAACTTAATGTTTTCACAGTAAGGCGGAAAGAAATAATGATCGAATTAACAGAAGTTTTGGATTTGGCAAAAGCAAGTGGCTTTACCAGAGCGGCAAAATTGGAGATCGACTCCATTGATTTAAACCCGGAAGTTCGAAAAATGTGTGCTGACAATAAGTGTAACATTTATGACACAAACTGGGCATGCCCTCCGGGATGTGGGACCTTGGCGGAATGTGATGAAAAGGTTAGAAAATATAAACAGGGTGTAATCGTTCAAACCACCGGAGAACTCGAAGACAGCTTTGATTTTGAAGCAATGGAAGAAACGAAAGCAAAACACAATGCCAGTTTTGATCGTTTTGTTGATATACTGCATGATCAAGGCGTTAAGATGATGCCTTTAGGCGATGGCTGTTGCTCGATCTGCAAAGAATGTAGTTATCCCGATGAACCATGTCGTTTTCCTGATAAAGCTTTTTCATCGATGGAAGCCTATGGAATTTTGGTTAGTGATTTATGTAAAGAAAATAATATTGAGTATTATTATGGACCGAATACCCTTACCTATGTAGGTTGTGTATTATTCGATTAGAATAATCTGATAATGAACATACTTGACTATTAAAAAACCCGAAGTGGCTTATATGCCGACGGGTTTTTTTTCTGTAGAGCGTTAAATAGCGGTTACGTCAAAAATAAAAAATCGTGAATTGGTCAGTTAATATTGAATAAATACACTAAATCTTGGCTTAGTTGAGATTAAAGTTACCTTTGTCAGACGGATCGTCTCGACCAATAATCGTAAAGATTAATTATTTTTTTAATATAAATTTTACCATGACAGCTAAAGACAGAGAGAAAATTAAATTAATAGCAAAAGAAAGAATAAAAATAATCTATATCACAATGAATACAACTTAATACAGACACAATGGATATAAACGTTAAATAAAAGAAATAAACTAAAAAAGAATGCAAAGTAAAACGTTAAGATAATGTTTGTGTAAAAGGATTACCAACCATTAATTAGTAAAAATAGCTAAATTTATAATTAATGGTTGACAGTGACTTTAAATTGGTTTAAACTTTTGTTAACTTGATTAAGCCTCTGAAAGATGTGTAATGCCTATTTTAAAAACAAAAATGAAATCGCTTACAGAACGATTAAGGCGTTAAGCTATTTTCTTAAATGCAGTAAATTAAGTTAATCAATACGGGGCGTTAGTAAAATAACTTGTACCATTTTGATAATATTAGGCTATTAATGATCACAGCGCACACACGCAAGAATCGTTAATCAGAACTGATATCGATTGATATCAGAAATAAATAACAAAAATTAACTTAGGAGGAAACAACATGTCAAAAATTGAAGAAGTCAAAGCAAAGGTTGAAGCAGGAAAATCGAAATTAGTACCGGGTCTGGTCCAGGAAGCATTGGATGAAGGCAGTACCCCAGGTGAAGTACTTCAGGCAATGGTCGACTCGATGGGTGTCGTTGGCGAAAAATTTTCATCCGGAGAAATTTTTGTTCCTGAAATGTTAATTGCAGCTAAAGCCATGTCAAAAGGGGTTGAAGTTCTAAAACCGTTGATGGTTGGCGATGGTTCGACATCACTGGGGACCTGTGTGATCGGAACAGTAGCGGGCGATTTGCACGATATTGGTAAAAACTTGGTTTCGATGATGATCGAAAGCGCTGGTTTTGATATGGTTGATCTTGGCGTTGATGTTCCGGCGGATACTTTTGTCCAAGCGGTTAAAGATAATGAAAATGTAAAACTGGTCGCCTGCTCAGGTCTTTTAACAACAACGATGCCAGCTTTAAAAGAAGCCGTAAAAACGATTAAAACGGCGTATCCGGACTTAAAAGTGATTGTTGGTGGAGCACCGGTTACACCGGAATATGCAACTGAAGTGGGAGCCGATGGTTACGCTGCTGATGCAGGTAGTGCGGCTGTAAAAGCTAAGGAATTAGTGTCAGCTTAATAAGTATACAGCGGATCAAATTATTAAGACAAATACCCAAAAATCGATATTTTTTGTTTGAAAATACTGATTTTTAGCGATCGTTTTCAAATTCATTTTACATTCCAAAATTCTAGGAGGTATTATAATGTTAACAAAAAGACAAAATCTGTTGGAAACCATTAGAGGTGGAAATCCCGATCGTTTTGTAAAGCAATATGAATTTATGAATCTTGTTATGGAAGCACCTATTGGGGCGATGGTTGGTCCTGGTCAGACAATCAAAAATGGTTGGGGGATTACTTTTACCTGGCCCGAAGGTCAATTGGGTGGATTTCCTGTTCATGATGATGAACATAAGGTTTTGAAAGACATTACAAATTGGCGCAATCAAGTCAAGGCACCGGCGATTGAAACCTCGGATGAAGCTTGGGCGGCAGCGGTTGCTCACGCCAATGCGATTGATCGTAATGAAGAATTTGTGACGGCTTTTGTTGCACCGGGTATTTTTGAAATGACACATCATCTGATGAGCATGGAAGATGCATTGATGGCACTGTATGAAGAACCGGAAGATATGCATGATCTGATTGACTATTTGGTTGAATATGAATTGGCTTATGCCGAAGAAATGACACGTCGACTGCATCCAGATTGTATTTTCCATCATGACGATTGGGGCAGCCAGATCAGCTCTTTTGTTTCACCGGAAATGTTTGATGAGTTTTTTTTACCGGCCTATAAAAAAATCTACGGATTTTATAAAGCCAATGGGGTTGAACTCATTGTGCATCATAGTGATTCCTATGCCGCTAATCTGGTTCCGGCGATGATCGAAATGGGCATTGACATCTGGCAGGGTGTCATGACAACCAACAACACACCGGAGCTGATCAAAAAATATGGTGGCCAAATTTCTTTCATGGGCGATATTGACAGTGGTGTGATTGACTTCCCTGGTTGGACACCGGAGATCATTTTCGAAAAAACGAAAGAAGCCTGTGAACGTTGCGGCAAATTGTATTTTATTCCCGGTGCCAGCCATGGTCTAAACTTTGGTTGCTTCCCAGGTGTTTATGAATCGAATGATGAAGCCATTGATAAAATGACAGAATTAATGTTTTAGATTAAACATTAATCAGATTGTCAAAAAAGATAACATCGTACCGACAATTGTTCGATCAGGTTGTGTGCCTCAAGGGAACAGTTGTAGCGAAAAGGCTATCACTAGCCCAAAATTTAGTTGTAACTGTCTGAATTGCATGTATACAACAGATTAACAATTGGTCGGTACGGTCGTTTATTAACAGGGATATTGCCATAAAAACCGCTAAGAATTTTGGATTCTTGGTGGTTTTTATCGTTTTAACAGCAAACAATTGAAATTAATTAAAACAGTGAATCAAGTTTGCTGAATAATACTTGTCAGGAACGTCATTAATTACTATAATAATAAATATAAGATTGGTTGTCACAGCTGAAATGTTTGCAATTGAAGGAATAAAAACAGAGAATGAATGTGGCAGAAAAATAGTAAAAGGGGTAATAGATGAGTTTAGAATTGATTCAGGAAATTCCGTCACCAAGTGAGATATTTAAAATGATGCCACTGTCAGAAACTGGAAAAAAAATAAAAGCTGAGCGTGATCAAATTGTTAAGAATGTTTTTGAAGGAAAAGATGACCGCTTTATTCTGATTATTGGACCATGTTCGGCGGATAATGAAACAGCAGTGATTGATTATGTTAGCCGACTAAGTAAACTTCAAAAAGAGGTTGAAGATAAAATAATTATTATTCCGCGAATTTATACCAACAAGCCGAGAACCACCGGTGAAGGATACAAAGGGATGCTTCATCAGCCGGATGCGAATAAAAAGGCTAATATGCTGGAAGGCATTAAAGCGATCCGGCAACTGCATATCCGGTCAATTGAAGAAACCGGACTATCCTGTGCTGATGAGATGCTTTATCCCGAAAATTATGCTTATTTGGAAGATTTATTAACCTATGTGGCGATTGGAGCCCGATCAGTTGAAAACCAAATTCATCGATTAACATCCAGTGGATTGGAGATACCGGTAGGAATGAAAAATCCCACCAGCGGAGATATTACGGTAATGTTAAATTCGATTCAGGCAGCGCAGGCAGCACATACATTTATTTATCGTGGCTGGGAAGTCAAAACAACCGGGAATCCGCTGGCACATGCAATTTTAAGAGGCTCGGTTGATCAGTATGGACGCAACTTTCCCAACTATCACTACGAAGACATTATGTATTTAATTAAATTATATGAAAAACGGGATTTTGCCTGTCCGGCGATTATCATTGACTTGAATCATGCTAATTCAAATAAGACGTTTAGTGAACAACCGCGAATTGCCCGGGAAGTGATCAGAAACCGTCATTATGATGATAACTTGAAAAAATATGTTAAAGGACTGATGATTGAAAGTTATCTTGAAGAAGGAAATCAACCGGTTGACGGTGGGGTTTACGGGAAATCGATCACCGATTCCTGTTTGGGCTGGAAGGCTTCTGAGGATCTGATTCGGACAATTGCGGAAAAAGTTTAAGCGACAAAGTGATACGATAAGATTAAAAAAGTCATTGAGCGCCTAGTTATAAGCTGCTTAATGACTTTTTATGAAAACTGGATGAAAAATATCGTTTGTTTAACAATAATTCAGTCATGATAATAAATAAAATGACTAACCGACAACTATTTTAAGTTAGCAATTAGTTCAGAAAAAGATTAATAATTAAACTGAATTTATCAGGACATTGCAGCATTAAAGCATGACCTGCGGCAGCGATTAAAATGAGTTTAGAATTGGGGATTTTACTGGCCAGGTATTCAGAATTTTCGGGCGGCAGAATCGAATCTTCAATTCCGTTAATAACAAGGGCTTCGTGTTGAAGAAAAGGGAGGCGGTTACAACTGCCAGCCCACAGATCAATCGCCTCAGCCTGTTTTAAAATCGTATCGGGATCGACCGTCCCTAAAGGGCGATGAAAGATTTCCCGGATTCGATCATGATTGTTACGGATCCAATTTTTGGGAAAAATAAGCGGTAACCACTCATGCTGTTGTTCCAAAGAAAGATTTAAGGCGTTTTTCAGTTTTGCAAGCACTTCGGGATCGGGCGGAAAAATACCCGGATTACAAAGCGAGGCATAAAGAATCAGCTTATTGACTTTTTCAGGATACCTAAGCGCTAATTCTTGAGCAATAGCGGCCCCCATTGACCAGCCAAGGACATGTGCTTTTTCAATATTTAAGGCGACCATCAATTCATAGGTATCTTCGGCAAATTGTTCAATCGTAAATCGTTTTTGGCCAATACTGGTTTCGCCGATGCCACGGTTATCAAAAATAATGACCTTATATTGTTTGGCTAATGAGCGTAAAAAGCGTTCCTCCCAAAACTTCATGGTACAGCCGTAGCCCATTATTAATAACAGCGGATAGCCATCGCCATAAATTTGGTAGTTCACATTGATATCTTCAACTCTTACCATAATAATACCTTTCTCTATAATAATGTAATCTCTTTACTAAATACCCAGAAAATGGGAATTTATTATCCAAACAGGATAAAAATTTTTTGATTAATATTTAACATTGATAAAATCAAGATATTTTCAAATAAAATAATTATAAAAATTAATAAATAGCAGTCAGACTGTTGTCTCAACTGAAATTCAGAGTAATAATTTGATATAATCATTTCGAAATAAAGCAGTTGTTTTTGGAGCTGTGAGAACAGTAAATGAGACAATTACGAAATAATAATGGGAGACAGAAAATGATCGAGTATTTTATGGATCGTATTTTTAACATTAAAAGCGATCAGATGGATGCTGAAGCGATTCACACGAGTGTTGTTTCAGGGGTGCGTTTAAAAGGTGCGCCACTAATCATTCTTTTTTGTGCGATTATTATCGCCTCAGTTGGTCTGAATACTAATTCAACGGCGGTCATTATTGGGGCGATGTTGATATCACCGTTAATGAACCCGATTATTGCAATGGGATACAGTATTGCAACTTATGATGGTGTATTGCTTAGAAATGCATCACTAAATTTTGCAATTCAAATTGTGATTGCCTTAATTGGGTCTACCGTTTATTTTAGTCTTTCTCCTGTTCATGAAGCAACGAGTGAATTGATTGCCCGTACCGGGCCGTCCTTTTTCGATATGTTGATTGCTTTTTTTGGTGGTACGGCCGGAGTGATTGGGATAACCAGAAAAGAAAAAACTAACGTTATTCCCGGGGTGGCAATTGCGACAGCGTTGATGCCCCCAATGTGTACAGTGGGATATGGAATTGCCAATGGCAATATCGATTATGTTTTTTCGGCGGCCTATTTGTTTTCAATCAATGCTTTTTTTATCATTGTGGCAACTTTTGCATTTTGTAAGTTATTGCAACTAAAGCAGGCAAATATTGTAAAAGAACGATATAATGTCATTATCAAAAGAGGGATTATTATTGGCGTTATTTTAATTAGTATTCCGGCTACTGTTTCGGCCATTTATATTGGAACGGTGACAATTCAGGAAAAAATAATTTATAGCAATGTTGAAGCGTTCGTGAATACCGAAGTCAATTCAGCCGAAACAACAATAATGCGGGCGACGGTTGATCCGAATCTGAAAAAGATCAGATTAGATTTAATCGGAGCTGAATATACAAATGAACAGTTAGATAATATTAAAGCCAGTATGAGTAAGTATGATCTGGGAGAATATCATTTAGAAGTTATTCAGGATATTCGAACAACACTCTTTAATTATTTTGAAAATGCGAATGGAAAAGGGATTCAAAAAGCTGATATTGTTATTGTATAGGATAAAAAAATAAAGAAGAAAAAAACAACCATAAACCGAGTTTATAACAGGTTTATGGTTGTTTTTGTTTTAAGATTATTTTGAGGTTGTTGTTAAATAGCGATGGCAGGCTTGAGCCGCTTCACGGCCTTCATTAATAGCCCAGACAACGAGACTTTGACCTCGACGCATATCGCCGGCAGCAAAGATATTGTCGATATTGGTTTGGTAAACACCATAATCAGCTTTGACATTGGAGCGGGCATCGCGTTCCAGCCCCAATTGTTCGAGCAATTGGTCATCCGGTCCAAGGAAACCCATAGCCAATAAGACCAGATCCGCGGGAAGCACTTTTTCAGTTCCGGGAATTTCTTTCATCGTCATTCGCCCGGAGGCATCTTTAACCCATTCAATCTCGATAGTATGGACGGCGGTTACATTTCCATCAGCATCACCGACGATTTTTTTAGTGGTGGTACAGTATTGACGGGGATCACTGCCGTAAAGAGCAACGGCTTCTTCCTGACCGTAATCCAACTTATAGGTTTTTGGCCATTCCGGCCAGGGATTGTTTTGAGCTCGGGTTTCTGGTGGTTTGGGCATGATTTCCAATTGTAATACACTGTTACAGCCATGACGGATGGAGGTGGCAACACAGTCTGTTCCGGTGTCACCTCCACCGATAATGACCACGTGCTTATCTTTAGCAGAGGTGTAGTTGCCATCCGTCAGGTTGGAGTCCAGCAGACTTTTGGTATTGGCTGATAAAAAGTTAATGGCAAAATCCACGCCTTTTAAATTTCGGCCTTCAACAGGTAAATCCCGGGGTTTAGTGGCACCGCCACATAAAACCACGGCATCGTAATTTTTTTTAAGATCATTAACCGGATAATCTTTACCGACCTCAGTGCTGGTGACAAAGTTGATCCCTTCAGCTTTCATCAGGTCAATACGCCGTTGAACCACTTTAGTTTTATCCAATTTCATATTAGGAATGCCATACATTAACAGTCCGCCGACCCGATCCGCCCGTTCGTAGACGGTAACACGATGACCGGCTTTATTTAACTCAGCCGCACAGGCCAGGCCTGCCGGACCAGAACCGACGACCGCAACTTTTTTGTCAGTTCGGTTTTGCGGCGGATTTGGGGTAATCCAGCCTTCTTTAAAAGCTCGATCAATAATGGTGCATTCATTAGTTTTAATGGTCACCTGCGGTTCATTCAGACCAACCGTACAGGCCCCTTCGCAGGGGGCGGGACAAACGCGGCCAGTGAATTCAGGGAAGTTGTTGGTTTTAAGCAATCGGGCTAATGCCTCTTTCCATAAACCTTTATAAATCATATCATTCCATTCAGGAATTAAATTGTGAATCGGACAGCCAGAGGCACCGCCGGCAATCATCATTCCAGAGTGACAGTAGGGCACGCCGCAATCCATACAGCGGGCACCCTGAATTTGTTGGGTCGCTTCAGGCAGTTCTAAATGAAATTCCTGCCAGTCTTTGATGCGTTCGAGAGGTTCCCGATCTTTGGGTACTTCACGTTTGTATTCTAAAAATCCAGTTGATTTTCCCATAATTGTTTACCTCCTCTCTAATTTCCGCTTACCCGGGACAAATCCCGGTTATTTTCTTGAAAAGCTGCCATTAAGGCCTCATCACCGGTGAGTCCTTGAGCTTTAACGCGTTCCATGGCATCTTGCATGCGTTTGAAATCGCGTGGTAATACCTTAGTAAATTGTTTGCTATAATTGTCAAAATCATCAAGAATTTTTTGGGCCAAAGCGCTGTTGGTATAATCTCGATGCTTTTCAATTAATAATTTAAGTTCCGATAATTCAACCGCGTCAGTGATTTTGACCAGATCGACCATTTCCGCATTGCAGGACTCACAAAAGGATTCGTCCAGATCTAAGACATAAGCAATTCCACCGGACATTCCGGCGGCAAAGTTTCGACCGGTCTTTCCAAGAATGACAACTTTTCCGCCCGTCATGTATTCACAACCATGATCACCAACCGATTCAACTACGGCGGTGACACCGCTGTTACGAACACAGAATCGTTCGCCGGCAGCGCCGCCAATATAAGCTTCACCTTTAGTCGCACCATAAAAAGCAACGTTACCAACAATGATATTCTCAGCCGGAACAAAGGTGGCTTCTTTGGGTGGATAGATAACCATTTTCCCGCCGGAAAGGCCTTTGCCAAAATAATCATTGGCATCGCCTTCTAATTTGATCGTGATACCGTTGGGAATAAAGGCCCCCAGACTTTGACCGGAGGAACCAGTCAGATTAAGGGTTATGGTATCTTCCGGTAAACCGTCTTCACCATAACGCTTGGACACTTCATTACCGATGATGGTGCCAACAACCCGGTTAACATTTCTAATGGTCGTTGTGATGGCTACTTTTTCGCCGTGTTCCAGTGCCGGTTGACATTGTTCCAACAGCTCGGTTAAGTCTTTGGATTTTTCAATGTTGTGGTTTTGGGTGATCTGACAATATAAACCGCCGCCTTCAGGGATTTCGGGCTGGTAGAGAATGTTTGAAAAATCCAGTCCTTTTGTTTTCCAGTGTTCAACGGCATGATCCATTTCCAGTTTATCTGAACGGCCAACCATTTCATCAATGGTTCTAAAACCAAGTTCAGCCATGATTTCTCGGAGCTCCTGAGCAATAAACTGCATGAAGTTAACAATATGAGCGGGATCGCCGGTAAAGCGCTTGCGTAGTTCCGGATTTTGGGTAGCGACACCAACCGGGCAGGTATCAAGATGACAAACACGCATCATAACACAACCAAGAATAACCAGTGGAGCCGTTGCAAAGCCGTATTCCTCAGCACCTAATAAGGTCGCCACGGCCAGGTCTTTACCAGTTAAAAGCTTACCATCGGTTTCTACTTTAACCCGGGTTCTTAAATTGTTAAGGACCAGGGTTTGGTGCGTTTCAGCCAGACCCAATTCCCAGGGAAGACCGGCGTGACGAATACTGGTTCGTGGTGAAGCACCAGTACCGCCGTCATAACCACTGATCAAAATGACATCGGCTTTGGCTTTAGCAACCCCAGCGGCAATGGTGCCGACACCGACTTCAGAAACTAGTTTGACATTAATGCGGGCTTCACGGTTGGTATTTTTGAGGTCATGGATCAGTTCGGCCAAATCTTCAATCGAATAGATATCATGATGCGGCGGTGGGGAAATGAGTCCTACACCAGGGGTAGAAAACCGTGTTTTGGCAATCCAGGGATAAACTTTTCGTCCTGGAAGCTGGCCACCTTCGCCCGGTTTTGCGCCTTGAGCCATCTTTATCTGAATTTCTTGGGCACTGGACAAGTAATAGCTGGTAACGCCAAAACGTCCGGAAGCGACCTGTTTGATGGCACTCAGTCGGGAATCACCATTGGCTAAAGGAATATGGCGTTCCGGATCTTCGCCGCCCTCACCGGTATTGCTTTTACCACCGATTCGGTTCATCGCGATGGCTAAACATTCATGCGCTTCGCTACTTAAAGAACCATAAGACATGGCACCGGTTTTAAAACGGGTACAAATGCTTTCGACGGATTCAACCTCATCAAGGGCGATCGGCTGACGGTTTTTAAAGGTCATCATCCCTCTTAAGGTGCAAGCTTTCTGACTTTGTTCATTAATCAGGCTGGTGTATTCCTGATACGTTTTATAATCACCGTTTCGGCAGGCGGTTTGTAATTTGTAAACAGCTTCCGGGTTATACGTGTGAAACTCGCCATCTGCCCGCCATTGAAAATTGCCGCCGGACTCAAGGGTAGCTGGGTCGGAAAAGGGATTGGCATAAGCTTCGTCGTGACGCATCTGGGATTCTTGCGCAATTTCGTTTAATCCGAGACCTTCGATACGGGAAGGGGTTCTGGTGAAGTATTTGTTAATCACATCAGAGTTGATGCCAACCGCTTCAAAAATCTGCGCGCCATGATAACTTAAAATGGTTGAAATACCCATTTTTGAAAGTACTTTAATAACCCCTTTGCTGACCGTTTTGATATAAGTTTTGATTGCTTTTTCAACGGTTACGTCGGTTAATAAACCTCTTTTGATCAGATCTTCAATTGTTTCAAAGGCCAGATAAGGATTAACGGCGGTGGCCCCATAACCGATCAGAACCGCAAAATGATGGACTTCGCGGGGTTCCCCGGATTCGATGACTAAACTGATTTTGGTTCGGGTTAGGTTTTGAATGAGGTGTTGATGAAGTCCTGAAATCGCCAATGCCGAAGGAATCGGCAGCATTTCAGCATTAACCCCGCGATCCGAGAGGATTACGACGCGCGCGCCATTTTCGATAGCAATATCAGCTTCGGCGAAAAGATTATCGAGGGCCTTTTCTAAGCCTTCACCACCGCTGTTTTTGGGAAATAAAGTTGACAGGGTAACGGCTTTAATTAACGGATCATCCAATTCTTTTATTTTTTCTAAATCATCATTGCTTAAGATCGGGACATCTAAACTAATCTGATGGCAGCTTTCTGGCAAGGGATTGATAAGATTGCCTTCACCGCCAACATAGACGCCTGTTCCGGTGATTAGTTCTTCACGCAGCGCATCAATCGGTGGGTTAGTTACTTGGGCGAACATTTGTTTGAAATAATTAAAAAGTACCTGCGACTTATCGGACAAAACGGCTAATGGAATATCATTACCCATGGCTCCGATCGGATCAACGCCGTCTTTGGCCATGGGGATAATCATTGTTTTCAGATCCTCATAAGTATAACCAAATGTTTTTTGACGTTGAATCAAGGTTTCAGAATGTATGATATTTTTGATTTTGGGTTCAGGTAGCATATCAAGGGTGATATTATGTTCGGCAAGCCATTTGGCGTAGGGTTGTTGACAGACAACGGAATGTTTTAAGTCTTCATCATTGATAATTTCCCCTTTTTCAGTGTCGATCATCAACATTCGCCCAGGTTTCAAACGTTCTTTACAGAGAATATTTTCGGGGGGAATATCCAACACGCCAACTTCAGAAGAGAGAATAACCAGGTCATCTTTAGTTACGTAGTAACGAGAAGGCCGCAGACCATTTCGATCAAGCACGGCGCCCAGTCGGATACCGTCGGTGAAGGCAATTGCGGCAGGCCCATCCCAGGGTTCTAACATGCGGGAATGATAATTATAAAATGCTTGTTTTTCAGGACTCATCGTTTTATGTTTGGACCAGGGCTCCGGGATCATCATCATCGCACTATGAGCCATTGAACGTCCGGTTAAACTTAAAAACTCAAAGGTGTTATCAAAGATAGATGAATCACTACCATCAATATCAACAATGGGGAACGTTTTTTCCAGTTCATTACCAAATAGATCGCTTTGCAGCAATGATTGACGGGCATACATCCAGTTAACATTTCCACGGAGGGTGTTGATTTCACCATTATGAATGACATAGCGATTAGGATGGGCGCGTTCCCAACTGGGAAAAGTATTGGTACTGAAACGAGAATGAACCATCGCAATTGCAGTGGTCACATCGGGGTCACGCAAATCCAGATAGAACTCACCCACTTGATCTTCGGTGAGCATGCCCTTGTATACGACGGTTCGGGAAGAAAAAACTGGCGGCGTAAAAAGATAAACCTTGTTTTTTGGTGATTTTTTCGACCTGTTTTCGAATGGTGTAGAGTTTTCGTTCGAAATCCATGGCATCGGTAATTTGGGGGTCTTTTTTAATAAATACCTGTTTAAGAAAGGGCATGCTATTAACGGCGATTTTTCCCAAATCACAAAGATTGTAGGGAACATCTCGCCATCCGAGAAGGGTCTGACCTTCTTGCAAGATCACATCCGCCAATATCTGCTCACATTGTTTTCTTTCTTCGGCATCAGTGGGCATAAATAACATTCCCAAGCCATAATCGCCTGGTTCGGGAAGTGTGAAACCTTCTTTAGGTGTTACTTTTTTAAGAAATTGGTGGGGGATCTGGATTAGAATTCCGGCGCCATCGCCGGTGTTTTGTTCAGCACCACGTCCGCCGCGGTGTTGCAAATTAATAAGTGTTGTCAAAGCTTGTTGGACGATATCGTGTGATTTTTTTCCCTTGATATGGACAATCGCTCCAATACCACAGGCGTCATGTTCAAAAGTAGGATCATAAAGTCCCTGCTTGGGTGGTAAATTAGTGAATTTCATACGCATTTTAACCTTCCTCAGAATAATCTTTTGTAATATACGGAATATAATTGCGAGTAAAGGAGTTCGAAAATTATATTCATATTAACGAGTCAAATTAGTGTATCTGACTATATCACATCTATTTAATCAGGCACAAACGATATTTTCAAAAATAAATTAAAATTGTGCCGAATTATGCAAGAAGAGATATGGTTTTATAATTATACTATAAAGCTAGATAATTAACAAAAAAATTTCTCTGATTATATCACGAAATAAGCATAATTTTAAGTGTTTTATTCAAAAAAAGTTCTCGAAAGTGTTTTTTATTGACGATCAGTTGTTTGTCATAGAAATAACAAATTAAAGAGTTGTTTTTTTATGGTGGCAATTTTTTAGGGCGGCTGTTAAAGAAATAGTAAAATAATAGGTTGTATTATCTGACTAAAATAGCTCTATTTCAGGACCTAAACCAAAGGTTTAAGCTGAAATAGAGCTAGGATATAATTAAATAAGGTTAAAAAAGTGGTTAGAACATTTCTTTGCTGAGTTGGTCAATAATTTCACTAGTTGCTTCATAAACACCGGGGAAGGAACTAATGTTTAATCCCTGACTCAAATTTGGAATAAAATACAGTTTACCGCATTCTTCACAAGCTTTTTTTACATCAGCGTAAATCAGTTCTCGGGTCCAGCCAGGGAAATCAACTCGGCCACTATCAATATCGCCCATAAATGTGATTTTTCCGCCATATTGCTTAATCAGTTCCGGGACATTGTTGGTGGTCATAACACCCTGCCAGATATCGATGCCCATTTCAATCATTTCAGGAACTAAATTAGCGGCATAACTATCGCTATGGTGAACAATTAATTCAACGCCATTCGCTTTCCAAAATCCATAAACTTTTTTGTAAGCTGGTAAAATAAATTCATCGAACATTTCCGGGGAGATGAAAGACGAACGTTGACTACCCCAGTCATCATGATGAAATAAGGCATCAGGATGAATGTGATCAATCACTTCTTTAGCATAAGCCAATTCGTATTCAACAACGTAATCAATTAAGGCGTGCATATCTTCAGGTTCTTCATATAAAGCCATTAAGGCGTCTTCCATGCTCATCAGATGATGGGTCATCTCAAAAATTCCCGGAGCACAAAAGGCGGTTACGAATTTATCATTACGGTCAACGGAGTTAGCATGAGCGATGGCTGCTGCCCACTCTTCATCGGAATAGAAAACAGAGGGTGCTTTGACACTTTCGCGCCAATTTGTGATGTCTTTTAGAACCTTATGTTCGTCGTCGTGCATCGGGAAAGAACCAATTTGATCAGCGGGCCAATCAAATGTGATTCCCCATTTATTTTTGATGCGTGTTCCTGGTTCCGGTGCCAGGGGAAGGTCCATCGGGGCTTCCATAATTAGTTCCATAAATTCATATTGATTAACAAAACGGTCTGGGTTTCCGCCTTTTATAACTTCCATTAAATTTTGTCTTTTAGTTAACATGGTAATTACCTCCTAAGTTTTTGGATATGATTTTTTAATTTAAACTATTTTATCGCAATTGAATAATTAAGCAGTGGCCAATTCTTTAGCTTTAACGGCGGCACTGCCGGCATCTGGGGCGTATCCGTCAGCACCAATTTCGGTAGCATATTCTGGCGTTACGGGGGCGCCACCAACAATCACTTTTATTTCGGGACAAGCGGCTTTAACAGTGGCTACGGCTTCTTTTAAAGCCGGCATCGTTGTGGTTAAAAGACCGGAGCAGGCGACTAGTTTTACATTTTCATTATCTTTAACCGCTTGGACAAAAGTATCCGCGGGAACATCAACGCCAAGGTCAACCATATCAAAACCAGCACTTTCGATCATCATTGAAACCAGATTTTTACCGATATCATGTAAATCTCCGGCTACGGTTCCGATGATACAGGTACCCAGGGAGGCGGAGCCATCCCCGGCCATAAGCGGTTTTAAGACATCGACCCCTTTTGACATTGCTTTGGCGGCAATGAGCATTTCCGGCACAAAAATTTCACCGGATGAGAATTTTTCGCCAACGATGCCCATGGAATCGACCATTGCCTGAAGAATATCGCCAGCAGTATTGCCTTCGTCAAGAGCTTCCTGAACTAATCCGGGAACCAATTTCGATTTTCCCGCTTCAACTTTTGCTTTAACCTCTTCAATTTTTGACATGTTATTTTCCTCCTATTTATATAGTATATTTGTGATATCCGATAGATATCAGCTTTGATCAATGATTGCCACGTGTGTGCATAACAATCATTAATAAACGTGTTTGTTAAAGGGCTTACTTTAGTGATAGCATTCGTTAGCGATTGTGTAATAGCGGTTTAAGATAATGGTTAACGCTGGACAAAATGACTAATTGCTTGTAAGCAATTTTAATATATAGCATCACATTCAAAAAGTCAACAAAATTCGTAAAAAAAATAATTAACACTAAAATAATCGATAAGTAAACGATTAATTAGTGCTTAAATTAAAATTTTGGTAAAAAATAAAAGAACTAGTAACTGCTTGCAAACAATTATTAGTTCTTCTGATGCATCTGACAGAGGTCTAAGCGCTAATCTTCTACCGGGCTGTAAAGATAACTTTTTACTTGTTTTAATTGTGGAAATTCTTTTAGTAAACGATCAATGGTGCTGGTGGCGGAGCTGATCAGTGACTTGAGCAGCAGGGAGTTATTGCCAATTTTTAAAGAATAAAACATTTGGTTGATACTCAAATCAAAAAGTTCTTCTTTGGTGAGGATAATTTCTTTTTCAAATTGCTTGATCGTCAGTGCTCTGATCACTCCAAAAGATGCGGTAACCGCATAATCACAAAGGATGCTTTTCTCAGCTTCTTCGATTTGATCATTTTGGTTGACCAGTGTTTTATAAAGGATATAAAGATTTCCGGCACGGGTCGCTTTTTCGAGTAAGTCAAACTTGTTCATTTCATAAATAAAACGATCATAGTGAGGATCAATCTCAGTTAAACGAAAATGTAATTTAAAAAAAGTAATCAGTTGTAACAGCTCATCTTGAGAGGAAAGATATTTAAGGATGTGAGAGTAAAGGGTCTCATAATTATTATTAAGCATATCACTGGCAATAATATCTTTGGTTTTAAAGTAATAAGTAACTAGGCCCAAATTAACGCCAGCTTCTCTGGCAATAAGGGTATTGGGGGTATTCTCATAGCCGTTTTCCAGGTAGAGACGTTTGGCAGTATTGTATATTTTATCTCGTGTATTCATAATCAGGTTATCCTCATTCTTTTTGATAGTATAATCATAGCACAATAAATCCAAGGACGTCCATGTTTAAATGAGGGCATCAATAAAATAGCAAAAACAGCCGACAAAAAAATCTGCATTAAATTAACGCAGATTGGGGAAAGAAATATGATTATAGGATTGTATGTAGGTTTATATTAAACAATAAAAATTTTTTTCGGAGGGGTTATTTTTGCTCATCAGGTTTTTCAGTGGGGTTTTCGTCTTTGGAAAGTGCTGGGGTTTCTGGTTCATTTTCGGAGCTTTCAGAATCTGGTGATTCGATAACGGCTTCGATTTCATTTATTTCTACGACATTAACGGGTAAAGATTCAATATTAAGTTCATCAATCGTTGGTTGAGATGATAATGCCGATTGATCCATGAAATTTGAAATCTTTTGAAAAATAAAACCGGTACAAAATAATAGCATCGAGAGGCCGCCATAAACGCCGAAACCTTCAAACAGTGCTGGTAACAACTGCGATGGTAATAATTGGGCATTGACGGCACTGGCCTCATAGCCCATTGCCAAAGCTTGTGTCATGGTTGTGTTATAGATCATGATATTGTTAATTAAAAATGCTGCGCCTAAAAGAGCAACAATGGAACCACCAATATAAAGAACGAGGGAGATTTTATTTTTCTTACTTTGAGTTGAAATATTTTCAGTTTGCATAATAGATATTCTCCGTTTCTGCCTCTTTAGGCAATTGATTTTAATAAGTAGAAAATGTTGGAGCGCTCAACAAATAAATTTTAGCATCTGTAACCTGATAATTTCCTTAATATTAAACTTTTTATTTTATTTGGAAGGAGACGAATTTTATTCCAATTTGAGTTCTTGGATTGCATGTTATTAAATTTGTTGGTATAGTAAGAAAAATAAATTGTGAAAAGTTATTTTAAAAGTATGAGGAGTTGGGGAATGGTACTGGTAAGCACAACAACTATTTTAGTTCTAGTCATTTTAATCGGACTCATTTTTGCGTTGACAAATGGCCTTCATGATGCGAGTTCAGTCGTTGCGACATTTATCAGTTGCGGAGCTGCAGGGCCAAAACAGTCAGTCATTGTGGCATCCGTTTTTGGGCTTCTGGGAGCGATGTTTGGTGGCAATCTGGTCGCTGATGCCATTTCAGAGTTAATCGATTTACCCACCGATACAGCATTGTTAATGGTCCTATTCGCGGCTATTTTTGGCGCCGCATTATGGAACTTATTCACCTGGAAATTAGGGTTGCCGTCAAGTTCTACCCATGCCTTAATTGGGGGAATTATTGGTGCTGTGATGGTGTCCTCGGGTTACCAACATGTATTGTGGGGTTGGTCGGAGTTGGTGGGAGCGAACCATCAGGTGACAGGAATAGTAAAGGTAATTGCCGCTTTGCTGTTGTCACCGGTACTGGGATTTGTAATTGCCTTTCTAATTGAAAAACTGTCAAAACTATTGCTGAGAAATTCAAAAGTTTCGCTTAATAAACGGATTAAGCAATTGCAATGGTTAATTGTTGGAGGACTTTCATTTAGTCATGGTTCCAATGATACCCAAAAAATAATTGGCATCTTCACGCTAGCTTTGGCCGCCTGGAGTGGAGCGACGATTCATTCGGCACCCATTTGGGTTAAAGCGAGTGGCGGTCTGGTTATGTTTATGGGAACAATGCTGGGCGGTTGGAGTATTATGAAGACATTGGGGCGGGGGATTTTTGACATTAAACCACTGCACAGTCTGAATTCGCAACTGGCATCAGTGAGCTCGATTCTGGGGGCAACCTTAATTGGGGCGCCAGTTTCAACAACGCATGTGGTGGTAGGAAGTATTATGGGCGTTGGCGCCGGCGATGAATACAAAATGGTGCATTGGGGAATTGTTAAAGAAATCCTAATAGCCTGGTGTATCACCATCCCCTTAGCCGGTTTGGTTTCAGCCATTATTTACACTGTGATCACGGCTTTATTCAAAGTAGCTTAGCAGTTGATAAAAAGTCTCTAAACGTTAAAAGCCGTTTTAGCGGCAGCATTTTTATCTTGGTGGTAGTTATAAATTTGATCATGATTCGGTCGTCTGAATTAAAAGAGGGAGAAAAAATTATGGCAAACAAAAATATTATTGATCGCATTTTTCCAATAAAATACCATTTTCATCAAATGCTGTTTTTGCAGGCGCAGAGCAATGCCTTAGGGGTGGATGCGTTATTTAGCTGGTTAAAAACTGGTTCGGAAAAAGATAGCCAGGCGTTAAATAAACACGTCAAAAAAGCCGATGAAATCCGAATGAAAATGGAAAAAAATCTGACCGAGGCATTTGTCACCCCTTTTGACCGGGGGGATATTTATTCCATCTCGGTGGGGATGAATCGGGTTTTAAAATATGTGGAATCGACGTTAATATCGATGAAAGCTTTTAATGTAGAAGCAAATAATACCATTGTTAATATGGTCGAGCAATTAAAAACAGGAGTTGATGTTTTTGCTGAAGCGGTTAATAATTTAGAGAAAAATCATGGAAAATCTGAAGCCGCCGTTGTAACAATGAGAGCAACCCATCGTGAGATTGAAAAGCTTTATATTGATGGCATGTTTTTTGTTTATGCCGGTTCGGATCCGATGGAAGCCATCAAAAAACGGGAAGTATATCATCATATTAAAGATGCCTCAACCAATCTGGAGGAAACCGTGGATGTTCTTCATCGGATCATCGTGCGGTTGACTTAAAGGAACATTAAAAAATTAATGTGAGCAACCTTCGCCATTATCGGACTTTGGGAAGCTTGATGCTTTATGACTCACCTTTTTCCGAGCTGAAATAATTTTTATGACGTTTAATTGATTGGTTTGACTAAAAAAATATTAAAATATTTAAGTTTTGACTGAAATAATGGCGGAATATAACTAATTTATGTTAATGTAATATAGAAAAGATTAAAAAGGAAACCCTGAAGGTAAAAATTATATAAAATAAAGAAAATTTCAATGATCGATATCGGGATTGCGAAGGGAGGACAACATGAATAAGAGCATAAAGAGAATAATACGATGGTTAGCAATAACGATGATTCTTTTTATGGTGTTTCCATCCGGGATACTGGCAGAAGCTTTGGTTAATCGGGTGAATCAAGCCAGTGAAACGGAAACGCAGGATAATCAGAGTGCTCCGCTAAACGAAACTTTTTCACCGGGAAACGAAGTAACACCTCAAATTGAAACCTTTGAACAGTTACCTAATATTAACCAGGACGAAAATTTGGATCAGCAAATTGTCGTTATTTACAAAAACAGCGGTACCGATAATATTAAAGAACTGTCATTGACAACTGATAAGGTGGTTGCGGGGGAGCAGGTGTCGAGTCGGGTTGATTTGCTTGAAGTAAGTGATCAAACTAGTGTCGATGCCATGGTAGCAGATTTGAAAAAAAATCCCAATGTTTTGGCCGTAAGCAAAAATGATAAAATTGAGGTGTCAGATCTCCCCAATGATCCTTATGTTATGGATGGATCTGAATGGCAATTTCAACGAATTGGTGTCGATCAGATATGGGATAAGGTTTTAAACCGGGAGCCGGTGGTGGTAGCGGTTATTGATACCGGATTAAATGTTAATCATCCCGATCTGATTGAGAAAGCGGTGACAGGGTATGACTTTGTAACTAATCAGATTAATGTGGTCGATCTGGCCGGTCATGGGACGGCGGTTAGTGGCTGTATTGCAGCGACCGCTAATAATGGGGTTGGTGCCGCTGGAATAGCGGGATTATCGAATATAAAAATTGCGCCCTATCGAGTTGGTGGTAAATATCTTGGAGATACTCAGTTGGACGTCGCTTATATTTGCGCGGCATTACTGAAAGCTGCCGAGCGACCGGAAGTTAAAGTAATCAATTTAAGTTTTGGCGGATATGGGACTTTTCCAACTTTGGCAGCAGCAATTAATGAAGCGATTGGCGCCGGCAAAGTTATTGTAGCGGCAGCCGGCAATGAGGGAGAATCATGGAATGCCAAAGTTGGTGAATATGCCTATCCGGCTTCGTACGACCATGTCATTTCAGTAGGAGCGACGAATAAAGACAATACGCGAGCTTCTTTTTCGCAATATAATGATCAGGTTGATTTGTGTGCACCAGGAAAATCAGTATTGACAACGGCTAAGAGCGGCGGGTATGAATATGTTAGCGGGACATCTTTTGCCAGTCCGATTGTCGCCGGTGCTTGCGCAGTTTTACTAGCAAAAGATGCTAGCTTAAATAGCGAAGCGGTCGAAAGTATTTTAAAAACGACGGCTCTGGATCTGGGAAAAGCAGGAAGTGATTCTTATTATGGTAGCGGATTAGTTCAGTTGAATACGGCCATTGCTTCAATTATTTCAGCGACCACAGTGTCCAGCACCTATCGGACCCATGTTCAGAATATTGGTTGGCAAGGGTGGCGAAAGGATGGGCAGATCGGCGGAACATTTGGTCAAGCCCAGCGATTGGAAGGCATCGAAATAAAAATCAATAGTGGCGGGGCCGATATCGGCGTTAGCTATCAGACTGATGTTCAGAATGTTGGCTGGCAGGGCTGGAAAAGTGATGGACAAACAAGTGGAACCGCCGGTCAATCGCTTCGTTTGGAAGCGATTCAAATTAAATTGACCGGCAGTGATGCGGCCGATTACGATATTTATTATCGCACGCATGCACAGAATTACGGTTGGTTGGATTGGGCTAAGAATGGCGAAAGTTCGGGAACGCAGGGAAAATCGTTGCGACTGGAAGCGATCGAAATCAGGGTGGTGCCAAAAGATGATCCGGCACCAGGTTCAACCGAGCGACCGTTTGTTAATTAAAAAACAAAATATAAACTTATCTGAATAAAATGGATTAATCAGGGTATATAAAAAATCATGAAGCTTATCAAATCATTAATGAAAGGAGTAGCTGGAGATGATTATTACTTGGGATAATATTAGTGAAGTAAATCGACGGATAAAAGAACAAGAATTGACATATAAAATCCATTTAAGCGATGCCTGCGGGGGTCAGAGTATGTGGATTGAATCTACTGACAAGGAGAATCATTTTGATAATTTGGATGTATTAAATGAACTGATAAGGAATTATTTTACGGAAATTAATGCCGAGATTGAGTTCAGTTGGGATAAAAAATCTTTTTGGTCTAAAGATCGGTCCCAGATTTTTTAATTAAGCCCTAAAAAAACTTTATAAAAAATAGCGAAACCACAATTCGGAGCGTCAAAGCCTCCAAATTGTGGTTTCACTATTTTTTGATGTATTTTTTGACCAGGCGATAGGCGGTGGTCTGACTTAAGCCAAGGTTTTCAGCCATATCGCTGATATTACCATAGAGATCAAAATAGTCTTCGATAATGCCCCGTTTGTAGTTTTCAACAAGGTCGTCAAAAACAATTTTATTTTTGGCAACCGATTTATTAACAAAGTATAAAGTTAATTGTTCCGGTAATTTATCGATACCAATGACGCTGCCAAGGCTCATCACGGCCATTTGTTCGACCGCATTTTTTAGCTGTCGAACATTACCCGGCCAATCATAATGAATCAGGGACTCAATGACCGGATTGGAAAAAACTTTGTTCTGATGGTATTTTTTGTTATAACGTTTTAAATAATATTGAGCAATCGGAAAAATATCATCACGTCGTTCCCGAAGCGAAGGTATTGTTTGCGTAATGCCGTTAATTCGCCAATATAAATCCTCACGGAAGGTGTTTTTGGCGACTAGTTCAGCTAAATTTTTATTAGTAGCGGTAATGATTCGGGTATTAACAGTTTTTGATTCCAGTCCGCCAACTGAAGTAAACCGCTGATTTTCCAGAAAATCCAGAAGTTTAACTTGGATATTGGGGAGTAACTCGCCGATTTCGTCTAAAAACAAAGTGCCGTTATTGGCCATTTCGACCAGCCCTTTTTTCCCTTTGGGACTAGCTCCGGTGAAAGCGTAGGGAACATAGCCAAAAAGCTCGCTTTCAATGAGATTGTCAGGGATCGAAGCGCAGTTGATCGAAATGAAGGGATTGGCTTTTCGGGGACTGCAATCGTGAATAAATTTGGCAATCATGCTTTTGCCGACACCGCTTTCTCCTAATAAGAGAATCGGAATGTCGGATTTAGAGGCTTTTTTTAATTTATGGAGGGTTTGATAAAGAATATAACTGCGACCAACAATATTATTGTCGGCTTTAGTGCGCTCATCCCGAGAACGTTTTTTTTCTTTCACCTCACTGACTAAAATGTTTTCGGTTTCCGGATTCTGGTAATCCAAATCAAATTCGACAAACGATTCGCGTTTTAAGGTGTTATAAACAAGCATTGTAAGCTCGTTTTCAGAATTATACAAAGGTGACGTAATGGTGATATGTTCCTCATCGGTGAGCAGTGAACGTTGTCTGGAAATGATGGTTCGCTTTTTTTCAACCGCGGTGGCGGTTGAAGGCGGAGTCCAAAAGCCTTGAAATGAGGTTAGAAAATTAAGTTTCCACATTTTTTCGGCGGAAATACCATGATATTCGAGGCAGGCCGGATTGGCATAAAGAACCTTACCATCTTTATCGGTAACAGTCACCTCAATGAAACTGTTTTCCAGAATATTCAGAAAAAATTCGCTGGAGAGGTTTTTTAAATAGTTTAAATATTCCTGGCTATGATTAAAATCATTTTTTATCATTGTTATCCCTTTATCACATAGTAATATGTGTTGTATTTTTAGTTATATTATTTGGAGTAAATCGTTTACGCTATTTTCTAGTTAGATAAAAGCGAGAAAATAGTGTCCCTGATATAATTGATAATAAATCAAAATAGCTCAAGGTACAAGAGGAAAAAAAGGGAATTTCCAAAAACGAAAAAAATTATTGCTGTTTTTCATATTTGGAAAAGAAATAATATTACGAATTGATTAAAAAGGCTATAAATAAAGAATAACGCGTCAATCCCATGTTGGCACGATTATTGCGATACATATTATCAAGATTCAACAAAACATCTCGTAAATAAGTAAGGAAGGAGGAAAAGTTTAATCGTCGAGGCTATGAGAAAGAAAAAAACACTGGTCCATGATAAAGCAACCCGGATACCGACGGGAAGAGGACAATTGTTTTTTTAGTTGTGAATTTTGCAATAATTAATTATAAGTTTATGAAGGAGATAAAAATGTTTAGATTTACAGCAGATCAGTTTGTTTATGACATCAATGGAACTAAGATTGGTGGACAACCCGGGGAGTATCCCACCGTTTTAATTGGTAGTATCTTTTATCGAGGACACAAGATCATCAAAGATTCAGAAAAAGGATTGTTTGATGAGGTCGCTGCAAAAGAACTGTTAGACAAAGAAGCCGAATTATCGGAAGAAACCGGTAATCCAAGAATTGTCGATGTATTAGGAGACACTGAAGTCGCTCTGACCAAGCATGTTGAATTTGTCCTAAAGAATACCACCTCACCAATTTTGCTCGATAGCCCTAGTCCAGAGGTTAGAATCGAAACCTTGAAGCATTTTGCTAATGACCCTGCTGCCATGAGTCGAATCATCTATAACTCATTGGAAGAAAGCTGCACTGAACATGAGCTCGAAGTCATGAAAGATTGTGGCGTAAAAACGGCCGTTGTTTTGGCATTTAGTAAAAAACATTTACAGCCAGCCAAACGTGTCAAATTGTTGATTGGCGATGAAAAAAATGAAGGGTTGTTAACCAAGGCTAAACGAGCTGGTGTTGAACAATATTTGATCGATCCCGGTGTGTTGGATGTTGCCAGTAGTAGTTGGACAGCTATGGCAATCCGAGATATTAAAGAACAATATGGTTTCCCTGGTGGCTGTGCATCATCGAACGCTCTTTATTTATGGAAAAAAATGCGATCAAAAGGAAGTCCTTATTTTGAAGCAGCAGGCGCTTCAGTATTTACTTTCCCATTAACTCATGGTGCTGATTTTATTTTATATGGACCGATGGCTAATGCCGCATGGGTATACCAGGCAGCAGCAACAACGGATGCGATGATGTCATATTGTAATAAAATAACCGGCACAAAACTAGGCACGTTAGATACCCCGCTGATGAAAATTTTCTAAAAACTTCTAAAAACTTTGAACCAAATCTAAAATAAGAGGAGGAGTAACTGAAATGCAAGAAAAAACGACAAAGAATCGAACAGTGTTGTATGTTTCAGCAGCAATTGCTATCGTTTTCGTATTAGCTAGCATGCTTTTTACTGAAGGTACAACAGCCGTATTTAATCTGTTAAATTCATTTATTACAACGTCTTTTGGATGGTTGTATTTATTGGCAGTCGGAATCTTTATTGTGTTTGCCATCGGTGTTGCCATCAGTCCATTTGGGAAAATTGTATTAGGTAAGGATGATGATAAACCTGAATTTACTAACTTCCAATGGTTTTCAATGTTATTTGGTGGTGGGATGGGAATTGGCTTGGTATTCTGGTCGGTATCGGAACCGATTATGCATTATCTGAGTCCACCCATTGGAGAAGCGGGAACTCAGGCAGCAATGGAAACGGCCATGCGAACCACTTTCTTCCATTGGGGATTACATCCATGGGTAGTTTTTGCGATTGGCGGTTTGGGATTGGCGTATTTTCAATTTAGAAAAGATTTGCCATTCCTGATCAGTTCGGCTTTCTATCCATTGATTGGCGAAAAAGTACATGGACCAATCGGTAAAACGATCGACATTCTGGCGGTTTTTGCAACAATTTTCGGGGTAGCAACAAGCTTGGGCTTTGGAGCAACTCAAATTGCCACTGGTTTGCAATACATTTGGGGGATTGAATCCTCGCCAATGGTGATCTCGATCATCATTGCTGTGATGACAGCTATCTTTACTTTAGCAACAATGTCAGGACTGCATAAAGCGATGCAAGCCGCAGCTAATATAAAAATCTGGCTTTCAATCGGATTTATGGTTTTTATCTTTATTTTTGGCGGCAGCGTATTTATTTTAAATAATTTTACGAATTCATTAGGCGCTTATCTGCAGAATATTGTCGGTCAAACCTTCTGGATGGGGAATGTTGAATGGTTAAACGGCTGGACTATCTTCTATTGGGCATGGTGGATTGCCTGGGCTCCATTTGTTGGACAGTTCGTTGCACGTGTATCGAAAGGTAGAAGCATTCGTGAATTTATTTTAGCCGTAGCTTTACTTCCTTCTGGTTTTTCCCTGATTTGGATTGCAATTTACGGCGGCGCAGCCTTTAACTTAAATGCACTTTCTGGTGGCGCAATCGAAGCGGCAGTTGGGGCTGATTATACCACCGCACTATACGCTCTTTTACAACAATTACCACTCTATGGCATTACGTCGATTCTAGCGATTTTCCTGATTCTAATCTGCTTTGTTGGAGCAGCGAATTCAGCAACCTATGTGTTAGCGATGCTGACATCAGGCGGAGACATGGATCCCGACAAAAAATTAAGAGGCGGCTGGGGTATTGCTCAGGGCCTAATCACCATTATGTTAATCCTTGTGGGTGGAACTTCAGCTTTAAAAGCTTTGCAGACGGCTTCAATTGTGGCGGCCTTCCCATATATGCTAATTATGATCGTTATGTGTTTTAGTATTCTAAAAGCTTTGAAAACAGATTACGCCGAAACCCAGCTATTGAAAAATAAAGTTGGGGTTAATGATATTGATAACAGTCAGACCCCAGTTGTAGATGGCCAGAAATAAAAATAACAATAAAATTTTAGAAAGAGGTATTTTAAATGTTACCAAAATTTGATGTTTTAACAGACGAACAAATTAATAAGATTCACAAAAACAGCTTAAAAATTCTCCAAGAAATTGGGGTCGAGTTTTCTTATGACCCGGCTATCGAAGTATTTAAGAAAAATGGTCAACGAGTTGAAGGCCATCGAGTCTTTTTAGATCCGGATTTTGTTGAAGAAATGGTGGAAAAAGCACCAGCCCAATTTACTCTTCATGCTCGAAATCCAGAACACAATCTGGTTTGTGGCGGAGAGAATATCATTTATATGCCAGGTTACGGCGCTCCCTTTGTCTATGATGCAGATGGTGGCAAACGTGACGCGACGATGGCAGATTATGACAATTTTGTTAAATTAGCCGGGGCCAGTAAAAATATGCACATGACCGGTGGTACCGTAGTAGAACCTACTGACGTTGCAGATGAAATCAGACATTTAAAAATGGCCTATAGTCATATTATCAACTCTGATAAATGCTTTATGGGGAGTGCTTCTGGTTATGAGCATGCCCGAGATTCTATTGAACTAACAGCTGTCCTTCATGGTGGCCTGGATGTGATCAAAGAAAAACCGGCGCTGATTTGTTTAGTTAATTCCGTTACACCGCTTAAATATGATGACCGGATGTTAGGCGGTTTAATGGCTTACGCTGAAACCGGACAACCGATGGTAATTGCTTCATTAGTTATGGCTGGCTCAACTGGTCCGGCTACTATGGCTGGAGCTTTATCGCTTCAAAATGCCGAAGTATTGGCAGGGATTACCTTGACCCAGTGCATTAACCCGGGAACACCAGTAGTTTACGGATCAACTTCAGCAGTAACGGATATGTCAACGGGATCACTATCGATTGGGAATCCGGAAAATGCCCTCTTTACTTCAGCCAGTGCTCAGTTTTCACGATTCTATGGTGTGCCTTGCCGTGGTGGCGGTGGTTTAACTGATGCTAAAACCGTTGATGCTCAAGCTGGTTATGAATCGATGATGGTGCTCTTGGCAGCCAGTACTACTGGTGTCAATTTTGTGTTGCATACAGCCGGAATCCTGCAATATTATATGGCAATGTCTTATGAAAAATTCATGGTAGATAATGAAATTGCCGGGATGGTATTACGTTATCTTAAAGGTTTTGATTGTGATAGTGACGAAAAAATGGCTTATGATGTAATTGAAAAAGTTGGTCCTGGTGGACATTTCTTGACTCAGAAACATACTCGAAAGAATTTTAAAACCGAATTTTTCAAACCTCAACTCAGTGATCGTCAATCATTTGATGGATGGTCTAAAGAATCGATTGATACCAATCAACGAGCTAAATTAAAATGGCAGGAAGTATTGGCCAGCTATACTCCGCCAGAATTAGATCCAGCAGTCAAAGAAAAAGTTGAAGCATTTATTGAAAAACGGTCAAAAGAATTATTAAAGTAAGACAAATTAAATAAATAATAAAAGAACAAAAGGAGAAAGATAATGAACCCAATATTTGAAGAAATTAAAGATGCAATTGTGGATGGTGATGAAGATTTAGCGATTGAACTGGCAGAAAAAGTTGTTGCCGAAAAAATTGATCCAGTTCAAGCGGTACAATTAGGATTTATTAAAGGAATTGAAGAAGTTGGAGCTGCATGGACCAGTGGGGAAGCCTTTTTGCCAGATGTTATGATGGCTGCAGATGCCATGAAAGCGGGAATGGATGTGTTGGAAGACGTGCTGGCCGCTGGTGAAGGTGAAGGTGCCTATGAAGATAAAGGTAAGATCGTTCTTGGTACTGTTGAAGGCGATATTCACGATATCGGAAAAAACATTGTTGGTGCGTTGTTGACTTCAGCTGGATTTAAGGTTTATGATATTGGGATCGACCAAAAAGCGGAAGATTTCGTTGCCAAAGCTGACGAAGTTGGAGCAAAAATCATCGCTGCTAGCTCACTGTTGACGACAACAATGAAAGCGCAAAAAGTCCTGGTTGAGTATCTCGATGATCAGAAGTTACGAAATAAATATAAGATTATTATCGGTGGTGGACCAACTAGTGCAAAATGGGGCGAAGATATTGGTGCCGATGGTTGGGCTGAAACAGCCGATGAAGCTGTCGAATTATGCCAACAATTAATGAACTAGAAATAAATAGAGAATTATGATATAATAAGACGATATCATCGAATAAGTGCCGGAAGTTTATTAAATTTCTGGCGCTTTTCTATGATATAATGAAGTAGAAAGGAAGTGATTATGATGGTATTTTATATATCAATTGGTCTTATTTTAGTATTCCTCAGTATGGGTTTTTTATTTCCAGAGCAATTATTGGGGATTACGAGTCAGATGTTTGGATTTATCACTAACGATCTAGGATGGTTATATCTGGCAACGGTTCTGGGAATCGTAGTTTTTTCGTTTTATTTGGCATTCGGAAGGTTTGGAGGAATTCGCTTAGGGAATGATGATGATCGTCCCGAGTATTCGAATTTTTCTTGGTTTGCTATGTTATTCAGTGCGGGAATGGGAATCGGTCTAGTGTTTTGGGGTGTTGCGGAGCCGATTTTTCATTATGCTCAACCACCAATGGGGATTCAACCGTTATCAACTCAGTCAGCACTGCGGTCTTTTCGCTATGTGTTTTTACATTGGGGTCTTCATCCCTGGGCGATCTATGCCACTGTTGGTTTGGCGTTGGCTTATGTTACTTTTCGAAAAAAATTGCCGTGCTTAATCAGTTCAACCTTATATCCCCTTCTGGGTGAGAAAATTAAGGGACCGATTGGGAATGGCGTTGATATTTTGGCACTCGTTTTAACCGTTTTTGGGGTTTCCACATCCTTGGGGATGGGTGCTTTACAGGTTAATGGTGGTTTGAATGCATTGTTTAATATTCCTAATAATATTAACACTCAGGTTATCATTATCGTCATCATCACCATATTATTTTTGATCTCAGCAACAACTGGACTAAACAAAGGAATAAAAATACTTAGCAACACGAACCTTATCATTGCAGTGTTGCTTTTGCTGTTTGTTTTTTTCTTTGGTCCAACGGTTTTTATTCTCAATACTTTATTAGTAAGTATCGGCGGATATATTCAAAATATTTTAACCATGAGCTTGGGATTATCACCTTTTAAAAATGATCCTTGGATTGGAAATTGGACGATTTTTTATTGGGCTTGGTGGCTTTCCTGGGGGCCATTTGTGGGAACCTTTATCGCACGAATTTCAAAGGGCCGGACAGTTAAAGAATTCATTTTGGGCGTAATTATTCTGCCAGCCTTTTTCTGCTGCATCTGGTTTGCTGTTTTTGGAGGCACTGCATTATATTTTGAAATATTTAAGGGCATTGATATTGTTGCCAAAGTTACGAATGATGTGTCGGTGGGATTATTTATGACCTTATCCTATTTGCCGCTGGGGAAAATAATCTCGTTTATAGCCACTGCTTTGATTATTACGTTTTTTGTCACTTCAGCAGATTCAGCAACCTTTGTCATCGGAATGTTTTCTAGAAATGGCGATTTGAATCCGGATACTAAAATAAAAATAATCTGGGGGTTGATTTTGTCCTTGATGTCGATTATGCTGCTTTTTAGCGGTGGACTGGATGCCATGAAGAATACTGCTATTATTATGGCACTGCCATTTTTAGGCATTATTATTTTAATGTGTGTAGCTATTTATAAAGCCTTTAACAACGAATAAAGAAACTTTAGTTTGGTGGTAATGAGTATCTAAAACAATACATAAGTCGTTCCTTGACTAGGACGATTATTTTTAAATAATCGGTTCGTGGGTAATCCAGGTATCTATTAAGACATGATTTGCCTGAATGCTCTGTTTAACCCTTTTTTTTTTGCTGGCTGATAACACATTATCATAAATCTGCTAGAAACAAAGCGATAACCATCTGTCCATCCCAGATACTAGTAGGATAAAACCTTTGATGAAGTGATGGTCGGAGCAGTCATAGAGATTAAGCAGCAATTCAACATATTTGCTCTGGATTCGGTTGATAGCTGAATCATTAAGCGCAAAAATCTTAATCCGTTCCGGATGAGTGGATCGATAAAATGTCGCAATCCCTTTACAGATAGTGTTATTAAAATCATTACCAGTTATGCATGGGGGTGATAAAAAAATGAGACTATGTGTCTTAGGATGTCGCTGTTTTCTGATATACCGAATTTAGGTAGAGATATAGATTTTTTCCAGTAAAATAAGAAATAACAGTTATTCGAAAACTTAGGCAACCTTTTATCTCGTGTGCGTTGCGGACCCGGAGTCTTTGAGTAATTGTTCCGGTTTCATATGCTAAAAGCTTTTAAAATGCACGTTATCTAGTTCAGATAGGTTGCTTTGGTTTATAGTGGTATGTACCTTTCTTGTCTGATTTTTGTGAGTTTGCACTTGCATAATATCAGACGTTGGGTACATTTTTCTGACAGCTTTTATTTTTAAGAGGTTTTAAAATATAGCTTTTAATGACTCGGCTGAATTTAAAGCTAGAAAAGTTGAATTGATCAATTATTATTGGGTGAGTTTAACAAAATGAGATTGCTAATAAAGCGATTTTTTGATATGATAATCACAAGTTAAGTAAACGATAACAAAAGAAGGAGGGAAAGATATGAATCGAGAAAATAATCAAAATAAAAAGTCTATAAAAAGGAAACTGTTGGTGATTCCACTAATCTGTGTTTTGGCTGGGGTGGTAATGATTGGCGCTATTTCTTCGTATTTAACGCGAAATAGTCTTCTTCAAGAGATGGAACGTAATGGATTTTCATCTTCACAGCGCTTTGTGGCACGTATTGAAGATAATACTGCTGCCGTTAAAACGATGAATGAGATGTTAGAAGCTCGGATTCGAAGTGTTGGAAATATTTTGTTTGCTAATCGGAATCGAATAGACGATACGTATTTAACACAAGTGTCGGAACAAACAGGGATTAATCCGATTTATTTATATAATTCGTCGGGGACGATTATCAATGCGGCCTACAGTGAATATATCGGATGGACAGCACCAGCGGATCATCCGGTTCACGATTTTATGGCTAGTGGGGCGCAAGAATTGATGGAAGAAATTCGCCCTGATAGTGAAACCGGGAATTTGTTTAAATATGGATATGTCAAAAATAGTAACGGTGAATTCATTCAAGCCGGGTTATCAGCAGAACGTGTTATGGAATTGACAGAAAAGTTTGGTTATCAGGCACTGATTAATGAATTAAATGATGACGATAGTATCGTCTATGCAAGTTATATTGATCAAGATCTGATTGTTGTTGCAGATAGTAATACTGACAATATTGGTGTCAGCCATGAAGGTAATGAAGATATTAAAAAGGTAGCAGTCGATGGTGAAATGAGTGCCAAAGAGTATTACTATGAAGCAAAAAACGAAAATGTTTATGATGTCCTCTATCCGGTTGTTATTGACGGTGAACTAAAAGGAGCATTAAATATTGGGTATTCGATGAGCGCCGTTCAGGCCGCTATCACCGAAAACATTACTCTTATAGCTGTGGCTGGTTTGTTGGTATTTTTACTTTTAGGTGTGATATTGTATCGGTTAGCGATTTCCATTACGAAACCTATTGCCAGCGTCAACCAGATGATCAAAGAAATGGGAAATGGTCATCTCGGTATTCGTTTAAATTTGGACTCGCAGGATGAAATCGGGGAAATGGCGACCACCATGGATGCGTTTGCCGACGATCTTCAAAATAAGGTAATCGGCACCATGAATCAGATTTCGGCTGGGGATGTGTCTGCTAATATTGAAGAAAAAGATGAATTAGATGAGATTACTCCGGCATTGAAACGAACCATTGAAACGATTCGTAATTTAATTCAGGAAACGACACGATTGTCACAGGCGGCAGTAGCGGGAAAATTGGAAACTCGCGGAAATGCCGAAGCATTTGCAGGCGGATTCCGGGATATTGTTGAAGGTATTAATGGGACTTTAGATGCGGTTGTTGGTCCCCTTAACATTGCAGCCGAATATGTGAACAAAATTGGTCAGGGGGAAATCCCGGATAAGATTAATACATCCTATGAAGGTGATTTTGACAAGCTGACACAAAATATTAATGCCTGTATTGATGGACTGGGAGCATTACGAGAAGGCAATCGCATTCTTACATTAATGAGTAAAAATGACTTGAGTCAAAACATTGAAAATCAATATATGGGAATTTATGGAGAAATTGGCGCAGGAATTAATGCCGTTCATGATCAACTGGTTAATATTGTTAATATTGCTAACCATATTGAAGTCGGTGAACTCAGTGATTTAGACGATTTGAAAGCTAGAGGGAAGCGCAGTGAAAAGGATACGCTGGTACCATCGCTCATTGGGATGATGGAAAACATCATGAAGTTGGTTGAAGAAACCCAGATGATGGCGCAAACAGCTGTGGCTGGGGATCTCAGTTTCAGAGGCGATCCAGAGAAGTTTGCTGGTGAGTACGCCAAGGTAATTGAAGGCTTTAATCAGACGCTTGATGCAGTGATTAGGCCAATTAATGAAGCTTCAGAAACCTTAAAAGAATTGTCAGAAGGAAATCTTAATATCGTGATGACTGGCGATTATCAAGGCGATCATGCGATTGTTAAAAAAGATATGAACTTAACCATTAGTAATTTGAAGCGTTATGTGAAGGAAATTACAGGCACTCTGGAAGAAATGAGTGAGGGGAACCTGGATCAAGAAATTACCTCTGTCTATACCGGAGATTTCCGGGCCATCAAAGCGGCTCTTAATGGTATCAGTTGCAGTTTGAGTAGCACCATGGCGGAGATCAATGTAGCAGCAGCTCAGGTGGAAATTGGCGCCAGACAGATTTCTGATGGTGGTCAGGCGCTGGCACAGGGAACTACTGAGCAGGCCAGTGCTATTCAGGAATTAACCGCCTCTATTGAAGAAGTGGCGGGTGAAACCAAACAGAATGCTGTTCGGGCCAATGATGCTAATGAACTGACAGTCAAAGTCCGGAAAAATGCTGAAGTAGGCAATCAACAAATGGAGAAAATGATTTCAGCGATGGGCGATATTGATGAAGCATCTAATAATATTTCAAAAATTATTAAAGTCATTGA
Source organism: uncultured Acetobacterium sp. (assembly GCA_965140355.1). Lineage (GTDB taxonomy): Bacteria > Bacillota > Clostridia > Eubacteriales > Eubacteriaceae > Acetobacterium. Next base: position 486,532 of record OZ223193.1, on the reverse strand, counting down.
TGATATTGCCTTCCAGACCAATATCCTGGCCCTTAATGCTGCTGTTGAGGCGGCGCGAGCGGGGCAACATGGTAAAGGTTTTGCCGTCGTGGCTGAAGAAGTTCGAACTTTAGCAGCTCGAAGTGCTGAAGCGGCAAAAGAAACCACTGGTTTGATTGAAGGTTCCATCGAAAAAGTTGGGATAGGCACGAAAATTGCTGATGAAACAGCGGAAAGTCTGAAAGAAATATTAGACGAAATTGAAAAAGTAACCAGTTTAGTCGGAAATATCACTAGGGCGTCTAACGATCAGGCAGTAGAAATCGCCCAGATTACCCAGGGGATTGAACAAGTTTCGCAGGTGGTTCAAACTAATTCCGCAACGGCCGAAGAAAGTGCCGCTTCGAGTGAAGAATTATCTGGACAGGCAGAAATGGTAAAAGTGATGATCGGGGCGTTTAAGCTTAAGGAACAGATCAATCAGAAAAAAGAAATCGAAATAAGTAAGAATGAGGTTTCATCTGAGCCCCAGATTATTTTAGACGATTTGGATCAGGATAAGTATTAATAGCGAAATGTTCAGATGAACAAGAATAGTGGTGTTCTGGTAGTTATTGGCGTGATGATGATTAGCTTTGAATAAATTAAGTTTTTGAGGAATAAGAATAGAGACGATCACATTTTGTGATCGTCTCTATTTTAAATTGGCAGGCATAATGGAGCGAAGTTGTTGCTATAATTTTAGTTAACCTTTTAAAATAGCCAGGGCCTCTTCACGGCCACAATCCATTAGATATGGAATTTTTGTGACTTTAGCACATTCTTCAGTTAAGGACATCAGTTCGTTTCTGGTAATACTGTCGGTATTAAAACATCGGGCTCCGGCCATTAATTGTTGCAGACCAACCCGAATTTTATCGGCATAGCTGTAGATTCCAATAGCGCCCAGAGGGACATTTTTGATTTCTTTGGCGCCAACGATATCTTTGACGGTTTCGTAACAAACAAAAATTTCTTCGGGAGTGGAGCCGAACTGGCTGACTGTTTTGGGGAGGTTGTTTTCTTTTATCCATTGTTCAATGTTTTTACCAACCATTCCGGGAATCATCAGGGCGCGACCCATACAAACTGCTTTTACATATGGAGCGCCAAGAGCTAAAGCTTTGAAGACACCGTCTTCACTGCTGAATCCGCCGGCAAAAGCCAGATCCGGAACCCGTTCGCCTTGGGACTCAAGAATTTGAGCAAATTCAACCGCAGCTGAATGGAGGTAAATAGAAGGCATACCCCATTCTTCCATCATTCGCCATGGGCTCATGCCGGTTCCGCCGGGCGCACCATCAATAGTCAATAGATCAATTTTAGCCTTCGAACACCATTTTATGGCCATTGCCAGTTCTCTTAAACCATAGGCACCGGTTTTTAAGGTAATCCGTTTGTAACCTAAGGTTCGTAAACGTTCAACTTCTGTCATGAAACCTTCTTCACTGATAAAGCCGAGTCGACTGTGTCGTTCGAATTCTTTTATGGCACCATCATTGAAAGCCATTTGGATAACCGGATCCATAGGGTCAGGAGTAACAATGTAACCGCGTTTTTGGAGCTCCAAGGCCCGTTCGATCGAATTAACTTTGATTTCGCCACCGATACATTTTGCACCCTGCCCCCATTTTAATTCAATGGTTTCAATATGATGTTTGTTGATGATATATTCGGCAACGCCAAGACGGGTATCTTCAACATTCATTTGAATAAGGATTTCACCTTTGCCTGAATGGTATTTTCGGTAGGCTGCGATACGGCGATCCATATCCGGTGCTTCAACCACCAGGTTGTTTTTATCAAGAACCAGATGTGGATCGATGCCGCAGACATTTTCGCCACAAACAATGGTAACACCGGAGATGGCCGCACCGATGGCAAAATGATCCCAGTTTTTACGGGCGATTTCAGTAGATCCCAGAGCGCCGGTAAAAATCGGAACATTCATGGCAACTTTTTTATCCCAGCCGTAAGCGCATTCGGTGCTAACATTAGGGAAACGGGCATTGTCCGGCGTTCCGACTTCACCGTTAGGCATGCCTTTGGCACCTAGGGCATAACCTTGAATATTAAGGTGTGAATAATCGACAGGATAATCTTTATCACCGCCAGCGGTTACATCACCAAAAGGACCGGGATAAATCAGTTCTCGGCCTCTAAAAGTCGCTTTAAAAACTTCACAATTACCGCGACAGCCATCCACGCAGCGTGAACAAATACCAGAACAAGGTACAACACTTTTGGAACGGTTGAAAGTTTCGGTGGCATCGTTGCCATTAGGTCTTTGAAGATTCATTAATTTTCCCCCTTGAAAATTGTTTTTGCATTAATCAGACAACAAGCATTTATTAGTGATTGTAATCGCCATTGAAAACAATCAATCCTTGAGTACTGAAAAAAGACTTACTTTACCATTATAAATCAAATCAATATATTGTCAATATATCTCATTTTGATTCAAAATAATGTCAATATAAAAAATGAATAGGGAATCATCATTTGAAGCATTGACGGTCTTAGGGTCGTCAAAAAGCGCATCGTTTTAAATCAAAAAGCTCGCATTTTCTGATTATTATCATTTTTTTATTTTTATTTGTGACATCGTCACAGATAAAAATAAAAAAATGACGTAAGATAAACTCACTTAGTAAAGCAGATAAAAATTTACAGGAATAAATAATATAAAGGAAGGTTTTATTATGTTAAACTTATTATCAAGAAACTCAGGAAGCAAGAATTCAGTGAAAAAAATATCTCCAGTTGAGGCAAAAAAACGATTAGATACAAATGAGCCAATTGTGCTGTTAGATGTTAGAGAGCAGGTAGAATATGTCGATCGACATATTCCCAATAGCATTAATGTACCACTAAGAAATATCGCTTCAATTGAGAAACGTTTAAAAGATAAAAATGCCACTATTTTCGTTTATTGTTTAAGTGGTGGGAGATCGTCTAATGCGGCAGCTCAGATGGCTAAGATGGGCTATCAAAATATTTATAACCTGGGTGGAATCAGTAGTTGGCGATATGAGACGGTGAGTGGACGAAATTAAAAAGAAATAATGAGGTGTTTATGGGGGATTTTAAGATAAAGGCATTAACCACAAAACGATTTGTAAAAATATCACCGCCGGGTGATGGGGACATTATTGCTGATCAAGAACGTGTTCTTAAAGCCTTGCGTGATGAATTTGGTGAGGTGCGGTTTTCCCATCAGCTTCTAAAAAAAATATATCCTCTGTGTCGGCAGGCCAATTGGGAAATTACAGTAACACTGATTAAAAATGAGCGTCATTGGGAGCTGGTTGAACTGGAAGCCGGCGACAGAAGCGCCTACCACGTTGGGATAGCGGTCGATCTGGGCAGCACTTCGGTAGCGATGCGCGTGATCGATTTAAATACCGCGACGGTGCTAGGTGAAGAAAGTATCTTAAATCAGCAGATTGAATATGGGGATGATATTTTGACCCGAATATTTTATACTAAAGATCGAAATGAACACCTTAAAGAGATTCAACAAGCGACGGTCAATACTATCAACGTTTTGTTTGATGCGTTTGTCAAAAAAAAGGTAATTGATCCCCAGAAATATACAGTTATGGTTATTTCCGGCAATACCACAATGGTTCATTTTTTAATGGGGGTTGATCCTTGGCCTATTTTTGAATATCCTTATGCTCCGGTTTTTAATCATACCGGTTATCGGAATTGTCAGGATTTTGGTTTGCTTGCTAAAGGATGTTTTTATTGTCTGCCTTCGGTGGCCAATTATTTAGGGGGCGACACAATAAGTGGATTATTGGTTGCAAAACTTGAAGAGAAAGATGAGCTGGGATTGTTTATTGATATTGGGACCAATGGAGAAATGGTTCTGGGCAATAAAAACTTTCTCGTTGCCGGAGCGGGTGCTGCCGGACCGGCATTGGAAGGTGGGATCAGTAAACATGGCATGAAAGCGACAACCGGGGCGGTTGATACGGTTACAATTGTAGAAAATGAATTAAGGCTGACAACCATTAAAGGGGGTCGGCCTCTTGGTATTTGTGGATCAGGAATTGTCGATCTGATTGCGCAAATGCTGCTCAATGGATGGATTGACTTTTCTGGCCGTTTTAACCCGGAAAAATCGCAGCGAATTGTTAAACGTGATGGTGAATATGGAGTTCTATATGCAAATCGTGATGAATCTGGAAGTGGTGAAGAATTATTATTTACCCAGACCGATATGAACCAGTTTATTGATACCAAAGCGGCGGCAAGTACCATGGTTGCTTATTTGTTGGAGCGATTGGGAGTGACACCCATGGATGTCGATCGGTTATATGTTTCTGGGGCTTTTGGCACCTATATTAATCTAGAGTCGGCAATCACGATTGGGCTTTATCCGGATTTACCCAGAGAACGTTTTGTTTCATTGGGAAATAGTTCCCTGAATGGGGCAAACACACTTTTGACTGATCGCGAAAAAATGGCGACCGCGATTAAACTTCAGGAGCGAATCGAATATCTGGAATTTGGTGCGGCGACAGATTTTATTTCCAAGATGCATGCATCACGATTTTTGCCGCATACCGATTTTGATTTATATCCGACGGTTAAAGCAGAATTGATAAAGCAGGGTCGCTTTCGTTAATTAAATAGGATAAAAGAACACCCCTTCAGGCAATTAACTGTCTGAAGGGGTGTTTTTGATCGTTGATTATTTTTGATTAACCTGTGGCAAGCTGTCAAAGCCTTTTTGCAGATCTTCATCAGTCGGGATATAGTCGGTCATATTACCAGAATTGTAGTTCATATAAGCGGTCATATCAAAGTAACCAGTTCCCGTTAAGCCAAAGATAATGGTTTTCTTTTCACCCGATTCTTTACAGGCCAAAGCTTCATCAATAGCGGCTTTAATAGCGTGAGAAGATTCCGGAGCAGGGAGAATTCCTTCAATTCGGGCAAACTGGGCTGCGGCTTCAAAGACCTCATTTTGAATATATGATTTAGCCCGGATATAACCGTCGTGGTAAAGTTTTGAAATAATCGGGCTCATACCATGATAACGTAATCCGCCAGCATGGTTAGGGGAGGGCATAAAGCCGCTACCAAGGGTGTACATTCGGATCAATGGCGTTGTTTTACCAGTATCGCCAAAATCAAGGGCATAACGTCCCCTGGTTAATGATGGACAGGAAGCGGGCTCAATGGCGACAAAATCGATATCGTTTTTACCTTCAATTTTATCTGCCATGAAGGGGGCAATTAAACCTAATAAATTAGAACCGCCACCAGCGCAGCCAATAATGATATCGGGTTTGATATCATATTTATCACAGGCGATTTTTGTTTCCATTCCAATAATCGATTGGTGGAGACCTACATGATTTAAGACGCTGCCCAAGACATATTTGCAGCTATCGGTGGTAACGGCGACTTCAATGGCTTCGCTGATGGCACAACCTAAAGAGCCATTTGTATCGGGGGTTTCGGCCAGAATTTTTCGGCCCACGTTGGTGGTGTTAGAAGGTGAGGCAATCACTTTAGCCCCGTAGGTTTCCATAACCGCTCGGCGGTGCGGTTTTTGTTCAGCGGAAACTTTAACCATATAAACGGATAAGTCCAGATTAAAGTGGGCGCAGGCCATGGAAAGGGCGGTTCCCCATTGTCCGGCTCCGGTTTCAGTGGTTAAGGAGGATAACCCTTGTTTTTTAGCATAATAAGCCTGGGCCGCGGCAGAGTTTAGTTTATGCGATCCGGAAGTATTAGTACCTTCGTATTTATAGTAAATTTCTGCGGGCGTATCCAAAGCTTTTTCTAAACAATAAGCGCGAACCAGTGGAGAAGGGCGATACATTTTATAATAATCGCGGATTTCTTCAGGGATTTCGATATATGTATCGGTAGTGTTCAGTTCTTGGTCAACAAGATCCTCGCAGAAAACGGGAAGCAGCTCTTCTTTGGTACAGTATTCACCAGTTCCGGGATTGACAAAAGGTTCCGGCAGTTCTTTCATTTTTGACCGGAGATTAAACCAGTATTTGGGCATCTCATTTTCACTTAAGTAAATTTTGTAGGGAATCTTTTCCATAATAATATCCTTTCGTATGGTTATAGTTTTAGCCAATTGCGAAATTCACAAACGCCACATAATTATGGCTTGGGGTTGAATTTTCGCAATGATTGATGTTCTATTTTAATTATTAAAAGTAATAGATACTAATAATAAACAAAAAACTCGTCCTTTACATAATGTAAAGGACGAGTATATTAAACCCGTGGTGCCACCTTTTTTTACAGAACTAGTCTGCCTCTGCAGAATACTAACATATTCTTCAACACTGACGTAGTTGTCACGTCATGGAATACTCGGCAATCAGCCTTTGACCATGCCCTCAACGGTCCATTTGATGGTTTGCGTACTACAAGGTTCTCAGCTTTCCTCGTTCTCTGTAAGGGCATCTTCCATCGTTATCTCCGTATCAACGGTTTCAAGTTATTTGGTTAATTCATATTTTAAATGAATAATTAAGAAAAGTCAATTAGAAAATTCTAATCTTGACAATAATTCAGAAATGAAGTACAATCAACTTGTAAATAAATTGTAACGAAACGGAGTGCTTATGATCGAAAAAGAAAATATAGGGATAAAGAAACACAAGAAGGCAATACTTAAAATAGGTATGGCAAGTATTATTATTGCTTGCATAGTGGGAACTGCTAATTCATTTGTTTTTGCAAAGGAAATTAAGGTGACGGTTGATGATTCGGAACGCGTTCTTAGCGGCGGAATGTTTCAAAATGTTGGCGAAGTTTTAAAAGACAATGGCATTGAGCTGGGAAGCAATTATTCGGTTAATGTTGACACGAACTCAGTATTATTGACAGTTGACAACGTTGAAGTCAAACGCAAAGCTTCCGGTGAGCTGTCTTATGATGGAAAAACCATTGTATACCAAACTGAGGCTAAAACAGTTGGTGAGTTATTAGAAGAAAATAATGTGAAATTGGGTGCCTTGGATCGGGTTATCCCGGGAAAAGCAACTGAGTTGGCAGATGTTGATAAAGTAACGGTCATTCGGGTTGAAGTGGCAGAACTGCCAAGCCGTCAAGTTATCCATTACACTACCCAAAATAAAGATAATCCAGAGCTGGAAAGCGGAGTAACTAAAGTTGTTCAGGTTGGAGTAGATGGTGTATCCAGTCAGGTTGAACGGGTAATGTATGAGAACGGTGTTGAAGTCAAACGCGAAAAGATCTATGATGAGATTGAAACGGAGCCGATTACCGAGATCGTTGAAGTCGGAACCAAGAAAATCGTTCAAACCCCAGCACCAGTGGTTGAAGCGCCGGCAGCAGCTGTAACTCCAAAAGTTGAAGCGCCAGCAGTCGTGCCGACACCGGTTGAAAAGCCCCAGGTATCACCGACTCAAACAACAGTCGTGACAACGGAAGCGGTTAAAACCAATACCATCCCGGAAGGTGCAATTCCGATGATAATTCAATGTACCGCCTATACAGCAACAGGAAATGCGACGGCATCAGGCGTCATGCCAACTGCAAATCATACGGTAGCAACATGGAGCGGATTACCATTTGGGACGAAGATCTATATTCCGGCAACAGGAATTACTTACACGGTTGAAGATCGTGGTGGGGCAGTAACACAAGGAATTGTTGATATTTATATGAACACTTATGAAGAGTGTATTCAATTTGGTCGACAGAATTTAGAAGCATATATTATTTATTAAGATTAATTAAAACGTAAAAGCAAAACAAAAGAGAATGTGCATTTCGCACATTCTCTTTTGTTTTGTAATGTTAGCAGCAGATCAAACAGCCAAACGATCTTTGGGGGATAATCAAGCAAGGAAATATTTTGATCAGGCAAGGTAAGGTAAGAAATAAAGATTAATAAACATTGAAGTTTCTTAAAGTGTCGGTTGGTTAATAATAATGAACTGTGTTTAACAACTTATTTTGCAATTAAAAAACAGAAACCATAACAGTTTCTGTTTTATTTTTTTAAATGTCTTAAAACTAAAGCCCGGTAGTCAAAAGGATTGGTAATATCTCGGGTATAAAGGAGGGAAGCAATATCAAGGTTCACATCCATATCAATCATTTCATATTGTTTAATTAGAACATTGAAGGCATCGTTAATTTCCTGATTAATTAATAACTGGTTTTTGACTGAGGTATTTTCCATCAGAATACTAAAAACACTTCCATCAAGGATGTAAATCAAGTGAGTGCTGTAGCAATGGTGTTTGATAATCTTTAATGTTTTATAAAGAATCTCATCCCAAAGTCTGGATCCATGCATCGATTTGAGCTCATCCAAATGACAAATTGTAATCATCTCAAGCGTAAGAATTGTTTCGCCTCGGGACGCACGATCCATAGCATATTTTAAATCTTTATAATATGCTTTTTCAATCGTTAGGCCGGGACTTTCTTCCAGATTATCATAAGAGGCAATTTGTTGTTCTAAATGTTTTTTAAAATGGAACAATGCTTTGACTTTTTTTATTAACAGAGCACTGCTTAACAATACCGTCGGAATAACAACGAGCCACCCGATTTGATACAGTTGAAACGGTATTTCGAGGTATAAAACAGAAATGAAAGATAAGACTACATAACTGCATAAAAGCAAGAGCATAAAAAAGACGCTGGCACCGTAAGGCGTGGCAATGGTAAAAATTAAGCAGGTAAAGAGAATAAATACCACGGTATAATCGATAAAATTAAAATTGGAACTCGCAAAAATAATAAATGCGCCAAACATGATTAAGCCCATAAAGAAAAAAACAAGTGGCAAAACCATACTCGCTAAATTGGGTTTTTTGATAGTTGATTTACTTTCTTTTCGTTGCGGATGAGTTCGCTTTTGTTTATTTGGTGAAACATTTGCTTTTTTATTTTTATCTTTAACAACATTTGCTTTTTTATTGATCGGATCTTCAGAAGATAAATTAGGGGGCTGATTCTGAAGATCATTAATTTTTTCTAATTCTGGTTGAGTTGTTATATTTTTGGTTTCAAAAATATTGCTAGAAACTGCTTCGGGGTTATCCATTTCGGATAAATGGGAATTTATTATTTTTTCATCGACAGTGTCTAAGTGCATTGATTCAGCAGTTTCTAATCCTGAATCCGGATGCGTTAAAGCATCGGTAACGTCATCGGCGTAAGGGGTAGTTCGACCAAGTATTTTCGACAAAGTCGGGAGTTCATCGTCATCATCGTCTTCATTAACGGAAGACCTGGAATGGATTGCCTCATAGTGACGTGATGTTTGACTAGAGAGCAAATCACCATTAAAAGCAAGTTGGCTTGACCGCTTTTCAAAAGGACGTGAATTAAGAACGGCCTGATCTAAAGCATCATCATCAGTAATATCAACACCAGAGAGAAAATGATCACTGGGTTGATAGGAAGAATTATTTATCGTTGTCTCAAAGAGTTCGGGATTTATTTCTTTGGAAACGAAGCCATCATCTACTAATGAAGTAAGCTTTGCATCAATTCGTATTTCACATTCTTGGATGGTCGCATCCAGATTTCGTTTTTTTTCGAGAATAATATCCAATTTACTCGGCTGGATTTTGTCATTATTCATATTATCCATCGCTTTCGCAAATAATTTCTATTGCAATTTTTTTGGTTATTGACTTTGACTCCATAATCATGGATGATAAAGGGGCCTCTAGAGGTGACAAATTATTACAATAAATTAGAAATAGTCCTCTACAACTACACATTATAGCAAAGAATGTGTTTACAATAAAGGAAAAAACCAAAAAATATGATTATTGTTAAAAAATACTTTATCAACAGCTAATTAGATTTGGAATTTAGCATAAAATAATTATATCGTTTGTTTTAGCGGTTTCGATAAGGCGTAATTAATTGTTAACTTTTATTTGTGCATATGTGGATAAGTTAAAAATAATTAATCAACAGGCAGATAAAAAAACAAAGATTTAAAAAGCGCTAATTAACGGCGTTTTAACAGAATTGTTGAAATTTTTCACGAGTTATCCACAAACAGTGGACAATATTTCGGGAATTGTGGATAAAATGATTAACTTTCTGTTAAGAAACGATAAAAATGTGTAAATAAAAGGAGTTGAATGTGGATAACTTTTTAAAAAAAGGCGAACGAATTGAGGATTTGGGTTTAAATCAATTAAAGATTATTCAAAATCCGGATTTTTTTTGTTTTGGAATGGATGCTGTTTTGTTATCCTGGTTTGTTTCTCAGCGAATCAAAGATTTATTGCATATCATTGATCTGGGAACCGGAACCGGAATTATTCCACTATTACTTTACGGAAAAACAAAAGCGGCGTCGATTACTGGCGTGGAAATTCAACCACCACTCGTAGAGATGGCGAATCGAAGCATAATGCTAAATGGCTTATCGGGAAAAATCAAGATCATCGAAGGGGATATCAAAAATCCCGGTGACGAAATGATTCCCAATTATTACGATGTAGTAGTGAGCAATCCCCCTTATATGCGGGCAAAGGCAGGGCTTAAAAATAATTGCGAAACAAAAACGATATCCCGACATGAAGTTCTTTGCGATATCGAAGATATTCTGATCTTCAGTAAACGCATGATGAAAGATCATGGTCGCTTATTTCTGGTTCATCGACCGGAACGTCTGGGGGACATTATGGCATTGATGCGGCGTTATAAAATTGAGGTTAAGCAGTTGCAATTTGTTTACCCATCGATAAAAAAAGAAGCCAACATTGTTTTAATTGAGGGGCGAAAAAGTGGTAAGCCCGGTTTAAAAACCGCTGCGCCTTTGATTGTGTATGATGAAGAGGGCCGATATACTCCGGAAATTTATGATATTTATGGGATGGAAAGGCCGGAATAGCCGACCGTGTTAAAGTGAAATTTAGGATCATACAGATGAGCGACAAAAGCGCCAAGCCAGTGTTATTAAATTTAGTAGAAGCGCTGGGAACAAACATTAAAAGCGATTAAAAAAATAAGTTTTAATCAGAGGTGTCTAAATTTTGCTCAGACACCTTTAATTTAAGGACGTCCTTTGCGCGCCTTAATAATTCTAATGTCATCACCCTGAAAAGGCATCGTTTTAAAATATCCGCGAATTCGCGAAGAGAGGCGCTCATCATATAGTTCATTGATTTTAAGAAGGCTTAAATTACTGGAAATGATCATATTTTTTTCGGCATTGAGACGGCTGTCGATGACTTCATAAAGTTGTTTTTGACTATATTCGGAAGAGAACTCAGCACCAATATCATCAATAATCAGTAGGTCACAAAGAAGCAAAGGTTCGAAGATATGAGCGGCGGTTTTTTTTTCCTTAAAAATTTGATCTTGAATGCTGGAAACCAAATGAGCGGCGGTGACATAAACGATACTGTAGCCTTTTTCGGTGAGCTTATTAACAATACAATTAGACACAAAAGTTTTACCGACACCCGGAGGGCCGGTAAAAAGAAAATTTTCATGGATTGTTTCAAAAGCTTGGCAATAACCAAGCATATTTAGCTTGATATTTCGAGCGTTGGCGCGGGGACTGATTGATCCGGGACTGGCTGGTTGATCGGGATAATAGTTGAGATCAAAGTTTTCAAAAGTTTCGAGCCGCGCTTGTGTTTTTAGATCATAACTGGAAAAACTAATTTCCGCGAGGCACTGGTTTAGACATTGACAGATACCATCGGGAAGAATTCCCGTGTCTTTACAAATTGAACAATAATAGGAGTGCGACAATAATGGATGATGGTTACCTGATAAGGCAAATTTTTGAGCTTCAAGATCATTCATCGTTTGCCGGATTTTAGCCGTTTTATCATGATCATTAGCGATTGTAGCTCGAGTTAGGGCAACACCCATGCGATTGATTTCGTTATCAAGGGCAGAAAGCTCAGGAATCCGCTGATACAGAGCGGCCTTTTTTTTTTCGCAGTTTAAGTTGATAGGCATTTTGCTTTTTAAGTAGCAAGGCAAAAGCTTCATTATAAGTCTTCATCAGCGATCTCCAGTTCCGGCCATAATACTTCAGCAAATTCCTCTTCCATATCTAGGTAGGCCTGTTTTCGGGAATCGCTCATTGGTGCGATGATATCTTTTGGGGCCGATTTTGTTTTCGGTTTATCATTATTTTTTATATCGTCCAGTGTTTTATAACCGCACTCATGCCAATTTTTTAAAATACCATCGATATATTTCATGTTGGGTTTGTTGGTTCGGGATAATGCCTGAACGATGATTTCCATTGAAAAACCGTAATTATCAAACCAGGTATCCATCATCTGTCGTTCAGAGACCATCGGATTGCGCTGAATGCCCAAATATTTAAAAATTTGATAATATGCCGTTCGTTTATGGGTCGAGTCTTTAATATAAGCTTCAGCTTCAATATGGTCACGAACTTCGGCGGCATGAAAACTTTTGGCGACGGTTTCCAGATAGGAGACCACCTGGGCCGGGGTAAAGGTGCGCTCTTTTTTATTGATCATATTGATTGAATATTCGACAATCAGAATGACTGCTTCTGGGGGTAAAATTATATTCATCCAACCAGCGCTTAAAAAGCAACGTTTCTTTTTTGGTGATAGTGCGACTTTCGTACATGTCCTGAATGGTTTCATACATGCGCCGAATGCGATCTTCAATAGTGTTTGAGGAATGCGAAGGCGTAGCGATGGTGGTTACGGGAACATCTTCATTTTTATAAAGAATTGTTCCGGTAATGTTAAAAAAACGCACTAATGCATCCCGGGTACCGGTATATTCAACGGCAATAATTTTTTCAGAGGCCCAATAATCCCAAGCTTTTTTGACATCTGTTTCTAATAGGTTCAGGTCTTTAGCGATATCTTCGTTGCTGATCGGGGTCAGACCTAGATTAAAGCACCGCTTTAAGCCGTAAAGATAGACCTTTACGTAGTCACCCCGAGCCATGGGCATATAGTGGTTAATAAAAATATTTTCAATGGGTGTAACACCCAAATCATCATGGCTGGAAACTAATTCAAAACGATTCATTTTTTACCTCGAGTTATTTAATTATTAAAAATCTTTAGTTTAGATAAGTAATATGCTAATATATTATATCACATCAAAATAAATTTGTGAAAAATTCCTGTTTTCTTTGGTTTGAGAAAAGATTTCTTAAAGACTACAAGAAACAAAGGATTTATAAGCGAAAAGAGCGTAAAAACAAAGAGATTTCTTGATAATATAAAAAATTATGATATAATTGTCAATTGGATATTGCATATACGGATGCACTGAAAGGAATAAATATGGATGCTTTTATTATAGAAGGAGGTAACCCGCTTCAAGGTGAGGTTACAATCTCCGGAGCCAAAAATGCCGTGTTGGGAATTATTCCGGCGGCGGTTCTTTGTGCTTGCTCAAGTAAAATAGAAAATGTTCCAGATATTAAAGATGTTAACAAGATGATTGTTATTCTTGAAAAATTGGGAGCTGAAATATATAGAGAAAATGATACTTTAATTATTAATACCGAAAAAACCGATTTCATATGATGTATCGGATTATGAAGAAGAAACTGGACAGATGCGGGCTTCATATTATTTGTTGGGCGCATTGCTGGGCCGTTATCGAAAGGCGATTGTGCCATTGCCGGGGGGATGTAATATTGGCGACCGCCCAATTGATCAACATATCAAAGGGTTTCAGGCATTAGGGGCGACGGTCGTGATTGAACATGGTCAGGTAAAAATGGATGCTCCAAATCTTAAAGGTGCCCACATTTTTCTTGATGTCGTTAGCGTTGGGGCGACCATTAATATCATGTTAGCGGCCGTTCGCGCAGATGGAAAAACAGTAATTGAAAATGCTGCTAAAGAACCCCACATCGTTGATGTGGCTAACTTTTTAAATTTGATGGGAGCAAATATCAAAGGGGCGGGAACCGATGTAATTAAGATCGTCGGCGTGAGCGAAATGCATGGTTGTGAATACTCGGTAATCCCAGATCAGATAACGACCGGAACGTATATGATGGCAGCGGCGGCAACGGAAGGTGATGTTTTAATCAAAAATGTTATTCCTAAACATATGGAAGCCATTACCGCCAAGCTTAATGAAATGGGTGTTGTTGTTCTGGAGGAAGACAATGGGATTCGGGTTAGGAGTAAACACCCGTTAAAGGCAGTGAATGTAAAAACCATGCCATACCCTGGATTTCCTACTGATTTGCAGCAACCAATGGCTGTTTTAATGACGATTGCTGAAGGCATCAGTACGATTACCGAAAGTATTTTTGAAAGTCGTTTTAAATATGTCGATGAACTGAGACGGATGGGGGCAAATATTTCCATTAATAGTCGAACGGCAAGCATTACTGGGGTGAAAAATTTATCGGCCACTAAAATACGGACCACTGATCTGCGAGCCGGGGCGGCGATGGTAATTGCGGGTTTAGTTGCTGATGGTGAAACTAAAATTACCGAAATTGTCCATATTGATCGGGGTTATGAAAATCTCCAGGAAAATCTTCGCAACTTGGGTGCTGATATTCGGCGGGTTTCCGAAAAAGATGCTTCTGGTTGTTAGACAAATCAGGCTGATCTAAGTAACGGATCGCGAAGATATCTTAAGGACGATAAAGTTGAGTTAAGTCAGCTTTAAGTAAGATTCGCTAGGATAAAGTCAACAATCCGGCAAGCCCTTGGCACATTTAAGTGGAATGATTTTACGATGTTTTTAAAACGAACAAGGGAGCAACGATTGAAATTTTGTAGTTTATATAGTGGAAGTTCTGGTAACAGTCTATTTGTCTCAAACAATAACACCAGATTACTCATCGATGCCGGTCTTAGCGGGAAAAGGATTCAGAGTGCATTAGCTGCGATTGAAGAAAATCCAGCCGAAATAGGAGCAATCATCGTAACCCATGAACATAGTGATCATATTCATGGTGTTGGCGTTTTGTCTCGGCGTTTTGACTTGCCGGTTTATGCCAACGACAAGACTTGGACAGCGATGGAAAAAGATTTAGGAAAAATTGCACCACATAATATTAAAAACTTCGATTTTGAGCAATCATTTGTGATTGATGATTTTGAAATTGAAGCGTTTAAAACATCTCATGATGCCGCTGACTCATCGGGATTTGTTATTCATGATGGCAAAAAACGAATCGGAGTTGCTACCGATTCGGGCATTATCACACCAGAAATGATGACGGCTCTATCGGGCTGCGAGCTCGTCGTGCTGGAATCCAATCATGACGTGTCGATGCTTGAAGCGGGAAGTTATCCTTTTTATCTGAAACAGCGGATCAAAAGTGACTTTGGCCATTTATCAAATGAGACGGCTGGTGATTTAGCTCTGGAACTGGTTAAAAAAGGGACTCGGAGTTTAGTTCTGGCTCATTTGAGTCAGGAAAACAATTATCCTTTATTGGCCTATGAAACAACAGCTCGGATATTGACCCAAGCTGGTGTTGCCTTGGAAAAAGATGTGACATTATGTGTTGCAAAAAGAAGTTGTGTGAGTGAGACAATCAATCTGTAAGAGCTTTGGCTAGGATTGAGGAGAATCAATGAACGAAGATTTAAAACAGGAAAAAAAGCCAAATTCTTTTATCATTGGCATTGTCGGTGCAATTGTTGGCGGACTGATTGTAGGGGTTCTTTTTCTTGGGGCTAATTATTTTCTCAATGATAACGCGGTCATTCAAGGTGCGAAACAGGAAATTGTGGTCAATGGCGGGTCCGCTGATACTGTCGTCGAGGCGATTGCTCAAGCGGTTCCACCATCCGTGGTGGGGATTGAGACCACCGGAGTAGCAATGACGAACATGGGACCGCAACAGCAAAAGGCGGTTGGTTCTGGTTTTATTCTGACCAGTGATGGCTATATCGCTACGAACCAACATGTCG
Source organism: uncultured Acetobacterium sp. (assembly GCA_965140355.1). Classification (GTDB taxonomy): domain Bacteria; phylum Bacillota; class Clostridia; order Eubacteriales; family Eubacteriaceae; genus Acetobacterium. Next base: position 470,612 of record OZ223193.1, on the reverse strand, counting down.
CTTCCGATGGCGTTACGTCGATGAATGTCTCACTGGCAGACGGTAGCACTTATGATGGAAAACTGATTTGGTCGGACTCGAGTCTGGATCTGGCAATTATCAAAATTGAAGCTAAAGATTTACCGGTACTTGAACTTGGGGATTCGGACCATGTTGTTGTTGGTGAACTGGCGGTAGCAGTCGGAAATCCCATGGGACTGAATTTTGAACGAACCGTCACGGCCGGAATTGTTTCAGCATTAAATCGCAGCATCCCATTGGATAATGGGTTGGCAGAAGATTTGATTCAGACGGATGCATCGATCAATTCGGGCAATAGCGGGGGACCGTTAATCAATAAAGAAGGTAAAGTCATCGGTATTAATACCTATAAATTAACGACCGGTGAAGGAATGGGTTTTGCTATTCCAATCAATATTCTTAAGCCTATTTTGAATGAAATTGTCGCAACCGGTGAATTTAAAGCAACCGTAATGGGAATTACTGGTTATGATCGGGCGATAGCCGATTATTACCTGGCCGATGGTGATGTTAAGTTTACTAATGGTATTTATATTGCGTCAGTTCAACAAGGCGGCGGGGCAGCGAATGCTGGTTTGCAGGCCGGCGACATTATTACTGACATTAATGGGGTCGCAACCAATACCATGATTAAAATGAAAGAGATACTATACGCTGTTAATCCCGGAGATACCGTTACGGTAACTTTTGAGCGTAATGGACAAAGTCAAACAAAAGATGTAACGGTGTCGGCGGGACAGTAAAGGTTACATTGTTTTAAAGTGAGTTTTACAAAAAGGAGTCAATAATGCGATTATTGACTCCTTTAAAATGAAGTGTTATAATTTATGATACGAAATCAATTGATAATGATTTTATGAATGACTTAATGTATCAACCTAAAATAAATAGCGAAATGGTTTACTGATCTTCAAAGATGATGATTGGATTAAGAAGGACTTTTAGCATGCGGTTAGGATTATCAAAGGCGATAACTTTTTTGTTGTCGCTTTTTTTGCGTGCATCTGGAAAAATGAACCGATATAACAATGGGGTTATGAGTAGCGGTAGACATGAATTGGATACTTAAAAAAAGGTTGATCGGGTTAATCACTGGGACGTTTCAGTGATTTGCATATAAATATAAAATAAAAAGAAAGGGTAAAATAATAGCAGAAAACAGTTAAGTAAATCGTTAAATGAGATGATTTGAATTAAAATTCAGGAGGAAAAAATGGTGAATTCTGGTGACGTGGCATTTGTGCTAATTTGTTCAATGCTTGTTTTTTTTATGACCCCGGGTTTAGGTTTGTTTTATGCCGGGATGGTTCGTCGAAAAAATGTACTGAACACATTGATGTCAGTCGTGTTTTGTTGCGGTTTAGCAACTGTTATGTGGTTTGTAGTTGGTTATTCGATCGCCTTTGGAACGGATGTCGGCGGTTTAGGCGTTGTGGGTAATTTAAGTAATGCTTTTTTTAATGGTGTCAGTGGAACCGATCCCGGACCATATGCCAGTAATATTCCGGGGGCTTTGTTTGCTATTTTTCAACTAATGTTTTGCATTATTACACCGGCAATTCTGGTTGGCGCGTTAACCGGTCGGATGAAATTTTCGGCTTTGTTCATCTTTGTCACAGCATGGTTGCTACTTGTTTATTATCCCCTTGCGCATATGGTATGGGGTGAAGGCGGATTTATTGCCGGACTCGGTGCAGTGGATTTTGCCGGTGGGAACGTTATTCATATCAGTTCCGGGGTATCGGGTTTGGTCGCCTGTATCTTCCTCGGAACCAGAAAAGGTTATGGCATTAAAGCCTACCATCCGCATAACATTCCGATGTTTTTTATCGGAGGAGCGATTTTATGGGTTGGTTGGTTTGCCTTTAATGGCGGTTCCGCATTAGCAGCTAATGGCTTGGCCGTTCAAGCTGTGGTCAATTCAATGATTGCTTCAGCCAGCGCGATGTTAAGCTGGATGTTAATTGAAACCATCCTTTATAAAAAAGTAACGGTGATGGGGGCGATTACCGGAGCCATTATTGGATTAGTTGCAATTACACCGGGTGCTGGTTTTGTGCCATTTTCGGCAGCTTTAGTAATCGGCGGATTAGTTAGCCCCATTTGTTTCTTTTTTATGACAAAGGTTAAACAAAAATTCGGATATGATGATGCTTTAGATGCTTTTGGTTGTCATGGCATTGGTGGTATTTGGGGCGGGATCGCGACCGGCTTGTTTGCTCAATCCGCTATCAATCCGGTAGCGCAATGGAATGGTTTGTTTTTTGGCGATACCCATTTATTTTTAGCCCAGCTGATGGCGGTCGGGATTTCAATTCTGTATTCGGCAGTGATGACCGCATTAATTATGTTCATTTTGAAGAAAATAATGGTCATTCGAGTGTCATCTGAAGCAGAAGCCTTAGGTTTAGATATCAGTGAACATAGTGAAGAAGCGTATCCCGCATTTTCAGGAATTGATCAATAAATGGTATTAAATAAAATCGTGTTTAAACTCTAAATGAGAAGGCTTTTATAAAGTTCAGAAAGGGATTATTATGAAACTAATCGAAGCAATTATTCGACCTGAGAAATTGGAACCGTTAAAGGATGCTTTTTTAGAAGCAAAGGTTAGAGGAATGAGTGTTCGTCAAATCTTGGGTTGCGGAAATCAATATGGTTGGGTAGCCCATAATCGTGGCACCGAGGTCATGATGAATATGATTCCCAAAATTGAAATTAAAATTGTCGTCGCAGACGATAAGGTCGAAGAAACCATCCAATTGATTATGGCGGTGGTTCGAACGGGTGAAATTGGCGATGGAAAAATTTTTATCAAACCAGTTGAAGAATGTATTCGGATTCGAACGGGCGAACGAGGCGATATAGCGCTGTAAAAACGAAAACAACTTATTTAAAAGGTCGTTTTATCTACTTAGATGGATGAAATGGCCTTTTTTTTAATGGGATGCTAAGGAAAAAAGTTAAGTAGTGCGGTTTAATTTACCGATTGACTCATTTCAAAGTGAGTGCTATAATTTACCGAGTTAAGCTAAATGAGCGTCGGCTATTAGATAGTTTTAATAGCGCGGCGTTTTTTTAGTAAATAAGAGAATTAACCTTAACCAGTGCGAAAAGGTTCAGTCGGGGCAGTCAATGAAGACGATCGATGATAAAAAGAACTTTGTGGCATGATTAAGATTTATCAAAGGCGATAACCTTTTTTTGTTATTGCCTTTTTTTGCGTCAAATATCAGAAGCACTTGTAAGCAAACTAAATAAAGGGCTATATTTAAGGGAAAGCAGGGAATTATACGGTTGAAACAGACAACCATGAAACTTGTTTTCGGGGAAGATATATAATATAGAAATGAGAGGGAAAGGAGTGGTGTTGAATAGATTGGAACCGAACGAATCAGGTAATTGAAAAGTTAGTAAAAATATGTCATTAATGATTAAAAATTTTAGGAGATATAGGGGAAAAAATGATTAATTCTGGAGATGTGAGTTTTATTCTTATTTGTGTAATATTGGTGTTTTTTATGACACCGGGGCTGGGACTATTTTATGCCGGGATGGTTCGTCGAAAAAATGTCCTTAATACGATGATGTCGGTTTTATTTTGTTGCGGGTTGACGACGGTTATGTGGTTTGCCTTTGGCTACTCGCTTTCGTTTGGTCCGGACATGGGTGGCTTTGGAATTGTCGGCGATTTAAGCAATGCCTTTTTTCATGGGATTAATGAAACTCAAGCCGGTCCCTATGCCAGTAATATTCCTGGTATTTTGTTTGCGCTATTTCAGCTTGTTTTTTGTATGGTTACGCCGGCGATTGTTGTTGGTTCACTGGTTGGAAGAATGAAATTCTCGGCATTATTTATTTTTGTGGCAGCTTGGTTAATGCTTGTTTATTATCCAATGGCTCATATGGTCTGGGGACAGGGTGGATTAATTGCCGGATTCGGAGCGGTAGATTTTGCGGGAGGTTATGTTATTGAAATCAGCTCAGGGATTTCAGGTTTGGTTGCCTGTATTATACTGGGATCACGTAAAGGATATCGTGTTAAATCCTATCATCCACACAATATTCCCTTATTTGTTTTAGGAGGGGCGATTCTCTGGGTTGGATGGTTTGCATTTAATGGCGGTTCTGCTTTGGCAGCGAATGGATTAGCAATTCATGCAGTAGTTACAACAATGATCGCATCAGCGGCGGCGATGCTGAGTTGGATGTTGGTTGAAATGATTTTATATAAGAAGGTTACAATTATGGGTGCGATAACGGGATCTATTGTTGGATTGGTTTCGATTACACCTGGGGCCGGTTTTGTTCCTTATGAGGCAGCATTGTTTATTGGCGCAATAGTTAGTCCGATTTGTTTCTTCTTTTTAACGAAAGTAAAGGTCAAATTTGGATATGATGATTCATTAGATGCGTTTGGATGCCATGGGATCAGTGGCATTTGGGGAGTAATTGCAACGGGCTTATTTGCACAATCTGCGATTAATCCAGTTGCTAAGTGGAATGGCTTGTTTTTTGGTGATACGCAGTTATTTACCGCTCAAATTATAGCGCTTTTGATTGCAGTGATTTATTCCGGTGTGATGACAGGTGTGATTATGTTAATACTTAAGAAGGTGATGGTGATTCGGGTTTCACCAGAAGCAGAAGCTCTTGGTCTGGATATCAGTGAACACGCGGAAGAAGGTTATGCAGCATTTTCAGGAATTGACCAATAGCATATTATAGTCTAAAATACTTTTTAAAGATTAAGTTGAAATGATATGGTTAATTAAAATAAGAAAAGATAGGAAAATGTGATGAAGCAAATCGAAGCAATTATTCGTCCCGAAAAGTTGGAACCGTTAAAAGATGCATTCTTAGAAGCAAAATTCAATGGAATGAATATCCGTCAAGTCTTAGGCTGCGGAAACCAGTATGGCTGGGTGGCATATAATCGGGGGACCGAAGTTATGATGAATATGATTCCCAAAATTGAAATTAAAATTGTCGTTGCGGACGATAAGGTCGAAGAAACCGTTCAGTTGATTATGGCAGTTGTTCGAACGGGTGAAATCGGCGATGGAAAAATATTTATCAAAACAGTTGAAGAATGTATTCGAATTCGAACGGGTGAAAGAGGTGACGTGGCCCTCTAAAAGATCAAATAGCGAGTTATAGAAAGAGTTAAAGCCTCTTATATTTGCTTATGTAAATATAAGAGGCTTTTTTACGGCCTTTCTTTGACAAAGTGCAATAAAAGGGTTGACAATTTTTTGAATAATCATATAATGAAATAAATGGTTCCATAATTTCAGGTATGAATAAAAACAAAAATGTTAAGTTGATAAGGTGGTCAGAAGATGAAAAAGGTAGTTGATGATGAACGGCTAATGGTAAAAATATGTGAGATGTATTACAACCAGGATATAAATCAAAAGCTAATTGCAAAAGAACTGGGGTTATCGCGGCCAACAGTATCGAGAATTCTTCAAAATGCCAAAGAACGGGGTATTGTCAAAATCATTATTGATCCAATTTTAGGAAATAACTATGTTGATCTTGAAAAAAAGTTGGAATGCCGATATGGCTTAAAGGAAGTTTTTATTGTTGATTTTAAACAGGATAACCGGGATCAAAAAGATGAGTTGGCCAGGGCAACGGCAAATTATCTGGAACGTCTGATCAAAGATGATAGTATTGTTGGGGTCTCGATGGGGTCTTCGATTGGCCAAATCCATCGTTTTATAACAAAAGGGATAGCTAAAAAAGTAACATTTATTCCGCTTATTGGCGGAATCGGACATTTGGGAATGGAACTTCACGCGAATACAATTGTTGAAGCACTGGCTAAAGCCTTTGGTGGGAATTTTTATCTGCTTCACGCACCAGCGAGAGTGTCCGGATTGATGATCAAAGAAGAATTAATGAAAGAAGCTGATATTAAACGCATCATTAAAATGGCTGATAATTTAGATGTTGCGATTGTCGGTATTGGGGTTCCTAATCGCGGTTCGGCCATTATGGCCACTGGTTACTATGACGAAAAAGAGATGGAAACCATGCGCCGGAAAAAAGTAGTGGGTGACGTATGTATGCAATTTTTTGATATCAATGGAAGCACCGAACCTTTTGAGGCGGATAATTGTGTTATTGGCATTGATATTAAAAAATTGCGGCGGGTGCCGCATTCCATTGGGGTTGCAAGCGGAAGAGAAAAATCCGCAGCAATTCAGGGCGCAATCAAAGGTGGCTATATCAATGTATTAGTCACCGATGTTGAATGTGGCAAAAAATTGTTGGAAATAGATGAGCCAGCGGATGAAAACTGCTAAACAATTAAAAGCGGGAAAGGATAACAAATGAATGAAATTTTAAGGATGTCAATGAATGAGATGGCAGAGGCAGATTTTGACTGCTCCTGTGGCCGGCATCACAGCTTGCCGATAAAAAAAATTGCCATTGGTAAAGGGGTTATTAACCAGCTTCCTGAGGTTGCGGCAGCATTTAAAGGCAAACAAATTTACATGATCAGTGATAACAATACTTGGAAAGCCGCTGGCGAAAAAGCCAATCGCATGATGACGGAAGCGGGTTTTGAAATAAAAAACTATATCTTTGAACGGGGTAAAGAAATTCTTATTCCCGACGAATTGGCGATCGGCAGAATGCTACTCGAGATGCCCCTTGACACCGCATTAATTGTTTCGGTCGGTTCCGGAACACTTAATGATATGGCTAAATACCTTTCATCACGAACCAGGATTCCTTATATTATTGTTTGCACAGCGCCATCAATGGATGGGTATGTCGCCGATGGCGCCCCGCTGATTTGCAATGGCCAAAAAATATCGTATGTGGCAACCTTAGCCTACGGCGTTGTTGGTGATACTGATATTATGAAAGCAGCACCAATGCACATGATCCATGCCGGATTAGGGGATGTGTTAGGTAAATTGACAGCTTTGACAGATTGGTCATTGGCGGTTGCAATGACTCATGAATATCGTTGTGATACCTGTGTTAAGTTAGTTGAAGAAGCGCTTAAAAAATGTATCACCAATGCGCCGTTATTAAAAGAAAGAAATGAAGAAGCCATTTTATATTTAATCGAAGCGTTGACATTAACCGGGGTTACAATGGCGATTGTAGGGGTTTCCCGACCGGCGTCAGGCTCAGAGCATTTGCTTTCTCATTATTGGGAAATGGATTTTATTGCCCGTCACAAATACCCGGAACTGCATGGCATTAAGGTGGGAATCGCGACGCCGATTGTGGCGGAGATTTATGAGCTGTTAAAAGATGATTTACCAGCAGAAACAAAAGCACTTGCGCCGCGACGGGAGTTTGTTGAAAAGTTGTTACGCAGTGCCGGTGCGATGATTTCGCCCAAAGAGGTTGGGATTGAACGGGAACTTTTTTATCGGAGTTTGATGGAAGCGAACACCGTACGTAAACGTTATAGTGTTTTTCAATATGCAAAAGATCAGGGCCGGTTGGAAGAAGTGGCAGAGGTAATTACCGAAAGGATTTATGGAAAATGATCAAACCCCAAAATGACGTGTTAAAGGATATTAAATTATTTGCGCTGGATATGGATGGTACCGTTTATCTGGGAAACGGACTTATTGAGGGCTCTTTGGATTTCATTAAAAAGCTCCAGGAACTAAATAAAGAGTTTATTTTTTTTACCAATAATTCCTCGCGAGTTCCCAGTTTTTATCAAGAAAAGTTGGCCAAAATGGGCTGTTTTATCGACGAAGATCGCATCATCACCTCAGGAGATGTAACCATTGAATATTTAAAAACCTATTATCCCGGAAAAGCGGTGTATTTAATGGGAACCCCTTTATTGGAAGAAAGCTTTCGAAAACAGGGGATTAATCTGGTGCAGGATCAAGCGGATGTGGCGGTAGCCAGCTTTGATACGACCCTTACCTATGAAAAACTCAATAAAATTTGTACCTTTATTGCCAATGGGGCGACGTTTTTATCCACTCATCTGGATTTGGTTTGTCCGACCGAAACTGGTTTTATGCCGGATTGCGGTTCGATGTGTGCGCTGATTACTAAGTCCACCGGAGTCGAACCTAAATATTTGGGGAAACCTTTTCCAGAAACGATGGACATGGTGGTATCGATCACCGGACATAAAAAGGAAGACGTAGCATTTGTCGGGGATCGTCTTTATACCGATGTGGCAACTGGCGTTAAAAATGGCGGTAAAGGTTTTTTAGTATTAACCGGGGAAGCAACGATGCAGGATGTGGAGACCTCCGATATTGTTCCCGACGGTATTTTTAACTCATTGCAAGAAATGATGGACTATTTATAAAAATATACTTTAGTTAATTTAGAGACATGATTGCCGGTCTTGAAGTAATTTAAATTTATGGTTTTGATAAAGAATATCGAGGGCTTTTTTATAAAAATGTTTAATTAAAATAAAAAAGGGAAAAAACTATATAAACAATCGTAACTTAAATTGAGCCGATGGCTCAGGAAAGGGATGAGGGATTCATAAGGATGCATTCTAAAACAATAACGATCATTAATCCAACAGGATTACATGCAAGACCGGCGGCAGAGTTTTGTCAGAAGGCAGAGGAATTCGGAGCTGATATCAAGATCAAAAAAGTAGCAGAGCCGCCTAAAACAGGAGATGCAAAATCACTGCTGGGGATTATGTCAATTGGTTTAGGTCAAGGTGATACCATTGAAATTATTGCCGAAGGCGAAGATGAAATGCTTGCGGTCGAAACGTTGGCGGCTCTAGTTGGCAGTGGCTTTGGAGAAATTTAGAAAGAATAAATAAAAAAAGTTTTGCTGTAAAGCAAGGCTTTTTTTATTTTAAAAGGGAATGAAACAGGAACAACAAATAAATTTTATAAATAATGATTGACATTTGGTTAAAGAAATTGTATCTTTAAATAAAGTTACATATGTAATGTTGAAATACAAATGTAACTATCGGACGTTAATATGATGGTTAGGGGAAAGATCATGGAAAGAAAATCGCTGCATATCAAAATTGCTCATTGGTATTATAATCTGGGAATGACGCAAGATGAGATTGCCAAACGTTTATCTTTTACGCGACAGCGTGTGAATCGGATTATTAGTTCATTGTCCGAATCAGGGATTGTGACAATTAAAGTAAATGGTTATGAAATGAGCAATGTAAAATATGAAACATTAATTGAAGAGCATTTTGATTTACAACGGGTGATTATCGCCGATAGTTATGGCGAAAGTGATAAATACCTCCCGTCTTTAGCGAGCGTGGCGGCGCAATACCTGGATGATTATATCCAAGCCAAGATGACTATTGGCGTTTCTTGGGGAATTACATTGGCAGAAACGGTTTCGCGCCTTTCTTTTAATAAAAAATCGGATTGTATGGTTGTTCAAATGGTGGGCGCCCAGAACCTTGATCAGGATGTCCTGAAGTCTGATGAAATTGCCAGAGCTTTAGCCGACAAATTAGATTGTGCCTGCTATATGTTATATGCCCCGGTAGTGGTTGATCAAGCCACAACGAAAACAATGTTAATGCAGGAAAAATCGATAAAAAAATCATTTGAGCATATTAAACGGTGTGATCTGGGAATTTTTGGAATTGGACAACTTTCCGAGAATTCAACGATGTGTAAACGTGGCTTACTTAAAACTGCAGATATCAAAAAATTAAGGGACGATGGATTTATTGGTGATCTGTGTGTTAATCCGATTCGTTCAGATGGAACGTGGAATGATTGCTATATTAAAGAGCGGGTGATGACCGTTGATATGGAAGTATTAAAAGAAATTCCCAATGTCGTAGCGATTGCTGGCGGGGAAGATAAAACAGAAGCGATCATCGGTTGCCTGAAATCCCAATGCATTAATACATTAATTATTGATGATGCAACGGCGAAACGTATTGTTGAAAAACTAAGTTGATTTAAGCGAGAAATTCTCGTTTAAATAAAAAAGGATTATGTGTGATGATCCGATGTTAAAAACAATGGAGGTAAAAATGGATTATATCATTGGAATTGATGCGGGGACATCAAATGTTAAAGCGGTGTTATTTAACCTTGACGGAGCAGAAGTTTTAGTAGAATCACTGGAAAATGAACCGATCTATATCGGTGATAACCTGGTTGAACAGAATATGAATACCTTATGGGAAAAGGTTGTTTTATGTCTTCAAAAGTTATTAAAAAATGGTCCGGCAACCGCAGATGAGATCAGAGGAATTGGTGTAACTGGACAAGGGGAAGGCTGTTGGTTAATTGATGCGGCCGGAGAGCCGGTTCAAAATGCATTACTGTGGTGTGATGGCAGAGCCAGTGACGAGGTGGCAAAGGTTACTGAGGAACATCCTGAATTAGGCGAACTTATTTACCAAACGACAGGGACTCCGGCGTTAACCGGAACACAGTTGATGTTGCTCAAATGGATGAAAAACAATCGCCAAGACATCCTGGATCGAGCCAGTACCAGTTTCTTTTGTAAGGATTGGGTACGTTATAAATTAACCGGAAAAATTCACGGCGATTTGACCGATACCGGGACATCGTTAGTTAATGCAAAAACCGGTGAAGTGGCCGAAGCGCTTTTAAAAAAACTTGATCTTGAAGCCTATATTTCTTATATTCCAGAGCTGGTTACTTCGGATACGATTGTTGGGATGGTAAGTCCGGAAGTCGCCGATACATTGGGATTAAATTCCCATACACCTGTAATTGCGGGCGCGATTGATGTCATTGCCGCCGCTGTCGGAATTGGCGCCGTTGAAGATAAAAACATTTGTGTTATTTTAGGAACAACGTGTGCGAATGAGATTTTCAAGAAAAAAGAGGATTGCCATTTTGGTGAGCCGGGGACACGGTATGAGAAACATGCGGTGGGGGATTTGTATGTTAATTTATTAGCGACAATGAATGGAACCCCAAATATCGATTGGGCATTAGAAAATATCTCAACAACAAAAGATTTTAAAGAAATAGATCGCCTGATTAATGAAGTGCCGGCGGGCTGCGGGGGCGTTCTTTTTCATCCGTATATCAGTGCCGCGGGGGAACGCGCACCTTTTTACAATCCTTTTGCCAAAGCTAATTTTTTTGGAATCGGAGCGGGAACCACGCGAGCTACTTTGCTTAGAGCCGTCTATGAAGGGGTAACCATGTCGATTAAAGATTGCCTTCAGGATGCTGACCGCGATAGTAAAATTTTCATTGCCGGGGGAGGTGCTAAAAGTAGTGTTTGGGCGCAAATGATTTCGGATGTCACCGGAATGGAAGTGGTGGTGTCATCAGGAAATGAATTTGGCGCCAAAGGGGCAGCGATGATGCTGGGAGTAGCAACCGGAATTTATGACAATTATGAAGATGCGGCAAAAAAAAGCTGTAAATTTGAACGGAGTTATAAACCAATCGCCGAACATGTCAAAGTATATGACGCCCTTTATGAATTGTACAAGGAAATCCGCATCAGTAATGAAAAATTATGGTATAAAAGAGCGGATTTATTAAAACAACTTAATCCCAAAAGTTTATAAGGTTAGCGCAATAAAAAAAGAATTTGAGAAGGAAATAAGATGAAAATATTTTTCACAGCAGAATACAGCGAATTAGAATTAAAACCATTATATGAATTAGGTGAAGTAAAACTCGATGGTTGGGCAATTGGTTTGCCTAAAATGCCAGAGGCCGAGTTGATGGAAAAAACAAAAGACACGGATATATTAATTACAAGTTATGATGACATTACCCGTAATGTTATTGAAAACGCCAAGCAGCTAAAGCTGATTGCTTGCACTCGGGCAACACCGGTTAACGTTGATATTGAAGCGGCCCGGGAAAGAGGGATTCCGGTAATTTATACACCAGGACGAAATTCTGACACGACCGCAGAATTTACCATTGGCTTAATGTTGTCGATCGCCCGCAAAATTCCGATGGCTTACAAAGCCCTAAAAGACGGAAAATTTACTGGCGCCGATGAAGTGGAAAAGGTCACAAAAGAAGGTTTGAAAGTTGATATGATTTGGGATATGGATGAAAATTCGCCATATATGATTTTTAAGGGAACGCAATTAAAGGGAAAAACCCTTGGAATCATTGGGTATGGAAGTATCGGTCAACGAGTGGGAAAAATCGCCAGAGCTTTTGGAATGGGTTTATTGATCTATGATCCTTTTCAAAGTGAAATTGATATTGAAGAAATTGGCGTTGAGAAAGCGGAATTGCTTGAAGATGTCATGAAAAAAGCAGATTTTATCACTTGTCATATGAAAGTGACGCCGGATACAAAAGGAATAATAAGTGCTGAGATGATTGGTTTGATGAAACCAACGGCTTATTTTATTAACAGTTCCCGGGGGGCAATTTTAGATGAACCGGCATTGATTGAAGCACTTCGCCATAAACGGATTGCCGGAGCCGCTTTTGACGTTTATGCGAAAGAACCAATCGCCGCTAATCATCCCTATTTAACAGAGCTGGACAACGTTGTTGTGACGCCTCACATTGCCGGTGCGACGGATGATGTGTTAGTTAATCATACCAGACAAATTGTGTCAGAGTTAAAACGATTTATTAACGGTGAAAAATTGCTTTACGAATATCGCTAAGGTTGATAAAGATTGATAATTGAAAAAATAATTCATAGTAAAATATAAAGTAGGAGAAAATGATGATTTTAGAAAAAGAAAGAATGGACGTTGTCAAATTTTGTCAAAAGTTAATCACCTCAGGATTAACAAAAGGTACCGGTGGAAATATTAGTATTTATAATCGGGAACAACAATTAATGGCAATCAGTCCCAGTGGGATTGACTATTTTGAAACCGAACCGGAAGATATTGTTATCATTGATATCAACGGCCAGATCGTTGATGGCAAAAGAAAACCTTCCAGTGAACACGAAATGCACCGGATATTTTATCAAAAAAGAACCGATATCAATGCTGTGGTGCATACGCATTCTATTTATGCGACAGTTTTAGCAACCTTAAGACAACCACTACCGGCATCCAGTTATTTGGTGGCATTTTCGGGACTCGATGTGCGGTGTGCCGATTATGCATCATTTGGAAGTATGGAATTGGCAGAATTGACTTATGAAGCGATGATTGACCGCTATGCTGTGTTGATGGCAAATCACGGTTTGTTAACAGGGGGAAGTGATATTCTCAATGCCTTTAATATTGCCGAACAAATTGAGCATTGCGCCGAAGTTTATGTGAAAGCCAGAGCGATTGGGGAGCCGGTTATTTTGGATGAAGCCGAAATGAAAAAAATGATAACAAAGTTTAATAAGTCTTATGGGCAGCGGACAACTAAAGCTGATTTAGATGACTAGGTTTTTTTAGTCGTTTTAAACTGAAAAAGCCGGAATGGTTTCGAATAACCGGGTTATTATGGTTATTCGAAACCATTCCGGCTTTTTATTTTAGGTTTTATGTTCAAAACAGAATCAGGCATAGAGCCGATCATCTTTAAAAATAAGCGGTTTTAAAAGGGCTTGTCGCCACTGAAGTTCTTCTAAGTTAATACCAAAATCCATTTTTCCCTGGGTGGCGATGAGAAGATGTTCCAGATTGCAGTTGCCAGCCCGTTCGCCAATGCCAAAAAGCGTCGAATCGGCATATTTTGCGCCAGAACGCAAACCTTGAATCGAATTGGCGACGGCCATGCCTAAATCATTATGCATATGAACTTCAATATCAATATCGGTTGGAATGCGGATGATTGCTGATTTACACAGAAGCGGAGACATGATTCCCACGGTATCGGAAAAACGGAGCGTGGTTGCCCCAAGATCACGGGCGGTTTCGATTATTTGCGTGACAAAATCCCAATCCGCTCGGGAAGCGTCTTCCAAGCCAATGGTTAACTCTTTTTGGGCAGCTTGAATAACATCGGAACAAGCGACTAGCGTTTCTAATACCTGGATTTTTGTTTTTCGCAGTTTTTCCCGAATCAATAGATCAGAAGCGGGGACGCAAACATGAATAATATCGGCACCACAATTAATCGATTGTTGAATATCCGATAGATTCATGCGATTCCAGCCAATGATCTGTGCTTGTTGACAAGCCAATTTAATTTTTTCAAAAGCGCGGCATTCGTCACGGCCCATCGCCGGGGTTCCCGCTTCAATGCGGTGAATGCCAAGGGCATCGAGAGTTTGGGCAATGGTCACTTTTTCGGCGATTGTAAAAGCAATACCGGGACTTTGTTCGCCGTCTCTTAACGTTGTGTCAACAACATATTTTTTGTTTATAGTCATTTTGAACCTCACTCGCTAGGGTGCGTAATTCCCAATCAGAAAGATTTCTTCCCAACTGGGTGCAACGGCCTTTTATTTGTTTTAAGAGATTACGCGTCGCCGTTTCTGATAAATTCTGTTCTTTTAACTTATACAGGATACTTTGACGGCCCGAATGTTTACCCACCACAATTTCGCGTTGATTACCAACCATCTGAGGATTAAAGGGTTCGTAAGTCTGGGGGTTTTTTAAAACCCCGTCAACATGAATTCCGGATTCGACCTTGAATATATCGGTGCCGATGATCGCTTTATTTTTGGCAATACGATCATTACTTATCTTCTCGTAGAGGCATCGAAGCTCATTTAGAACCGATAAATCGCCGGAAAATAAGGTGCTGTCGTGGAGGTTAAGCGCCATTAAGACTTCTTCCAACGGAGCAAAATCGTGGTTGCTGGCAAATTGACAACTGACACTGGTGCCGCCAGCAATAAGCCATTCCAACGCAATGGCAGTAGCGCAGTAGTTGTGATTGCCAGGACATAAATCAAGGGTGTCGGCACCGCTATTTAAAAGGTTTGAAAAAAAGCTGAGATAATCCTGGGTCATTAAATCGTCTAAGCCGATTAAGCGTATTTTTTGATTGTGAAAGCTGGAAAAATTGTCGATAGGCAGTGATTTTTCAAGCAGTTCGTTAGGCTCCAAGCGCCAGATTTTTTGATATTCAGGACCAACTGCTTGAACCAGAAAAAAATTTCCGGGATGGTTTAACATGTTAGCATCGCCAGCTAAAGTAGGGGACTTTAGCTGGGAAACCAACGCCGAGGTCAATTCGATTTTTGTGACCCCACAAATAAAAAGAAGGTCACAGAAATGGTTAAGATCCTGAGAATTAATTTCATTGGTTTTTAAATTTGTGAGTGTGCGATCAATGATTGTAACCATTTGTGTGCCCCGCTTTCTGAAAGGTTGAATAAATTTTATTTGGTGATGATTGTTAAGATTGATGCGGCCGTAAAAACAGCATCAATCTCAGCAATCAAAGCAAAGGAAAAAACAAAGTGCTAGATGACCAGATCCTGAACGACATGACCACCTTCGATATGTTCATCCATAATTCGCTCGACATCGTCAACGGTAACATTACCATACCAAACCCCTTCAGGATAAACAACGACAATCGGACCTTTATCACAGATGCCAAAACAACCGGTATTGGTCAGCATGATGTCGCCGGATAAGTCCCGTTCGTCAATTTCTTCCAGGAATGTTTGCAAAACTTTAACCGAATCCTGTTGAAAACAATACCCTTTTTGAGTGCCATTGATACGACAACTGGTGCAGATAAAAATATGATGTTTGGGACTAATCATCTTTAAATTCCTCCTGATACATTTAATAATTCTTCGGATTTTGATATTTCCTGAGCGGCTGTTTTTACCGCAGCTTCGATACGATCATAGGTTGAAAACACTTTAATGCCTTTACATTCAAGGCGTTTGGTGGGCAGATCGCCAATCCGCATCGTGATGACGCCATCGCAATCGGTTAAGGCGCGCAGAATAGTTCCAATTTTATCGTCTTTATTGCCGCAATTTTCTTCACCGCTGCAATACTTAGCGATGACGCGCTTTTCCTTAAACTGTACTTCATTGTCAAGGTAGTCATAAATATAAAGATCGGTGGCTTGACCGAAATGTTGGTCAACCAGCATACCACCTTTGGAGACAATGGCAAAGCGTAATCCGGTGGTATTGGGGACTTCGATTGCGTTAGTTTTTTCTTCATTTTCTCTGAAATTGATGGAAATGTCGCTGTCCAGTTTGCCAATGGCATCGGCCCGGCATTGTTTGCAATGATACATTTGTTTTAGATGGACACCGCATTTATCGCGAATGGCATTAATTTCATGATTGGTGGCAATTGGCAAATCCTCAAAAGCACTGCCTTTGACCGGGATAAGTGGCATCACATTGGAGATAAAACAACCGAGCTCTTTAACCGTTTTAACAACTTCTTCAATATGCGTATCATTGATTCCCATCAGCGTAACGGTATTGATTTTGACAATGATACCTTCATCGATAAGCAGTTTAATCCCGGATAATTGATTAGCTAACAGGAGTGAAGCAGCCGCTTCGCCATAATAGCGGTTCCCCATAAAATCGACATGTTTATAAATTTTAGCACCGATCACCGGATCAACAGCATTGACTGTTACGGTGACATGCGAAACATGGAGTTTAGCCAGATCTTTGGCGTAGTAGGGAAGCATTAAGCCATTGGTCGAAACGCAAAAGGTGACTTGGGGATCATATTCCTGGATTAACGTTAACGCTTTTTTAGTTTCCTCAAAGTTTGCCAACGCATCGCCCGGTCCGGCAATTCCAACGACGGTCAGGTTAGGTACTTTGGCTTTAACTAATTTGTATTTTTCAAAAGCTGCTTCAGGGCTCAGAATTTCAGTAGTAACACCGGGGCGACTTTCATTGGAACAATCAAATTTACGGACACAATAATTACATTGAATATTGCATTTAGGGGCAATCGGCAGGTGCATGCGGGCATTTTTTTGAGCAGAACCGCAGCTATAGCAAGGATGGTTGGCCGTTTTTTCTTCAATGGTCATGGTTTGAACGGTTGTTGGTTTGGTTTGGTCTGAGTTATTTAGGACGTTCATTTTTGCCTCCATTTCCGGTTCCAATCCATATTTTGATTTGGGTCCTTCGTTATAATAAGTATTATATAAGGTTTCGCGGAAGCTGCCTTCAACAGCTTTGAGAATCGTGTTGGTGATTTGATCTAAAAGGAGCTGCGATCCCTCATAACCAAGGGTTCTAACTCGTTGCCCGCCGATGCGGTCATGAATCGGGAAAGCGCAACGAATGAGGGGGATATCATGTTTTTCTTCAATTCGGCGTCCGTCAGAATTACCAATCATGATATTGGCACCTAACCGTAATGCTTCTTCTTCAATCGTTTCAAAATCAACATCATTTAAAATGACATAGTCTTCGACATAAAGGATTTCGGCTAAGGTCGAGAGTTCTTTTTCAATTTTTTCTTTTAAGTGCGGGCAATTCGAGCCGGTGGCGGCAATGACGGGCATTACGCCATTTTCACAACAAAGTCGGACGGCTGAAACGACGAAATCGGGTTCGCCAAAGATGGCTATTCGGCCCTGGGCATTGTATTTATGGGAATCGACCATGCCATCGAGATAGCGGCCCCGTTCCTTTTTTATTTTTTCAGGAATTGGTTTTTTAGCAAGTTCCGATAAAAGCTCCATTAAGGCATCTGTGTCGCGAAGACCCATTGGTAAGTTCAAACGTTTATACGGGACGCCATAGTTTTCATAGAGGTAAACACCGGCTGATTCCTCAGGTTTAATCGTATCAGAGATCTCGATGGTTGCTCTGGCGCCAGCCATTTTTTGAATTTCGGATATAGGGGTACCATGCATCGGCAAACGATGATAACTACTTTGGTGAACACCGTCCAAGTTTTCGGAAAGATCGGGCAGGAGGATGTATTCTAACCCGAACTGCTCCAAGGTATCTTTTAAATAACGGGTATCTGCTGGTGAAATCATGCTGCTGATGATATTAATTTTTTCGTGTTTGGTGGAATCCATCTCCACATGCGAGACGATTGCGCGTAACGCTTTGGTAAAACCTTCAAATTGAGTGCCACCGTAACCGGCCGATTTAACCGGAATAATTTTAACTTTTTCGTCTGGATGTGTTTCGTAAAATTTATGGATGATAAATTCAATATCTTCGCCAATGGTTTCAGCCAGACAGGTGGTCGAAACACCGATAACTTCAGGTGAATAGAGTTTGATCAGATTTTCAAGACCGATGATGAGATTTCTTTCACCACCATAAACGGTGCCTTCTTCAGTTAAAGAAGAGGAGGCAATATCGACCGGTTCATTATAATGGGTGGCCATGTGACGCCGAATATAGGTACTGCATCCCTGCGAACCATGAAGGATGTTCATGCATTTTTGAATGCCATAAAAGGCGTTCGCAGTTCCCATCGGCATGCACATTTTACAGGGATTAACATTTAAGTGGACAAGATCTTTAGACATTTTTTTTACCTCCTTGGGATATTGTTTCCCAGACAGGACTATTCATCGATAAATTAATTTCTGAGGCAAAGTTTAAGGTGCCTTCATATCCGGCGAGGGGATGTTTACGTTCATGGTTGTGATCACAGAAAGCAACACCTAATTTATAGGCGAGCGGTCTTTCTTTGACCCCACCAACTAAAATATCTGCACCCATTTCTTTCATAAACGCTTCCAATTCAGCCGGGTTGGCATCATCCAGGATGACGGCATCGTCATTAACCAGATTCTGGATGACTTCATAATCATCTTTGCTACCGGTTTGGGTACCGACCATTACAGTGTTCATCCCGAATTCGCTAAATTGTCGGATGAGTGAGATGGCTTTAAATCCACCGCCCACATAGATGGCGGCTTTTTTTCCGATAAGATTTTTTTTGTATTTATCTAAAAGAGGGATTACTCTATTTTTTTCTTCTTCAATAAAAGCTTTGGCGCGCTGAACAACTTCTTTATCACCAACGGCATAAGCAATTCGCATCAGCGAATCAGAGGTATCGGTAACACCGAAAAAGCTGACTTTAATAAAAGGAATATCAAAGACTTCTTCCATTTGTTTGGCTAGATAGGTCATTGAACCGGCACATTGAACCAGATTCAGTTGGGCTGTTGGGGCTTTTTTCAGATCGTCGACTTTGGCATCACCGGTAATATTGGCGACGACCTTAACGCCAATGCGTCGTAAATAATTTTTGATGATCCACATTTCACCGGCCAGATTAAAATCGCCGAGAATGTTAACGCCAAGTGTTTTTTTAGGCAAAAATTCTGGAGTGACCAAATTCATGATGGCATTGCAGGCCATTTTATAACCGGTTTTTTTAGTTCCTGAGAACCCTGGTGATTTAACCGGAATCACGCGAATGTCATATTTTTCTTCGGCAGTACGACAGACCGCATCAATATCATCACCGATCACCCCAACAATACACGTGGCATAAATAAAAATAACTTTGGGGGAGTGGGTGGCCACGACCTCATCAACGGCGGCGGCTAATTTTTTTTGTCCGCCAAAGATAACGTCGCGTTCGCGCAGATCAGTCGAATAACTGTTGCGATAACCTTCTTCTTGACTGGATAAACTGCCGCGAATATCCCAGGTATAACTGGCACAGCCAATCGGGCCGTGGATAATATGAAAGGCATCGGTGATCGGGTTTAAAACAACTCGGGCCCCACAGAAAACACAGGCACGTTGACTGACAGCGCCAGAGATACTTTCTGATTCACATTTAATACCGCTTCCGTCGCCACTACATTCAGAATAACGAATAGATTGGGATCGTTCTGGTAAAACAGCATTTTCGTTTCCCATTATATAGCCTCCTTTCAAATAAAGGGGAGGAAAACCTCCCCTAAGTAACTACATAATCATTTCCATATCTTCATCAGCACAATCACGATCTTGACGATCCATGAGGGCATTTAAGATCATTTCAGCTAAACGCATGCCACCTTTATAACCAACCAAAGGCAGGTAAGAGTGAACATAACGGTCAACGATGGGGAAGCCAGCCCGAACCAGCGGAATATCCTCGGCTTTGGCAACATATTTGCCGTGGGTGCCGCCAATCATCAGATCGACACGATCGTTTTTAATCCATTGATGAAGTTCAAACAAGTCAGTATTACCTTTAGCAGTGCAACCTTCGATACCATATTTTTCAAAAAGGGCCGTGGCTTTTTTTTCAAAGGCTTTACCGGGGGTTCCGGTGACCAGATATTTGGGAATCATCCCCATTTCTAAAGTGAATTGAGCCAAAGCTAAGACGGTATCGGGATCGCCGTAAATAGCAACCGATTTATTTTGGGAATATTTGTGTGAATCTAACAGGATATCGACTAATTGACCACGTTCTTCTTCAATGGCGTAGGGGACCTCATTTTTAGAAAAATGGTTTAGAGCCATGATAAATTGATCGGTTAATTCGATCCCAATTGGCAAGGGCAGGGTCTGAAAAGGAACCTTACATTTGCTTTCTAACGATTCGGCTGGTGGAGTCGAAGTGATTTCCCCTAAGGCTAAGGAAAGTTCGCAATTGCCCAGATCTTTGATATCGGCAATCGTCGTGCCACCTTTGGGATACATGGTGTATTCGCCGGTCATTGGCGAGTCCATCACAGCACTGGTGTCAGGTAGCATCGTATACGCAACCCCCATAAGGGTCATCAGTTTTTTCATTTCGCGCATATCACCGGGATTGACAAAGCCGGGGAAAAGCGCCAGTTTGCCATTTTTTTCAGCGGTGTTTTGTGATAAATAATGGATTAAACCAGTGATCATGCTGGAAAAGCCAGTAATGTGCGAGCCGACATAACTAGGTGTATTTGCGTGGACAACGATTTTTCCTTCGGGAATCTTTGCGTCGGTGATATAAGTAACCAGGTCGTCTCCGATGGTTTCGCTTAAACAAGTAGTGTGAACAGCAATTATATCAGGATCGTAAAGGTCAAAGATATTTTTGATCGCCGTTTTTAAATTAGAACCACCGCCAAAAACAGAAGCACCTTCAGTAAATGAACTTGATGCGGCAATGGCCGGATCTTTAAAATGTCGCGTTAAAAACATTCGATGGTAGGAACAACATCCTTGTGAACCATGACTGTGGGGCATGCAATTATGGACGCCCAGGGCAGCATACATGGCACCAACTGGTTGACAGGTTTTTAATGGGTTAATCCGTAGTGCCGATCGTTCGGCTATTTTTTTGGGTGTAACATCTAACATTATTCCGTACCTCCTAAATTGCCAATTAACGTCGGCTCGCTTTTCCAGGGAGCTTGAACTAAATTAAAAGCTGGCGTATTAACAGCTAAAGTTACATCTCTGGCAAAATTTAATGCCCCTTTAAATCCGGCATACGGACCGCTGTAGTCATATGAGTGTAATTGTCGTGAGGGGACACCGGATCGTTGCACGATGTATTTGTCCTTGATCCCTGAAAAGAAGATGTCTGGTTTTAATAGTTTTAAGAACTCTTCGGTTTCAAATTGGTTGTAGTCATCGGTGATCATGGCATTATCGGCGATATCGGCCCATAAACCATCATAAGATTCAATTGGTAAACCGGCATCTTTTAATTCCTGAATACGTTCTTCGGTGTGGAAAGTTCGGTATTTATCAGGATCTTTTTCGACCGTAATACTTTCGATATTTTTAGAGTCGGCATCCATTTTAAGCGGTAATACCTGACGGCCTTCGTAATCATCACGATGGGCAAATTCATAACCGGCTAAAATAACTTCAACACCAAGGCTTTTTAATAAATTAATATAATGATGTGTTCTTGAACCACCAACATAGATGGAGGCCGTTTTGCCTTCAAGTTTAGCTTTATATTCGCTGATCGCTTCTTTGATTTCGTCTTCTTCATCGGCGATGACGGCTTCTGTTTTGGCGGTTAAAGCCGGATCATTAAAAAATGCGGCGATATCTCGGAGTGATTGTTTAATGCCTTCGATACCAATAAAATTGACTTTTAGCCATTCGGTGCCATATTTTGTTTTTAACATTTCAGCAATATAGTTGATGGAACGATGACATTGAACAAGATTCAGGTCGGCGGTATGGGCGTTTTTTATTTCGGAGTAACTGCCATCGCCAGTCATGACGGAGACAATGTTATAACCGATTCGTTTCAGAACCCGGCAAATTTCCCAACCATCACCACCAATGTTATATTCACCTAAAAGATTAATGGAGTAGTTAACATGTTCGGCATCACCGGTACCAATAACATTTTTCATTAAGCCGTTATTCGCAATATGATGTCCACCTGACTGACTGACACCTTTGTAACCCTCACAACTGAAAGCAACAACTTTAATATTGTACATTTCTTCTGCTTCAGCGGCGACAGCGTGAATATCATCGCCAATCAGTCCGACGGGACAGGTTGAAGCAATCATAATACAGGCCGGATCAAAGATTTCGACCGCTTCTTTAATCGCTTTTTTTAATTTTTTTTCACCACCAAAAACAATGTCAGTTTCTTGCATGTCCGTTGAAAAACAATATTCTAAGAAATTTTTGGTGTTTTCATCGCCCTTACCTTTATTTCGTCTGGTTCCCCAAGCGTAATAACTACAGCCGATGGGGCCATGAACAATTTGAACAACATCTTTTAATGGGCCAATAACAACCCCTTTACAGCCAGCATAACAGCAACCACGGTTAGTCATAATTCCGGGGATCGCCCGGGTATCGGCAGCAATGACATTCGGTTCGCCAGCTTCGATTTGAATAACGTGTTCTTTTCTGTTTTTATATATTTTAGAGCTATATTTATCGAGTACTTTTTCTCTTGAATCCATTCAAATCACCTCTTTCTAAAATGCAT
The DNA here is from genome assembly GCA_965140355.1 of uncultured Acetobacterium sp. Classification (GTDB taxonomy): domain Bacteria; phylum Bacillota; class Clostridia; order Eubacteriales; family Eubacteriaceae; genus Acetobacterium. The sequence continues at coordinate 447,877 of OZ223193.1, read as the reverse complement.
CGGCATTTTTTTCGCCACTACGCACCCGAATGGATTCTTCAATGGGGATGACGAAAATTTTACCATCGCCGGGATTTCCGGTTTGATTGGTGTCAATAATAATGGAAACGACTTTATCGACATCTTCCTCTTCAACAATTAAGGTAAAAAATCGTTTTGGAATCAAGCGGGTTGGTTCCGTTAAAGCTTCGCCAACTGTTGAGATCGGCATTTCTCCAGCGTCAACAATATCTTGGACGATCGATAAATCAATCGTTTTTTTACCGCGGCCGAGCACCTTTAAACAGGTAAAAGCGGGATAACCAGCTTCTACAAGGGCTTCTTTGGTCTGGTTTACTTTGTTCTGTCGAATGATTGCCATAACTTCTTTCATATCATTTCCTCCTTAAAGGCCGGGCTTGCCAGTACTGATTGTATATGCTTCTGTTACAGGAGAAATAAAAATACGACCATCTCCAAAAGTACCTTCCTTGCCAGTTTTTGCGTTTTTCATAATTATTTTTACAACATCATCTTTGTCTTCATCGTTGACAATACACAGGAGCATCACTTTGGGAATTTCATCATAATGAACATCACCAACTTTGATTCCTTTTTGTTTTCCTCGTCCGTAAACATCTAATTTAGTAACCGCGGAAAAATCAGCGGATAACATTTCGGATAATACAACCCCGACTTTTTCGGGTCTGATAATTGCTCTGATCATTAACATAATTTTTTACTTCCTTTCACAAGATAGACTAGATATCCATAATTCCATGTTCCATCAGGATTTCTTCAAGTCGATCCTGGTGCATGGGTTTTGGAATCACAAACATTTCATTATTATCAATAGCTGAAGCTAAATTACGATATTCCTGAGCCTGATTAGCAGTATCATCAAATTCTAAAACGGTTTTTTTGTTGATTTCGGCTCGTTGGACCATATTATCACGCGGTACAAAGTAAATCATTTGGCTGCCAAGTTCTTCGGCGAAGGCTTGAACTAATTCTTTCTCACCGTCAACATTACGACTATTACAGATGATTCCACCTAAGCGAATACCGCCGGTTGTTGAATATTTCTGAACCCCTTTCGCGATATTGTTAGCGGCATATAAAGCCATCATTTCACCGGAAGCAACAATGTAAATTTCCTGAGCTTTCCCTTCACGCATAGGCATTGCAAAACCACCGCAAACAACATCCCCCAAAACATCATAAAATACATAATCCAGTTCATCGGTATAAGCACCTAATTGTTCAAGCATCCCAATGGAAGTGATAATTCCCCGGCCGGCACAACCAACGCCTGGCTCAGGACCACCGGATTCAACACACATAATATCGCGAAAACCTGGTTTTAAGATGGCTTCAAGTTCAATTTCTTCACCTTCTTCACGAAGGGTATCCAAAACGGTTTTTTGTGCAAGACCACCAAGCAATAACCGTGTTGAATCAGCTTTTGGATCACAGCCGACAACCATGATTTTTTTTCCCATGATACCAAGTCCGGCAGTTAAGTTTTGAGTGGTGGTCGATTTACCGATACCACCTTTACCATAAATTGCGATTTGTCTCATAATCTTTCCTCCAAGTATGTTTTTTATAGAATTCAATGAACGGATCAGCCAATAAAAAAAAGATCTTAACCCGCCACATTAATGTGGGTTAAGACCTCTTCGTCTAAAGGATTAAGCATAAAAGAAGTCTTAATTTATCACCGAAAAGTGAAAAATTAAGACTTCTTTGTCTAAGGGGGGATTGCCATAAACAAAAAAGTCTCATCGAGTTACAGATTGGTAACAAGGTGAGACGACATTGTCTAGGTGAAAATCCAGATTGCATTGTTTTCTATGGGCTAATTATCCACGTAACAAATCGATAAGTCAAGAAACTTTGATTGTAAACCTTTTTCAGAGTACTAAGGATTTAAGAATTCAAAGTTGTAATGACAGGTGTTTTTAGTAAAAAAAAACGGATTGTACTTTAGTTTGCGAATGTAATTGCGAGATGATAGGTAGGGTGAAATCATTTTCATGAATTCAGATTGTTTTTAGGTTGAACAGCTATATCAAAACTTAAATAAAACTTAAATAATTCTTAAATCAAAGCGGAAATGAGGGCGCCCTTCAGCCACAACTTGAGCAGGAAGAACAATCGCCGCAGGATTTTTTCATCGGATCGTGAACCAGAATTGTCCGAACCGTAGCGGTATTTAGATCAACGACGACAATATCATCTTGAATGATTTCTATTTTGTCAGCACTGAAAACAATGGTCATCGGCTCGGGAACCATGATATCCGGGTCCAAAGCACCTGGTTTCATTAAAGGTTGGACAAATTGCTTACCATCTGGCGTCGTAATCATCAGTCCGTTATTGCTGGTGATTAAAGATCTTAAAATACCACCAGATGAATAGGTTACCGAATTTTGATCACAATTGATACCGTGGGCAGTGCTGTCATAGGCAATCACTATTCCAACCGGCGTAACAATTGGTTCCGGAAGGGCTGGTTCAAAACTTTTCAGGCTGCCGTTTTCATAGAGTGAAAAGCCATAACGCACTTTCACCAACCCATCAGGACCAGTAATTTCAATCGTTTCCTGAGGCCACATGGTCAGATTTTTTAGGGCTCCGCTTTCATAAAAACAGATACTGATTACTTTGGCTGAAAAGGAGCCCACCGGTAAATCAAAAGAAATCGGCTTGGCTAGTTTATATTCATCATTTTCGGTCCAGAAGCCGTTGATTCGACCGTTTAGTGGAAATAACCGTTTAATTCGGCCGTTTTCATAAAAGCTGATGCGTTCAGCGGATAAATTTCCCTGAGACGTGATTACTTCAGTGGCATTTTCCAGGTCAATGCTTTTGATCTGACCGCTTTTGAAAAATTCCAGAGAAAGACCTTGTCGATTTCTTAAATTAGCGGCACCGTGACTGGGAGTCAGAATGCCAATGGGAGTATTGATGTTATTCGGTTCTTCAAAGGCACAACCTTTTATTGAGCCATCGGCATAAGTTTCTAAAAACGTAATGCCATTAAGCGTATCGTATTTTTCAGTTTTGTATGTTGTCATGATCAACTCCTATTTTTCACACACAACAGGGGTAATAATAACATGTTGCGCAGAATCATTTTTATTTTGGATAACATAGCTAAGGTTTAGGCCGGGTAGTTGATGTTCAAACCATGGCGGGATGTGTTCACAGACTACTTCCAAGGCGTAAAAAGGGGTATCTTTTAAAAACGGTAGTAGGGCCATTTTTGAACTCATTTCCGGATGTTTTTTCTGTACCTGGGTTAAATCAATAAAATAATGTCCCGGTTGACCGGTTTCTTTAGGTGTGTTTGATAAAAGCCGTTGATCTTCTTTTGTTTCGGCATCAATTTTGGCTAAATCGGATTGAATGGTATCTAACAATTCCAGATCAAACACTTCTGATTCGCAGATGATGAAACCGGCTTTGTCAAAAACTTGATAAGGGATTCCGGTTAAGGATTTGGTAATGATGATTTTGCAGTTATTAAAAACATTCATCATCTGATGGATATTTTCGCGGATCGCAGTCATCCCTCCGGATAAGTCTGGTTGACAGGGAATCAGGTCAGATTTTTGCCAGATGGAGTTTTCCTTGGTGTAAAAAACAAAATTGGTCATTTCATCAAACCGGGCAATCCGTTTGGCATCATCACAAAAAACAGCCATTACGTTTACATCTTCTTTCATTTGTTCACCTCATTTTAATTGAATCATGGCTTTATTACTTGTTTTGAGACTAAGCATTGCTTAGCGGCAGGCATGAGAAAACAGTAATAAGACCGGTTGCGATTGGTTTTAAAATTTATCACTAACGCATGAGATCATTTTAAAACAGAATTGTTTTAAATTAGTTGTAGTATAGCATAGAAATGAAAAAGTACGATTTAATTAAACGTAAAAGCAAAAAAAAACGATTGCAGAAAATTTAAAAGGAAAAACTCCTGAAAAATCAGGAGTAGCGGTTGGCGATAAACGACCGTACCGATCAATTGTTAATCTGTTGCATGCACGCAATTCGTACAGTTGCAAGCAACGCTTTGACTAAAGGCAGCATTTTCGCTGCAACTGTTCGCCTTGAGGCACACAACATGATCGAACAATTGTCGGTACGACGTTATCTTTTTTGATAGTCTGAACTCCTGAAAAATCAGGAGTAAATTTGATCGTAATATAAAAAATTTGGAGTTATTGCGGATCATTATCGGTGAACTCGTCGGCTAGTTTTTGTTGTCGTTTTTTGATCATTGAACCACTAACGAAAAGGGCTACAAACATAATGATAAATAACATGACAAAAATAAAAAGGGCCATAAAAATGAGAATGCGTAGATCGGTTTTAAGATAATCATTATTAAACGCTAATGAAATTGCAACAATAATTGTAAAGATACCTGAGCCGATCAAGCTGTAAAGTAAGTAACTTTTAACACTCGGTTTAGTGTAATAATCCCATTGTCCTTTACGGTAATAACCGATAAAACTGCCAATACAACAAATCATAAAAATAAACCACTCAAAACCCCATTGGCTAAAGGGCGCATCTAAGAAGAATGCCTGGATCAGGATGCTTCCCAGAAGCAGCCAGAAAACGATCCAGAACCAGATATGTTCCACTTTGTATAATTCCATTTCCTGACGTTCATCGATTACTTTTTTTAATTTTTTCATAGTCATTTTCCTCCCAAAACAAATCGTTTAAAGTTTTTCCTAGCGCTTTGCAGATACCAATGCACAATTGTAGAGACGGATTAAATTTACCCGCTTCAATCATGCCGATGGTTTGGCGGGTGACACCGACCCGTTTTGCCAGATCTTCCTGAGAAATGTCATTTTCGACCCGAGCGACTTTCATTTTTAAGTTTTTCATTCAATCACTCCTTACATTGCATATAGTATAATATATATTAATAAATGTCAAGTATATATTACATTAAGGAAAATATAAGAAACATTAGTAGCGTATCTCATTTTAGGGCGAGTGAATTTTAAGAAACGATAGTTTATGGTAAAAAGGATAATTGCTGACCGCCATGTTTTAGTTTATATTGATTAACAATGTCGGGCATCTGGTAGAGGAGTTGATGACGTTGACATTCGCGGGTAAAAGTTGTCCACAGCAGTTTAGCATTGGGACTGGAACAACTGTACTGATTTCCAAAGTATTTGAGATATTCTTTTTTTATCCCGGGAAAATGTCGATCTAATTGATCATAAAAAAAGAGCCGCTGCTGGTCACGAAGGGTTACTCCAAAAGCGGGGTAAATAAATTGGGCACCATGTTGGGCTGCTAATTCGACGATTTTTTTAATGTTATCGACGGTGTCGTTAATAAAGGGGAGAATTGGCATCAGCAGAATGCCAGTGAAAATATCGTTTTCGGATAATTCTTTAATGGCCGTAAAACGCTCACTTGTTGGTGCAACTCGCGGTTCGATTATTTTTGCCAGAGAATCTTGGGCACAGGTAATGGTGAGTTTTACAATGACTGGAGAATGTTTTTGGATGGTTTTTAACAGATCTTTATCTCGCGTTATAAGAGGACTTTTGGTGGCAATTGCCGCCCCGAAGCCGTGGTTTTTAAAAAGTTCCAGAGCTTGTCGGGTCAGTTGGTATTTTTGCTCTAAGGGATTGTAAGGGTCACTCATTGCACCAGTACCAATGACACCTTTTGTTTTTTTGCGGCGTAGATTGTCAGAAAGAATCAAAAGGGCATTTTCTTTAGCACGAACCTGATTAAAATCGGCAATTCCATAACATTCACTGCGGCTGTCACAATAAAGACAACCATGAGAACAGCCACGGTAGATATTCATCGTATAATCGGTACTAAACCAAAAATCGTTTTTAGTTCGTATTAACATGTTTTTGGTCGGAATTGTTTCCATGAATTAACCTTCTTTTTTAATGATTAGGAATTTTACAGTCTTTCAAGTTTGTCTTTATCGCACAATCAAACCTAATAATTTGGCAAGTTCTGCGGCTTGAAAGGTTGAGACAATGGCGCCGTTTAATGCTTCAAGTGAGACACTGATGCCATCAATTTGGCTGGTTGTGAAGTCCAATCCTTTTAAAGGGGTTTTAAAAAAACTGGTGCCTTTAAAATTGACGCGATCTAACACAATTTTGGAAAATTTACACTCACTAATGGTGGTATGGCTCAAATCACATTCACTAATTTTAATATCTTTGATAGTGGCTTTACTAAAGTTTCCATACTGTAAATTGGTGTCGGTAAAAAGAATATTTTGCAAGAGTGCTTGATGGAAATCAACACCGATTAATTTTCCTAAAATAAACTCACAGCGATTAAAAAAGCCATCGGTAAAGTCGCTGTTAGAGAGATTACAGGACTGTAAACGGAGGTCGCGAAAATCTATTTTTTCAAAATTACAGTGGATGAAACTACAATTTTCAAAAACGGAGTTGCGAAAAGATAATTGCGAAAAATCTATATCGGTCAGGTTCAGGTCTTTAAAATGTTTGTTTTCAATGTCAAGTTCTTCCGCTCGGGCCCAATCAAGAAGAACGTTGAGTTCGATTTCGTTGCGGATCGGCTCAAGACAGGTTGATAGCTCTGGTGGGGTGATTCTAATGACGGGATTTTTTTTCATGATGGGTACCTTTCATTATATTGAGCATCTTTATATCATCGCGAGGTTTGAAAATAATGATTAAAATGCTATTATCAAGTGAATAGAAGGAATTATTTGCAGTTTGACAAAAAATATATTGCCAATCTAAAGAATTTATTTTTTATTATATCATATTAATAGGGGCAGTTCAGCAAAAAAAAACAATTGTTCGTGGCGTATAAGCAGTAAGAACCGCTTGCAGTGGCGATAAATGAATGGATGAAGCTGGTCTGGGGTTTGCTTTTTTTTATAATAAAGTTTATAATTTCAACAGACCAGAAATTTGAGTCGAATGATAGACGGACAATGAATCTGACCGGACTTAGCAACGTGAACTATGAAAAAATAACAGGAGAAAAAATGGAAACGTCTGAACGTATAAAAAAAATGGGGGAACCGGCGCTGCTTAAATACTACCCTCTAGTGAATGAAGCCCAGAAAAAGGGAAAAAAGGTATATTTTCTAAACATCGGTCAACCGGACATTAAAACCCCAGAAAGTTTTTTAGCGAGTATCAATTGTCTTGATCAAAAAGTTTTATCTTATCAGGCCCCGGAAGGGATTATTGAACTCCGGGAAGCGGCCTGTGATTATTACCGACGGCTGGGTCTGGATTATGGAATTGATGATTTGTTTGTGGCTAACGGTGGGAGTGAAGCATTGCTCTTTACTTTTATAGGGATTTGTAATGCTGGAGATGAAATCCTCACGGCGGAACCCTTGTATAGCATTTATAAAGAAATGGCGGCGGCCACAGATGTTAAGCTGGTTGGATTTAAAACCTATGCTGAAGATGGCTTTGCTTTGCCCGACATAGCAGTCATTGAGGCGGCAATTACACCCAAAACAAAGGCTATCTTGATGACAAACCCCGGGAATCCGACCGGAAAAGTATTTTCGAAGGAAGAAATCGAAGTACTGGTAGGGTTAGCGATTAAATATAATCTTTATCTGATTTCCGATGAGGTTTATCGGGAATTTGTTTATGACAACCAAGCTTATCTCAGTCCGTCAAAGTATGATGAACTGGCTCAGAATTTTATTATGATCGACAGTATCTCTAAACGTTACAGTGCTTGTGGTGCTAGAATTGGATTTATCGTTTCAAAAAATAAAGTGTTGATGGGACAATTAAAAAAACTGGTGCAGATGCGCCTTTCCGTATCCACTATCGATCAGATCGGAGCGATTTCGTTACTGAAACTCGATGGTCATTTTTTTGATGGAATATTAAAAGAATATACTTATCGTCGAGCGGTTGTTTATGCGGCTCTTAAGGAAATTCCCGGGGTTATCTGTGCAGAACCGCGCGGTGCTTTTTATTTTATGGCGAAATTGCCGATTAGATCGGCCTGCCATTTTATAGAATGGATGATTACGGATTTTGACGATCAGGAAGAAACGGTGTTATTGTCACCAGCCAATGATTTTTATTTAGATCCCCGAGATGGTGCCGACGAAGTGCGAATTGCCTATGTGCTAAACAGCGACGATATGAAAAAAAGCATGGAAATCCTTAAACATGGTTTAGCCGCCTATGCGCAGGCGTTTCCGGAAAAATGTAAATAACAACATCAGGCGAGGGTAGGAGTAAGGGTTATTAATAAAACAACAAGGAGAATAAAGTGAAAATTAAATCAGTACAGAAAGGTCAGGACTATCTTGGCTTTTTATTTATAAAATCGCAAATGACAAAAACAGCCACTAATGGCAGTCGTTATTTTAATATGGTATTAAATGACGCTGATTTTGACGAAATTGACGGAAAAAAATGGGATGTTAAACCTGAAGATGAAGAAATTTTTACCAATGGTAAATTGGTGAAAATCAAAGGAAAAGTTCAGGAGTTCAATAATCGACTGCAACTTATTGTCGAGCGAATGCGTTTGGCGGATGATCGTGATGATGTAAATATTGATGATTATATTGAAACGGTGCCGGTGAATATTGATGAAATGCTGGGCTATATCAATGATACGATCGACGACTTTCAAAATAAGGATATTGCGGCGATCACAAAAAAAATATTTAACGATCAGACCCAGGCGCTGGCGTATTTTCCAGCCGCAAAAAAACACCATCATGCCATTAAAGGTGGGTTGTTGTACCATCTGTATACGATGTTGAAAATTGGAAAAGGGTTAGCCGGAATTTATCCTTTTATTAATCGGGAACTTCTTTACGCCGGAATTATTCTGCACGATATTGGAAAAACAAATGAAATGGTGTCGGACGAAAATGGCGCGGTATCCGATTATACCCCTGAAGGAAAGCTGTTAGGACATATTACGCAGGAAATTGTGGAACTGGAATTGGTGGGTACTGAACTAGGGACAGATCCTGAAGTTTTAATGCTGCTCAAACATATGATTCTGTCGCATCATTATCAGCCGGAATTCGGTAGTCCTAAGCGGCCGATGTTTCCAGAAGCGGAACTGTTGCATCATATTGATATGATCGACGCCCGGATGTATACAATGGAACAGGCATTAAACCGGGTCGAGCCGGGAAGTTTTACAGAACCTAATTGGAGTCTTGATGGGATTAGTTTATATCGTCGAAGTTTTGAATAGAGGTTAAGATCATGAGTATTATATCATCTGAAATAAAAAGAGTCGCTTGTTATGAGTCGGACTCGACCGGGAAGATGTTACCGACGACGGCAATGAATTATTTTCAGGAAGTTTCAACGAATCAAGGGAACCAACTGGGAATTGGTAGCGATTTTTTAAATCAAAAGAAGTTAGCCTGGTTTTTAGTTAAGTACGATATTAAATTTATCGATTACCCACGTTATCAGGATCAGGTTACGGTGACAACGCAAGCGACGGGAATGGAAAAATTTTGTGCAACCCGACGGTTTACGATCCTTGACGAAAGCAGCGCGGTGAAAGTGATTGCTGATACCCAATGGTTATTGATTAACAGAGAAACCGAAAAGATGGAGCGCATTGACGAACATCCCGAAATGAACGCTTATGAATGTCATGATAAAGGGGAACCGATTTTTAAAAAAATGAGAAAGATCGATCACATCGATGTGGAAAAAAAATTCGGAGTGCGTTTCTTGGATATTGATTTCAATCGTCATGTTAACCATGTCAAATATCTGGCTTGGGCGATTGAAGTATTGCCTTTGGAAGTTGTTTTGGTAAAGCGTTTAAAAGAAGCTAAGATTGTTTATAAAGCTCAGTGTTTTTATGGCGATCTGATTAGGGTAATGGGTGAACGGTTGAATGAAGATCACTACCGCGTTGACATTGTTAATCAGGATAATATAATATTATGTCAGTTAGAGTTGACCCTTGTATAATGAAAAACCTTTGTCGTTTTAAGACAAAGGTTTTTCATTTATATACAATTGATGTGATGGCAATAGAAAAAAGAAAATGAAAAGATAGCGTCGCATTTTATATAGTGTAAATATTAGACTTAAAAATCAGGTGAAATTTAAATTATCGTTAAAAAAGACACAATATATTACTCAATTAAAGATTGTTTGTATAATAACAAACAATAAAAGAAAATATATCGACAAAAAATAGAAAAATATTGACACGATAGATAAAAAATGATAATCTGAATACAGATTTGTATATACAAGTAGATAGTTGAATAGTTATTTAATTATCAAAGTATATAATGTCGAGTGAATGGGTCGCTGAAATGAAGCAGGTATAAAAGCTGCTAAGGTGTAATTAGGGTTCGGAGGTGAAAAGATAAGATTAGGGTAAGAAGTTTTGAATTATAAGAGAAAACAATAAAAAAGATTGTAAATTACATTAGAATTACTAATTTGGAAAAAACGAATCAAAAAAAGAAAGTATTGAATATTAGTGATCATTTTAATAGCGGTAAAAACATTATATACGATTTAAAATGCTGTGGATTAATAATGTAAATGAATATTTTTCTTAATAGAGTAAAATATTGTTTGAATTATTAGCAAAAAACAATAATTGTAAACGTTATTGGTGAGTTTTTCAGTAAAAAATTGTCATATATATTGTTTGATTTTTATCACAGAATGATTTAAACTAAAGTTAGTTAGTTGTTAAAAATTTATCAAAGTATTGGAGGAAATAATATGGGTTTTAAATCAGACATTGAAATTGCACAAGAGGCTACACCACAGGATATCCGTGAGATAGCAAAGAAATTGGGTTTAACCGAAGACGATCTGGATTTATATGGTAAGTATAAAGCGAAAGTAGACTACAATCTATTAAAAAAAGATACCGGTAAAAAACCAGCAAAATTAATTCTAACAACCGCCATTAATCCAACACCAGCTGGCGAAGGAAAAACAACCACCACTATTGGGGTTGCCGATGGTTTGGCAAAACTGGGGAAAAACACTCTGGTAGCGTTAAGAGAACCTTCTTTAGGACCGGTTTTTGGTGTTAAAGGTGGAGCTGCCGGCGGCGGATATGCTCAAGTTGTGCCAATGGAAGATATTAACCTTCATTTTACCGGAGATTTCCATGCCATTGGAGCAGCTAACAATTTATTGGCAGCCATGCTTGATAATCATATCAAACAAGGGAATGAACTGAAGATTGATGCCAAAAAAATTACCTGGAGACGTTGTGTTGACATGAATGACCGTCAACTGCGAAACATCGTTGATGGTTTAGGCGGATCCGGAGACGGCGTGGTGCGTGAAGACGGATTTGATATCACGGTTGCTTCTGAAGTAATGGCAGCGTTCTGTTTATCCAGTGATATTTCAGACTTGAAAGCACGTCTGGGTCGCATTATTGTTGCTTATAGCTATGCTGGCGAACCGATTACGGCTGAACAATTAAAAGCTAACGGTGCGATGGCAGCATTATTAAAAGATGCTCTAAAACCAAATCTGGTACAAACTCTGGAAGGAACACCAGCCTTTATTCATGGGGGACCATTTGCCAATATCGCCCACGGTTGTAACTCTGTGATCGCAACCCGAATGGCAATGCATTTTGCTGATTATGTGGTAACTGAAGGTGGTTTCGGTGCTGACCTTGGAGCTGAAAAATTCCTGGATATCAAATGCCGAATGGCCAACTTGAAACCGGATGCCGTAATTATTGTAGCAACTGTACGAGCCCTTAAATATAACGGCGGCGTTGCCAAAGCAGATTTAAATAACGAAAACCTGGAAGCTTTAAAAGCTGGATTACCGAACTTATTAAAACATGTTGAAAATATTACCCAGGTCTTTAAATTACCAGCTGTTGTTGCAATCAATGAATTCCCACTGGATACGGAAGCTGAATTACAACTGGTTAAATCTGAATGCCAGAAACTGGGCGTTAACGTTGCGATTTCTCAGGTATGGGCAAAAGGCGGAGAAGGCGGAGAAGAACTGGCCAAAGAAGTTGTTCGTCTCATTGACGAAAGCGAAGGAACCTTCGAATACTGCTACGATCTGGACATTCCAATCAAAGAAAAAATTGAAACGATTGCCACCCGAATTTACGGTGCTGACGGCGTAGACTTCACACCTGCAGCAGCTAAAGAAATGGACCGTCTGACCGCACTGGGTTTTGACAAGGTGCCAATTTGTATGGCGAAAACACAATACTCATTAACCGATGATGCAACGAAACTGGGTCGTCCAACCGGATTTAAAATTACGGTTCGTCAATTGACAATTTCAGCTGGGGCTGGTTTTATTATTGCCTTAACCGGAGAAATTATGAAAATGCCTGGTCTGCCTAAAGTTCCGGCAGCAGAAAGAATTGATGTTGATGAAAACGGTGTAATTGCTGGTTTATTCTAGAAATAATTTCAAATTCAAATAAAATTAAATAAAAATTGAGGGGAAGCTTAAAAAGTTCCCCTCTTAAACTGCTATAATTTTTTTAAAAAGGACTCAGAATTAACTTGTTAAAATTTGAAAACAAAAAGAAGAAGGAGGAGAAAAGCGTGAATAATTTTTTTAGTCCAGCAGAGATTTGTGAAAATACCATTAAAGGTTGCAATAATAAAGCCAAACTACCAATTGGCAAGATGATCATTTTAGGTATTTTTGCTGGGGTATTTATTGGTTTCGGGGCATATGGTTTCACCATCATTTTATCAGGAGCCGGTACTGGTTTTGAAGCTACATTTGCAAAATTAGTTGGAGCTGGTGTTTTCCCGGTTGGTTTGATGCTTGTGGTACTATGTGGTGCTGAACTATTTACTGGCAATAATTTGATGACTTTATCACTATTCAAAAAAGAAATAACCTTAGGTGCGTTGCTTCGTAATTGGGGTGTTGTATGGGTTGCGAATTTAATTGGTTCAGTTCTATTGGCGTGGTTATTATCTCAAAGTGGTTTGTATGGAGAAGCGATGTCAGCTAAAGCGATTGGGATTGCTGAAGCGAAAGTTGCGATTCCACTGTTTTCTGTTATTATTCGTGCAATTTTTTGTAATATGCTTGTTGTTTTGGCAGTATGGATGCAATCAGGCGCAAAAGACATCGTCAGCAAGATTTTTGCAATCTGGTTTCCGATTATGCTTTTTGTATTGTCTGGATTCGAACATAGTGTTGCGAACATGTTTTTTATTCCCATGGGTATCTTCTGCGGCGCAAATATAACTTGGGGACAAGCATTTATTAACAATATTTTACCAGTAACAATTGGAAATATGATTGGCGGCGCTCTAATTGTTCCAATTGCTTATTATTACACTTATGCTAAAAAAGCTTAGATTGATCAGTAAAATTTTAAAAATAACTGATTATAATAAAACCCTCGCGTGAATTCATGCGAGGGTTTTGTATTTTTTAAAAATTCTGATTTTTTAAAATTCTTTTTCTTTGATCAATCCTTTGCGATAAGCTGTAATTAGCATTTCTAGATCTTCGACTTGATTCATCAATGCTTTGCCGGTATCGGTATCTCGAACCCGCTTTCGTTCAGTTGATTTTTCGACAACCATTAAAGTAGATTTAATGTCAACGCCATCGGCAATCGCTTTTTCAACCGATTCGAAGGGATCGTGACTAATTAAGATTAAACCATAAGAATTATAAGTTAAAGTATAACCGGCAATACCCGTTGTTTTTTGATAGGCTTTGGCAAAACCGCCGTCAATTACTAACTGTTTACCTTTAGCGCGGATCGGGCTTTCTCCAGACGTTGCTTTAACGGGAATATGTCCATTGATCAGATGGCCTTCTTCGGGATCAACACCAAATTCGACTAAGATTCTTTTAGCCAGTTCATCGTCGTCGTCAATCAATAAATAAAAAGGAGCATAACGTTCTTTGTGCGGTTCTTTATCATCAATAAAATACCGTTCGAAGGTGGCCATTTTGTCTTTTCCAAAAAGAGGAGAATCTTCATGACACCATAAGAACCAGAGAAAATCGGTTCGCGTCTGATTGTTGTTTTTGTCAGTTTGACCAAAATAAGCTTCTCGCGCCATCTGGTCGAATTTATCCATCAAATTTTTTCCGGCGTATTTTTTTCCAGCGATTTCTTTAGCTTTAAAGCTTCCATCAGCGTTAATCAAAAGACAGGCATGAAACAGCAAATTGCTATTAAAAACCTTATACATACTTCCTTTGGCATACATAAAACGAATATGCTTCTGAAGTTTTTCACTGTGTAAAAAGGCATAAATCAGGCGATCAATCACCAGGTTTTCTTCTTCTGTTAACGTGTAGGGATTATCGGGGTCAAGGGTCGGAAAATTAGTATCATTAAGCGGGTAAACAATATCTTCAACGGTCACCGTTTTATTTTCAAAATCGATACAGCGAAGCAGTTGACGTTTTTGCATATGATAATCAGGATGATTATCAATCAATACTTCTTCAAGTTTAAATTGAATAATCGCAATGGCTTTATGCATCTTCGCCATCAGGGAAATTTCCTGATCAGAAACGCTATGATTATCCGAGAGTTTAGGGGTGAACTTAGCACAGGGATCATTGCTGTAAACCCGGTTTGCAAAGGAAGCTAGCGGTAAGAGATTAATACCGTATCCATTTTCCAGAACGTCCATATTAGCATACCGTAAGGCAATCCGGACGGCATTGGCAATACAGGCAGCGTTGCCGGCAGCAGCACCCATCCAGAGAATATCATGGTTTCCCCATTGCATATCAAGGGAATGATGCCGCATCAGGGTATCCATTACTTCATCAGGTCCGGCACCACGGTCATAGATATCCCCGATAATATGAAGATGATCGATTGTCAGTCGTTTGATGACGCCAGAGATTTCCACGATAAAGTGTTGAGCGCGTTCCAGTTTGACCAGGCTTTCGATGATTTCCTGATAGTATTCACGTTTGTTAAAACGATGTTCATCTTCTTGTAGCAACTCTTCCATGATGTAGGCAAAATCTTTTGGTAATGCTTTACGAACCTTAGAGCGGGTGTATTTTGAAGCCGCGGCCCGACAAACTTTAACCAGGCGGTAAATGGTCAGTTTATACCAGTTATCCAAAGATTCCTGGCTACGCTCTTTTTTAATTAAGTCAATTTTTTGTTCAGGATAATAAATAAGGGTGGATAATTCTTCCAAATCTTCAAATGCAACCGTGTTTCCCAGTTCTTGATGAACCTTGCGTTTGATCGCCCCAGAAGCGTTTTGCATGACATGATTAAAGGCTTCATGTTCCCCATGGATATCGGTTAGAAAATGTTCCGTTCCTTTAGGAAGGTTTAGAATCGCCTTAAGGTTGACAACTTCTCCCACAGCACTGGTAATGTTGGGAAAACTTTGTGACAGCAGTTCGAGATATTTTTTGTTTTCTTGGAGTTGTACTTTTGTATAACCGTTCATTTCGCATCCTCTATCTTTAAATTCGAATCAAAAAAATGTAAATGTTTACGTCTAGATTATACACTTGAACACATTAAAAAACCATTAAAAAATATGTCATCATCATAAAGACAAAAGATGGATTCCATGATAAAATAAAAAAAGCGAAAAAATTACGATAAATATCAAAATTTTAGTTTTAAAACGAACAGGTGAAAGTTAATGGAGACAAAAATTATTTCTGCAGTTGAGGCAATTGACGAAAAACGGGCGATTGCCTTGGTAAAAACTGAAATTGAGTTGGGAAAAGATAAAAAGGAAATAGCAAATCAACTGAATTTTGCTTTACAACGGGTCGCAATTCATTATGAAGAAGGCGAATACTATATTGCTGACCTTATTATGGCTGGTGAATTGGTATCCAATCTCCTTAAAATGATGGGAATGGACAGTACTCAATTAGTAGACGGCAGAGTGTTAGGAAAGATTGTGGTCGGAACGGTTTTTGATGATATTCATGATGTGGGAAAAAATATTTTTATCAGTATGTTAAGGTCAGAAGGCTTTGAAGTTATTGATATGGGGACGGATGTTGCAGCGCAACGGTTTGTTGAAATCATCAAAAAAGAAAAACCTGATATCGTTGGAATTAGTGGAATATTGACATCGGTAGTGGAAAATATTAAGGAAGTTATTGACGAAATAAAGGCACAGGGACTTCGGGAGGATGTAAAAATCATTCTTGGCGGGGCATTGGCGGGAACCGATTATTCTGACTATGTTGGTGCAGATGGCTATTCGAGCGATGCAATTGAAGGCGTCAATATTTGTAAGCAATGGCTTGGACAATGAATAGGTGATGGACATGAGAAAAATTCTATATCTTGATATTGTTAATGATATTAAAGGGAAAATTGAAAAAGGAATATTAAAACCGGGAGATCTGCTTCCTTCAGAAAATGAAATGGCGGATCAATTTGATGTCAGCCGAACGACGTTGCGCAAAAGCCTGGCTTTACTTGTTAATGAGAAATATATTTATACCATACCTGGCAAAGGAAATTATGTGTGCGAACCGACAGCCAACCAATATCAGTTTTATTTTGATGAAATTGATAGTTTAAAAGGGGAAGTTGATGAGGTTAAGCTTGTTAGCGTCGGGGTAATTACACCAGGCCGAAAACTGATGCAGGAACTAAAAATAGGATCTTTCGAAAAAGTGATTAAAATTCAGAAAGCCGTAAAAATAAAAGACGAAATCATTCAGTATTCGACAATCTTTTTACCGTATCAGAAGGGGAATCCAATTGTTGAAGATGTCATTAATTTTGCCAATTTTCATGGATTTATGGAAAAGGGAAACCTACAATTTCAAGTAAAAAAAATCCTGAACATTGATCTTGTTCATCCGCCACTTGAAATTCGGGAAAATTTGAATATTGACCACGATGAAAGTTGCTTTTTGATATCTCAAAATATTATCTCGATGGAAGACAACATGCCGATTAGCTATAACGAGTTTTATATCAAGCGCAATTACTTCACTTTAAATGCTGAAACAACATTTTAAAAAAAGCTTTACTTTTTGAAAAGAATCATGTAAAATTATAGAGCAGCAAAAAAATGTGATCTCGTAGCTCAGCTGGCAGAGCACTACCTTGACATGGTAGGGGTCGATGGTTCAAGTCCATTCGGGATCACCATTTATGATAGTATAGCGTCCTTTGGGGCGCTTTTTTTTATGTCATTTAAAAATGTTTTGACATAAATTTGAAGTAAAATTAGCATCGCTTTTGTCTTCCATCTGGGCATAGAAGGCGTCAGTGTGAATATTATGGGGTGGCTCCGCCTAAATCAGCGGAATACTCACAGTGGTATCAGCTGTTGCATCTTGTAAGTTCTGTAACACATGGATATACGTCCGAATTGTGGTATTTAGATCGGTGTGTCCTACTTGCTGACGACCAAAGGCTCCACACCAGCCTCAAATTGCCTGGTTGCATAGGTATGCTGTAGATCGTGAGAAACCTTCTGTTTGAAAATTCCCAACGAGACATAAATTTTTTTCAATTCAGCCAGAGTATTTGAAGGATCAAGATGGGTACCCAAAGGTGTGCAGAATACCAAGGCCTCAGGATTTTGGATGATGTCAATTCTTGCTAATTCTTTCCGTTGCCTCATCTTACGGTTTTTCAGAAGTGGGATCAGAACTTGAGGCAGCTTATTGATGCGGGTATGCTTGTTTTTGGGTAATCCGATCAACCAATGATAGTGATCACCAGCACCTTTGGTATATCCGCCAGTTTTGTTAATGGTCAAACGCATTCTTTCAAAATCAATGTCAGCCCAAGTAAGAGCAAAAAGTTCGCCCTGGCGCATGCCAGTATCAATAGCCATTCGATAAAGCGGTTCCATGGGATGATCGCAAATGCCTTTAATAAAGCGGAGATGCTCTTCCTCAGTGAGTGGGCGGACGGCATTTCGACAAGCCTTTTGTTGTTGTTCCTATGTTGATTCCTGAGGGAGTGTGAATATTTTGGGTGTGATTATGAAATCAATCTCCCGGTTAATACCAGCATACCGTAATGCAGGATTAACAATCTTATGAAGATTTTTTGCTACAATGGCTGTTAATGTGTTGTAGTAAGCCTGTATTAGCCTTAAAGTTAAATCCTGCATTTTTGTATGCCCTAAAACTGTGCCTCTGAGATGGCTAGTTGAGAATGGACAAATACCGTTCTTTTGTCTTTTCCTTAACCCGGTTAAAATGAACAGTTCGCAAATAATTTTCCACATAGTCTTCTAGCGGTATGCATGGTGAACAGACACCTGCTGAAAGTAAGCTTTTTCTTTTTTTTTACTTTAATATCTAAAGCCTCTATGGTACTACCTTGCTCATATTTCCACTTTCCGAGGTTATTTTTATACGGCCAGAAATAATAAGTGTACTGTTTGCCTGTTTTTTTGTCGGTCGTTGTTCTTTGTTTATAATTTGCCATGTGGTCTACTCCTTTCAGTTAGACCAATCTCTTGGTCACAGTTTGCTTCAATTTCTAATTTTTGTCAATATTCTTTTTATTCATTTGTTGATTGATCCATTCAGGGATACGGTTTTCCTGGATGATCCATTTTTTACCGATACGGATGGCTGGGAACGATGGATCAGTATTTAATAGCATGTACATGCTATTAAGACTTAGTCCTAATAATTCAGCCGTTTCAGCAACACTTAATAGTCGCAAGTGGTCATTTGTGATCATCATTTCCCCCTAGTTATTAATTTTTGAAATAAAATAGCCACTAATCTAAATTGATTAGTGACACTTTCAATGAGTTGATCTTTTTTAAAATAATAGTTTTTCTTTAGAAATCGATAACCCTCGGGACTGTGAATCAGTAATCTATTTCCCAGATAAGCAAGTTCAGCAGGTTGGATTATGCGTTCTTTATGTGGCGCTTCAGTGTATCCATTTTGGTTTGAGTTCCAATTATGAGACTGCTTAATGACATCCTGTTCTCCAATTAATCGCGAAACGTAGTCTTGAGTATCAGGATCTGTTATTTTCAAAATGACCTTATAACCGCAATTATCAGCGATAATCATCCGATTTTCTCTGCCATAAACAGCATCCAGATCGGCAAAGGATTGTGTGAGTAAGAGAATGCGGATGTGTCTCTTTCGTAGAGTTCGAAGAGCATTAAGGATATCGACTCTTCCTAATCGTGAAAATTCGTCTAGAGCGAACAAAATTGTATTTTTCTCTGAAAGAGATCTTTGAGAACAGTATTCAAATGTTTGAGCAATGATGATTGATAAAAAAGGAGAATAGATTGACAATTTTGCTTCTGGTATCTGCAAAATAACGTCACTGTTCTCCAAAATTGAGGGATCAATAGATTTTTCATTTACTCTTGGTCGATGCAGGATTTTTTGCATATTAGCGTTTGTAGCGAAAAACGTAATTGCTGTATCCATGTTTTGCTTACATCCAGCGGTATTTTTTTCGTTTGTCCCTCGGAAGGATGATATGTTGTTTCGTGTATAGTCGTTGTTATTTTCACAGATCTCATTCAATAACTCATCTGTGTCTAAGTAAAGAATTTTCTTGCATATTTCGTTAAAATCATTATTCTGTTTATAATAATGAACAAGCGATGCAATTAACATTTTGCGACCATTTTCCTGAAAGAAATGACTATCTCCAGTTTTTGTATTAATCTCTGGCATAATCAGATAAGCTAATTGACTGATTAATTCATATTTCTCGCTTATATCAGATGCTTTATCGACAAAGTAAAAGACATTGTAAGATACTGGTTCGATAGAAAATGGGTCTAAAATCTGCATTCCAGGGCGATTAACGTTTTTAGCAATATCACCGGAAATATCAACGGCAAAGAAAGTCCCGTCAAACGTCCTGAGGGTCGGAATCAAAATAGCAGATGTTTTTCCGCTGCCAGATCCGCCAATGCATAGCAGATGTTCTTCTTCATTGAAGGTGGATTCAACCAATAATCCATGGTCATCGATACCTAAGACAACCCCGGTCACTTCATTTTTGTTTATTCCGGGAGTAGTGATCAGATATTTAGATGGAGTTATTTTAATTGAATCGATAATTATTTTGAATATCGATTTTTGTTGATGATGGGTAAACAGTTCAAGAGTTAGACTTTTATTAGATTTGTATCGGTAGAACTGGGCGATTAAATTGTAGAGATAACCAATTCCAAAGAAACACGCTAATATCATCCGATAGGAATAATTAATAAACCTATCTAAAGGAGCTAACCCTTTTATCGGAAAACAATACTGGACAACCCCGTATACCAGCATTAATGCGGCAGCAATAACAAGATTCTGTTTAATTTTTGGTTTCATTTTAGAATATCCTTTCTTTATCATAATCTTTTGTGCCAAATACACGCTCTCTTTTAAAAAATTCCCTTTCATTTTTCATTTCCTTAACACTTCGATTACCACCTTGTGATTTTGTAGTACCAGACAGAATAGTTCCTTTTATGCCTCTTTCGTTCAAGTGCTTCTGCAAATCAGGATGAAAATTTCGGAGTTCTTTTCGATTCAGGATATTATTGGCGCAGATTTTTTCGTTTTGTTGATGTTTAGGGTTATTGTCAGCTGTGGCTGGGATAAAAACGAAATGCAAGTGCGGTTGGCCACTTTCGTCTTGGTGAACAATCGATTGAATCGCATTGTTGGAGCCATATCGATTTGAGAGAAACATGTGCGTTTCTTTAAAAAAAATTTCTCGATTATCTACAGGTAAATCTTTGGGTGCTGTAACAACCCATCCTGCAAGAACTTTCGCATCTTGACGGTTATAGCAATAAAGTTCTGATTTTCGCTGCTTGTAATAGTCATATGATGACATCGACCGTTTTGATAGCAGAGAGTAATTTTGATTTGAACGTGAAGAATCAAAGTCTGGGTTTGAAGGGTTCTGTATTGTTCGATCATTATGCCGTAATAGATTTACGACAGTTGTTTGTGCAAATTTTTGTACGCTTGCCATAATTGAGTATCCTTTCGATTGATAAATTCTGTTCTGCCATAGAAGATATGGCAGAATTTTCAATTCTTCCACCGCTGCGCTTATCTTGCCAAAGTGCACGCCCTCTGGACTCCCATTTAAATGCTCCATAAATGAGCATTTAAAGAGGGGGCTTACGCCCCCTGTTAATCACATTTTTGATACAGTCTTACCAAAGTTGTTAATAATCGACAACGAATATTCACGGTGTCACTCCAATTGCAGTGTTCTCTAGTCAGAATAGCTAGCAATCGATATACGCATTTTTCTCTCCATATATACTCCCAATTGTCTTTAATTATAAAAAATATTTCAGTCGATATAAAGTGCTTTTTGTGATCATAAAAAATCATGTCTAGATAATATATGCTTTCATTCAGTTTGCGAATTTCTTTATATTCCATATTATTCAGATCAACCGAACTAAGTAATGCTCGCATTTCTTTTATTTCGCTGAATACATCATCCTGCAAAAAAAGATATTCAAGGATGATAGTATCTTGTTCATTAGTGTCAATACAAAACTGAAGAAGAAGCTCCAAATTTTTTTTGGGTTGTAATTCCTCATATCCCAATGAATAAGATTCAAACATCCTATTGAGAAGTTCAGTAATAGTGATTCTTGTCTCAAATAAATTAACAATCCATTCTTTGTATTTGTTGTTCATATTTGTATTTATATCCTCCTTTTGCTATATTTGTGTTTTGACTGAATGCAATGACGTCGGGGATCTGATTAATATCTTATTCAATTCACTCGCCTCCTTTCAGGCATAAAAAAAGCGCCAAAATTGGCGCTTGAATTAAAAAAAGAACAATTCGTTTGCGAATTGTTCTTTTGGACAAAATACTAGATAATATATTATAACACTTATGCCAGTTTGTGTCAATTCCGGTTGTTTCTCAAATATTTTCTATTTTTGTTTTATTTTAACTAAATTTAACAATATTACTGATTGAAAAGTCAAATTCTGGTGTATGAATAGGAAAATTGTTTAGTAAATGTAATGTTAATGATGCAATTACATCACCAGCAATTTTAAAACGACAGAATTGCCAAGAGATTACTTTTGATCTATCATTGCATTCGAGGATTTTGGTTTTGTGGGCACTATCGCTCTTACCGTTCTGGTGTTAAGTTTCCCTTTTACCTACGCAGCTACCTATCGCCCGGCAGTTTGTTCATTTTAGTCATCGTTTATAATTCAAAATTTGAGATGTCGTAATTCTTATGGCTGCTAAATCATACTAACAGCATATAAAAATGAAAAGTAGAAAAATTTTATAATAAAGCGTATAATAAAAGTCAAGTTTGAATTATACAATTTAATTCGTTTAGAATTTGAATATTCATTAAAATGAAATGAAATCGTTTGATTGTAATAACGAAGAAAGGATAAACAAATGAAGTCACCAAACGCATCGGCATCCGCATTTGGATGGGAGTTTCAAAGTAATGCTGCTATAATGCTGATGTTAAAAAATATTGAAAGGGCCTACAAAGTTAAAATTGAAGGGGACACTGAAGATGTTGAAATAACCTTTTCTGATGGAAAAATGCTTATGTCTCAAGCTAAAGCAGTTATGAATCCCGATGATTATAGTCATGTCAAAGAAAAATTAGAAGCTGCCTTGCGAACACTTGACAATGCAGCAAAGTTATCGGATGCTGAACAGCTTGTCTTTGTTACAAACTCACCGAATCCATTCAATAAAGCTACGACGATGTATAAATTTAGCAGTCCGTTGAATACAATACCTTTTTCAGAACTACCAAATACATGTCAACAAATGATAAGTGAGGTTTGCTTATCAAAAGGATACGATTTTGATAAAGAATTACTTACCATTTGCGTTATGCAATTTTATGGAGATAGTCAAGATGAACGGTATAAGGTTTTAACAACACTTACGACTGAATTCTTGAATAATCTTGGAGTTTCTAAAATATCAATAAAGCAGTTGCTTACTCTTTGGCAACATACATTTTCTGTTAATGCCACGCAAAGAACAACTTCTATTACAAAAAAAAGTATGGTATGGCCTATTATTGCGATTCTATGTGAGGTTTGTGAAGACGATGTCGCACTTCAGGATTATGACGAGTGTGATGTTTTCGAGATATTACAAAAATATAGAAGCGTTATTAATAACAAAAGTGAGAGTTTTGAGTTTCTATCACGAGTTCTTAGCGAATACAATGAATTTCACACTGAATTAAAGTCTAAGGAACGTGTACAGAAATTTCTTGAAGAAAATTGTCAAAACTATAAGGATAGTTTCGATTTGAAAAGTACGGATAATTTTACCGAAGAGATGGTTATTCGGTTGACAGTATCTAATGTACTAAGATGCCGCAGGGTTATTGCAAATATAAAAGGTAAGGTTAAATTATGAGAATAATTTCATTACAAGTTAATACAATTCAACAAACAATGTTAGGTAATAACTATAAGATTTTTTCGTTTGAAAAGGATGTTAATATCATATTTAGTAAGAAAAACAGCGTTGGAAAAACAACGTTATTGCGCCTTCTTATGCATGCATTAGGTTATCCCATTCCAAACACTCGTGGAATACGCTTTTCCGATTATGAGACTGTACTTACTGTAGTTGGAGCAAATAATGAGGAGTTTGTACTGATAAGAAACAGAGATTATCTTGAATTACATTATGACGGTAAAGAAAATGGTTTCTCTTTACCTATTGAACAAGATAAGGCACACTCACTAATATTTGGTATCTCAAATATAGAGGTGATTGATAATTTACTTGGTGTTTTTTACGTTGACCAAGAAAAAGGATGGACATTACTCAATCGTGGTAAAGTAATAGGAAATATTCATTTCTCTATAGAATCCTTACTTTGTGGTTTGTCTAACAGAACGAATGATGAACTGATGCAACGTCTTAAAGTTGTAAAACGAGAAATATTAAAATACAAACAAATGCTCGATATTGCTCAATATCAGGCCGAAATTAATAAGCTTGGTGAGATTTTATTTGTGGATTCACCAGTAGAAGAAATTGAAAATGCTTTAGTGGTTTTATACTGTGAACGGAAACCGATAGAAGACGAACTTACCAGAATAAAAGATGTCATTCGAAAGAATACAAATTTTGAGAAGTATATTACTTCATTTAAGCTCAGAGTAAAAACTCCAAATGGAGAGGAAGTTCCGGTGAATAGGGAAACCTTAGTTGGATACGATGATACCGTGGATTTGCTAGTTGCAAAACAAAAAATTATAACGGAACAAATTGTTGCAATAGATCAAAAAATTAGTATATTAAAAAAACAACTAGAAAAAGAAGAGACTTTGATAGATGTTAAAACAACACTTGAACAATTTGATGCAGAAATTGCGAAAATAAATGTGAATGCTATTGTAACGAAAAGAATAGTTGCAAAACTAGAGAAAGAAAGAAAACAATTAGAGGAAAACGTAATTAAGAATGTTAAGCAAGACAATCCTTTAATAGGCGAATTACATAAATTGATTTCCGGATATGCAACACGACTTGGACTAGATGAAAAATATGTTAGTGAACGGAAAGACTATATTTTCACTAATGACTTAAAGTCACTTTCGGGGGCGATATTTCATAAGGTCGTTTTTGCCTTTAAGATTTCATATATTAAACTGGTTCAAAGGCATACGGGAGTATGTTTGCCAATAATTTTAGATTCACCAAGTGGTCGAGAATTAAGTCCTGAAAATATTGAAGAGATGATGAAGATCCTTTCCGAGGATTATTCAGAGCATCAAATCATTATTGCGTCGATTTATAAGAACTATGATTTCAAAAATAAAAATGTTATTGAGCTACAGGACAGACTTTTACCGTTCTAGATTAAAAAAGTGGCAAGGTATTTAAAACAGTATTAAATTTCCTATAACAAAAGATAAACAAAAACATGTTTATTATGATAGCATTTTTTTAATATGAATTATCACCAAAATAAGAATGAAAGGAAGTTGCTTTAAATTGGAACTTAAAAATGATTTAGTTGTTGTATGTGAGAATTGTGGTTTTAAGTTAGAAGTGCTTAAAGATTCATTTACTGAAGATACATATTCATGTGTGAGAAATATGGGAGCTGAAATAGAGTATGTTTTTCAAAGTGATTGTATGTGCGAAAAATGCGAAAATAGTATTCAGATCACAATTCGAGGTTACGAATATCCGGTAGGTACCCTTGAATATAAAGAACATAAATGCGAAGGTGGAAATTTTGTTGAGTTATCAGAGTTTATATTTGAATATGATTATTTAAATTTAGCTGAAGACGAGATATCTTTTAACGTGAATCAAATATGTAATGGTTTGGGTAGGTCTCTAATCGAGATGCCGAAAGATTATTGCCAAGAAATAGCTGATATAATTGAAAAATATCGAATACATGATAAAGAACTCGGAATTCTAAACATTGATGTTAACAAGAAGCATGTTGAAAAATGGATATCGCAGTTTGACAATCATCAAAATATCATTTTACAAGAAACAACCAATTTTTTAAATGAATACTATTTTTCAATAGAAGATATTGAAGGATATTTAACTGAAATATATTCTTCACAAGAAATATGGGGTGAGGATATTAGACAGGCTATAGCAGATACAGTATTTCTAAACTGTCAGACAAAAGGTAATAGCCAAAATCTTTTGCACAAAAAATCGAGAAAAATTATAAAAAATTTATATGGGATTGATATTCATGATAATAAACCTGATTCAATGGCTTATGTTTATGTCGATGACTGTATGTTTTCAGGGAATACTGTTCGAAAAGATATGGAAAAACTAATTAAAAAAATTCCGAACGGTTCAAAAGTAAATGTAATTTTTATTATGGTACATAGTTTTGGTGAATGGTGGGCTAAAAAATCTTTAGAGGAACAGATAAAACAAAAGAATATAGATTTTCATATTTGGAGATTTAAGGAAATTCAAAATTCTGGGGGAAAAAATTTCGAATATGATTGCTTATGGCCGCAGGAATACGAAAGTGCAATGTTAGGTAATTATTTAAAAGATATTGAAAATGAATCGAAAAATAGTCCAGAAAAAAAGATTCGATTATTTAGAGAAAATTCTTATACTGGAGGAATATATACTTCTGAAAAAAATAGATCAGTTTTTGAACAAGAGTTAATGACAGCTGGTTTGAAAATAATAGGTTTTTCTGAAAATCAAAAAACTTTTATCAGACCAATGGGATATGATAATAGAATTTCTTTTGGATTTGGTGCATTTTTTGCCACGTATCTAAATATTTCAAACAACTGTCCGATAGCTTTTTGGTGGGGCGATGCCAACGCAAAACCTTGGCATCCGTTAAGTAAATGGTACCCTTTACTTCCTAGAAGTGTCAATGAAAGTAATGGTGAAATTTTTGCATAATGATTTACAAAATAGAATTTATGAAGTTGATGATTGCGTAGCATTTAGAAAAACTTCAGAGCCTTTCGGGGGGCTTTCAAATATGGCCTCTGGCTACAAAATAAATATATGTGACGTGCAGTTTTTAACTTCAGAGGCGTTATACCAAGCTTGTAGATTTCCATATTATCCTGAAATACAAGAACAAATTATCAAACAGCATAGTCCTATGTATGCTAAATTCGTTAGTAAAAAGTATGCTAATCTAACTCGTAAGGGGTGGGATAAAGATCGTGTTAAAATAATGCGTTGGGCATTAAGGGCGAAGTTAGTGAATAATTGGTATAGTTTTGGAGAAATATTGAAATATACTGATGGAAAAATAATTGTGGAGGATTCTTCAAAAGATACGTTTTGGGGAGCAAAAAGAATAGAGAATAATTTTGTAGGAGTTAATTCTTTAGGGCGATTATTAATGCAACTCAGAGAACATTATCTTGAGATTGAAGATAAATCACTTGTAAAGTTAGTACCTCCTATGTTAGAAGATTTCAAAATTGTGGGAAATGAAGTAAAAATTATAAATATTGATGTTACTAAACAATTAGACAAAAATAATAAAGAATTCCAAGGAAGTTGGCGGCTTAATTAAATAAGAAAATTATTTGATAATTCTGTTTTATTAAGAGATTGGTCAGTGGTAAATTTCATGCATATTCTTAACGCAAAAAAATGTTAAAATTTGGTTAATAATGGTCTTGAACGGCGTTGTGAAGGGCTAGAGAATGGTTGTAGTCTGTAGAACATTGCAATAAGACAGTGTAAAAAAGTGAAAGGTGTGATTAATTGAACAAGCTTCAGTATGATAGTTTTTACAAATTCATTGTTTCAATTGGCATAATCTTGATTGGTGCCCCGATTGTGGGGATGCACTTTTTTTTTAACGGAAATTATGATGTAATAATAAGTGAGAAAGAATACTCTGAACTTTCTTCAATATCGTTACAACTTTTGGAAGAAAAAGAAAAATTAATAAGTCATATATTTCCCCAATTACCTGCTATATTGTTGACATCTATAGTAATAGGGATTTTATGTATTATATGGGGTGGACTTAAATGGTACAAAATTCAAAAAACATTGGATGAAAATATTGAGTTGGATGTTAAGTGGAAAAGATTTCAATTTCAAAAATTATCGCCTGAAGAAATTGCTGAAAAAGCTATTTCTGAAAACAATGAATATCAAGAAGAATCGGGAGATTACAATGTTTCTGAACAATATCAAGGAGTTCTTAAAGGTATATAGATTGAAAATGAAAGTTTTAATTATCTACAGGAAATGTTAAAATCTAGATATGATGTGCAACAGAATATGAGAGTAGGAAAATACGAATATGATATAATCGCAATCTCTAAAACGAGAAGCACTACTGATTTACTTTATGAAATTAAATACTTAAATAAATACAACTCTAAAATTTTGTTAAGAACTTTTACTCGGATGAAAGATGCTGCCATAAATTATGAAACAATTACAAATAGATTCGCTCTATATAAATTGTTCATTGTGTGTAAGAGTGAAAATTTAGATCTATTGAAAAAAAAGTTCAGTCAAGATTTGGATTCAATTGATGAATCCATGTTGATCCATGTTGAAATTGAATTTGTTTCAGAAGATGAATTAGTTATTTAGAATTATGATTAAATTTTTCTTTTGAAAACAAATATTGGTGAAAAAGCATTTTTGAAATCTTTTAGCTGAAAAGGTGTATTTTTAAAATTTTATTTGAGGAGCATAATTATGGATACTAATTCAATAGATATAAATACGATTATTGGAATTTGCGGAAGTTTGGTAGCTTTTGAGACAAGAATAAGGGAAGCAATAAAACAGATAACTCAAAAGCATAGTAAGCATAAGATTAAGAAAGTGAAATTAGGAACTGAATCATATAAGTTAGATCAGTGTTCAATAAATGCTATTGAAAAATTTATAAATGAAAAATCATTTAAAAAATCTGATTTAGAGAGTGTGTTTTCAAAATCTGAGAAGCAAAAGTTTATTGATGGATTTTTTGAAAATAATGAAGAATTTTATAGTGAAAAAGATATAACTACAGATGTTTTAAATGAATATCTTGATCAAATCGAAGAGTCTATAAATAATTTGTTGACTGATGGTGAGAAGGTTATTGTCGCTAAATTAAGTTGCATGAATGATAGCTTTGATGATAAATTTGATGAGATTCTCAAAGATACAAAAGATATTAAAACGAGAATGGAGAAACAAGAGGTTCAAAATATTTTCAAAGATTCAGACTATGGTAGTTTAATTATTGAACTGTTAAATATGGTTTTCATTGAAATTGAAAAAAATACTAGCGAAAAATTATTAAAAATAATGTTGAAAACAAATTCATTGGAAGCTGAAATATTTGAAGATGTTGTTTTTAAAATTCAAAAAGCATTAAATCAAATTGATAAAGAGCGGATTGAAAATATTACCGGACAAAATTTTGATAATGGATTATACGCTTTAAATTTTTATATTCAATATATTGCATCGGATTTTTCAGCTAATTTAAACGAAATATTTTCAAAAAATACTCAACTAGTAATTGATATTATTTATAATTATGAGCATAAAAATCCTGAATATTATCTAACTTTAGGTGCTATAGGACTACGAAATGATTATACTGATGAAACCATTTATTTATCAGTAATGAGTGGTTTAATTAGTTATTTAAAGCAATTATTAGAAGTAATAAAAGAAAAATGGAGGTATCGTAATTATGAGTATTTGGATTCTGTTGCTGTCGAAGAAATGCACAAAAGATTATGGAATCAGATTAGATTTTCCATTAATATTAATAATAAGAAATGGATTTTAGAAATTATAAATAATGATAATATTACTGATGTTGAATTAGCTAATATGTTTAATATAACAGTGAAATACTTGAGAAAAGAGTTATATGAAGCTACAAAAACTTTTTTAAATCATAGTTATATTAATGATTATTCTACAAAATTGAGTATTGGTCGTTATTATAAAGCGGTTTTGCTTGAGAAATTAAGCAATGAGGTAAATGGATGAAGACAAGATTTGTTAATGTATGGGATAATATAAAAGGTGGTTATATTGGGTTCATTGTTTTGCAAGTAGAAGAAACAGATGAGTTTTTAATAAAGAAGAATTTTAATCCCGGCTATAAATTTGTTATACAAGCATGGTATAATCATGTTGGAGCCGCTGGTGGACATACTTTTATACCAGATCACGGAGAAGGAATTCAAAAAAAATCGCGAAAGATTGAAACTAATGAAGCAGATGTATTCGGGTTATATTTATCAAATGTAGAAGATATATATGATATTCCAGGGGAACTTTATACTGAAAACTATTGGGGGATAATGAATACAAAGACAGATTATTATGAGGTAGTTGATTATCCCCCTGATGAATACTATAAAATTCTATATAAACGAAGAATTTGGAGCATAAATAAATTGACATCAAAAATTAATGAGAATGATGAATTTAAAACAGAATCTTTGAATAAAATAAATTTTGAATCAATGAATAAGAAATTTAAAAATGACATGCTTCAAATGGGTGCCGATCTGAATCAAGAATCAACAAAGGTATATTGTGGCTATGTGAATAAAAATAATTTAAAACTACAAGAGGTTTGCTCATTATTAGGTTCAGATAAAGGAAATATTGTAAATAAATATTTATGGATACCAAATGATGAAATGCCAAATGAATTGTGGAATAAAGTAAAGAACGTTAATAAATACAACGAAGCGATAGCTGAGGGAGATGAATTATATTTTTCTAAAAATGGGGATGTTGCAAAAATAGAAAATTAGTTTTGTATTCTTAAACTTATGTATAGAAAGGAAAAAGAGATTGGTCAGTAGTAAATTTTAAACATATTTTTAACATAAGATGATGCTTAAATTTGGTTGATAATAGTTTTTAATAGTTCTATAAAGGCCTAGAAAAAGCTGTTTAAAGCCATTTATCATATGGTAGGGGTCGATGGTTCAAGTCCATTCAGGATCACCATTTATGATAGTATAGCGTCCTTTGGGGGCGCTTTTTTTATGCCCTTTTAAGATTCCCCCAAATGTTTTACGCAAGCATTTTCATACGGTCTGACAACTATCAAGAATTAAGAGGAAATACCGGATAGCCTAATAAGGCTAATAATAGAGTTATGCCAAAGCTATTGTAGTTATTTAACTTTTCATATAAAATGAAGTAATATTAAAATGAAAATTGATAAGGGGCATGGAAAAATGATTAAAATTAAAGATTTAGGTAAAAGGATACTAAGGAAAGAAGCTGTTCTTTTTACACTGATATGCTTATCTTTGTTTGTATTTTCAGGTTGCGGTGGGCTTTCGGTAGAAAATAAACCGGATTTTGAAGGGTATAACCTTATTCAAGTTGATGGTGGTGATCAATCGGGACAACGCCAGCCCAATGTGGTTGTGGATATTGGTTTTGGGGATCGCGAGTATTATGGTTATACTAATGAATATGGGCAACTAATCAAAGTAACGGCAGCTAAAATTATTTTGCAGGATGATACAAAAGAACCAGTTCTTTCCACGGGAAGATATTATTCGGATGAAGCAAAAGTGCCTGGGGTTGAAAGTCCAACTCTGGATGAAGGTCATGTCATTGCCGATTCTCTTGGCGGTGTTTCAAATGCTTATAATATCACCCCACAAGAGAGTACTCTGAACAGACACGGCGATCAAGCTTATATGGAAAAAGTCATTCGTGATGCTGGTGGTTGTACCAATTTTACCGCGGAGATCACATATCCAAATACGACAACCCAGATTCCAAACCATTATAGTTATACCTACACTTTAAAAGGCAAGGTGATTCATGATGAGTTTGATAATGTTAATCCCGATAAAGTAAATGAGGAACTGGGCATCAACAATCAAGATGGACAGGCCAGTTCTGGTGTCACTATTAGCGAACTGGATAAAAAAGCCGAATATATTGTGATCAAAAATTCCAGCGGAAATGCCGTTGACTTAACTGGTTGGAAAATTGTATCGGTGTTAGGGAATCAGTCGTTTACTTTTCCGGCATTTAGTTTAGCGGCGGGTGCCATAGTTAAGGTTGGTGATTCAGCCAATAATTCAGGGATCGATTTTCATTGGCTGGATGGTGGTGGCACCTGGAACAACAGCAAGAGTGACCCGGCTGAGTTATATGACAGCAGCGGACAATTGGTTGATACCTATAATGATTAAAGAAAAAAAGAGAACTATTAATAGAAGGAGCCTTTTGCAATGCGTTTAAACGATATTATTGTATGATCGCTCGATAGAAGAAATTATTAGCGGGAAGGTGAATAAAAGGCGTGTGCGTGGCGATAAAATGGATATTTAGTCTGGCAAATAGTTGGGTGGTGGCGTATAATAAAAAGGATGGCACCAAACAAGTGCAGTATGACGTAAATAAGGTTTTAGTTAAATGACCTTTTGAGGTCTGATCATGAGTTATGATAAAGAAAAGCATATTGATTCTCGGAAAATTAAAAAACGGAGCACTTAGTTTTTTGTTATTGAATAGCAAGATTTATGAATTTGTTTTTGATATAAACACTATAGTTAAAGAGAAAAATTTAGAATGCTATGCAAAATATTAATGAGCAGTTTCTAACGCTGTTCAAAGGTTTTCTTTAAGGGGGGCTTTTTGTGAATCAACAGGATGAACGATACTTTGAGGCATTGACAAAGTATCGAGCTAGTGGGGCCGATTTACTTGAACAACCATATATGCGCGGGGTAAAAACCAGTGTAGTGGAAAAATATTCCGATCAAGCACATTTTATTTATGAACTGCTGCAAAATGCTGATGATGCAGGGGCTACATCCGTAAGATTTGAGTTGCACAAAGACGAGTTGATTTTCGCTCACAACGGAACGAGAAGATTTTCTATTTCTAATCCAGATACAGAAGAAGCGGATAGTGATAATGGTAAGCTAGGGGATATCAATGCGATTACCTCAATTGCAAACTCAAACAAAACAATGGCTTCAATTGGAAAATTCGGGGTTGGGTTTAAGGCTGTTTTTCAATATACTCAAACCCCCAGTGTCTATGATCCGGATTTTCAATTTCGGATTGAGCGATTCATTGTTCCGGTGAAAATCGATAATGATTATGCCAGTAGAAAATCTGGAGAAACATTATTCGTATTTCCTTTTGACCATAATGATAGAAGTCAGGAAGAGGCTTATGAAGATATTTCGCACAAATTGAATACATTAGTGTATCCGATTTTATTCTTGACTAATCTTAATGAAGTTTGCTATGAAAGTTTAGAACAATCAGGGAAATATACCCGATCAGTTTGTGAAAAAATAATCTTTGAAAATACCGAGGCATGTCTTTTTGATATGTCACAAATTTGTGAGAATGATGAGAGAAAAGTCATTGGAGACAAATTGTGGCTTTTTTCGCGAACAGATGAACAGGGTCTTAGATATTCGGTAGGATACGAATTAAATAAAGAGGGGAAGTTGACCGCTTCTCACCATGCAGCATTTTGTTTTTTTCCAACCAAAGAAAATACCGGTCTTAACTTTATGATACAGGCACCCTTTTTACTCACGGATAGTCGTGAAGGGATTAAAGCCGGGGAAAAACATAATCAAGATATGATTGCTTTGCTTTCGATATTAGCAGCTGATAGTATCAGCTATTTGAAAGAAATTGGACAGCGACGCGGTTTGATGCTGATTGATGACGCAATCTTTAAGATTATTCCATATGATGAAAGTAAATTTAATAGTGTTAATGATAAAAATAGAATTTCGTTTCTGCCATTTTACAGTGCTATTAAAAACACCCTCAACTATGAAGAATTACTGCCAAGTTTTGATGGTTTTGCTTCAGCAGCAAATGCCTACTGGGCCACTGTTCCTCAGATAGCCGAGGTGTTTTCCAATGAGCAGTTAGCGGTTATATCTGAAAATCCGAATGCTAAATGGGTGTTCGCTTCTATTGGCAGAGATGAAACATCACGTACGAATAAAAAGCTTGCAGAGTATATTGATTCGATTACAAATTATTGGTATGACCATGAAAGAATTATAAAATCAATTAAAATAAGTTTTATTGAAATGCAATCCGTTAACTGGTTACATAAATTTTATAAGTATATTTTTGAAACAAGCGGACGGATTAAATTAATTAAATCAAAACCGATTTTTTTAAACCAAGAAAACAAAGCGGTCGCGGCATTTGACAAAAATGATCAAGCCATTTTGTTTTTACCGACTGAAGAGGGAAGTGGCTACCAAACGCTTAAGAAAGAACTGCTGGAAAATTCGGAAACAGCTGGATTTGTTAAAAACCTTGGGATTTCAGAACCTTCGCTTAAAGATGAAATATATAATAAGATTCTACCTATATATCAGAGCAATAAAGGTCTGCTAGACACCAGATTACATTTCAAGAAATTCTTTAGGTATTACAAAGAATGTCCAGCAGTGGAACAGGAAAGATTTATTGAGCTTATAAAAAAATGCAACTTTATTTTGTATCGTGTGGCAGAAAATGATACGCTTTATCGTGGTAAGGGTGAGAATTTATATTTTCCCAATGAGGATTTGAAAAAATGGTTTAGTTATAAACCTGACACACGCTTTATAGCTTGGGATGAATATCAGTCACTGATAACGGATTCAAGTAACGAAAAATATCTTTTGAAATTTTTAATGGAGCTGGGAGTTAGTGATGAACCTAGGATTGTTCCATATTCGATGGGTAGCGATGACGCGCATCTATTAAATACAGATTGGCATCATTCAACGAGGGCTCAGAAGTGGACCAATCAATATATTGACGGTTGTAAAGAAATAATAGAAACGCTAACTTTACTTAGTGATATTGAATTATCTGTTATCATATGGAATCAACTGCTTAAATATGTTAAAAATGGTTATGATGGCGATGTTTTTTGGGGCCGATATGACTATTTTTATCGTAGTAGTCAGCATGAATTCTTTTGTTCGGAAGAAGCTACTCGACTACTCAATGAACCTTGGTTATTTAACAATAAAAGCGAGCTGGTTTCAGCTAAAAACGTGACAGTGAAAATGCTTTCTCCCGTTTATGATTTATCCAGTTCTGAAGCGATTAAACTTTTGGGTTTATTAGAAATAAAAGAAAATAGTGACAGTGCGGAAGATAATTATTTAACAGATGAGCAACGCGCTAAAATTAAATTTGCAGATGATTTGGCTGATATCCCTTTTGATGAGTTAAATCGTTTTGTTGCAGATTATCGGTCGCAAAAGCAACCGACGCCTCTTTCACATAAAGACGATAATGGGAAAGAACAACCGGAAGCTGAAGAGATTATCAAAAATTCTGCGGTTTCTCGGGTAGCAAAAGAGATTTCGAAACGAGCAATTTCAGGCCGAAAAGAAAGCGAAACGGACACGCCTTCTGAGAATGAATCTTTGATTAATTCCGATGAAGATGATTACACAAAACCTTCAATCGACTTTAGTAAAAAAATTGAACAGGCAAAACAACGAGGTGCCGATGAAATTGAGAGTATCGCACGTCTTGAAGCGTTAACACAACAGGCATTAACGGCTCGGAAATATACCTACGGATGGTTCAAAGCGATACTTGAACTAGAAGCAATAAATTCAGGAGAGAACAATGCTAATAGTAGAGAAATCTCGATTACTTTCTCTAAAGTCGAACATGAGGAAGGATCAGAAAGAACGCTTATTCTGAAGCATCCGAGTCGTTACATACCATACTCAATGGAAGATCTTTCAGATATTCCGCTAGTATTACATTTTTTTAATCAGCCCTCGATTAAAGTTGCCGTTGAAGTTGTCAATGTAAAATCATATACGTTACGGGCAAAATTAAAAACCAATGCTCAAATCGAAGGGGTAGATTTATCGCTTGTTGAAGAGGCTAAAATAGAAGCCCAAAATCCGGTTTTTCTTTTAGAGGAACTTCGAAAACAGTTTAATTTGCTAGGTTTCGAGGATGACTACAATTTGCAGGAAAATCTCTGTGAAAATATTGAATTCGTTTTTGGTCCCCCGGGAACAGGGAAAACAACGTATCTGGCGAGTAAAGTGATTTACCCCATCATGCAGGAAATTGATGATTTGAAAGTTCTCGTTTTAACCCCAACGAATAAAGCCGCGGATGTTCTCGTCCGTCGACTTATGAACGAAATGGGCGCAGACCACAGCTACAATGATTGGCTCATTCGTTTTGGAACAACCAATGACAAGGTTATTGAGCAAAGCAATGTTTTACGCGATAAGTCGTTTGATATCCGAAAAACACCAAGAAATGTAACGGTGACGACGATTGCGCGCTTTCCATATGATTATTTTTTACCGGATAATAATACCAGACTTCACTTAAATGCACTGCAATGGGACTATATTATCATTGATGAAGCGTCGATGATACCGCTAATTAATATTGTTTTTCCGTTATATAAGAAGACGCCTAAAAAGTTCATTATTGCCGGTGATCCTTTTCAAATCGAACCTATTACGACGGTAACTATCTGGAAGAATGAAAATATCTATACGATGGTGAAACTCGATTCATTTTCTGAACCGATAACGATTCCTTATCAATATCCGGTTAAGCTTTTGACAACTCAATACCGGAGTATTCCAGAAATTGGTGAAATATTTAGCCATCTTGCCTATGATGGGGTGTTAAAACACCATCGTACCACAGATAGTCAGCGACAGTTATTAATTGATGACTTTTTTGAAATGAAATCGTTGAATATCATTAAATTTCCGGTCAGCAAATACGAAAGTATCTATCATCCGAAGCGATTACAAAACAAAAGTAACTATCAAGTCTATTCAGCGCTGTTTATTTACGAATTTATAAAATATCTTTCTTCGGTGATTAAATTGGCATGTCAAAATGAGTTGTTCCGAATAGGTGTAATTGCGCCTTATCGTGCCCAGGCTGATTTGGTCGATAAATTGATGTCTTCTTTTATATTGCCAAATAATATTGATGTTCAGGTGGGCACGATCCACGGATTTCAAGGCGATGAATGCGATATTATTATTGCTTTGTTTAATCCACCCCCGAAAATTACGTCTTCGCGGGAGATGTTTCTTAATAAGCTAAATATTATTAATGTTGCGATTAGCCGTTCACGGGATTATCTGTTTATTATTATGCCTGATGATGAAACTGCTAATGTGGAAAATCTCATGTTAATTAAAAAAGTTGAAGAATTATGTAAAAGTCAGACCAGTTGGAATGAACAGCATTCACAGGCGATTGAAGCACTGATTTTTGGGAGTGAAAATTATATTGAGGACAATTCTTTTTCAACGAGTCACCAATTGGTAAATGTGTATGGGAAACCAGAACGGCGATATGAGGTTAGAAGTGAAGATGCCGCTGTTGATGTGCAAATACATAATATTAATTAAAAAATGTTTGTCAAAAATAGAGCTTAAAAAGCAGAAATGGTAATCTTATTGAAAAAATACTATCTAACTTAGAAAAATAAAGGCTGATAACAGCAAATAACTCCAATCGAGTGGTGTTGAATTGATATTCTTTATGGGGTATAACACAAATAATTTGACAAAATAATATCAAGACAGCTGGTCGTTAAGATCATGCGGATTTTAAATAAAACAAAAAAAGAAAGAGGCGGTTAGATGTTTCAGAGAATCGAATTAGCAGAAGCCGTGAAGATTATTATTGAAAACGTTAAACAAATAGATGAAAAAGAAACAGTGGGGATTTTGGATTCGCTTAAGCGTATTTCAGCCCAAGATGTTGTTGCAACGATTGACAATCCCCCCTTTGAGCGATCTCCATTAGATGGGTATGCCCTGATCGCGGAAAATACCGTCGGCGCCAGTCGGGAAAATCCTGTGGTGTGCGAGGTCGTTGGTAAAATTTTTGCCGGGGATGCCAGCGATTTAACCTTAAAATCGGGTCAGGCGGTGCGGATTATGACCGGTGCCATGATGCCGAAGGGTGCTAATTGTGTGATCCGGCAGGAAGACACTGATTATGGTGACGCGGTCGTGAAAATATATACCGCCTTAAAACCGTATCAAAACTATTGTTATCGTGGTGAAGATTATAAAAAAGGGACGAAATTGATATCAGCTGGGGAGAAACTAAACTTTGTTCATCTAGCGTTGCTGGCAAGTATGGGAACGCCCGTTGTTAATGTTTTCAGTCAACCCAAAGTGGCGCTGCTTGTCACTGGTGAAGAACTTTATCCGCCGGGTTTGTCGTTGGATCAAGGAAAAATTTACAATAGTAATTTATTTTTTATCGCGGCTCGTTTAAAAGAGCTTTCAATCAATCCGGTTTATCTCCAGCAATGTGGTGATGATGTGGATATTGTGACCGAAAAAATGAAGCAGGCGTTAGCCGTTGCTGATTTGGTGATCACGACTGGCGGGGTTTCAGTTGGTGAAAAGGATATTTTTCATGATGTGTTGCCCAAACTGGCGGTTGACCGTAAATTTTGGAAGGTTAATTTCAAGCCGGGAACAGCAGCAATGTTTTCGATCTTAGAAAATAAAGCAATCCTTGATTTATCGGGGAACCCCTTTGCGGCATTGACGACCTTTGAGCTTTTAGCAAGACCTGCCCTTGGCAAGATGTCGCGGGATCAGACCGTTTTGACAAAAGAAACAACGGGCGTTTTGGAAAGTGATTTTTCTCGGAAAAGCGAAGTCAAACGTTTTGTTTGGGCAATCTACGAAGAGGGCAGGGTTAAACTGCCGGTGGGTGGGCATGCGTCAGGGATGTTGGCATCGCTGAAAGATTGCAATTGCCTGATCGAAATTGCAGCTGGAAAAAATAACGTCAAAGCAGGTGAGCCCGTGAAGGTTATTTTATTGTAAGGAATTTTAAAATATTTAACAAAATCAGTCAAGTTGGAGAGGATCAAAGTTGAAAATGGTGGGGAAAATAAATAGTTTAAGAGTTATTTTCAAAATTGATGATTTGTTAAAAGATGATAGGTGAAGCTAGCCGAGTACTTTAATGAAAAATTCAATAATATTCTTGTATAATAGTAAAATCCTGTTGCAGAAGTATTATGAGAATTTGACAGGATAGAAACTTAAGGATAGAAAAGAGAAGCGCAGATGGAGATCGTTAATTTATTGATTCAAACGGGTCTGGAAATAATCTATTTTACTGGGGTGATTATTCTGGTGGGATTAATTTTAGGGGGCCTGGAAACAATGGCGGCCAGAAATTTTCAGCGTAGTTTAGGCAGAAATGCGGTCATGGTCACCGGAGTGATTGGGACACCAATTCACGAGTGCAGTCACGCTTTGTTATGTGTAGTTTTTCGTCACCGGATCACGGCGATCAAATTGTTTCAGCGACCGGATCAGAATGGCGTGTTGGGATATGTAAATCACTCCTTTTCAAAAAGAAATATCTACCAGCGAATTGGCAACTTTTTTATTGGGATCGCACCAATATTTGGGGGTATCCTGGTCATTGTAATCTTAATGAATCTGTTGATTCCTCAGGCATTTGTAAATTATATCAGTATTCTGTCTGGCAGTCTCGGGATGCAGTCGCTGAGCGATTTAAATTTAGCAGCAATTGCAAACGCCTATATGGGTTTGATAAAAACGATTTTTGCTTTTGAAAATTTTCAGAATATCCGTTTTTATATATTTTTGTTTTTAACTACCTGTATCTCGTCGCACATGTCATTGAGTTTTGCCGATATTAAAGGTAGTTTTGACGGACTGATTTTTATCTTTTTGTTGCTACTGATCTTTAATTTTTTAAACGTATCGCAATATATTAGTCTGCCGTTCAATCTGGTGCAATATAATTTTATGATCAGTGCCATCTTGATGATCAGCGTCATTTTTTCGACGATCACATTTTTAATCAGTTTAGGGTTGCATTTTATATTCCCGCGATAAAGCTCGCAAGGTAAGCAGACATCGAAGTAAGATAACAGACTTAAAAAATTAAGGTAAAAAAAGCCATCTAGCTATTTGTTTGGATGGCTTTTTTAACGGTAGTTATTGTCCTAATCGGCAAGTAAGGCATACATACAATAGTCGAAAATTTTTCCGTTTTTATGAACGCCGTTTTTCATGATCCCTTCGCAGTTGAAACCGGCTTTTTCTAAAACCCGTCGAGAACCGCTATTGTGTTCAAATGGTTCGGCATAGATGCGCACGATATCATAGCGGTCAAAAACTTCTTTGCAAATCTGTTTGACCGCATCGGTCATAATACCCAGCCCCCAATGTGTTTCCGCCAGCCAATAACCGAGTTCTCCGGTTAGATCATAAACATCACTACCCATAAAAACGCCAATACTGCCAACTACTTTTTCATCAACGACAATCGCACGGGTATATTGGTGTTCGTCGCCAGCATTGATACAACTGTTGACATAAAACTCGGCGTCCTCATACGTATAAGGATTTGGAAATGCATTTCTGAGGTTGTTGGCAATTTTCTCATTGTTGGCAACTGCGGCAACGTCTTTAATATCATCGTTTTTCCATTCTCTTAAGATAAAATTCATCGCTCCTCCTGATTTGTTATTTTTAAAGATAAGTTTTTTTAATCACCAAATAAATACCAATTTGTATTAAATAGCTTTTTGGTGGCCGTGATGATTTTCAGGCGATTAATAATAATTCGTTTCTGAATCGGTTTTTCTTTTTCCATCCTTTTACCCCTGTGTAGTTGGTCCAGATGCTTTAAGTAAAAATGAAATTGGCACTTTTATAATTAGCAATCCTTATTTGATAAAGTTGGTGCAAAATGAAAAGAGCTGACCTGAAAATTGCTTCGGGTCAGTTCTTTAAGGGCATCATAAATAAGTTCTCAAAGCACGAAAATAATGGGAAGGGTTTGATTAAAGATCTTGTTTTGGCGCCTCTTCGGAAGTTGTTTCAGGGGCCTCTTCAAGAACCACATCATCGTCGTCAACTAAAATTTCGGAAAGAACTTCAAAGAAGTAGCCTTTGGCCGAAGCTAAAGATTCAATATAGGCAAACATGGCTAAACGATGATAGTCAATA
Source organism: uncultured Acetobacterium sp. (assembly GCA_965140355.1). Lineage (GTDB taxonomy): Bacteria > Bacillota > Clostridia > Eubacteriales > Eubacteriaceae > Acetobacterium. The sequence continues at coordinate 407,414 of OZ223193.1, read as the reverse complement.
AAACCGTTTTCATCAGCGTATGGTTTTAATCGCGCTAGAAAATAATCCTCATTGATTTCACCTTCGAATTTTTCCTGGACTTTGTTAAAGATTGTAATTAATTCGCTTTTTTTCATAGTTATTACCTTCTTCAGCATTATTTCAACCGCATGGAGGTTGATAAATTAATTATAGGAGTCTGGAATAAAATAAACAAGGTTTATTTGTAAAACCGGAAAAATTGTCGGGTGATAAACAAAAAAGGATGTGTTTTAATGATTGGTTATAGTATACTGATAGTAAATTAGAATGGCTTGAATTTGAGTTAAATGAGCAGAAATCAATATTGCATTGGTAATTAAAAATGCTAAATATCGTTTTGGAATTGGCATTTTAGTTAAGACTATTTAGATAATAATCAGTCTGGACAAAAAAAGGATGTCTCATTGAGACATCCTCAGATTATCAAAAAGATAACGTAGTACCGACAATTGTTAGATAATGTTGTGTGCCTCAAGGCGAACAGTTGCAGCGAAAAGGCTATCTTTAGTCAAAACTTTGCTTGCAACTGTACGAATTGCGTGCATGCAACAGATTAACAATTGGTCGGTACGGTCGTTTATTGACAACCTCAGGATATCTCAATAGAGACTCCTTTAAAATGTTTTATAGCATATGGGTAGACATACATTCGGCAAAGAGTGCGATCCCGCCAAAGATGAGGTATACACCGGCGATGATGCCGAACCCTAAAAGCATAACAAAGGGGTTGAAAATAAAGAAAATTGATAAAAGTACATTAATAATGCCAGAAGCAAGTAACCAGCCGCTTCGAGGAGAACCTTGTTTTTTCATAACGGAAGCAGCTGTAATCTGGTTCATGCCGGTGGTTAAGGTTATAAATGCTAACATAAAAGCCAGTGTGCTGGCACGAGACAATGGATCTGAAAAAATTAGCAGAACGCCTAATAAAGTAGCCATGATACCCGAGGTTAGACTCCAACCATTCTTGATTTCGCTGTTTGCGAAAAGAATAATATGAAATGCACCATAAATTATAAGACCGATAATGAAAAACCACATAATCATTTGTGCAGCGAACATTGGCGCAAAAAAGATCAGAGCACCAAGGATGACCATTAGAATGGCGACAACAATGCCAAGTGTTTTAGACATTTTTAGAAAATCATTCATTTTTTTTTCCTTTCAATACTAAATTTTGTTAAGCAATTGTGAAACTGATTATAAAGCTTAGGACAATTTTATAATTACTTACTCAATTATATTACAGCATCTTATCAAGATAATCAAGTTAAATATAAGTTATGTAGATTTAAGGGAAATTAGTATAATGAAAAAGAGATAATAAATGCCATATAAACAACTTTGTAGCGTAAAAAATCATAAGGAGATAAAATCATGTTAATAATAGGACCTCACCTTTCCATTGCGGGTGGTTTAAAAAAAGCCGGAGAAGAAGCGCAAAAGATTGCCGCAAACACGTTTCAATTTTTTACCCGAAATCCCAGAGGTGGTAAAGCCAAGGCGATTGATGTTAACGATGTGGCGGAATTACAGCGTATTATCGACGAAAATGAATTCGGCCCGTTACTGGCTCATGCGCCGTATACGTTAAATATGTGTTCGGCCAAGCCGGAAACAAGGGAATTTGCAAAAATGATCTTTAAGGAAGATTTGTTGCGTCTGGAAGAATTACCTTGCCAGCTTTACAATTTTCATCCCGGCAGCCATACCGGTCAAGGCGTCGAAAAAGGAATTGCCTTAATTACAGAGATACTAAATGATGAAATGTGGGCAAATCAGAAAGCGATGGTAGTGTTGGAAACGATGTCCGGGAAAGGGACTGAAATTGGCAGAAGTTTCGAGGAGTTAAAAGCGATCATCGACGGGGTTGAGTTGAAGCATAAAATGGGAGTTTGTCTGGATACTTGTCATGTTTATTCGGCCGGTTATGATGTCGTTGCCAATCTGGATGGGGTGTTAGCCAGCTTCGATCAGATTATCGGACTTGATTATTTAAAATGCATCCATTTGAATGATAGTATGATGCCGTTTAACAGCAATAAAGATCGACACCAAAAAATTGGCTTGGGAACTCTTGGGATCGATGCGTTTAGGAAAATTGTCACCCATCCGCAACTGAAGGAGTTGCCCTTTTTTCTGGAAACACCTCAGGAAAATGTTCAGGATTATCAAAAGGAAATTGACTTGTTACGGTCGTTTGAATGCGTGGAGAGATAACTCGCAATGTCATCCGAACAACAATCGAAAGCCAGAATGATCGTGGCTTTCGATTGTTGTGATTAAAAATTAAATTAGCGATTAAACATTATATCAGTAAAGACAGAACATAATTTAAGAGGAGATCCTCATTGACATCCCAGGGATCAGCCATAATGTTTTTATCTTCATCAGTTAATTCAGGGTGGCTGGCCGCATATGTTTCAAAGTAGTTCAAATATTCGGATTTGATTATTTCCAATGATAATACCTCACTAATATTTTCCGTTTTCAATCACGTAACGATGTACAGCCAGGAGTTTGTTTAAATCAAGACCTTTATTTCTGAGAATTGATTTGCCGGTGGTGAAAATGTAACCGCCTCCCGGAGCAGCGCAATCAATCATTTCTTTGGCAATATCAATACAGGTTTCAGTGGATTTTGATTTTAACGCTTCGATTGGATAATTTCCCATAATACACATATTTTTACCGAGTTTTTCTTTAATCACCTTCATGTCGCCATCTTCAAAAACGCCAACAACACGCGGGTTTAAGCTGCCCAGATAATCATATAATTTTGACCAATTGCCTTCAATAAATAAACCGACCGTATAACCCCGTGCGGTTAAGCCATTAACAAGCCGCTCAAAGGTAGGCCAGTAGAAACGTTCAAACTGTTTAGGGTTTAAAAATGAGGGCATGTGCAGGGGCATAAAAATAAAGGGTAATTTTTGGGGAGCATCGTGATAGGCGGTAACACCCCAACGCAACATTAACGGGAGAAGGGCTTCGCAGGCTTGTTCAACGAGCTCAGGACAGCGGTGTAAATCAACTGAAATACCGGTAAAACCGCGGAGTTGATCAGATAAAAAATCAAAAGGAGATTCAATCATATTTTTAGTGATAATCGGAACACCAACTGAATCAGCACAATGCTGGTCAATTGCGTGGAGTTCTTGAGTATGGTGCATGTAACTGAGCGCACCTTTAGCTAAATTAAGACCAGCCAGAGGACCGGGTTTGGCAAAGTCTTTATACTGTCGGGGGAGAACCTTATCGACGAGTGTTTTGAAGGGATCTTTGATGAGTTCGGGATATTCATCAACTAACATACCACAGACTTCAGGATGTTGCATAAAACCATCTTTATTGGGGATGAAATTTTGGGAACCAATAGTAGTGTATAATCCCGGACATCTTAAAAAAGTGGCGGATGCTGCGTCAACTTGCATATCCTGGTAATAGATGGGAAGACACTCTTTGAGAATCTCCAGATTCCAGGTTGCCGGCTTGAGCTGGCGACCACAATAATCAATGGCAATTTCAGGGCTATTTAAGGCGAAAATCGGGATACGATCAGGTTTTTGCAGACAGATTGCTTTTTCCAGACGATTAAATCGTTCGGCTAATAATTGTTTAGGGTCACTCATCTTTTCACCGACCTTTATTTGTTAAGTGATAATTATTTAAAAATATTTTCATCCTTCAAAATATCACTATTTAGAATAATTGTCAATATTAAAAAATTAAAAAAAAGAGGCTTGATTCCTCCCAAAAATTGTGCTATCATCATGTTAATGAGTGAGCAATTGTTCACATATTGAGGTGAAGAAATGGATAAAGTTTTGAAAAACAATTATACTGATGCAACTTTATTTGAAGTTGCAGAATTCTTTAAAGTTTTGGGAGATCCCACGCGAATAAAGATCGTTAGTGCACTATTTGAAAATGGTGAACTATGTGTAAATGATATTGTGAATTTGGTGGATGTGAGCCGTACAGCAGTTTCGCATCAATTAAGAATTTTAAAAGACAAACGGATTATCAGTTTTAGAAAAGAAGGCCAAATGAAATTTTATCATTTGGATGATGCTCATGTAGAAGTGATCGTTCTCTTGACGATCACCCATTTAAATCATCAGTAATTATCAAGCGGATTATTGCAATTGGAAAGAGGATGACGAATATGAAAGTATTTTTAGAAGGACTTAACTGCGCGAATTGCGCTGGAAAAATCGAAAAACTAGTGGCCAAAATGCCAAATGTCAGTGCGGCAAGTGTATCGCTGGCGACCGGATCATTGGTCATTGAAGAAGCGGAGGGATTTGTTCAGGAAGAGACCTACGATGCGATTGTCAAGCTGGTTCATTCCCTGGAACCGCATGTAGTAGTTTCAAAAACAAGAAACCAGACGACGGCAGTCACCGGTTGTGGGTGTGGGGACCATGCCCATGACCATCCCAAAACGGAAGTGGCTCAAAGCCATACGCATGGGGATATGGATAAAAGACAAAAGATCGAGTTGACCAGTGCGATTGTTCTTTTTATTTTGGGTTTTGTTTTACAGGCTCTGCTTCCGGCAAAGTTAGAGATGGTAACCATTGGTGTCTTTTTAGGAGCTTATTTATTAGCCGGGTATCGGGTAATTTTACTGGCTTTTAAAAATATTGGACACGGCCAGATTTTTGATGAAAATTTTTTAATGACGATTGCTACCTTTGGCGCGTTGTTTTTAACCGAATGGCCGGAGGCGGCTGGAGTAATGATTTTTTTTGGAATCGGGGAATATTTTCAGGATCGGGCGGTGGACAATGCGCGACGATCAATCGCAGAAACGATTAGCTTTAATGCTATAACAGCCAATCGGGTTGATCCCGAAGGAGAGGTTGTGATTGATGCCAAAGAAGTCAAAAAGGGCGATCTTCTGATTATTAAACCGGGTGAAAAAATTCCTGCCGATGGCGTGATTATCGAAGGGATTTCGCATTTGGATACATCGCCGCTTACGGGTGAATCTTATCCGCGTAAAGTTCAAAAAGGTGATGAAATTTTAAGTGGCATGATTAATGGAAATGCCGTTTTAAAAATTCGGGTTTCCAAGGATTATGAAAATTCGACGGCGATGAAAATTATGCATCTGATTGAAGAAGCCAGTGATAAAAAAGGGAAAACAGAGAAATTTATCACAAAATTTTCTCATTATTATACACCAATTGTTGTTTTTTCGGCCATTGCGATGGCAATTATTCCACCACTTTTTATTCCCGGAGCATCATGGCAAACTTGGTTTTATCAGAGTTTGATATTTCTGGTGGTATCTTGCCCTTGTGCGCTGGTATTATCGATTCCAATCAGCTATTTTGGCGGGATTGGCCGGGCGTCTAAAGAAGGGGTGTTGATTAAAGGCGGCAATTATCTGGATATTTTATATCAAAGTGATGTTTTTGTTTTTGATAAAACGGGAACGCTTACCCAAGGAGAATTCAAAGTGCTCAAAGCCGAACCGGCATCGGGATTTACTGAAGCTGAACTTTTAGCGGCGGCAGCAACGGGCGAACATTACTCAAATCATCCGATTGGAAAGGCGATCACGGCTTATGTCAACGTGACCGTAGATGAAAACAATTTAACCGATTATTTAGAAGTTCCGGGAAAAGGGACTCGTGTTGTAGTCGGTGATCAGGTTATTTTGGCGGGTAATCGAAGTCTTTTTCAGGAACATCAGATTGAATTGGCAGATAATCAAGAAACCGGAACGATTGTTTATGTTGCTGTTGATAATAAATTGGCCGGATACCTGGTCCTCGGGGATATGCTTAAAGAAAATGCTTTTTCAGCACTGACAATGTTGAAAAAATTAGGCATCAAAAAGACGATTATGCTCAGTGGCGATAATTCAAGTGTAGCCAATGAGATCGGAAATCAATTAATGCTGGATGAAGTAGTGGGTGATTGTTTACCCCAAGACAAAGTTCGTGTATTTGAAAAAATAAAAGGCGGCAATACCGCTGGTAAAACAATTTTTGTTGGTGATGGGATGAACGATGCTCCAGTTTTGGCAATGGCGGATGCTGGTATTGCGATGGGCGCTTTGGGTTCCGATGCGGCAATTGAGGCAGCGGATATTGTGTTGATGAAAGATGACCCGATGGATATTGTCAAAGCGGTCAACATTGCCAAATATACCAGACGCATTATGATTCAAAACATTGTAATGGCGTTAGGAATCAAATTAACGGTTTTAACGATGACTTTCTTTGGTATGGGAGAGATGTATTTAGCGATCTTTGCCGATGTTGGAGCGGCTATTTTAACCATTTTAAACACCACCCGGATTTTAAGATATCGGGGATTCTGGCAAAAACAGAACAGGTCAGAGAAGCTGGTGGAAAGAATTGCTGATTAAATTTCGGTGATATCAACGGATCAAAAATTGTTATCAAAAATGCCAGTCTTTATCGATAGTGTAGTACCCTACCTTCTTTTCTTTGAAATGTTGGTGGGGTGCTTTTTTGTTATATCGATTTTGTTATTGTTGGTCAGATTAAATGTAAGGTGCTGAAGTCAAGAACAGGATCAAATAGCCATTATGACTTTAAAATTGCGCAGTGCAGGAGTACAATCGTAACGACCGCATAACGATGTATTTTGAGCAGAGAATGGAAGCGTTTACTTGACAAATGTTAAATAAAAGTGTATCATATACTAACAAACATGTACACACATGTCACACAAGTTTCGAGAAATCGATTTTTATAAGGAAAGGGTGTTATATATGTTGGATTTAAAGGTTTTAATGCAAGCTGTTGGAGATTTAGAAGAAGATGATGTAATGGAATTATTGAATGATTTTGTAGCTGAAAATCCATCTGAAGCTGAAGCACAAGAAGCTGTGGCTGCTTGTCAGGGCGGCATGGCAATTGTGGGGGACCTTTTTGAAAAAGGTGAATATTTTGTTGGGGACCTGATTTTTGCAGGTGAGTTACTAACAGAAGCAATTAATCTCTTAAAACCTGTCTTAGGAAGTGAAAACACAGCTGTAACAGGTACGATCGTGATAGGAACTGTACATGGTGATTTACATGATATCGGAAAAAATATTTTCAAGAGTATGTCAGAAGCCGCCGGATTTGAGGTAGTTGATCTGGGGATTGATGTTGCGCCGGAAATTTTTGTTGAAAAAGCGAAAGAATGTCATCCGACGATTATTGGGTTGAGTGGCGTTTTGACGTTAGCGATTGATTCAATGAAAGAAACCGTGGATGCTTTAAAAGCAGCGGGCATTGATGCTAAAATTATTATTGGCGGAAATCCGGTGACGAAACAATCCTGCGAGTATGTTGGTGCTAATCAATTTACAACGAATGCTGCTGAAGGGGTTAAAATTTGCCAGGGATGGGCATAAGCAGGTATTCTACTAGAATATAATTGAATGATTAATCAGTTAAAAGATAAAAAGAAGAGCATTAAACTCATCTTTTTATCTTTTTCTTTAATTAAGAATGAAGGTGCATTTAAAACTAATTAAACTGAATCGATGAAATTAAAGATATGTGGAGATTTGTATATACAGGTCGATATAAGTATGGTATAATTTCGACAAACGATTTCAAGAAAATGACAAAAATTTTGCTTCGTAATCATTTACGACGATACTTAACCCAAAAATTGACAGCATTTTAATAGTTTAGTAACGTTTGCTTTTCTTAAATTAAAGAGTAAAGGCTGCTAAATTCAGAAAAAAATGTAAGATTATCTTGATTAGACCATTATCAAAAAAAAATTTTTAGGTTATAATAATAGCGAGAAGAGCAAAATAACATATTAAAAATTCCGGGTGTGATCATTAATTGAGTTAGTACTGCTGGAACTAAATATGTCGCAGGTAATCAATTTACACCTTTAAGGGAGTTGAACTTAACTTATGAAACAAAGCATTGTAAGATCTATTGAAGGATTATATGAAGATCGAACCCTGGAACTTGTCCGAATTGCGATTCGGAAAGGGTTTAAACCGATTGATATTTTCGATTGGTTGCAAATCGGAATGGAGCGGGTTGGTAAATTATATGAAACCAGCGATTATTTCATTGCGGATTTGATCTTTGCCGGAATAATTTTTCAAGAAGTTATGGAACTGGAAGAATTAAAAGAAATTTCAAAAGTAACTCCCAAAAATAAAATCGGCAGATTACTTCTGTTTTCAGTATGTGGTGATTGTCATGATATTGGGAAAAATATTTTCGGTTCATTTGCTAAAACAGCTGGATTTGAAATTATTGATCTGGGCACAGATGTCTCATTATTACAAGTGATGGAAGCCATTGAGACAGTTAAACCGGATATTATTGCTCTAAGTGGAATGCAACAAGAAACCATTTACGAAATGCGAGCGGTTGTTTGTGAGTTAGTTAACCGCGGAATTCGAGATGATTATCGCGTTATTATTGGTGGCGCTGTTATCGATGAAAAAGCAGGACAAATTGTCGGCGCAGATTTTGCAACTAAAGATGTGATGATGGGTGTTGAAAAATGCAAACTATGGATGATCGAAAAAGTAGGAAAAAAAAATAATGATAAGTAGACCAAGGTGGTAGAGAAATGGGATCCCCCGAATATTTAAAAATAGTAGATGCAATTAAAAATAGAATAACCAGCGAAGAAATTAAACCGGGTGATGCCATTCAATCAGAAAATCTTCTTTGCGAAGAATTCAATGTTAGTCGAATGACGGTAAGAAAAGGCTTGGCGGTACTCGTTAATGAAGGATACATTTATTCCATACCAGGGAAGGGCAACTATGTTTGCGAACCGAATTTGGATTCATATACCTTACATTTTGATGAAATGATGACAACCGAAAAAAAAGGTGAAGAAATCAGACTGATTGAAGTGAATGTTGTGAAACCGAGTTATGAAGTTGGTTTTAACCTTGAAATTTCGGAAAATAAACATGTGATCGTGGTCAAACGGGTTTTTGTGAGTGATGGAATTGTTAAGGCTTTTGATGTAAAGTATATTCCTTATTATCGCGGGATTCCAATTGTTGAAAAAGAGATTCGCTATGCTACTTTTCCTGAAATGGTGGCAAAGAAGAACTCTATTTTTGCGATGACTAAAAAATTAAAAATCCGTGCTATGGCAGCAAAAGGTGAAGTTAGTCAGATCCTCGATGTTATGGAAGGCGATCCGGTTTTAGTGGTGGAACAGAAGCTTATGGACGAAAAAGATCACCCGATTGGTTGGGGACTGATGTATTTTACCAGTGATGATTCAGGATTGGAGGCCATAGCTTCCTTCGATTAGAAATGAATAACTGAGGTATGGGATGAAAGAGAGAATCTTATTAATTGCGTGTGGAATGATTCAGGACGAGATGAGCTTGGCGATGAAGAATACCGGCATTAATTATGATACGATATGGATGAGTTCAGAACTTCATAATAATCCTGACCTTTTGAGATCGGAACTGCAAAAAGAAATAAATAACCATCAAGATTATGATATCATTCTTTTGGCTTATGGTAATTGTGGAAAAGCATTGATCGGACTTCGCAGTGAGGCGACAAAGCTGGCATTGCTGCGGTCAGAAGATTGCATTCATATGTTGCTGCACAATAAAAAAAACCTGAAGGCAACGCGCGGAGAAACCTATTTTATTACTAAAGGATGGATGCGCGGCGACAAGTCATTAAAAGAAGAATATCATTATGCCATTAATAAATATGGACCAAAACGGGCAGAAATGATTATGAAAATCATGTTTAAAAATTATAAATCTTTGACGATGATTGATTCTGGTGCTTATGATTTAGATGAGTGGATTCATTGCGCCAGACATTTGAGCCAGGTCCTGAAGTTAGATTTTGTGATTACTCAGGGCGATGTGAAACTACTGGAGATGTTTCTTTCTTTGGAGTGGGATCATCGCGTGGTGGTAGTAGCAATGGGATGCGAAGTTTCAATGAATGATTTTGGAGTGGAATGTGCGATAAACGCATAAGCGAATACTTTTTAATAAATTAAATGGCCATGATAATAGCGAGATACTTATAAATAAATATCTTTGAGGTTGTCGATAAGCGACCGTACCGATCAATTGTTAATCTGTTGCATGCACGCAATTCGTACAGTTGCAGTCAAAAATTTAGATAAGGACAGCCTTTTCACTGCAACTGTTCGCCTTGAGGCACACAACATGATCTAACAATTGTCGGTACTACGTTACCTTTTTTGACAGTCCGAGATACTTTTAAATAAGTATCTCTTTTTATTGGCACTAATTGTTTTATTCAATCAGAATAAACACGCGTAGACATAAAATTTGGAAAGCAGTATAATTAAGAAGGACGTTTGATTACCATACAAGAACAAAAGAAAGGATAACGTATGAAATTACAAGAACTGTTACAAGCACTAAAAATAATCGAAATTAAAAACAATCGTTCGGATTGTGATATAAAAAAGATCTGTTATAATTCTAAACTAGCTGATAAAGAGAGCCTTTTTGTTGCGATACCTGGCTATGTGACTGATGGGCATCGTTATATTGAAAAGGCAATTGAGCAGGGAGCTTGTGCAATTGTCTATCAGAATGAATGTGCGAAATACCATCCGGAGGTGACTTACATTAAAGTGGCCGACTCACGTTATGCACTGGGTTTGCTGGGAAGTGCTTTTTTTGGAAATCCGTCAGGGTCGATGGTCGTAGCCGGAATTACCGGGACCAATGGGAAAACATCATTAACTTATATGCTTAAAAGTATTTTTGAACAACAAGGCAAAAAATGTGGACTGATTGGCACCATCCATAATCTTATTGGGAGCGAAGTGATCGATAATCGGGGACGGACAACCCCGGAATCACTTGAAGTTCAAGAGATTATCAGAGAAATGAAAGATGCCAATTGCTCCCATTTGTTTATGGAAGTTTCGTCGCATGGATTAGCGCTGGAACGGGTGAATGGCGTTGATTTTGATTATGGTATTTTCACGAATCTAACCCAAGATCATTTGGATTACCATAAGACCTTTGAAAACTATTTTAAGGCTAAGGCGAAGCTATTTGATCAAGTGAACAAAGTAAATATTATCAATGGTGATGATCCCTGGGGGCAGAAGCTCTGTAAAATATTGGCAGCAAAAACGAAGGTTCCAGTTATTACTTATGGAACAAATCCTCAAAATGATTATTTTGCCAAAGCGATGATTTTTGAGTCCCGAGGCACAACGTTTACACTTGTTACGCCAACCGGCGAAGAACAACTCTTTTTAAATATTCCCGGTGAGTTTATGGTTTATAATGCCATAGCAGCAATTATTGTCGCTTTAAATGAGGGCATTCCTTTGGCAGTTATCAAAGAAACCTTAAAAAAAATACCCGGAATTGAAGGGCGAATGGAAATATTAAAGACAGAGGCACCGTTTGACATTGTTATTGACTATGCCCATTCTCCCGATTCGCTGGAAAAGTTACTGCAATCAGTGCGAAAAATATTTACCGGACGAATGGTATTGGTATTTGGCTGTAATGGGGATCGAGATCGCGAAAAAAGGCCAATTATGGGTCGGATTGCCGGGACATATGCAGATATGGTGGTTGTGACTTCGGATAATCCCGCTAGTGAGAATCCAATGGATATCATTGATGCGGTCGTTTCCGGGGTTCGCGAAAAAACAGATCAGTATGCAACGGTTGAAGTGCGGAGTGACGGTGTTTATCATGGTGCCGCTTTGTGCCAGCCCGGTGATGTACTGGTGCTGGCAGGAAAAGGTCATGAAAAACAGGAGATCATGAAAAATGAAACGCTTTATTATAACGAATGGGACACAGCCCGCGAAGCAGTTGCCCGGTTAAAGATAAAGGCTGAAAATTAGTGCGGTAAGACAAAAAAAGATAACGTCGGACCGACAATGTAAGCGGTAGTACTGACAATTATTAATCAGGGTGTTTGCATCAGAGCGGACATGGCCTTAGCCTGTCCGATTCTGCAGCAAACAAACGATTAATAATTGTCAGTACGGGTTTGTACTTAACTTTAAAGCACCCGAGGGTGCTTTTTATGGTTTTAAAGTAAGAACAATCGGACAGTGATCGGAACCCAAGACATCATTTAAAATATCGGTGCAATCGACCCGGGACATAAAAGGTTCGGAAACAAAAAAGGAATCAATCCGCCATCCGGCGTTATGAGCGCGGGCGTTAAAACGGTAAGACCACCAGCTGTATTTAACTTCTTCGGGGTGCTGAACCCGCCAGCTATCAACCATGCCAATACTCAGAAAATCATCAATCCAGGCGCGTTCTTCGGGTAAAAAACCGGAACGTTTAGAATTTTCTTTGGGGTTTTTTAAATCAATTTCTTGGTGGGCGATGTTGATATCACCACAGACAATGACATTTTTTTTGGCGTCCAGCAGTTTTTGGATATCATTTTGAAGACATTGGTTAAAAGCCATTTTAAAATTAAGGCGCTCATCGTCTTTTTGACCATTGGGAAAATAAACATTATAGAGAATAAAATCGGGATATTCCATAATAATGGTTCGTCCTTCGTTATTAAAAGTTGCATCAGACAGGCCGGTTCGGATGGCAAGGGGTTTCTGTTTATAATAGACAGCGGTCCCACTGTAGCCTTTTTTTTCGCCGGAATGAAAATAGGCGAAATAGCCGGGGATATCTAATAAGGAGGCTTCTAACTGATAGTCATGGGCTTTTGTTTCCTGAATACACAGGAGATCGGGGGATACTTCTTCAATAAAGGTTAAAAAACCTTTTTTTTCAGCTGCGCGAATGCCGTTGACGTTCCAAGAGATAATCTTCATAAAATAACCTTCCAATTCTAGAATCGATTGTATTTGTGGAAATACGATGCCGTATGATCAGTCACAAAAATAATATGGATCAGCGAAAATCACGTGGTAGCGATTAGAGACCCTTTTCTAATTGCTCCAAAGTTTCAAGACGATCCATAATTTCTAACAGTTCATCTTCCAAGCTTGCTTTTTCGAGGGATAATTCCTGCAAAACGGTATAATCTTTAGTAATTTCGCTAAGCTTTTGGGTAATAAAATCTAATCGCTGATCCTTTTTAGAAAAATCAGAAAGGAGTGCTTCCTGTTCTCTTTTTTCTTTGTAGGTCAGTCCCGGTTTGCGTTTTGGGGAGGATTGAGGTTTCGGTTGCTCGGCTTTGGGAGGGGACTTAACAACATCTTCTTTGGGGCTCAAACCGTTTAAAGGGTGCTTTTGGATATAGTCCGAGTAGTTACCGGTTTGGGTTGTAATTTGACCATTTCCGTTAAATGAAAAAATCCGCTCACAGGTCCGATCAAGAAAATAACGATCATGTGAAACCGTTAATACGGAGCCTTGAAACTCATCCAGATACGCTTCTAAAATGGTGAGCGTATCGATGTCGAGATCGTTGGTGGGTTCATCAAAAAGCAGCACGTTTGGGGCCATCATTAGGATTCCTAATAAATATAGTCGCCGTCGTTCGCCACCGGAGAGTTCGGAAATATAAACCCATTGGCTGTTGCGATCAAATAAAAAGAGTTCCATCATTTGAGCTGCAGTGACAATTTCACCACGGCAATTCTCCATCACTTCCGCTTTCTCACGAATATAATCAATAGCCCGAAGATTGGTATCCATATCTTCAGATTCCTGCGAGAAGTAACCGAGTTTAACGGTTTCTCCCAGCGTGATAGACCCGCTATCCGGCTTTAGTTTGCCGGCGATTAAGTTAAGCAGGGTCGACTTGCCATAGCCGTTTTTGCCGATAATCCCGATTCGTTCGCTGGGTCCGAGAATGATGCTGAAATCATCAACTATTTTTTTCGCATTAAAAGATTTATATAAATGGTCGATTTCAATCACTTTTTTTCCGAGGCGGCTGAAGCCGACAGAAATTTCCATTTGCGTTTCAGAAAGGTCAGAGGCTTGCTCTTTTATTTCTTCAAAACGCTGGATACGGGCTTTCTGCTTGGTGGTACGGGCTCGGGCGCCGCGGCGAATCCACGCCAGTTCGCGGCGATAAAGATTTTGACGCTTTTCTTCAATGGCCGTTTGAGCCTCTTTTCGATTTGCTTTTAGTTCTAAAAAATCAGAATAATTACCAGTATACTCATAAAGATTGCCTTTATCCAATTCAATTGTTTTAGTGACCACCCGATCAAGAAAATAGCGGTCGTGGGTAACCATTAACAAGGCCCCTTTTCGGTTTAAGAGATAGTTTTCTAACCATGCGATGGTATCATTATCAAGATGATTTGTCGGTTCATCAAGAATCAGGAGATCACAAGGGGTAAGTAAAGCTGAGGCCATAGCGACACGTTTGCGCTGGCCGCCGGAAAGTTTGCCGATTTGTTTATGATAGTCATGAATACCCAATTGCGATAAAATTGTTTCGACTTGCGACTTCAGGTTCCATAAATTTTCATCATCAATCCGCTGGGACAAAGACAACATCCGTTTTTGCAAAGACCCGTCTTCGGGTGAATTTTCTAAGGCTGAAAGGGTGGCTTCATAATCCCGAACGAGATTCATTTCCGGTGAATCAGCCGAAAATACCTGGTTGAGGACCGTGGTTTTTGGATCAAGATCAGGGTCTTGTGAGAGTATTTCGACGCGTTTGGTGCCGAAATATTTAACCGTTCCGGCATCAGGGCTGTCAAGATTTCCGATGATCTTTAATAATGAGGTTTTACCAGAACCGTTGACACCAATCACGCCAATTTTATCGTTGTCCGAGATACAAAAAGAAAGTTGATTAAAGAGCGTTTTAACGCCATATGTTTTTTTGATATTTTCAATACTTGCAATATTCATTGACTCGTCCTTTATGTTTTCATTTATCTGATATTTTATCATAAATGATCGTTGATCTTAGAAAAACTTTACAAAAAGTTATGAAAAGAGTATCATTATCATAATAAATTAAGGCGGTGAGTAGAAGTGATGTTGGGTAAAACTATTTTTATCGCAAAAAGTGCGGATGTTGTTGGAAAAGTAAAATTGGGCGATTTTATCAGCGTTTGGTTTCAGGCGGTTATTCGGGGCGATGTGGATACCATCACGATTGGCGATCGCACGAATATTCAAGACGGAACGGTGGTTCATGTGGCCCCAGGTCATCCCACTGTCATAGGCGAAGGGGTAAGTATTGGTCATAATGCGATTATTCATGGCTGTAAAATTGGCAATAACGTGTTAATTGGTATGGGAGCGATTATTTTAAATGGCGCCCAAATAGGTGATAACAGTATTGTTGGAGCAGGTTCGCTGGTTACCCAAGGAAAGGTTTTTCCACCGAATTCATTAATTATGGGTAGTCCGGCAAAAGTGGCGAGACCACTAAAACCAGAAGAAGTTCAGTCAATCCGGGATAATGCCGAAGAATATCTGGACACCATGAAAGGTTACATGACGAACAATTAAAGTTAGCGTTGGCAACTAAAAAAAGACCGATTCAGGTCTTTCAGACGGCAAACAAAGGACACCTGCTATATCAATCAATAATGATCTAAGGCTCAAACCCTTATTAATCAGGTTGTTTGCATCAGAGCGGACACGGCTTTAGCCTGTCCGATTCTGCAGCAAATAAACGATTAATAAGGGTCTGAGCCCAACCACAAAGACTGTATCCGGGTCTTTTTTTATTGTCAAGATTTAAGGGGGCTTAAGCGAAATCGTTCTAATGGTTTGTGTAGCACGGTGATAATGACGATTCCAACCAGTCCTTGTAAGGCATTAAAAGGAATATTGAGAAGTGGCCCGACAATGCTACCATACATAATCGTTTCAAAAAGGTAATAAACAATGATCATCGCAAAAACCGCCGGAAACAGAAAAAAGAGAATATTTTTATCAGGAAAACGCTTCATCAGATAACCGAAAATAAAAGCCGTCAAGCCTTTGGCGACAAAAGTCGGCAGCACATAGGCCCCAAAACCGCCAAAATAGTCGGCACTGGCGGAACCAATACCAGCGGCAATAAGTCCGCCCCAGGGGCCTAAAATATAAGCAGAAAGCAAGACGGCACCGTCACCAAGGTGAATATAACCATTTGGAATGGGAATTTTAACAAGGGATGTCATCACCAAAGTGAGCGCCATCATTAGGGCCGTATAGGTTAGCTTTTTAGTTTGATGGTTCATCAATAAGCACCTCATTTTCTAAAAAAATACTAAGTCAACAACAAAGGGCTGACTTAGTATAAGATTATCTCATATTCTTTCAAAAAAGCAAGGGTTTAAATTTGATGTCTAAAGCGAAGCCTCATGCTTGCTCGATAAAAATGCCAACAGCACTATTGCCGGCGAGATCAGTTTTTTCGGGATTATTCGGAGAAACAGTAATGCTGATATTGTAGCCGCTGATCGTCGCTTTCAAGTTAGTCGAGGCTGAAATGGATTCTTCAGTAAAGTCCGACGAACTGGATAACAAGGAACGATAAAAGGTTAAGATCTCATCGGTTGTCAAGTCCGAGACATAAGCTGTCGTCCATCCCGGATTGCCGGAATCGGTGGTAATCTGATTTGAACTTGAAACTGTTTGGACGCCATAAAGTGGGATCAATTTAGTGGGATATGCGGTCGCCAATTGATTAGTGGAATCGACAAATATCGTTTCGGTATTGTCGTTGATCACCGTTTGCATGTCATCGGGAACCGTTATGGGCGTCGTGGCAGTAACATCCGGTTGGTTATTTTTAATTGGTTCTGATGGTTGCGTTTCAGTAATGCTATTGGTTCCTTCAGTTGTTTTTGTATTTTCGTTGGTAAGCTTAGGAATAAAAAAGATAGTGGCAATAATGAGAATGCCAACGAGTAGAACCAAAATAAGTACATAACGTAATTTCATAGTGAACTCCTTTTGTATTTTTCAGAGATTAAACTGATATGTTTATTATACCCGATATTCTTAAGTTTTTGAATAAAGATTCCAAAAAACTTGATTTTATTAAGGATATTGGATAAAATATGTAACAGACATTTTTACTTGTAAACATTATAACAAAATAAGCAGATTAAATGTAATGACAAGGACGCTTTGGGCTAAGCTTTAACAGAGAGATAATCGGATGGTGAAAGATTATTAAAAGATACCTCAAAGAGATCACCTTTGAATAGGATTTCTGAAATGGTCACAGTAGGAAATCTCGGGGAATCGTTAAATTCATAAGAGTGGGCAATGTTGCCAACTTGGGTGGTACCGCGATTTTTCGTCCCTTGGATTTTTTCAAGGGGCTTTTTTTGTCCACTTATGTTTATTTAACGCATTCATTTTAATAAAAACAAAGAGACTTAATGGAGGTAGAAATTTGGCACAGTTTAAGACATTAATCGAAGGCGCGATTGGCGAACGGGAAGATACAATCTCAAAACAATGGGAAGCGATGAATCTTTTACAGAAAACAATTGATCATCGAGAAGGAAACGAAAATTTTGTGTTTTATGAAGGTCCCCCAACGGCGAATGGCCGTCCCGGGATTCATCATGTACTGGCACGAACGTTAAAAGATACCGTTTGTAAATATAAGGTCATGGATGGTTATCGGGTGCTTCGTAAGGGCGGTTGGGATACGCATGGGTTACCGGTAGAAATTGAAGTTGAAAAACAACTGGGATTATCCAGTAAACCGGAAATTGAAGCCTATGGCATTGATAAGTTTAATGAAAAATGCAAAGAATCGGTCTTTAATTATGAAGGCCAATGGAAAGAAATGAGTCGCAAAATGGGGTATTTCATTGATATGGAAGATCCTTATATTACGTTAGATAATAATTATATTGAATCCGTCTGGTGGATTCTGGATAAATTTAACAAAGAAGGTTTTCTTTATGAAGGGCACAAGATTATGCCGTATTGTCCGCGTTGCGGAACCGGTCTGGCATCTCATGAGGTCGCGCAGGGTTATCAGGAAATAAAAAGCAATACCGTGGTGGTGGCGTTTAAACGCAAAGATGCCGATGAATACTTTCTGGTTTGGACGACAACCCCTTGGACGCTGGCAGCCAATGTGGCATTGGCAGTACACCCGGAGGCTGATTATATTAAAGCCAGGAGCAAGGATACGGTGTATATTTGCGCCAAAGTTTTAGCACCTAAATTATTAGGTGACGATTACGAAATTCTGGCGGAAATGAAAGGGGCGGCACTGGAATATGTTGAATATGACCAGCTGATGCCTTTTGTTAAGCCTGATAAGAAGGCCTTTTTTGTCACCTGCGCTGATTATGTCACGACCGAAGATGGAACTGGAATTGTTCATATTTCCCCAGCTTTTGGGGAAGATGATTATAAGGTTGGCCGTCAGTATGGTTTGCCGGTATTGCAGCCAGTCGCTGAAGATGGAAAATATACTGATACCCCTTGGAAAGGGCAATTTGTCATTGATGCTGATCTGGACATTATCAAATGGTTGAAAGCTGAAGGAAAGTTATTTAAAAAAGAAAAGATGCTGCATAACTATCCTCATTGTTGGCGTTGTAAAACTCCGTTACTTTATTATGCTAAACCAAGCTGGTATCTGGAAATGACAAAAATAAAAGATCGTCTCATTGAAAACAATAATGGGGTCGAATGGTATCCAGATTTTATCGGTGAAAAACGTTTTGGCAACTGGCTTGAAAATCTTAATGACTGGGCGATTTCCCGAACGCGTTATTGGGGAACACCGTTGCCAGTCTGGCGTTGTGACGAATGTGGAAAGCTGGAAACCGTTGGTTCCCGCAAAGAACTGGTTGATCGGGCGGTTGAAGATATTGACGAAAGTATTGAACTGCACCGTCCTTATGTTGATGATGTTCATTTTGTTTGTCCGGATTGCGGTAAAACAATGACCCGTGTCAAAGACGTGATTGATTGCTGGTTTGATTCCGGCTCGATGCCTTTTGCCCAATATCACTATCCCTTTGAAAATAAAGAACGGTGGGAAGAACAATTTCCGGCTGATTTTATCTGTGAAGGAATCGATCAGACCCGCGGCTGGTTCTATTCATTGCTGGCAATTTCTTCTTTTGTAACCGGGAAAGCGCCTTACAAAAAAGTATTGGTCAATGATCTGATCCTTGATGCCGAAGGCCAAAAGATGTCTAAAAGCAAAGGAAACACCGTTAATCCCTTCGAATTGTTTGAAGAATATGGTGCTGACGCCTTGCGTTGGTATCTGTTATATGTCTCACCAGCATGGACACCGACGCGTTTTGATGTCAAGGGCATCAAAGAAGTACAAAGTAAATTTTTTAATACCCTCAAAAACACCTATCATTTTTTTGCATTGTATGCCAATACCGATAACATTGATCCGCGCGAGTTTTTTATCCCTTATGCGCAACGTCCGGAAATTGATGCCTGGATTTTGTCTAAATATAATCGTTTGATTAAAGAAGTAAGAGTTGAGATGGAAGTTTTTGATTTAACCAAAGCGGTCAAGAAAATTCAAAACTTTGTTAACGAAGATTTATCCAATTGGTATATCCGCCGTAATCGCCGTCGTTTCTGGGGTACCGAACTGACCGATGACAAAAAAGCCGTTTATAACACCACCTGGGAAGTATTGGAAGGGATTGTTCGTTTATGTGCTCCTTTTGCGCCTTATATAACGGAGGAATTGTACCAAAAATTGACCGATGGCGTTTCGGTTCATCTGGCCGATTATCCGACGGCCAATGAAGCACTGATTCTAGATGCTATTGAAGCACCGATGGACTTAGTTAGAGAATTAGTCAGCTTGGGCCGGGGAGCTCGAGAAGAGGCGCAGATTAAAGTGCGGCAACCACTGTCGAAAATTATTGTCGATGGCAAATACCGGGAAACTCTGGGTGACCTCTGTGTTCTGATTGAAGAGGAACTAAACATTAAAGCGGTCGTTTTTGAAGACAACCTTGGCGATTTTATGAACTATACTTTAAAACCGGACTTTAAGGTAGCGGGTCCGGTGTTGGGCAAAAATGTTAAGCTGTTAGGCAAAGCATTGGCATCCGTCGAAGCCAGCGAAGTCGTGGCCAAGTTGGAAGCTGACGATAGTTTGGTGATAGAACTGGATGGGGAAAGCCTGGAACTACGTAAAGATTTCATCGATATCCGGATTTCGGCTAAAGAAGGCTTCAATGTTCAGATGTTCAACAATAAGTTTATTATTCTGGATACCAGTCTTGATCAGGATTTACTGGATGAAGGGTATGCCAGAGAATTTGTTTCCCGAATTCAGCAGCTGCGAAAATCCAATGGTTATGAAGTGATGGACCGCATTGATATTAGTTACAGTAGTGATGAAGTGATGGATCGGGCGATTGCAATTTATACCGATTTTATTAAAACCGAAACGCTGGCGGATAACATTACCATCAAAGCTGGAGTAGGGGAAGTATTTAATCTCAATGGACACGATACCGGGATTGAATTAACAAAAAAATAGAAAAAATAAGAGCTAATTAAAAAAAACTGATAGTGCGTTTTGTGCTATCAGTTTTTTTATTTGGGGATATGATAAAAAGAAATCTAAAAAAGCTAAGCGTTTATTGATTTTTTAGCAAATGTCAATATTTACTAAAAAAACTAAAGATTATTGGGAATTGATCGATATATTATAAAAGACGAATTAAGAAAGTGGGTGACTAAAACCGGATATCAAATGAATAATTACGCTAAATTCAAAGAATAACGAAAAAAAAGTTATCAATATAAAACGTTATTCTTAAAATTTAGAGACTGGGGAGTTGGTGGTCAGAGATTAAAAAAGGCGAGAATACGTCAAGATATAAACACAGCCTTGAAGTAAAGAAAAATAGTGTGAAGAAATAAAAAAAGAGGGGACGGAAAGGAGGTGAAAAATGAGAATTAACCATAATATTGCAGCTTTGAATACTTACCAAAAAATGAGTAGCAATAGCAACCAAGTCAGTAAGTCATTAGAAAAACTGTCCTCTGGTCAGCGTATCAACCGAGCCGGAGATAATGCCGCCGGATTAGCGATTTCCGAAAAAATGCGGGGGCAGATTCGCGGTCTTGATCAGGCTGGCGCTAATGCTCAAGATGGTATCGCACTGATTCAAACAGCTGAGGGGGCTTTAAATGAGACGCATTCCCTGATACAGCGGATTCGTGAGCTCTCGGTCCAGGCAGCCAATGATACCAATGTGATGGCAGATCGGGAATCAATTCAACGCGAAATCGATCAACTGACTAAAGAGGTCGACCGGATTGGCAATGACACCGAGTTTAATACAAAAAAATTGCTCAATCAGGGAAATGCTTCAATGAGTGTATCGGATCAGCAAAATCTCATTTCCAGTCTTAAAAAGTGGTGGTTGAGCGATGCCGAAACGCTGGTAACAAATAGTTATGGATTAACCGCCAGTGGGATTGATATGGCAGTTGAGTTTGTCACTGATTCGTCAAGCTCTTATGCGGCGATGGTGGTAGGTAGTTTTACATCAGTTCCGGGAGATACGGTTGGAAAATCAGATATTACCGGAAAGGGATCAAATTTGACACTGAAAATTAATATGGCTTATTCTCAGCCGACTGATACTGAAGATGGGGGAACCTATCCGCAATATGTGGATCGGGTTATTGCCCATGAAATTACCCATGCGGTGATGATGACGACGATGAATTTTGGGGATTTATCAACCTGGTTTACTGAAGGGATAGCTGAATTTACCCATGGCGGTGATGAACGACTGGAATCGGCCATCGCATCACTTGGTTCGATTGAGGCAGTCCGTGATAATATTGGTACCGGTTCTGAAGCTGACTGGAATGGGAATTCTAATGATTATGGATCGGGTTACTTAGCAGTGCGGTATCTGGATAAGCAGATCCGTCTTAATGGTGGAACCGGAATTAACGAAGTAACTACTTATTTGGCGGCAAATTCGACCGAAAATTTGGATGATGCTTTGGCAGCGATGAAAGCAGCGCATGGCGGATTAAGCTTTAATAGTTCGGCAACGATGATTGCGCAATTTAAAGCAAATGTTAACACGGGTAATTTAACGGCAACAACGGGTATTGTATTGACGGCTGGGGCTGAAGTGGATACTGGTTCAGCAACTGGTTCAGAGGCGGCTGGAGGTGCGGCTAAAACAGCCGAAACTATTATGGCAGAAACACCTGGGGATCCTGAAGTGGATCAGCCGATGACTGGGTTTAATATTACTTGGCCGAATCTGGCTGATGCGGTAGCACAGTCTTTTTCAATCCAAGTTGGGGCCAATACTGGTCAGACCATGGCGATTCAAACCAGCGATATGCGGGTGGCAGCCTTGGGGATTGATAGTTTAAAGGTGGACAGCAACACATCGGCTAATGCTGCTATTTCATCGTGCGATTCGGCGATTAACATGGTTTCAGCTGAACGGTCCCGGCTGGGTGCCTATCAGAACCGATTGGAACATTCGATCAAAAATTTAGAAACATCGTCGGAAAACCTGTCATCGTCAGAATCTCGAATCCGCGACGTCGATATGGCTAAAGAGATGATGAATTTTACCAAAAATAATATTTTGCAGCAGGCGGCACAGTCGATGTTAGCTCAGGCCAACCAGCAACCACAGAGTATTTTGCAGTTATTAGCTTAAATAAATAGGAGGCGGTAAAATTGGGCAGACAATTTAAGGCGCGATGCAATCGCTGTCAAACCGAGTTTGAAGTCAGGGAAGGTGGCGGTCGGGATTTTTACTTGCTCCACTGCGATAGCTGTGGCGAAGAAAAAGCCATCCAACAGGAAGAAATCAACGAAAAAATAAAAAACCAAGATGTTACCCTTTCCTTTAATGAAAAGGTTGAAGCCATTGCCGGAACCTGTGGTGACGGGCATTATCGGATTAAGGCGAAAGCTCGCTGTCCTAATTGTCATTCTGATGATTATAGCCCGGTAGTAGATGCCAATGGTCAGGTGCAAATGGCCTTTTATGATTAATAAAAACCCCCCGCTTTAACGACGACTGCTTAAGGTCAAAAAAGCGGGGGTTTATTTGTCATGAGAAGACTTTAAGTTAAAGTGCGGTGTCGTTATTTTCAGAATATGGTGGATAATAGCCTAGAAATTGAAAATATTCGACCTTTTCCTGAATAATGGGAATCAGGTTGGTTAGGGTATTTTGTGAAATATTACCCGTGAAGTCAATAAAAAATAAATACTCCCAGTTTTCTTTTAACAGCGGTCGGGATTCAATCTTACATAAATTCAGTGAAAAGACTGAAAAGATTCCGATAATTTCATAAAGTGCTCCGGGACGATGGGGTAAATGAAACGCAATGCTGACTCGGCCGGGATCTTGAAAAAGCTCAATGTTACGAGAAATAATCACAAATCGGGTGACATTGGTCTGGGAGAAATTAATGTTTTCGGCCAAAATTTCCAGATCATAGATTTCCCCGGCCTGCTTACTGGCGATGGCCGCCATTTTGGGGTTGTTTTGTTCGGCCACATAGGCCGCCGCAATGGCTGTGTTATAGTAGGGAATGTATTTCCATTGGGGGTAGTCTCGGAGAAACGCTTCCGATTGAGAAAAGCCCTGCGGGTGGGAATAAACTTCCTCAATGGAAGCAAGACTTGTTCCTTTTGGGGCTAAAAGACAATGCCTAGCATGAATTTCCTGCTCACCGACAATAAAGTACTGATACTGCGAAAGTAAGTCATAAACGGCGGCAATCGAGCCCGTAGAGGAGTTTTCGATGGGTAGTACACCATAGTCAATATTTCCGTCATTAAGAGCGATAAAGACATCTTCAAAGGTTTTAAAAGGGAACAGCTGACAATCCTTTTTAAAATAAGATAGACTGGCTTCTTCGCCATAAGAACCCTGGGTACCGGCATAAGCTACCCGAGGTTTCTGTTTAAGTGTTTGCGGATAGACTGAAAAGGCCTGGTTTAAGGCATCAAGGGTAGTCATTCTAATAACCTAAGGATTCGCCGACCAGAATAATTTTGATTCGACCGGGAATCGGGTTGTGTCGGGTGATCACGATATTTGAGCACATACAATCTTCGGCCAGACAATCAGCGCAATTACCGGTTTCGTAGCAAGGCGTTTTACGGTTTAAGCGAATGGCATTGATTGGTGCGGCGTTGTTTTGAGCACGATAAATGCCGGCATCGACATTGGCAACAACTTTGTTAATACCAGCAAGGATAATAACCTGTTCAGGACCAAAACACATCAGGGCGACCCGATTGCTAAAGCCATCGACATTAACCAGTTCACCATTCATTGTAATGGCATTGGTTCCAGTAAGAAAGGTATGGGCCAATACTCCTTTGGCAACAACAGCTCTTTTTTCCCGTTGGGTTTTAGCCAGACTGCGATCAATGTATTGGTAATTCCCATTTTTAACGGCATCGAGCAGGCCAATTTCTTTGATTGATTCAGAACCACCATGGGTCACACTGGCTCCGTCAGGAATCAAAGACAATGCAAGATTTAACGCTTCATTGGCGGTTTTGCAAAAATAACCCTCGAAATTTCGTTTGCTCATTTTTTTAATTAAAGATTTACTAAGATTCTGATAATTATCTTCTTTATAACCCAAAATCATACCTCCAGAGAAAAGAATAACTTTATTATAATCCAAAGCGATTAAAAAAACAAAATTTTTAGCAAAAGTAGGGTATAATAATAAAAAAACATTGATTTAGAATGAGGAGGACACGATGCATAAGTACAAAGGAATTATTTTTGATCTAGACGGAACTCTGATTGATTCACTGGAAGACTTGATTGACGCCTGTAATGACATCATGAAGTATTACCAATTTCCAACCTATTCTTATGAAGAGGGAAAAAAACTGATTGGAAAAGGACTACGAAATTTGACTCGGGATGCCCTTCCGGAAAAATATCGCGATGACGAGGCTTTTGTTGATAAACTGGCGGAGATGGTGGCGGCCGAGTATGCTCGTAACTACCTAAAAAAAAACGAAACCGTATGCCGAGATCACAAAACTTTTGGATTATTTAAAAGCAAATGATCTACCCTGGTGTGTTTGCACAAACAAGCCGGATGCAATGGCAAAATCATTGGTAAAAGTTTTGTTTAAAGACTATGATTATGTCGATGTGATTGGTTTTACAAAAGATGAATTAAGAAAACCCAATCCTACCGTGAGCCTGCAATTAGCCCAAAAGATGGGGCTGAAACCGGAGGAGTGTCTTTATGTGGGAGATTCAACGGTTGATTACGAAACGGCAATCAGAGCCGGAATGCTGCCCGTTTTATGCACTTGGGGATTTGAATCCTTTAAAGTGATTACGAAGCTTGAGGACGCTATTTGGATTCATAAACCGATGCGGATTGTTGATGCCTTGCGTTATGGGCGGGAAATGTATTCGATCTTTAATGAAAAACCGGATCCGAATCCCAATGCGAAAAAGAAAAGAGCTTAAATTAGAATAAATAGGAATGAACCGAAGTTGTTGGGAAGATGTAAACGATATACATAATGTAAACGAAAATCAAAATTACATATTGACAAAAAATACAGCCCCTGTTATAATAAAAAATTTTACTTTATCTCAAATCTGTGGTATACTAATCTAGAGAAAACCACAGAGAGGTGAAGTTCATGCCAAAAGCAACCATTATGGACATAAGACGCGAGGTGGAAAATTATCTGGGCAGACGAGTCAAACTAGAAGCACATAAAAGCAAGAAAAAACTCTACCAAAAAGAAGGGGTAATTGAAAGCACTTATCCCAGTATTTTTACCGTACGAGTTCAAGAGGATAAAAGAAAAGAACAAAAGTTGTCTTTTAGTTATTCCGATCTTTTAACTCAAAGTGTAAAAATTGTATTACTAGATGAGAATGAAACGGATGGCGGATTGTTAGTTTCATAACGACAACATAAAAAGGTTTCACATAAGGAGAAGAACTATGTTCTTCTTTTTTTGTGGTCTTTTATAATAGGTTTTTCGGGAAACCGATGGTATAATGTTCGAGTACTGAAAAAAATGGAGATGAGATAATGGAAGCTAAAAATTTAAAAATAGAATCAGAAATAGGAACGTTAAAAAAAGTGCTTATTCATCGACCGGGAAAAGAACTGGAACGGATCGTTCCGGATTCGCTTAAAGAATTATTGTTTGAAGATATTCCCTGGTTAAAACGGATGCAGGAAGAACATGATGATTTTGCAGACATCCTTAGAAAACGCGGATCGGAAGTTTATTACGTTGAAGAATTATTAAAAGATATCCTCAAAAAAACGTCGGTCCGTGAACAATTGATTGCCGAAGTTGTTGATAAAAATCCCTCATCCGGTAATTATATCGATGGTTTTCTAAATGAATACTTGATGTCTCTGGATAGCGATGCGTTAGGAGAGGCCTTGATTGCCGGGGTTTTGCAAAAAGAGTTGGGACATATGGAACGGCACCTGGTGTTGACCGATTATCTAAAAGGGCCGGAACCGTATGCTTTTTATTTAAATCCATTGCCAAATTTATATTTTATGCGTGATCCAGCGGTGACAATTCATGATGGCATGTCGATTTCATCAATGGCGACGCGCACCAGAAAACGGGAAAGTCGTTATATGGCGGCGATTTATGAACATCATCCGCTGTTTGCAACGTGTCAGAATAAAACTTTTTATCAGGATACCAACTTCTTTTCGGTTGAAGGGGGCGATGTCTTAATATTAAGTCCTACGGTGGTTGCAGTTGGCTGCAGCGAACGGACTGAGGTTCAAGGCGTTGAAGAACTGGCTAAAAAGCTCTTTAGCGCGGATCTCGGCATTACCAAAGTATTGGCGGTGAAAATTCCCAGTAACCGCGCCTTTATGCATTTGGATACCGTCTTTACGATGGTTGATTTTGATAAATTTATTGTTTATCCCGGTATTTTGGAACAGGTTGAAACAGTCATTATGACCCCTGGCAAAGCAGATTACCTGCATTATGAACGAAAAGACAGTTTGCAAGAAGCACTCAAATCGGTTTTGGATTTGGCAGCGATTAAGCTCATTGAAAGTGGCGGTGGCAATCCGGTTGCTGCGGCCAGGGAACAATGGAATGACAGCACCAATACCTTGGCGATTGCGCCGGGTGTGATTATGGCATATTCGCGAAATGAGCGATCCAACGAAGTGCTACAGGAAAACGGAATCGAAGTGATTGGAATCGAAGCGTCTGAGCTGGTACGGGGCCGTGGCGGTCCCCGGTGTATGACGATGCCCTTGTATCGGGAATCATTTTAGATTTTAATTTTGCAATTACCGATGAATTTAGTATAATAATAGAATAATTACCTTGTGAAAGAATTTGACTATCGTTAAAATAAACTTAAAGCAGAGATAAACGGAGGAAACGTTATGGATTTGAAGGGACGTCATTTATTGACATTAAAGGATTTTACAGCGGAAGAAATACAATATCTTATCGATTATGCAGCAGAATTAAAAGCCAAAAAAAGCTCAGGCGAAGTAGGGACTCTTTTAAAAGGGCAGAATATTGTGCTGATTTTTGAAAAAACATCAACGAGAACCCGATGTGCCTTTGAAGTGGCCGCTTTTGATGAAGGCGCAAACGTAACCTTTTTAACAAATAGCCAAATGGGAAAAAAAGAATCAATTGAAGATACCGCTAAGGTATTAGGACGATTTTATAATGGCATTGAATTTCGTGGATTTAAACAGGAAACCGTTCAGCTTCTGGCCGAGCATTCGGGCGTTCCGGTGTGGAATGGTTTAACCGATCAGTATCATCCCACGCAAGTATTGGCTGACATGCTGACGATTCAGGAGAATTTCGGGAGCTTAAAAGGGCGTCGTCTGGCTTATGTCGGTGATGCCAGAAACAATATGGGAAATTCGTTGATGATTGGTTGTGCCAAACTGGGAATGCATTTTGTTGCTGTTGCCCCAGAATCGCTTTTTCCCGAAGCTGATCTGGTGGCCGAAATGAGAGCATTATGCGAAACAAGTGGCGGTTCGATTACCCTGAGTGCCGATAGTCAAACAGCGGTAAAAGGAGCGGACGTTATTTATACCGATGTCTGGGTTTCAATGGGCGAAGAAGATCAAATGGCTGATCGGATTAAGTTGTTATCGCCGTATCAGGTCAACATGGAGATGATTAATGCTACTGGGAATGATGACGTGATTTTCTTGCATTGCTTACCTGCTTTCCACGATTTGGAAACATCGGTGGCGCAGGATGTTAAAGAAAAATTTGGTTTAGACGAAATGGAAGTCACGGATGAGGTCTTTAGAAGTAACCATTCCAAGGTTTTTGATGAGGCGGAGAATCGGATGCATACGATCAAAGCGGTGATGTGTTCATCGCTGGTTGGCTAAACGACTTGATTCAGCGGCTTTGTTCTCGATGTTTCAGGCAACAAGAACAAAGTTGGCATGATGTCCGAACATATTATACGATTCATGACCAGGAGATTAAGAAAAAATGGAAATTAAAGATATCAAAAAATTACAGAATGGTTCTGATGTCCGGGGGATCGCACTTGCTGGGATTGCCGGAGAGGATGTCAATTTCACCCAGGATATGGCGATGAAGATTGCCTTTGCTTTTGCCACCTGGCTGGAAAAAAAGCTGGAGAAAGCACCATTGACCTTCGCCATTGGCCGAGACAGCCGGATTTCCGGTCCTGATCTAGCTCAAGCCGTGGCGTTGGGGCTCGTTAGTAAGGGTAACAAAGTCTATCAATGCGGCATCGCTACCACCCCGGCGATGTTTGTGACCACCATTGATCCCATAATTGAAACGGACGGGGCAGTGATGGTCACGGCCAGTCATCTGCCCTTTAACCGCAATGGGTTGAAGTTTTTTACTAAAGACGGCGGCTTGAATAAAGAGGACATTACCGAGATATTAGCACTGGCCGAGACCATTGAAACTAACTTTACCCCTGGCGGAAAAGCGGTGGATTATGATTTTCTGCCATCCTATTCCCAAAATATCTTAGCGATCGTCCGGGCGAAAACGGGAACCGAGCAACCGTTGGCTGGCACCCGAATTGTCGTTGATGCTGGTAATGGTGCCGGGGGCTTTTTTGTTGATCAGGTGTTAATTCCCTTGGGTGCCGATACGACCGGGAGTCAGTATCTGGAACCTGACGGCAATTTCCCTAATCATGTGCCTAACCCGGAGGATGTGGAAGCAATTGATCACATCACCCGGGCGGTGCTGGATAACCAGGCCGATCTAGGGATTATCTTTGATACGGATGTAGATCGGGCGGCAGTTATCGACGAAAAAGGGAATGCCATTAACCGCAATGGCTTTATTGCTTTTATGGCCAGCATGGTCTTATTTGACTATCCGGGATCAACCATCGTTACTGATTCGATTACCTCGACTGGATTAACCGAGTATATTGAGAGCCTTGGCGGGAAACATCATCGTTTTAAACGCGGTTATAAAAATGTCATCAACGAAGCTATCCGGTTAAATGAAGAAGGGATCGAAACCCATTTAGCGATGGAAACTAGCGGTCATGGAGCGATTAAAGAAAACTATTTTCTCGATGATGGCGCTTATCTGGTGACTATGGCGCTGATTAAGTTTGCCGAACTCCACCAGGCTGGCAAACCGATTAGCTCGTTTCTGGCCGGACTGAAAGAGCCGGTCGAAGCCAAAGAGATCCGCTATAAAATAACCACTGAGAATTTTAAAGAATATGGACAAAAGGTACTGTCTGATTTTGAAAGCTTTGCCGCCAGTCAATCCGGTTGGACCGTGGTAGCGCCTAATTATGAAGGGGTGCGGATAAGCTGTGATAAAACGGCAGGCAACGGCTGGTGTCTGCTGCGAATGTCCCTGCACGATCCAATTATGCCTCTTAATATCGAATCGGATACGGTGGGTGGTTGTGCAATCATTGAGACGGTGCTGAAAGAATACCTGCAAAAATTTGAAGCCTTAGTTTAATAAAAAAATAGCGCAAAAAAACAGGATGGGTTTAACCATCCTGTTTTTTTAATCTGTTAATGCGGCGGAATCGCCGGTGCTGAGGTATTTTGACGATCGGAAACAATCGGATTAACGATTGCCGCCGGATCGATCACGGTTTAAACGACCGGGTATTCATAGATGAATTGGTGCAAAATATTGTCGTAAATATTGCCACCGGGGTAAACAATATACTCGAAAATGGTAGTCTTTTGACCTTCAATTTCATCATAGCCATAAAACCAATAGCCACCTTGCGCGAATTTTCCTTGAAACTCGATGATTTCAGGAATATAGGTTTCGGATGTGATTAGATAGTCATCAAGATACTGCCTAGCTTCGTCTTCAGTGGCCAGATAGCAGATCGTTTCATCACCAGCGGCTTGAAATAAGTAGATTTGTTTAAAATCATTAAATAGACTTCCTTTAGGAGAGACAATGTAAGGTTGTTCCTGAATAGGACTATTAACGGCAATTAATTGAAATCCTTTATTACAATATCCTGTATATTTATAATCTTCATCGACATGCAGCCCTAATTGTCCCAGCAATTGTTTTAAATAGGTAATCGCCTCTTGCGGGTTTTGAATCAATTTTTTATAAAACGGTTCGTCTTGATCCACGGTGCTAGTGGGAGCACTTGAACCGGCCGGCAAGATCTGAATTTTGATGCCTTCGAGGCGATAGCCAAATCCTTCGGTGCCGGCACTTTCGCCGTTTTTAGCCCAGGCAAGCCAACCCATATTCTGAGCATGAACCTGATACCAGATGTCAAATTGATCTGCAGTATCGCCAGTCAGTTTAATTTGAATGGCTTCTAACCGTAAGCTTTCGCCGGTGGTTCCGCTTGTTTCGCCGTTCTTTTTCCAGTTGGTGTTATCGCCGGGATCTTCCCAACCGTAATTTTGGATATGGGTTTGATAAGTGACTTCAAGATTTACATCCTGATTTTCAAGTTCGATTTGAATGCCTTCTAACCGTAAACTTTCTCCCGCTGTTCCACTGAGAACGCCATCAGATACAAATTCCTGCCAGCCGTTATTTTCGACGTGGGTTCGATAGTGGACATTGGGGGTCGTTTCAGCCCATACATTTGTCGGAATCATCCCGACACTTAATAATAAAGCCAACATCCCGACAAAACATTTGCGAATACTTCTTTTCATTTTTTTCCTCGCTTTCTTATTTATTTTATATAAAGTATACGCTTACAGTCCAATAAATTCAAGAAAATTTATATTTTTTCAATTATAGTTGTTTTATAGGTGGTATGTTATTCACTGACTAAGAAATAAACAATTCATTTAGACAGCCTTTTTCTCATTGCCGGACCGAACATCGTCAGTGATAAAAAAGGATAGCATTTCAGAGACACCGTCATCATCGAGGGGGTAAATCTTTTTAATATCACCAGCGTCAAGATGGAGAACGTGGGTACAGGCTGCCAGAATCAGTTCCGGGTCGTGGGTGATGATAAATTGGGTTTTCCCCAGTTCTGAAAGCTGTTGGATATTAGTTGCAACTTGATGCATATGGTTTAAGTCCAAACCACTCGTTGGTTCATCAAAAAGAATAAAGGGGCGAAGAGAAGCGACCGCGCAGGCGATAGCTACTCGTTGTTTTTGACCGCCGGAAAGAGCCATCGGGTGTTGGTCTTTTAGCGATGACAGGTCAAGGCTTGCTAAGATCTTTAAAGCGTCAGTTTCATTTTTTTCGTTCATCGAAAGCAGCAGTTCATCAAGAACACTTTCGGAAAAAAGTTGATGATTGACATCCTGCATGACCATAAAGCAGTTTTTTAGACGATCTCGGGCATTTAGACTACAGCCGTTAATATTAAGAAGGCCAGCGCATTTTTTTTCGAGACCGCATAAGCACCGGGCAAAGGTCGTTTTGCCGGCGCCATTCGCACCAATGATGGCGATAACAGCTTTTTTCGGTAGCTGAGCATGATCAATTTTCAGGCATGATTGGCAACGGCGATAGGCATAATTAAAATTGTGAATCGTAAAGGTATCCTTACCAGCCGGATGAATAGCTTTGGGGAGGGGTATGGCAGACAATGATTCCAGATTCAAAATGCGTAGACCCATTCGTTCCAGTTCGATTTTAGACAAATGTGAAAAGGCAGTACCGGAATAAGTCTTGACAATTCGGCCATTATTCATAAAGAAGACTCGATCGGCTAGTTTATGTAAATAGTGGAGCCGGTGTTCGGCAATAACGATGGTTTTACCTTGAGATTTCCATAGTGCAATCAGCGACTGGAGTTCACGGGTGGCTTTAGCGTCGAGGTTGGAAGAGGGTTCATCTAAAACGATTATTTTAGGCTCTAGCGCAGCGACAGAACCACAGGCGATTTTTTGTTTTTCGCCGCCGGATAAAGCAAAAATACTTCGTTCTAATAATGTCTCAAGGCATAAATCATGGGCAATACGACGGATGCGATGGTTAATATTTTCGGTTGGTAAACCCATATTCTCGCAGCCAAAAGCTATTTCACTCGTGGTATCGACGTTAAAAAACTGGCTGCGGGGATTTTGAAAAACAGATCCAATTAATTCAGCAGTTTCATAGAGCGGGATTTTTGAAACATCTTTTCCGTCCACTAAGACTTCGCCCGAAAGGGTACCGTTGTAAAAATGAGGGATGAGACCGTTAATTAAGCGAATCAAGGTTGTTTTGCCGCAGCCGGACCCTCCGCACAGTAAAATGACTTCGCCTTGGTTAATGGTCAGGTTAAGATCGTGTAGGCAACTGTCACCGTCATTGTTGTCGTAAGTAAAATTGAGATGGTTTAATTGGATCATAAGAAGCTCCTTTATTATAAAAAAATCCAGGCCAAAAATAAACTTAGCGTTAAAGCAATCAAGAACCAGTCGATTACGCCTAATCCAACCCGACAAATATTGGTTCGTTTAACTGGTTTTCCCAGACCTCGGGTCAAGGCGGCGGCAGACAGTTCTTCGCCAATTTTGATGGTACTTATGAGGATTGGAACAATCCGGTATTCTAGCATGGCACCAATATTTTTGCCATCAAAACGGATGCCCCGCATTCGCATGGCGTCAGAAATGGCGGCATTTTCTTCAGCCACGGTGGGAAAAAAACGCAGCATCACCGAAAATGGAATAATGATTTGAGGTGGCAGATGCATGCGTTCCATGGCTGCCACGAATTCACTGATCTTAGTAGTGGTGACCACATAATAGCCCATTACTAAGGGTGGAATAAATCGTGATAGCAAACCGGCACCAATGACTAAAATGAGATTTAATAGCCCCTGAGTTTGGTTGACCAGTAGAATTTCAGCACCCATGGCCAGAGTGACAAAGATACAATAGAAAATAGCTGGTCGATACTGATGCTCAGCGATTAGTAGAAACAGTGGCAATAATGCTAAAAGTGGCCGGATGACAGCAGTTAAACTGCTGTAACCACCACCGATGAGGACAATATTGATGATCAGAAGCATAAGTATTTTAGTCCGAGGGTCCAGCCAGAAATGACTGCGCCGCTCATTGGCAAAGGTTGATCGGTCCATCAGGCAATGCCAGCCCGTTTAAAATGTTTTTTCAGCATCGTTTTGCCCAGATAGGCTCCGGCGATAGCTCCAAGCGCAATAGCGGCAATCATGACAAAGAAAACCCAGGTTGGGGTGATAGCCATCAGCGTGTCGGTGTAGTAATCCCCATAACCGTCACGCATAGTTGCAAAATAACTGTCCCGCATGAAAAATATCGGAATGAATAGAGCGATTAACCATTCACTAAAAACGACGTAACCGATGCGGATCTTCCCCCAATTGGTAAAATGGCCGGATTTGAGGATCATATCGGCGATTAAGGAGAAAATCACGCCAAAGGGAATGCCAATCCAGGCATGGCCGGTGAGCATCATTAACAGACTTAAGACGGTGCCCATAATGGTAACCATTCCGAATTTGTTGACCTTGGTCAGAAAAAGCATAAAGGGAATCCCGGTAATCATCGGGCAAAGAAAGGGGAGCGCCAACATTAAAACGGGAATATACCCGATCATACCGGTGGCAAAGAAAACGACAAAATAAATTGCTGTAAAGATACCGACATTGATTAAATCTTTGGCTTGCAGTTTGTTGTTCATAAAAACCTCCTAAATGAATAAATACTTAAGTTAGATTAGACTAACATAAGTGGTCAAATAAACCGCCTACAGGCGGTCTATCTAAATGATTAATTGAGATTTTAACAATTTCTTTTGATTGTTTCAACTCTGTTTTGCTAAAACGACTCCAAAAAGACATAAAGATTTGTTTAACATCAATTATTTAGATGAAAAGCTTGAAATTATAGCGGCTAAAAGTTATACTTGCATAACAAAAAGTTATGTAAGTATAACAAAATGGAGGAATAAAATGGGTTTTTTAGCTGAAAATTTAAAACAATATTGTGCGAACATAAAAATTACGAAAATAGATGATTATTGCACCGTTTTCGAGTTTATCGGGGAAAATGGCAGGGGAACAATGACCTGTTATGAAATTTTTCCTGGCATTGAACTGATCTATAATGATTTTAATATGGGTGACTGTTTTAATAATCGCTATCCTCAAAACCAAATTATGGAAATTAATCATTGTAGTCAAGGGCGTTTTGAAACAGAATTCCAGGACGGATCTTTTGTTTATTTGAAAGAAGGGGATTTTTCAGTTAATATGTTGGGAAGATCGACTAAAAATTCCTGTTTTCCGCTCGAACGTTATCACGGGATTTCAGTGCTAGTTGATTTGAAAGTGGCAAAAACATTTTCGAATTATCTGATCGAGGATATTGCGATCGATCTTTATAAAATACGGGACCGACTTTGTTGTCGGGATCAATGCTTTATCATGCGGACTACGGCAGCGATTAATCATATTTTTTCTGAACTTTACACGGTTCCGGAAGCGATTAAACAGAGCTATTTTAAATTAAAAATATTGGAGTTGTTTTTGTTCTTAACCACGGTTGACGTCAGTCAGAACTATCAGGAACCCCAATATTTCAATCGCGCTCAGGTAGAGTGTGTTAAACAGATTAAACGTTATTTGATTTGTCATCTGGATCAACAGCTTACCTTAAATGAACTTTCGCAAAAATTTAATATTTCATTAACAGCCATGAAAACCTGTTTTAAAGGTGTTTATGGAACGACTATTTTTTCTTTTGTTAGGAGTTATCGTATGCAGATTGCGGCGGAGATGCTGTTAAAAGGAAAAGAAAACGTTACTGTAATTGCCGGAAAAGTGGGCTACTGTAATGCCAGTAAATTTGCCGCGGCCTTTAAAAAGGAGTTGACGGTGTCGCCGACTCAATATAAAAAAAATTGTCTAATTGGAGCAGGAACGATTCGGTTGGAGTAGAGAAAGAAAGATGAAATGCATATAATCAGTATTGTTAGGTAATTCTAACAATACTGATTTTTGATTAAGGAAAGGATAAACGTATGCACGTAGAAAAAAAGAAATTTATTTTAAAACGATTTACACCTTATATGGGTAAAAAGAAAGTGCTTTTACCGGTATCATTGATCTTGTCAGGCTTATCAGCGGTACTTAATATTGTGCCGTTTGTGTTTGTCTGGTTCATTACCCGGGAACTGTTGGCAAATCCGCGGATGACCCAGCTGGATAATATCGACTTTTATGCCTGGCTGGCATTGGGATGCGCCATATTAGGTGTGGTTATTTATTTTTTGTCGCTGTTAAGCTCTCATTTGGCGGCTTTTCACGTAGAAATTGGAATGCAAAAGCTGGGGATGGAAAGAATAATGGCCATGCCGCTGGGATTTTTTGATCAGCATTCCAGTGGTAAAATCAGAAAAATCGTTAATGATGGTGCCGGCACAACGCATGGTTTTTTAGCTCATCAATTGCCGGACATTGCCGGTAGTGTGGTTTCGCCCATTGTATTGATCGTACTGATTTTTACGGTCGACTGGCGGATGGGTCTGGCTTCGATGATGCCGATTGTAATCGGCTTTATCACGATGAGCTTCATGATGAACGAGAAGGGCAAGGAATTTCAGAAACGCTATTATGATGCGCTAGAAGAAATGAGCTCGGAGTCGGTGGAATATATCCGCGGTATTCCGGTGGTTAAAACCTTTGGTCAAAGTATTTTTTCGTTTAAGCGGTTTTATGACAGTATTGTTAAATATAAAGAGATGGTAGCGGCCTATACTAAGCTCTGGCAAAAACCGATGTCGTTTTATACGGTGGTGATGCAGTCGGCGGTCTTTTTCCTGATCCCCATGGCGATTTTGCTAATTGGCAGAGGGGATAGCCTGCCGATGGTATTGGCCGACTTTATTTTTTATTTGTTAATCACGCCGATATTTTCGATGTTATTGATGAAATCCATGCATTTTCAGCAAAACACTGTGATTGCCGAGCAGGCTATCGATCGGTTTGATCAGCTGATTCAATATCCAGTAATGGCGAAAGCTGAAAAAATGGTCCCTATTGAAGAATGCAGTCTGGAATTTAAAGACGTGGTGTTTTCTTATCAAGGGGCTGACAAAAAGGCCCTTAATAAAATAAGTTTTAAATTAAAGCCAGGAGAAACGATCGCTTTAGTTGGGCCTTCCGGTGGGGGAAAAACCACAATTGCCCGACTGGCAGCCCGGTTCTGGGATGTGGATGAAGGGGAAGTGTTGATCGGCGGAATTAATGTCAAAGCGATTCCCAAAAATGAACTGATGAATAAGATCGCTCTCGTTTTTCAGAATACACGGCTTTTTAAAACAACTTTAAGCGAAAATATTGTCTTTGGGAAAGAAGGCGTTGGTGCCGAAACAATTAATCGTGCCATCGATTTATCGCAGTCACGGGAAATTATTGATCATCTTCCCGAGGGGATTAATACTGTGATTGGCGCAAAAGGGACTTATCTTTCCGGCGGTGAGCAACAGCGGATTGCCATTGCCCGAGCCATGGTCAAGGATGCCCCGATTGTTTTGCTTGATGAAGCGACGGCCTTTGCCGATCCGGAAAATGAGCATTTAATCCAGAAAGCCCTTAAAGCCTTGAGTAAGGGAAAAACAACACTAATGATTGCTCACCGTTTGACCAGTGTTCAAAATGTGGATCGGATTCTAGTGATCGACAATGGTATGATCGTCGAGCAGGGGAGTCATCAGAACTTGTTGGCGCAAGGCGGTTATTATCGAAAAATGTGGGATGAATATCAACAAACTGTGGCGTGGAAAATTGATGCTCGCAGGACAACTAATGGAGGTCAAGATGATCAAATACTTTCAAAATAAATATGCGTTATCGATAAAAGGTGCAAAAGACCTTTTTTATGCTATAATTTGGACAATTGTTATGGAATTTTCTTTTATGGCGCCGGTGGTGCTTGGTTTTATGTTTTTGGATCAATACACGCAAGTGCTGTTTAACTCTTTAGAAATGCCCCAAAACAATCTAATCTATTATTTTTTGATCTCAGTGGCACTTTTTATGGTCATTTTTGGAATAACTTATTTTCAATATCAGGCAGCCTATACGAAAACTTATGAGGAAAGTGCTAAAAGCCGGATTAATTTGGCTGAAACATTACGCAAGCTGCCGTTGGCTTTTTTTGGGAAAAAAGATATTGCGGACTTAAGTTCAACCATTATGGAAGATGCAACTCAGATTGAAACGCTTTTTTCACATGCAGTTCCGCAAATTTATGCATCTGTCATCACGATTTTTGTGATGGGGATCATGATGTTTTTCTATAATTGGCAGTTATCTCTGGCAGTTTTTTGGGTCGTGCCGGTAGCGGCGCTCGTTTTTTATCTTTCCAGAAAATACCAGAGTACGGTGCATACCGAACTTTATCAAAGCAAAAGAGTGATTTCAGATAAGATGCAAGAAGGGCTTGATTCAGCTCAAGAAATCAAATCCTACAATCAAGAGACCGCTTTTTCGAAAGAACTGGGGCGGTTACTTGACCAACTCGAAAATGATATGATTAGGGGCGAGTTGGTAACGGGAGCGGTTATTAATCTTTCCTATGTGTTACTTAAGCTGGGATTGCCGAGTGTGATGCTATACGGGGCCTATTTATTATCATACGGTACGATCAACGTTTTTGATTATCTGGCATTTATGGTTATTGCCGCCCGGATTTACAATCCGATAATGGAAGTAATGAATAACCTGGCCTTGCTCTTATACCTAAACGTTCGCATCGACCGGATGAAAGAGATGGCTCAGATGCCCAAGCAGGAAGGAATTGAAACCTTCAAACCCCAGCATTATCATATTGAATTTAAAAATGTTGGTTTCTCCTATCAGGATAATATTGAAACCTTGAAGAATGTTAGCTTTACTGCCCGACAAGGAGAAGTAACGGCTTTGGTGGGTCCTTCAGGCGGTGGAAAAAGCACCATTGCTAAGCTGGCAGCGCGATTTTGGGATACCGAAAAAGGTGCTATTACCCTTGGCGAGAATGACATTTCTCAAGTTGATCCAGAAGCATTACTTAATCATTATTCGATCGTTTTTCAGGATGTTACCTTGTTTAATGCCAGTGTGATGGAGAACATTCGCTTGGGGAAAAAAAATGCCTCTGATGTGGAAGTATTTAAAGCGGCCCAGTTGGCCCAATGTGATGAGTTTGTCAAGCAACTGCCGCAGGGCTATGAAACCAGGATTGGAGAAAATGGTGAAAAATTGTCTGGCGGTGAACGACAGCGGATTTCTATTGCGCGGGCGATTTTAAAAGACGCGCCAATTATTTTACTTGATGAAGCAACAGCATCTCTTGATGCCGAAAATGAAAGTAAAATTCAAAGTGCGTTAGGCGAGTTGGTAAAAAACAAGACGGTATTAATCATTGCTCATCGGATGCGAACGGTTTTAGGAGCCGATAAAATTGTTGTGATAAAAGATGGGGAGATTGTAGAAACCGGAAAGCCGCAGGTACTTAAAGAAAAAAAAGGTATTTTTGCTTCCATGTTGAAAGCACAATATGAACAATTATAGATAATTATAAAAAAACATTGTCTGAATTATAATAATTCAGGCAATGTTTTTTTAATGTCAGGGCTTATCAATTTTCAGTTCGGCCACAAAACCATCAATCAGATCCATATGTTGGGACATTGCAAAGGCCGCATTAAGGGGTTCTTTGTTACGGAGTGCGTTGAGAATGTTCCGGTGTTGTTGATCAATGATTGGACCCCGTTCGGTATCTAAGAGAATCGCAATACGGATATCTTTGATTAGTGCTTCAATGAGTGTCGCGGAAGAGAGTAAAACATTACGAATCATTTTATTTT
This sequence comes from uncultured Acetobacterium sp., assembly GCA_965140355.1. GTDB lineage: Bacteria > Bacillota > Clostridia > Eubacteriales > Eubacteriaceae > Acetobacterium. Next base: position 368,196 of record OZ223193.1, on the reverse strand, counting down.
CCGAAGCGGTGGCAATTTCATAGTGAAATTGCTTGTCCAATTCAGCCCGGACTGATTCATCAGTTTCGGTTTCGATGGCATAACAAAGCTTTTCCAAACTGGCATAACGTTCGGGGGTCATATGTTTAGCAGCGAGCTTCGCCGATTCGGTCTCCAATGCCCGGCGAAGTTCCTGAACTTCTCTGAGCTGACCATTGCTAAGCCAGAACATAATGGTTAAGGGCTGGGTTAGCGTGTCTTCAAAATTTTCGGCAATAAAATTACCTTCGCCTTGCTGACAGACCACCAGACCGATCATTTCCAAAGCCCGGATGGCTTCACGGATGGTTGCTCGGGAAACGCCCAATTGTTCGGCCCATTGTCGTTCGGAAGGAAGCCGATCACCGCTTTTTAAATGACCTTGGATAATATTTTCTTTTATTTGCTCGAGAATTTGCAAATATATTTTTGTGTGTGCAATTTCAGTAAACATATAAACACTTCACTTCACTTCATTTTATTTTTAGTTTTAGAAAATTGATAATCATTATACCACAATCAATTTTAAAACTCAAAAAGATAAAAACGTGATAAAAATATCTGAAAACGTTATTTTAGTGCTTGACATGCATTTACGAAACGATTATAATGGCAACAGGTAAGTGGTCTGACCACTAGACCAATGGCGAAATTTTATCAATGATTCTTGATGTTTTTGAATGGGTTTAAGCGGATTCATAATTGCGAAATTCTTTAGATGATACCTTTTTGCTGTTTGTTGAAAATCAACAAGCAGCAAATAATTTCGCACTGAGAAAAAAACTTTAATTAATTTAATGGAGGGTGAGTATGAAAATACTGGTATGTATCAAACAAGTTCCCGGAACTTCCAATGTCGAAGTAGACCCGGAAACCGGGGTTCTAATTCGTGATGGTGTAGAATCAAAATTAAATCCCTATGATTTATTCGGTTTAGAAACGGCATTTCGTTTAAAAGAACAATTAGGCGGTACCATTACCACGTTATCAATGGGACCAATGCAAAGTAAAGAAGTTCTAATGGAATCGTTTTACATGGGTGCTGATGAGGGTTGTTTATTATCGGATCGAAAATTCGGCGGGGCCGATGTGGTAGCGACCAGTTATACCTTAGCGCAGGGCACCAAACGATTGGGCGACTTTGATCTGATCATTTGCGGTAAACAAACCACCGATGGCGATACTGCTCAAGTAGGTCCGGAAATGGCTGAATTTTTGGGAATCCCTCATGTTACCAATGTGATTAAAATTCTGGTCGCTGATGAAAAGGGATTAACTCTGCAAATGAATATGGAAGAATCGCTGGAGATACAACGGGTTCCTTATCCCTGCTTGATTACGGTTGACAAGGATATTTATACACCAAGACTGCCGTCTTATAAACGAAAACTTGATATATCCAAAAACCCTGAAATTAAAATATTAACGCTAAAAGATATGTACGACACCAACGAAAAAAAATACGGCCTGAGCGGGTCACCGACACAAGTGGAACGAATTTTCCCACCGGAAAGCAATGTTGAAAAAACCAGTTTTGAAGGCGATGGCAAGGTTTTGGCAAAAGCGCTATTGGGGATTTTAACAGAAAAAAAATATTTAGGCTAGAAAGGAAAAAATCATGGCAGGAATTAAAATAATCAAAGAAAATGTCGATCGAGAAACCTTTGAGGCACTGGCAGAGATTTGCCCTTTTGATGCGTTCTCATATGAAAACGATAAGCTGGAAGTTACGGCAGCTTGTAAAATGTGTAAAATGTGCCTTAAAAAAGGACCTGAAGGGGTTCTGATTCTGGAAGAAGATGAAAAAGTCGCTATCGACAAAAGCTTATATCGGGGGATTACCGTTTATGTTGATCATATTGAAGGCCAGATTCATCCGGTTACTTTCGAACTGATTGGCAAAGCCCGGGAATTGGCAGCGGTCATTGGACATCCGGTTTATGCCTTGTTGATGGGCACAAATATCACCGAAAAAGCTGACGAATTGTTAAAATATGGAGTCGATAAAGTGTTTGTCTATGACAAACCGGAGCTTAAGCATTTTGTTATTGAACCCTACGCTAACGTGTTGGAAGATTTTATCGAAAAAGTCAAACCTTCTTCGATTCTGGTGGGCGCAACTAATGTTGGCCGTTCTTTAGCACCGCGGGTTGCGGCTCGTTATCGAACCGGACTTACCGCTGACTGTACCATTTTGGAAATGAAAGAAAACACCGATTTAGTACAGATTAGACCAGCTTTTGGTGGGAATATTATGGCACAGATCGTTACTGAAAATACCCGTCCACAGTTTTGCACGGTACGTTATAAAGTATTCACTGCGCCAGAACGGGTTAATGAGCCTTGGGGCGACGTTGAAATGATGGAGATCGGAAAAGTCAAGCTGGTTTCAGCGATTGAAGTGATGGAAGTTATTAAAAAAGAAAAAGGGATTGATTTATCTGAAGCAGAAACCATTGTGGCTGTCGGCCGAGGGGTGAAATGCGAAAAAGATCTGGACATGATTTATGAATTTGCGGAAAAAATTGGTGCCACCGTGGCCTGCACCCGACCCGGAATTGAAGCAGGGTGGTTTGATGCCAGACTGCAGATTGGCTTAAGTGGTCGAACGGTTAAACCCAAACTGATTATTGCCCTGGGTATTTCCGGTGCGGTGCAATTTGCCGCCGGAATGCAAAACTCGGAATATATCATTGCCATCAATAGTGATCCTAAGGCGCCAATTTTTAACATCGCCCATTGCGGAATGGTGGGAGACTTATATGAAATCCTGCCGGAACTGCTGACGATGATTGAAGGGCCCGAAAACAACAAAGACACCGAAACAATATCAATCCCAGAAGCAATTGAAACCCCGGAAAGGATGGTCGTTTAAGATGAATTATAAAAAAGTGGAAGCAAGCGATATTGCCGCGATTAAAGAACTGATCCCCGCGGAACGTGTTTTTGTTGGCACCGAAATTGGGGAAGATTTCAGCCATGATGAATTAGGCAGCATTCATTCATATCCGGAAGTTTTGATTAAGGTAACCTCAACCGAAGAAGTTTCAAAAATCATGAAATACGCCTATGAACATAATATTCCCGTCGTTGTCCGCGGTTCGGGGACGGGTTTAGTCGGTGCCTGTGTGCCGTTGTTTGGAGGGATCATGCTGGAAACGACATTAATGAATAACATTCTGGAATTGGATACGGAAAACCTGACCGTAACGGTTGAACCAGGGGTTTTATTGATGGAACTTTCTAAGTTTGTCGAAGAAAACGATTTGTTTTATCCTCCTGATCCCGGTGAAAAATCCGCTACCATCGCGGGTAATATCAGTACGAATGCTGGTGGCATGCGGGCCGTAAAATATGGGGTCACCCGCGATTATGTAAGAGGTTTGACAGTTGTCCTGGTAAATGGCGAAATTATTGAGTTAGGGGGGAAAATCGTTAAAAACAGCTCCGGTTATAGTCTCAAAGATCTGGTTATTGGTTCGGAAGGAACCCTTTGTGTAATTACCAAAGCCATTTTAAAACTGTTGCCCTTACCTAAAATGACCTTAAGTTTATTGATTCCCTTTGAAAACATCAGTGATGCGGCAGGGATTGTTCCCAAAATCATTAAATCCAAGGCGATTCCAACGGCAATCGAATTTATGGAACGTCAAACTATTTTATTTGCCGAAGATTTTCTGGGCAAAAAATTCCCGGACTCCAGCAGCAACGCTTATATTCTGTTAACCTTTGACGGAAACACGAAAGAACAGGTTGAAGCCGAATATGAAACAGTGGCAAACCTTTGTCTAGCCGAAGGTGCCAAAGATGTTTATATTGTTGATACCGTAGAACGTAAAGATTCGGTTTGGTCAGCACGGGGAGCATTTTTAGAAGCCATCAAAGCATCGACCACCGAAATGGATGAATGTGACGTCGTTGTGCCGCGAAATCGGATTGCTGAATTTATTGAATTCACCCATGATCTGGCCAAAGAAATGGATGTCCGGATTCCCAGTTTTGGCCACGCGGGTGACGGTAATTTGCATATTTATGTATGTCGGGATGAACTTTGTCAGGCTGATTGGGAAGCCAAACTCGCAGAAGCCATGGATCGGATGTATGCCAAGGCCCTGACCTTTGAAGGGTTGGTTTCCGGTGAACACGGAATTGGATATGCTAAACGAAAATATTTGCTTAATGATTTTGGAACCGAACATCTGGCATTAATGGCAGGGATTAAACAGACTTTTGATCCTAAGAATCTGCTGAATCCGAAAAAAGTCTGTCAGATGTAGGTGGAATGATGGATAACTTGTTACTTTTTTTTATTGCCTTGATACCGGTGTTGTGGCTGATTGTTTCGCTGGGGATCTTAAAGATCCCCGGATACAAAGCCTGTCCCATCGCTTTGGCAATTACTGTCGGATTAAGTATTCTGGTCTGGAAGATGCCGGTGCTTGATAGTGTGACGGCGGCCTTAGAAGGTGGCGCGATGGCAATTTGGCCAATCATGCTTGTTATTGTGGCCGCGGTATTTACCTATAATTTGGCAACCCATACTGGGGGGATGGAAGTCATCAAAAAAATGATGACCAGTATTTCGACCGATCAACGTATTTTGGTATTAATTCTGGCCTGGGGATTTGGCGGATTCTTAGAAGCGATAGCCGGTTTTGGGACAGCCGTAGCGATTCCCGCCAGTATTTTAGCGGCGTTGGGGTTTAATCCGGTTTTTGCGGCCATTATCTGCCTGATTGCTAATACCACGCCAACAGCTTTTGGGGCCATTGGTTTACCGGTTAGTACGCTGGCAGCGGTTACTAATTTAAATGTAAACGATTTATCATTTACAGTGGCAATTCAACTGTTTATTATGATTATCGTCGTTCCTTTTATATTAGTCATGCTGACGGGCAAAGGCATTAAAAGTCTGAAAGGGGTATTTATCATTACCTTGATGGCTGGTTTATCTTTTGCCTTACCGCAAATTTTTGTAGCCAAATATTTAGGCGCTGAACTACCGGCAATTGTGGGATCAGTTATCAGTATGGCCGTTGTGATTGCTATGGCAAAAATATTCTACAAAGATACCGCCGACAAAGAGGCCGAAAAAATTGCCGCTAAAAGCGCTGTGATGGCTTGGCTCCCATTTATTTTAGTATTTGTTATTATCATTTTGTGTTCATCATTGTTCCCGATGATTAATGGAGCCTTAGCACAGGTTAAGACGAGCATTCAAATTTATACCGGACCACACGGAAAACCGTTCACAATTCTTTGGTTATCGACGCCAGGGACGCTGATTATTTTTGCAACTTATTTAGCAGGCTTGATTCAGGGCGTTAAGTTTGGTCAAATCTCCAAGATTCTGGGCGATACCATGAAACAAATGAGCAAATCAGCGATTACCATTGTTGCGATTGTGGCTTTGGCAAAAGTTATGGGATATAGCGGAATGATCGGTGTCATTGCTCAGATTCTGGTATTAATTACCGGGAGTTATTATCCGTTGATCGCGCCGCTGATTGGAGCACTGGGAACCTTTGTTACCGGCAGTGATACCTCGGCAAACGTGTTGTTTGGCGGGCTTCAGGTGGAAGCAGCAAAAGCCATTGGCATGAGTCCTTATTGGCTGGCCGCGGCAAACACCGCTGGTGCGACCGCTGGAAAAATGATTTCGCCGCAGAGTATTGCGGTAGCGACCGCAGCGACCGGAATTATTGGCAGTGAAGGAAAAATCTTACAGGCAACTCTGAAGGTATGTATCATTTATGTCGTTGTTATTGGGATAGTGGTATACTTTGGCGCACCATTAATAGAAGGGCTGTTAAGCACATTTGGATGAAATGGCGTGAAGTTAACTTTTACGACAGTTTAACCAGTCGGGATACTTGCAAAATAAATTGGCCGTTAGTGTCTTTTGTCAATCAGAAAGGAAAAGACAATGCAAATTAGTTTACCTTACGGAAAAGAAAAACAACTTTTAGATGTGCCGGAAGCACTTGTAAAGGGGGTGCTCCAATCTCAGATAGAAGACTATCATCCTGAAAAAAGCCAAACGGAACTGGTTGACGAGGCGATCCAAAATCCCATTGAATCGCCTAAGCTATCACAATTGGCTTATGGTCACAAAAAGGTAGTAATTATTGCCAGTGATCATACGCGACCAGTACCCAGTAAAATTATTATGCCTCTGATGTTAAAAGAAATCCGTCGAGGTAATCCTGAGGCTGAAATCACGATCTTAATTGCCACCGGATTTCATCGGTTGACTACTCGCGAGGAATTGGTGGGTAAATTTGGCGAAACCATTGTTGATACAGAAACCATTGTCGTACATGATTCCAGCGCGGCAGACAGTCTGGTGAAAATTGGGACCCTGCCATCCGGCGGTGATTTGATTATAAACAAGTTAGCAGCCGAAGCGGATTTGTTAGTTTCAGAAGGCTTTATTGAACCGCATTTTTTTGCTGGTTTTTCGGGGGGACGAAAAAGTGTCCTGCCGGGTATTGCCAGCCGGGTCAGTGTTTTGGCCAACCATTGCGGTGAATTTATTGCTCATCCTAAAGCTCGTACTGGCGTTATCGAAGGAAACCCCCTTCATATTGATATGCTTTATGCAGCTCGAGCTGCGAAACTGGCTTTTGTGGTTAATGTGGTGATCAATTCAGAAAAGGAAGTTATCCACGCGGTGGCCGGTGATTGTGATGCCGCCCATATTAAAGGGCGGGAATTTTTGGGAAACCTCTGTCAGGTTAAAGCAACACCCAGTGACATTGTGATCACTACTAATGGCGGTTATCCATTGGATCAGAACATTTATCAGGCCGTTAAAGGAATGACCGCCGCGGAAGCCGCAGTCAAACAAGATGGAGTCATCATTATGCTGGCAAAATCGAACGACGGCCATGGCGGCGAGGCTTTCTTTAATACTTTTCGGGACGAAAAAAATCTGCAGCAGATGCAAAACGGCTTTGTCAATACCCCCAGAAACGAAACCATCCCCGATCAATGGGAAGCCCAGATTTTAGCCCGGATTCTGTTAAAAGCGAAAGTGATTTATATTTCCGCAGCACCGGAAACGATGATTCGAACGTTTCAAATGACTCCGGCAAAAGATGTTAAAGAAGCGTTGGCGTTGGCGCGGGCGTATTTAAAAAATGAAAAAGCGACCATTACCGTGATTCCCGATGGCGTGGCAGTAATTGTGAAATAATTAAACGGGATAGCACGTCTATGTTTGGCTGCAAAAGTCCGTTAGAGGTATGGCATTTTTTGTGCCATACCTTTTTTTGATCATCTAATTGATTTTTGTGCGTTTTAACTGGACGATTATAATCAGACTGGTGACCCCAATAATTACGAATAAAGGCAGCAGGCTTTGAAAATCCGGCGAAGTTAAACAGAGGTTATAAAATCCCCATGTTGCGGGTAGAATTTTTCCGATCTGCGCCAATGCTTCGGGTAGCATCGTAACAGGAAACATGATCCCAGTCAGCATCACGGAGGGGAGAAACACAACTTGACAGATCATCGTCAGTCGGGTACTGCTTTTAACAAATAGACCCAGAGTCGAACCAACCCCCAGGGTGGCAAGAATAAAGAGCATCAGTGTAATCACAAAACTGGGTAAATCAGTGGGGACGGTCGCATCAAAAATAAAAGGAGCAACCAATAAAATAATCATCGACATTAAAAATAAATGGACAAACGCTGACAGGCAAAAGATCGTAACGCCGGTCCAGAGCGGGACCTCACCGGCCAGATAAGATTTTTTGATCTCACTGCCATAAAGCCCCACGATTTGGGTGGGGGTTCCTAAAACAGCACCCATGGTCACCCCAAAAACGATCATCGAAGGGATAGCGTTTCTTTGGCAAGCGGGTTAATCGTGGTGAAGATCCCTCCCATAAAAGCAAAGAAAACCAGCGGGATAATATAATAGGTTAAAAGAACCCCGCGATTTCTCAAATCCAAAACCCATTGTAGTCTAAATTGATACATAAAAGCTTTCATCTTTTTTCCTCCCGAGCAATTTGCATAAAACGTTCTTCCAAGGTATTTTTGTGGATAACCAGATCGAGAATGGTAATCGCTTCGTTATTATAATGGTCAATAATTTCCGTCAGTCCGGCATTTAAGTTTGTCATTTCAAAACGTGCTTGTTCTTTTTCAACCTCAAAACGACGACAATTCTTAAAACTGTTTTGTGATAGCGGTTTTTGCGATTTAATGGTTACTTGAATCGTGTTAAGCTCATTTTGAGTTAGCTCAGCTAAGTGACCGATAAATTCGATCTTTCCTTCTTTAAGAATCGCAACGCGGTCGCAAAGATTTTCGACTTCTGTCATGTTATGGCTGGACATGAGGATGGTTTTACCTTGCTGCTTCAGCTTACGGATAATCTCATGAAGTTCCACCTGACCTTCAACGTCGAGTCCGGCGGTGGGCTCATCTAAAACAAGGATATCGGGGTCGCCAATTAGAGCGATCGCCAGATGAAGCCGTCTCTTTTGTCCGGTTGATAATTCCCGATATTGCTTTTTTTCAAAAGCATCCAGACCTAAGGTCTGACAGGATAAACGGTTATCCCGATTCGCGTTCCATTTTGAAAAAAGATTAAGGGCTTCCATTGGTTTTATGTTTTCGGGAAGGCTCGAAGACTGGAGTTGAATACCCATTTTGCCATTGATTGTGATCGTTCCGGCATCGTAGGAACGCAGCCCTTCCAGGCATTCTAGAGTGGTTGTTTTGCCGGCTCCGTTGACTCCCAGCAAGGCAAAAGTTTCTCCTTTTTCGACGGTGAAAGCCAATCCTTTGAGAACCGTTTTGTTACCATAGGATTTGGTTAAACCGTTAATTTCAATTATATTTTCCATCATACCTCTCTATACCTCCTCGGGGATTGAAAAAGACAGCCTGGTTTTTTTAAAATAAGCGGATATAATCAAACCAAGATAATCATTAATCAGCGTTTGTTTTTGCGATATTTCAGAATCCCAACCGCTATCCCGAGAGTCATTAAAAGCCATCAGATCGGGAAGCAAAGTCATATCGCCACCGGTAAAATCTTGGATAAGTTGCCACCATTTTTGGGCCAGAGCTAAACTTTGCGCGGATTCGGGGGCGGCGTTTTGGTCATATAAAGCAACCGCTTCATCTAAAATAGATAGATAAAGATCATAAAGATTATTGGTTTGGCTTGTCAAAGAGTTGCCAAATCGTTCGCGGACGTGATTCTCAAGACGGGGACTAAAATTTTTTAAGACCCAATAATTTTTGTTTTGATTTTTCAGCAGATAAATGATATCGGCATATTTTGAAAAATCGACTTTATCAATGGCAATAACTTCTTCGCGAAGCGCATCGATGGCTTCAAGAGAATTTTTTAGATTGAGGATCTGCGTTTCAATCATCTGGCGTTGTTCCCAAAGGATCTGGCTAACTTCATGGGGGGGCTCCAGCGCAAATAATTTAGTTTTAATTTCTTCGAGAGAAAAACCCAGATGTTTTAAGGATAAAATCTGATGAAGTTTGACCATATCTTTTTTTGAATAAAGCCGCCGCCCCCCTTCACTTTTATGGCTGGGTTTGAGTAAGTTTTGTTGATCGTAATATTGTAGGGTGCGAACCGTGACATCCATTTGCTTGGCCAGCTCCCCAACGGTGAGTAAATTTTTATTTTCCATTCTGTTACCTCCTGAGTAACAGTATAACTCATGACCTTACGTCGCGAGCAAGCAAAAAAATAAAAAGATAAGTTGCCGGATGAAAAGTAGCTTTTAAGTATTGCTGAATATCGTTTGTTTATCATAGTGTGTTTAGTTTAAAAACGACTGGCAGGATAACGCGGGGCTTTGATTACAAAAAATAAAAAACAGTAGCAATTATCAGAGAATCAGTTTACGATAAGAGCATAACAACCATGAAAAAGCCAAACGATTAAAGAAGGAGAATACCAATGAAAAAGAGTTATTTGATTATTTTGATTTTGGTAATGAGTGCTGTCTTTATGTCGAGTTGTGTTTCAGCCGCTGATAAAAATGAAACGGGAACTGCATTAGGTGTTGCTTACCGTGGTCATGTTCAGGATTACGGCGATTGTCCTATCGATGGAACATGGGTGACAGGCGCGAATATGCTTGGGACTACGGGTGAAAGTAAGCGAATTGAAGGATTTTGGATCAAACTGATCGGAACCGATCAATTACCGGCGGGAACCAGCATCCGATACAATGTTCATGTGCAAAATCAGGGATGGCTGGCTTCAACTGATTTAAATCAAGTAAGCAATTGGATTGCAGATGGCGATTTTGCCGGATCTCAAGGTAAAGGTCAACGCGTCGAAGCCATTCAGATCATTCTTTTAGGTGCAGATGGTCTACAATTGCCTGATTATTCCGTTGTTTATAGTGTTCATGGCCAGGATTATGGTTGGTCGCAAGGGTGGAAAAAGGATGGTGAAATTGCCGGCGAAACGGGTCAGTCCCGACGGTTGGAATCGATTCGGATTAAAATTATCAATAAAGATGAGGCCATAACAGATCAGACACCGGTTGCTGAACATGGCATGCTATCAGTGGTTGGGACTCAACTGACCGATAAAAATGGTGCGGCCTTCCAGATAAAAGGGGTATCAACTCATGGTCTTTCCTGGTTTCCGGAATATGTTAATGCCAATGCCTTCGAAACGATGCGGGATCAATGGGGCATTAATGCGGTTCGGCTGGCTATGTATACCGCAGAATATAATGGCTATTGCACGGGAGACGAAAACAACCGGGCATTGCTGAAGCAACAGGTTGAAAAAGGGGTTAATCTGGCCACTGATTTGGGGTTGTATGTGATTATCGACTGGCATATTCTCAGTGATGGCAACCCTGAAACCCATCAGGCCGAAGCGACTGCTTTTTTTGATGAGATGGCGGAGCGGTTCAAGGACAATCATAATGTCATTTATGAAATCTGCAATGAACCAAACAATGGAACGAGCTGGAATCAGATTAAGGGGTATGCCGAAAAGGTGATTCCCGTGATCAAAGCCCATAATCAGGACGCCGTTATCCTTGTTGGCACCCCAACCTGGTCACAGGATGTCGATCAGGCGGCAGCTGATCCTATTTCCGGCTATTCCAATATCATGTATACCCTTCATTTTTATGCCGACACCCATCGGGAGGGGTTGCGAAATAAAATGGTTGCCGCAATTGAGAAGGGACTGCCGATTTTTGTCAGTGAATACGGCATTTGTGATTCCTCGGGAAATGGGCCAATCAATGAAGAAGAAGCCAGCAAGTGGATGGATGTATTAAATCAGTATGGGGTTAGTCAGATCGCTTGGAACCTATCAAATAAAAATGAAACCTCCGCGCTGATTCGCAACGATTGCAGTAAAACCGGTAATTGGCTGGAATCCGAACTTTCAGCTTCGGGACAGTGGCTGGTCACAATGCTGGGTAAGGAAAAAGAACTGGGGTCTGGCCAAGCTTCTAATCCGGGCGACGGTGGTAACGCACCGCCAGTTGTAGAAAATCCTTCTGATGAAAATGATTCATCGGGGAACGAAGCAGCAGTTGCTACCGTCAAAATGACAAATTCATGGTCTGATGGCAGTAACTATTATTACCAATATGCCATCACCATTAATAATCAGAATGCTGTGGATATCAATGACTGGAAAATAAAATTAACATTCCCGGGAGCGATAACCGTTGACCAAAATTGGAACGCACAGATGGAATTAAAGGATCAAGTTGTCTGGTTATCACCGGTTGATTATAATCAAAACATTCCGGCGGGCAAGGTGATCAATGACATTGGATGTATTATTTATTCACCGCAAACAGTGGGCGAGCCAATGGTTGCTTTAGAATAGCAGCAGTTGTTTAACACCTGATATGGATCTGATAGCGCGGGCGTATCATAAGGGTGATCGTGTGATGAGAAATGATGGCAGTTAAAGATACGGATTAATCTTTGCAATACCCAGATCGGTTTCTGATTTTGTAGCATCATTTTTTATGCGATACCATCTATATTCTAGTTTTTAGGTACGTATGAACTGATTCAGAAAGTTGCTTATGGGTAAATTATTTGTGAAACGTGAAATCAACAAGAATAAAACAAAATCAGAGCTAAAGCTTTATTTATTTGGAATCGACATCGGAATTATTGTTTCATTGGCAGCCAATAATCTAAAATAAATGGCGAATGAATCGGCGTAAAGCTGGGGTATTCAAAAATTATGTTTTTTAAACTTTGGTTTGACAATCAAAAGAAGATTCATCAATCCGCAATCAAAGCAATGTTTCTTTCAGAATAAAGTTGAATTTTTCGGTTTCAAGGGATGATGGGTTGCCTTTAATAGCCCAAATATTTTTAAATAAGGATGAATGATCATGGAAATCAAAGCGGTAAAATTGTATGAAGACGGTTATATGACAGAACCTTTTGCCTTGGGAGGCGAAGACCAGCAGGCCTTTGACGAATCAAAAGTCTATCCTTCCTGTTTGCAGAATTATTTAATTGATACCGGTGATGAGCTGATTTTAGTTGATACTGGTATTCCCAAAGAAGCACCGGATAATCCACCTAAAGCAGGACAGAAGATTTATCCTGGTAAACGGGTTCTGGATTATGTAGCAGCTCTGGAAAATCTCGGTTATACCCCTGATAAGGTCAGTAAAATTCTACTGACTCACAAACACCCGGATCATTCGGGCGAGTTGAGAAGTTTTCCGAATGCTAAAATATATCTCGCCCCAGCAGAAGCCGATGCCTTGAAATTAAGTGGGGACAACGTTGTTCGAGTCAACTATAAGGACGGTCCGTATCACAATTTTGAGAAAAGTGAAAAAATTGCCGAAGGTATTTATTTTCTTCCGGCTCCAGGTCATACAAAGGGAAACAGTATCGTTGTCGTTGAAAAGGACGGGCTTTTTTATCTGATCCATGGCGATATTACCTACAATGATACCGCATTACGGGAGAACAAACTTTCCATCGTGTTCGAAGATTTGGCGGCAGCAAGGCAGTCGCTTGAGAAAGTGCGTACATTTATTCAGGAAAATCCAACCGTGTATATTTCAACCCATACACCGGAAGGTATAGAAAATCTTGAGCAGAAAAAAATCATAAAGCTATAATCGCAGCATGTTATAAGGAGTGTGAACATATGAACGTAATTGCTTTAAATGGTAGTCCTAACAAAAACGGAAACACGGCGCAGGCCTTAAAAATTATGACCGAGGAGCTGGAACAGCAGGATATTGCGGTTGAAATCATCCAAGTCGGTCATCTGGATATTCATGGATGTATCGGGTGTGGCTATTGCTGGACATCTGAAGGCAATCAATGTGTGTTTAAAGAGGATATTGTTAATGAAATCGCCGTTAAAATGCGTGAATCAGATGGTTTCATTCTTGGCTCGCCAACATATTATGGAGGAATTGCCGGAACCATGAAGTCATTACTGGATCGGATATTTTTTACGAGTTCGAGATATTTTAAATATAAGGTGGCAACCTCGGTTGCAGTGGTAAGGCGTGCCGGTGGTGTGGATGTGGTCAACCAGCTTAATAATTATCTTAACTTGGCTGAGACTGTTTTACCACCATCACAATACTGGACAGTTGGGTACGGGGCACAGAAGGGCGAGGTGCTTCAGGATGGTGAAGGCATTCAAACACTGCGTAAAAATGCACAATCAATGGCCTGGCTTCTGAAGATCATCGATTCGGGAAAAGACAGTGTTCCCTTTCCGAACGAAGAAAACCGAATCATGACCAATTTTATCCGATAAGGTTTGTTTTGGACGGGAAGAAAAAAGGGCCTGTCATTAACATAAAGACTGAGTGTGAAATTTGGCATATTATATGAAAAATATCTTGATGACGATATGACGGTGGTATTAAGCAATGATTTAGTAAACTATCAATTCGCATCATTGAGTGGGGCTGGAGGTACGTATATCAGTAGAGAGCTGGCTTCATTAATTTATGGTAAAAGTTAGGCGCTTTCAAGAAGATGTTCTAAAAGCGCTTTTTAATATAGCTAGGGTGTGTCTGAAAACTAATGCTTTACAATATCCACAATGTAGATGATTGAAAAAATTATGAATTTTTAAGGAGTAATATATGAATACTTTATTTTTAGAAGCTATTAAAAATGATTATTACACCCCAAGAATTAAAGCAGAAGTGATATTTGACATGTTACTGACACCTTTAATTGAAGAAATAATAGCCGTTAACGTAGGGGATGAGAGTAATGACATCAAACTTATTACTAAAGAATTTCCAGTATTGAAGAGTATTTATAAAAAGTTAGATGGTGAAGAGTATAAAGAAGACTGTCAATCAAAAAGCGTTGACTTTGTATTAGTAGACGATTTAAAAATATATTTAGTAGAATTAAAAACTGATAATAATAAATTTAAAACAGATCAATTTCAAGAATATATGAAATTGATCAAAAAATATTCTAAAGATAAAATGACTAGTAATAATGTAGGTCACAAGCCGGTTGAATTATTATATGATGGATTAATTACTAATTTAGAAAGTTTTGGACCGGATGTTACGAAAGTGATTGATAAATATGAAAGATTAAATAGTAATATTGAATTTTCCAAAAAATTGATAAAAAATTCTGCAACGGACATCTTAATTAATATATATGAAGATCGATATGGAAATGATAATGAGCTTATCATAGCAATCAATGCGTTTGGTTCTAATGATAGAAAATATTTCTGGCAGATTTACAAAATGATGAAAACTACTGGAAAGAGAACAATTAAAGAAATCTTTTTCAAGAACGAATCAAATGATTGGAAAGAATTAGAAGTAAAATATATTATACCGAGTGAAAAATGTATACCAACGGAGTTGGATAAAGAAGAGAATTTTTATATTTATTTAAACAATATTGTTGCCCAAGCATTAGAATTTAATGGCAAAAAAAATGGTTATTTAAGTAGAGATAAGGAAAGTTTTATAAAGGCTTGGTCTGATTTTTGTACGACATGGAGAAGTTTGAATTTGGACAAAAATTAAACCCGGTTTAGATATGAGTTACTAATAGATAATAAGAATGCGGGTAAATTATTTAAGGCATTCTTAGAAAACCTTGAAAGCCAGTTGAACATAGCTTCAAAAGCTTTTACGATTAATGATATAACGGAAATGATACCAACTGGAGTTGCTGATATCAAATCTCAGTCCACATATGGTTTTTCAATAATGAGTATGTTCAGCAATCAAAAAGGTCGAGACTATTTTATTTTCGACGATTCTCAGATGTCGCAAATATTTACTGATTGTTGCAATAATCATAACCGAAATAATTACGAGTGGAAAAAATACTATTTAAACAAAACTTGCAGAATAAATCCGAAATATTTAGTAGAGCAACCAGAATAAAGGAGGGAATTGATCATGACCGAGAACAATAAAAAAAATGAGGTCATTAAAGCAATGATGGATGTTGAATACTATCCGGCTGTGCTAAAAGATGAAGTCGAGCTAGAAAAATGTACGAAATTACCATTATTAAGCATTGCCGCTTTGGGCACGGCTTTTGCTACGTTGCCGGCATCCTTTCGAACGGTTACGCAAACGTTTGACACCGGTGGGTTGGCGGGCTACTACAAGGCAGTTCTTCCAGAAGGTGTTGTTGGTGAGCTTGTTAAAGCTAAAGATGGCACAGGGTTTCGCGGAATCATTCAGGGTGCGAATGGTCAATTTGTCGGTCAACCGACATTTGTACCGGCAACAGGAAACACAGTAACGATGTCCACAGTCATTCCGATTGATCCAGTAACGTTGATGATCGCCGCTGCATTGATAATTATTGAAAAAAAATTAGATGACATTCTTGAAACGCAGCAGGAAATCTTTGAATTTTTAAAGCAAAAGGAAAAAGCAAAACTGCGAGGTAATCTCAAGGTTTTAGAGGATATACTAAATAATTATAAACACAATTGGGATAATGAAAAATACAAAACCAACAAACATATTCATGTTCAGGAAATCAAGCGGGAGGCAGAACAGAGTATTATTTTTTATCGCGATCGAGTCGTAAAAAAGATGAATCAAAAAATAAAAAAATCAATTTTCATTCATCACGACCAGGACGTTAAGGGTAAGTTGGAAGAAGTCCGCTCTGAACTCAAAGAATATCAACTGGCCTTGTATTTATTTTCCTTTTCGTCTTTCCTTGAAGTGATGTTACTGGAAAACTTTGGATCGGCATACCTTGAGGGTGCCGCGCATAAAATAGAGGATTATTCTTTTCAATATCGCGAATTATATACAAAGTGCTATAACCAGATTGAAGGTTATGCCAAGTCTTCGATCAATTCTTATTTATTAAGTGGTTTGGCAACCATAAATAAAGTGGCCGGAGATGCGGTGGCAAAGATACCCGTTGTCAGTGATTCACAGATCGATGAAACTTTGATTGCAGCAAGCAACCGATTGGAAAAGTTCAACACAAGTAAGACAAAACAGACGATGGAGCAATTTGAAACCAACCAAAGTAGCTTTGTTAGTCCATTTGTCGAAAATATCAACACGGTCAATCAGCTGTATAATCAACCAATGGAGATTCTTTTTGATCAAGAAAACCTATATCTAAGACTATTAGTAAGCTAATCAAGGAGAGGAACAGTTAATACTTGGGGGATATTTTTTGTGTGGAGGAGTGGTGCCTAAAACAGATATAGGGACATTTTTATTGGACTGAATGTCTAAAAGAAACACTTGAAATAACACCGATGAAAAAGAGGGACGGGTTATTAGTTTAGTTGAAAATTTTACCGAGGCATTTCTGGAAGAGCCGCTATTGGCGGTTTTCTCGAGGGCTAGAGTGCGTTAATGCTTGTCTGTGTTAGGCTATGTCATGTTGCCGGCACTAAATGGGGTGTGAAGCGCCACATGAACATGGATCATCTGAATGAAATGGTGCTTCAGGAAAATGATTCAATTATTGGGATCAATACACTGGAATTCTATGAAATCTCCCAGCAACAAAAAACATATGATTTCATCAAGGTAAAATATAAAAAAAGAGCCAGTATTGAAGGGGAAAATGCAGAGCTCAGACGATTCCATGGACTAGACCGGGCGGAAAAGCTATGGCCTGGTTTCAATGTCTAAACAGGTGAAACTGGCAGCCATTGCAGTAAATTTAAAAAGAATAATGGCGATCATGACGGCTAAATCTTCTTGTTATTTTGAAATATTTAGTCAGCTTAAGAATTAATTTTGTTTTCGACTGATATATTACTTCGTGGAGTAGTAAAAAGTATTATAAGATAGGGGTGAAACGATGCAGATAAAAATTAAAAATATGCCTGATCGTATTATGGGTAGAAGTTTAGTTGATAAAGTGATTCCGACGGTCTGTAACCTAAAAAATATGCTTAATAAATTTATACAGGTTAATGGTGATTTAAATCAACTGAAACAATGGGAAAAGAGAAGTTACAAGGCATACAATATTGAAGCAATTAAGCAAGAAATACTGAGTAAAAATCAGAGTGATTGGCCATATATCATCAGAAATCACATTTTAACGGGTGATATGAGCTTGTTTGGCGCAAATTGTGTTGACGTGTATTTGGTAGCTTATATAGCAAATTCATTTGGTGTTGGCAAAGGTGTTTTTGAGAAATATATCTTTGATAAACAGATTACTGAAAAAATAAATTCTGTTAATGCTATATGGTCGGTTGGAAAAGGAGATGGCATCTATCTTGACGTTCTTAATCGAGATGGTTCCATTAAGGATATAGAATTCATGAAAAAGTGGATTGCAAGATAAAATTTGGTTTGATCTCCGATCCAATTGTGATCCGTTTAAAGTCTGAGCGTTATAAGCTCCAGTTGAATTGGTTATTAGTGATACGATAAAATATGGGCAAGCTATTGGAGAATCTCAATGAGGACTGTTAATTTAAACGAATACTTTAAAAAACAAACGAAATTTAGTGGCAATGTATTGTTGGCAAAAAATAATGAAATTATATTTAAAGAATCATATGGTTATTCAAATAAGGAAAAAGGAATAAAAAACACCCTCCAAACAAAATTTATGATCGGCTCGATGACAAAGGCAATAACGGCATTATGTATAATGCAGTTATCAGAAAAAGGGCTGCTTTCAACAAGGCGGCATATTGACGATTATCTTCCCGACTTCTACCAGGGGCAGGGAATTACAATTCATCATCTGCTAACGCATACGTCTGGCATCCCTAACTACTTAATGCTAAAAAAACAAATAAAATGGGGCGAACGTCATACCCCCCAAGAAATACTGCAAATTGTAAAAGGTTATAAATTGAAATTCCCGGTTGGTAAAAAATGGTCGTACAGTAATACGAATTATCTAATTCTGGGCTTAATCATTGAAATGGTTTCGGGAATGAGTTATCACCAATATGTTAAAAGTTATCTATTTATTCCCGCTAACATGAATGATTCCGGTTTTATTGATGAAGAACAAAAGAATTTAGCCAATCATTATATTAATGGAAAAAAAGGGTTTTATATGAACCCATCAATGTTCTTTGCTTGTGGTGATATGGTAACAACGGTTGGTGATTTTTATTTGCTTGATCGAGCCATTCAGAATGGCAACCTATTGAAAACCCAAACAGTAAAGGAAATGCAAAAGCCTTACTATGATGGCAAATATGTAAAATGTGGCTATGGATTGTTTGTAAAAAAACATTTTGATGGTAAAAGTATCTGTCATGGTGGGGCAATGCCAAATGGTTACACATCTCATTTTGAGAAATATCTTGATGACGATATGACCATTGTGGTCTTAAGCAATGATTTAGTAAACTACCAATTCTTATCATTGAGTGGGGCTGGTGGTACCTATATAAGTAGAGAGATTGCTTCATTAATTTATGGTAAAAAGTTAGGTCCGTTAAAGAAGATCTTCTAAAAAATTCTTAATAAGGTAGTTACGGCACATCTTTATGGTGACGCAGCTTTATAAACCGCTTGTTGACGATTTAATTGCGAATAAGGAACCACTTTCTGAATGGCCGAACCGCGCGGTTGCTGCTCAATTTTGAGTTGATGAAAAATGGATATCCGCCAATTATTATAAAGAATGAGGCGCGGGTAAGATATTATGATGTTCTGGACCTGGCCCATACAACCATGAATTATGAGCCGTTCATTGAACTGGTATCGGAACTTGTGATCGAGTCAGAAAAATTATGGTTATCCATCTTAGACTGATACTGAGATATTCAATAATTGAATTGATCGATGAATTGACAAAAAAATAGAAAGGCGCCGAAATGGACAAAACGAATAACATTATCCGCAGTTCTGCCGCTGAATACCTGACCTTCATTACCGTCACCGGCGAAAGTGATGTTAATGCGATCGATGCTGATAAAGGATTACTTCGAAGAGCAATGAAAGCGGATTCGTGAAATTCGGTTGACATAGGTGCGTCGTTTAACAAAAGGAGAGCATTATTAAAAAGTTTTTATCTAAGCGATTGCTGTTTATCATCCCAGGAGTTGTAGCATATATACTTAATAAATATGCACAACATCATCCAGATTGGGCGGAACAATACAGTCGGTCAGTATACCCGGTGTTGTCTAATGCCGTGGGATTTTTACCTTCACTGGTAAAATTTTCGGTTGGTGAATGGCTGGTGGTATTGGCGTTGTTGTTTTTGCTATTATATATTGTTTATTATGGGCGTCAGGTTATTATCAGTAAAGGGACCCGGCGGATCGAAATTTATCGTGGTGTGATGGGCATCGTCTTGATGGGGAGCATGATCTATTTTTGTTTTACAGTTTTGAGTGGATTAAACTATCATCGGGATTCTTTCTTGTCTGATACCGAATATCATGAGGAAAAATATAGTGTCGAGGAATTGGCGGCATTGTGTCAGTCACTTGCCGATGACCTGGGACCGGTAAGAGCGGAACTGGGAGAAGATACGGACCTTTTGGTCCAAGCTCCAGATGATTTTGATTATTATGCACAACACGCAGTGTTGTCGCTGAAAATGTTGTCAAAGCAGTATCCTGTTTTGGAGCGGTCTTTGTATTCCACACCAAAACCAGTGGTGATGTCAAAACTGATGTCTCGGGCAGGTATAGAAGGTATATTTTGTCCTTTTACTTTGGAATCTAATATCAATGTTGACATGCCAGGTTTTTTAATACCTGCCGCAATGACCCATGAACTGGCACATCAGTGCGGTTTTATGCAAGAGGATGAGGCGGGTTTTATATCCTATCTGGCGTGCACGCAGCAGGATGAACCAATGTTCCTTTATAGCGGACTTTTTCTGGCGTTTGATTATTCCATGTCGGCGCTGGAGAAAGTTGATCCAGATAAGGCATTGGAGATAAAATCTAGTCTGTCACAGCAGGTCCAGCATGATCTGGTCCAGAATGAGCAGTATTGGGGTAAGTATAAAGGTGTTGTTGCAAATATTTCAACGCGTGTCAATGATGTCTATCTGAAGGCGAATAACCAGACCGACGGTGTGAATAGCTATAATAAAATGGTAAATCTGTTGCTGGCAGAGCAGCGCGATAAACTGTTGAGAACGGCCCTGGGTTTGAGCGAAAAAAATTAGACTAGATAGAATTTTTGAGGATTAAGAAGGTGGAAGCAGCGGTGACCGATAAAAATAAAAAAGCACGAAGAGCGGACTATCAGGCAATTTTTAAAAAAGCCTATCAGTTAATGGATGAACCGATCATTGCCGGTAATTGTGGGGAGTTATGTGGCTACCATTGTTGCCGTCGGATTGATACTGACGGTAAGCGATTGGGGATGTACTTATTACCGCTTGAATATGAATACATGCAAGCTGAGGTTGTGACCGATTACGATCTGCACTGTCAGCAGCAGTACAAGCTGCCCCCTAAAATTAAGAAATCTTATTATATCTATTGCCATCTGGCAGAAGGTTGCTTAAGAGAATATCGTCCCATTCAATGCCGGACCTATCCTTTTGAACCCCATCTCGAAAATGGTGAATTTTCACTTGTGATTGAAAAAGAACAGATGCATAGCTGTGTCCTGCTAAAGCGCAGGCACGAGTGGCGCCAGACCTTTATCGATGGTGTTTATCAAGGGTGGCTTGAATTGATGAAGATCCCCATCATAAAATATAACATTAACTATTTTTCAAAAGAGCGCATCGCTGCCAATAATATCATGATACAATATCTTGCAAAAAGCGATGCAACTGAGGGCGTTTTGCATACGGAGTTTTTTAAATGCAAGTGACCGTTATTTGTTCACAAGCTCGCTGATTCGAGCGTATAAATCCTTTTCGTTTTTCATCATATGTCCTTCTGGAAAAACAGTGGTTATATAATGCTGGGCAAAAGGAAAACAACACACTTCATAGGGTTTCATATCCGACGTGATAAATCCAAATTCAAGGTGATTGATCGCAATTTTATTAGTTTCGATATGCTGAGCACATTTCATCTCCATGGGGTCAAAGATCAGGCCGAAGGGATCAATCCCATTGTTGTCAAGTGCTCCCGCGTAATCAATCGAGAGATTGCCCTCAATCCACAAGCGCTGATTTAAACCAACGCAATTATGCTGATTGACATCAACCATTAAATCAATTTTGGTGTGTTTTTTTTTGCTTTCGATGTCACAAATAATGTTACCATCATAAGCGGTTGTAAAAACTGATTTCTGTAAGGTTGACGGCAGAAAACCTTTTCCTGGATCATAGTGGAAGGTGTTGGATTCGTAGTCACAAATCAGCCAGGAGATTAAATTAGTTTTTTTATTTTTGGCGATAATATAAAGTTCAAATCGCGATCCCCAAAAAACACTGGTATGCACATTAAAACAGCCGATAATTCCGCAAAGTTTTTTGTCAGACTGATCAAAGATTGAGATCGGGATCAGTTCATAAGTGTCGGGCAGGAAATCTTTGACCAGTTCTTCGGTAATTTCATAGGCTAAAAAGAGACTGTAAGGTTCGACGACAAAACCCATGTATTGATTCGTTTTGGTATTTTGTTTAATAATTAAATTTTGAAGAAATCGCGGTAATTTCATCAGTTTTTGAGCGTTGTTAAAGGTCATCGCAATTCCATCTGGCGTAATTTTTTTTTCGGTATCTTTGATAAATTCAAGTATCACGTTATTCATAATTAACCACCATTTCCGCATTTTGCATTGCTAATATTTAATTTAAATCAATTTAATAGATAAAATTGTCCCATTGGTTACAGTGTATTGAATTAAAATATATAGTAAATAGAAACATTTGTCAACGGCTGAGGGGGTGGAGGTGTTTATATGTACTGACTTCACTGGCAATTTTTAAATTGAAATGCATGTCTATATCGGGTTGTGGTATAATTTTGATAGCATAATTTTCTAGCTTGTTTGTTTATTTTTAATTAACGTAATGCTAACAAATCGGGTGTTCTCAGGCTGCTTTATGATTGCAACGTCCGAATGGTGGTTGATTTTTCGCGGTTATTTATGGGCGAAGTTTGCGTTAGAAATAAAAATATTTAGGTAATGGTCCAAAGGACGATTAACCGTTGATGATGTTTAAGAATTGTGTGTGGACAAACATTTAAATGGATAAAGGAGAAAGACAATGACAGAGTATTGTATTAAAACAGGAGAACGAGCGACATTCGGTAAATTTTTGTGTGAAAACGGGTTTATTCTCGAACCAATGAAAAAATCTAAGTTTGATAATGCTTTAGAGCGCTATACAAAAGCGGATATGATCGTCTATTTATGTTTGAAAAAAGACAACTCAATAGAAGTAGTTTTAAGCAAAGGGATTAATCGATTAGATAGTAATATATTTAAGAAACAGTATGAGCAGTATAAATGAAACTTTGTATGAAAGCAAGGTAGCGAATTTTTTTAGTACAATGATCGCGTCGATCTTGCTGCCCCTGGTGAAGTCATTTATACTACGCAGCGGGTTCAGACTTTGCAAGAACAACGCCCCGAATATTCTTCGAGGAGGGAGCGCAATAACTTTAGTGTTCATTAATTTGCAGATTATAATTTAATGGTTGGCCATTTTTGCTTTTGTGAAACCGGTTTATTTAAGCAATTGAAAAATATGAGAAGAAACCAATAAAACATAAAGTATGCAATATGGGAATGATCAGCTAATGGATGTACATGGTGTATTCTTGAGAAAAGATGGATCACTTCAGCATCTAATGGTTAGAGGGCGGAAGTAAAATTATCGGTTAATCTTTTTAACAAGGTTAAAAATTGCGCTTTTTCTTCTGGTGAAAAACCTTTGTAGGCCGTCGCAGATACTTCACTGGAAATTTTTTCATACGTTTCTTTGAGCTGGTATCCTTGGCTAGTCAGCAGGATATAGGTGCTTCTTTTGTCGGTTTCATGTTTTTCCTTGGTGATGTATCCAAGTTGCAATAGTTTATTGATCAATGGCGTGATTGTCGATTTATCTTTTCGAGTTATTTGAGCAATCTGTTTCATGGTTAATTTGCCATTGTTTTCATATAAAGCGGTGAGAATATTTCCATGGGACGGAATGATTCCATCCAGATTATTTTCAATTAATTTTTTTTCAATAAAGCTAATCATTTTTTTTCTAGCTCTACTCATAAAATAGACGATGTATTTATCATTCATAGTAGTTACCTCAGTTTCAAGTCAGATGTTATTTAACTACAAGATTATAATCTTAAACAAAAGGATAAGTCAATAGCGATTTTCGTAATAATAGTTTGACACAGAACTTTATGCAGCGTATAATTAGTTTTATAACAAACTATTATTTTGTAAGGAGATTATTCAGTGATGATAACTAAAAAATTTAAAGCCATGGTTGTAAATGAAGATGATCATAAAAACTTTTCGAGAGCAATCGTCGAGAAAGAGATTGCCAGTCTTCCTGAGGGAGCGGTATTAATTAATGTCGCCTATTCATCTTTAAATTATAAAGATGCTCTTTCCGCAACAGGAAATAAAGGTGTCACCCGCAACTATCCCCATACTCCAGGGGTTGATGCGGCGGGCTTTGTGGTTGAATGCAGTGATGGAAAATTCAAGCGTGGGGATGCGGTTCTCGTGACCGGATATGATTTAGGGATGAACACCGCCGGAGGTTTTAGTGAGTATATTCGCGTGCCTTCAGATTGGGTGGTTAAATTACCTGAAAATCTTTCGCTTAAAGAAAGCATGATTTATGGAACCGCTGGATTTACTGCGGCCTTATCGGTTTATAAACTCATTAACGCCGGGGTTACCCCAGAAAGTGGCGAGGTTCTGGTAACTGGTGCGACTGGCGGCGTTGGTAGCGTGGCGGTAAGAATTTTAAGTAAATTGGGGTATGATGTCATTGCCGGGACGTTAAAAGTGGAGACGCGGGACTTTTTATTAAAAATTGGTGCGAAAGATATTATTTTAGGGCCGGAAATGGATGATCAATCGGGAAAAGCTCTTTTAAAAGGGCGTTGGGCCGGTGTCATTGATGCTGTGGGCGGTAATGTTTTGGCAACAGCTCTGAAAACCACTCAATACGGTGGCTGTGTGACGACCTGCGGTAACGTTGCTTCGGGAGAGCTTTCAACGACGGTTTATCCGTTCATCCTGCGCGGGATATCCTTAATGGGGATCGATTCAGTACAATGCCCGATGACATTCCGATTGAAAGTATGGGAGCTGCTTGCCAATGATTGGAAACTGACTGAATTAGATAAAAATGTTCGGGAAATAGCCCTTGACGATTTAGAGTCAAGCATTCAGCTGATGCTTGAAGGAAAACATTTGGGCAGAACGATTTTAAATCTAAATTTATAAACATCGTTTATAAAGCCAGCCATACAGCCAACGGTATTCCAGTCTGCAGACAAATACGTTTAATAAAACTAATCGCTATTAAAAGAAACTTTATAAAAATCGACAAAAGAGCCGAAATCATTTCGGCTCTTTTGTTATAAGGACGTTAATTGGTTTATTCAATTTATTTTAATGTATCTCCAACCGAAACCATAATTTCTTCAAAAAGATCCGGTTCCCAGGCACTACGGCCAATAAAGAGGCCATCCACATTTTCAAGCCCGGCGTAGTCTTTAGCATTATTAATGTTGACACTGCCGCCAAAAAGCAGGGGCACATCTTTACCAAGCGGTCCATAAAGTTCGATCAGAACAGTTCGTAAGAAATCGTGGATTTCTTTAACGTAGGGTGTTTCGGCCGGAATACCATTGACACCAATAGCCCACACCGGTTCATAGGCGACCCAGAATTGTCCGATTTTATCGGACGGAACATCTTTCAAGGCGATCTTTAATTGTTTGGCTAACATTTCTTTAGAAACACCATAGTTTTTATCCTCTGATTTTTCGCCAATACAAATCAGTGGGATAAAACCATGTTTTAAGGCGGCCAAGGTTTTAAGATTGACGGTTTCGTCGGTTTCATTAAAATATTGCCGACGTTCGCAATGCCCCAGCTCAATGATGTCAAGTCCAATTTCCTTTAGCATTACGGGAGAAATTTCACCCGTAAATTGGCCACTATCGGCATAATGCATATTTTGAGCGCCCAGCTTCAGGGCGCTTTTATTTGTATCAATCAGTTCTTTTAATTTCCATAAATGGGTATAAGATGGAATGATAAAAAAATCAAAGGCGGGATACTTTTCGATGATTGGCATCAGATCATTAGTGTATTGCGTAGCATCGGCTAGGGTTTTATTCATTTTCCAATTGGTACCAAGCAAAAATTTTTTCATAATGGGCCTACTTTAAATAGGTTTTTTCCAGATTACGCATTTTTTCAACTTTTTTGGTTGAACCGCCGCCCTGAAAATCACTTTTTAACCATGCTTCAGCGATCATTTTAGCCAACTCGGTGCCAATAACTCGGGCCCCCATGGTTAGTATATTCGCATCGTTACTTTTGGCCAGGCGCTCAGCTGAATAAACGTCATGACAAGTACCGGCAAAAACACCGGGAACCTTATTAGCCATCATGGCAACGCCAAGCCCGGTTCCACAAAAAATAAAACCGCGATCATATTCTTTATTTTTAATCGTTTCAGCAAGATTAAAGGCAATTTCCGGATAATCGCAATCATGGGTAGCGGAATACTCCAGATCGGTGATGTCATAACCCGCCTTTTTTAAATAGTTAAAAATTTCATTTTTAAAATCGATGGCGGCATCGTCACAGTCAACAACAATTTTCATCATGAACCTCCTGAATATTTTATTTTTGCAAACAACATCTTTTATTTTGTAAAAATGTTGTTTTTTTTAAGGTATTTGCCTTAAGGATACGATATCATTATTACATATGTTTTTAGGTTTGTAAAGGATTAAATCATTTGCGGATTTAAGAAATTATGTAAAAATAATTAGCGAAAAATGAGAATTTGTAATATTCGTAAAATATCAAAGGGAGGCTTTTATGGAAAAGACGCAACGGATAATAATTAAGAATAAAAACGGTCTTCATACCCGTGTAGCAGCAATGGTCGCCCGACAGTCACAAAAAATTGAAAAAATTTGGGATTGTCAATTATATTTGAGGCGCACCGATTCGCTTGAAGGCGTGCCCTGTAATAGTGTTTTACCGCTGGTTTCTCTAAAAGTAAAAAAAGGCGAGTTAGTTGAGGTTTACAGTCGTGATTGGGGAAGTGACGAAGCCGTTTTTAAACTCGCTTCTTTTATCAAACAAACGGCTGAATTAGAAATTCCTGAAACAGAAGTGATCGACAGTATTTTGCAGGAAAATACCCTGGCGAGTGAAAAGATCTTTGAGAGTATTAACAATGGCTTGATTGCTATGGATAGTAATGGCATCATTAATATCTTTAATCGTGCGGCAGAAGAAATAACCGGGATTAAGGCGAAAGATATCATTGGTAAAAAAGGTGATGAGTGGGTTCCGAATTTTAATTTAAATGATTTGCTTAATTCAAAAAGAGAAAACTTAGGTTTGAAACATAAGATCGGGAAAAAATGGGTAATAACAAACAAAAGTCCCATTGTTGTGGATGAAGAAGTTGTTGGGGGCGTGGTGGTATTTCAAGATATTTCCCAGATCGAAGAATTATCATGGGAACTCCACAGTGTTAAAGAACTAAAAGAAAAACTCAACAATATTTTAGAAACGGTAGATGATGGCATCTGTATGATTAATCGTCGCAGTGAGATTACTTATGTTAATCACCCTTTTGTGAAGATGTTTAAAAAAGAAGGCACACAGGTTTTGTCGAGAAGAATACAAGAGCTTTTTCCTAATGAAAAATTTGGGCAAGTCTTTTTTTCGGGGCAAGGTGAAGTGATCATCACTAATAAGGATAGCCGCGAATTTATAATGACAGCTCGTCCCATTATTATTGAAGCAAAGGTTAGCGGAAATGTGATTGTCGCCAGAGAATTGACGGAGATTGAAAAACTGGCCGATCGGATCGAATTACTCTCCGAAAAGACCCGTTTTTTGCAAGACGAACTCGCCCGGAAAGAAGAACTTAATCCTTCGTTCAACAATATAGTTGGAAAAAGTGGAGCCTTAATTGAAAGTTTGACTGTGGCCTCAAAAGCGGCCAGAACCGATGCAGCGGTACTCATTCGTGGGGAAAGTGGGACGGGCAAAGAATTAGTAGCGAGAGCAATTCACCGGGCTGGTTCGCGCTGTAAAAAACCGTTTGTAGGAATGAATTGCGCCGCGATACCATCTAATTTATTGGAAAGTGAATTGTTTGGTTATGAAAAAGGAGCGTTTACCGGTGCTCATAAAGAAAAAAGAGGAAAATTTGAAATTGCCAGTGGTGGAACTATTTTTTTAGATGAGATTGGGGATATGGATAAAGCCATGCAGGCTAAACTTTTGAGAGTGCTTCAAGAACAGGAAATAGAACGAATTGGTAGTGTTAAACCGATAAAAATTGATGTAAGGGTGATTGCCGCGACGAATAGTCCACTCGAAAAAATGATGAAAGAAGGGACGTTTCGTCGGGATCTTTATTATCGGCTGAATGTTATTACTGTTTTATTACCGCCTTTACGCCAGAGAAAAGGTGACATCCCTTTGTTAGTAGAGCATTTTACAAAAAAAATAAGTAAAAAATATGATTTGCCTAATTGTAAGATTAAAAAAAATGCTCTGACGGCACTTGAACAATATCATTTCCCGGGGAATGTCAGAGAATTAGAAAATATGATTGAGGGGGGGATGACGCTGTCAAATTCTGATTGGATCACACTTGATGATTTACCGGGGTATTTATGTGATGAAAGCGAAAATGAAAAACCCTTAACGAAGACGTTTTCATTGGACGGGGATAATCTCCCCACCTTTGAAGAGATGGAGCGGGAGCTGGTTGACAGGGCGATAAAAAAACACGGTAGCTTTCGCAAAGCTGGGGTAGCATTGGGGTTAGATCATAAAACCATTGCCACAAAAGTCAAGAAATATAACCTATAATAATAAATTGGCATAAATATTGCTGTTGTTAGGATTCAAATACATTAGTCAATACTTTAAGAAATTGCAAACGATTAAAAATGTTGCCAACCGGTTTGATCGATCTACGAACTGGGAATAAGCGTTGGGTACGTCATGCAATAACGAAGTAAATGTCTGGAAAGGAAAAAATAATGACAGGGGTAATTATCGTATCGCATAGTGAAAAATTGGCAGAAGGACTGCGGGATATTGTGATGGAGATGAATGATGGCAGTGTCGAAGTTATTGCGGCAGGAGGTGCTGACGGCGGGCGGATTGGAACAAATACCTTGAAGATTAAAGCGGCTGTTGAAACTTTGGCGGGGTGCGATCATATCTTAATTTTTGTCGATTTGGGAAGTGCGGTTTTATGCAGCGAAACGGCAATTGAAATGCTTGAAGAAGAACTTCAGGAAAAGGTTCATATTATCGATGCACCATTGGTTGAAGGGGTTGTTGGCGGAGTTATTCAGGCGACGATCTGCAATGATCTTGAACAGATTATTGCGACGGCAAAAGAAGGCGCAAATTTGAGGAAAATCTGCTAAATGGGGAAATTATACCCAAATAGGGGAAATTATACCCATGTTGGAGCAATAAAACTTTGTCGGATGGCTTATTATCATGAGTTTTTATTTTGGCATGGTTCTTGCAATAAGTAAACGTATACAAATATTTTTCAGGAGGATGAAATGAAACGATTTATTAATGATCCCTATGATGTTGTTGAAGAAATGTTAGCTGGTTATGTAATAGCGCACAAAGATTATGTGGAATTACTAACTGAAGGAGAAGCCCAGGGAAGAGTTGTTTTAAGTAAAACTGCAAAGAAAAAAGACAAAGTTGGTGTTATCGTTGGTGGTGGCTCGGGACATGAACCTTTATTCTTAGGTTATGTTGGACCTGGATTTGTTGACGCAGCGGTTATCGGTAACATTAATACTTCACCATCTCCAGACCCCTGTTATGCGGCCGCAAAAGCAGTTGATACGGGCAAGGGCTGTGTTTATTTATATGGTAATTATGCCGGCGATGTGATGAATTTTGACATGGGTGCAGAAAAAGCCGACGAAGAAGATGATATCCGGGTTGAGACGGTTCTGACAACAGATGACGTTATTTCATCAGAAAATATTGAAGATCGACGCGGGATTGCAGGGATGTTCTTTGTCTTTAAAGCCGCCAGTGCAAAGGCTGATAAAGGTGGAGATATAGACGAGGTTGTGGCCGCTGCTCAAAAGTGTAATAGTGCGATGCGAACGATGGGCGTCGCAATGTCATCACCAACCTTGCCATCCAAAGGTGGTCCAATCTTTGAAATGGAAGAAGGCGACATGGAAATTGGGATGGGTCTTCATGGTGAACCAGGTGTGCGAAGAGGAAAAATTGAACCAGCAGATAAAGTAGTTGACCAAATTATGGAACCGATTTTAGCGGATCTTCCTTATGTTGAAGGGGACGAAGTTTATGTTATGGTTAATAGTTTGGGAGCAACACCAATGCAGGATTTACATATCTGTTTCCGCCGGGTTGCTCAAATTCTCGAAGCTAAAGGAATCAGTATTTATAAATCAATCGTTGGTTGTATGGCATCTTCAATGGATATGGCAGGTATGTCAATTACGTTGGTTAAATTGGATGATGAACTGAAAGAATTATTCGATCATCCTTGTGACGCACCATATTTTACCCAGATTTAATCCGAAACTATTTATTTAAACTTCGTCACAGCGGATTTGAATAATAATCTTAATAACAAAAAAATAAACTGCGGGAAATTCATGAAGTGGGTTTCTCGCGGTATTCAGACAGTTGTAATGCTAAAAGCAAATGGCGTAGCAGTGTTTTAGCAGAAAATGGACAATTGGAAACTGTTTGGCTGTTAAATTTAACGTGAGGAGAAAAAACATGAGTGATTATATATTAGATAAAGCCTATTTTATTGGAGTCATTGAGGATCTTGTTGTATTGGCGGAAGAAAAAAAGGACTATTTTATCCAATTAGATTCTGCCATTGGTGATGGCGATCATGGCATGAATTTGAGCATTGGTTTTCGCGAAGTTAGCAAAAATTTGGAACAATGGAAGACCGAAGATATTAACACCATTTTTAAAAATTCCGGCACGGCTTTGTTGGACAAGGTCGGAGGTGCGGCAGGTCCGTTATATGGCGGCTTTTTTATGAAGTTTGGTTTGCCGGTAAAAGGAAAAGAAGAAGTCACGTTTGATGAGTTCATCGAAATGATGGAATCTGGGGTTGCCATCATTGAAAAACGCGGGAAAGCGGTTGTCGGTGATAAAACCATGGTTGATACCTTGCGACCGGCAGTTGATGCCTTAAGAAAGGCTTATAAGGAAGAGGGATTGTCGCCTAAGGATGCGATGAAAAAGGCCGTGGAAGTAGGATCGGCCGGATCGGACTCAACGATTCCGATTATTGCCAAAAAAGGAAGAGCGATGCGACTTGGTGAACGGGCGATTGGTCATCGCGATCCGGGTTCGGCTTCCAGCGCGGCAATTCTTGAAGTTTTTTATAAAAACATGCCATAATTATATCATTTGACAAGAACTTGATAGGTCGTATCTGTGATTTAGTGCATTTGCTTGACAAAACAAGGTTTAAGGAATAAAATAAAAGTCGATAGTAAACCATTACATAAGAATAAGATAGGGCAGGGATTTAAGCGATGTCCGTATGATACCGAGGGTGCATCACACCGGGATTTCCTGGAATTGTACGCTCTGTATGATACGGACTTTTTTATATTGATTGAAGAAGATCAGCTGTGGGAGCGACCAGTAACCAGAATTTAGGAAGTTTAGTGATCGGTAATAATTTTTATGGGTATCAAAATATTTATATAAATGGAGGAAAAATTATGAAAAACGTAATGATTTTTGGCGATTCAAACACTTGGGGATGGGACCCGTCCAATGATTTGGTTGAAGTGATTAAACGTTGGCCAGATGAGGTTCGCTGGGCCGGTGTACTTCAGAGCGAATTAGGAAATGATTTTAAAGTAATCCCGGAAGGCTTGAACGGCCGGACCACTGTATGGGATGACCCGATCGAAGAATACCGCTGCGGCAAAGATCAGATTATTCCTTTGCTGGATACCCACGCGCCGTTGGATTTGGTTATCATTATGATTGGAACTAACGATTTAAAATGTCGCTATACTGTGACGGCTCAGGATATTGCCAATGGTGCCAGTATCGTTTTGGATAAAACCTTGGCTCAGGTTGGTGCTTTTGGACCAAATGGACCACAGGTTTTATTGATTGCGCCACCACCGCTGGGCCCGATTGAAGACGGAATTTTTAAATTTATGTTTGCCGGAAATCGGGAAAAATCGGTCCAGATGGCGAATTTCTATCAAGGTGTGGCTGAAAGTCGGGGAGTTCCCTTTTTTGATGCGAGTACCGTTGCTAAAGTAAGTGATATTGACGGGCTTCATCTGGGTGTTGATGGACATGCGGCATTAGGTAAAGCAGTGGCGGCGGAAGTTAAAAAGATCTTAGGTTAAGTTAAAAAAAGTTTGCTTAAGGAGTATCAGGGAACTAAAAAACGGGACTTGAAAGAGATTCAAAATTAGCCTGCAAATAAAAAGTCAATAGGAAATTAAAAACTTTGTAAAAAATAGATATTCAAGAAATGAAGCACGACAAAAAGACCAGCAAATATCGTTGGTCTGAAAATAAGACTATTTGTGGTAATTGTTATGAAAGAGACAGCAGGTATTCTTTTACTCTACCATAGTAGATACGCAGAAACTTATTAGCGCCTGCGGTCATGTAGACATAGTAAGGCTTGCCTTGGGCACGTTTCTTATCGAGAAACTGATAAACAGCATCATCCTGTGGCTGGGTCTTGATAAGAGCATCCATGACCTGAAATAACGTTTTACGTAAGGTTGAAGAACCCCTTTTGGTAGTACGGACACTTTTTTGTTCATAGGTCCCAGATTGGTTAACACCTGGATCAACGCCTGCAAAGGCAGTAATCGCACCCTTATGTGTGAAACGTGTAACATCACCGATTTCAGCAATCAACTGAGGACCAAGTGACGGGCCGACACCTTTCATATCCATGACAATAGAATACTCTGGCAGCTTGGATGAGGTTTCATTCATCAGAATACGAAGTTCTTCTACCGTTTTGGAAGCAATGTTTAATTGATCAACAGCTTGTTTCACAATGAGTTTTGTCAAATCATCTCTAGGAAGTACAGGAACAAGTTCCTTTGCTGTTCCATAGATTTCTTCAGCTTTGGGTTGACTGAAGATGTACTTATTGTGCTTACACCATTTCTGATAATGGTCAGTGAAAGCATGAAGTGACATTTTACGAACACAGTCAACATGCCAGTATGCAGCAGCGAAATCAACCCATTTCTGGCTGCCATCATTGCGGGCAGGGCTGCTGAAGTAAGTATTAACACCCGGAAAGGTTTGATCAAGTATCCCGATAAAGTTATTTTTCATAGCCGTTTTGTGTTTCATGTAAAAACCAAACTGACGGTTCATTGTTTTTAACTGATTACGTATTTCATCCATAAGACTATATTGTTTCAAATCATTCCAACTGTCAAGAGCATAACGTGCTATTTTTAAAGCATCTGCTTTATCGGATTTGACTTTACGTAGAGAATTGTCACCAAAATCTTTAATGAGCTTAGGATTTACGGCACTCACAAAAATATTTGCCTGAGAAAGCTCACGTGCCAGTGGTTCATAATAACGACCCGTGTGCTCCATAACAATGCGGGATTCGCCGTCAATGGATTGGATCTGAGCGATGAGAGAACTGATTTCATTGGAAGTGTGGCGAATCTCAAAAGGCAAAGAAACAATCTCACCATACGGGCGGATAATAGCGATCATGCTTTTGCCCTTAGAAACATCAATACCTACTGCGTTCATGTTCATAAATTTGTCACTCCTTAAAATTATTGCAATGGATAAATACCAGTTTTACTCATTGCCTATTCAATCTACTGTGGTGTGACACGAACGTACTGTGGGACAGCAGTTCAACCTGCATAAAACGAACGCTGCGAATGAGGAGCCGGTTATCAGTCTTTTTTACGGACGCAAAGTCCAAGAAAGGCAGACGATATACCTATTGCTCTTACATTCTAACAGCTTAAGCAACAAGATGGATAATGTCCTAACTGGTTGTTAGGTACTATGACCATAAATATATTGTAGTAGAAAGGAGGCAGTAATGGAAAACAAACGAGTCCTCATTAATGGCGATGGCATCACGATGGATAGTAAGAATCCGACCTGTCAGGGGATTTATATTAGAAATGGAATCATTGAAAAGATTGGCAACAATCAGGAGATGAAAAAAATTGCTGAACGAGAAAAAGCAGAGATTATTGATCTTGAAGGAAAAACATTTCTGCCGGGACTTCACGATTGTCATGTGCATATGATGAATACAGGTTTGTCGGCTATCGGCATTAATTTATATGATTGTAAATCAATACCGGAAGTATTGGCGAAACTCGAAAAAGAGAAAACGGGGAATCAACAGGAATGGATATTCGCCTACGGTTTGGATGAATCACGTTTGGCCGAAAAAAGACCGCCAACGGCCAGCGAGTTAGATCAACTTTTCAAAGATCGTCCGGTTTATCTGCAGGATCGCGGTTTGCATTATACTCAGGTTAATACAATTGCCATGAAAGTGATGGAATTTACCGCAGACGAAGAAGGGATGGGTCGTGATGAATTTGGATCTTTATCGGGACGACTTCAGAGTCATGCTAATAGTCACGCCAGAAAATATTTTTTTGATAAAATGACCTGGGAACAGCGGGAAACAGCGATCCGCGATACCGCTCAAAGGGCGGTGGAAATGGGGGTAACAACGATTCACGCGATGGAAGGCGGTGAGTTGTCTTCCGATGAAGATATCCCAGTTTTTTTAGCGATCATGGCGGACTTGCCTGTTCATGTCGTGGTGCATTGGTGTACCACATCAGTAGAAGATGTGCTTGGAAAAAACTTGACAATTATTGGGACTGATGTGTTGTTGGATGGTTCAATTGGTTCGCGAACGGCAGCGTTTAGAGAACCTTACGCAGATAATCTCAAATCATCAGGGGAGCTTTATTATTCGGATGAATGGCTCGCCCACTATATCGAAGCCGCTCATCGAGCAGGGCTTCAGACTGGTTTTCATGCTATCGGCCAATGTGCGATCACACAGATTCTAAATTGTCTGGAAAAAGCTTTGTATAACTATCCAGTTGATGATCATCGCTTTCGGATTGAGCATTTTGGTTTTCCCGATGAATGGGATATCAGACGGGCAGCAGCATTAGGCGCAGTTATTTCTACCCAACCAGCGTTTACCTATTTACGGGGTGGGCCAAACAGTGTTTATGCAGATCGGGTTGGTGAAGAGAGAAATCGGCGCGCTTATCCCATTCGCGAACTGTTAGATGCGGGCATTGTAGTTAGTGGCGGCTCGGATTCAAATGTGACTCCGATTAATCCGTTGCTGGGAATTCATGCCGCAGTAAATCCACCTTTTATTCAGAATGCCATTACTTTTTATGAAGCATTAAAACTTTTTACCATCGATGGCGCTTTCACGGCTAAAGAAGAGCGGCTTAGAGGGAGTTTAACCCCGGGCAAAGCCGGAGATCTGACGATTCTTTATAAAAATCCGCTGACGGTAGCGCCAGATAAAATTAAAGAAATTGGCGTGGCGATGACAATTTATCAGGGAGAAGTGGTATATAAAAAATAAGAAACGGAGTCGGAAAATGAAATATATTTTAGGAATCGATGAAGGAACAACTGGCGTCAAGGTTATGATTTTTGACAAGTCAGTTAATATTATTGCGCAGGCCTATTCAGAATTTACGCAACACTTTCCCCAATCGGGATGGGTTGAACATGATGCTAACGAAATTTGGGAGGTTTCGTTGAAAATGGTTGCCGAAGCTTTGAAAAATGGTCACATAAAACCTGAAGAAATTGAAGCGATTGGGATTACTAATCAACGCGAAACCACGGTGTTTTGGGATAAAAAAACAGGCCAGCCAGTTTGTCGGGCGATTGTCTGGCAGGATCGACGAACACTCGATATTTGTGAAGCATTAGAAGCTAAAGATGGTGCCGGCATTGTCGATCGAACGGGGATGATTATTATTCCTAACGATGCTGCGACCAAGATTCGCTGGTTGCTGGATAATGATCCCAAAGTTAAAAAAGGGGTGGATGAGGGGGAATTGCTTTATGGTACCATTGATACCTGGCTGGTATGGAAACTTACTGGTGGTCGGGTTCATGTAACGGACTACTCGAATGCTTCGGTGACTTTATTGCAAAATGCCAGAACTTTAGCATATGATGATCAAATCTTAAATGCGTTGCAAATTCCCCGAGAAATTTTACCGGAGTTAAGAACCTCCAGTGAGGTTTATGGGATGACCGACCCAACGGTTTTCTTTGGCGC
The DNA here is from genome assembly GCA_965140355.1 of uncultured Acetobacterium sp. Taxonomy (GTDB): domain Bacteria; phylum Bacillota; class Clostridia; order Eubacteriales; family Eubacteriaceae; genus Acetobacterium. Next base: position 332,220 of record OZ223193.1, on the reverse strand, counting down.
AGAGGTAGCTATTGCCGGGATTTTAGGAGACCAGCAAGCGGCTGCTTTCGGGCAGGGCTGTTTGGAAAAAGGGATGGCTAAAAATACTTATGGGACAGGTTCTTTTATGGTTATGAATACCGGCAGTAAATATGTACCACCATCCGATGGCATTTTTTCACCGGTGCTTTGGAGTGCCAAAGGGCGGACTGATTATGGACTGGAGGGAATGGCGGATGTATCTGGGGCCGTTATTCAATGGCTGCGTGACGGATTGCAAATGATTAATGATACTAAAGAAGCGGAGGAATTAGCATTACAGGTAGAAGACAGTTTGGGCGTTTATTTCGTGCCGGCGTTTGTGGGCTTGGGAGCACCTTATTATGATTCCTATGCCAGAGGAACGATTGTTGGTATTTCCCGGGGAACGACAAAACATCATATCGCCCGGGCGGCTCTTGAATCGATGGCTTTTCAGGTAAAGGATGCCTTTCATGTAATGGAAAAAAAGTCTGGATTTAAGTTGACCAAATTGCGAGCTGATGGCGGTGGCGCTAAAAGTGACTTCCTACTGCAATTCCAGGCAGACATTTTAGGGATTCCGGTGGAACGGCCGCTAATTACCGAAACAACCACGCTGGGAGCGGTATACGCTGCAGGACTTGCAGTCGGTTATTGGGATAGCTTTGAAGAAATTAGCGAGTTCTGGAAAATTGAAAAACGTTTTGAACCGCAGATCAATGAAGAAAAACGTCAGGAATTATGCAAATTTTGGAATCGAGCGGTGGAACGATCGGCCGGATGGCTGAAATAAAAGCTTGACAATTATTTAAGATCAGACTAAACTATAGAAAATCTCTTTGCACTGCGTTGATTACAGTACAAACTGAGCAGGCGATGAACCATAAACGGTTCGTCGGGCCGGGCCACGATTGTGGCAGTAGATGAAGATAAACATCTGTGGGACAGTAATATGTTCCGCAGGTGTTTTTTTGTTATTAAAAAACATGCGGGCATTGACTAAATCACAGCAAATTTATTTGCTGAAAAAGTGAAATAGAGCCATGAAAATTGGTTGAAAAAATTGGAGCCGCAACAGAATACGGAAAAATCGGTGCTAATGTGGCAGCAGTGGTGGATTCACCAACACCTTTACAGAAACAGACAGATAGTCTGGTTAAGCTTTGCGCTGGCATCGCGGCGGTTCTTTTTTTATTGGTTAGTACCTTTACTTATTTTAATGTACTCAATCAACCCTTTAATGATCGAATTATCGAAAGTATTTTATCGGGGATCACACTGGCAATGGCAATGATTTCTGGTGACAATGGCATTACGGCTAGCAGTATTACTAAACAAATTGGGATGCCTAATAGTGATCTTGTATACGCCGATCAACGGTTTTCTAAAACTTTCTCCATTAACCGTGGAACAATTGTTGCTGACGATGGGAATTGCCATTTTATCGGTAATTTGGTATGAATTCGTGAAATGCATCAATTGGCAAAGAAATAAAAGTCGACACGAAACAACGATTAAAAAGCCCGAGTGAAAAAAAGGACAGTAAAAAACGATGGAAAGGGACTAGCAAAGTACCGTGATAAAGTGTATAATAGCTTCTAGATTATATTAGGAAAAGAGGACAAAAAGGAATGAAGAAAAGAAGTATATTTGGGTTGATGCTTGTTGTTATTCTGGCAATCGGTTTGTTTGCTGGATGTAGTAACACCTCGAAAACAGAGGGAAATGCTAACAATGATGATAAGACTTTTGTTGTTGGGTTGGACGATTCTTTCCCACCAATGGGTTTCAGAGACGAAAAAAATGAAATCGTTGGATTTGACGTGGATTTGGCTAAAGAAGTCGGAAAACGAATGGGCATGGAAGTAAAACTCCAGCCGATTAACTGGGACACCAAGGAACTGGAATTGGATTCCGGAAACATTGATGTGATCTGGAATGGTTTGACCATTACTGAGGATCGCAAGGAAGCTATGGATTTTTCTAAACCTTACCTTGAAAATGATCAGGTAATTGTGGTTAAAAAAGATTCGGCGATAAAAACAAAGGCTGATCTGGCTGGAAAAAATATTGGGGTTCAAAAAGGATCGTCAGCTTATGATGCCTTCACGGCTGATGCGATCAGTAAAGACGTAGCTGCTTTAAATGAATATCCCGAGAATGTTTCGGCTCTTACTGATTTAGGTATCGGTCGTGTTGATGCAGTCATTGTTGATTCGATTGTGGCTCGTTATTACATCACTTCAGAAAATGCTGAATTTACTATTCTTGATGAAAGTTTGTCGCCAGAATTATATGGTGTTGGAATCAAAAAAGGTAACACTGAATTGCAAACAAAAATTCAGGATGCGATGGATGCCATGATTGCTGACGGCACCGCCGCAACGATTTCAACTAAATGGTTTGGAGAAGATATTATATACAAACCATAATGTAAGAAATAATCAGTCTTTAGAAATTGGATAGCTGCCATCAAATTTCAGATCGCAGACAAACCAACAATTATAATTGTTGGGTTGGATTTCTCGCTAACCTCAAATCGGATAGTTTCTATCCGATTTTTTTATGACGGTTAAGCTGTTTTCATTATTTCATTCCTCAGGAGAATAAAATGTCAGATTTTTATATTTATTTATCAAATATCACGTTGCCGATGTTAAATGGGATGGTCATTACCCTTAGTATTTTTGCAGTGACCATTGTTTGTGCCATTCCATTGGGATTTCTATTTACTTTGATGGTAAGAAGTAAAATAAAAGCCGTGAATGCTTTTGCCAATACTTATATTTACGTTATGCGGGGAACCCCTTTATTACTCCAATTGATGTTTGTTTATTTTGGCTTGCCGCTGCTGCCTTTTGTAGGTCAGTTTTTAGTTTTTGGTCGATTTGCAGCGGCTTGTATTGCTTTTGGGATGAATTATGCTGCTTATTTTGCGGAAATATTTCGGGGCGGACTCCTTGCGATTGATAAAGGTCAATATGAAGCAGCAAAAGTTTTGGGACTGACAAAATTTGAAACGATGACCCGGGTTGTCATTCCCCAGATGATTCGTGTTTGTTTGCCGTCGATTAGTAATGAAACCATTACCTTGGTAAAGGATACGGCACTAGTAACGGCGATCGGGGTGGCCGAAATTTTGCATTATGCTAAAACAGCAGTTAACCGCGATGGTGATACGTTTGCTTTTCTGGTAGCGGCAGTTTTATACCTGTTGATTAATTTTGTGCTGACCATAGTATTTAAAAAGTTTGAAACCAAATACGAATTTTAGGGGAAAGATATGGAGATTATAAAAGTCAATCAACTCAATAAAAGTTTTGGTGATAACCACGTTTTAAAAGATATTTCATTTACTGTAAATAAGGGTGATGTAATGGCCATTATTGGATCATCAGGATCAGGAAAATCAACCCTGCTCCGGTGTCTGATCGATTTAGAAAAAGCTGACAGCGGGGATATTTTTATGGAAAATAAACCACTTCTTAAAAATGGCGTTTATCCGAGTGCGTCCGAAATTCGTGCGATTATCATGAAAATGGGAATGGTTTTTCAACATTTTAACCTTTTTCCGCATCTGACGGTTCGCCAAAATTTGGAATTGGCGCCCAAGATTGTCAAAAAAGAAGTGACGGCTGAAATGAATCTGCGATGTGAAACCTATTTGAATAAGGTCGGTTTACTGGAACGAATCGATGCTATGCCCTCGACATTGTCCGGCGGAGAAAAACAACGGGTAGCTATTGCTCGGGCCTTGATGATGAATCCGGATATCCTACTTTTTGATGAACCCACATCGGCACTTGATCCCGAACTCACGGGCGAAGTCCTTAGTGTTATGCAAAGCCTGGCGAATGAACGAATGACGATGGTGGTGGTGACCCACGAAATGAGTTTTGCGCGAGAGGTTGCTAACAAGGTAGTTTTTATGGATTCCGGCAAGATTCTTGAAGAAGGAACGCCGGAAGATATATTTATCCATCCCAAAGAAAAAAGAACCCGTGAATTTTTAAAGAGTATTTTGAGAGAAGAACGAAAAAAAATAAAAAAGCAGTATCGCTTAAAGCGTTACTGCTAAAAAGAATGGATAAAAGAAAGCCTTCCCGATTTATAATCAGGAAGGCTTTAAAATACGATAAAATAGTTGACAAATAAAAAGTTATGTGATAGCATATAAAATTGCATTGGTATCTTTTAAAATAAGATTAGAATGCGTCCTTGTCGTCAATTTTGGAGCGATTAATGAAATGTTTGCGACGCCGTCATGATGAACTGATCAAAGGGGAAACATGTCGGGATCAAGTCAAATATGAAATTGATTACGGTCTAATAATAACACATGGGAAGAGGAAACACAACAGGCAAATTTGGGATACCCATCGGCTGAATGTGAGTCTGAATAAGGGTAGTCCGTTGCTGAGTATTTTTGCGAGGGGTGATATTGGATGGTAATGTTGCATCCTGAAAAAGATGGTTTAAGAACACGCCAAAGCTTTTCTAAAATCAAAGAAGTTATTGAAATGCCGAACCTGATTGAGGTTCAAAAAGATTCATACGATTGGTTTATTGAAAAAGGACTCCAAGAGGTTTTTGATGATATTGATAAAATTGAAGATTATACGGGGAATCTGGTATTAGAATTTGTGGATTATTCCATTGAGGGAAAACCAAAGTATTCAGTGGAAGAGTGTAAAGAAAGGGATCAAACCTACTTTATACCACTAAAAGTAACCGTTCGTTTAATAAATAAGGAAAAAAACGAAGTAAAAGAGCAAAAGGTTTATATGGCCGATTTGCATAAAATGACCGAAACCGGAACCTTTATTGTTAATGGGGCGGAACGGGTTATTGTCAGCCAGCTGGTCAGATCGCCAGGGGCATATTTTTCCTTGAGTCGAGATAAACTGGGCAAGAAATTGTTTTCAGCTCAAGTTATTCCAAACCGTGGTGCCTGGTTGGAATATGAAACTGATTCCAACGACATTATGTATGTTAAAATTGATCGGACTCGTAAATTGCCGATTACAGCGCTGATTCGAGCGCTGGGATTGGGAACTAATCAGGAAATTCTTGATTTTTATGGGGATGATTATCGACTCATTGAAACCATTAAAAAAGATGAAAATAACAACATGAAATCAACTCGAGATGGTCTGATTGAGATTTATAAACGTCTCAGACCAGGGGAACCACCAACGGTGGAAAGTGCCCAATCACTTCTTAATTCAATGTTTTTTGATGATCGACGATACGATCTGGCAAAAGTTGGTCGTCATAAATATAATAAAAAGCTGTCTCTGGCAACCCGTATTGTCGGTCAACGCGCTGCCAACACGGTGGTAAATCCAGAGACTGGTGAAGTCTATGTTGAAGATGGCGAAATGATCTCGATCGAAGTAGCGACAGATATTCAAAACGCCGGGATCAACGTAGTTGATGTTCGGGTTGATGATAAAATCGTTCGCGTGATTGGAAATGGTTTTGTTGATATCAATGCTCAGGAGCTGCCTTTTGATATCAGTGATCTGGATATCAAGGAATTTGTTTGTTTTGAGGTGCTAAAAGAAATTTTAGATTCAGACATGACTGATGAAGAAAAGAAAAAGTCACTCAAAAAACGAATGGATGAATTAGTACCTAAGCATGTCCTGATCTCAGATCTTCATGCATCGATCAGTTATATTATTGGTCTTGATTATGACATCGGGGCGATTGACGATATTGACCATTTAGGAAATCGACGATTACGTTCAGTTGGTGAACTTTTACAAAATCAATTCAGAATTGGTTTATCGCGGATGGAACGAGTGGTTCGGGAAAGAATGTCTGTTCAGGATGATGAAATTTTAACACCGCAAGGGTTAATTAATACGCGTCCGGTTAATGCCGCTTTAAAAGAATTCTTTGGCAGTTCACAGTTGTCTCAGTTTATGGATCAGACGAACCCATTGGCTGAACTGACTCATAAACGACGTTTGTCAGCGCTTGGTCCTGGTGGGTTAAGTCGTGAACGAGCTGGGTTTGAGGTTCGCGACGTTCACCATAGTCATTATGGTCGAATGTGTCCAATTGAAACGCCTGAAGGTCCTAACATCGGTTTGATCGGTTCACTTAGTACCTATGCCAGAGTGAATGAATATGGTTTTATTGAAGCACCTTACCGTAAAGTTTACGATGGCGTGGTTTCAGATGAAATTCATTATCTGGCCGCCGATGAAGAAGGGCGTTATACCATTGCGCAGGCGAATGAACCGTTGGACGAATCCAATCATTTTGCCCGAAAGCAGGTAACCGGTCGAGCGGGAAGCAAACGTGATTTCGTCTTGATTCCGCCGGATCGCGTGGATTACATGGATATCTCGCCAAAACAAATTGTTTCAGTGGCGACATCGCTGATCCCCTTCCTTGAAAATGATGATGCTAACCGGGCTCTGATGGGAGCCAACATGCAACGTCAGGCCGTGCCACTTCTGATTCCGAAAGCGCCTGTTATTGGAACGGGAATGGAACATAAGGCAGCCAAAGATTCCGGGGTTTGCGTGATCGCCAAAAAGGCGGGAACAATCGAACGGGTTGAGGCTTCAGCTATTCATATTCGCACCGATAATGGCGAATTGGATAAGTACACCTTACTTAAATTTAAACGCTCTAATCAGGGCACCTGTATGAACCATAAACCTTTGGTCAGCAAAGGTCAATATGTTCAGGCTGGTGAAATTATTGCCGATGGCCCTTCAACCGAAATGGGTGAACTGGCATTAGGTCGAAACATTCTGATGGGCTTTATGACCTGGGAAGGTTATAATTACGAGGATGCGATCCTCATTAACGAAAAACTATTAAAAGAAGATGTCTTTACCTCGATTCATATTGAGGAATTTGAAGCAGAAGCCCGTGAAACTAAATTGGGGCCGGAAGAAATTACCCGAGATATTCCGAATGTCAGCGAAGATGCGCTGAAAAATCTCGATGAACGGGGAATTATTTTTGTTGGTGCCGAGGTTAAATCAGACGATATCTTAGTCGGAAAAGTAACTCCCAAAGGGGAAACTGACTTATCGGCCGAAGAAAAACTGCTAAGAGCAATCTTTGGGGAAAAAGCCCGGGAAATTCGAGATACATCGCTAAAAGTTCCGCATGGGGAATCTGGGATTGTCTTAGATGTTAAAGTTTTCTCCCGTGAAAATAAAGATGAAGATTTAAAACCGGGGGTTAATACCTTGGTGCGGGTACTTATCGCGGTTAAGCGTAAAATATCCGTTGGCGATAAAATGGCTGGTCGTCATGGGAACAAAGGGGTTATTTCCCGAATTCTGCCTGAAGAAGATATGCCGTTTATGCCGGATGGAACAGCTCTGGAAATTGTTCTTAACCCATTGGGGGTACCATCACGAATGAACATTGGTCAGGTATTGGAAGTCCATCTGGGACTTGCCATGCGAACCATCGGTTGGCATATTGCTACCCCTGTTTTTGATCCCGCCAATGAACAAGATATCATGGATCTGCTTAGTCAAGCGGGTTTACCGGAAGACGGTAAAATTCAACTTTATGATGGTCGGAGTGGTGAACCATTTGACAACAAGGTAACGGTTGGTTATATGTATATTCTAAAACTTCACCATTTAGTTGATGATAAAATGCATGCCCGTTCAACCGGACCATACTCCTTAGTGACACAGCAACCTTTGGGTGGTAAAGCTCAATTTGGAGGACAACGTTTTGGAGAAATGGAAGTTTGGGCCTTGGAAGCCTATGGTGCTGCTCATACCCTTCAGGAAATATTGACAATCAAGTCAGATGATGTGGTTGGCCGTGTTAAAGCTTACGAAGCGATTGTTAAAGGCGAAAATATTCCTAAACCGGGAATTCCAGAATCCTTTAAAGTATTGATGAAAGAATTCCAGAGTTTAGGTTTAGATGTAAATATTCTAAACGATCAGGAAATGATAAAAATCCTTGATGATGAGATGGATGAACGGGATCCTTTGGAAGAACTGGCCATTGAGATTGGCAGCACTGGAATTTCCGAAGCTGGTGATGATGTGAAATTGGAAGATAGCTTTCAGATTAAGAGCATTGATGATGACGAAGACGACGACTTATTTCAATAACTATAAATTTATTAAAGAAGGGAGCGAAGCCATTTGTTAAACGAGGAATTCACCTTCAAATCCTTACAAATCGGATTGGCCTCACCTGAAAAAATCAGAGAGTGGTCACGTGGAGAAGTAAAAAAGCCGGAAACCATTAATTATAGAACCCTAAAACCAGAAAAAGAGGGGTTGTTTTGCGAGAAGATTTTCGGACCTCAAAAAGACTGGGAATGTAATTGTGGAAAATACAAGCGTATTCGCCACAAAGGCATTGTCTGTGAAAACTGTGGGGTTGAAGTCACAAAAGCAAAGGTTAGACGTGAGCGGATGGGGCATATTGAATTAGCTTCGCCGGTTTCACATATCTGGTATTTTAAAGGCATTCCCAGTCGAATGGGACTGATTTTGGAAATGTCACCCAGAAATCTGGAAAAAATTATTTACTTTGCGGCTTATGTGGTGACCGACCCGGGTGAGAGTAATTTTGATTTTAAACAGATTTTGACTGAAGCTGAATATAAAGAAGCCAAAAGTCAATTTGGCAATAAATTTACTGCCAGCATTGGTGCCGAAGCGATTCAAGAATTGCTGAAATTGGTTGATTTGGATCAGGAATCGGCAGTCCTTAAAGAAGAGCTAAAAGGCAGTTCCGGTCAAAAGAAAATCCGAGTAGCCAGACGTTTGGAAGCGGTTGAAGCTTTTAGAAATTCAAATAACCGTCCGGAATGGATGATCTTAGAAACAATTCCGGTTATTCCACCAGAATTACGACCAATGGTCCAATTAGACGGTGGACGTTTTGCAACTTCCGATTTAAATGATTTATATCGACGGGTTATTAACCGAAATAATCGGTTGTTAAAATTATTGGAACTGGATGCCCCGGATATTATCGTTCAAAACGAAAAACGGATGCTTCAAGAAGCCGTCGATGCTCTGATTGATAATGGTCGACGTGGTCGGGCTGTCACCGGACCGGGTAACCGTCCGTTTAAATCTTTAAGTGACATGTTAAAAGGAAAGCAAGGCCGTTTCAGACAGAACCTTTTGGGAAAACGAGTTGACTACTCTGGCCGTTCGGTTATCGTCGTTGGGCCGGATTTGAAAATGTTCCAGTGTGGGCTGCCAAAAGAGATGGCAATTGAGCTATTTAAACCATTTGTAATGCGTGAGTTAGTCGGACGTAATTTATCACAAAATATTAAAAGCGCCAAAAAAATGGTTGAAAAACTGGATCCTATGGTTTGGGATGTTTTAGAAGATGTTATTCAAGAACATCCGGTTTTACTAAACCGGGCCCCAACTCTACATCGTTTGGGGATTCAGGCTTTCGAACCGATTTTGGTTGAAGGTAAGGCGATTAAACTCCATCCGCTAGTTTGTACCGCCTACAATGCCGACTTTGATGGGGATCAGATGGCTGTCCATGTGCCTCTTTCGGTGGAAGCTCAGGCAGAAGCTCGATTCCTGATGTTGGCATCTAATAATATTCTTAAACCACAAGATGGAACGCCCGTTGTTGCACCAACCCAGGATATGATTTTGGGGACTTATTACATGACTATCTTTAAAGAAGGGGTCAAAGGCAGCGGCAGTATCTTTAGAGATTTGGACGAAATGGAAATGGCTTATTTTAACAGAGATGTTGAACTTCATTCGCAAGTCAAAGTTCGAATTACCAAAGAAATTGATGGCGAAAAAATAACGCGCTTGGTTGAAGGAACGGTCGGACGATTTATCTTTAACACGATTATTCCTCAAGAACTGGGTTTCGTTGAACGAAAAACCATTGAAGATAAATTTAAACTGGAAATAGATCGACAGGTTAATAAAAAAGTACTGTCGGAAATTGTTGAGCGCTGCTATAAAACATATGGACCAACTAAAACATCAGAAGTGTTAGATGAAATTAAACGATTAGGTTTTAAATTCTCAACTAAAGGTGCGATTACAGTTGGGGTCAGTGATATGGAAGTGCCTAAAAATAAAGAAGAAATTTTGTCGCAGGCGGATGATAAGATTACTGAAAACATGATGATGTATCGGCAAGGTTTTATCAGCGATGAAGAACGTTATAATAATGTTGTTGAAATCTGGAATCGAGCGACTGATGAAGTTACCGATGCGCTACTTAATCATTTGGAAGCGTTAAATCCAATTAATATGATGGCTGATTCCGGGGCTCGAGGTAGTAAAAACCAAATCAGACAATTGGCGGGGATGCGTGGTCTAATGGCGAATCCAAGTGGTCGAATCATCGAGTTACCAATCCGATCAAACTTCCGTGAGGGACTAAATGTGCTGGAATTTTTCTCCTCAACTCATGGGGCTCGAAAAGGACTCGCGGATACCGCGCTACGAACAGCAGATTCAGGATATTTGACAAGACGTCTGGTCGATGTTAGTCAAGATGTTATTGTTAGAGAAGATGATTGTGGAACGACCCGAGGTTATGAAGTTTCCACCATTAACGATCATGGCGAAATTATCGAAACCCTTCAGGAACGTTTGGTTGGCCGCTATGCCTTTGAAGATATTATCCATCCAGAAACGGGTGAAGTGCTGGCACCAGCGGGCGAAATCATTTCTTCGGAAATGGCTTTGAACATTGATAAAGCCGGTATCGAAAAAGTTTTAATTCGGGCGGCATTCAATTGTCAATCGAAATATGGGGTATGCAAGAAATGTTATGGGGTGGATTTAACCACCTGGCGACCTGTTGAAATTGGCGAAGCTGTCGGTATTATTGCGGCGCAATCGATCGGTGAACCGGGTACTCAGTTAACCATGCGTACTTTCCATACCGGTGGGGTTGCTTCGGCTGATGATATTACCCAGGGTCTTCCTCGTATCGAAGAACTTTTTGAAGCTAGAAAACCGAAAGGCCAGGCAATTATTTCAGAAATCGATGGGCGGATAGAAATACAGGATACTCAGAAAAAAACGGAAGCGGTGGTTACTAGTGCTGATGGGGATATGAAGGTTTACCTCATTCCTTACGGATCTCGTTTGCGCGTTCACACGGGCGATCAGGTATTGGCCGGTGACGAAATTACCGAAGGTTCTATTAACCCGAGTGATATCTTACGAATTCAGGGTATTGATCACGTTCAGCAATATTTACTTCAAGAAGTACAAAAAGTTTATCGGATGCAAGGGGTTCACATTGGTGACAAGCATCTGGAGGTTATTATTCGACAAATGCTCAGAAAAGTTAAAATTGAGAATCCCGGAGATACGGCATTGTTGGCTGGCAGTTTAGTGGATATCTTTAACTTTGAAGAAGAAAACAAAGCGGCCATAGAAGCTGGCTTAGAAGTGGCAACCGCCAGTCGCGAACTGTTGGGGATTACTAAAGCATCACTGGCAACCGATTCATTTTTATCAGCCGCCTCCTTCCAGGAAACAACCCGGGTGCTGACGGACGCTGCGATAAAAGGTAAGGTCGATCCGTTAGTTGGTCTTAAAGAAAATGTTATTATCGGGCAATTGGTACCGGCTGGTACCGGTGTGAAAATGTATGGCGAAATTGATCTGCTTTATGAGCGGGAAGAGGAAGATGTTGAAGAAGATATCATTGAAGAAGATATCATTTCTGAATCGCTGGACATTGTTTTTGACGATGATATCTTGAATGCTTGCGTGGAAGAAGAACAAGAAGAAACCGATGAAGCAATTATCACCGATTTGGATATTTTCGACCTGGATTTTTTAACTAAAGAATAATTCTTGACATTTTAGGCGCAAACATGTATAGTAATTAGGTGTGTTTATAGAAATACTGAAGCAGCAAGGAGGAGAATCCGATGAATCAATATGTTGATATTTCGAAAGTGATTGGAATGAAACAAACTCTTAAAGCTGTGAAAGAAGGAAAAGCGACTAAAGTTATTTTAGCCGACGATACTGATGAAAGTATCAAGAAAAGCATTATCGAATGCTGTGAGCAACATCATATCCTGATTGAGCGAGTCGAAACGAAAGTTGGACTTGGAAAAGCAAGTGGAATTGATCGCGCAGCAGCCGTTATTGCGATTATTAAATAACCTGAATCGGGGTTATCTGAAACGGAAGCCCCGATTCCAACGAAGTCATTAATGATCTTTTAGATTATTAATATATTAATATTAAAAGGAGGTGCAGGACTAAATGCCTACCATTAATCAGCTTGTAAAAAACGGAAGAAAACGCATGGAAGAAAAAACCAAAACGCCAGCGTTGAAAGCTAATCCTCAAAAAAGAGGTGTATGTACAGCAGTTAGAACATCCACACCAAAGAAACCAAACTCGGCTCTTCGAAAAATTGCCAGAGTTCGTCTCGTTAACGGAATGGAAGTAACAGCCTATATTCCAGGGGTCGGTCATAATTTACAAGAACATAGTATTGTTCTTATAAAAGGCGGACGTGTCAAGGATTTACCAGGGGTTCGTTACAAAATTATCCGTGGTGCGCTTGATACCGCTGGTGTCGATGCTCGTAGACAAGCTCGATCCAAATATGGGGCTAAAAAGCCTAAAAAGTAGTAGTGCATAGTGCTGCATATTCAAGCGCTCGTTAAAAAAGATCGAGACCAAATATATGTTAGAGACGCTATACGCACAACAACGAAATGTTGGATGTCGAGTACCGATGAACATAAAAAATGTTAAGGAGGGAAGTAAAGTGCCTAGAAAAGGACCTGTTCCAAAAAGAGAAGTATTACCTGATCCAATTTATTCTAGTATTATTGTTACAAAGTTAATTAATAATATCATGTTAGATGGAAAAAAAGGTGTTGCCCAAAAAATCGTTTATGATGCATTTGAAAAAGTTAATGAAAAAACCGGTAAAGATGCCCTGGAAGCATTCCAGGAAGCTTTAGCAAATATCACACCTGTTTTAGAAGTAAAAGCTCGCCGAGTAGGTGGTGCAACATATCAAGTACCTATGGAAATCCGAACTGAACGTAAACAAGCTTTGGGTCTACGTTGGTTAGTTAATTACTCGAGAAAAAGATCTGAAAAAACAATGAAAGATCGTCTAGCTGGAGAAATTATGGATGCGCTTAATAACAGCGGTGCGGCAGTTAAGAAAAAAGATGATACCCACGCCATGGCTGAAGCCAATAAAGCTTTTGCACATTATCGTTGGTAGTCTTTATTTAGATTTAAAAATAAGAGAGGAAAGCATCTGTGTCAAGAAGTTATAGTTTAGATAAAACAAGAAATATAGGTATTATGGCACATATTGATGCAGGAAAAACCACAACCACAGAAAGAATCCTGTTTTATTCCGGAAAAATCCATAAAATTGGAGAAACCCATGATGGGGTTTCCCAAATGGACTGGATGGAACAGGAACAAGAAAGAGGTATTACCATTACCTCGGCAGCAACGACGTGTTTTTGGAAGGATAACCGTATCAATATTATTGATACACCAGGCCACGTTGATTTTACCGTTGAAGTTGAACGTTCTTTACGTGTTCTCGACGGATCGGTAGCTGTTTTTTGTGCAAAAGGTGGTGTAGAACCTCAATCAGAAACAGTATGGCGACAAGCAGATAAATATCATGTTCCGAGAATGGCTTATATCAATAAGATGGATATTACCGGAGCTGACTTTTATAATGTACTGAAAATGATGGAGGATCGTTTAAGCACGAATCCTGTTCCAATTCAATTACCTATTGGCAAAGAAAGTGACTTTGTGGGGATCATTGATCTCCTGATTATGAAAGCCATGATCTATAAAGATGATTTAGGCGAAGAAATTGAAGTCATCGATATTCCTGAAGACATGCGCGAGCTGGCTGACGAGTATCACGAAAAATTAATTGAGTCTATTTCTGATTATGATGAAAGCATCATGGAAAAATTCCTTGAAGGCGAAGAAGTTGGTCTTGATGAACTGAAAGCTGCCATTCGTTTGGCGACATTGAATGTTGATATTATTCCAGTTGTTTGTGGTTCGTCATATAAAAATAAAGGTGTTCAATTAGTATTGGATGCAATTGTTGATTATATGCCATGTCCTTTGGATGTTCCAGCAATCACTGGGATCAATCCAGACACTGAGGAAGAAGATAGCCGAAAAGCAAGTGATGATGAACCTTTCTCAGCACTAGCTTTCAAAATTATGACAGACCCATTTGTTGGGAAACTGGCATTCTTTAGAGTTTATTCTGGAAGCATTGACTCTGGTTCTTATGTTTTTAATTCATCTAAGGGCAAAAGAGAACGTATTGGACGTATCTTGCAAATGCATGCCAACCATCGTGAAGAAATTACCACTGTTTATACAGGGGACATTGCTGCTGCGGTTGGGTTGAAAGATACCTCAACAGGAGATACTCTGTGTTCAGACAAAGCACCTATTATTCTTGAATCTATGGAATTCCCGGAACCGGTAATCCATGTTGCCATTGAACCAAAAACAAAGGCAGGCCAAGAAAAAATGAGTACTGCTTTAGCCAAACTAGCTGAAGAAGATCCGACTTTCAGAACCCGTACCGATGAAGAAACCGGACAAACGATCATCTCAGGAATGGGTGAACTTCACCTTGATATTATTGTTGATCGAATGTTACGGGAATTTAAGGTCGAAGCAAATGTTGGGGCTCCTCAAGTTGCTTATAAAGAATCAATTACTAAAGCTGTAGATGCTGAAGGTAAATTTGCACGTCAATCTGGTGGTCGTGGCCAATATGGTCATTGTCTCATCCGAATGGAACCAGTCGAACCGGGAACCGGATATATTTTCGAAAACAAAACTGTTGGGGGTTCGATTCCTAAAGAATTTATTAACCCAATTAATCAAGGGATCGAAGAAGCTATGCGTAATGGTGTCCTTGCCGGATATCCAGTATTGGATCTTAAGGTTATCGTATACGATGGTTCTTACCATGATGTCGATTCATCGGAAATGGCATTTAAAGTTGCCGGATCGATGGCGTTTAAAAATGGTATGAGAAAAGCAGATCCGGTTATTCTAGAGCCGGTTTTCAAGCTGGAAGTTGTTATTCCTGAAGAATATATGGGTGACGTTATGGGCGATATCAGTTCGCGACGTGGCCGTGTTGAAGGGATGGAAATGCGTGGTGGTGCACAGATCATTAAAGGGATGGTGCCACTAGCAGAAATGTTCGGTTATGCAACGTCCTTAAGAAGTAAAACTCAGGGTCGTGGTGTTTATACAATGCAATTCTCACATTATGAAGCAGTACCTAAATTTATTTCAGAAGAAATAATCGAAGGACGTAAATAGTAGTAAAGCTATAAAATAAATTTTAAGGAGAAGAACAAATGGCAAAGTCAAAATTTGAAAGAAATAAGCCACATGTAAATGTTGGAACAATTGGTCACGTCGATCATGGTAAAACAACATTAACAGCAGCGATCACATCTGTATTAAATAAACGATTTGGTACCGGAGAAGCTGTCGCATTTGAAAATATCGATAAAGCGCCAGAAGAAAGAGAACGTGGAATCACGATTTCAACAGCTCATGTTGAATATGAAACGGCAAATCGTCACTATGCTCATGTAGACTGCCCGGGACATGCCGATTATGTTAAGAACATGATCACTGGTGCAGCTCAAATGGATGGCGCAATCCTGGTTGTTAGTGCTGCTGACGGCCCGATGCCACAAACTCGTGAACATATTCTGTTAAGCCGTCAGGTAGGCGTACCATACATCATTGTTTTCTTAAACAAAGTCGATATGGTTGATGACGAAGAATTACTGGAATTAGTTGAAATGGAAGTTCGTGAGTTATTAGACGAATATGATTTCCCAGGTGATGATACACCAATCATTGCAGGTTCCGCTTTAAAAGCATTAGAAGATCCAGATGGTCCTTGGGCCGACAAAATTGTTGAACTGATGACAGCTGTTGATGAATGGATTCCAGCACCGGTTCGGGATACTGACAAACCATTCTTAATGCCCGTCGAAGATGTGTTCTCAATTACTGGCCGTGGAACGGTTGCTACCGGACGTATTGAACGTGGGGTTGTAAAAGTTGGCGAAGAAGTTGAAATCGTGGGGATTCATGATGTTCGAAAAACGGTTGTAACCGGGATTGAAATGTTCAGAAAATTACTCGACGAAGGTCGATCAGGCGATAACGTTGGTGCTTTACTACGTGGGGTTGATCGGACTCAAATCGAACGTGGTCAAGTATTGGCTAAACCAGGTTCAATTAAACCACATACCCATTATACATCAGAAGTATATGTCTTAACCAAAGAAGAAGGTGGCCGTCATACCCCATTCTTTGACGGATATCGACCACAATTCTATTTCCGTACAACAGACGTAACAGGTGTCATCAAGTTACCAGAAGGCGTTGAAATGGTAATGCCAGGGGATAACGTTCAAATGGAAATTACTCTGATCACACCAATCGCGATCGAAGAAGGTTTACGTTTTGCTATTCGTGAAGGCGGACGTACTGTTGGATCTGGTGTTGTTGCAAAAATGCTGGCTGATTAATAAACGATATAAAAAAATAAATAACTTAAATTTGAACGATGTTGTTCGATCAGTTCTGCAACATACGGTAGTTATCAGATTAAGACAAATAGATTTTTTCGCCTCTTTCATAGAGGCGTTTTTTTTTCTAAAAAATGAGCAATTCGAGATAAATTATTAACTGCTGTCGAAGATTGAATTATGGTACAATAAATAAAGAAAAACGGTAAAAGGAGATAATAGATGAAGAAATATATTTGTGTGACGATCGATGATAAGATTGAAGCAAGCGGTAATGACTATAACAAAGGGTTTCGCAAATGTAAAACAAAGGAATTGGCGCAGGAAATTGAAGATATTTGTAATGATAATGACGAAAAAGGTTATGATCTCGTTTCAATTGTTCCCATTTTGCAAGGTGAACATGTTGTTATTTCAAACGACGGGGCCTGGGCAAACAGCACTACTGAGGGTGTGATTATTACATTTAAAGCAAGGTAAAAAAAGTTCTATTCAGAGTTTCTTCTGAATAGAACTTTTTAAATTAGCAGTTTAATATCGGAAAAATCATGGTTACGAAAAAATAGCAGTGCTTCATAACTTACCCGATAAATAGATTTTTCCGGGATGCCAAAGCAACGAGCGGTGTTGGTGATAATAAGGATAGAAAAATCCTCGACGGGCATCTTTATTTTTTTTTCACAAAAGGCTCGGGTTAGATCCCGACGGGCTCCAAAATCGGCGATCAATAAGGCATCAAATTCGATTGCACGAATTCGTAGGTTGAAGTCTCTTACGAATCCATGATAGATATCACTCATGCGCAAGTGAAGAAAAGGATAGAGTGATTCGTTTTGCGAAATCTCATGATAAAAATTGTTGACATTTGGATCGGTCAGCAGATAATTATACCAGACCATTGTTAAGTAAAAATGGTTTTCAAAAGAATTGATCGGCTTATAACCAACCAGTTTTTCGTGCAACGACTTTGTAATGGAATTGAGATAGTCTTCAAAAATTTTAGCAATAAATGTATCTTTAGTAGCAAAATGATAGGTCATGGAACCTAAAGTAGTGTCAGAATGATCGGCAATTTGCTGAATTGTTGTGGCATTATAACCTTGATTATAGAATAGTTCTTTAGCACTAAGAAAGATACGTTCTTTTGTCAGTTCACCTTTTGTCATTTTTCGCATTTAAAATCTCCTTAAAAAGTTTTCCAGAAAATAATTTTAGCATTAAGTTCAAAAATAAACAAGAAAAAAAAGGGGACATTTAATATAAAAAAAAATACAAGCGAAGTTTACTAAAAAAAACAGTAAAATACATTAGATTTAATAAAATATTCTTGACAAAATGACTGTAAAGGGTTACTATTTAGTAAGTCGATGTAATATTACTGATTTGACAAGAATACGATAATGAAATTACCGGAAATTTTGTTATTAAAAAATGTAAATTAAAGGAGGCTCTTTTATGGAAAAAAAACCCTTAAGTTCAGGGCTTAAAAAATTCTTTGGTGTCGGAGATCTAGGTTTTACTTTGATGTCGAATGTTGAAGTATTTTATTTTGCATATTTTTTAACGAATATTGCAAAATTTGATTTAGGAACAACTGCAATAATAATGACCTTAACAAGCACAATAGATATGGTATTGTCACCTTTCTATGGTGGTTTTATTGACGCTCTAAAACCAATGAAATGGGGGAAATACCGATCCTACTTATTGGTAATACCACCAATTGTAGTGGTTCTTTATACATTAATGTTTACGGTTATTGGTACCGGAATAGTACCAGTTGTTATTATCTGTGTAGCTTTTATAACTTCACACGTTGCATGGAACTTCTCGTATGTTGCTAATATAGCATTAATACCTACAATTTCGTCATCACCTGAAGATCGAACACAATTATCCGCAACACGAGGTGCATATGCAAATGTTGGGAAAATTATTTTCTCAGCAATGGGGTTAGCAACCATTTTATGGGTTGGCGGAGTAGTCGGGAACCCTGTATTAGGATTCACTATTTCGGCATTCGCAATGGCTTGTATTTACTGGATTGGTTATTTCATTCACTTTAAAATGACAAGTGGATATGAAGTAACCTATGAAGATGGTGCTACTGCAAACACGAATACTGCAAAGAAAGAAAAAATATCTATTGGTGATATGGCTCGATCATTGGTTCAGAACCCACATTTGTTAGTATTGCTTTTAGCAGATGTAGCGCGTTGGACAGTTAACTTTGTCTGTGCAGGATCAGCGGTATATTTCTTTACCTATGTAACAAACGATGTTGCTATGTTCAGCGTTTATTTGTTGGTTGCCAACATTATGGCAGTAATTGGCTCATATTTAAGTAAATATGTTGCTGCTAAATTATCAACAAGAACAGCTGCACTCATTGGCTGCTACGGATTAGGAGCATTTTTAATCATCTGTCAATTCTTTGTTTCTAATATAATGCTTGTCCTAATCGTCCTTTCATGTGCTCAGTTCTTCTTAGGATTCCTTTATGCCTTGATGGTTGCTTTATATGGTGATGCATCGATTTACAGCGAATGGAAAACCGGAAAAGCAGCATCAAGCTGGGTTATGGGGTTATCGAATTTACCATTAAAACTGGGGATCTTCATCAAAGGCTTAATCATTCCGGCAATGCTGGCTGCCTGCGGATTCGTCGCAAATATGGATCCTGCAACTGCAACACCGGAATTAAAGGCTGGAATTACGACTTTATTCTGTACAATTCCCGGTTGCACGGTTTTAGCAGGTGCTATTTTATTAACCTTCGGATACCGATTAACGACAGAAAAAATCACACAATATCAGACAGAAATAAATGCCAGAAAAAATTAACAGAATAATAAAAAAGTAAAGAAGATAATATAAAAGTAATCACATAACAAATAAGAAGCCATATTCAAATTACTTGATAGGCTTCTTATTTGTTTAATAGGATAAATTGAATAATATCGCATGAGATCAAAAAATAACTATCATCTGATAAAATTACAATAGTGAGGTGGATTTATGAATAAAAAACAGATAATCGGATTGATCATCAGCATTGCGGTGCTTATTGCCGTTTTTTTTCTACCCATTCCGATGGGTCTAACAGATAAAGGACTAATAACCATTGGCTTACTGCTCTTCTTTTTAATCATGTTGATTACGGAAGCGCTTCCAGTGGGGGTTATTTGTTTTCTGTGTCTGGCGTTTTTACCAACGCTTGGGGTTACCAAAAATCTGACAACGGGTTTAAGCGGGTTTACCAATACGATTCTGTTTTTTGTGCTGGCGTCATTTGGACTTGCCGAAGCGGTGACATCGACACCAATTGTGCAACGAATTCTACATGGGCTTCTTAAAAAGTTTGGTAAAGATGTAAAAACATGTATATTGGCAATTATGATAACAGGAGCGCTAGTTTCAGCTATTGTAACAGATGTACCTTCAGTTGTCGTTTTTATGGGAATTGGTGCTAGTTTTCTGAAGCTGTTTAATAACGAAGCGGATCGTCAAAAAACTGCGAAATCACTAATGATGGGGATTCCAATTTCTGTCATGTTAGGAGGGTTGATGACGCCGGCCGGAAGCGGCATTAATATCTTAACGATAGATCTGTTAAAAAACCAGGCAGGGATCCAGATTTCCTTTATTCAGTGGATGGTTTGCAGTATTCCTATTGTTATCGTTATGATCCCGCTGGCGTGGTTGATATTAACTAAAATATATCCGCCAGCCGAAATTGAAAGTGCAGATATTCAAAATTATCTGACAACGATCGAAGTAAAAGAAAAAGTCAGAGGCAACGAGCTGAAAGTTATCGTTATTACCTCGATAATGGTCATATTTTGGCTTTTAAGCTCATTTTTCCCAGCTATTGAAGTAACTGTAGTCGCTTTGTTAGGGTGCGTTAGCTTCTTTTTACCCGGCATTAAAATTCTAACTTGGGAGCGCTATATGAAGGCGGTGAGCTGGACATCGTTTATCTTAATTGGATCGGTTATATGTCTTGCCAACACCATTGTTGCAAACGGTGTCAGTGAATGGTTTGTCGCTTATGTGTTGCCATCATCCTTGACATTTTCGATCATGGGTGGCGTTTTTTTTGTGGCTGTGATGATTTTTATCGTGATCTTGATTGTACCGGTAGCGCCAGCTTTAATCGGGATTTTGACTCCGGTAATTATCAGTTTGGCAGAAACAACTGCAATAAACCCCGCGCTTTTTATCATTACACTGGGGCTTTGCGCCGGTAATTGTTACTTATTTCCTATTGATACGATTCCATTAATTACTTATACCGCAGGTTATTATAAGATGACTGATATGCCGAAGGCGACCGTTTGGCTCCAACTGGCCTTTGTTGGATTGGCTACACTTTGGCTGCCGATTGCGGGAGAACTTATTGACCTCGTATAAAAATAATTTATGTCAGAGAAAAGCAGGTTACTGACCCGTGAAAAATTTATCGTCATAAACAATTAGCCTGAACAGTATTTAGAAACGATCTACCAGACGTTTTTTAAAAATATTTTCAATGATTCTCTTAAAAAAATATGAGAAATAAAAAAAGAAAACGCAAATCACGCGTTTTCTTTTTTATTAGTTATAATGTTGATAAACAGGGTTTAAGTATAAATATATTAAGCAACTAATTCTTTGGCTTTAACTGCGGCACTACCAGCATCAGGAGCAAATCCATCAGCGCCAATTTCGGTTGCGTATTCTGGTGTAACCGGTGCGCCACCAACGATCACTTTAACATCTAAATCACTGGCTTTAATGGTTTGTACGGCTTCTTTAAGAGCAGGCATTGTTGTCGTCAACAGACCTGAGCAGGCAATTAAGGTAACGTTTTCGTTTTCTTTTGCAGCTTCAACAAATCGTTCAGCCGGTACATCTACACCAAGATCAACCATCGTGAAACCAGCACTTTCGATCATCATCGAAACTAGATTTTTACCGATATCATGTAAATCACCAGCAACAGTTCCGATAATACAGGTTCCTAAAGAAGCTGAACTATCACCAGCTAAAAGTGGTCGTAAAACATCAACGCCTTTTGCCATAGCTTTGGCAGCAATTAGCATTTCCGGAACAAAAATTTCTCCAGAAGAGAATTTTTCGCCAACAACACTCATTGAATCGACCATTGCTTGAAGGATATCAGCTGCAGGGCTACCTTCGTCTAATGCTTCTTGAACTAATCCTGGAATCAGTTTAGTTTTACCAATTTCTACTTTTGCTTTTACTTCTTCAATTTTTGACATGTTATTCTCCTATTTAAATTAATTTGATAATTCTATTCGCTTAAGTGCGATTGTGTGTCAACACTAAGCGAGGATGGTTAATGAAATAATAAATTATTTTTTGAGACCGAAGATACCTTCACGATATGCGCCGATATATTCCATACAGAAGTCATCTTCACCAAGCAAGGCTTCTGTTGCGAAGATGATACCCATTAAATCACCATTTGTCGGGTCAAGAATAGCGCTGTCCAAACCAGCATTCATAGCCAGAACGGTAAAGCCCATGTTTACCATTTTTCGAGCTGGCAGGTTGAACGAAATATTGCTGACTGCGCCGGTGACATGAATGGTCGGGTATTGTTCTTTGATGCTTTTAATAACTTCGACGACCATTGCAATGCCGTCTTCCGAGGTACAAAGCATTTCAACGAGGGGATCAATGTGCATGCGGGAAGGAGCGATGCCGTATTCTTTCACTTTTGCCATTAGATCGGCAAATACATCAAGACGGTCTTTAGCGGTTTTAGGAATGCCTTTGTCGCTGTTAAGCAGTGCCACACATTCCCATTTTGTATCTGCAATCACTTTAAAGGCCGCATCAACTTTATCGCCTTCAAGTGAAACTGAATTAAACAAACCCGGTTTGTTACAATATTTCATTGCTTCAATACAGGTGTACACATTAGGGCTATCGACAGCAATCGGGGTATCAGTAACTTCCTGAACCAGATCGATTAACCATTTCATTGTTTCCAGTTCGATGTCGTCATCAACTGAGGCACAGACATCAATATAATCAACACCAGCTTCCGTTTGAATCTTGGCTAGATTTTTGATGAATTCGCCATCTTTAGCTGCAATTGCTTTTGCCGTTGAGGGAATCGCGCCGTTAATTTTTTCGCCTATGATTATCAATTTATTGCCTCCTAAGACAGTTATTTATGGTAATAATTATAAAATATTAATTTAAAGGATTAAAACATTTCCTTTGACATTTTGTCAATGGCGTCGTCGCTTGCTTCATAAACACCTGGGAAAGAGCTGATCCCTAAACCTTGACAAGAGCCAGGAATAAAGTAAAGTTTTCCACAATCATGACATGCTTTAGCAAATTCTTCTTCAACTTGTTCTTTTGACCATTCAGGATGATCGATAACACCACTATGAACACCGCCCATAAAGCTAATCTGGCCGCCGTATTCTTTAATCATCTTAGGAATATCATTAGTAGTCATGACACCTTGCCAAATATCAATACCCATTTCAATCATGTATGGTACTAAGGTAGCAGCATAACTATCACTATGGTGAACAATTAGTTCGACACCGTTTTCTTTATAGAAACCATAGATTTTTTTGTATGCTGGCAGGAAGAATTCTTCAAACATAGCAGGAGAAAGGAACGTTGAAATTTGGCTGCCCCAGTCATCATGATGAAAAACAACTTCAGGTTTGAGGTAAGTAACTAATTCTTTAGCATAAGCCAGTTCAAATTCGGTGATATAATCGATTAGTTCAGCCATTGCTTCCGGTTCTTCATAAAAACTCATTAAGGCATCTTCCATACCCATTAAATAGTGGGTTAGTTCAAAAACACCAGGTGCAATAAATGCGGTTACATATTGATTATCATGATCGACTGCTTTAGCATCAGCAATTGCTTGTTCCCAGGCTTCAGCAGGGAAAACAACGTTTGGAGCTTTGACGTAGTCGCGCCATTTGGTGATATCTTTTAAGACAATATGATCACCATCGTGAACAGGAAAAGAACCAAGTTGTCCTTCTGGCCAACGAATCGTGACCCCCCATTCATTGACAACTTCTTCACCGATGGCAGGTTTGATTCGGCTAGATGGAACACTCATGATCATTTGCATAAATTCATATTGTTTGACAAATCGATCCGGATTTCCACCAGTTAGGACTTCTTTTAAATTTTCTTTTACAGTTAACATAATTTTGTAGCCTCCTTTAATTTGGTAAGATGAAAGATTGAACAGTTTGACAAGGATTTCATAATGTATAAGGATCGAAGTTGAAAAAATAAAATCCGGATACAAAAATCTTGCAAAAAGCTATGATTAGTATAGTCGCATTTGTTTACTAATATTTTAGTAAATAGACTTCTATTTACTGTTAGTATAAACGGTTGCATTATCTTTGTCAATGATTATTTTAAAGATTATGCGATCGAATCGAGTTAAATTAACAATCGAAAGGGAGGGAATAAAGGCAGTATCGGTAGAATTAATAAACGCATTGAAATAGGGATAAGTAGAGTGTTAATTGATTAGATTCAGGTGTTTTTTTACACAGTATTCATCAAAAAGAACGATTAATAAAAAAAGCATTTTTGCAAAAAAAAAAACGCTGGTAGTTACCAACGTTTTTTAATATACAGAATGAGTTAATAAATAAGGAGTCTGGAGTTACTTAGATTCAGAATCTTGATGAGCTTTAATATAATCGACAATCTCGTTTTTTCCGACCCGGTTAACGCCACTGTGTTCGACATCGAAACGTGAATCAATTTCATGACCTAGTTCTCGTTCCATCACTTCGACAACACGGGGACGACAGAAAGTGCCTTGACACCAGCCGCATCCGGCTCGTGTTCGTCGTTTGATTCCATCCACCGTTGTTACCGGAATGCCACGGTTCATCGCATCGATGATGGTTGCTTCATCGACCTGTTCACAGCGGCAAATAATTTTTTCGGGACTGGAAGCGATGTCAATGAGTGGTTGAATTTCCTTGAGCGGTTTTAGTTCGGTTAAGGTAATGATCGGTTTGCGGTAGGGATTATAGTTAGGATCTTCCTCAAAGGGACAATTTAATTCTTTTAAGAGTTTAAGAACTAATTCGGCAATCGCTGGCGAGGAAGTCAGCCCCGGCGACTGAATGCCGGCACAATTAATAAAACCATTAACCGGTGTTGCTTCAATAATAAAGTCATCGGTAGAACTGACGGCGCGGATACCAGTATAGCTACGGATAAATTGTTTAATGTTAAGTTTGTCCGTGGTGTGCTTAGCTTCGTTAAAAATCTTTAAAAGTCGTTCCGAATGGGTCGATTTATCAGCAATATCTTCATTAACAGCATCGGGACCAATCAGCAGATTTCCGTAAAATGTTGGGGTGACGAGAATTCCTTTCCCCATCTTCGTCGGCATCTGGAATAATACGTTATTAATGATATTAGCAGAACCGCGAACCATTAGAAGGTATTCACCGGAACGGGGAGTGATTGTGAAGTTGTTGATACCAACCATTTGAGCGATCGTATCAGAGCAAACGCCGCCGGCATTAATAACGTAATGTGCGGCGTATTTTTTTTGGTTGTGATCGGTTAACTCAAATCCGTCAGTTGTTTTGATGATATCAGTGATCTCTGTATTCAATGCCAGTTCGACACCGTTTTCAACCGCATTCTCAGCAAGAGCAATGGCCATTTCGTAGGGCGAACAGACACCGGCACCTTTACAGTAGAGGGCATATTTAACATCAGGATTGACATTTGGCTCCATTGCCATAATCTGGTCATGATCAATAATTTCCAAGTCGTCCAGACCGTTAGCCAGACCATTTTCATAAAGTTCTTTCAGTTTCGCCAATTGGTCGTCTTCAAAGGCAAGAACCAGCGAACCGATTTTATCAAAACCAAAATTTAACTCTTGGTTGAGTTGGTCGAATTGTTTTCTTCCTTTGTAACATAAACCACCTTTAACTTTTGAATGGGATTCGGCAAAACCTCCGTGAACGATAGCCGAGTTAGCTTTTGTAGCACCCATGGATACATCGTTTTCTTTTTCAAAAACGATAACAGATAATTGGTAACGACTTAATGCTCGGGCAATGGATGTTCCGATTATTCCAGCACCGATTATAGCAACATCATACATAGCAGTCTCCTTCTTATAAATAAAACTAAAATTAAAACAGATAAGTTTATTATACTACATACCCATTTACGGGGGCATCTTTCAAAAATTCATAGAAAAATTCACGATTGAGATAACTTAAAGGTGAACACTCATGTTGATTATAAGCGAAATTCAATTTGGTGACAGCGGCTTCAAAAGAGATGTTTTCTAATGGAATACCGCCCGCGGCAATGAGTTCCTGGCAGGATAAATAAAGATCTCCATGAATATTTTTATAAGAAATCAGGTAATGGTCGACGTTTGGGTTATTCTTGATAAAGGCGAGTAAGGAGGTACCGTTTTCACCGGCAATATTGCCACTACCACAATGGTATAATGAATGGAGCACCGCTTTGACTGGCCGTTTTCGCAGGTCAATGACATCATAGTTTAAACCGGGGTAGGCTCTTAAAGCCAATATTTCGTTGCGAAACTCGGCGATCTTGGGAATATCATTGGTCACTGGGTTATAAAGTTTAAGCATGGTTGGGTTTTTGGGTGAGGGTGTGCAACAAAGACCACGCTGATCAAAGATTGCAAACGGTTCGCCGAAGCTGGAAAAATCATCTTTTAGCCAATCAGCTTCTTGCAGGCGAGAAGCGAGATGAACGTAAGTGGTATGATCACTATTTTCGTAGATCGCATAAAATCCAGGGAGTTTCAAATTATAAATAAAGTCAACACTGGCAGAAAAATTAGTAATGGCATTACTATTAGGTTCGCCGATGGCATAATTTGCAGCGACTAAAACAATCGGAATTAAAGGGGTATCAAGGCCATAACAAAGCGCAGCGGCGGTATAAGGAAGTGTGTCAGAACCATGAGCGATAATAACGCCGGTGTAGTCACTAAGCTGATAGGAATTCAAGGTTTTTATGATTTGCAGCCAATGTTTGGGTTCGGCATTTTCACTAAGGATATTAAAAGGGGACACAACTTCAAATTCGACTTCATTTTTGTTTAGATCTTG
This sequence comes from uncultured Acetobacterium sp., assembly GCA_965140355.1. Classification (GTDB taxonomy): domain Bacteria; phylum Bacillota; class Clostridia; order Eubacteriales; family Eubacteriaceae; genus Acetobacterium. The sequence goes on along the minus strand of OZ223193.1, from coordinate 305,508 downwards.
ATAAATTGATAATAAGTCATTGCCACGACTGGCATCAACGTTGATACAGCGATCGTTTACTGAACTTCCAATGGTGCCACCAGTTAACAATAATAAAATTTTAGCTTTCTTCATAGCTAACCTTCTTTCCGGAAAAATTGATACTTGTGAAATAAATCATGAAATTATGAGCTTATCACAATTACCATAATTAGGAATTATACCATCGAATGAAGCCAAAAGAAATAAAAAAAGCAAACAACATATAATGGCATTTGCTTTTTAGTAACAATTTTAAGAGTAAAGTTAGATCATTATATTTTGTCCCAAAGTGGTATTTTTCATGTAAATATTGGCGAAATTTGGATCGGAGGCCAATTCAATATGGGTTGTTCGTTTGGGAATCTCTTCACAAAGTTTGGCTTCGTCGGCAGAAAGCAAGAAAAGTTGAGCTCCGGTTCCGGCACCATTACCAATGGAACGGATGGGTACGCCTTCAACCTTAGGAAGTAAACCAATAAATTGTGCGTTTTCGATATCGATGTAATTACCGAAAGCACCAGCAAGAGCGATTTCTTTAAGGTCCTCACCTTTGATTCCGAATTTTTCGGCTAACATACAGCAACCGGTAAAAATAGCTGCTTTGGCTAATTGAACCGAACGGATATCTTTTTGCGTAATAATCAATTCTTTACCATTAGGGTTATCTTCAGATTTTACAAATACAAAATATCGTTGACCCGCTTCATCGGTTTTAAAACGATCTTTTAAAGGGTGGTTATCAAGGTCATCGCCTTTGACAAAATTACCGCGGTCATAAATAATTTTTTCTCTAAAGAGGAAAGCGATAGCATCAATGATTCCTGATCCGCAAAAGCCGATTGGTGGAACATTGCCAATAACGTGACACTCAATTTCATCATTAACCATTGCGATTTTTTCAATAGCGCCACTGGTGCCACGCATACCCATATGAATACCGGCACCTTCTAGTGCAGGCCCACAGGCGGTAGAGGCAACAAAATATTTATTATGATTGCCAATGGCAATCTCACCATTCGTGCCGAGGTCGATCATTAAACGATAAGCATCATCTTTAGGAAGTCCTAATAGAACCGAGGTCGTATCAGCACCAACAAAGCCGCCTAACAATGGGAGGAAAGTAATTTTTCCAAATGGGTTGATATTAATATTTAATTCATCGGCATTAAGGATGACAATATCTTGTGAAACGCCGGTGAATGGTGAAAAACCTAGATGTAGAGGATTTAAGCCCAGAAATAGATTGGCCATCGTACTGTTTCCGCAAAAAACACAATCGTAAATTGCATCAGATGATATTTTTGATTCATAAATTAGGTTTGACAAAATATCATTAATTGTTTCATGGATGGCATTTTGGATCGTTTTGAGGTTCTCAGGAGAATTAGAAGCAAATTCAATCCGACTGATGACATCGCCGCCAAAAGAAATTTGTTTATTGAGTGATGAATGCTGATGAACCAATACGCCGCTGGTCAGATCGTAAAGATAGCCGACAACAGAAGTCGTTCCAATGTCAAATGCAACCCCGTAAGCCTTTAATTTTTCATTGCTGGATAATAAATCAATGATTTCGTTGTTATACAAAAAAAGGTTTAGAAATGAATTGGTTTTTTCGTGAAAGACTTCGGATGATTTACGGAGGACTTTCATCGAAGTCATAGTCACTGGAAGATCAAGAATAGTACGGACCGTTTCAAGATCGTAAGAACACATATCAGTCTTAAACTCCGCAAAAGGGATCGTGACAACGCGGGTCTTGGGGTTGAAGCTTAGTTCACCATTGTCACTTACTTCAAGAATCTGAGATAACGCCGCTTCTTTTGAAATGAGGATACTCATATTTTCAGAAACAAGGTGTTGGCAACCGAGGACTTCAGAAACTAAATCGTTTTCACGGATAGTTACAAGACATTTTTTACAAGTACCTTTTCCACCACAAACTAAATTTTGAGGGAAACCGACTTGAGCGCAAGCCTCAGCAACGGTAATACCAGCTTCAACAAGAATATCTTTGCCTAATAAAGGAAAAAACACACGGATTGTTTTCAGTGATGACATATAATTGTCCTTTCTTATACGTGGAATGAGTTAATTATGTGTACAAACAGAGATAACTAACTTAGATATATTCTTAATTATACACGTAAAGAATCATCATTTCAACAAAATAGAAAAATATATACAGGTGTAACATGTACATATTGAATTTATGATTCAGTTGAAAATAGGGTTATATCAAGGAGATCAGTGTGATGTTTTTTAATAGAAAAATAATGTAATAGTGTTTACGGTTGAGGTAGTATAATAAGCATGATGAACTTAGTTGAGGCGAATATTTCAGAATATACGATAAATTCGATTATAGCAGAGAGCGGAAAGGGGATTTCAATTATCTGTAAACAGGAGAATCGATTTGTGATATGTAGCTTTAACTCAGGATCTGAAAGTTGTTCAAGAAGCGACTTATTTAGCACTTAAAAAGTGATATAGAATAAAACTTCATTCAAACATACGAATGGACTGAACGATGATTGTAATGATATTTTTATGGTCATCTTGATCAATAGTAGCGTCATAGCATTGATTGTTAGAGGAGATTAAGCTATACAGCGATTCTGAATGAATAATAAAAATTTAATTTGTTTTCAGAACAATAGCTTGAATGAATGATTAAAGCGATCGCTGCTTGAGGGAATAAATAAAACGTGGGTATTTTATTATAAATTGGATGCAGTGAAGAGTGCTTTAGGTAAGAAAGAACAAGATAACGTATAAATATTTGACTTCAATGAGCGGGCTATCATTCAATGTTGAATGATAATATGGCGATATATTACATTTTCTTTTATTGTTTGAGAATTAACAAACAATAAAAGAAAAAAAATAGACGTGAAGTAGAAAAATATTGACATTGATGATAAAAAATGATAATCTGAAATAAATTTGTATATACAAGTAAATAGTGGACTAGCTGCTCGGCATTAAAAAAATAATAAAATGCAGCGCTGGGCAACGAGAATAAGACAAAATTGAAAAATTCCGTCTTAAAAATGTTGTTGGAGGTGAGATGCGGGAAATTATTGGTATACAAAGATGGCTTTAGAACTAAATACTGAGTTAACATTGCGGGAAAACGGAAAATTGATCATTTTACGAGCAATTGAATTTGGTTACAAGGCAAATATTATGTTGGTAGAATCGTTATTATCGCATTTGCAGCATAAATATCAATAAAAATTCAATTATCTTGTAAAAAAAACGTGTCTTACATATTGCAGAGTAAAATATTGTTCACTTTATTAATGTAACCCCCGTAAATGTAAACGTTATTCGGCTTTTTACAGTTAAAAATTGTCACATTTATTATTTGATTTTTAGATTGAGATCAGATATCATAAATGCAGATGTTAAAAATTTATCAAAGTATTGGAGGAAATAATATGGGTTTTAAATCAGACATTGAAATTGCACAAGAGGCTACACCACAGGATATTCGTGAGATAGCAAAGAAATTGGGTTTAACCGAAGACGATCTGGATTTATATGGTAAGTATAAAGCAAAAGTGGACTACAATCTATTAAAAAAAGATACCGGTAAAAAACCAGCAAAATTAATTCTAACAACCGCCATTAATCCCACACCAGCCGGCGAAGGAAAAACAACCACCACCATTGGGGTTGCCGATGGTTTGGCAAAACTGGGGAAAAACACTCTGGTAGCGTTAAGAGAACCTTCTTTAGGGCCGGTTTTTGGTGTTAAAGGTGGAGCTGCCGGCGGCGGATATGCTCAAGTTGTGCCAATGGAAGATATTAACCTTCATTTTACCGGAGATTTCCATGCCATTGGAGCAGCTAACAATTTATTGGCAGCCATGCTTGATAATCATATCAAACAAGGGAATGAACTGAAGATTGATGCCAAAAAAATTACCTGGAGACGTTGTGTTGACATGAATGACCGTCAACTGCGAAACATCGTTGATGGTTTAGGCGGATCCGGAGACGGCGTGGTGCGTGAAGACGGATTTGATATCACGGTTGCTTCTGAAGTAATGGCAGCGTTCTGTTTATCCAGTGATATTTCGGACTTGAAAGCACGTCTGGGTCGCATTATTGTTGCTTATAGCTATGCTGGCGAACCGATTACGGCTGAACAATTAAAAGCCAACGGTGCGATGGCAGCATTATTAAAAGATGCTCTAAAACCAAATCTGGTACAAACGCTGGAAGGAACACCAGCCTTTATTCATGGGGGACCATTTGCCAATATCGCGCACGGTTGTAACTCTGTGATCGCAACCCGAATGGCAATGCATTTTGCTGACTATGTGGTAACTGAAGGTGGTTTCGGTGCTGACCTTGGAGCTGAAAAATTCCTGGATATCAAATGCCGAATGGCCAACTTGAAACCGGATGCCGTAATTATTGTAGCAACCGTACGAGCCCTTAAATATAACGGCGGCGTTGCCAAAGCAGATTTAAATAACGAAAACCTGGAAGCTTTAAAAGCCGGATTACCGAACTTATTAAAACATGTTGAAAATATTACCCAGGTCTTTAAATTACCAGCTGTTGTTGCAATCAATGAATTCCCACTGGATACGGAAGCAGAATTACAACTGGTTAAATCTGAATGCCAGAAACTGGGCGTTAACGTTGCAATTTCTCAGGTATGGGCAAAAGGCGGAGAAGGCGGAGAAGAACTGGCCAAAGAAGTTGTTCGTCTCATTGACGAAAGCGAAGGAACCTTCGAATACTGCTACGATCTGGATATTCCAATCAAAGAAAAAATTGAAACTATCGCAACTCGAATTTACGGTGCTGACGGCGTAGACTTCACACCTGCAGCAGCTAAAGAAATGGACCGTCTGACCGCACTGGGTTTTGACAAGGTGCCAATTTGTATGGCGAAAACACAATACTCATTAACCGATGATGCAACGAAACTGGGTCGTCCAACCGGATTTAAAATTACGGTTCGTCAATTGACTATTTCAGCTGGGGCTGGTTTTATTATTGCCTTAACCGGAGAAATTATGAAAATGCCTGGTCTGCCTAAAGTTCCGGCAGCAGAAAGAATTGATGTTGACGAAAACGGTGTAATTGCTGGTTTATTCTAGACTTGATTTTATAAATAGGCTGATAGTGTTTCTACGGAACCGCTATCAGCTCAATTTAGATTTAAAAATATACAATAAAAGATTGAAGTGGAGTTAGCAAATGGAATTTGATGCAGTCGGAACTGAAAAAAGTTCGATCTCAGAAAAAAAATGTACAGAGTTTGTTGAGGCGTTGTACAGCAAAGCTGCTGTACCTGGCGGCGGCGGCGCAGCGGCATTAGTCGGTGCAGTTGGAACAGCGTTAGCCGGAATGGTTGGGAATTTGACTACGGGCAAGAAAAAATATGCGGCATTTGAAGATGATATCCAGCGTATTTTAAAAGAAGCGCAGATTCTTCAAGATCGGTTATTGGCAATGATTGATGAAGACGCAAAAAACTTTTTGCCACTCTCAAAAGCATATGGACTTCCCAAAGAAACTGAAGAAGAAAAAGCTTACAAAGAAAAAACGTTAGAAGAATGTACAAAGGTAGCTTGTAGTATCCCACTCGAAATTGTCGAGGTTTGTTACAAGGCTATTCTGTTGCAAGAAGAATTAGTAGGCAAAGGTTCGGCTTTAGCCATTAGTGATGTTGCATGTGGCGTGCAATGTTTAAGAGCTGCGATGATCAGCGGTTGGGTTAATGTTTTAATCAATATTAAGACAATCAAAGATAAAGACTACGTGGATGATGTTAATAAAAGAGTTAAACCAATGTTAGAAAAAGGCGTTGAAATTTGTGATCGCGTTTATGCTGATGTTGAGAAACAACTTTTATAAAATAATAAAAATTTGAATTAAGAGGAGTATTATAATTATGGCAGCAAAATTATTAAGTGGAAAAGAAGTTAGCGAGTCAATGCTCGCTGAAGTACTAAAAGATGCGAATGAATTAAAAGAAAAAGGCATCACCGTAAAAATGGCAATCATGCGCGTTGGTGAAGATCCAGGTTCCATTTCTTATGAAAAAAGTATTATCACTAGAATGGGAAAATCAAATATCGAAGTTGAATCTGTGCAATTCCCAATTGATGTAACAGAAGCTGATTTTATTGCCAAACTTCAATCAATCAACGAAGATAAAAATATTCATTCAGTATTAATATTCCAACCTCTTCCCGATCAAATCGACGCTGAAAAAATAAAATATCTGTTAAGTCCTGAAAAAGATCCAGATGCTCTTAATCCAACAAACTTAGGAAAACTAATGATTGCTGATGAAAGAGGATTTTTTCCATGTACCGCTGAAGGCGTTATGGAAATGTTTAAATTCTATAATATTGATGTTAAGGGCAAAGACGTTGTTGTTATTAATAACTCTAACGTTTTAGGAAAACCACTGACAATTATGTTAACAAATGAATTCGCAACCGTCACAATGTGCCATGTATTTACCAAAGATACGGCTTCTTATACAAAGAAAGCAGATATTGTTGTAACCGCATGCGGTATTTACGGCTTGGTTAAACCAGACATGTTAAGTGAAGATTGTATTCTAATTGACGTGGCAATGGCTCAAATGAAAGATGAAAACAAAGAGTTTGTTTTAAATGAAGAAGGCAAGAAAATCAGAACCGGTGATGCTCATGTTGACTGTTTAAACAAAGTCGCAATGATTACTTCTGCTACCCCAGGATGTGGCGGTGGAACTGGTCCAATTACCACAGCTTTATTAGCTAAACATGTTATCAAAGCCTGTAAAATGCAAAACGGCTTATTATAGAACAGAAAAAACGAAGGAGGTATGAAATTGGAGGATTACACGAAGTTTAAACTTAAAGGAAAGGAAGAGCTCGATGCGATACTGGCAGACAAAGATGATTTGTTTGTAGTAGCCTGTAACAAATGCTTTAAGGAACTCGAGAGTTTTGAAGAGCCAGAGTGCGGCTTGTTTGAAGAAATAGCCAAAGAACAAGGCAAAAATATCGTCGGTTGTGCAAAAGTTGATTTCCTTTGTAACGAACCGTTGACATCGAAGAGCTTTCTAGGAACGCTTCCGGAAGAAACCAAAAATGTGTTTGTTATTTCATGTGGTTTGGGCATTCAAACGATTGCCGAATTGGCAGAAATACCAGTATACGCAGCCAGCGACACGATTGCCGTTGATGGTCAGCACGGGATGGCTTTAACAAGCACTTTATGTGAAGCCTGCGGCCAATGTTATTTAAATATGACCGGTGGCATCTGCCCCATTGTTGACTGCTCAAAAAGCTTGTTGAACGGCCAATGTGGTGGTGCTAAAAATGGTAAATGTGAAGTCAACAAAGAAATGGATTGTGGATGGCAACTCATCTACGAAAGATTAGAAAAACAGGGACGCTTACAAGAACTATTGGACAAACCAGTAGAACTTCGTGATTATTCCAAAGTCAACTACAAGTTTATCAGTGAACATGTAAAATCGATCCGCGAAGAACGATATGAAGGTTATTATGGCGGAATCCATCCAACCGAACACAAGGAATTAAGCGAACATATATCACTCGTTCGTTTCCCAGATCCGTTGAATGTCGTTATTCCAATGTCACAACATGCCGGTGCACCAGCTGAACCAATTGTAGAAGTTGGTCAACAGGTGAAAATGGGCCAGAAAATTGCTGAAGCAAAGGGCCTGATCAGCAGTGCCATTCACTCCAGTGTCAGTGGTACCGTTGTTGCAGTTGAACCACGATTACATACCGTTAGTGGACTGGAAGCGTTAGCAATTGTTATTCAGTCAGACGGACAAAATACGCTTCACGATTCGGTCAAACCAGCCGGAGAACTGGATAAACTATCACCAGATGAAATCATTGAGATTGTTCGGGAAAAAGGAATTGTCGGAATGGGCGGTGCCGGGTTCCCAACAGCAGTTAAACTAAAAGCACCAAAACCGATTGAGTTAGTATTACTTAACGGTTGTGAATGTGAACCGATATTAACTGCTGACCATCGAGTTTTACTGGAATATGCGGACGAGGTCATTTATGGTTTAAAAGCTATGATGAAAGCATCGGGAGCACCAAAAGGTGTGATCGCAATTGAAGACAATAAGCAAGATGCGGTTGAGTTATTACAGGAAAAAACGGCCGATATCGAAAATATCGAAATCGTTGTGGCTAAAACAAAATACCCGCAAGGGGCTGAAAAAATGCTCATTAAACGGGTAATGGGCAAGCAAGTGCCAAGCGGCGGTCTGCCAATGGATGTTGGGGCGATCGTTAGTAATGTCAGTACGGCTAAAGCTATTTCAGATGCGATCCAAACAGGAATGCCACTGATTGAGCGGGTTGTGACTGTTGGCGGCGAACGAATGAACAAGCCGGGAAACTATTTAGTAAAGGTTGGAACATCAGTTAAAGATATCATCAACCATTGTGGCGATGTAAAAGGCGATGATGTCACGATTAAAATCGGTGGCCCAATGATGGGCTTTAAGATTGAAAATCTGAATGTACCATTGCTGAAATGTTCAAATGGGATTATCGCGATTGAAACCACGGTTAAAGAAGCGGTTGAATGTATCAAGTGTGGACGTTGTGCCGATGTCTGTCCGATGGAATTACGGCCATTATATTTCACTAAGTATGCACTGACGGAAGACTGGGAAGGCATGAAAACACAAAATGTGATGGATTGTATTGAATGTGGATGTTGTGAATATATCTGCTCATCTAAAATTCCAATTGTTGAACGAATCAAGATTGGAAAAACTGCCATAAGGGAGGGTAAATAATATGTTGATTACCCAACTAAAATCAAAAGAGTCAATTGAATCATTGGCTGTCGGAAAAGTTGTCATTATCAATTGCCATGGATGTAAAGAAGTTTATTTTCCAGAACATCAAGCAGATGAACTGCAAAAGGAGCTTTCGGATAATAAAGAAGTAATCCAGATTATTACCACCGATTATATTTGTAATCCGGACAATTTGAAACTGCAATTGAAAAAACACATGGATAAAATCAATTCAGCAGATACGATTCTGGTATTTTCCTGCGGGGTTGGAATCCAGACGGTAGCAGCTCAATTTGAGGATAAAAAAGTGTACTCGTGTTGCGATACTTATCAATTACCAGGATTTCAGGGAGTAACACCGCTAAATGTCGATTGCGGCCAATGCGGAGAATGTTACCTGAATGGAACCGGCGGAATTTGCCCCATTACGGCATGTTCAAAAAGTTTGATCAACGGTCAATGTGGCGGTGCTAAAAATGGTATGTGTGAAGTTGACAAAGACATGGAATGCGGATGGGAACGAATTTACCGAAAATTGGAAAAACTGAATAAACTGGATAACATGAAATATGATGCACCAAAAGTGCGCAATTTTGGAAATTCAAAACCAGAATAACCAATAATTTAAGATGATTAGGAGTAATTATAAATGAGAATAACTGAGCTGTTTCAACGTGACGAGTTTGTATTAACTGCAGAAGTGGGACCTCCAAAAGGGGTTGAACTTGACCACTTGATTAAAGATGCGCATGAATATTTAAAAACCCGAGTTCATGCTTTGAATGTAACGGATAACCAATCCTCAGTCATGCGTACTGGTTCATTGGCAACCTGTAAAGTATTAAAAGATGAGGGACTACTTCCAATCTTTCAAATTACCTGTCGGGATCGAAATCGTATTGCCTTACAGTCGGACGTATTAAGCGCTGCATTATTGGGCATTGAAAATTTATTGTTATTAACTGGGGATTACACCACATTGGGAGATCACCCACAAGCAAAACCGGTTTTCGATTTGGATTCCGTGTCACTGATTCACGCCGTAAAACGATTGGAAGAAGGGTTTGATCTTGCTGGTAATCCAGTAGATGGAGCGCCTCCAAAGTTTGCTAAAGGTGCAGTTGTGTCACCTTGCAGTGACTCAGTAGATGTTCAACTGGCAAAAATGGAAGCAAAGGTGAAAGCCGGATGTGAATACTTCCAGACGCAAGGCGTATACGAACCAGAAAAATTTATTAAATTCATGGAACAAGCTAAACAATTTGGCGTGCCAGTTCAACTGGGCCTGATCATTCCGAAAAATGTCGGCATGTGTCGTTATATGAATGCCAATGTTGCTGGCGTCCATGTTCCTGACGATATGATTGAAGAATTAAAAGCCGATAAGGAAAAAACCAAAGCTGGCGATACCGGTGTGGAAATCTGCGCGCGTTTAATCAGAGAATGTAAAGATTATTGCCAAGGTGTTCATATCATGTCATTAGGCTGGGAAAACCGGATTCCGGAAATTCTTGACCTGGCAGGAATCGCACCAATAGCAAAATAATAAAAAGAATTTAATACCGAATATAATCGGAAATTCTTAGATGCTCCCCTTAAAGTGGATAGTTTGTGCAACCAAACGAGTCCATCTTTAAGGAGGAGTTTTTATGATTATAAGAATAAGTCAGTTGATGCCCTGGAATTGATCCGGTATTATTTGATACGATTAATTAAAAAAATATATTCAAACTAATAATATCGTTATGGTTTCTGGCGAATTGTAAAGAAGGTTAAGAACAGTTGGACAAATCGCCTGAATTAATATAAAATTAAGAAAAACTATCTGAAATGGCTATCGGGATTGAAAAAACAATAGCGAAACCGTTTGAAAGATGTCTGATAGATTAAACGACATTTAAAAAGGAAGGTGGCGTTCACGTTATGAAAATCAACAAGAAAGAAAAAATGCAAATAAGTATGATTTTATCCGAATATAGGTTGGTGGCAGCATGAAAATAACGGTTATTGGTGCGGGTCCAGGCGGATATGAAGCGGCTATCATGGCGGCAAAACTGGGAGCAGAAGTTATCCTTATTGAAAAGGATGAACTTGGCGGGACCTGCTTGAATCGCGGATGTATTCCGACGAAGGCATTTTTGGCAAGTTCAGATGTTTTAGATGAAGTGGAAAGATCGAAAGCCTTTGGTGTTCTTGTTGATGGCGACGTTAAAATCGATTATCCAGCTATATTGGCACGAAAAAACAAGGTCGTGGCTGATAGTGTTGCCGGAATCAATTATTTAATGAAAACAAACAAGATTAGCGTGATTAAAGGGTTTGGTAAACTTATTGATCAAAATACGGTCGCAGTAACAAAAGATGATGGCACAACAGAAAATATCATGAGTGATAAAATAATCTTAGCGACAGGATCGATTCCGGTCAATCCGGGAATATTTAAATATGACGGTAAAAAAGTCATTACTTCAGATGAAGTGTTGGAGCTTGAAGTGTTGCCGGAATCAATGGTTATTGTCGGCGGCGGTGTTATTGGCTGTGAAATTGGCCAGTTTTTAAGCCGGATGGGAGTCACCATAACAATTGTGGAAGGATTAACACAGCTACTTCCTAATATGGATGAAGATGTTTCAAAACAACTTTTACGTCAGTTTAAAAAAGAAAAAATTAAAGTGATTACTGGTGTTGGCGTGGCTGAAGTAAATGTTGATGATGATCGTGTCATTGCTGAACTCGCAAATGGAAAAGTGGTTGAAGCAGAAACCATGTTAGTGTGTATTGGTCGGCGCGGTTATACCGATGGTTTAAATGCAAAAGCAGTTGGGGTTGCATTTGATGATAAGGGCCGCATTGCGGTTAATGATAAAATGGAAACATCAGTTGAGGGAATTTATGCTATTGGCGATATCGTTGCATCTCCACAATTAGCCCATGTTGCTTCGGTTGAAGGGATCACGGCGGCTTATAATGCCGTGAAAGATGTCGATAAAAAGGTATCCTATAAAGCGGTTCCGGGTTGTGTATTCACCGATCCAGAAATTGCAGCTTGTGGTTTATCGGAAAAAGACTGTCAAAGCCAGGGGATACCCTATAAAATTGGAACTTATGATTACCGAGCGCTGGGCAAAGCGCGAGCGATGGGAAAATTGACCGGATTTTTTAAAGTCATTGTCGATGATAAAGATGTGATTATTGGTGGTGCCGTCGTTGGGGCTCATGGAGCGGATTTGTTGGCTGAACTGACTTTAGCGGTTGAACTTGGCTTAACGGCGGAACAAGTCGGGAATGTGATCCATCCCCATCCGGCGTTGTCAGAAGGCTTGAAAGAAGCCCTTCATGATGTTCATGGAATGAGTATTAATAAATAACCGATTACGGTGATCAGTAACGTCGATATTGATTGCGTCTTAGGATTTTATGGATAAAATATGATTAAAAGGGAGTAAGTAAAATGAATATACCAGATGAATTAAAATATGAAAAAGATCAACACATTTGGGTGTCTGTTAAAGGCAAGGAAGCCACGTTAGGAATTACTGATTTTGCCCAAAACCAAATGGGTGACTTGCTGTTCGTAGAGTTGCCGGACGTTGATGACGAATTTGCCAAAGGCGACGAATTTTCAGTTGTTGAATCATCAAAAAAAGTATCACCTTTAGAAGCGCCGTTTTCATTTAAGGTTATTGCGGTAAATGATGCTTTAGATGATGAACCGGAACTGATCAATCAGGACGCTTATGTAAATTGGATTATAAAAGTGGAAATGACCGCTGAAGATGGGATCAGTGATTTAGTAAATGCGGCTGGATATGAAGCGCAAATTGCGAATTAATACGAAAATATGCTGATTGATTGTCATATTCATTGTGGACTGGGGCAACTCAAAGACTTTAACAGTGCCGATCACCTCGATGCAATTGCGGTTGAAAAAATGAAAGCAATTCTTCAGAACTATCATAAAAACGGCGTAGACGCAATTCGTGATGGTGGCGATCGTAGTGGAATTGGAGTGATTTTCAGAGAGATTGCGAAAGATTCGGGAATTGTTTTTAAGACCCCCATTCGGGCGCTGTTTAAAAAAGGTCATTATGGCGACTTTCTTGGGGAAGCGGTTGAAACGGGCGTTGATGGCAAAATAAAAATGGACGCGCTGATCAAAGAAAAACCTGATTTCATCAAAATAATTTTAACTGGGATTATGAGTTTTACTGATTTTGGTAGTTCCGGTCCCGTCGGCTTTTCTAAAAGTGAATTTTCGCAAATGGTTGATCATGCCCATCAAAATGGATTATCAGTGATGGTTCACGCGAATACACCCGCTGGCATAATGATTGCGCTTGAGGCCGGGGCCGATACCATTGAACATGGCTATGGAGTTGATGACGACTGTCTTTATGCGATGCGCGAGAGTGGAATTATTTGGGTGCCGACCCTGGCTCCTTTTGCCAATATTGCCAGGTGTGATGATAATAGCCCCATGAAAAAATATAAAAACGTTTCGGAGGCCTATTTTAAACAACATCGATTGATGGTGAAAAAAGCGCATAAAATGGGTGTGAATATCGCCTTAGGTAGTGATTCAGGGGCCACGTTAGTTCCACTTGGGCAAGGTACTTTAGATGAGTTAAGGTACCTGTTGGATTGTGGTGTGACAAAAGAAAAACTGGCAGAAATCGGAAAAAGAGTCATAGCACTTTAATTATTTATTGATATCAGGGAATCTCTGGAAATTTATTTGCAGGGATTCCCTCTTTGTAATTCGATGTTGATTAAAAGTAATTATTACTGGCAATCTAGGTAAGCATCGGATAAAATATGAAAATAGAGAGTGGATGCAAAATAGGGGATGGATCAATGAAAAAAATAATACTTGTGAGGCCAAAAGATTTTGTGGATATTTCATTGGAAATTCCTGGGATCATCACAGATGTAAAATATTTCACAGGAGATAATTTTGTGGGAGAAAAAATAGATGGTTATGAAAAGCCAGCGATTTTATTAACTGAAAAAGCTGCAATTGCTTTGGAACGCGTACAACGACAACTGATGGAAGAAGGGTGTGGATTGAAAGTTTTTGACGGCTATCGACCCAAGCGTGCAGTGGAGCATTTCATCCGTTGGGGAAAGCAGGAAGAGAACGGTAAGACTAAAAGTATTTATTATCCAGATATGACACGCCAGGAGATTTTTGAAAATGGTTTTATAGCGCCGGAATCTTCACATACCAGAGGAAGTACTGTAGATTTGACCGTCGTAAAATTAGAAACAGGAACTGAAATCGATATGGGGGGAAGCTTTGACTTTTTTTCGGAGGTCTCCTATAGTGATTATGATCATCTAACCCTTGATCAAAGTAAAAATCGGGTTCAATTGCGTTATTTGATGCGCTCAGAAGGATTTGAGCCAATGCAGCAGGAATGGTGGCATTTTACCCTTTCGAATGAGCCGTATCCTGAAATCTACTTTGACTTTCCAATTCAAGACTGATTTAGATGTTCTTAATAAAAATAGGGTATAATAAAAATTCAATCTTAAATTCGTGTTTTTGTGAAAAATGACACTTTTTATTAATGAATTACAAAAAAATGTGATATAATAATAAAATTAGATTAAAATATTGTATCATTAGGAAAGAAGTGAAATTATGAAAAAAAGGAATAAGAGACTTTTAATCGGATTCGCTGTGATTATTGTAATTTTTACAATTCTATTGTCTTTAAACCAATTTTATCTCGACTATCTTTGGTTTGCGGAAATGGGTTATACGGAGATTTTCTTAAAAGAATTAATAACGAAAACGCAAATTGGCATTCCAATATATATTGGATTAGTGTTGATCTTGTTTTTTTACTTGAAGCTGCTTAATTATATTTCTGCAAAATATCTAGGTGAAACCCAGAAAAAAACCAAAAAACAAAACGTTATTGCGGTTGGTGTCAGTGCGGTTGTCGCGCTTTTTCTGACGTTTTATATCGCTGACCGACTTTGGTATCAAATCCTAGAATTTGTGAATCGAACGCAGTTTAATTTGGCAGATCCGATTTTCAACCAAGATTTGGCCCTTTATTTTTTTGAGTTGCCACTGTATGAGGAAATATTTTCTATTTTCATCGGTTTTTTTGTGACCATTGTAATTTTAACGTTTTTATATACGGCTTATATTTTATACCAAGGAAAGAAAGTTCGGTTTAATCGTGAACAAGATCTGGATACGATCAAAGATAATGCGAAAGGCATTTTCAAGGCGTATCTTGAGATTGCTTCAAAACAAATTGGTATTTTTTTAGGTGTGTTTTTTATCATTCTGTCATTGGGAAGTTTTCTGGATGCTTTTAAATTGCTGTATTCGAATGCTGGAATCGTATATGGTGCTGGAGCAGCGGATATTGATGTCGGGCTTAAGGTTATTATTTTCAAAGGTATTTTATGTCTGGTTTTAGCAGCAACTTCGGTAGTTGCGGGTTATAAGAAAAAATATCTTTACATGTCCGCAGGGCCAGTGATTTTTGTTGTTGTGATTATTGTTGGCGGATTAGCTCAGGGAATGTATGAATCATTAGCTGTTGTGCCGAATCAGTTTACTAAAGAAGAACCATATATTGCCAATAATATTAAATATACACAACAAGCCTACGATTTGGCAAATGTTGAAACCCGTGAATTTACAGCAACTCAAGAAATTGGTGCAACCGATATTGAGGCAAATAATGCGACAATTGACAATATTCCCATTAATGATCAAATTCCGACGGAAGAGATGTACAATTCGCTTCAGGGCATCCGTAACTATTATCAATTTAATGATGTCGATGTCGATCGGTATTTCGTTAATGGTGTTTATACGCAGGTGTTTCTAGGAGCCCGGGAAATGAACAATGAATTACTTCCGGATGAAGCGAAAACGTGGGTTAATCAACATTTGAAATATACGCATGGTTTTGGCGTTGCAGTATCACCGGTTAATAAAACCAATAATGTTGGGCAACCGGATCTCATTGTTAAAGATATTCCACCGGCTACGGATGTGACGGAACTGACAATTGACGAACCGCGGATTTATTTTGGCGAGAATGACTATAGCTATGTTGTTACTAATTGTACAACCGCGGAATTTGATTACCCTCAGGGCGATAACAACCAGGAGGTTACATATACTGGAACCGCGGGGATAAAAATGTCATTACTCAATAAATTGGCTTTTGCGCTTAACTTTGGATCGTCAGAACTATTTTTAGCCAATGAAATAACAGACCAAAGCAGGATGCTGATTCATCGGAATATTGCCGAAAGAGTATCAAAAATTGCGCCGTTTTTAAGTTATGACAGCGATCCCTATATGGTGATTTCAGAAGGACATCTTTACTGGATCATGGATGCCTTTACAACCAGTAGCCGATATCCTTATTCCCAACCGTATGGAGGTTCAACGAATAATTACATTCGCAACTCGGTTAAAGTAGTCGTTGATGCTTACAATGGGGATGTTAGTTTTTATAAGGTCGATGATGAACCTGTTTTAGCGACGTATAGTAAAATATTTCCAGGTTTTTTAAAAGATTTATCGGAAATGCCGGAAGGAATTCGGGAGCATCTACGTTATTCAAAAACGATGTTTGATGTGCAATCCGATATCTATAAAACCTATCATATGTCTAATGCCAGAGTATTTTATAACAAGGAAGACCAATGGCAAACATCTACTCAATTTTATGAAGCTGAAAAAAAGGAAGTCCCAGTCGAATCGGCCTATACCATTATGGAATTGCCAGATCGAGACGCTGAATTTATGTTGACTGTACCCTTTACCCCTAAAGATAAAGATAACATGATTGCCTGGTTGGCAGGCGTTTCGGATGGTGAAGATTATGGAACGTTGATTTTATATGAATTTCCCAAACAGCAATTAGTGTATGGTCCGATGCAAATTGAACAACGGATTGATCAGGACACAGTTATTTCACCACAATTAACACTATTGGGACAACAAGGTTCGCGGGTGTTAAGAGGGAACTTAATGAGTATTCCGATTGAAAATGCGATAATATACGTCGAACCTATTTATATACAAGCAGCCGGTGGCGATAACAACTTACCGGAACTTAAAAAGGTTGTGGTTTGTTATCAAAATCAAATTGTTATGGCCGATTCATTAGATCTGGCATTAACTCAGGTTTTTAACATTCCCAACGCAGTTAATAATGGCGGACAAACGCCGAGTACCGGGAGTCCAGCAACAAATGCCGAACTTGTTGTTAAAGCAAATAGCTTATTTAATGAAGCCAAGGACATGCAAAAAGCCGGCGATTGGGCTGGATATGGGCAAAAATTAAATGAACTTGAACAGATTTTGAGTCAATTACAACAGCTTTCTGGGGTAGTCCAGTAGGATAAGATCATAAGTTTTTTAAAACAGGAGGAAGAAATGCTCGATATAAAGCGCATAAGGGAAAATAAAGAAGAAGTCCAGAACGGTTTGGATAAACGGGGTCAATATGATTTAACTGAAGTGATAACTTTGGATGAAAAACGTCGGGAAATGCTGGGCAAGGTTGAGGAAATGAAAAGTCGTCAGAATATTGTTTCCAAAAAAATCCCGGAGTTGAAAAAAGAAAAAAAAGACTGTTCTGAAATTTTTGCTGAGATGAAAGAACTTTCAAATAAAATTAAAGATCTGGATGTGGAAGTTAAAACAATTGATGATGAAATCAGAATTCAACTGTTGAATTTTCCGAATGTACCCAATCCACAGGTAAAAGTCGGAAAAGATGATTCGGATAATGTTGAAATAAGAAAATGGGGAAAGCCTAGAAATTTTGATTTTGACATTAAAGCGCATTGGGATATTGGGGTTGATCTTGATATTCTTGATTTTGAGCGGGCTGTCAAAATTACCGGGGCCCGGTTTAGTATGTTTAAAGGGGAGGGCGCCCGACTTGAACGCGCACTGATTGATTTCATGTTACGAGTCCATTGTCAAGAACACCATTATACTGAAATCTCACCACCATTTATGGTAAATCGTGATAGTATGACAGGAACTGGCCAATTGCCAAAGTTTGAAGAAGATGCATTTCATTTGCCAAGTAAAGACTTTTTTCTAGTACCAACGGCGGAAGTGCCAGTAACTAATATTTACCGGGATGAGATTTTAGGCGAAGAGGAATTACCTAAATACTTTACTGCGTACACCCCATGTTTTAGACAAGAAGCAGGTTCGGCCGGCAGAGATACGCGTGGGTTGATCCGTAATCATCAGTTTGATAAGGTTGAGATGGTTAAATTTGTTCATCCAGATCGGTCTTACGAAGAATTGGAATCTTTAACGGATAATGCCGAACAGATTTTACGACTTTTAGAAATCCCTTACCGCGTAGTCGAGTTGTGTACCGGTGATCTTGGTTTTAGTTCGGCTAAAACATATGATATTGAAGTTTGGATGCCGAGTTACAATCGTTATGTTGAAATCAGTTCCTGTTCGAATTTTGAGGATTATCAGGCCCGGCGGGCTAATATCCGGTTTAGAGATGCCGAAACGAAAAAACCGCGCTACTTACATACCCTTAATGGTTCGGGATTGGCTGTAGGAAGAACCTTTGCCGCAATTTTAGAAAATTATCAGCAAGCTGATGGTTCTGTTAAGATTCCAGAAAAGCTGGTGCATTCGATGTGGGGCAAAACAGTGATTGGTAAGTAGTAAGCATAGAAAACTTAAAATAGAATAATAATTTATAGAATAAAAAATTACACGATTACTTTAGAGTTGAAGCGTGTCAGATGGAGGAAAAAATGAGCGTAAATGGAAAAGAATTAATTATCACCGCGGATGGTTTTGATAAAATAAAAAAGGAACTGGAATATTTAAAAACAGTGAAGCGTCATGAAGTCGCAGATCGTATCAAAACAGCCAGAGAATTTGGCGATTTAAGTGAAAATGCCGAATATGATGAAGCGAAAAATGAGCAGGGATTTGTGGAAGGTCGGATATCTGAACTTGAACACAAGATGAAGATTGCGGTTGTTATCGATGATGCTGATATTCACACCGAAGATGTTGGGGTCGGCAGTGTGGTAAAAATTAAAAATTCAGCAATGGACTTGATTGCCGAGTATAAAATTGTTGGTTCAGCGGAGTCTGATCCGAAAAACAATCGCATCTCCAATGAGTCGCCGATTGGTTCAGCTTTGCTCGGGGCAAAGGTCGGCGAGTCAGTGAAAGTCCAAATTCCTGATGGCGAAGCGATTTATCAAATTTTAGAAATTCGTAGATAGGGGTATAAAAATTGACGACTGAAAATATAAATGAGCTTCTTGAGATAAGAAGAGATAAACTGAAGAATTTACAAGAAGCTGGTAAAAATCCTTTCGAACAAACGAGTTATAAGGTTAGTGCTTTAGCAAAAGAAATTGAAGAAGCTTATGATGATTATGAAGAAAAAGAAGTAAGCATAGCGGGACGGATCATGTCCAAAAGAGGTCAAGGGAAAGTGTCGTTTTATGATCTCCAAGATTCTTCCGGTCGCATTCAATTATTTTTGAAAAAAGATAACCTGCCCGATATGTATGATGAAATCAAGACCTATGATATCGGTGATATTATTGGGGTTAAAGGCGCAGTTTTTAAAACAAAAATGGGCCAGATATCGGTTAGAGTTTCGGACCTGACATTGCTAAGCAAATCATTGCAGATTCTGCCGGAAAAATATCATGGACTTAAAGATATGGAATTGCGTTATCGTCAGCGTTATGTTGATCTTATTGTTAATCCGGAAGTAAAAGATGTTTTCAAAAAACGTTCGTTGATCATGCGAAAAATACGCGAATTTTATGATGCCCGCGATTTTATCGAAGTTGAAACGCCCGTCCTTTCAAATTTAGCGGGGGGAGCGAACGCCCGTCCTTTTATTACACATCATAATGCCTTAGACATCCCATTATATTGCAGAATTGCCTTGGAATTGCCGCTTAAACGGTTGATCGTGGGTGGTTTTGACAAAGTTTATGAAATGAGTCGAGTCTTCCGAAACGAAGGGATGGATGCAACGCATAACCCGGAATTTACATTGTTGGAATCATATGAAGCATATGCCAACTATGATGATCTGATGAGAATGATCGAAGAGCTTTATAGCTTCCTGGCAAAAGAAGTTAATCAATCCGAAACCGTTATTTATGGCGATAAAGAAATCAGTCTGGCAGCACCATTTAAAAAAGCGCGAATGGTAGATCTTGTTAAAGAATACACGCTTGTGGATTTTGATGCGATGACCAATGTGGAAGTTGCCCGGGCAGCAGCGAAGGAACTGCATGTTGATGTGGATGCTAAAAACAGTGTTGGCGAAATTATGGCGGAAGTCTTTGATGAATTTGTCGAAGAGAAGCTTATTCAACCAACGTTTGTCACTATGCACCCGGTTGAAATTTCACCATTAGCTAAAAAAGATCCTCAAGATCCACGCTATACAGAACGTTTTGAATTGTATATAAACGGAGCAGAATGTGCCAATGCCTTCTCGGAACTGAATGATCCTATTGATCAAAAAGATCGATTTATGTCTCAGGTGCAGAAAAAAACCGACGGCGATGATGAAGCCCATCCATTTGATGCTGACTTTATTAATGCCCTGGAAGTTGGTTTACCACCAACTGGCGGTTTGGGGATTGGAATTGATCGATTGGTGATGTTATTTACCAATCAGCATAGTATTCGAGATGTTATTTTATTCCCAACAATGAAACCAATTGACTAATAGAATCCCATAAATAGGGCTTTGCGAGGTGTTAAAACCTACGCTATACGCCAATCGTACGCCAATTGATGCAAGATTAAAGCTAATTTGATGCGTATGGAAGAGGCAATATGATAAATAAACCCCATCGGATAGATAATCTATCTGGTGGGGTTTATTTGCGTGTATCAACAACCAATAAAAAATGTAGTTATATAAAATAACGGTGTGATAATTAATATCCTCAACATGGGGTTAATTGAAAATACACCGATGCGCAGGTTGATTGTAATAAACCTGTTAGCATTTGCCGAGTTCGAAAGAGCCATGATTATTGAGCGCACCCAGGGCGGTAAAGCTATTGCCAAACAGAAATCAGGTTTTAAGGAGGGCAGACCAAAGAAATTCAACAATAAGAAAATCAATCACGCAATGGAGCTGCTGGAATCCTATTCATATAAACAAGTTGAAGAAATGACTGGAATCAGCAAATCAACTCTCGTTAGAGCAAAAAGAAAACAATCGGTAATCTAAAATCGCCAGTATAGCGAAAAATTGTATGCAAATTTTGAGAGCCACCCAGTAACTATTATTTAAAAGTAGTTCTTAATGAAGTAACTAATCATTGATGAAAAGAAAAAGGCCTGGTCAGGCATTATGGCGATTATAACGTTATCACAAATTAAATATAAGCCTTGATACGAAAAGAGCCAAATACGGCAGTCAGAAAGTCAATAGTCAATCCAAACAGTTCAAAGTAAATTGAGAAAGGAATTAAAAAAATGAGTACAGAAATCAAAACATTAGACGTTTGGTGTGAATTTTCAGACCGTACCGGAAAAGAAAGCATTTATGATTATCTAAATTTGGGGGATATTGTGTCAGAGAATATCGTGAATAACTTTATGGATATGTTACCGCCAAGAGCCATGTCACATGGATATCTTCAAGTAGGCGAAGCATACGACCATGTTTATGACATTGACGGAAAACTAAGAGCCATTTACTTGACCTTTGCTAAGTGTAACGGTCAATGGCTGTATTATGGTAATTGCTTTGCACGGGAAATTATTGATAAAAGTTGGAGATAGCCGAAAGGCTTTATTTTTTTGCCCAAAATCAAGAAAGGTTGTGTTGGATGTGTAAATTTCAGAGAAGGCAAGTGGGCGAATACTGCCCCTGTTGCCGAGAATGTTCGCTATATTTAAACACTTGTATTCCCATTGCCATTGGTGGTTATATGACAGGTGAATGTGATTTTGATTTTTGCTGTTATTGCCTGATTATTCAAGATAACTTTTTTGAATTTTAGACTAAGGTTAGTTATTATTATTTAAGTATGAGTAATTATGAGTTATAATATTTATGAATAAGTTTTGAGAATTGAGGATTTATGTTTATGTATACTCACGATTATCTTAATAGTAGAAAAGCTAGAAAAGAATTAATTGCATATTATGAAAATAGTATCCCTAAACAATGCTATCAGAAATTATTAAACGGAACCGTTCCTGAAAAATTATATAAATATATGGAAGTTTCAAAGTATAGCATTGATAATATTTGTAATAGCGAGATGACTGCGACGAGACCTACGCTGTTTAATGATTTATATGATTCTTCGATGCATTTTGATAGTGTTTCTCAGATGTTGAGTGAATTAGATGAATCAATGAGACTTTATAAAGAATGTGGATTTGATAATATAATAACTGATGATATGAAAAAAGAACAGATTGAATTTGCTAAGCAAAAGGATAAATATCTTTTGAATAATTTGACTAAAGATTTTAGGATAACATGTTTAACGACAAGCTGTAAGAGTATCACTATGTGGAGTCACTATGCTCATAATAATAAAGGAATTTGTCTTGAGTATGAAACGCACACTTTGAATAATAAATTGGCTTCATGTTTATATCCAGTAACATATGTTGATGATCCTTTTGTAGTTTCTGAACTATGTAGGGATGTTGATAATATAAACTTTGCAGTATTATTATCAATTATTGCAAAATTTAGAGATTGGGAATATGAATCTGAATGGAGAGGAATAATCCATTATTTTGATTCTGATTTAGATAGAATTCAATTGATAAATATGCCAGTAAAAAGCGTTATATTAGGTAATAAATTTGTTGAACATTATTTTGAAATAAAAAAAACAAATGAGAAAATAGAATTATATAATAGGTTGTTCAAATATATTATTGATAATCAAATAACGCTTAAAGTTGTTAAGCCGCAGATTAAAAGTTTTCATTTAGATATTGAAGAGATATGTACAGATAAATTAAACAGTTTTGATGAGCTATATAAAATTAAGTAGAAAATTTTATTTTTACGACATATGAATTTGCATTTGACTAGTTGTAAAAGAAGATTTAATGCAACTTTACAGAAGATAATAAAAAATTATTAGGGGTATGATATTGTGATAGAAAAGAGAGTATTAGATTTAAATGGGGGATTAGGCGGAAGAGCGTATGCTTTTCTAATGAGCGGATTCAATATTGTTGAAGTAATTGATAGTGATAAAGAAAATTGTGAAATACTAAAAAAAACGATTAAGGCAGAAAAAATTCAGAATACTAATTTGCTAGAATTAGAACCAAGTACTTTACCTGATGTAGATTTAATTATGGCAAAATATATACAGCAGATAGGTTTAATTAGTAAAAAAAAGAGAGAGCCGAAAAGCGATGTTAATAGTGCTATTTTTGATATAATATCAAAAAAGAAACCATATGTTTTTTTGCTTGAAGTGCCAGTGAGTTCTTTTAATAATAGACGATATAAATTAGAAGAGTATATGTCGAATTATATTGCACTTGGATATGATATTTCCTACGCAATATTTGATGAAATGGATTTTTCAGGATTACCTGTTGACGGCAAGCAAGGTTATTTTGTGGGAACAATGAATACTGGTTTTGGAGAATTTGAATTTCCTGAGTCTGTTTATCCCAGTGTTAGCAACGAATTGTTATATGAAGAAATTGACGATATAGATAGTTGGTATAGAGAAATAAAACTTCCAACGGAGAATTGGAAAAAAGAACAGTGGTATACAAAGACATTAAAAGAATTAAAAGAAACAAACAAAATAAATATGGGTTTACGACATGAAAATTACTTGGTAGATTCTATAGGGCCTAGGAGATTCACACATAATGAACTTGCAAATTTAAAAGGACTTGCCGCAATTAATTATAATAAATGTCCTAATAGAAGACGTATGTATAATAAAATTGCATTTTCTTCTAATGTGTATGTCGTGAAAGCTATCGCAGAAAGAATTTCATGTTTCATTGAAGCTAAGGTCAGTGATATTACAGAGGGTAATATACAGGAAAAGGCCATTAATGTTGCAAATAATGAATTAATTAGTAATATTCAAGTTGAAAATACAAACCCCAAAAATGTGCTTACTGGTAACAAGGATAATGGTGCGAAGAAAACAAAAAAGAATTTGCAAAAAATTATTTTTCCAAAATGTTATATCAAAGAGCTTAATATAAAAAGACTAAAAGGAATATACAATTTAGAATTAAAATTTGAGAAGAATCTTATAGCATTAATGGGAGTTAACGGAGTTGGAAAATCGACCATTCTTCATGCATTGGCATGCACAAATACACCGTATGAAAAAGGTGAAAGCTATAAATTCAGTGAATTTTTCACGCCAACTCCAGATGCAAATTGGAATGGGAGTTCATTTACGGTAGTAAGTTATGATGAGAACGAAGGAACGGTATATACAAAAAAGTATGAAAAAAAAGATAGATGGGTAAGATATAAAGAGCGTCCTATAAGGGATGTTTATTATATAGGTATTTATTCTTGTATCCCGGAAATTGAAAGAGAGAAAAGCACATCATTTATAAACTATGTATCTAAGTTTGCAACTGAAAAGCATGCAGAAAAAATAGTAGTAGACGCAGCTTATATTTTAGGAAAAGATTATGAAAAATTGATGATCCATGAAACGAATAAGAAGACATACTTAGGTGTGCATACGACAAAAGAAAATATTACATATTCGGCGTTAAGTATGGGAGCTGGGGAGCAACGGGTCATAAAATTGTTACAGATAGCATACAATGCTCATAAATATTCCATGATTCTCATTGATGAAATTGATTTGCTTTTGCATGCAGATGCATTTGTTAAATTGATAGAGAAATTATCAGAAATCGCTAAAAAAAAGAATTTGCAAGTGATTTTTACTACACATGCTTTAGAAATACGTGATCTTGAAGAATTTGTGGATATAAAATATTTGGATCGAAAAGAAAATAAAATGCTTGTATATAACACAATAAAACCGGATTTATTATATAAGTTAAATGGTAAAAGTAATAAAACCTATTCGATTTATGTAGAAGATAAATTTGCAGAAATTATTGTTATGAAAATTTCAAAAGATCTAAAAATGCAAAGACATATAAATATAATTCAATTTGGATCTATAGAAAACGCTTTTACAGTAGCGGCTGGAAAAATTCTTGATAGAGAGAGTCTTAATAAAATTCTAATAGTAATCGATGGGGATAAATACACTACATATGATGAGAAAAAAGAACGTTTACAAAGCGTTTTGTCTGGAACGGAGCAAGAACATGACGCTAAGATAGAGAGAGCACTTTCTATTATTACACAATTTGATTTACCAGCGAATAAATCCCCCGAAGAATACATACATTCAATGCTTGTGACAATGGATAGTGAAGAAGAATGTGTTTTATGTGCAAAAGAAATTACATGTGTAAAGGATAAACATGATTGGATTTGGGAGATTCGAAAACGGATGGGTATTGACGATCGGATATATCACGATATTGTTGAAGTTGTGGCAAAAAATGAAAATTGGGGGGGATATGTTAATAATGTGCAAGAATGGATAGAGAATAAGAGTAAAGAAGTTTAGTTGGGAGATCTGTTAAAAATTAAAAGTTTTTAGGCATTATGAATGAGAAAAACCGAAGCAATATATTAAGATAGATAGACGTTGTTGAAACATTATTACTGAATTACTAGTAATGGCTTTATTCGCGTCACCAGTAATTTTATCGTTTGATATTTCAATTCTTCATTCATTTTCAAGCTGACCTTTCTGATTGTCTTGCCTCTTTCCAATAAAATTTAATACTTATTTTCTGAGGTTACATCATAAACTAAATTTTGATTTTGGGCCATAATCAAAAGTGGTACACTAGGACATTAATATAAATCGTTCATAAAAGTTTATAAAAAGATAAAAAAAGAGTTGACAGGAAGGCTGAAAGCGCGTATAATAATAAAATTGTCTCGAACAGGGGCGACGGTCACACAGCTGAATCACTGAAATGAACTTAAAAGAATTTCAAAAAACAGCTTGACAACATGAAGAAACAACGATACAATAGAAAAGCTTCTTCGGTCGGGAAACGATTGCAGAGCGGCGGTCATAGAAAAGAGAATAGTACCATAAAACCTGTAAAACAGCCAAAACATCCGCAAGGATGAAGGCGGCTAAAATAGAAACAGAGAGATGCACTCTTAAAAACATTAACTCGGTAGAGGATAAATTACAGTTATTCAAATGAGACAGCATTTAAAAGCCAAACGGCTTTAAATACAAACTTTTATTGAGAGTTTGATCCTGGCTCAGGACGAACGCTGGCGGTATGCTTAACACATGCAAGTCGAACGAGACAAAATGGAAGGATCCTTCGGGTGAATGAAATTTTAGAAAGTGGCGAACGGGTGAGTAACGCGTGGGTAACCTACCCTATGGAAAGGAATAGCCCCGGGAAACTGGGTGTAATACCTTATAAGATATGTTTGTCGCATGGCAGATGTATTAAACGCTCCGGCGCCATAGGATGGACCCGCGTCCCATTAGCTAGTTGGTGAGATAACAGCTCACCAAGGCGACGATGGGTAACCGGTCTGAGAGGGCGAACGGTCACACTGGAACTGAGACACGGTCCAGACTCCTACGGGAGGCAGCAGTGGGGAATATTGCGCAATGGGGGCAACCCTGACGCAGCAATACCGCGTGAGTGAAGAAGGTTTTCGGATCGTAAAGCTCTGTTATTGGGGAAGAAAAAAAGACGGTACCCAAGAAGAAAGTCCCGGCTAACTACGTGCCAGCAGCCGCGGTAATACGTAGGGGACAAGCGTTGTCCGGATTTACTGGGCGTAAAGGGCACGCAGGCGGTTTTTTAAGTCAGATGTGAAAGGTACCGGCTCAACCGGTGACATGCATTTGAAACTGAAAGACTTGAGTATTGGAGAGGCAAGTGGAATTCCTGGTGTAGCGGTGAAATGCGTAGATATCAGGAGGAACACCGGTGGCGAAGGCGGCTTGCTGGACAAATACTGACGCTGAGGTGCGAAAGCGTGGGGAGCAAACAGGATTAGATACCCTGGTAGTCCACGCCGTAAACGATGAGTGCTAGGTGTTGGGGAGACTCAGTGCCGCAGCTAACGCAATAAGCACTCCGCCTGGGGAGTACGACCGCAAGGTTGAAACTCAAAGGAATTGACGGGGACCCGCACAAGCAGCGGAGCATGTGGTTTAATTCGAAGCAACGCGAAGAACCTTACCAGGTCTTGACATCCTCTGACAATCTGAGAGATCAGACTTTCCCTTCGGGGACAGAGAGACAGGTGGTGCATGGTTGTCGTCAGCTCGTGTCGTGAGATGTTGGGTTAAGTCCCGCAACGAGCGCAACCCCTGTGGTTAGTTGCCATCATTCAGTTGGGCACTCTAAGCAGACTGCCGTGGATAACACGGAGGAAGGTGGGGACGACGTCAAATCATCATGCCCCTTATGACCTGGGCTACACACGTGCTACAATGGTCTGAACAGAGGGCTGCGAAACCGCGAGGTGAAGCTAATCCCTTAAAACAGATCTCAGTTCGGATTGCAGGCTGCAACTCGCCTGCATGAAGTTGGAGTTGCTAGTAATCGCAGATCAGAATGCTGCGGTGAATGCGTTCCCGGGTCTTGTACACACCGCCCGTCACACCACGAGAGTTGGCAACACCCGAAGTCAGTGAGGCAACCGCAAGGAGCCAGCTGCCGAAGGTGGGGTCAGTAATTGGGGTGAAGTCGTAACAAGGTAGCCGTATCGGAAGGTGCGGCTGGATCACCTCCTTTCTAGGGAATACAGGAAGTCATGGTACTATTTTCTTTTGTATGACCATCTGGTTATACAAAAACAGTTAAAACAGGCATCTTAGGATGCATTTTTTAACGGGACAAATACCGAAACAGTGGTAGAAAGTTCCAGTCGATCATTGAAAACAGCATAGTGTATAAAAAAATTTTTGAAATACAATTTCTTAATACGAAAACGTAACATCAAATAGGATCAAGAAGAAAAGAGCACAGGGTGAATGCCTTGGCAATCAGAGCCGACGAAGGACGCGACAAGCTGCGAAAAGCTACGTGTAGGTGCACATAACCGTTAAAGCGTAGATATCCGAATGGGGAAACCCGGCTGATAGAAGATCAGTCACTGTAACGTGAATACATAGCGTTATGGAGGGAACCTGGAGAACTGAAACATCTTAGTACCCAGAGGAAAAGAAAGAAACATCGATTCCTTCAGTAGCGGCGAGCGAACGAGGAAGAGCCCGGATTACATCAAACTGATATTATTAGTCGAACGACATGGGAAGGTCGGACGCAGAGGGTGAGATCCCCGTAGACGAAAGTAATGTGAGTGGGTAATCGACGAGTACCACGGGACACGTGTAACCCTGTGGGAAGATGGGGGGCCCACCCCCCAAGGCTAAATACTACTGATTGACCGATAGCGGAAAGTACCGTGAGGGAAAGGTGAAAAGAACCCCGGAAGGGGAGTGAAATAGAAACTGAAACCCTGTGCTTACAAGCAGCAGGAGCTAACGTGACTGCGTGCTTTTTGTAGAACGGGCCAACGAGTTACGGTATGTAGCAAGGTTAAGTACTTCAGGTACGGAGCCGTAGGGAAACCGAGTCTGAACAGGGCGATTAGTTGCATGCTGTAGACCCGAAACCGTGTGATCTATCCATGACCAGGATGAAGCTTGGGTAAAACCAAGTGGAGGTCCGAACCAGTGTCTGTTGAAAAAGGCTTGGATGAGTTGTGGATAGGGGTGAAATTCCAATCGAACACGGAGATAGCTGGTTCTCCCCGAAATAGCTTTAGGGCTAGCGTTGTCAAGAGAGTGATGGAGGTAGAGCACTGAATAGGCTAGGGGGCGTAAAGCTTACTGAACCTTATCAAACTCCGAATGCCATCCACTTATAGACGGCAGTCAGACTGTGTGAGATAAGTCTCATAGTCAAAAGGGAAACAGCCCAGACCATCCGCTAAGGTCCCCAAGTCCAGATTAAGTGGGAAAGGATGTGCAACTGCAGAAACAACCAGGATGTTGGCTTAGAAGCAGCCATACATTTAAAGAGTGCGTAATAGCTCACTGGTCGAGTGGTGGTGCGCCGAAGATGAACGGGGCTAAAATCTGGCACCGAAGCGATGGATTATGGTACTACCATAGTGGTAGGGGAGCAATGTCTTGAGGGCGAAGCTGATTTGTAAGAATTGGTGGACACAAGACAAGAGAGAATGTTGGCATGAGTAGCGAAAGTGAAGTGAGAATCTTCACCATCGAAAGCCCAAGGTTTCCTGAGGAAGGTTCGTCCGCTCAGGGTAAGTCGGGGCCTAAGCCGAGGCGAGAAGCGTAGGCGATGGACAACAGGTTGAAATTCCTGTACCACCTTTAATTGTTTGAGAGATGGAGTGACACAGAAGGATAAGCGAACCCGGCAGTTGGAAAAGCCGGGCCAAGCGTCAAGGCTTGCAAGGGAGGCAAATCCCCTTTGCTTTAAGGCCAAGGCGTGACGGGGAACGAAAAATAAGTAGGGAAGTCGCTGATTTCACGCTGTCAAGAAAAGCTTCTATTGAGAGAGAAGGTGCCCGTACCGTAAACCGACACAGGTAGGCGAGGAGAGAATCCTAAGATGAGCGGGAGAAGTGTTGTTAAGGAACTCGGCAAAATGACTCCGTAACTTCGGGAGAAGGAGTGCCCCCCGATGGGGGGCCGCAGAGAAGAGGCTCAAGCGACTGTTTAGCAAAAACATAGGTCTCTGCTAAATCGAAAGATGATGTATAGGGGCTGACGCCTGCCCGGTGCTGGAAGGTTAAGAGGAGTGCTTAGCGCAAGCGAAGGTGCAAATTTAAGCCCCAGTAAACGGCGGCCGTAACTATAACGGTCCTAAGGTAGCGAAATTCCTTGTCAGGTAAGTTCTGACCCGCACGAAAGGCGTAACGATTTGAGCGCTGTCTCGACAACACACCCGGTGAAATTGTAGTACTCGTGAAGATGCGAGTTACCCGCGACAGGACGGAAAGACCCCGTAGAGCTTTACTGCAATCTGGCATTGAGTTTTGATAGTAGACGTACAGGATAGGTGGGAGGCTAAGAATTTGGGACGCCAGTTTCGAAGGAGCCATCCTTGGGATACCACCCTTGTACTATTGGAATTCTAACGAGTGGCCGTAATCCGGTCATCGGACAGTGTCAGACGGGCAGTTTGACTGGGGCGGTCGCCTCCTAAAAAGTATCGGAGGCGCCCAAAGTTACCTTCAGGATGGTTGGAAACCATCTCTCAGAGTGCAAAGGCAAAAAGGTGATTGACTGCGAGAGAGACATCTCGAGCAGAGACGAAAGTCGGGCTTAGTGATCCGGTGGTTCCGAGTGGAAGGGCCATCGCTCAACGGATAAAAGCTACCTCGGGGATAACAGGCTTATCTCCCCCAAGAGTCCACATCGACGGGGAGGTTTGGCACCTCGATGTCGGCTCGTCTCATCCTGGGGCTGAAGCAGGTCCCAAGGGTTGGGCTGTTCGCCCATTAAAGAGGCACGCGAGCTGGGTTCAGAACGTCGTGAGACAGTTCGGTCCCTATCCGTCGTGGGCGTCAGATATTTGAGAAGAGCTATTCCTAGTACGAGAGGACCGGAATGGACAAACCACTGGTGCACCAGTTGTTCCGCCAGGAGCATAGCTGGGTAGCTAAGTTTGGAAAGGATAAGTGCTGAAGGCATCTAAGCACGAAGCCCCCTTCAAGATAAGATATCTCACCAGAAATGGTTAAGGTCCCTGGTAGACGACCAGGTAGATAGGCTGGATGTGGAAGTATGGCAACATATGGAGCTGACCAGTACTAATCGACCGAGGTCTTGATCCAATATTTATACACTGTGCTGTTTCGAGTGATCGATTTGTCCGATTTTTGATAAAAAATCGCATTGATTAAAAAATACCATCCACTTAAAAGCAATCATTACAAAGACAATTGAATATAGAGCAAATAGGAACAAGGAACACCAACTCTTTCAAAAATCTCTTATGAAGATGTAGAAGATTTCTGAAAGAATTGATGGACAATTTAGCCGGATCAACCGCTGACACTCCTTCAAACCTATTTGTTTTTAGCAAAACAAAGCTAAATAAGTCTCGCGACGATGGCGGAAGGGCCACACCTGTTCCCATACCGAACACAGAAGTAAAGTCTTCCAGCGCCGAAAGTACTTGGTGGGTAACTGCCTGGGAGGATAGGACGTTGCGGGACTTTTTTGCGCGAAACAACGAGCCATGCGGCGAAAAATATAAAAATAGAGAGTAATAAACAAATGCATTTGTTTATTACTCTCTATTTTTATATTTTAGGAAGGAGCCATCTGGCGACTGACGCGACGGAGGCGCAGCGTTAGCTACGCCGCATTGCCGTATGAGTGAGTAAAACGGTAGTGAATTAACGAGAGGTAGATTCAAGTGAGCTTGAAAATCAATGTTTATATCTGTATTTTTTTATGGGGCGAAGCCCCTAACGGAGGCGCAGTGAAACGAAGACGGAGTTGCACGGCTTCATGAAACGGCAGGTATTCGGCATAATTACAATTTTTAATTTTTGTGGTATAATAAATTTGCACTCTGATTAAATGAGTAGATACTAAAGCATAGTGAACGATTAACGTAATAATGAAATGATATGATTGCGTTAACAGGAGTTGAATATGAAATTAAAATTAGATCTAAAAATTTTATTACCAGCATTGCCGTATTTATTGTTAACAGCGATGATTTTTTTTATTTTGCCAACGTTGGATCCGAATTCAACAATGTTTACGTTGCTTTTACTTGTAATTATACCGGTTTATTGTTTTATTTGCGCCTACCTCTATGGGCTGAAAAATGGTTTTATTTGGGTTTATCCAATTATAATTGGGGTAGTTTTTCTGCCATCGATATTTTTAATTATCGGTTACAAGGCAGTGATTTATGCAATTATTTATGGATCTTCGGCAATGATAGGGATTGTTATAGGGAAGATTGTTAAAAACAGAAGAGACGGCGAAGAATGACGTGAAGAAGAGTAACAGGTTGGCCAGTTTTATCAGGTTCACTAAAAATGAGAAAATAAGGATATCCGTAATTTATAACATCGTTGCAGACTTATTTGATAAAAAAGTCTGACGGTGTTTTGTTTTTAATTTTTTTGTATTTTAGATTGCCGATAATGTAACTTAGGGGTGTAATGATTGTAAGGTTGTGTTAGATCATTTAGAATTATTTTATAGAGTAAGGGGGGCGAAAATTGCGATTAAAACTGATCCAAAATAAAAATCAAGATGAAGTTGAAGTCCAAATAATTTATTCAGAGATGAATAATACGGTTAAAACGCTAATTGATAAAATAAAAATGTCGCAAAGTAAATTGATTGGATACCGAGATAACGAGAAAATAGTTATAAAAGCGGAGGAAATTTTATACATTGAAAGTGTTGATAAAAAAACATTTTTGTATTGTAACAACGCTGTTTATCAATCACAATTCAAGTTATATCAAGTGCGGGAAGTTCTAAAAAATCTAAATTTTGCTCAAATTAGTAAGTCATGCATATTGAATCTTGATACGTTGATTAGCATTCGACCACTTCCCAATAGTCGAATGGAAGCCGTTATTATCAGTGGCGAGCGACTCAATGTAAATCGCAAATTTATTCCTCAAATCAAAGAAATGCTAAAAAAAGAAAGGGCTGATATTAATGAAACGGATTATTAGAAACGCTTTAATTACGACTGCGTTGATTCTTTTAACTATTGCGATTTGGGGATATTTTCTGGGGGCAGAAAGTATTTATATTACGACCGTAATGCAAGTCGCTTTGATTGCGGTCATGATTCAAGGAATTAGAGAAATGTTAAAAAAGATTGAGATACCACATTTAATGTTGGAGAAAACGATCGAATTTTTATGTATTGCGGCGTTA
The DNA here is from genome assembly GCA_965140355.1 of uncultured Acetobacterium sp. Classification (GTDB taxonomy): domain Bacteria; phylum Bacillota; class Clostridia; order Eubacteriales; family Eubacteriaceae; genus Acetobacterium. The sequence continues at coordinate 272,627 of OZ223193.1, read as the reverse complement.
ATTTGGGTTAGTTCATTTATCTTTGATTGGGTGGCTTCTTTTTCGCTTAAGGCTTTATTGATGATAACATTAATTGTTTATGTGGCTTTTTATCTTTTAGATCGAGTTAAAACAGCAAACGATATTGAAGAGATTAATCAGCTTTTAAAAGATTCGGATAAACGCAAATACGAGGAGAGCAAATGAAGATAAAAAATTATGACACAAACAAAAAACTGGTGTTATTTTTCACGTTAACTTTATTGTGGACGTGGCTTTGTGGTTTTATGCCTGTTATATTAAGGATTGTTGGAACGCCATTAGGAACATTCCTTTTTTATTTTGGCGGTGGCGCACCAACGGTAGTGGGATTAACCATGGTTTTTATAACTTATCCCATTGAGGCGCGAAAAGATTATTTTAAGCGCTGTTTTAGTATAAAACGCATGGGGATCAAGTGGCCATTAAGGACGATCCTTTTTTTTATGCTCATTTCACTGATTGGTTTGCTCATTTCGCGGATAATGGGGATGACATTACCGGGTATGAATTGGATTAAAATCATCATGCAGGCACCGTATATGATTCCCGTACTTTTATTTTTTAGTATCATCTCCGGTCCGCTTAATGAAGAATTTGGCTGGCGCGGTTATGCCCTTGATAAACTGTTAATTCGGTTTAATTTTTTTGGTGCGTCACTAATGTTAGGTTTTATTTGGGCTATTTGGCACTTAGCATGGTATTTCACGCCAGGGCAAGCACAATATGAAATGCTTCAAAGTTCGGTGTTAGAAGCATTATTGTTTATACCAGCAGTAATAGTACTTAGCTTTATGGTAACTTTTGTTTATATCAATACGCAGCGGAGCATATTGGCTGGATCATTTGTGCATCTGACGAGCAATTTTTTTTGCAGCCAACTATTAGCGCCGTATTCATCTGAGACAGGAACCGTCATCAGAATGGTAACAATCGTTTTTGGTATTGCAGTAATGTCGTATGCGTTTCATTCAACGAAATTCAAAAGAATTCTTGAAATTGAGATAAACAACATCAGAGCGGATGAAAAGAACTTTATGAAAGAGAATGTAAATGAATAAAGGGCATTAATTAAAAAGAGTTGTCGTGAGACGAAGTTGAATAAAATTAAAGACTTAAATCCGTGCAGTCTTTAATGAGCGTTGGCAAGGTCATTGCGTTTTTATTTATAGTTATCTGATATAAAAGCAACTGCATCGGAATAACAGGTAACGCGTTTAACGATAAAATATCTCGTGAACGCTTTGGTCCACATATCCATTTCTGCTTCAATCGTATTGACCGTATTCATTATAAAGACAACAATTTTACAATCTGTTTTTGACATTGCGGGTAAAAAGACAGAAATACCCCATTCAACGTCTTCTCGGGCATCTTCAAAACCATGGCGGGCATCGACGACAAAATGACTGCCGGGATGTCGCATTAACAGATCAACAGCGAATGTTGTTGGATTACGATAATTATTTTTACTGCAGAATTTTTTCCATGTCAATAAAACGAGATGATCAGCGGCAATATATTCGACGTGGCTGTATTCCGAATCGAATTCGTTTATTTCAATTAGTTTCCTCATAAACGGTTTCCTTTCAATTGAACACCAGTACTAAAAAGCTGGTAAGAAGTAATAATATTATTATAACTTTTCTTTTGGTCGATAGCTATAATAAATGTTATGATATATAGATAAATAAGTATTAATTTTAGTGATTGACTAAAATAACGTTGCTTAAAGGAGAAAATAGATGATTACACGAACATGGCATGGAATAGTACCGCTGCATAAAAAAACAGCATTTTTGGAATATCTAGATCTGACTGGCATTAACGACACCACAAGTCTCCCCGGAAATTGCGGAGCTTATGTGAAAACAGTTGACCAAAACGAATTTTCTCATGTATTTTTATGCACTATCTGGGAAACGCTTGAAGATATTATTAGTTATGCCGGAAAACAATATAGCATTGCCGTAACCTATCCTGAAGATGATCAATATGGATTAATTTCTGATCCGATTGTAATTCATCAAGAAGTGACAAGCACGAATAATCCATTTGAGTATGAATAAAGAAACGGTTAAAGCAGCAACAGCGATCATAATTATTCCTGAGATTTATGGAATTAATCGATATATTAAAGACTGGGCCGCTTTTTTTAGCGGTCATGGTTATGACGTTTATTGCCTGGATTTGATTGGAAATAAGCACTCTTTTTCTTATGCTGAACAGGATGCGGCATACCTGAATTTTAGGGAAAAAATTAGTTTTGATTGTAGTGAAGAAGTGGCCGTCTATTTACGAGAACTCAAAAACAATTATTCTCAAATTATCGTTTTTGGATCGAGTGTTGGCGCGACTATTGCTTGGCGACTGACCGAAAATAATTGCTGTGATGGGATGATTGGATATTACGGCTCTCGCATAAGGGAATATCTTGATGTTAAGCCAAGTTGCCCATGCCTGCTGTTGTTCGCAGAAAATGAAGAATCCTTTAATGTGAAAACAATTTGTCAACAACTTATGAGTAAAGGTTTGATTGAAGTTGCGATACTACCAGGTAAACATGGTTTTGCAGATCCCGATGGCAATAATTATTATCGTGAATCATGTAAAAAAGCCCGAGAGATGGTAGAATATTTTTTGAATAAAATCGAAAAAGACGCAAAATAATAAGAAAAGAGGAAAAACAATGACAGATATTGAAAAACTACAAAAAATTGTCGAAAACGCTGGTAATATTGTTTTTTTTGGAGGGGCTGGGGTCTCTACCGAGAGCGGCATTCCCGATTTTCGGAGTGTCGATGGGTTATATAATCAAAGTTATCAATATCCACCGGAAACGATTCTTTCACATCAGTTTTTTGTCGATAATACTGAGGAATTTTATCATTTTTATCGCAATAAAATGTTATATTTGGAAGCAAAACCAAATGCCGCGCATATAAAATTAGCAAAACTGGAAGCCGCAGGAAAGGTAAAAGCGGTGATTACCCAAAACATTGATGGACTCCACCAAATAGCCGGTAGTAAGAATGTCTTGGAACTGCATGGTTCGGTGCATCGCAATTACTGTTTGCGATGTCATCAATTTTATCCGGTTCAAACGATTATCGAAAGTGACGGCGTTCCCAAATGCACCTGTGGCGGCACGATTAAACCGGATGTGGTTTTGTATGGCGAAGGTCTGGATAATGAGGTAATGAACCAGTCACTGTCTGCAATTACCAAAGCCGAGGTTCTGATTATCGGGGGAACATCATTGGGTGTTTATCCAGCCGCAGGCCTGATTGATTATTATCGGGGGAAGCAGTTGGTATTAATTAATAAAACCGCAACACCAATGGATTCCCGCGCAAATTTGGCCATTAAAGGAAGTATCGGGGAAGTGTTTAAACAAATTTGACAAAATAAATAATCCCGATAAACAATTGGTCGGTACGGCCGTTTATTGACAACTTCAGACGGTTACTTATTTAAGTAGCCGTCTTTTGGGGTTGCTAAACGACGTTGTAAATTCACCACAAAATCTTGGATATTCGTGATAAATGACCGGGAACTCAGGCTGCCGCGATCTTTTAGTTTATTGACGACAAATTCTGAAATATCAACCGTGTAAAAATAGACGGGCCGAATAATGCCATCAACAACTTGATAAGAAGGGGTCATATTGCCAGTTGCAATGGTATGAAGTTGCGTTGCCAAACAAATGACGGTGGTTGCTTTGCGGGTATGAACGCGCAGAGCGTCTTGAGCTTGGTAGACATCGGCATAAACGCCGGGAAGCGGACCGTCATCGCGAATTGAACCAGCTAAAACCATCGGGATCTTATTTTTGATGCAGGCACTAACAATGCCATCTTCAATTTTATATGTTTCGACTAAATGCTCCAGGGTCTCACAACTCCGGGCGCGATTAATGGTTTCGATATGATGATAATGACCCATTGATTTATTTTCTTTAGAATAGATATCCTGGCCTAAAGCGGTGTTAAAAAAATGCGATTCCAAATCATGGGTGGCTAAAGCATTGCCGGCAAAGAGGGCATCGACATAACCGTTTTCGATCAGCTTGGTCATCGCGTTTCGGGAATCCTGGTCAAAAGTTACGGCCGGACCCAGAACCCAGAGCAGATAACCATGATCCCGTTCGAATTCGAGTAATTCATAGAGGCGATCATAGTCCTGAGAGTAAGCCGTTTCACGGGAATTGGAAGTTCGAAACGAAAAATTGTCAGTTTCATTTTGTTTTTTATTAAAGGCAAAGTGATCGACATAAACACCATTTCCGCCATCTTCATGACGACCGACGACAACGGCATCACCTTTTTTAACATTTCTGAATTCTACCGCTGCGGGATGATCATCCTTGATGACAACGACACAGTCCATCCGGCTTTCACACATTAACTGCCAGGTGGTATGGATTTTAAAATACTCAGGAAAGATAGTGGTGGCATAAAAGTTTTCGGGAACGACGCCATCCATCGGAGCTGGCATGGTTCGGACACTGGGGGCGTTAATAAAAAAGGTTTCAGAAAAATCGGGAGCAGTATAGTTGGGTAGAGTAAACATTTAAGCACCTCGTAACGTAATTTTATTTATTATACCATATCGACAATCGATGTGACATTCAATCTAAAGGGCTAAATCAATTCAAAAAAATACCGTTAATGATTAATCGGTTAAGATGAATCATTAACGGTGTTTTTGCTTGCATCAGATTGTTTAAATTTTTTCAGGTAAAGTAAAATGTGGCTTTTCAAAATCGAAAAGTTTTGAGGCATCCGGTTCATTAAGTAGGAAAGCTTCCATTTCATCGCGTTCCATGGCGGGAAGTTCTTTTAAACTCAAACGAATACTTTCGCCGGTGGTTTGATTAAAAACAGAAAAAGCCTGTTTTCCTTCTTTTATAAAAAGCAGATTACCTTTTTCGCCGGTACATCCCAGCACGACTCGAACACCATCGACACTGCAAGATTCATTTTCAGATACACAAACGATTTGATCAGCTCCGGTCGTCATATCAATGGATAGGGCTTTTATCGCTTCCAGAGAAGCCCGGACACCAATCGCCAGACCAGGACAATGATGTCCGTGATAGGCTACACATTTATCCCATAATTCTTTATTCATAAATTTTTCCTCCTTTTTATAAGGCAGGAGACCGACTTCAGTGGGTCTCTGGGTTTTCGATCAGGATAAGTAGTTACTTAATTTTTAAAGCTATGAATGGGGGCCGGAATCTGGCCGCCGCGATTCACAAAAACAGAACAGTCGTTTTTATTTATTGGCATGATCGGAGCCCGACCAAGAAGTCCGCCAAATTCAGCGGTATCACCAACGTCTTTTCCGTAGACGGGAATGACTCGAACGCCGGTGGTTTTATTATTAATGACACCGATCGCGGCCTCATCAGCTAAGATACCAGAGATGGTTGTAGCGGGAGTATCGCCGGGAATGGCAACCATGTCAATACCAACCGAACAGACACTGGTCATGGCTTCTAACTTATCAAAGGTCAAGGCACCGCATTCCACCGCTTCAATCATTCCTTCATCTTCACTGACCGGAATAAAGGCCCCGCTGAAACCACCAACTGAAGTTGAGGCCATGATACCGCCTTTTTTGACCGCATCGTTGAGCATCGCCAGAGCCGCGGTGGTGCCGTGAGTACCACAATGTTCCAAACCCATTTCCTCGAGAATACGGGCTACACTGTCACCGATTTCCGGGGTTGGCGCTAGCGATAAATCGAGGATACCAAACGGAACATTCAGGCGTTCAGCAACTGTTGTGCCAACCAGATGTCCGGCACGGGTGATTTTAAAGGCAGTTTTTTTAATGATTTCAGCCATTTCTCCAAAGGAAGCATGTTGTGCTTTTTCAAGCGCCCGTTTAACAACACCGGGACCGCTGACGCCAACATTAAGAACCGCTTCGGCTTCGCCGACGCCGTGAAAGGCACCAGCCATAAAGGGATTGTCTTCAACCGCATTAGCGAAAGCGACAAATTTAGCACAACCAATTGAATCAGCATCCCGGGTGAGGTAGGCGGTTTCTTTGATCACTTCGCCTAATCGTTTAACAGCATCCATATTGATACCGGCTTTTGATGAACCGAGGTTAACCGATGAACAGACGCAATTAGTAGTTGCTAAAGCTTCCGGAATTGAGTCAATCAGAATCCGGTCGCCCTTGGTAAAGCCTTTGGGGACGAGGGCTGAAAATCCCCCAATAAAATTAATACCAACTGTTGCAGCAGCCGCATCAAGAATTTTGGCATATTCGACATAATTCAGGTCTTCACTGCTTCCGGCAATCAGCGAAATGGGGGTAACGGAAATACGTTTATTAACGATAGGAATGCTCAGCTCCGTTTCGATGCGTTCACCCTCTTTGACTAAGTTTTCGGCTAAAAAAGTAATTTTATCATAAATTTTTTGGCGGCTTTTAACGCCGGAAGAATCAATACAATCAAGTAAAGAAATACCCATCGTGATGGTGCGGATATCCAGCCGTTCTTTTTCTATCATTCTGACCGTTTCAAGGACATCTTTAAACATTGTCATAATTAGGCCGCCTATATGGTATGCATCGCATTGAAAAGATCTTCATGCTGAATGCGGATTGACATGCCGATGGTTTCGCCGATTTCTTCAAGGGCGGTTTTTAAGACAACAAAGTCATTTGACATTTTAGAAATGTCAACAAGCATGATCATGGTAAAAAAATCGTGCATAACTGTTTGACTGATGTCTTCAATATTGACATTGTTTTCGGCTAATATTTTAGATACATTATAAATTATTCCGGTTCGGTCTTTTCCAATAACCGTGACTACTGCTCTCATTTTTTAATTTCTCCTTAATTTTCATTGTTTTAATAGTTTAAACTAAAATAGCTGCAATCACAAGATATAATCAAGATATAATGTAGAAATTATAATATAGAAATGAAGAAACAATGTATTAAGAATTAATTTTTAAGATTATTGATGTAAAATTAATACAAACGTTATGAATTTTTAACAAAATAACGTCTGGATTTTTGCTTAATACGGGGTTCCGTAACTTGTTAAGGGTGGTGGAGTATGGTATAATGTGGAAGAAAATGGAAGAGCAAAGTAAGAAGGAGGGAGACCAATATGTTTTTTGGAGAGTTTGAACATAATATCGACGACAAGGGACGTTTGATCATTCCTTCAAAATTCAGAGAATCTCTGGGGGGACAGTTCGTTTTAACAAAAGGGCTGGACTGCTGCTTGTTTGTTTTTTCTATGGAAGAATGGGAAAATTTCGAAAGTAAACTAAAATCGTTACCCATATCGGATAAAGATGCCAGAGCATTTACCCGGTTTTTCTTTGCTGGAGCTGCCGATTGTGAGCTCGACCGTCAGGGCCGAGCTAGTATTCCGCTTTCGCTTCGAAAATACGCAAAAATATCGAAAGAGGTGACCATTATCGGAGTTTCAAACAGATTGGAAATTTGGGATAGTCAATTATGGAGTAGCTATAATGACAATGATGATTTAAACTATGAGGACATCGCTAATAACATGGCGATGTTGGGAATTTAAATGAAGCCAGAAACATTTTCACATAAGACCGTTTTGTTACGGGAATCAATTGACGGCCTGGATATAAGATCCGATGGCGTTTATGTTGATTGTACCTTAGGTGGTGGCGGGCATTCACAGTGGATTTGTGAGGCATTAAATGAAAATGGTGTTTTAGTCGGCATCGATCAGGATGATTATGCCTTGAGTTATGCTAAAAATCGTTTAGAGCCATATGCTTGTCAGCGCTATTTTGTAAAAAGTAATTTTGCCAGTTTGACCAAGGTTCTAGAGGGCCTCCATCTCTCTGGAATCAATGGTATTCTATATGACCTCGGGGTTTCGTCATTTCAACTGGATGATGATACCCGAGGCTTTTCTTATCATAATGATGGACCGCTGGATATGAGAATGAATCAGGCCGCTGATTTAACAGCCGAAATGGTTGTTAATGATTATGCTCCTGGAGAGTTAAAAAAAATTCTCTTCATTTATGGCGAAGAAAAATTTGCCAGTCAAATTGTGAAATCTATTGTTAAAGCCAGAGAAATAAAAAGAATTAAAACAACGTTGGAGTTAAGTGAAATCATTAAACATGCTTACCCACCCAAAGAACGTTTTAAAGAAAAGCATCCCTCGAGAAAAACCTTCCAAGCAATTCGCTTGGAAGTTAATGGGGAACTGAAAATATTAGAAGATGCCTTGAAACAAGGTATTGCGGCCTTGAAACCGGGAGGGAGAATGTGTGTGATTACCTTTCATTCACTCGAAGATCGAGTGGTGAAGCGGTTATTTAAAGAAAGCGCCAATCCCTGTACCTGTCCGTCCGATTTTCCGCAATGTGTTTGTGGGAAATCGCCAGTGGTAAAACTTATTTCGCGAAAGCCGATTAGTTCAGGGGCCGATGAATTAGAAGAAAATCGACGGTCACGAAGTGCAAAACTGCGGATTGTTGAAAAGCTGGGATAGCGAGCTAAAAAGGAGTGTTTCATGTCAACCGTAAGAACCGGAAAATTAATACCCAAAAAACCGGAAAAAAAAATGACAACGAGTTCGTATGTCATGTTCATTGGCTTAATTGCTTTTTTTGTTATGACGGGTATTTTATTTCAACATGTGGTCATTACTAAAAAAAATACCGAAATCAGAAGTCTTCAGGCAACCCTTGAGGATGCGGTTCAGATTAATGACAGTAAAGAAGGTCAATTAGTGACAAATATGAATCTGCAGTCGATTGAAGCGCAAGCGAGAGGTTACGGCATGGTGGAACCCGTGCAGGATCAATATCGACGTGAGGTGATTACGAATGAAAAGGATACATCAATAATGTCCGATTCGGAAATTGTTAGAAGTTGGTTCGAAAACTTATTTTAAGTTAGGATTTATTTAAGTCGTGTAAAGTAAACTTAAATAAATTAAAATTTTGGAGAAAAAGTGTGAATATAAAAAAGAAGGCACAACGAGAGATTGGACCATCCGGCAAGCAGAATCGGATAATGATTGCGATGGTAATACTTTCATTGTGCTTAGTTATTATTATCGGAAGATTGTTTTCTTTGCAAATTGTTAATTCAACAGGAAAATATGAGAGACAAGTGGATCAATTGGTTGAAGAAGTACCCATTAAGGCATCCCGGGGCGATATTTACGATCGTAATAAAAATGTTTTAGCCAAAGATTCTTCGGCAACAGCAGTGAATGTCATCCCTTATGAGGTTGAAGATCCGGAACGATTGGCGAATACGCTAAGCGCAAAACTTGGTCTAAAATACGAAGATGTTTTAACCAAAATTTCGGTCCTTGAAAATAATATTGTTGAGGTAAAAACAGGACTTAGTCAAGGGACGGCAGTGATTGTGCTGAGTCATAATTTTGATGGCGTAAGTGTTGAAGACGGAACTTTGTATTTTGAACCAATTGAGATTAAAGATGCGGGAGCGGTTGCTTCGGCTATTTCACAGGATTTAGACTATAACTATGAATCCCTCTACGAAAAAGCGACGCGCAAAGAAAATCAGGCGGTGCTTATTCAAGGTAAAGTTGACAATGCCCTAGCTCTGGAGATTAAAGAATCAGAGGCCATCAAAGATGCTGACGGTGATATCGAAAGTTATAATGGCATTGAATTGTTGGATGATTATCGGCGATATTATACTAATGGAAATTTCGCCTCATATATACTAGGCTTTACGGGGACTGATTACACGGGTTTATATGGGGTTGAATCGACTTATGATGATGTCTTAAGAGGCGAGGATGGCGTGGTCTATTTTCAGAAAGATGCCGATGGAAATCAGATCCCGTCACAAACGAAAATTATTAAAGAACCCGTTCAAGGAGAGGATATTGTTTTAACAATCGACAGTAATATCCAGTTGATGGCCGAAAAAGCGGTTAAAGAAGCGGCGGCAACCTGGCAGACCAAAAGTGTTACGGCAATTGTAATGGAAACGAAAACGGGTGAGGTAGTGGCGATGGCGACTACCCCGGACTATAATCTTAATGATCCCTTTACATTAGATGCGAATTTTGCAGCTACGCACGCTGAAGATTTAGTTGGAAAAACAGATCAGGAAAAATTAGCTGAAATGTATAAAAATCAGGCGGTCAGTTTTATTTACGAACCGGGTTCGACCTTTAAAGCACTGACCGGAGCAGCAGCTCTGGAAGAAGGCGCGGTAACACCGGAAACGATTGTTTATTGTTCCGGTTCAATTCAGATTGGTGATGCGGTTATTAATTGTGCAACCGGACCACATGGTTATGAAACAGTATCTGATGCTATCGCCCATTCCTGCAATCCTGGTCTTGTTCAGGTTATTGAAGCTTTAGATCCTGATGTTTTTTACCAGTATGTTTATAATTTTGGATTGGGTGCTCGCACGGGGATCGAACTGGACGGTGAAGAATCGGGAATTATCAACCGTTTATCAACTGCCAACGGCGGCATAAATGAAGTTGATTATGCGACTTTCTCGTTTGGTCAGGGGCTGGCGGTGACACCGATTCAAATGATCAGTGCCCTTAATTGTGTCGTTAACAATGGTTATTATGAAAAACCGACGATCATTTCAACAATCACGAAGGGGGCCGATGCCGAATCTCCAAAGCAGATTATTTCAACCGAAACATCGGCAGCCATGCGCGAAATTATGCGCAAGGTAGTTGGTTATGATTCTGATATGACGGCGCTTTCAGAAGGATACAGTATTGGCGGAAAAACCGGAACGGCGGAGAAATTTATTGATGGTGAATACTCCAACACCAAATATGTGACCTCCTTTTATTGTTTTTCACCGGTTGAAGATCCGAAATATTCAGTTTATGTTGTTTTGGATGAACCGAAGGCAGGCGCTTATGGTAGCACTAGTGCCGCACCAACGGCGATTAGTTTAATGGAACAAGCCCTTAATTATAATTCAGCAGATGCCAATCTAAGTGAAACGGCAGCTGAAGAAATACAAAAGGGAACCATTACGGTTCCGGATCTCGTTGGTCAAAATATTGATTCGGCAATCAGTATCCTTAAGGAAAAAGGTATAAAGTATTCTATTGATCCGGCAACGACAGGGACGACGGTGCTGAGTCAAAGTGTTCCAATCAATTCAGTTTATGATCCTAACAGCGAGCTTGTTCTTGGCGTGGGGGATGCAGTTGAGGAAACGGCCGGAACAGTTGTTGTCCCAGATTTGAGTGGATTATCGATTCAAAGTGCTAACGAAATTTTAACCGGATTAGAACTGAATCTTAAAATTACAGGGAATGGTTTTGCATCAAGTCAAACGCCAGCAGCAACAACGGTGGTGGAAAAGGGCAGTGACGTCAGCGTAACATTTACCCCATAGTAAGAGAAAAGAAAAGCGAGGGGGAAATCCTTGCTTTTCTTTATGTAAAAAGTTTGATATAATATCTTGGTCTTTTTGGATAAATGATTAGCTTCAAAATATTGAATGATATTTGAAGCAAAATAAAAAGAAAGTTCAGGTGGGATTTTTAGATGGAAAGTATCAGTATTGATGAAATACTTCAAATCACCCAAGGGGAATTAATTCAGGGAACGCGGGAGCTGATCGTTAAACACGTTACCATTGATAGTCGGAAAATAAGTGATGAGTCATTATTCGTTCCCATTATTGGAGAAAATAATAATGGACATGATTATATCAATCAGTTTTTTTTAAACGGTGGAAAAGTTTGTTTAACTGAAGAACTAAAACGCGTTATTCCCGAAGGGATGACCGTTATTGGCGTCAACTCGACGCTGGAAGCCTTAAAAGCGTTGGCGGGTTTTAATCGACATCGTTATAATATTCCGGTGGTCGCCATTACAGGTAGCAGTGGCAAGACGACAACTAAAGATCTGGTCGCATCAGTGCTTAGCCAGAAATATAATACGTTAAAAACAGAAGGAAATTTTAACAACGAATACGGAATTCCGCAAACTTTGTTAAATTTGGGACCGGACCATCAGATTGCGGTCATTGAAATGGGCATGGATCACCTTGGCGATATTTCAAAATCGATACAAATTGTCGATCCTGATATTAGCGTCATTACCAATGTTGGATTAAGTCATATCGAGCGGTTAAAAACGCAGGAAAATATCTATCGGGCGAAAAAAGAAATTTTACAGACGCTAAAAAATGATGGGATTGCTTATATTAATGGGGATGATCATTTTTTAAAGAAAATTAATTCCGAAACCAATAACTATCAAGTCAGAACGTTTGGGATGGAGGGACAACAAACGGTTAAAGCGATTGATTATCATTCTAGTCATAATGGTCTGGAAATCCAGGTCGAGTGGGAGAACCGAAACGAATCATATACTTTTAATTATCCTGGCAAGCATAATGTTTATAATTGTCTGGTTGCAATTGGCTTGGGATATTTTTATAACATGACTCAGACGGAAATACAAAAGGGCCTTGATGCCTTTGTCCCCAGTGGTAATCGAATGGATATTTTTATTACCGGAGCGGTAAAGGTTATTAATGATTCCTATAATGCGAATCCTGACGCGATGAGAGCATCGATTGATGTCATCGAAGTACTGGGACATGAATATCAGCGGAAGATTGCCATTTTGGGAGACATGTTGGAAATGGGCGAATATGGGCCGCCGGCACATTATGAAATTGGTAAATATGCCAGTGGAAAAGTTGATGTGCTAATTGGAGTCGGAAATTTAGGCAAAGAAATTTGTCGCGGATTTGGTGATGCCGGCGAAGTTTTTGAGGTTCCAGACGCTCAGGCGGCGGGTGAATGCTTAGAAAAAATTATTGCCCCGAATGATATCATTTTGATCAAAGCATCTCGAGGCATGGGTTTGGAAAAAGTCATTGATTTTATAAAGGTAGGCATTGAATGATGGAAATGACGATGTTAAGAGCTGGGCTTTTGGGTTTGCTAATTTCATTTGCTGTTGTTTATTGGGTAACGCCACACTTTATTCCGATGCTTAAGCGCTTGAAATTTGGACAGGCAATCAGAGAAGAAGGTCCTCAGAGTCATCTGGAAAAATCGGGAACGCCAACTATGGGGGGATTGATAATTCAACTCGGGATCCTCGTTGCATTTGTGATTTTGTCAGGACTCACAGGAGTTTGGGATTTCTTTCCAATTCTGGTAATGCTATATTTTGGCGGCGTGGGTTTTATTGATGACTATATTAAAGTTGCTAAAAAACATAATCTCGGACTAAGAGCCTGGCAAAAAATTGTCCTGCAATGCATTGGTGCTTTGGTCATTACTTTATATGCTTACTATTCACCGGCGATTGGTTCAGAATTAATCGTACCTTTCATCGGCCAAACGGTAGATTTTGGAATTTGGTACGTGCCATTTACATTGATTGCGATTGTTGCGATTGTCAATGCGGTCAATTTGACCGATGGACTCGATGGCTTGGCTTCCGGAGTAACGGGAATTGTCGCGATTTTCTTTTTTGTTGGTTCATTGGCATTACCTGCAGCCAGTACAACGATCTTTATTGGGGCTGTTATTGGCGGATGTTTGGGTTTTTTAAGGCATAATTCAAATCCCGCTGATATCTTTATGGGTGATACCGGATCGATGGCCTTAGGCGGAGCAGTTGTTGTTATGGCGATTATCACCCGGTTGCAGATTTTTTTGCTGATCGCGGGGGCTTTATTTGTTTTTGAAGCATTATCGGTCGTCATTCAAGTGGGATACTTTAAGGCCACTAAAGGAAAACGATTTTTTAAGATGGCTCCGATTCATCATCATTTTGAATTGTCTGGTTGGAGTGAGACCCGAGTGGTTACGGTATTCTGGGTAGCGACCACGATGTTTGTTACGATTGCATTTATTTGTTTAGGATAGGAGAAAGCGCATTATGAGAAAAACGACTTTAGTGATTGGAGCAGCCAGAAGTGGAGTAGCGGTAAGTGAATTACTATTAAAACGCGGAGAAACAGTCGTCTTAACCGATACTCGGGCATCTAGCATTGTCCACAAAGAGTTTCCCCAAATATTAGAATATGAAAAAAACGCTCAATTTGAATCAATTTTTGGAATTCAGCCGAGTCCGGAGATTCTTAATAGTATTGACGAGGTTGTTGTGAGTCCCGGTGTACCATTGATTATTCCTATTATCCAAGCGGCTTATCATCAGGGTATTCCTGTCATTGGAGAGGTTGAAGCCGCCTATCGATTGACAAGAACACCTTTTGTCGCAATTACCGGAACGAATGGAAAAACAACGACGACGACTTTATTAGGTGAAATATTTAAAGCCTCAGGAAGAGGCACTTATGTAGTTGGAAATATTGGCGATCCAATTACTAATTATGTTGGAGCGGCAAAAGATATTGAAGTATTTGTTACTGAAATCAGTAGTTTTCAGTTGGAAACCATCGATACCTTTCGGCCCAGAGCGGCGGCCATTTTAAATATAACACCTGACCATTTAGATCGTCATTTAACGATGGAAAATTATATTAAAGCTAAAGGACGAATTTTTGAAAATCAGACCAACGAGGATTTATTGGTTTTAAATGCTGATGATCCAGTAGTATGTCAGTTGGCTGAAAAAGCGGTTTCCCAAAAAGCTTTTTTTAGTTATCAAAAAAAGGTAGCCTATGGGGCATGGTGTTTAAATGGAGAAATCTATATCAATGATCGAAAGAACGTCATTTTTGTTTGTCGCGAAGATGAACTCGGGATTATTGGTCCGCATAATACCATGAATGCCCTGGCAGCGTTGACCCTGGCTTATTTATCTGGCGTTGAATTGGACGTCATTATTCAGGTGCTTAAATCCTTTAGCGGGGTTGAGCATCGGCTGGAAATGGTGGGGTGTTTTTCCGGCGTTACTTATATTAATGATTCCAAAGGGACCAATACCAATGCTACTATTACGGCGCTCAATGCGGTTAAAGAACCCATTATTTTATTAGCTGGTGGGTATGATAAAAAAGAAGATTATTCAGAACTGATGGTATTGGTGGCTAAACGCGTCAAGCGGCTTATCGTTTTGGGGGTGACCGCAGATGATTTAATCAAAGCGGCCAACGCCAAAGGTTTTACCGCCATTACTAAAGTGGAAACTTATGAAGAAGCGGTCAGCTGTGCCAAAGCTGAAGCGGTGCCTGGAGATACCGTGTTATTGTCACCAGCTTGTGCAAGTTGGGATATGTTTGACAATTATGAAATCCGTGGGTGCGTTTTCAAAAAATTGGTAACTGAAAATCGATAACAAACAGAGGAGCATATCATGAAAACAGGAAAAATAGATCGGCCCTTTTTAGTCGCATTGTTGTTGCTGGCTGGAATCGGGGTTATCATGGTTTTTAGTGCGAGCCTGTATTCGTCAACGATCAGCGGCGAAAAAGGCTATGCTTTATTTTTAAAGCAGCTTGTATTTGTCTTTTTGGGCGTATTTGTTATGGGTATTATGAGTAAGATTGATTATCGGATCTATAAAAAGTACTATCTGCTGGGGATCGTGATTTCTGTTTTTCTATTAGCGATCGTTTTAATCCCGGGAATTGGGTTAAAAGTAAATGATGCTAGACGTTGGATTGATTTAAAAGTGACAACTTTCCAGCCGTCGGAATTTGCAAAAGTAGCAGTGATTCTTTATTTTAGTACCGTTATCTCCCGGAAACCAGATATTATTAAGGAACACATGCCGTTTCTATTAAATTTTATGCTTCCGTTAGGGATCATATGCGGAATCACAGCGATTGAGCCATCCTTAAGTGCGGCAATGGCAATCGCTTTAGGAGCTGTCGGCGTACTTTATTTTGGAGGGATAAAATTTAAGCTGTTTTATCCTTATCTCGGATTTGGTTTCTTGGCAGTGGCGGGTTTAATGATTGCTGAACCTTGGCGACTAGACCGTTTTAATGTTTTTTTAGGCAAAGGCGGTTATGATTATCAGATATCACAGTCTTTATTGGCGATTGGAACTGGCGGGATTTTTGGACGTGGTTTAGGTAATGGGAAACAAAAATACTTGTTTTTGCCAGAGTTGCAAAATGATTTTATCTTTGCCAATATTGCCGAAGAATTTGGGTTTATCGGATGTCTGTTGGTTTTGGGAATTTTTGCCTTTGTCATCTGGCGGGGGTTCAAGATTGCTCAAAAAGCGCCGGATACCTTCGCTTATTTGTATACCAGCAGCGTTATGCTGCTGTTAGCATTTCAAGTTTTGGTTAATATCGGGGTTGCTTCGGCTATTATTCCGGTAACGGGAATGGCACTGCCTTTTGTTAGTGCTGGGGGCTCATCAATGGTTATCTTGTTTGCGATGATGGGACCGATTTTGAATATTTCCAGAAATGTTGATTTTGGT
Source organism: uncultured Acetobacterium sp. (assembly GCA_965140355.1). Classification (GTDB taxonomy): domain Bacteria; phylum Bacillota; class Clostridia; order Eubacteriales; family Eubacteriaceae; genus Acetobacterium. Next base: position 256,233 of record OZ223193.1, on the reverse strand, counting down.
AAAAAAATAGATCTGAATAAGAAAAGATTGTGAGGTGGCTTGTGAAAGTACTTATTGCAGCTGGTGGCACCGGGGGACATATCTATCCGGGTTTGGCAATTGCTGAAAAAATAGCAGCAAGTAATCCCGGCGTTGAGATCATTTTTATTGGATCTAAGGTGGGAATGGAAAAAAACATTATTCCCCAATACGGTTATCCGATTGAATATATTCGCGTCCGTGGATTTGAACGTAAAGCATCGTTAGAAACGTTGGCGGCGGTTAAAGGGATTTTTGATGGACTTAGAGATGCGAAAAAAATAATCAAAAAATTGCAACCGGATTTAGTCATTGGGACGGGCGGGTTTACGGCTGGTCCACTGCTTTTAATTGCCAGTCGGCGAAAGATAAAAACACTGATTCATGAGCAGAATGCTTATCCGGGAAAAACCAATTTAATGTTGGGAAGCCGAGTGGATCGAGTTGCAATCAGTTTTGAAGAAGCCAGAAAATACTTTCCCGCAGCGAAAACTTTTCTCGCTGGTAATCCGGTGGGGTCGGAATATCGACAGATTGATCGCAACCAATTAAGAAAAAAATTGAATCTTTCGGATACGCAAAAAATGGTGCTGATTATGGGTGGCAGTCAGGGGGCCGGATCGATTAATCAAAGTGCCTTGGCCCTGATTGAGCTTTACCAAACAAGGACAGATCGGGTTATTTACCATTTAACCGGGAAAGATCAATATGCAAGTATAAAAAATGAAGTGGAAAACATGGCGATTTCATCGTTAAATAATATTTTTGTAGAAGCCTATAGTAATGAGGTTTACAAACTTTTAGGCGCGGCCGACCTCGTTATTAGTCGTTCGGGAGCAATGTCGGTAGCCGAAATTCAGGCGGTGGGGGTTCCTTCGGTACTGGTTCCTTATCCGATGGCAGCTGGCAATCATCAGGAATTTAACGCTCGGGTGATTACCGATGCCGGTGGCGGAATATTGATTAAAGACCAGGATCTTAATGGAGCGCGTTTAATTCAAATCGTCGAATCATTACTGGATGATGAAGAAAAGCTTCAGCTGATGTCTCAAATTACTAAGCAGCTAAGTATTATGAATGCTGGGGATCGGATCAGTGATGAAATAAATAAATTGATGGAGAATTAATGAAACGATCAAAGCAAAAGAAGTCCAAAGAAAAAGCCAATATAAATACTGAACCCCGTAATTTGACAAAACAGGAACTACGTGAGCAACGACGGCGACAACGAAAAATCAATAAGCGAAAACGAATTATCAAGCGTCTTACAGTCTTCCTGATTATTATTGGCGTAATTGGCATAATTAGCTTTGGTGCATATGAAGCCGTTAATTTAGGGGTGTTTAATGTAACTGAGATTGAGGTAGTTGGCAATGAAATCATTGATGCTCAGACGGTTATTGATACATCAGGAATTAATATTGGTGAGAGTATTTTTTTGGTTGATGTTAATCAGGCAAATTACAATATTCACGCCTTGTTGAATTTAGATGATCTCGAAATTTCGAAAATTATGCCGAATAAGATTCTCATTCGAATGGTCGAATCAACACCGATTTGTGCGGTTAACTATGATGATAAGGTATATTATCTTACCGAAGAAAAAAAACTAATTGAAGATGGCGAATACTTAAGAAAAACTGATATCCCGCTGGTGTTTGGGAGCGACCAAGTTACGGTATCAGAAATAGGCAAAGAAGTTGTCGTTGAGCCTTATTGGCGTTTTGATACGGTTATGAATATATTGATTGATTTAAAAGCGAAGAATAACTTAAACAAGATCTCAGAAGTACGGATGACGGATGTCAATACCTATGAAATAGTTTCTAAAAATGGAACTATCTTTATCCTTTGGGACTATGGCAACTATTCGGATAATAAAGCTTATATCCAGAGTAATCTCGATAAAAATACCAGTAATATGATTATAAATTTAGTAGCGGGAACTAAACCAGTTGTTAAACCGCGATAACATGAAGCGGGAATTTTTCGATGAGGGTCAGGAGACGGGATCATTAAATAAAGTTTTGACGGTTATTTTACTTAATTTATTATTCAATAGTTGAAAAAAATGTAAATAAAGGTTAATATAAGAGAGTGAATATTTCTTTCTTCGTAAGTTATTGAAAGAAGTGTTATTAAAGATGGAAAAACACCTGAAAAAGATGCGTCGTTCAGGAAAATGATACAAAAGATTTCGATATATAACGAGAAAGCTGTTTAGTTAGAGGAGGAAAAAAAGTGTTTGAATTAGATGGAAATTATGATAATTTCGCAAAAATTCGTGTAATAGGTGTTGGTGGTGGTGGAAATAACGCCATTAATCGGATGATTGAAGCTGGAATGAAGGGCGTTGATTTTATTGCTGTTAATACAGATAAACAAGCGCTTGCTTTAGCTTTGTCTGAAAAGAAACTTCAAATTGGCGAAAAAATCACTCAAGGACTTGGATCAGGTGGTAATCCTGAGATCGGTCAAAAGGCAGCAGAAGAAAGTAAAGATGCCATTGCGGATATGATAAAAGACACTGACCTTTTGTTTTTAACAGCTGGTATGGGTGGCGGAACCGGATCAGGGGCGGCGCCGATTATTGCTAAAATTGCGAAGGATATGGATATCTTAACTATTGGCGTGGTCACAAAACCTTTTTCTTTTGAAGGTCGAGTGCGGATGCGAAATGCTCAGATTGCCAGTGAGTTTTTACAGGAAAATGTCGATTCATTGGTGACAATTCCGAATGATCGGCTATTAAGAATGGCGGATAAATCAACCTCGCTTAAGGATGCTTTCAGACTTGCCGATGACGTATTGTTGCAGGGGGTTAAAAGTATATCAGATCTAATTGCGATGCCGGGACTAATTAGTCTCGATTTTGCGGATGTTAAAACCATTATGAAAGATACTGGTTTGGCTCATATGGGAGTTGGTCATGCAAGTGGCGATAACCGTGCTGAAGAAGCCGCTAAACAGGCCATTCTCAGTCCCTTACTGGAAACTCAGATTGATGGCGCTACGGGCGTTCTGCTTAATATTACAGCCGGCGAAGATTTATCTTTATTCGAAGTTGATAAAGCAGCAAGCATTGCCCGAGAAGCATCTGATCCTGATGCCAATGTTATTTTTGGAGCCACAATTGATGAATCACTTGGCGATGAAATTAAGATCACAGTTATTGCAACGGGCTTTTTATCCGGTGGTGAAAAAGAAAAGAAAGCCGTCATTAAAAAAGTTGTTAAAAGTGCAAATGACACGGTTGGCGAGTTTTCAATTCCCGATTTTTTAACTCAAGATTAATTTGCGATGAAATGTCCATATTGTGCATTTGATGATAGTCGGGTGGTCGATTCACGACCATCCGAAGAGGGTACCATGATCCGCAGACGGCGGGAATGCAACCAATGCAATAAGCGATTCACAACTTATGAGCGGATTGAAAATATTCCGTTGATTGTTGTCAAAAAAGGCGGACAACGGACGGCTTTTGATAAAAACAAAATATTCAATGGCATGATCAAGGCTTGTGAAAAGCGGCCAGTGTCAATTGATTCGATTAAAACTGTAGTTGATGATCTAGAGCGATATTTATATCAAAGTGAAATGAAGGAAGTGCCTTCTTCTCTAATTGGGGAACAGGTCATGTTAGCATTAAAAAACATGGATCAGGTCGCCTACGTTCGTTTTGCTTCAGTTTATCGTGAATTTAAGGATGTAGCATCATTTATGGAAGAATTAGAGCAATTGATTTCGGAAAAGCAGACCGAGGGTTTATATGAAACAGTTTGAAAAAACCATTAATAGTAAAATGATATATGATGGTCGGATTGTTAAGCTGCGAGTTGATGAGGTTGAGCTTCCTGATGGGAGTTTTTCCAAGCGGGAGATTATTACCCACCAAGGTGCCGTAGGTGTTTTGTGCATCAACGATGGACAGATGATGTTTGTCAAACAATATCGGATTGCCAGTCAGCAGCGATTAACCGAAATTCCGGCTGGCATTCTTGAAAGCGGAGAAGATCCTGAAACGGCGGCGATACGGGAATGCCGGGAAGAAATCGGGTTTCGGCCGCTTAATCTTTTTAAGTTGGGCGATTTTATTCCAACACCTGGATATTGTTCGGAGAAAATAACCTTATTTTGTGCTACCGAATTTACTTGGGACCCATTAGAAGAAGATCCTGATGAATTTATCGAAGTTGTTAAGATTCCGCTAAAAACAGTTCGAACACTCTTTATCAATGGACGCTTTATCGATGGGAAAACCGTGGCTGCTTTGGGGTATTATTTTAGTATTGCGGCGAGAGAGCGCTTTGTCAAATAAAAAATAATGTTCACTTGAATAGATGGTTTATTTTAATGCAAAGCATTCAAATAAATCATCTATTTTGTGTTTACATTAGACGAAATGATCGATTCAATTAAGGAGAAATTAATGAAAAATAAATATCGTTTTGAATCACCTGAAGATAGCTGTATAATTGGCTGTTTAAAAAAACAGAAGTTGCTTAATGCGATGAAGGGATGGTTAGATCATGTTTAATTTTACGCCGGACTATTTTTATAGTTTGTTCTTGAGTTTGCCGGGAATTCTGATCGCTATCAGTTTTCATGAAATGGCTCATGGTTTTGCCGCCGATGCAATGGGAGATCCGACGCCTAAAAATGCCGGACGTTTAACCTTGAATCCATTAAAACACATCGACCCATTAGGGTTTATATCGATGCTTTTATTTCGTTTTGGCTGGGCGAAACCAGTACCGGTTAATCCTGGTAATTTCAAAGATCGTAAAAAAGGGATGATCGTGGTAGCCTTATCCGGGGTGCTCACGAATTTGCTTTTAGCTTTTTTGGGGATGGCTGCTTATTTAGCTGTCTTTCCATTAAATAACGAGATTTTGATGACGGTGTTGCAATATATTTATATTTATAATATTTTGTTTGCGGTGTTTAATATTATCCCGATTCCTCCGTTGGATGGGTCACAGATACTGGTGTTATTTTTGCCGCCCAAAGCACTGATGACCTATTACAAATATCAGCGTTATGGAATGATTTTAATTTTTGTGTTGGCTTTTACCAGAGTGCTGGGGCATGTAATCAATCCGGCAATTAATGGAATAGTAAGTTTGTTTTTGACAATTTTATTACCAATTTTTAACTTAATCTGGTCTTAGTTATGGCATATGCAGTTAGCTTGGAGACGTTTGAAGGCCCCTTAGATTTATTAATCAGTCTGATCTTAAAAAATAAAATTGATATTTGTGATATTTCTATTGCCACTATAACAAACCAGTATTTGTTACAAATTAGAACGTGGCAAGATATGGATATGGATGTAGCCAGTGAATTTATCGTCATGGCGGCGAGACTATTGGAAATAAAAGCAAAAGCATTGTTGCCTAAAAATGAAGAAGAAAAAGAAGATGCCGAAGAACTGCAAGCAAAATTAGTGCGACAATTAGTGGAATATAAGATTTTTAAAGAGATTAGTCGCTATTTTCAATCCCGCGAGCAAACGGAATTGTGTGTTATTTATCGCGATCCTGAATATATTCCACAAAACTTGGAAGAGACACCATTGATTATCGACCCCCATTTATTGGAACAATGTTTTAAGCAGTTGTTATTTCAAAAAGAAAACGAAACCGAAATGATCCAAGCACCACAGAAGATCATCCGAGAACTTTTTAGCATTGAGGAAAAAATCGAGGAGATTATCGATAAGTTAGTGCAAGCCGGCGCGGCTGGAGTGAGTTTTTCAGAGCTGCTCCATCCTGATATTTCCCGTGAAGAAGTGGTGGTAACGTTATTGTCGCTACTGGAAATGGTTAAAACTAACGGCTTACGGCTACTTCAAAATCGCGTGTTTATTGATTTTCAAATTCAAAGGGAGGTGGATGGCAATGAATAGTGATGAACTGGCCGGAATCGTTGAAGGCATCCTTTTTGGTGCGGGAGAGGCGGTTTCGATCACGGAACTCTGCAAATGTTTATCTAAATCACGATCAGAAATACAGTTTGCTATGGAAATATTAAAGCAGGATTATCAATCGAGTGCCAGAGGTATTCGACTTGTTCAAGTGAAAGATACCTATCAGCTTTCGACAAAACCAGATTATTATGGTTATATCAAGGAAATAACAAAACATCAAGAAAAGACCGGTTTGTCGCGAGCAGCGCTGGAAACCCTGGCAATTATTGCTTATCGCCAGCCGATTACCCGACTAAGCGTTGAGGAACTAAGGGGCGTGAGCTCAAGTAGTGCTATTCAAAGATTGTTGGATCGTGGTTTGATTTGCGACGGCGGAAGACTGGAAGCACCTGGTCGGCCAATTCTTTATAAAACGACCAATGCGTTTTTAAAAACCATGGGTTTTACAAGCCTTAAAGAAATTCCCGAGTTTGAAGTATTTTCACAGGGAAAACAGGAAAATTTTGATCTGCAAAAACTTGATGGTGAACAAGCTAAAGACATGCCATCGAGTGAATTGCTATCAACGATGTTGGAAAATACGATTGGTGAGGCAAAGATTTTAGAGGTAAAACCGTGAGAATTCAAAAATTTATGGCTGAATGTGGTATTGCGTCGCGTCGAAAATCGGAAAAAATAATTGAAAAAGGTTTGGTTCAGGTAAATGGGGTACTAATTAAAGAGCCTGGATTCCCAATTGATCCGGAACAAGATGAAATTATTGTTGCCGGGGAAAAGATAACCAGAAACTCAAAAATATATATTATGATTAATAAACCCAAAGGTGCCGTATCGACATCTGAAGACACCCATGGACGACAACGGGTGTTGGATCTAGTCCCGATTAAAGAACGGCTGTACACCGTGGGGCGCTTGGACATGGAGACAGAAGGATTGCTGTTGCTGACAAATGATGGCGATTTGACCTTTTACTTGACGCATCCCAAACATGAATTTGAAAAGGTTTATGTCGGTTTAGTTAAGGGGTGTCCGGACCAAAAAAGTATCGCTATGTTTAAACAGGGAATGGCGATTGAAGACTATCGGACGGCTCCGGCAGACATCAAAATAATGGCCAGAAATCGTGATAGCAGTCGTTTGGAAATGCGGATTCATGAAGGTAAAAAAAGACAAATCCGTAAAATGTGTATGGCAATGGGGTGTCCGATTATTGATTTAAAACGGGTAGCAATCGGAAAACTGACATTAGGCGACTTAAAGCCCGGTGACTGGCGATATTTAACGAATGATGAAATTAAGTATTTAAAAGGAGATAGCGGTAATGGTGAAAATAGGATTCCCAAGAGCGTTTAGTCAAATTAAAGCATTGTTCCCAGAAAAAGAAAAAGAACGGGACTTATATATTGTGGCAGAAGACACGGTCAGTTCAGAAATCTTAGGTGTTGTTCGTTTTTTTTATGGAGCAGAAAAGGTTGATGTTTATGAAATCATAATGATGAGTGAGGGAGAACCGGCGATGGCTATTTTTGACGGGATTATCCGAACGCTGTTATTTAAAATGGCAGAAGAGGGTTGTGTAATGATCGCGGTTCACGATGCTCCGGCAGAATTTGCAGAATATTTTATAAAACATGGATTTCAAGATCAAAGTGGTGTGCTGAGTCATCATGATTTTCCGGGAGAATTTTTCAAACCCTGTGCAGGTTGCAGTGACAAATAGATTATTGCGTGTTACCCAATTAGCTTGGGACTTTCTAAGACCGGTTATTAATCCCGGTGATATCGTTGTTGATGCGACAGCGGGAACAGGACAGGATTCTTTATTTCTGCTGCAATGCGTGGGCTCAACTGGCCGGGTGTTTTCTTTTGATGTTCAAACGGCAGCGATAAAACAAACAAAAAAGATGATCGAAGATAGTGGCTGCTCAGGAAAGATAACCTTCATTCAGAAGAGTCACGATTTGATCGTAGAGGTGCTAAAGCAAGAAGCTGTCCAGGCGTGCACGGTTAAAGCGGTCATGTTTAATCTTGGTTATTTTCCGGGGGGCGATCAGAAGCTCGTTACTAATGTCGAAACGACCCTGAAAGCACTAAGTGGAGCAGTGACATTATTGGCGCCGGGAGGAATGATCACGGTTTGTTTATATTCTGGACATCCGGGGGATTGGCAGAATCAGAGGCTGTGATTAAATGGGCTGAAACACTTGAAAAACCATTGATAGCACATCATTTCCAAACCCTCAATCGGAAATTGCCACCCACATTAGTTTTGATCCAAAGAACGAGGTAGGAGCATTGAAAGAAGTTGCGAACAATAAAGAAAGCAGAGATATTTTTTCGGTAATTAAGAAAAAGTATGCCAAATTAAGTAAATCACATAAATTAATTGCCGACTATATGATTAGTCATTATGAATGTGTCTCTGAAATGTCAGCAGTGACAGTGGCAAAAAATGTTGGCGTCAGCGAAGCAACAGTGGTTCGTTTTTCGGTAACATTGGGCTATGAAGGATATCCAGAATTTCGCCGGGCGTTAAAAAATGAAATCAATAGCAAGCTTACGACGATTGAACGGATTGACATGACGTTGAGAAACGAAGAAAAAGAAAAGGCCCTTCAAGAAACCGTTCATAATGTCTTAAAATCCGATCTTTCCAATATCAATACAACCTTTGAAGAATTTGATTATGATATCTTTAAATCGTGTATTGATTTGATATTAGGAGCGCGAAAAGTTGTCATTATTGGGTTTCGCACGACTACGTTGTTAACTGAACATTTAGGCTATTATCTCAATCTCATTCTGGATAATGTGAGGGTGGTTAATTACGGCGTTTCGGATATCTATGAGCATTTAATACGGATTAATGAAGAAGATGTGGTTATCGCAATCAGTTTTCCGCGTTATGCTCAAAAAACCTACGAGGCGGTTGAATTTTTAAAAAATAAAGGGGTGAAAATTATTACGATTTCAGATAATGAGAACGCCCCCATCAATGTCTTTACTGAATATCGGTTGATCGCTAAAAGTGATGTTTACTCATTTGTGGATTCGTTGGTAGCACCGCTATCTTTAATTAATGCCCTCGTGATTTCGGTGGGGTTAAGAAATATTGGCAAAACCAAAGAAACGTTTAATGAACTTGAAGAAATATGGCGTGAGCATTATATTTACACGGGCGATGAATTGAAAAAATAGTTCATGAAAGGACAAAAATAAATAAATGAGTCGAATAGCAGTAATTGGAGGCGGACCTGGCGGGATGATGGCGGCGGTAGCAGCCGGAGAAAATGGTCATCAGGTTGATTTATATGAGCGTAATGAAAAATTAGGAAAAAAACTTTATATCACTGGTAAAGGACGCTGTAATCTTACGAATGCAATTGATATTGGCGACTATTTTGATAATATCGTCCATAATCATCGTTTTATGTATAGTGCCCTATATTCCTTCACAAATACCGATTTTATGGTTTTTATGGAGAACCATGGGGTAGCGCTTAAAATCGAGCGGGGAGAGCGGGTTTTTCCGGTTTCTGACAAATCAAGCGATGTCACTAACGCTTTTAAAGCAGCCTTGGAGCGCAGTCGATGTCAGGTGTTTCTGAATGCCAAAATAGCAGATCTAGTAATTGAAAAGTTCGCGATAAAAGGAATCGTAATGGAGAATGGCGAAGTCAAAAACTACGATAGCGTTATTTTGGCGACTGGCGGAAAGAGTTATTCATCGACTGGTTCCGATGGAAACTTTTTTAGAGTGCTAAAAAATAGCGGTCATGAGATCAGTAATCTGGTTCCGGGACTGGTGCCAATCAATACCAAAGCAGACTGGCCCCGAGAGCTTCAGGGATTGGCCCTTAAAAATGTAGCATTAACGCTTTATAAACAAAACCACAAAGGACAAAAGAAAATTACCTCACGATTAGGAGAAATGTTATTTACTCATTTTGGAATTTCGGGACCGCTGGTGTTGTCATTAAGTTCTTATATGACCGGAGATATTAAAGATTACAACTTAAAGCTCGATTTAAAGCCGGCATTGAGTATGGAACAAATGGATAATCGGATTCAACGTGATTTTCTAAAATATCAAAACAAAGACTTCAGGAATGCACTGGGTGATTTGTTGCCAGCTAAAATGATTCCGGTGATGGTTAAGCTTTCGGAGATTGATCCGGGAACAAAGATTAATCAGATTACCAAAGAACAACGAAAAAAACTGGTTGAATGTTTTAAAGAATTACCCCTCGACATTGCCAGTTTACGCGATTTTTCGGAAGCGATTATTACCGTTGGTGGGGTGAATACAAAGGAAATTGATCCGGCAACGATGGCTTCAAAAATAATCGACAAGTTATATATTGTGGGGGAAATGTTGGATGTTGATGCTTTAACGGGCGGTTTTAATATCCAAATTGCAGTTTCAACCGGTTGGTTGGCGGGAAAATCCGTTATATAATCGCTACTGGTGTAGTGACGAAGTAAGTAAACAGGATGCTATCGTTTTATTTCAGTCGCTTCGGTAACGGTTTAACAAGGTTTTGGTAAGGGCAAAAAAGGGGAGGCAGTGGTTCGATTTTTTTGCAATTATCAATATGAAAATGAGGAGAATAACATGCAAATTGCCATTGATGGCCCTGCCGGAGCAGGGAAAAGTACCATTGCTAAAAAAATAGCTAAAACTTATGATATGACGTATCTTGATACCGGGGCGATGTATCGGTGTATTGCCCATTGTGTTTTAGATCAGATCGGTGATCAATTCGACAATGAGGCCGAGATTATTAGAATTGCCCAAGAAACGGTGATCCAATTTAAAGGAGATCTGGTTTTTTGTAATAATAAAGATGTCACCAAAGAAATACGCACACCATTGGTGTCGTTACATACCTCTGATGTCGCCAAAATAAAAGCAGTTCGCGATTTGATGGTGAGGCAACAACGGGACTATGCTAAAGATCATACGGTGGTTATGGATGGCCGTGATATTGGTTCGGTGGTGCTGCCGGAGGCCGAACTGAAGTTTTTTCTGGATGCAGATATTCTTGAAAGAGCTAAACGTCGAAAAAAAGAATTTGAAGCTAAGGGCAATGATAAAGCTTTGGAAGAAATAAAAAAAGATATCGAAAATCGCGATATGAATGATCGAAATCGAACCGAAGGTCCGCTGGTGCAGGTTGCTGAAGCCATTGTTATTGATACGACCGGTAAGAGTATTGAGGCTGTGTATGATGAAATAATAAAGCATATTGATGAGGCGCTCGGATGATTTACAAAATTGGCCGTTTTATAGCGTATCTAATCAGCTTAGTGCTTTATCGAGTCACCGTCATTGGTAAGGAAAATATTCCTGAAACGGGTGGAGCGCTTATTTGTCCGAATCATATCAGTAATATTGATCCGGTGGTGGTAGCTTTTGCGACATCCCGAGAAATTCATTATATGGCTAAAGCAGAACTGTTTAAAAATGCGATCTTAAATTGGTTTTTTAAAAAGGTCAAGGCCTTTCCGGTTAACCGAGAAAAAGTTTCCGTTGAAACCGTTAAGACGGCTTTACGCGTTCTAAAAGATGGCGAAATTCTGGGAATCTTTCCGGAAGGACATCGCGTCAAACAAGACGAACACGTTCAGCCAGCGAGTGGTTTTATTGTTTTTGCAGTTAAGACCAAAAGTCCGATTATTCCAGTGCGGATAAAAGGTAAATACAGTTTCAGAAGTAAGATTGAAGTGATTATTGGCAAACCCATTTATCTGGAAGAATATTACGGAAAAAAACTATCAGAAGAAGAATTGCATCGGTTAAGTGAAACAATTATGGATACAGTGTACACACTGGAAACTACTTGAGGTTAACATGGAAATAGAAATTGCCGATAAATCAGGTTATTGTTTTGGTATCGAAAATGCCATGAAAATGGTTAAGGATACAATTGCATCCGATCAAAAAAATATTTATTCACTAGGTCCGATTAGCCATAATACCCAGGAAACCTGTCGTCTGGCAGATCAGGGAATTGTCATTATTGACGATGATGAAGTCGAAAAAATTGAAACTGGCTGCATTATTCTTCGTTCGCATGGGGTTGGCAAAAAAATTATTGAAACGATCAACAAAAAAGGACTTTTAGTAATTAATGCGACTTGCCCCTTTGTTCGGGCAGTACAAAAAAAGGTGGAAACGCATTATCAGCAAGGGTTTCAGATTGTCATCGTTGGAAATAAGGAACACCCGGAAGTAATCGGCGCGAATGGTTGGTGCGATGATAAAGCTTTAATTATTAATGATATAAATCAGTTGGAAAATATTGAAAGATATGATAGAATATGTATCGTGGCTCAGACCACCATTATCGAATCCAAATTCAATGCTATTTGTGATGCGATACGGTCGAGAGTCAATGAAGTAGTTATATTTAATACTATTTGCAGTGCTACCGCTGAACGACAAGCAGCAGCTGCAAAAACTGCAAAAGAAGTAGAATATATGATCGTAATCGGTGGATATCACAGTTCGAATACTCAAAAACTGGCGGATATCTGCAAATCCCATTGCGAAAAAACTTGTCACATAGAAACCATCCGTGATTTAGATCTCGCTGAAGTAAGCAAATACCAAAAAATTGGTATTACGGCAGGGGCGTCAACACCGGACTGGATCGTTAAGGAGGTATTGGAAGGTATGGAAGAGCAAAACAAAATTGCTGAGGAAAATGTAGTCGTAGAAGTAGCGGCTGAAGAAGAACCAACTGTTGTAGTTGAAGAAGTGGTGGATACCGCTGAAAAAGACGAATATGATGATGCTAATTTCGATTTCGCAGCTGAAATTGAAGAATCATTAAAAACAATTCGTCGAGGTGCTGAAATCGAAGGTGAAGTGATTCACATTGCCGAAGACGAAGTGATCTTAAATATTGGCTACAAAGCAGATGGAATTATCAAAAAGAATGACTTTACATGGAAAAGTGATGAGGTATTATCTGAACTTGTACAATTGGGCGACAAGGTTTGGTGCATCGTAACTGATTTAAATGAAGGTTCGGGAAATGTGAAACTTTCAAAAATCAAATATGATAACCGTCTTGTGCAGAAGCGGTTAAGTGATGCCTTTGATAATAAAACAGTTTTAGAAGGAACCGTCAAAGATATTTCGGGAAATGGACTAATTGTTGATATTGGGTTCACCGATATTTATATGCCGGCTTCGCAATATCATGTCCGTTATGTAAAAGATTTGAACACGCTGATCGGTGAAAAAGTAAAAGGGATTATCATTGATTATAACCCTAAACGTCGACGTGCGATTCTTTCACAAAAAATTATTCTTGAAAAAGATATGAAGGAACGTCGTGAACAAATTAGAGAGATGAAAGAAAAACGTTTTGAAGAATTAAACGTTGATGATGTTGTGAAGGGTGTTGTTAAAACCATCACTAACTTTGGAATTTTCGTTGATCTTGATGGAATTGATGGTTTTGTTCATCGTTCAGATCTAACTTGGGAAAAAATTAATGAGCCTAAAGATATTGTTGAAAAAGGCCAGGAAATTGAAGCTAAAGTTATTGCTAAAAATGAAGAAGACAAAAAAATCAAATTAAGTGTAAAAGCTTTATTGGATCGTCCATGGGATGAGTTCATTGCTAAATATAATGTAGATGATGAAGTTGAAGTAACCATTACTAATATTTTAGATTTTGGTGCTTTTGCGCAAGTCATTCCTGGCGTTGAAGGTTTGATTCACGTTTCAGAAATTAGTTATAACCGCGTTGAATCAGTTGCTGCAGTTTTAAGCACAGGTGATGTTTTAACTGTAAAAATCATTGGAATTAATCCTGAAAAAGAAAAAATCAGTTTAAGTAAAAAGGCGACCGAAGAAGCACCAGCTCGTCCTGCTCCAACACCAAGAAGCAGCAATAGTAACAATAATGCGGGATCTGGAGATCGCGAAAAAAGCAGCAATTATGGTGGCGGTGATCGTGGCCGTAGACCACAACAAAATCGGAATAACAGTAATAACAACCGTAACAAAACTGTTTATGAAGAAACTGCTAATGTTACTCTCGGAGATTCATTTGGTAACTTATTCGATGGTCTTTTCGGAGACAATGAAGAATAATCCAGGTAGTCGATAATTAAAAAAACCCAATCTTTGGAATTCCAAAGATTGGGTTTTTTTTAAAATAAAATAAATTTAAAAAAAACTATTGAAAAAAATAAAATTAATGCTATAATTACATTAAATCCAAGTGGAATACTGGGAAATAGCCCAAAGGGGGTTAAACACGTGAGACTTTCAACAAAAGGCAGATATGGTGTTCTTGCCATGGTCGAACTGGCACTTCGATACGGAAAAGGCCCGGTTTCGATTAAAGAGATTGCCGAAAAACAGAATTTTTCGGATTCATATATGGAGCAACTTTTTTCCGCACTAAAAAATGCTGGACTTGTAAAAAGTTTAAGAGGGGCTCGCGGTGGGTATATATTAGCTAAAGATCCTGATAAAATTATGGTTGGCGAAATTATCAGAGCGTTAGAAGGTCCAATCGAATTTGCCGAATGTATTGATGGTGGTGGCAATATGACGTGTATCAAATCACCGGAATGTGTAACAAGAGGTCTTTGGAAAGAAATTAGCGACAGTATCAGTAATGTTATCGATAATCGATCTTTACAGGACTTATTAAATAAATAATGAAAGAGGTATACTATGAAAAGAATATATTTAGATCATGCGGCCACAACGCCAGTTGATCCGGCAGTTGTTGAAACAATGCTTCCCTTTTTTACTGAGAACTTTGGCAATCCCTCTTCAGTATATTCAGAAGGTCGGGCTGCTAAAAAAAATATTGAAGCGGCGCGCTTGCAAGTTGCTCAGGCAATTAATGCTGATCCGCGCGAAATTTATTTTACCGGCAGTGGATCAGAAGCTGATAATTGGGCAATAAAAGGGATTGCAATGAAAAATAAATCAAAAGGCAATCATATTATTACCTCAACGATTGAACATCATGCGGTGCTTCATACTTGTGAATACCTTGAAAAACAGGGCTTTGAGGTAACCTATTTACCGGTCGATAAAGACGGCTTGATTTCGTTGGAAGATTTAAAAAACGCGATTAGAAAAGAAACGATTTTAGTAAGCATTATGTTTGCCAACAATGAAATCGGCACAATTGAGCCGATCAAAGAAATTGGTGAAATTGTTAAAGCGGAAGGGATTATTTTTCATACGGATGCGGTTCAGGCATTAGGAAATATTCCAGTCGATGTGAAAGATTTGAATGTTGACTTACTTTCAATATCAGCACATAAAATTTATGGTCCGAAAGGAATCGGGGCATTATATATTAGAAAAGGCGTTCCAATCGATAATTTAATCCATGGCGGTGCACAAGAACGTAAAAAACGAGCGGGAACAGAAAACACGGCTGAAATTATTGCATTTGGAAAAGCCGCAGAATTGGCAAGCGATCATTTAGAAACCAATGCAAATCATATGAAAACTTTGCGAGATCTCTTAATTAAAGGGATTATGGATAATATCCCTCAGGTTCGCTTGAATGGACATCCGGAAAAAAGATTGCCGGGAAATGCGAATTTTTGCTTTGACTACATTGAAGGAGAATCAATTCTTTTAAGCTTAGATGTTATCGGAATTGCTGGATCAAGTGGTTCAGCGTGTACTTCGGGCTCCTTAGATCCATCGCACGTCTTGCTGGCGATTGGTTTACCAGCTGGGGTTGCTCATGGGTCATTACGGCTTACCATTGGTAAAAACACCACCGTCGAGGATATCAATTATGTTGTTGAAAATCTCATTCAAATTATTGAACGATTAAGAAAAATGTCACCGATTAATGCCGATTGTCCGATTGATGATGCTGTTTTTGAAAAAGCGGCCCATCATCATTAAAAAGAAGAGTTAAAAGCAATAATGTAAAAATACAATTGAGTAATTTAAAGAAACAAACAATTAATAATTATCGGTACGATTTTATCGTCACCTCAAGCCCACTAAAAAATGCAGGCTAAATTATAATTAAAATATTAAGGAGAAAATAAAATGGAATACACAGATGTAGTAATGGAGAATTTTAACTGCCCTAAACATGTTGGAGAACTTGAAGAAGCAAATGGGATCGGTCAAGTTGGGAGTCCTGCTTGTGGTGACATTATGAAAATTTTCTTAAAAATAAACGATGATGGCGTTATCGAAGATGCATCATTTAAAACTTTTGGCTGTGGGGCAGCTGTTGCAAGCAGTAGCATGGCAACCGATATGATTATTGGAAAAACGATTGAAGAAGCTGGTAAACTTAAAAATTCAGATGTCGTTGATGCTCTCGGGGGTTTACCTTCAGAAAAAATCCATTGTTCGGTTTTAGCGGCTGAAGCGATTCAGGCAGCAATCGCCGATTATCAAAATAGTAAGGCATAAAAGTCAATCGATCAAGGCGTTGTTTCTATTAATTAGAGACGGCGTCTTTCTTTAGTTAAATAAGTAGGATGAAAAAAAGGAAAAACGACGTTGCTATCGAAAAAATAATAGTGTAAGATAAGCAGAAGACAAAAAATGAGAGGGACTGAAAATGAAAGCAAATATTCTACTCAACGTTGAAGTGATTTCTCAAAAAAATGGTCGGCGACATGGGCTGGTTAAAAGTTTGGTTGTGGTAAACCATGTTATTAAGTATCTCGTAATTAGTACGGGCGGGTTATTTAGCAAGGCCCAATTTTTTAAACCTGAGAGCATTGTAGATGTAAATTATAAACGATTAATCATTGCAAATGAAAAAGAAATCATCAAGACGGAAGGGAAAAAAGTAAAAACATATCTGGAAGAGGCATTTCCTTTGATGGATTACCCGGTCGTTGATAAAAATGGAGAAGCTTTTGGCCACATTGTTAATGCAACCATTGAAGAAGAATCGTTTCTGATATCTGAATACGAAATTTCAAGAAGTTTTTTTGATGACATCAATCATGGTTTTGCAATTATTCCAGCGGCAGAGCTGAATTACCGAAATCAGGTGCTTTATTATAAAAAGGAAATGTTTGATTTGAGCTTTAAAAATCAAGGGACAGGCATTGCTAATAAATTATTGGGGCAAAATAGGTGGAAGATTCAACAAATAAAAAGAGAATTTTAATACTTAATCTCGTTATCATAGTTTTGATTGGGGTTCTTTGTGTGTTTGTTTGGCCAACTTTAGCGGGGATGTTTATGCCGTTTTTAGTGGCAATTGTATTGGCTTATTTGCTGAACCCTTTAGTTGGCATTTTTGAAAGAAAAGGGTTGAGCCGAGTGGTTTCGGTTATTGTCGTTTTCATTGTATTATTTGGAGTAGTGGTTGGCGCATTTATGAGTTTTGTTCCCAGTCTTATTACGAGTATTGCGAGTATGATCACGAGTCTTCCTGGTACGATTACGCAAATGCAGACATATATTAGCGAATTATCCGATTATTTATCAAATTTTACAAGCTATAATATTTCACAATATTTTAATATCGAACAGATCTTGGGAAATGTCCTTCAAGGTTTTGCAACGGCACTACAGGGAATCAGTAATGCTTTATTGCAAAATAGCAGTCAGTTAATGAATATTATCATCGTTCCGCTGGTAACTATTTTTTTGCTCATTGATAAAGAGTTTTTTATTGAAGGGATCATGTATTTAGTGCCGCTAAATCATCGTAATAACATCCTTAAGATGTGTTGTGATATCGATCTGGTCATCGGTGGTTTTATTAAAGGGCAAGGATTAATTTCACTGATTGTTGGAATCGCAACCGGCATCGGGGCCTTTATGTTAGGGCTTCCTTATGCCAGTATTATTGGCGTGGTGGCAGGGATCACAACGATGGTGCCCTATTTTGGACCAGTTGTTGGAACAATTGTCATTATGTTGATGGTATTATTTACTAACCCCGCGGTGATGCTGCCGATGTTAATTGTCATCGGTGCAGTTCAGGTAGTTTGTGGGAATTTTATCGCCCCAGCTTTGATGTCTGGCAATGTCGGGCTTCATCCGGTTTTTATAATTTTTTCAATTTTCTTTTTTGGGGCGATGTTTGGTGGTGTTGGGATGATTATGGCGGTACCGATCGCAGCAACTATTAAAGTAGTGGCAGGATACATGATTTCCATATTTGCGTCAAAGGATAGCATCGCATTAAAAAAGGATTGACATTTAAATATAGAATTAATATAATCATCTTCATAGGTTAATATTAAAATGCAATGAGAACGAAGACGCTAAAAATAATTATGACAGAGAAAGAGACATTGCTGAAAGTCGCTTATAATCATTTTAGCGTTGCCGCGTTTGAGCAGCTGGGAAAAAAAGTTTGAATAAATCGTTCGATTAGTATTTTCAGCCGGGAAATCGTTATTAATAAAGAGAGTTGCCGACGAAATTGCAACTAATTTGGGTGGTACCGCGGATTAAACCGTCCCTTGCATATTTGCATGGGATTTTTTTGTTTGACTGATAAAGAAGTTGGCACAAATCGACTGTAAAACTCACAATACTTTCGCAATTTATAAAAAAGATAAATAATAAGGAGAAAAAATGAAACCATTAGGATTAAATGAAATCAGAGAAAAATACTTAACATTTTTTGAGGAAAAAGGACATTTGCGATTAAATAGTTTTCCGTTGGTGCCGATTAATGACAAAAGTCTGCTGTTGATCAATTCGGGGATGGCACCGTTAAAACCATATTTTACCGGAGATGAAATTCCGCCGCGAAATCGTGTCACGACATGTCAGAAGTGTATTCGAACTCCGGATATCGAAAATGTTGGAAAAACTGCTCGACATGGAACTTTTTTTGAAATGTTGGGAAACTTCTCCTTTGGCGATTATTTTAAAAAAGAGGCAATCCCCTGGGCTTGGGAATTTTGCACCAAAGTGATGGAAATACCAGAAGAAAAGATCTGGATCACGATTTATTTGGATGATGATGAGGCCTTTAAAATATGGCATGAAGATGTCGGTATTCCCAAAGAAAAAATTGTCCGTCTGGGTAAAGAAGATAATTTTTGGGAGCATGGATTAGGCCCTTGCGGCCCTTGCTCTGAACTTTATTTTGATCGCGGCGAAGAATATGGTTGTGATAGTCCTACCTGTGGAGTTGGCTGTGATTGCGATCGTTATGTCGAATTTTGGAACTTGGTATTCACCCAATTTGATAAAGATGAAGCAGGGAACTATAACCCTTTGTCAAAACCCAATATTGATACCGGGATGGGATTGGAACGGTTAGCAGTTATTATGCAGGGCGTCGGAACCCTTTTCGAAATTGATACCGTTGGACATGTACTTAACTATGTCAGCCAAAAAGCTGGGGTAAAATATGGCACTGATCCAGCTGATGACGTCTCCATTCGAGTGGTTACTGATCATATTCGTAGTGTCACCTTTATGATTGCCGATGGTGTTATGCCAGGGAATGAAGGCCGAGGTTATGTTTTAAGACGATTGCTGCGACGGGCGATTCGGCACGGAAAACTCTTAGGAATTAAAGATTTATTTCTTTATGACGTTGCCAAGGAAGCGATTCGTGTTTCCGAAGGGGCATATCCAGAATTGAAAGAAAAACAGGCATTTATTCAAAAACTGATTCGAATTGAAGAAGAACGATTTAAAGAAACCATCGATCAGGGTCTGATTATTCTTAATAAAGAAATTGATAAAATTATTGAGATGGAAGAAACCGTTTTTCCTGGCTACGGGGCTTTTAAACTTTATGATACGTACGGATTTCCCTTCGATTTAACGAGAGAGATCATCGAAGAACGGGGTCTGAATGTATATGAAAGTGAATTTGAAAAAGAAATGCAAAAACAACGGGAACGAGCCCGACAGGATCGGCTTAACAGTGATTTAGCCGTTTGGGCGGATGACCCTTTTAATCCTTTAGGCCCAGACGCGGTCGACACCTTCGTGGGATATGATAATCTGGAAACCGAAGGGACGATTATCGGTCTTTATGTGAATGAGTGTCTTGTTGACGAAGCAAAGGCTGGTGATCAGGTACTCATACTTTTGGATCAGACTTCATTTTATGCAGAAAGCGGGGGACAGACTGGGGACCAGGGGATTATTTCCAAAGGTGATGGATGTATCGAAGTAAATGATTGTAAAAAAGGTAGTTTGAGTCGCCATATTCACTCGGGAATTGTTAAATCAGGGACATTTAAAGTGGGCGAAACGGTTATCACCGAAGTGAATAAAGAACAACGGGATGCTGTTCAACGGAATCACACATCAACCCATTTATTGCAAAAAGCCCTCAAACTTGTGTTAGGGGATCATGTTGAGCAGGCCGGTTCTTTTGTCTCACCTGAGCGCTTACGTTTTGACTTTAACCATTTTCAGGCAATGACGCGTGAAGAAAAACGACAAGTTGAAGATATTGTCAACAAGGCTATTTTGGAGGCTTATGACGTTACTATTTTTGAAACCAATATTGACAAAGCAAAAGCATTAGGAGCGGCGGCTTTGTTTGGCGAAAAATACGGAGAAATTGTTCGTGTCGTAAAAGTCGGAGATTTCAGCACCGAGCTTTGTGGCGGTTGTCATATTAGTAATTCAGCGAAGGTTGGTTTGTTTAAAATTATCAGTGAAGGTGGTGTGGCTGCCGGCGTACGACGAATTGAAGCTGCTACTGGCTTTAATGCTTGGCACCTTGTTGAAAAAATGGATGATACCCTCGTTGATGTAGCGAACCTAATAAAAACAAATCCTGACCATTTAATTGAAAAAGTAACCGAGCTGACAGAACTTAATAAAGAAAAAGAACGAACTATTTCAGAACTGAAACAGAAATTTGCAGGAAATGCCATTCTTGATATTCATCAAAAAATGACCATTGTCAATGGTGTCCAGGTAACGGTGGCAGAGGTTGAAAAAATGCCGATGGAAGAGTTGCGAACGATTGGAGATTTACTAAAAGATCGAATGGGTTCCGGGATTGTTTTACTGGGAAGTGTCATTGACGGCAAGGTTAATTTTGTTGCAACGGCAACTCCGGATATTGTCAAGCGTGGTTTCCATGCCGGAAAAGTTATTAAAGAAGTGGCGACAATAGCCGGCGGAGGGGGCGGTGGACGTCCAGATATGGCGCAAGCTGGAGGAAAACTACCTGAAAAATTGACAGAAGCCCTATCAAAGGGAGCAGACTGTATTCGTGAACAGTTGAATTAATTTATTAAGAAAAAGAAAATTTGTTTCATTTGACTTGTCTTTTCTTTGGCTTTGGGTTAAAATGATATAAATTGAATGTGAAGGAGGTCAGATGACAATGGGAGAAAATACGGTGATTGATCGAGGAACCATTATGTTTGAGGTCGATAGCGAAAAGTCTCAGAAGATCGACGAAGTGATGCGAAATGTACATGAAGCTCTAGTTGAAAAAGGGTATAATCCCGTCAATCAGATTGTAGGTTATGTCATGTCAGGAGATCCGACCTATATCACAAGTCACAGAGAAGCGCGAAATGCGATACAAAAAATTGAGCGAGATGAGTTACTCGAAGAACTTGTAAGACGTTACCTAAAGAGTATTTAGTAGGCTGATAAATTGGGGCTGTCTCAACTGAGGCAGTCCTATTTTATTTTTGACACACAAAAGTTGGATGAGACCGGATTATGCTGATTACAGGTTGCTGACCGTGCCGATAATGACATAATAGTTGATCTTTAATGTTAGGAAAACAGAAAAAAATGAAAATGAATCCATTGGGTAACACTGGGATTAAAGTATCTCGGATGTGCTTTGGCAGTTTAACGATTGGGCCTCTTCAAAAAAACAAAACCCTTTCGGAAAGTCGGGAAATCATCGCTTGTGCCTTAGAACAAGGCGTAAATTTTTTTGATACCGCCGATCTTTATAACAATTACGATCACCTTAGGCAGGCGATACAAATGCAAAAAGATGTTGTGATTGCGACTAAATCTTATGACTACACAGCGACAGGCGTGATAAAAAGTTTGAATCGGGCGCTGACCGAATTGGGCAGAGATTATGTTGATCTTTATTTGCTTCATGAACAGGAAAGTCAAAAAACGATTGAGGGTCATTGGGAGGCCATTGAGGAACTAATCAGACAAAAGAAAATGGGAAAAGTGCGAGCAATTGGTATTTCTACCCATCGGATTGAAGGCGTTTATGGGGTGAATTTATTTTCGGAACTGGATGTTATTCATCCGCTGATCAATTTGACCGGGATTGGGATTGAAGATGGGACAGCAGCAGAAATGGTAACAGCGATTCATGAGGCCAAGAAAAAAGGCAAGGGTATTTACGGCATGAAACCTTTGGGCGGCGGGAATCTTCTTTCACAAAAAAAAGCAAGCTTCGATTACATTTTGGGTTTGCAAGACTTAGATGCCATTGCGATTGGTGTTCAGTCGGTTGATGAAGTACGATACAACGTCAAAAAATTTAATCATGAGTTGATCCCAGAAATGCTCGAGTCAGTTGTTTCCAGCGCTCCCAAAACGCTGCACATTAGTGATTGGTGTAGTGGTTGCGGAGCGTGTGTTAAACGGTGTAATCAGGACGCGTTGGCATTAGTTGAAGGAAAAGCCAGAGTAGACCAAAATAAATGTGTGCTTTGCTGTTATTGCAGTTCAGCCTGTCAGGATTTTTGTATCAAAGTGATTTAATGCAACCATAACAAATAGATAGGATAATGAATGGAAAGAATTTTAGGAATTGATGTTGGTGATAAATGGATTGGGGTTGCGGTGACAGACCCTTTACAAATTACGGCGCAGGGAGTTATGACGCTTAAGCGAAAAACACGTGATGATGACTTGCAAGCGTTTCGGGATCTCGTTGAGAAATATGAGATCAAAAAAATAGTGGCGGGATTGCCACTGAATATGGATGGTTCGGAATCTGCTCAGACCCGAAAAACCGTGAACTTCTGTCAGTTTATTAAGAAAAGGTTGAATGTCGAAATTATTTATATTGATGAACGATTAACCTCAGCTTGGTCTGAAAAAATACTGATTGAAGGGAATGTTTCCCGGGAAAACCGAAAAGAATATATTGATATGCTGGCAGCACAAATTATTTTACAATCTTATATGGATCGGACTGTAAAGTAAAATGTCATGAATAATGAATTCTTTAAGCATAAAAAGGTATAATTCAAAGATTATGAGCGGAAAAAATATAATTGAAAGAGAAGTTGATATGGAAGAAAAAATAATGTTAGTTGATGACACCGGAGTTGAAAGAGAATTTGAATTAGTTGTTAGTTTTGATATTGAAGATAAAACCTATGTGTTGTTATCAGAAAATGAAGAAAGTGATGATGTATTCCCATTTGTTGTAACAGAAGATGAAGAAGGCGAAGTATTAATGCCAGTTGAAGATGAAGCTGAGTTTGAACTTGTGGCAGCCGCTTATGATGAAATTATGGATGCTGAAGATGATGAAGAAGATGAGGAAAACGAAACTAAATAATTAACAACTGTTTTTAATCGATTCATTGGTTAATTGCAAAAATACTACGCAATGAAGAGAAGCTTACCGCTCGTGTGTCCGATATCGAACGCATGAGTGGGCTTCTTGTTTCTGAACGCTAGGGGTGGCCGACCGGAAATCAACCCGCGATTGGAACGAAGCAACAAATATTTGGTTGAATTAACAAGTAGCTCACCAGAAAGATTATTATCCTGGTGTTATTTTTGTTGTGTAACAGAACAGCGGCGAAATCGTTTAAATCAAAAATAGCTCCAAGAGGTTCACGTTTATTGGATCAATGTCATAGTCTGGGAATAGAGGTCCGTGCGCTTTCCTGTGATATTGATGGAGTAAACATAGAAATAATTAGGGAGTTACTAGTGACTATTTTGTCAAAAGATGCAAAAAAGAGGTGTAACAACCATGGCTAATGAAAAACAAATTGTGGAGGCACTCAGAAAAAGAGGGAATAAAATAACCCCTCAACGTTTGCTTACGATTAAGGTTTTAATGACCTTAGACCAGCACCACTTTAGTGTTGAAGAATTATTCCAGGCGGTTAAACTGAAAAATGCGGATGTGGGAATGTCAACCATTTATCGAACGGTGCAAATATTAGAAGAAATGGGATTCATTACCAAACGTAACTTTGATGATGGCTTTGCTCGGTACGAACTTTGCGAGCGGGATGAAAAACACTGGCATCATCACCTGATTTGTTTAAAATGTGGAAAGGTCATCGAAATGCAAGGCGATTTCCTTGAAGCTCTCGAAAAAGAAATAGAAGAAAAAAAAGATTTTATTATAATTAATCACGAACTTAAAGTGTACGGATACTGTTCGGATTGTTATGCAATAATGAAAGGAGACAAATTTGACTGAAAACAAAAACATAATAGCATCGGGCAGCCAACGACTCGAAGGACGTTCAAGACCGAAAAGAAAAGCTCAGGTTCAGCGTAACAAAGATAAACTGAGATTAATCCCGTTAGGAGGGCTAGGCGAAATCGGTAAAAACCTAACCGTGTTCGAATACAAGGAGGACATCATTCTTGTCGACTGTGGTCTGAAATTTCCTGATGACGCCATGTTCGGAATTGATATCGTCTTGCCGGATTTCAATTATATTCTGGAAAATCAGGAAAAGGTGAAAGGCGTTGTCATTACGCATGGTCATGAAGATCATATCGGGGGGCTGGTTTACTTATTAAAGAAAATCGATATTCCTATCTATGCAACTAAATTTACGATGGGACTTATCGATAAAAAGCTTAAGGAACACGGCCTGTTAACCAAAACGACCAGAATAATTGTTAAGCCCAAAGATCGGATTGATATTGGCGGATTTAATGTTGAGTTCATTCGGGTTAATCACAGCATCGCAGATGCTGTTGGACTTTGCATAAAATGTGCAGCAGCAACGGTTGTCCATACCGGTGATTTTAAAATCGACTATCATCCAATTGGCGGTGAAATAATCGACTTGCAGCGATTTGCTAAAATTGGATCTCAGGGTGTTGACCTGCTGATGTCGGACAGTACGAACGTCGAAAGTGCTGGCTTTACGCCATCTGAAAGTACCGTCGGGCCAACTTTGTATAACTTATTTAGAGGCGCTAAGGGTCGGATTATTGTGACGACATTTGCTTCAAATGTTCATCGCCTGCAACAAGTAATTGATGCGGCCGTTGAATATAAACGGAAGGTGATTATCTGTGGGCGCAGTATGGAAAACGTCAGTGAAGTGGCAATGGATCTGGGTTATTTAAAAGTGCCAGTTAATGTCTTGGTTCAATTAAAAGACATTAAAAATTATAAAGATAAAGAATTAGTGATTATTACAACCGGAAGTCAGGGAGAACCCATGGCGGCTCTGGGAAGAATGGCATTGGGTGAGCATCGTCACCTAACCATTAAAAAAGAAGATATGGTTATTATTTCAGCATCACCAGTACCAGGTAATGAAAAAATGGTATCCGAAGTTATCAATAAATTAGTTGAACTTGGTTCCGACGTTGTTTATGGACGATTTGCGGAAATTCATGTTTCCGGACATGCCAAGCAAGAAGAATTAAAACTAATGATCACCCTTGTTAAACCAAAACATTTTCTCCCCGTTCATGGCGAAAGCCGAATGCTGATGCAACATGCCGAGTTGGCTTTTAATGTTGGTATGAATAAAGATCGAACGTTTATTGCTGAAAATGGTAATATCTTGGAAATCGATAAACGAAGTGTTCAGATTGTGGGTAAAACTCAGGCTGAACCAGTGCTGGTTGATGGTTTAGGAGTTGGCGATATTGGCAACATTGTTCTAAATGATCGTAAGCGATTATCAGAAGATGGTCTTTTTATCGTTGTTTGTACAATGCATAAAGGAAAAGCAATTTCTGGACCGGATATTATTTCACGTGGGTTTGTTTATGTGCGTGAATCAGAAGAGTTAATCCATAACGCGCGAGAAGAAGTCAAGAAAGCCTTGATATCTTGTGAAGAAAAAGGTATTATTGATTGGAACTCAATAAAAAATGTCATTCGTGAAAGCTTATTTAAATATTTATATGAAAAAACGCAAAGAAAACCGATGATACTACCCATTTTGATGGAAGTATAAATTTCAAAAAAAGTAGGAGTCAAAAATGAATGTATATGATGAAGCCAATAATTTGGCAAAAGCGCTGAAAGAATCAATTGAATATAAAAACTTTTTGGCAGCAAAAGAAAAATTGGAAAAAGAACCGGAAAAATTCGAAATGGCCAAAGATTATATGCGTCGGCAAATGGAAATCCAATCATTTCAAATGTTGGGAAATCAATTGACTGAAGAACAAATCAGCTCTTATAATAACTTGGCAAATACCGTTATGGAAATTCCTGAGATTGCTGAATTTTTTCAAGCGCAAATGTATTTTTCGGTTATTTTTCAGGACATCACAGATATAATGGCAAAAGCTGTTGATTTGAATTTGGGACTTTTTAACTCAGAGGAAGACTGCGGCGATTAAGTCTTCATTTTATAATAATGCCAAAAGAATATAGGTAGCCACCTAAATAGCGGTCCTATATTCTTTTTTTAAAATTTGTGAAAGAAGGTGAACTATGGGAGAAAAACGGAGAAAGCCACCACAAAAAAAACGAGGGAAATTTATTGCAATTATTGTTTTATTAATAGTTATTTTTGGTTCAACAGGCGTATTTGGCTTTAATTATTTTATTGGAAAAATGTTGGAGCCGGTTGGCCAAGGTGATACAGTAAATATTGAGATCGAAGATGGCGCGGTAATTAGCGATGTCGCCGAACTTCTTGCGAAAAATAATTTAATAAGGGATGTTTTTGCCTTTGAGCTTTTAGCTAAAAAAGAAAATGTTGCTAATCAGATCCAATCTGGATATTATGCGTTTAATCCAGCTGAATCAGCGCAACAGATTTTAGATCGTCTCGTGTCAGGCGATGTGGCAGATGCTTCGGTCACGATTCCAGAAGGCCGAAACATATCTGAATTTGCCCAAATTTTGGAAGATCAAAATATTTGTGATGCCGATGCATTTATCGAAGAAACAAAAAAAGTATCGGTGTATCAAAAAGAGTATCCGATTCTCAGTAGTATTCCTTTGGAACCAAAAGATGGTATGAGTCGTAGTTTAGAGGGGTACTTATATCCCGACACCTATCGGTTTTCACCCAATACGGAGCCGTCTGAAGTGGTCAAAACGATGTTGGATCGGTTTGTAGAAGTTTACGATAAAGACTACTTAGCGAGAACAAAGGAAATGAACAAAACAGTCGATGAAATTGTGATTATGGCGTCGATTGTTGAGTTGGAAACGAAGTTAGTCGAAGATAAGGCGAATGCTGCAAGTGTTTTTTATAACCGCATTGCGGATGGAATGCCACTTCAATCTGATATTACCGTGGATTATGCCAGAGGCGAAAAAACAGCTGTTTTAACAACTGCAGAAACGCAATATGAATCACCGTATAATACATATCTTTACACTGGATTGCCTTTTGGTCCGATTTGTTCTTTTGGGGAAACTTCCTTAGAAGCCGCTTTATATCCGGCAAAGACAAATTATTTATATTTTGTGGCGGACATGGAGAGCGGAAAGATTTATTTCAATGAAACTTATGACGAACATCTTGCTGATGTAGAAACATATATGGGAAATTAATTAGACAAGTTTAATCCGAAGATAATCTTCTTGACACTTGTTTATTGGGAAAATTAAAATAAAACGAATGAAGGCAAAATTGTGAGTGAGATTGTACAAGATTACATTGAAAATTATATTAGCGGGTTAATTCCCGAAAATGAACCGCGAATCGAAAAATTTAGAAATCAGGCCTTAAAAGACGAGATCCCGATTATTCATAAAGAAGTTCAAAAACACATTGAGTTGTTGATCTGCTCCCATAAAATTCAGTCTATTCTGGAGGTTGGTACAGCGGTGGGGTTTTCAGCTTCGGTGTTTGCGCTGGCGATGGGCCCGCAGGGGCAGGTTGACACGATCGAACGAAATCTCAAAATGGTGGTGCAAGCTGATGAGAATATTACCGGCCTCGGTTTGAGAAATCAGATTAATCTGATAATTGGTGATGCTCAGGAAAACCTGACCAATCTTGATAAAAGTTATGATATGATTTTTTTAGATGGTGCGAAGGGTCATTATATTCATTTGCTTGATGACTGTTTGCGATGCTTAAAACCGGGTGGCTTGCTCGTTTCGGATAATGTCTTGTATAAAGGAATGATCGCGACAAATGAATTGGTCATTCGTCGAAAAATAACCATTGTTAAACGGATGCGGGCTTACTTAGAGACGATTTCCAATCATCCCCAATTGCTGACGAGTATTTTGCCGTTAGGTGATGGGTTGGCGATCAGTTGGAAAAAAGATCAATGCTAAAATCGTGAGCAGCTTAAAATATCGAAACGACTGAAAACACTAAGCGCTGATGTGCTTAGGTAAAATAAGCGTACTAATTAAAATTGATCAACAAAAAACAGTCGTTAATGCCCGATAGTTTACGCTATCGGGCATTGTGATGTATCGATAAAGAACGGAGAAATAGGATGAAAAAACCGGAATTACTAGCACCGGCAGGAAATTTTGAAAAACTCAGATACGCCTTACATTATGGGGCAGATGCGGTATATTGTGCCGGCGAGCGATTTGGATTACGAGCCAAGGCTGACAATTTTAGTCAGGAAACGCTTTCGGAAGCGGTTGCGTATGTCCATGAACGGAATAAGAAAATATATGTGACATTAAATATTATTGCCCATAATGCCGATTTAGAAGGCTTGCCAGAATATGTAGAAGAACTGTACAAATTGGGAATTGACGGGGTTATCGTAGCAGATCCCGGGGTTTTTTCCGTCGTTCGTGAAATTGCCCCGGCGTTAAAAATATCAGTCAGCACCCAGGCCAATAATACCAATTGGCGAAGCGTCGCATTTTGGCATGCTCAAGGAGCTAAACGAATTGTTTTGGCTCGGGAGCTGGGTCTAAAAGAGATTCAGGAAATTCGTGAAAAAGTTGCTCCAGAAATGGAAATTGAAACTTTTGTTCATGGGGCGATGTGCATTTCCTATTCGGGTCGGTGTTTATTAAGTCATTATATGACGGGAAGAAATTCGAATCAGGGCGATTGTGCCCATCCTTGTCGCTGGAAATATCATCTCATTGAAGAAACCCGCCCAGATGAAGCTTTTTCCATTGAAGAAGATGAAACAGGATCGTTTATTTTTAACTCAAAGGATTTATGTCTGATCAATGAAATACCACAATTGATGACAGCAGGTGTAAATAGTTTCAAAATCGAAGGCCGGATGAAAAGCCTTTATTATGTGGCGACGGTTGTTTCGGCATATCGCAGTGCCATCGATTACTGTTGTGCCAACCCGACCGTTACTCACTTGGAAGATGATTATTATGAGGAACTTACCAAAGTGAGCCATCGCAACTATACGAAAGGTTTTTTCAATGGTAAAACAACGGCTGCTGATCAGAATTATGGCACCAGCAGCTATACTCGAAATTACGATTTTGTTGGCTTAGTATTAGCCTATGATGAGCAAACGCGGATGGCCTTGATTGAACAGCGAAACAAGGTATCAATTGGTGATGAAATTGAAATTATGATTCCGGGGAAAGGCTTTTTTAAGCAAAAAATAGAAGCTATGACGGATCAATCCGGGAAAGCGATTGAATCCACGCCACATCCTAAAATGCAATATTATTTACTGATGAAGGAACCGGTTAAACCGATGGATTTGTTAAGAAAAAAAGACTAAAAAGTAGACGTTCGTTTACATAATAGAATTACTGGAATCCACCTTAAATGCCATTGACAGGAAAATTATAAAGTGCTATAATTTGAAAAGTTTCAATAGTATACTAGGGTAACATCAATGAGGATGGTTGCCTTTATAAAGTTGTTTTCTGAATGTATCAATGATGATAACAGATGATGTCTATTTGTTATCATTATTTTTTATAGAATAAAATAAATTTGTTCATGGAAGATTAAAAAAATATAAGGAGAAAAAATGTATAATTTTGATCAGTTACTTATCCTGTTCAGTGCGCTGCTTTTTCTGGTGGTTTTGTTCAGTTTTATTAACGAAAAAACGCTCAAGCTTCCTTATGAAATTGGGTTAGTTGTTTTTGGCTTTATTTTTGTTGCTATTTATATTGTTGGTCGAAACTTGAATATTATTTATATTCCAGCGGAGTTTTCAGAACTATACCGAGAATTTGATTTCACTGATTTTTTATTCAAGGGTATTTTATGTTTTATGCTGTTTAGTGGGGCGTCACGGATTAAATTTGGCGATTTTAAAGCGGATAAGTTTATGATCGGAAGCATGGCAATTGTCGGGACATTGATTTCAACAATTGTTTATGGTCTGCTTTTCTTTGGCTTGGGTTATTTAATCCATGTTAATATTTCGTTATTGGAAGCGTGTATACTTGGTGCAATTGTTGCTCCAACGGATCCTATTTCGGCGATGAGCATTTTGGCAAAAGCTGGTCTACCAAAACGAATCGGATTAATTATTGAAGGCGAAGCCTTATTTAATGACGGTGTAGCAGTAGCTATTTTTGCGACGCTATTAAGTGTTTTAAAACTTTCCTCAAATAGTGTTTCCGTGCTGAGTTTTCTGGGTGGTTTAACATCAGAAATTTTAGGTGCGGTAACCGTTGGGTTTGCCATTTCATTTCTTTTGTTTGAAGTATTTAAGCGCTCAAATGACAATTTTATAAAAATATTTACCAGTATTCTAACCGTTATGCTGGCTTATCTGGTTTGTGAGTATCTTGGGTTTTCCGGACCGATTGCGGCCGTAATTTGTGGTCTCTATTATGCCTCAGGGATTGCCCGTCATGATGAGAAAAATAGTGCTTGCATTTCTGAAGAACTACTTAATCTTTTTTATTCCTTTTGGTCAGTCGTCGATAACCTTTTGAACGGAATGCTATTTTTATTAGTAGGGGTATTATTCCTCAATATTAAAAATATTAATACCTTGTCTGTCGGGATGATGATTATTATTGGAATAGGCTCTATTTTATTTAATACCATTGCCAGAATGACCGGAGTTTCGATTTCATTGCTATTTAATAAAAATCCACCAAAAGGTAAAGGCATGAAAAATCCCCGATTTATCACCTTTATGACTTGGGCCGGTTTAAAAGGCGGTCTTTGTCTGGCTTTAATTATGGGTACGAGTAACTCATTAGCAATGCCAACTTACAATCTATTTTTAGTAGCAACCTATGCCATTGTTCTGTTTACTACCGTTGTACAGGGCTTAACAGTGGGTAAAGGTTATATTATGCTTAGCAGGAAGAGTAACGAATATAATAATAGCGCGGGTAAAGAAAAAAAGAATGTCAGAATAGTTAGTAACGTTGCTAAATAAATTTAATGGTTGTTAATATTTGATGATCCTTTGCTTGTGAGTTGTGCTAAACAGGCGTATAATAAAAAAATGTCTAAAGATCTAATCTAACAAAACGAGATATGTGGAGGAATCATGAGAATATATATTGCGGCTTCTTGGAAGCATCAGCATGCGGTAGAAATGCTGACGGATTTATTAGAAGCCCGGGGACACACGGTTTTGTCCTGGATTCGGGAAGGGCGGCCGGAAGAAGCCTTTCTGTCACAGAAAGAACTGACCCATTTTATTGAATCACCAGAAGGTCAGCGGGTTTTTGATTTTTGTATTTCATCGGTCACCAGTGCCGATTTAATCATCTATATCGGGCCATCCGGCTGCGATGCCTGGGCCGAAATTGGAGCTGCATATGGTTCGAAAATTCCCGTTTTGGGATTACTGGCCAAAGCCGAACAAGTCGGTCTGATGCGTCATATGATTAAAAACTGGTATAGTTCGATAGCTGAGCTATTGACAGCAGTAGATGGGATCAATTAAAAAATAGAATAAGAATTTTAAATTACAGCAGTTACGAAGAACCTTTATTGGTGTTTCCTGACTGCTGTTTTTTTACGGAGTGTTCTAATTTGTTTATTCGCGTCGCTGGACAGTTGTTTTATTTTCAGGTAAAATGATTTTATTATCGAATAAGAGGTGTTTTATGTTTAGAATAGCGATATGTGATGATGAATATGCACTTTGCTCACAGATAGAAACGATTATTTTGGAAAACCAAAATGTTTTCACTGAAGAACTTGAGATTAATGTGTTTTATTCGGGAGAAAGACTGGCAAGCTTTATTCAAAACGAACATGATTTTGATTTGATTTTTCTGGATATTGAAATGGAAGGGCTAAATGGTCTTGAATTGGGACGTAAAATTCGCGAGGAAATGGACAATCAAACCATCCAGATTGTTTATGTGTCGGGGCAGAAGCGTTATTATAAGGATCTTTTTGATGTGCGACCGATGCATTTTTTATCAAAACCGCTTGAAACAGAGAAGTTGATTAAGGATATCAAACTTGCAATGAAATTAAATGGGTGCTTTAGTGGCGTTTTCAGTTATCAAAAATCCGGTCAAATGCATAAGCTTCCGATCAAAGACATTATTTACTTTCAAAGCGTCAATCGGGAAATTAAGATTGTCACAACAACAGGGGCGGAATTCTTTTATGGAAAATTGCGGGAGGTAAAGGCTCAGGTTGAAGGGCATCATTTTATGCAGATCCATAAATCTTATCTGGTTAATTATGAACATGTGAGTACATTTAAATACGATCAAACCAAAATGTCAAATGCTGACTGTTTGCCAATCAGCCAAGCAAAAAGAAAAGCAATCCGGGCATTGCAGATGCGTTATGAGGTCGAAAGGATGGAAGGATGAATCTAAATTCGTTAAAATCAGCAAATGATTCAAACGTATAAAAATGAATTGAAATCATATCAAACCAATATCAAACCAATATTGAAAATAGTCAACAATCAATTAGTCTTTCGAACAGTATGTCAAAAAGATATGATATTGAAAGTGAAAAATATATAAATAACGAGTTGAGTCAAACTCAGTCTCAAATAAAAGAAAAAGAAGATCAGATAAAAGAGTGCACTTCACAATTGAAAGAAAGTGACATTAAACTACAAAATTATGTCATAAAAGCACAGCTAAATGGTTATATACACTATATTTCACCATTAAATACGAATGATGTATTACATGCAGGGACTCAAATTATTAAAATTAATGCTGATGAAGCAAATCAACTGAAAATTAAACTAATAATGACAGGCATCTATCTTTTGAATACGTTATAAATTTTACGAATATAAATATGAAGTGAGGGCTTAAATTGACAGAGATGCTAAAAAATATGAAGTATCGGTATCTGATTCTGGGGGTTATTTTTACATTGGCGTTAAGTTTGATCCTCTTTACCTTGATGGGGTTAGAAAGTCCATATATTACGTCGTTTGCCGGAATCTTATCATTATATTTCTTTCCCATCGGCTGGATGTTTTATCATTTTAGAAAACACCATCTGTCGCTATGGGAATGGCTGCAACGGATAAAATTTAAAATTAGCGAAACGATTGCTACGGCAATATTTCCGGAATTACTTGGGACGGGGATCCTAATATTGATTACCCTTGGACTTACCTTTATTTTGCCCACGGGGGGATTCAACGAACTGTCGGAGACCTCCGCCACCAACTGGGGGCTTAATTTTGTATCCGCTGTTGTCTTGGCACCAATCTGTGAAGAACTGATTTTCAGAGGATTTATCTTTAACAAGATGCTGACACGATTTTCACCGGCCAAGGCAGTCATTGCATCATCGGTAATTTTCGGAGCGATGCATCTGACTACTGGGATCAGCCCGACCCTCGTTGGTATGGTTCTGTGTGTGATCTTTATGAAATACGGAAGTCTCCTTCCGTGTATTACCATCCATAGCCTGCATAATCTGGTAGTGGAGCTGCTTAAGTATTTTTCATCACTTAGCACCGATTCATCAATTGAAATAAAACCTGCGGATATGTCGTCGTTATTAATTATGTCGGGCATTTTTGTTACTATTGGATTGGTTTGGTTGGTACTTTTCTTTCGAAAAAACTGGCATTATGCTGCTGAGTTTATGCAACGATCCCGTGGTGATAACCAATCATAAGAAAAAGATCTTAGTTCGCTACAAAAAAATATATTAATTTCAACAAAGACTCGCACAAATGGAAATACATGCTATATTTAGATCAACAAAAGAAAAAAGGGGGGATGTATTTTAAAAAATCTATCATTAAAATGGTATCGGGTTATTGCAGCTATGGCGTTGATGGTAACAACGTTAAACGTTAATACGGCTTGTGCGTACTTCTTTCATCAACCCAAACTGCCGGAGGTTGGAGAAAAATTTAAAGAGTTCAA
The DNA here is from genome assembly GCA_965140355.1 of uncultured Acetobacterium sp. Taxonomy (GTDB): domain Bacteria; phylum Bacillota; class Clostridia; order Eubacteriales; family Eubacteriaceae; genus Acetobacterium. Next base: position 221,931 of record OZ223193.1, on the reverse strand, counting down.
ATGAGAAGCTTTATGACGGAAAGAATTGCTGATATCTTAATAAACAATGAAATTATCATTAAGGATTGGAGAAACAATAATTGACGAATTACAAATCAATTATAAAAATTGCTATAACACCTTATCTTATCTTAGGATTTGTTATATTGAGGGATTATTTTATAAAATATCAGGCAGCTAATCTTCAGATAGGATTATTATGGGTTAGAGTTTTATTTGACTTATTTCTTTACATATCAACAGGAATATTACTTGCAAGTTTATATGAAACCTATATAAAAATTCGTTTGCTAAGAATAACAAAGGTTATTTTGTTATGTAATGTTATAATGTTGATTCTGTTTTATGGTGTAAGTTATTTTGGAGTTCTGTATTTTGCTAACATTAAAGAATTTTTTGCTTTTAATTTTATTTTGATGGGCTACTACGTTTTTTTAATGATTTATAATTTTAAAAAAGGAGAAAGTTAATGAAAGTATGTTCTAAGATCAATAAATAGCATGATTGAGAACTTGATTTAAAAGACAGTATACAATTTGTGACAAGGTAGAAAAGCCTACCAGATTAATGAAAAATAGAATTAATTTGGTAGGGCTTTTATTATTGCAAGACAACAAAAATTCACGAAAGAGCGAAAAGAATTAGTCCGATAACTTCTGGTAAACTATCAATCAGAGAAAATGCGAGATGGTCAATTTATGTTAGAAATCTATTGGTTGACATTCTTCAGGTAATGCTGGAAATCAAACTGAAAGATGATCACGGTTATTTTAGGAATGACTATGCAATAAAAAAACTGACAATAGTCAACAAGAAAACCGCCACTTCATCTATGAGGGGAAGTCTGACCATTGATATTTCAAAAGATCACAATGGCGAATTCGAATAACAGGTGGTGAAGAAACATCAGACCGATATTTTAATTATTGAGAACTTCAACAGACAGTTCAGAAAAGTGACAAAGTCAAAATCAATTTTTCTGATAGATGATGCGTTCTTTAAAATGATCAACTTTCAAGACTTATATTCAGGCAGGAGTTTGAGCAATTCAAGAAGGGCATGAAATCCTTCTTTGTAGTGATAACGTTGTTTCAACTGACTGACAATTTTGTCATGTGTTTATACCGGTGTTTAACAAGATCGTTGTTGGCTTTTTATAACAATCCGAACACATTAGTGGTGCGCGGACAATAACTATTAGAAATATTTCGGGGGAGAACATGAAAAAAATATTAGAAAGCCATAAGGTAAAATTGCTTATTCTGGCAACGGTAATTTCTTTGCTCGTAGGGGTGTTCACAATAAGAGCGGGAGATTTTGAACACGTTTTTTATTTCGGATTTCCTGGGGCATTTATTACGCTACATCAGTATAACTCTGCATTCCCTGCTGGTCTGGAAATTAATCCGGTACAATTTTTAGGAAATGTAGGTGTAATCTGGCTAATGCTGTTTTATTTAGCTAAAGCATTTCGAAAGTTGGCGTTGCTGGTACAAAAAAAGAAAGATGACGTTTGATTCTAGCGATCGGTCATCTTAATGCATTTTAAAGGATAAGGTTGCGTAATTTAAGTCCCAAGCGGCATTATTAACACCGTTAAGTATAGCTTAATTGTGAAATGCAAAAAAGAGCCTAAACGGCTCTCTGGTAGGGTTTATGGTGTGCCATGGGCGGGGCCTACTATTTTACAATGATATTTTTACCGAGACTGTTGGTTTACACGAGTCCATTATTTTTTAGGGTCGTGGTGATAATTTCTTTCATTGCATTTTTACCAGTATTTTTATGAATGAAATTGGAAGCGCCCAGTTCCAAACATTCTTTGATCAAGAGCGTGTCATCAACTGAAGAGACAATGATGATAATAAACTCAGGATTTAAATCCAGCAATAAATCCAGCAAATCTTTGCCTGAACGACCGGGCATATTAATGTCCAAAAAGATAACATCGGGGGAAGTTCTTTCGAGTATGGTTAGTGATTCGTACATGGAATCACCGTTTTCATATTCCGCTAATACAGAAAGCCCCATTTCATCGCAGATATCTGACATGATTTTTCTAATTAGACTGCTGTCATCGGCAATGTAACATGCAATTTGATTATTCATTTTGTGCAACTCCTTTTTTATATATGATCTTTCGGATTGGTTACGGGAGCATTTTGTTCGGGATTACAGTTACAGTCGGATGTTTCTCTGGCCGGAGCGACAGGAAATTCCCCTTGAAACAAAATTCCGATTCGAACAAGAAAGGCGCCAAGCAAAATGTAGCCCATTAAAGATTCCAGTAATATCACAATATGTCCTAAATAAGAGTAGGGAAAGGCATTGATTTCGCCAAAACCCAGTCCGGTCATGACAATTACTGAAAAGTACAAAGAACGGATAAATATTAATAAATGATCAGTTGAAGTATTTAAAATTAGGTCGTTGGTGAGATGTGGACCAAATGCATATAAAGTTGCATAAATTAAAGTTGTTGCTAAAAAAACGATTAATAATCGGATGGTGGATGAGCCATAATCAGTAATCCACCAGAAAAATTTGACGATTAAATCAATAATATAGGTTCCGATTCCTTTGAATAAATCTAAAAAATGCAATAGTGGATTTTGTTTAAATAATTTAAAATAAGCGACAATGTTGATTTTTTTATCGTGATACCATTTTTCCCACCAGATTCTTCGAATATTACAGTGGAAACTGGATAATAAAACCGGTTCAATTCGACAGCTGTCGAGACCGACACCAGTAAAATTTGTTTTTTTGTCATAGTAGCAATCCCAAAATATTGTTGCGCCATCGACAGAAATGGCTGTAAAATCAGCTTGTTGAAGTTGCACTTTTTTTATACCACTGCCACTGAAATCTGAATAAGAAAATGACGAACCGAATAAACAAGTGTCATAAAAAGAAACAGATTTATATATAGCGTTGTCTGATTTACAGTGTTTCATTGAACTTTGATGAATTCGGCTGTTTGAAAAATCGGCATATCGAAGATCACATGAAATGAAATTACAGGTTACATAGTTGCCCTGGAGAAGGGTTGACTGAACCAGACTACATTCATTAAACGATGCGCCGAAGGCTTGAACCTTTTCTAACTGACAAAAATCAAGAATACAATTTATGAAAATAGATTCAGAAAAATTTGCCTCGATAAATGAAATGCCTTTAAGATTAAATCCGGTGAGTTCCAATTTTGATAAATCACAATGGTCAAAATTAATGGCAAGTTTTCTATTTTTTTTGCGAAAAGAATTCCACTCTTGAGTCTTCTTATCAATCACACAAGCTTTAAAATAGGGAAAGATTTCCAGGCCATCATTATTTTCCATGTTGTCCTCCTTGATATTTTCACGCAATCTTTGTTCTCGAAAATTGGCTACGTTTTCAATTAGGTTATTTAACAGCAATTTTATCATATCTGGGCTCCAAAAGCAAAAGACATCGGGATCGGGAATAAGAAAAAATCTTAGTTCACTACAAAAAAATATATAAATTTCAACAAAGACGCGTATGAATAAAAAAATATGATAGAATTAGATCAATAGGAAGATTAATTTTAATTAAAAGGCAAGAATAAACGAAGAAGAAGGATGTGCTTATATCAATTGTATTTTTATTGGGAGTCATATGCTACTTTATAATATCGACGCTTTATTCTTTGTATATTTAAATTTATTAATAGGTAAATGTGAAATGAAAAAATGGCGTAAAAATAAAAGCTGGGCAAAGAAGATAAAAAGTCCAACCAGGCAAAGTGGTTGGTTATAAAAATGAAAGAAAAGTTGGTTAAAGTCAGTTTAATGATTGGTTATTTATTGTTTTTTTTGTTGATGGATTTTTGGTTTGAATCCATCCGAGAAAGTTTCAATACAGCAGTACTGCGGGGTGGAAGTTTTGATTCCAGTCGTTATATATTGATGATGCTTATGGTGTTTTTTAAATGGTTTGTTCTCGGATTATTACTACATTTTTTGAGTGGTAAGAAAAAGCTGGCGTTTAGCTTTGACATCGTTTGTTTTATCGTTGCAATTGCGATAGCGGTAGTGTTTTTCCTCATAATTTTTCAGGTCATTAATCCCATATCAACGATTTATGGAAACGTAACAACGGGGCGTCAATTGATTTATCTTATTCCGATCTTTTCTGGATTTTTTATGTTTGAAGGATTATTTTTGAGAAATGATAATAAAAACGAAAGTGAAAAAATATAAAATTCAAAGGTTGGAATTTACAGGACCTTTATTTAAATCTTAGAGCTTGTTTTTTAGGAATGAGTTAAAAGAAAATAAGCAAAAAGGAAGGTGTTTGTTTTGCGAATATTTAAAAAAATTTACCCATACCTGGTCATACCGTTAGTGTTGGGCTACGTTATTTTAATCTTCAATATGAAAAATCTGGTAAAATATGGAGCTTACGATTCAAACTTAAATTCGACCCTACCGTTTTTTTTAGGTAATTTAGGTTTAGTATATACGGTGACGCTACCGCTAATTAACATTATATTTGGTATTCTTATTGAATTGCTGTGTCGAAAAGCAGGGGCGCTAAGAATCAAAATACACCGATCCTACTTGATCATCGGGCTGTTCTTTACGTTTTTTTATTATCTACTTTATACACCGGTAGCTGTTTTTTTTAGACTGTTCCGTTTTTTAATATCTGATGCACCAGCCTTATATCTCATCCCAACCATTGCCGGGTTTTATTTAGCAAAAGGCTTGCTTGCGTCTAAAGAAAGTGAGAATAGCTGACTTGGATTAATGGATAAAAAAACTGTTAGTCTAACTGGATTGCAACTAAGCGCTAAAGCTTTGGCATTTGCCGGGGCTTTTTTTGTTTGGTCTATACAAAAAAAAGCGACTGTGGGATAATAAACAAAACAGATATGAGTGAGGACGCGCAAATGAGAATAATGCATACCGCCGATTGGCATTTAGGAAAAAATATCGAAGGTCACAGCCGGATGGATGAGCAATCATCTTTTCTGGCAGACTTTGTTAGAATAACCGCAGAACAAAACATTGATCTGGTCATCATTGCCGGGGATATTTATGATAGTTATAACCCACCGGCCAGAGCTGAAGAGTTGTTTTATGAAACGCTTAAGCAATTATCGGATGGCGGTAAAAGATTAATCTTAGTGATTGCCGGCAATCACGATAATCCCCAGCGGTTGGAAGCGCCGGGGCCACTGGCCAGAGATCATGGGATTTTAATGGCCGGGGTGCCGAAAACGATCATTCCAACTGGCACTTACGGGCACCATCAAGTGGTAGAGTCGGGTGAAGGTTATGTGGAGATTGAAATAAATGGCGAACGGGCCGTGATTCTGTTGCTGCCTTATCCCAGTGAAAAAAGACTAAATGAAGTATTATATGATTTAACGACTGACGAAGAACAAAATCAAAAGTCCTATAGTGATCGGATTCATGCCTATTTTTTAGAACTGGAGTCGCATTTTAGAGCCGACACCATCAATCTGGTGACTACCCATATTTTTGCAATGGGCAGTGAAGAATCCGGATCAGAGCGAAGTATTCAGCTTGGCGGCACTTATATTGTCGATGGTAATTGCTTTCCCCAAAAGGCCCATTACATCGCCCTCGGACATATCCATAAACCCCAGGTTATTCCCGGCACCGATGGTCGCGGGCATTATGCCGGATCACCGCTTCATTTCAACCGCCGGGAAATTGCTTATCAAAAAAAATGTATCGTGGTTGAAATTGTTGTTGAAGCGGGAAAGACGGTTAAAAATGAGGTTAGCGAAATACCGCTTCAAGTATATAAACCGATTGAAGTTTGGCGGTGTGCGAATGTTGATGAAGCGATTGCCAAATGTGAAGAAAATGCCGAGCGATCCTGTTGGGTTTATCTGGAAATTGAGACGGATCATTATATTCGGGAAGATGAAATCAAAAAAATGAAGGCTTATAAAGATGATATTTTAGAGGTTATCCCGAAACTGACGGTACTGGAAACTGAAGCCAGCCTGGAAGCGCTGACCGAAAAATCTTTTGGCGAGGTATTTAAAGAATTTTATCGCCGCGAAAGAGGAACCGAAGCCGACGATGAAGTGATGGAATTACTGTTGTCGCTGGTTCTTAAGGAGGAAAAATAATGAGACCGATACGACTTAAAATTAAAGGCATCAATAGCTTTCAGCAAGAACAGATCATTGATTTTGAAACCTTGACGCAGGCCGGTATGTTTGGGATTTTCGGCCCGACTGGTAGTGGTAAATCGACGATTCTGGATGGGATCACATTGGCGCTTTATGGAAAGTTGTCCCGAAACAGCAGCAATTATATCAATGTTAACGAAGAAAAAGGCAGTGTGGTTTATGAGTTTATCATCGCCGGGGCAAAAGAAAAAAAATATCAGGTGAGCCGGGAGTTTAAGCGTAATAAAAATGACGGGATCAACCAGGGGAAATGTCAACTATTGGAATTACGACCTGAAGGGGAGCTGGTATTGGCCGATAAAACGACCGAAGTGACCAATGCCTGCGAGGAAATTATTGGTCTGGGTTTAACGGATTTTACCCGAACAGTGGTGTTGCCGCAGGGAAAATTTAGTGATTTTTTAAAGTTGGAAGGAAAACCGCGACGTGATATGCTGGAGCGCTTGTTTAATCTAGCTAAATATGGCGATGATTTGATGAATCGTCTGAAAGCAGAAAAATTAAAAGAAACCGAAAAGCTTAATCAAGTGGTCGGCAGCATGATGACCTATGACGCGGTAACTCCGGAAGTGCTGGCTGAAAAAAAAGACAGTTATGAAAAAAATCATAACCAACTTAAACTCAATCGGGATCAATATGAAAGCTTAAATATCCAATTAGCAGAAGCCAAAACGCTGATCGGTTGGCTGGCAGAATTAAAAACTGCGAAGGAAGAAGCGCAAAAGCTGGAAACAAAAGAAGCCGAAATCACAGTTAAGGAAAATCAGGTGGCGCTTGGAAAAAAAGCTTTAGAACTATTGCCTTTTTTAGAAACCTTTGAAACCCTCGAAAACGAAATTAAAGCGAGCCAGGCCAGTTTTGATGATAGTCAAGAAGAATTAGAGAAACTCGTGGCTGAGAAAGAAAACTATGAGAAAAGCTTTAATCAAACAGACGATTACAAAACCGAGAATCTTTTTAAGTTTCAGAGCAAGCTGGAAAAGGTTGAAGACGCAATCCAATGGAAAGAATCACAGTTGATACTGGAGCAGGAGATTCATGAGCTAAATAAAAAAATGGATCAACTGAATCATCAGAAAATCGGTCTTGAAAATGAGAAAACACGTTTGCTTCAGGAAATTGACAAAGAAAAAAAACAAATTGAAGGGGAACAACGGGAGGAAAAGAAGTGTCGTGTGGAATCAGATTATCGGGAAAAAATTAACCGTGGTGTTTTTTTAACCGCCGAAATCGGGCGTCTGAAAAATGAGATTGAAAGCGATGCAAAACGTTGGGCCAAAAACCAGGTTATTATAACGACGCTTCTTGAAGAAGAACAGGAACTTGATGCACAAAAACATCAAAAAGAAAGCGAACAGTCAGCCAGTGATTTAAAGCTGGCAGCCCATAAAAATGCTAAACCGGCAGCTTGGGATGAAATTCGTCAGGAAAAAGATAAGCTTATCCAGATGAAAAATATTTTTCTTAAGCAACAGGAAATCAAAAAAAGTTTAGCAGTTGTGGGGGAGCAGCTTGATCACCAGCTGCAGTCAATTGAAAGCAAGCAATATTCGGAAACGATTTTAAAAGAAAAGATGGCAGCAGTAAAAAAAGAACTGCTCCTGTTGGAAAACAAAAGTATGGGAAGACACCTGCGAGAGCAATTAAAAGCCGGAGAACCCTGCCCGGTTTGTGGCGCAACCGAGCATCCGCAGGTTGATCGTCCCGTTGACTCGGATGATGAAATCAAAGCGGAGGTTATGAATAAAGCTTTTCGGCAGCAGGAAAAGGAGTTAACTGAACTGACCGCCGAAATTGCGCGGTTAAGCGGAAGTTTTAGTACGTTAGTCGAGAATCAAAAGAATCTAAAAAGCGAATTAGCGAAGTTGGGCGAACCTGTTCGAGCGGAACAGTCGGAGGCACTGGAAAAGAACAATGACGAGTTAAGCCAGAAACTGGAAGCTTGGGAAATTGAATTGAAAAATCAGGAAATAAAAAATCAGGAGTTAAAAAATGATTGTTTGAAGCTGGCTGGTGAGCTCAAAGAAAAAACAGCGACAAAAGAAGCGATCTGCTTGCAGAATCAAGAGTTAGAGGAGCTCAAGAAAAATAAAGAATCGTCATTTAATACCCTGACAGCAGAAATTACCGCCCTGAGAAGCAAACTTAAGGTTGCTAAAGCTTTTGATTTTAACGCAACCAGTGAAACCATTAAAAAGATGGATCAACGCCGGAGCGAATTGGTGGCTAAGCTGGAAAAGCTGGAAGAAGGATTAAGTACATATTTGCAGCAACGGGAAAAACTGAATGAGACTATCAATGGGCTGAATCGTCAGATTCAGGAGTGCTTATTTCTGATTGGGGAAAAGGCCCGACAATTTCAAGAGAAAAAAATGGCTATCGAAGAAAAGGTGGGAAAAGATTACGGCTTAAAAGAGTTGGAGGATCTTAAAAATAAGTTTATCGCAAATATAAAATGGATTGAAAACGCCTGGCAGACGGCTAAAAAGAAGTTGGAAGTGATCCGCACGAACCATGGGAAGGTTCAAGAAGTGATGACCACTAAAAAAGCGAACCTGCAAACCTTGAAAAGCCAATTTGCAAGCACCGAAACGGCGCTAAGAAAACAACTGGAAAAACTGGGATTTGACGACCTGATAACCGCTAAAAAGGCCTGTATTGCCGATGACGTTCTTAAACGTCTGGAAATTGAAATTGATGAATTTTATCAGAAGCGGTCAAAAATCAATGCCAAACGGGAAGATTTAAACCAGAAAATTGCTGGCCGAGAGATGCATGAAGCGGAGTATGAACAGTTACGTATTGCTCATCAAGCATTGGCAGAAAGGATTGAACAGCAACAGAATTTGGATATCAGATTAAAAGCCAGCATTGAAGATCTGGAAAAACGTTTAGCTGAACTGGCTCAGTATTTAGCGCAAAAAGAAAAACTGGATCATCGCTTAGCCCTGATTGCGGATTTGGAAAAGCTGTTTTCGGGCAAACGATTTGTTGAATTTGTGGCGGTTTCCCGGCTTAAATATATTTCTCTGGAAGCCTCCAAACGACTGACCGACATCAGTAACGGGAATTATGGTCTCGAAGCCGATGATGAGGGTAAATTTATTATCCGTGATTATAAAAATGGCGGGGCTTCTCGGGATGCGTCAACCCTTTCTGGCGGCGAAACCTTTCTGGCGTCGTTATCACTGGCATTGGCACTTTCGGCCGAAATACAATTAAAGGGACGGGCGCCGTTGGAATTTTTCTTTTTAGATGAAGGGTTTGGTTCCCTCCACGAAGATGCGCTCGATGTTGTGATGAATTCGATTGAACGACTGCATAATGACAAACTGAAAGTGGGAATTATTAGTCACGTTGAATCGATTAAAAACCGGATGCCGGTTAAACTTTTAATTACTCCGGGCGAATCCGGAGCCGGCGGCAGCCGAGTACGGATAGAACGATAGCAGAGGACAACAGCAGGACAATGATAAACGAATATCAGATAAAATATACGCAACGCAAAACAATGGGATTGTATATTACTAAAAATGCAAAAATAGAGGTGCGGGCACCAATTGGCACGCCTGAAAAAAGGATTGAGCGCTTTGTTAAGGATCATCAGAGCTGGATTAACACTCATCTTGGAATGGTTGTACGCCAGGTAGAAGAACGTGATCATTTTGAATTAAGATTTGGTGATAAGCTTTTATTTTTAGGTTGTGAATTTCCGTTAGTTGCGGTTGAAAAACCGGCCTTTGGCTTTGATGGGGAACGTTTTTACGCCTATCAACAGCTCTTGGCCGAGGAACTAAAGCGCAATCAGGTGGGACTCTACCGAAGTCTGGCAAAAAAAATATTAGCCGAGATGGTTGCGGAGTTGGCAACACACATGGGCTTAAAACCTCGCGTGGTTAAAATCAATGGCGCTAAAAAGCGTTGGGGTTCGTGTTCAAGTGCCGGAAATCTCAATTTTTCCTGGTATTTGGTGATGGCGGAAGAAAGTACCATTCGTTATGTGGTGGTGCACGAACTGGCTCATTTGGTTGAAATGAACCATTCTCCGAGTTTTTGGCGAATTGTCGAACAGGTATTACCTAATTATAAAACGGAGCAGGCGAAGTTGAAAGGACTTCAGGAAAAATTAAGTGTCCAGAATTGGGAATAATTTTCGGGACGGAGATATTAGTTTGAAAATTTATGGCGAGAGCTACTCTCGCTTATTTTTTTGCAAAAAAACTTGACAGATAAGACAAAGATGATTATAGTGTATATATAGTATATATACAATAAGACGAAAGAAATGAGGTGATCCATTGAATATTATTATCAGCAATTCAAGTGATAAACCCATTTATGAACAAATTACCAAACAGATTAAGAAAATGATCATCAGTGGTGAGTTAAGTCCCGGCGAATCATTACCGAGTATGCGCTTTTTGGCCAAAGAGCTGCGTATTAGTGTGATCACCACCAAACGGGCTTATTCGGATCTGGAACGTGATGGATTTATTGAAACGGTTACCGGCAAGGGCAGTTTTGTGGCTAAACAAAATCTATCGTTTATTCGGGAAGAGCAATTGAGACTGACCGAAGAGTTTTTGCAGAAAGCGGTCGATGTAGCTAAAAGCAGTAATATTTCATGGGAAGAACTCGAAGACATGCTGAAAATTTTGTACAAAGGAGAATAACGATGATAAACGTTAGTAATGCAATCGAAATAGAGAATTTAAATAAAAAATTTAAAGGTTTTGAATTAAAAAATATTAGTTTTAATGTCCCTAAAGGGTGCATTGTTGGATTTGTTGGGGAAAATGGGGCTGGAAAAACGACCACCTTAAAATCAATTCTTAATCTGATCAATCGTGATAGTGGGACGATTAAAATTTTGGGCATGGATACGATCAAAGAAGAAAAAAAGGTTAAAGAAAATATTGGTGTAGTTTTGGATGGCTGTAATTTTCATGACAATTTAAAAACTGGTGATATTTCAAAAATGATGGCGTGTATCTATAAAAATTGGAATAAAGAACGGTATGACCAATATCTGAAAAAATTTAAACTTCCAAATGATAAAGCCATAAAAGAATTTTCGCGCGGGATGAAAATGAAACTGCAAATTGCGGCGGCCTTATCCCATGAGCCCAAGGTTCTTATTTTGGATGAAGCAACAAGTGGACTTGATCCGGTGATAAGGGAAGAAATACTGGACGTGTTTATGGAGTTTATTCAGGATGAAGAACATGCAATTCTTATTTCATCACATATCACCAGCGATCTGGATAAAATTGCTGATTATCTGGTTTTTATCCATCAGGGTGAAATTTTGCTTAATGAAGAAAAAGAGACGATGTTGTCAAGAATGGGGATTCTAAAATGTGGTGAAGAAGATTTTAGAAGGCTTGACCAGGACGACTACATTCGATATCGTAAAAATCATTTTAGCTTTGAGATCTTAGTTAATGATAAACAGAGTATCAAGAAAAAATTTCCAGAGGCGATTGTTGATCGGGCAACCATCGAAGAAATTATGTTATTTTATGTAAAAGGAGAAAAATAATGAAGGGATTAATCTTAAAAGATTTAACTAATTTAAAAGGAACATTTAAGACGTTAGGAATTATGCTTATTTTCTTTTCGGTTGTTTTCATTTCTCAAGGAAATGGTTTTGTTTTTGGAATTGTTATTTTTATGTTTGCCATGATGGTCATTACTACTATGAGTTATGATGATCTGGCAAAATGGGATATATATGCATTGACGATGCCAATAACCCGTAAAGAAATAGTGCTTAGTAAATATCTGGTGATGGCAATTTTGAATAGTATTGGAATTGTTATCGCTTTGATTGTTGGGGTTCTTGGAAACCTTGAGTTGGGAGAGCCAATTGGCAGTGAACTGCTGGCGATCGTTGGGGCAATATCGCTCATTGCTGTTATTGTTAGTAGTGTGGTGATTCCCTTGATTTATAAGTTTGGCGCTGAAAAAGCTCGGTTGATGTTGATCCTCTGTGCATTGGCTCCCACAGCTATACTTCTGTTAATTGAGCAGATGGGTATCCCGCTGCCAAGTTTTGATAATGCCTGGATTTATGGGTTGTTATTGATTGCTTTTACGGTAGTAGTTTTGGTTATTTCAATTAATGTTTCAATCAAGATTTATCAAAAAAAAGAGTTTTAAACAGCAAAAAAAGAGCTGAACAAATTGTCCAGATCTCAAAAGACAAAGATACCCGTGCCGACGATCTTGGATGATTGCTGGCACGGGTATCTTTATCTTTTTTGTCTAAAGATGGTTTATTTTAAACCGTTTAACAATTAGTCTTCTAGCCGTTCCTGCAAATTGCCTTCAAAAGCATTAATCCCGATTCGATCAAGAACTGCTGAGATCCGTTCACCATCGGTTCCCAACTCCATATAGGTTTCCAGAATTTTTTCGATCAGATTGGGAATTTCTTCGACGGCATACAAGTCGGTTAAACGGTCGCCAAAACGGTATCCGCGACCCATCCGGCCCCCTAAATAGACGGCAATTCCACGAACTTCTTCAGTTGCAGCTCCGGTCGTGCAAACTTGAGCGCATTTCCCGCAATTGACACATTTTTGTTCATCCCAAACGAGTTTTTTATTGACCATCGTCAGTGCTTTAGCACGACACCCTTTCAGACATTTTCCACAATCAACGCAGGTATCCCAGTCGAATTGAACATAGGCCTGTCCGACCAGACCAATATCGTTGGTATTGGCTTTGGCGCAATTATTAGGGCAGCCGACAAAGGTGATTTTTGTTTTAGAATGAAGATCCCGGCCAAAGAACTGGTCATGACAGAGCCCACACAGTTTTTGGGTATCATAAAGTCCATGTTGGCAAACGGTACCTTTGCAGGCTACCAGTGGTCGTACTTTTTTACCGGTCCCGCCATACATCAATCCATTGGCATTAAGGGCCGATTTAACCGCTTCGATATCCTCGTAGTGAATCCAGGGAATTTCAATTGCCAGTCTGGTGGTTTCGCCTAAATAACCTCTGCCGAATTTTTCGGCGATCGTTGCTAAGGCTTGAAGTTCGGCAGAGGTGAAATTTCCGGCCCGGCTCAAAACCCGGATGGAAAAATAACCGTCCTGCTGTTGTGCTAAAATGCCCTGGGCTTTTAATGCTGCTATTTCGTTTTGTGTGATCACGAGATTACCTGCTTTCGTATAATGGGTATGAGAAAATGGTTAAGAATAGGTATGGTTATTGAAATAATAACGACCCAATTTTTTAGAATACCCAATTAAGTATTTTATTTATTGTATGCTTTGTTTCTAAAAACAATATTAAATTTTATCCGCAAATAAAGCAAGATTGTGTTAAAATAAACTAAACTTTAGAGAAAAAGGAGTAGCGAATGTTAAAAATTGAACAGGTATCGAAAACATATGGAGATAAAAATGAAAAAGCAGTTGATAATATAAGCTTTGAGGTGCATCCCGGTGAAATATTTGGTTTTGTGGGACCAAATGGGGCCGGAAAAACAACGACGATCAAAATGATTGTCAACCTCCTGGCCCCGAATACGGGAAAAATAATCATCAATGGAATCGACAATCAGGAAAATATCCTGGAAGCAAAAAAGCAATTTAGTTATGTACCGGATAATCCGGAATTATTTGAAAAAATTAAGGGTATTGAATACCTTAAATTTATTGCTGATGTTTATCAAATTCCGACGGCGGAGCGGCAGGCAAGCATTGAAAAGTTTTTGGATGTTTTTGAAATAAAAGATGCCGTCAATGACCCGATAGGATCTTATTCTCATGGGATGAAGCAGAAATTGGCATTGGTTGGGGCACTGATTCATGATCCGCAACTATTTATTCTGGATGAACCAATGGTTGGGTTAGATCCCAAAGCCTCTTTTGAACTTAAAAAAATTATGAGAGAACATTGTGATCGCGGACGATCGGTGTTTTTTTCCACCCATGTTCTGGATGTTGCCGAGAAAATCTGCGACCGGATTGCGATTATTAAAAAAGGGAAGATCATTGAAGTCGGAACAATGACAGAAATTCGTGAAAAAGCTGGCAGTCAGGAATCACTCGAAAATATTTTTTTGGAGTTGACAGAATAATGAAAGATATTATTAATTTAACGAAGTTATTTACCAATGAATCGATGGGATTTTCGCAATTTTTCTACAATCGCCAATACAATAAAAAAGAGTTTTATAAACAGTTATTTACGATGATTATTGTTCCGGTGGCATTAATTCCGGCATTTTTTATGTACATCTCGCTGATGGTGGCCACTTATATTGGTTTAGGGATGGTTAATCAGACGTCGGTTTTTTTAAGTATCGGGTATATTATGGCAACTGTCCTGATTATCATTTTTGGGATAATGTATATTTTTTCTGAGTTTTATTTTTCAAATAACATTGAAGAGTTGATTCCATTACCGATTAGCCCCCGAAAGCTGATTATTTCAAAATTTTTTAGCATGATGATATTTGAATATATCTTTACCGCTTTTATTTTTGTACCGGTTTTGATTATTTATGGTGTTGGCGAAGGCATGGGTGTTATTTATGTTATTTTGTCTTTATTGGTGTTTTTAACGATTCCCGTGATTCCGTTGGCATTGTTGACCGCACTGGTAATGCTTGTTATGCAGTCAGCTTCAGTTAAAGGCCGTCAGGATGTATTGCGGATTATTTTCGCTTTTTTAGGTATTGGTTTGATTTTTGGGGTGCAAATCTGGTTTTCAACGCAAATAGGCAGTGGTGATGCTGATTTTCAACAGGCCTTGAATGTCATGCTTTCGAATAACGAAGGTTTTTTAAATACGATTGGTTACTTTGTGCCCACCAGCTTTATCGTGGCCTGGGCGCTAAATCGGATTACTTTAATGTCCGTCGTGTGGGTTTTCGCATTGTGGGGTGTAGCAGTATTAGCCTGTATCATAATGGTTTTGATTGGCGAACGGGTTTATCTCAAGAGCATCGTTAGCGGAAAAGTTATGAAAAAGGGGAAACAATTAAACGGCGTTGAACGAAATAAAGCATTAGGCAAAAAAAGCCATGGGGCGATGGCGGTGTTTATGATGGATCTACGAATTCTTTTAAGAACGCCAGTCTACTTTTTTAACAATTTCAGTGTTGTTATTATTGCGCCAATTTGTATTATAATCACGTTTTCTTTTATTGAGATGACGCCCGAAGATCTACAGGGGATGCAGGTGTTTTTTAACGAGATGCCGGTCATAATTAACTTTTTATTGATTTCTTTTTTTATCTTTTTTGGCGGGACATCGGCGACCACCGCAACTACTTTTTCGCGCGAGGGTAAAGCTTCCTGGATGACACGAATAATCCCGGTAACCGCCAAAGATCAGATTATTGGACGAACTGGCGTGGCGCTGCTGACCCAAAGTCTGGGGATTATTTTTACAATTATCGCGGTTAAATTTGTATTTCCGTTAAGCTTATCAAGTTTGGTTCTGAGCGGCGTATTGGGCATAATCGGATCGGTGCCGATTTTATTATTCGGTTTATTTATCGATATGAATCGCCCTAAACTTAATTGGGATAATCCGCAAAAAGCAATTAAAAATAATATGAATGTGATCATTACGCTTTTTGTGGGGATGATTTATGCGGGTTTACTCATTGCAATTAGTGGTTTGGTGGGGTATTTTGTCAACCAACTGTTGGGATATTGCCTTTTTGTCTTGATCAGCTTAGCTTTGAGTTTTGCTTTTTATAAGTTAATAGACAATCGATTGGTGAGAGAATTACTGAATTTTGAATAGAAAATAAAGATTAAGTTAATAGTAGGCAATCATAATATAAAGGCAGATTGGAATAACTGAATCATAAAACAAACAGTTGCTATTTTAAAAATATAAATGCAATTTTGAAAAAAGGAGTTAAGCATGTCTCTCGACAATAAGCAAAAAAAATCAAATCGACTGGTGCATGAAATGAGTCCTTATCTGTTACAACATGCCTATAATCCAGTCAATTGGTATCCCTGGTCGGATGAAGCATTTAATCTGGCCAAAAGACAGGATAAACCGATTTTCCTTTCGATTGGTTACAGTACTTGTCACTGGTGTCACGTAATGGAAAAAGAATCCTTTGAAGATGCCGAAGTGGCGGAATACCTGAATAAATATTTTATCAGTATCAAGGTTGACCGGGAAGAACGACCGGATATTGATCAAATCTATATGACTTTTTCGCAAGTCAGCACTGGGCAGGGGGGATGGCCGCTCAATGTTTTTTTAACGGCCGAGCGAAAGCCTTTTTATGTCACAACTTATTTGCCAAAACGGTCACGTTATGGACATCCGGGATTAATGGATGTATTAGTGGGAATTGAAGGTCAATGGCGACAAAATAATGAAGAGATTATTTATTCAGCTGATAAGATGACCAATCTTTTAAATGATTTGGAGATTCGTAAGGACGAAAATAAATTGAAACGGACCATCTTTTTTGATGCCTACGATTTTTTTGATGAAAGTTTTGATGATCGTTATGGTGGATTTGGGAAAGCTCCGAAATTTCCAACCCCACATCATTTGTTTTATCTGTTACGGTGTTATCAGGCTTTTAATCAGCCGGATGCCCTGGTAATGGTGGAGAAAACCCTAAAACAGATGTATCAGGGCGGCATTTTTGATCACATTGGTTTTGGCTTTTCCAGATATTCGACGGACGAACAATGGTTGGTTCCGCATTTTGAAAAAATGTTGTACGACAATGCCTTGCTTGTGATGATCTATGCCGAAACCTATCAGGCGACGGGGAATCCACTGTATAAAAAAATAGCCCAAAAAACGATAACCTATGTGAATCGGGATTTGCGGTCTGAAGAAGGTGGCTTTTTTTGTGCCGAAGATGCCGATTCGGAAGGTGAAGAAGGGCGATTTTACGTCTGGTCGATGGAGAAGGTTGAAAAGATATTAGGTAAAAAGCGGGCAGCGGTATTTTTTAAATTTTATCCCATGACGGCCAAAGGAAATTTTGACGGAAAAAATATTCCCAACATGATTCCCGTTGATCTTGATCTTATTGAGGCCAATCCCGAACTGGAAAAAGCGCTGGATGAAATGAAGGCGGATCTTTTTAATCAACGCGAAAAGCGGATTCATCCCCATAAAGATGATAAAATTTTGACCGCCTGGAATGGTCTGATGATCACGGCGCTGGCAATGGCAGGACGGATTTTTGATCAGCCGGAGTATATCATTCAGGCTGAAGAAACGATGGCCTTCATTGAAAATAAAATGACCAGACGAAACGGTCGTCTTTATGCGCGGTATCGTTTGGGTGAAGCTAAAATATTAGCTTATCTGGATGATTATGCCAGCGTGGTTTGGGGGTATCTGGAATTATATCAAGCAACCTTTAAAACCGAATATCTGGAAAAGGCGATTCTTCGGGCAGTCGATATGATAAATATTTTTGGGGATGACTTTGGCATGTCCGGCTTTTTTCAGTATGGCAACGATGCCGAAAAATTAATTGCCCGACCTAAGGAAATTTATGATAATGCGCAACCATCGGGAAATGCACTGGCAGCTTATTGCCTGCTCAAGTTGGGAAAAATAACCGGAGAACAAAAATATATCGATATTGTCAATGGGATGTTTGCTTATTTTGCCGGAAATTTGAATCAGGCCCCAATGGCCAGTACGATGATGTTATGTGCAAAATTGTTTCATGAGCAACCGACGACTGAGGTTGTTTTTGCGGGTTACGAAAAAGATCCCACGATTCGGGCAATGAATCGGCACTTAAATAAATTATTTTTGCCATTTTCAGTGGTGCTGTTTAATAAAAGTGAAAAAGATTTAAAAACAATTAATGCCTTTGCCGTGAATCAGCAAATGATTCATGGACAACCCACTGCCTATGTCTGCAAAAACTATCGGTGCGAAGAACCGGTCAACGATCTGGAGTCCTTTCTTAAAATTATTGAAGATTGATTAGTCCTTTGTGAAATGGGGTACTAAAATGATAAAGAACAGAAAGGTAGGAAAAAAGATCATGAACTATCAAAAAAAAGATCGAAAAACTCTGTTAAAGACACTATCGCCAGAGCAATATGCGGTGACTCAAAAAAATGCTACGGAACCACCTTTTCAAAATGAATATTATAACGAATATCGTAAGGGGATTTATGTTGATATTACTACCGGTGAACCACTTTTTGCATCGATAGATAAATTTGAGTCGGGCTGCGGCTGGCCGAGTTTTTCAAAACCGATTGATCCCAAGTTAGTAAAGGAACTAAATGATTCGACCTTGAGGATGTCCCGGACTGAGGTTCGGAGTGCAACTGGAGACGCTCATCTGGGGCATGTTTTTGATGATGGTCCGGCAGAACGCGGAGGCTTGCGATATTGCATCAACAGTGCGGCGCTTAAGTTTATCCCCAAAGATGAAATGGCGGTTAACGGATATGAAGCGTATTTGCAATTGGTTGATTGAATCAGATGAAAATATAAAAAAGATTGAGGCGATTTGCTGATAAAAACGAAAGATTGCGAACCATAAATTTGCAAAAAGATGAAATGATTCTTGATTAGGTGACAAATTTTCGGGTATGAAAATAATAGGATGTATTTTGTAAGATATGAAATGGCTTAAAAAACGGGAATCGATATAATAAAAAAAGGAGAAAACAGGTGAATAGTTTAGAATTTGCAATTAATATGGAGCTTGATGGCCAAAAATATTATTTAGAACAAGCTGAAAACAATAAAGACAATAGCTTAAAAACAGTATTTCTGTTGCTGGCCAAAGATGAAGGTTGTCACGCTGATATGATAAAAAAAGAATTAGCCGAAACAACTTATGAATTAACCGATAATAAAATTTTAACGGAAACAAATAATGTTTTTAAAGGCGTTGGCGATTTTAAAAATAGATTCAAGGAAATTCCCAATCAGATTGATGTCTATCGCATGGCCCTGGAACGAGAGCAAGAAAGCATTGATTTATATAAAAAATTCTTAAATGATGCGGTTGATGAAAGCAGCAAAAAGCTCTTTGGTTTTTTGGTTAAACAAGAAGAAAACCATTATCGAATTTTTGATAACCTCATTACCTTAGTAGAACGTCCAGAAGAATGGGTGGAAGATGCGGAGTTTGGAATCCGTGAAGAGTATTAATTTAATCAGCTGGCATTAAAATTGTTTTACATCCTTCAATTAAGCTCTAATTGAAGGATGATTTTTTTAAATCAACATTAAGAAGGAAATGCGCTGAGTTGTTGAGCTTGCAAATAAAAAGCAAAATTAATAAGCTATTTAAATTGTTGCGCAAAAGATGGGCTTGGATTTTATATGAAGATACACAAAAAATACGTGACAAAACGTGATATATTTGGTATAGTACATTAGGAATCAAATTAATATTTATTATAAAACAGGTGTCGGTAGTAATCAAATGGATTACAAGCCGGTGAAAAGGGAAGTTGGGTGAAAGTCCCACGCGGTCCCGCCGCTGTAAGAGAAGAGTTCCTCTAAGAATGCCACCATAATTGGGAAGGCAGGAGAGAACGTTGACGCTTGAGCCAGAAGACCTGCCTGCTTTAATAACTCAAACTCTACGAGAGATAGAGGAGGTTTATTTTTGCGGGCTTTTTGCGACCTCACTATCTTTTTAGAATAGCGAGGTTTTTTTATATAAATTAATGAGACGGGATGAAGGTGAAAAATGTCAAAAGTATTGGTGCTTGCAGGAACAACGGATGCAAAAACAGTAATTGAAAGATTATTTAAAAAGAATTATGAGCTGGCGGTATCAGTAACGACGCGGATGGGAAGCGGCATGCTGGACGAATTTCATAATTTGGATATTCATCAAGGCAAAATGAATAAAGAGCAGATTACCCATTTGCTGCAAACAATAAATCCTATTTGTTTAATTGATGCTTCCAATCCTTTTTCTTCAGAAATAACCCGAAATGCCATCAACGTCTGTAAATTTGAAGCTGTTCCATACATCCGATTTGAACGGGAACGATTAAATTACGCGGATGATCCGGATATTACCGTCGTTAACAATTATGGTGAAGCTTGTGATGTTTTGATGAATTGTGAAGGGAATATCCTGCTTACGCTGGGGAGTAATAAAATTGAAACCTTCAAAAGAATTCCTGACTATGCGCAGCGGGTTTATTTGCGGGTATTGCCCGATTGGAAAGTTTTAAGTAAGCTCGAAAATTTAGGTTTTAATTGCAAAAACATCATTGCCATTAAAGGGCCCTATAATGAAAGCTTAAACATTGAATTGTTCAAATACTGTCAGGCATCGGTATTGGTGACTAAAGAAAGCGGCAATATGGGTGGTGTGGTGGATAAGATCAATGCCGCCAAAAAGCTGGGGATGAAAATTATCCTAGTTGATCGGCTGGAAGAGAATTGCAGTAACAAATACAATTCGGTTGAAGAACTACTAAAGTGTGTTGAACGGATTGATAAAGGGCGACCGAATTAATGATTGAAAATATCAAACAAACATCGGAAGGTAAGGGGATTATATGGAAAACAGTTTAAATGAACCGCGTAGCTTTATTCAAAGTGCTAAGAGTGTTGAGCCTCAAGCGAACCGACAGCAAAAAAATCATCACCATAAAATCGGACATAAACATGGGGAAGGATCATCAATTGATTTTTATGCCTATGCATCAAAAATCAGATCGTGGAATCCCACATTTAAAGTAGGTTTTTCATTTGTGACATTGTTGCTTTGTGTGGGGCTGAATAATCCGCTGGTGTCCATCGCCGTTATCATCGGGATGGCTTATCTAACCGTTATAAAAGGTGGGTTACCACTACGGGCATACATTTCGGTGTTGTTGATTCCGATTACCTTTATCATTCTTGGAACCGTTGCCATCGGGATCGACTTTTCAAGTCAACCATTAGGCCAATTTAATCTATTTCTTGGTTTTGGCTATGTTTTTACGTCGGTTGACAAACTCCAACAAATGGTATTTTTAATGTTGAAGGTGTTTGGTGCGATCAGTGCCATGATCATGATGACTTTATCGACACCGTCTTCGGAAATCATCGGGGTACTCCGAAAAGCACATGTGCCCAAGTTGATTATTGAATTGATGAATCTGATCTATCGGTATATTTTTATTTTGATGGATGTTTTTAATAACATGAGAAATTCGGCTGATTCCCGACAAGGTTACTGCGATTTTAAAACATCCTGTTATACCTTTGGCAGTGTCGCCAGTAATATGCTGGTGGTTTCATTAAAAAAGGCCAATGCCTATTATACCGCCATGGAAGCCAGAGGGTATGAAGGTGATCTCGTTTTTTTGGAAGACGAAAAAAAGATCCAGGTGAGCCATCTGATCATTGGCGCAACCTTTATGATTTTTCTGATTCTGCTTGGGATTATGACGTATTAGAAGGGAAAGATTATGAACGAACCAATACTTAAGGTCAGCAATCTCCATTACAGTTATGGAAATGGCAATCCGGCCCTGGACGGAATCAGTGTCGATATTTATAAAGGCGAGAAAATCGCCGTCATTGGGTCTAATGGCTCCGGAAAATCCACTTTTTTTCTCAATGCCAATGGCGTGCTAAAGGCTGATCATGGTGAGATTAGTTATCAGGGAACTGTTATTAATAAAAAAAATATCAGAGAGTTACGAAAAAATATCGGGATTGTATTTCAGGATGCTGACAATCAGATTATTGCTTCGACCGTGATGGCGGAAGTTGGGTTTGGGCCGATGAACTTAAAATTACCTAAAGATGAAGTTATTCGGCGGGTTGATGAGGCCCTGACCTATATGAATATTTTGGATTTTAAAGATCGTCCGCCACATTATTTGAGTGGCGGTGAAAAAAAACGGGTGACCATAGCCGATATTATTGCGATGAAATCAGAGGTTATTATCTTTGACGAGCCGACAGCTGCTCTGGACCCGCTGAATGCGCAGATGCTGGAAGAAGTTCTGTTAAAGCTGGGTGAAGAGGGGAAGACCATGCTAATTTCGACCCACGATGTTGATTTTGCATATCGTTGGGCAGAACGGGCGATTGTTTTTGATCAAGGGAAAATTATTGCCGATGGAACACCATTGGAGATTTTTAAACGTCCTGAAATACTAGAACAGGCAAATCTGAAACGACCAGCGATGCTGGATGTATATGAAATATTGGTAGAGAATAAAATGATAACGGATAGGAACGAATACCCCACCAGTCCGCAGGATCTGAAAGTTTTACTGGAAAAACAGTTCAAACACTAAAAATGATCATTGGATTTTGAAACAAAAATATAATGACATCAATATAAATGATTAAGATGATTTGCAAGATTTGATATGAGCGCTCAAGAATTAAGCAAATCCTTAATATATAGCTAAAAAAGAGGAGGAACTATGAACAGAAGTTTAAACATTAGAGAAAAAAGATTTGTTGCAATTGCAGCCGCAATTGCATTGGTCTTTGGATTCACGCCGGTGGCTAACGCTATGCACATTATGGAAGGTTATCTTCCTGTTGGTTTTTGTATTGCCTGGGGGGTGATCTGTGTTCCATTTTTGATTGCCGGTTACATGTCAATCAAAAAAACACTCAAGGAAAATCCCAAAACCATTACCTTGCTGGCAATGGCAGGAGCCTATGTTTTTGTATTATCATCTTTAAAAATACCGTCCGTTACCGGTAGTTGTTCACATATGACCGGAACGGGTTTGGGAGCGATTCTTTTTGGACCGACAGCAGTTAGTATTTTAGGAATTATCGTATTGCTTTTTCAGGCTATTTTACTTGCTCATGGCGGGT
Source organism: uncultured Acetobacterium sp. (assembly GCA_965140355.1). GTDB lineage: Bacteria > Bacillota > Clostridia > Eubacteriales > Eubacteriaceae > Acetobacterium. The sequence continues at coordinate 198,941 of OZ223193.1, read as the reverse complement.
TGACGACACTGGGAGCCAATACTTTTTCAATGGCAATTGCCGGCCCATTTGTTACTTATGGCATTTATATTTTATGTAAAAAAGGTAAAATTAACCGACATGTGGGGATCTTTTTGGCGGCGGCGATTGGAGACTTATTTACTTATTGTGTAACCGCATTTCAGCTGGCTGTAGCCTATCCTTCAGAGAGTGGTGGGATTGGAGTCTCGATGGTTAAATTCTTGGCGGTATTTGCACCGACTCAGGTTCCTTTAGCGATCATTGAAGGGATTCTAACCGTCGTAATCATTATTGGACTTGAAACTTATGCACAACCGGAGCTGAATGATCTGGGATATATTACCGGAGGTACAAAATAATGACAGCTACAAAAAAAACAGTGATTGGCCTTTTGGTGTTGGTAGTATTGATTGCCGCAGTACCGCTATTTATGTTGCAAGGGGCAGAATTTGGCGGTTCAGATGATGCGGGAAGCGTTGTTGTTTCTGAGATTACCGGGACAGAATATGAGCCATGGTTTACTCCTGTTTTAGAAACCGCGATTAACGGAGAATTACCAGGTGAAATTGAGAGTTTGTTTTTCTGTATTCAAACCGGTATCGGAGTGGGCATCATTGCTTTTGTGATGGGACGATTTGTCGAACGTAAAAAAAAGGAAGATGGCCCGAAAAACCAAAAAAATCAGAAAAAAGTCAAATAAATTTTTATAATTGTGATTAAATGAAATAATAATTAAATAATTATTAAAACAGGTGTCGATTGTAATCCGTAGTATTATGAATCGCTTAAAAGGGAAGATGGGTGAAAATCCCACGCGGTCCCGCCGCTGTAAGAGAAGAGTTCCTCCAGGGATGCCACTGTAGTGATATGGGAAGGTTGGAGGTAATGTTGACGCTTGAGCCAGAAGACCTGCCTGTTATGCAAAACTCTGCGAGAGACAGAAAAAGGTTTTATTTGCGTGCCATTTTACGGGCCCATTGTCTTTAGTTGAGACAATGGGCTTTTTTTATAGTGCGAAATAATAAAATCTTGGCTGACATTTGTTATTGAGAGATTAGGTCAATTGTTAAAATAATAAAATTGAGTAAAAGAAGGGAAATTAGAAAATATTGATAGGCAATAGCACGGTCAATATAAATAAAAATGGAGGTTTCATAATGATAAAAAAAGCGGCAAAAATTATGAATCAGAGGTGGTAATGGAAAGTATTAAAAACAGAAAAGCGCGACAAATCAGTATTTTGGTCTTAATTCTGGCGGCAATTGTGGTGGTCTCGATCTACAGTATTAGCGTCGGTTCCATTAATATCAGTATCCCGGATATTTTATCGATTTTGTCGGGAAAAGCAGTCGCCGATGATACTTTTGGCCCGATTATTATGAACATTCGCCTGCCTAGAACCTTGGCGACCATCATGGGGGGCTCCTGTCTGGCACTTTCCGGTTTGTTGCTACAGATATTTTTTAAAAATCCTATAGTTGAACCCTATATTTTAGGGGTCTCATCCGGGGCGACCTTGTTTGTGGGACTGGTACTATTAGGAGGATTCTCCTTTGGTTTGAAGTCCCTGCCGCCGATGGGTTTGTTTGGTGGGGCTTTTCTGGGGGCTATGGTGGTCATGGTGGTAGTGGTTTTTGCTGCTCAAAAGGTCAAAAATATCACGACACTTCTAATTATCGGGATGATGGCTGGGTTTATTTGCAATGCCTTTACCAGTATCCTTACGGCTTTTGCTGACAAAGAACAGCTGCATGGTTTTGTGATGTGGTCGATGGGTAGCTTTTCGGGTTTTTCCTGGCCGCAGGTCCAGTTTTTATATGGCATCGGTTGTCCGATGATAATCCTCGCTTTTATTTTGAGTAAACCACTCAATGCCATGCTTTTTGGTGAAAATTATGCGATCTCGATGGGATTAAGCATGAAAAAATTCCGGGTGATTGTGATTCTGATTGCCAGTGTTTTAACGGCAACGATCACTGCCTTTGCTGGGCCAATTTCTTTTGTCGGTCTAGCCGTTCCCCATATGGTACGAATTACCTTGGGGACTTCCGATAATCGTATTCTGATTCCCGGGGTCATCCTGGCCGGAGCCCTGATGACTGGGGTCTGTGATCTGATTGCACGGATGATTCTTTCCCCTATTGAACTGCCATTAGGGGTGATTACAGCCTTAATCGGGGCGCCGATTGTTGTTTATCTACTAGTCCATAAAACGAAAGGAAATGAGCTATGAAACCAGTAATCTTCACTGAAAATCTGAACGTCGGTTATGATAAAAAGGTGGTCGTTGAACAAGTCAATATTTGTGCGAATCGGGGTGAGTTAATTTGTTTATTAGGTCCGAATGGATCAGGAAAATCAACCATTTTGCGGACCTTAACGGGACTACAGCCACCAGTAACCGGGCGGGTCGAAATCAATGGCATGGATATCGCGACCATCAAAAAAGCAGAGTTGGCTAAAAAAATGGCCATTGTGCTGACTGAACAGGTATCTTTAGGACTACTGACCGTTTTTGAAATTGCTTCGATGGGTCGATATCCGCACACTAATTTTATGGGGAAATTATCAAAAGAGGATGAAAGCATCGTCGATGAGGCTCTGGACTTGGTTGATGCCGGTATGCTGAAAAATCGTTATTATTTTGAACTGAGCGATGGTGAAAAACAAAAAGTCATGATTGCCCGGGCTCTGGTTCAGGAGCCGGAGCTGATTGTTCTGGACGAACCCACCAGTCATCTGGATGTCCGGCACAAGGTTGAGGTGGTCAGCATTTTAAGAAAACTCTGTCTGGAGAAAGGGATTACCGTGGTCTTATCGCTCCATGATATTGATATTGCCATTAAAGGTTGTCAAAAAATTTTGTTAATTGAAAAGGGCAAAGTCAAAGCTCAGGGAACACCGGAAGAGATCATCAAAACTGGTACGATTCAGAATCTTTATTCAATTGAAGGAGCTACTTATAATGAGCTGCTAGGTTGTCTGGAATTTTGCTCGCCGGTGGTTCCAGAGGTTTTTATTACCGGGGGCAATGGTACTGGTACCGGTGTTTATCGGGCCGTATCCCGGGCTGGTTTTGGGATGTGCTGTGGGGTACTGCATAGTAATGACATTGATTTACATGTAGCTAAAGCGCTTAATTGTGATGTCATTGAAGAAGCGTCTTTCAGCCGGATCAGTGAAAAGCATTATGCCGATGCAGCGGCCAAAATGGCCAAAATGCATTATGTGATCGATACTGGTTTTCCGGTGGGGAAAACGAATGAACACAATCTGGATTTAATCATTGATGCGCTTAAAATGGGAAAAACTGTTTTTAGTTTAACGGCTCAAAGTGAATTAAAAGGACGATTCGGGAACTGGTCTGAAAAAATCAAATGCTGTAAAAATCCAGCGGAGATTCTTAAGATCATTCCACCGCAAACGGGAAGTGGGTGTTGAAGATGATGTTGGGGATAACGGCAACCGGCGATCCGATCCATCGTTATCACCGCTGTCTGGTGGTACCCTTTGCCGGACCGCGAAAGGTGATCAGCACCGCCATGGAGCACGGCGGTTATCAGGAAAATTTAACCGCGGTATTTAATCAGGATGTCAACCCTGGTCCGGGACGGTTGTGCGAACACATGGAACCTGGCCAGCAGGAAAAAATGCAGACCTTTATTCGGGAGGAGTTGGGGTTAGATCCGGCCACAGTGGCCCGGATGGCGACCATTGTGGCCATGGAAAGTGCGGCCATTAAAAGTGAAACCTATGATATCCTGACCGTGACGGCCATTACCACGGCCAGTCTGGAAGTCAATGGTGGTCGCATTGGTGAAAAAGCGACCAGCTATGAAAAAAATGGCGAGTATGTCAATTTAAGACCGGGAACGATTAATAGTATGGTCTTTGTCAGTGGCAATATGACGCCGGGTTGCATGGCCCGGGCGATGGTGACAGCGACAGAGGCTAAAACGGCCGCCTGTCAGGAACTGATGGCTGGCAGCCTTTACTCAACCGGCATCGCTACCGGATCAGGGACTGATAACTTGATGATTATTTGTGATAGTGAGTCGACTAACCAACTGACCTATGCTGGCAAGCATGGTAAGCTGGGAGAACTGATCGGGCGATTGGTCCGGGATACGGTCAAAGAATCCCTTAACGCGCATATGGCCTTAAACCCGCTTACTCAACATCGAATCTTAGCGCGAATGAAACGTTATGGGGTTACTGAGGGAACCTTTTTCAAAAAATTTAATGAACTCAGTCCGGAAGGTCAACGTCACTTTCCCGAATGGATCGACCGTCTTCATCGGTTGGATCAGGAGGATGAGCTGGTAACCTGGACTTCCCTCTATGTGCATCTGTTGGATCAGTTGGGTTGGGGTTTATTGTCTGGCGTGGAAGCTATTAATAGCGGGAAAATCATTCTTAAGCAGATTGCCAAAGGGCAGACAGTTAATCGTGAACAATCGATCAAAGCGTATGAATCTGCAGAAGTAGTGATTCAAAAAATGGTAAATTATTTTGTGACGACCCTTTCTGAAATGGTCATGGCAAAAGAAATAAATTTTAACTCAGAAGGAGAAAAGAGTAGTGATGAAAAGACAGTTTAAACGGTTAGCGGTGATTGCGATCACAGCGGTCATGGCAATGACAACAATGGCAGGACTGACGGGTTGTCAGTCGAGTGACAAGAGTTACAAAAGCGAGAATGGGAATACCATTAAATTGCAGTATGCTAAGAATTTTAACATCGAATATCTGGATAACAATAACAAGATTGTTACCGATGGTGAAGGTAAACAGATGTTATTGCTGCAAAAAGGTCAGGAAGCACCAGCAGAATATAAGGATCTGCCGGCAATTACCATTCCCATTGATGATGCCATCTACACCAGTACCACTCAGGTTGGCTTTTTACGGGCTTTTGATGACGAAACCCTGTTTGACAGTATCGTCGGTGTTCGGATGAAGGCCGATGAATGGGATTTGGATGCGATGAAAAACCGAATGTTAGAGGGCAAGATCAAGGATATCGGTTCCAATTCAGCCACCAGCAGCAGTTATGATTATGAAATCATTCAATCATTAAATCCTAAAATTGTCTTTACCGCGACAGGGATGGGTAGCGAACAACAGAAATTGATGGAGATGCTGACCCAGAATAATATTCCCTATCTTTATGATTCATCCAGTACCGAAGCGGATTATCGGGGAACCATGGAATGGATGAAATTCTATTCGGCTTTTTATAATCTGGAAAAAGAAGCCACTGAGTATTATGATACGGCCATGAAACGCATTGATGAAATGAAAGCTAAGGTAGAAAATGCTGAAAAACCCAAAGTGGCCTGGGCAATTATTTCATCCGGAAAAATTTATGTTCAGAATGCCGGGTCGAAAGCCGCGCAAATGGTTCGTGATGCTGGTGGTGAATACCTTTTTGATGATATTGGGGTTGGCAAAGACAGTGTCTCTGTTTTAACTCCGGAAGAGTTTTACAGTCGGGTTTCTAAGGCTGATTATTATATTAACTCTGGGATGCCAAAGTATGGGCCAGATATTAAATCGATTACCGATCAGGTGCCGATAGTAGCGGATCTGCCGATTTATAGCAGTGGTAATGTCTGGCAGATTACGGATAATTTCTGGTCGACTTATCATACCATCGATCAGAAATACCTCGATTTGGCGGCGATTTTTCATCCTGAGCTGTACCCGGATTATGAGGTCACGCAGTTTGTTAATATGCCGGCCGTAGCTAAGTAAGGGTGAAACTGATGCTTAATCTGGTAATTATTATGACCAGCATGGAGCCTTTCCTGACTTTCAGGGAGGCTCTGGTCAATTTAGAAAACGACTATCCCCAGGCTTTTTCGGTAGAGCTTTATAACACCACCGAACTTGAAGAGGTTGAGGTTTATCAACGGTGTCTGACGGCATCTGAAAAAGCTGATTTTATTTTTATGAATCTGCATGGTTCGCTATCTTTTTTCAAACCTTTTTATGCTTATTTTAATCAGTTTAAAAAGAAAAAACCTTTTTTTATTAATACCACCATTGAAGAAGAAGTCGGTGAGGTTTTCCCGGATTGTAGCATTATGCCGGAGGACTTCCGGACGATTTATAAATATTTTAAATCGACCAGCGTGGGAAATTTTGAAAATCTGATTAAGTGGATTGCTAATCAATTTGCTGGCGGCAGCTATCCGATTGATCCGCCGCATTTGCCGAAATGGAGCGGGATTTATGATCCGGATTGTGATACAGGCAACGAGGCGGCTTACCTTGATATAATCAAAAAAAACGGGAAGTTCACCATTGGGGTCATTATCAATGTGTTGCTTTTGCAAAAAGATAATCTAGCCCATATCGATGCCCTGATACGCGAGATTAGAGATCAGGGTCTCAATCCCCTATGCGTCTATTCCGACATGCTACCGGATCTCGATTTGGGGTGCGAAGGAATCCGCAATGTGCTGGAGCGTTGTATGATTCAGGACGGACAGGTGATCGTTGATGCCATCATCAATACGACGGCCTTCAGTTTGACGATTCTGTCCGATCCGGGGGATGGTTCAAAGCCCAAAGATACCAGTATTTTCGAATTATTTAAGGTGCCGGTTTTGCAATCGATGACGACCTTGCAGTCTTTTGCCGAATGGGATGAGTCGGTACGGGGTCTTGATCCGCTGTCACTCAGTTTTTGTGTGTTTCAACCGGAGTTTGACGGTCAGGTGATTGCCTATCCCTTTGCCACTACCGAGAACGAGGATACTCCCCTCGGTTCGAAACGGGTTTCCCAACCGATTGCTGAACGGGTTAACCGGATTGTCACCCTGGCGCATAATTGGGCCAGATTACGGCATAAAGAGAATGCCCAAAAGAAGGTGGCCATTATTCTTCATAATAATCCGCCCCGAAATGATAACATCGGCGGCGCCGCCGGACTGGATACGCCAGTTTCAGTTTATCAGATGATGAATGCGCTGGAGGAGCGGGGGATCTTTACCGCCTATCATTTTGAGGATGGTAAAGAAATTATCGACCGTATTACCAGTGGATTGACAAATGATGGTCGCTGGTCTTCACCGGAAACGATGCTTGAAAAAAGCATCGATACGGTTAAAAAAGAACAGTATCAGCAGTGGTTTGATCAGTTTATTCCCCGGATTCAGGAAAATCTGGTGAAATATTGGGATCAGCCAGTGGGGGACTTTATGGCGGTGGAGAATCAGTTGTTGGTTCCCGGGATTCTAAACGGTAATGTTTTTATCGGACTGCAGCCGCCGCGAGCCTTTGAAGATAAGGCTGAAGAAATGTACCACAGCACCGATATCCCCTGTCCCCATCAGTACATTGGGGTTTACAATTGGGTTGAGAAAATATTTGAGGCCGATGTGATTATTCACGTCGGTACTCATGGGACCATCGAATGGCTGCCTGGTAAAGAGGTGGGGCTGTCCAAAAACTGTTACAGCGATATCTGTATCGGTACCATCCCTCATCTCTATTCCTATATTATTAATGCTCCCGGTGAGGGCACCCAGGCCAAGCGGCGCACCTATGCTACCCTTTTAGATTATATGGTGCCATCGATGTTTGAAGCCGGCGTTTATGATGAACTGGCGGAGATGGATGAGCTGATGAAACAGTATTATCATATTCAAAGTGCCGATCCCAAAAAGCTGCCGATTATTCAGCAGGAAATCAAGGAATTGGCCATCAAGATGAATCTGCATGACGATATTGGCATTACCACTGAACAAATGGAAACGGATATTGATAGCTGCATCCATGAATTTCACTCCTGGGTGACAAACGTTCAAGCTTGCGATATTTATGATGGCTTTCACATTTTTGGAATGGTTCCAAAAGGTGATAAATTCAGGAACATGCTGAAAATGTTGGTCAGAAACCGTAATGGTAACATCCCCTCGCTGCGGGATGGAGTTTGTGATTTGTTGGGGCGGGATCATGAAGCCTTACTGGCTGAACCGGATAAAGCTACCGATGATGGAAAATCTTATGGGATTTTGTTGGCAGAAGCCGATGAATTGGGACGGGCTATTTTTCTGGAACTGGAGCAGAACGATTACGATCCGGAGTCAGTCGCTGCGATTATCGAAAAATTTAAAATCAATAATACCAATTCTACGAAACGATTAAGCGTGACGCTGGAGTATGTTTGTACATTTGTCAGACCTCGGGTGATGCGGATTACCGATGAGATGGATCATTTTATCGATGGGATTGAAGGCCGCTTTATTCCGCCGGGGCCATCGGGTGCCCCGACCCGCGGCAATGCCCGGATTTTGCCCACTGGTAGAAATTTTTATTCCGTTGATCCGGGTGCGATGCCATCCCGGCCTTCCTGGGAAATCGGACAGGTACTTGGTAATCAGCTGATGGAACGTTATCAGAAAGACGAGGGCAAGTATCCGGAAAGTGTCTCAATGCTGGTCTATGCTACCGAATCGATGCGAACCTATGGCGATGATATTTCCGAAACCTTTTATCTGTTGGGAACCCGACCGGTCTGGCTGGGGAATACCGACCGGGTGATTGGGGTTGAAGCGATTCCTCTTAACGAACTGGGACGACCCCGAATCGATGTGACGCTACGGATCACCGGACTGTTTCGGGATGCCTTCCCGAACCTGATCGAACGAGTTGAGGATGCCGTCAATTTAGTGGCGGCTCTGGATGAACCGGATGAGATGAACTATATCCGTAAGCATGTCAGAGAAGAGGTGGCCGAACTGGTTAGCCAGGGCATTTCGCTGGAACAGGCCGAGCGCCAGTCGCTGCTGCGGGTTTTTGGCGATCCACCGGGAGCTTACGGGGCCGGCACCAAAAACGTCGTTGAAAGCCAGAAATGGAATGATGTCACCGATCTGGGGACTGTCTACACCACCTGGGGCTGTCATGCCTATGGCAAGGATGTCCATGGTGAAAAAATGCCCGAGGTCTTTACCCGACGATTCAGCAAGATCAATGTCGCCGTGAAGAACGAATCCACCCGGGAAGTGGATATGCTCGACAGTGACGATTTCTATAATTATTTTGGCGGCATGGTCGCAGCCATTACGACCCATAGTGGTTCCCAGAAACCGGCCTATGTGCCCAGCACCTCGGACACCGATCATATCGAAACCCTGAGTCTTCATGAAGAAGCCTCCCGGGTCATGCGGACCCGGGTTAATAATCCCAAATGGATTGAGGGTTTGAAAAACCATGGTTATCGAGGGGCCAAACAAATTTCGGCGATGGTCGATATTACCTTTGGCTGGGATGCTACCACCAATGTCATTGATGACTGGATGTATGATGCCATTGCCAATCGTTATGCTTTTGATAAAGAAACCACGGACTGGATGAAGGAAGTCAATCCCTGGGCCTTGCAGAACGTGGCCGAGCGGTTATTGGAAGCGAATCAGCGGGGTATGTGGAATGCTTCCGAAGAAAGTGTGGAGAAGCTGAAAAAAATCTACCTCGAAATGGAAGGTAATCTGGAATCACTTGGTTAAGAGGAGTTGGAAATGATAAATAATACAGTATTTCCTTTTGTTGCCGTTGTGGGTCAGGAGGAAATAAAAAACGCTTTAGTATGGAATGTAATTAATCCTCAAATCGGCGGCGTGTTGATTAGTGGTGAAAAAGGAACGGCAAAATCGTCGTTAGCCAGAGGAATCTGCAAATTGACCGCCGATACCGAACTGATTGAGCTGCCGCTGAATACGACCGAAGATCGCCTGCTTGGTAACATCGATTTTGAACATGCCATCAAATTTGGAGAACGGCGTTTTGAAGCTGGGATTCTTAAAAAAGCCGATGGTAATTTATTACATGTCGATGAGGTCAATCTTTTAAGTGACCACTTGGTCAAATCACTGTTGGAAGCGGCTTCATCCGGTGAAAATATCATCGAACGGGAAGGCATGTCGTATCGACATGCCGCAAATTTTGTTTTGGTCGGTAGTATGAATCCAGAAGAGGGCGGGTTGCGGCCGCAGTTTCTGGATCGGTTCGGTTTGTATGTTGAAGTAAAGGGGGAAGTTGATACCCGGGTTCGGGCTGAAATTGTCCGGCGACGGATCGACTATGAACGGAATCCGCTTGCTTTTGAACAAAAATGGCAGGATCAGATTGTCGAAATGAGCAATCGGATTGAACGGGCCAGAGAGGATTTGAGTAAGGTTGTCGTTTCGGATAATGCCATGCAGCTGGCCGCCTCGGTGGTGGATGAAGCCAATTGTGCCGGTCATCGGGCAGAACTGGTGATCATCGAAACAGCGAAAGCCATTGCGGCTATGGATGGCAGAAAAATGCTGAACATTAACGATATTAAAGAAGCGGCTAAATATGCGCTGCCGCACCGGATTCGGGAAAATAATGATCAGCCGGAAGCTTCGCCACCGTCACCAGAATCAGAAGAAGAACAGGAACAACAGGAACAAGAACAAAACGAATCTGGTAATGAATCGGAAGAACCGCAAGATAGATCGGAACAGACTAATGATCAGGCCGATGAACCGGAAGAAAACCCGGAACCGGAGTCGGATTCTGAAATGCCGGAAGATCCCGCAAATGATCAAACTGAGCCGGAGGATGACTTTTTTCAGGGCGGAGAAGAAACCTTGGATGCACCAGAGCAGATCTTTCAAATTGCCCGGTGGATGTCGGAAACTGATAAAGGTACCATTTCAAAAGGAAGTGGAAAACGAAGCCTGATGGTAACCTCATCACTCCAGGGACGATATGTCAGAAATCGTTGTCCGGTCAAAGGCGATATCAAGGATATTGCCATTGATGCAACACTTCGAACCGCCGCCCCTTATCAACGGTACCGCGAAAAAAATGGCATGGCCATAGCGATTAATCAATCGGATATCCGGGTCAAGATCCGGGAAAAAAGAACTGGGAATACCATTATTTTTGTCGTTGATGCCAGCGGCTCCATGGGTGCCAATAAAAGGATGAAAGCTGTTAAAGGAGCCGTTATCTCGATGCTTAACGATGCTTATCAGAAGCGGGATAAAGTCGGGATGATCGTTTTTAAAAATCATTCCGCTGAATTGGTTTTGGGAGTCACCCGCAGTGTCGAACTGGCAGAAAAGAAACTGACAGCTTTGCCGACCGGCGGAAGAACACCTCTGGCAGCTGGCCTTAACATGGCCTTTGAAGTGGTGAAAGCTGGGAAAATTAAAGATAAGGATATGTTGCCGGTGATTGTGCTGATTTCCGATGGTCGGGCTACTTATAGTGATCAAGGGAAAGATGCCTTTGAAGAAGCGATGAAAGCGGCCGGTCGAATTCGGGCCGAAAAGATCAAAACCATTGTGATTGATACCGATCAGAGTTTTATAAAACTTAATCTGGCCGAAAAACTGGCCGTTCAGATGGATGCTGACCGCTATCAGATTGAAGAACTTCAGGCTAATAGTCTGATGACTGCCGTATCATTATCGCTTTGATGTGATTAGATACAAAATTATCGAATAAGAAAAGGAAAAAAAATGAAAAAGAATATCAAAATTTACCCATTTACAGCCATCGTCGGACAGGAAAAAATGAAGCTGGCACTGATTCTCAATGTTATTAATCCGTCATTGGGCGGGGTATTGATCCGCGGCGAAAAGGGAACTGCCAAGTCAACGGCCGTACGAGCCCTAGCAGATCTATTACCGGAACGGGATCAGGTCGAAGCCTGTAAATTTTCATGTGATCCATCTAATACGGATCAGGCTTGCTCAGATTGTTTGGAAAAAATTAAAAGTGAGAAAGTCAATACGGTTCAAACAAAAATGAAGGTAATTGACTTACCAGTGAGTGCCACAGAGGATCGCGTTGTCGGAACGCTTGATATTGAACATGCAATTAAAAAAGGGGAAAAACGCTTTGAACCGGGTATTCTGGCTCAGGCAAACCGGAATATTCTTTACGTTGATGAGGTAAACCTGCTGGATGATCATGTGGTCGATATCTTATTGGATTCGGCAGCCATGGGAGTGAATACCATTGAACGGGAAGGGATTTCATTTACCCATCCCGCTAAGTTTACCCTAGTCGGAACCATGAATCCTGAGGAAGGGGACTTGCGGCCCCAGCTTCTGGATCGTTTTGGATTAGTGGTGGATGTTTTGGGAGAAGGGGATATTGGTCAGCGAGTTGAAGTCATCAAAAGACGGTTGGATTTTGAAAAAGAATCTGATTCTTTTCATCAGGAATTTAATCAGGAACAGACAACATTGGCGGATACGATTCAAAAAGCCATTGAACTTTTGCCAGATGTTACCTTTGATGATCAATTGCTTGAAACGATCGCAAAGATATCAACAACCCTTGGCGTTGATGGTCATCGCGCCGATATCGTTATGATGAAAACGGCGATGACCATTGCTGCTTATTATGGTCGAGCGGAAGTGACCAAAGAAGATGTCAAAGAGGCTGCCGGTTATGTACTGCCGCATCGGATGCGTAAACGACCTTTTGATGATTCCCAGTTCAGCCGGGGTAGCATTGAAGAAATTGTAGATGATTTAATTTGCTAGCAAGTAAAATGATGGCCAAGCAACGCATTTTGATTGTTTTATGGACAACCGGTCGATGTAATCTGTCCTGCAAATATTGTTATGCCGGAACAACAAATCAGCGACAGGATATGGCGTTTGAGACGGCCGTCCGGACGCTGGATCATTTTTCAGATTATGCGATGAAAGTTCAGTTTGCCGGCGGGGAGCCGTTGTTGAATTATGCTTTGATCTGCCAGATATATGAGTATGTGCGGTCAAATGGCTATGATGTATCTTTTCAGATGCAAACCAATGGAACGGGTATTACACCTGAGATTGCCGTCGGAATTAAGCGAATGAAAATATCCTTAGGGATCAGTCTGGATGGCCCTCCGGATATTAACGAATATTTACGGGGAAAAACCAGGGAAGCCATCGCTGGGGTTCAATGTCTGGCCGATGAGGATATTAAAATTAATCTAAACAGCGTAGTCACGAGTTATAACGTTGAGAAACTACCGAAGCTGGTTAATTTTGCCTTCTATCTGGGTAACGTGGCGGGAATCGGACTGGATCTGCTTCGGGAGACTGGGCGTGCCAGAGCCTATCCTGGTGTGATTAAAAAGGCTACCCCGGAACAGCTTAAGACTGCGTTAATTGGAATGGTTGAAGCGTCACGGGAATTATATGAACTCACTGGTAAAAAAATCGTCATTCGGGAAATTCAGGAAGCTAAACAGCGGCTTGCAAAATCATCAGGCAGTAAGGCGTACTGCTATGCTTCTTGTGGTTTGTCCTATGTTATTCTTCCCAATGGCGATGCTTATCCCTGTGGATCATTGATTGACGATCCGGATTATTATATGGGAAATGTTATCGATCAGTCGTTAAAAAGTATTGCCATTACCAAAGCTGAGCCAGCATATTGTCAGACCTGTACTTATCGTGCGGTTTGTCCTGGGGGCTGTCCGTCACGGCTGATTATCAATACCAGCGATCCGGATTGCGTTTCCTTAGACTGTGTACTTAAAAAAACGGCGTTTGAGATTGCCAGTGGCAGGTATTAAAATTCGCAATTATTAGTTTAAAAATATTTTGTCGGATTGGTTTTATAAATAAAATTTTAAGAAGGAATCCGAATCCTGGTTGGATTGGAATCGGTACTATAAATGGAGGAAAAGGCGATGCTGTTACATACACTACCAACAGGAGAGCATGTTTTTCGTTATCAGAAAAGCATTGTTATCCCTTTTAAAGGAAAAAGACATGTTTTATCAACGGCTTATTTAAATGGTGGGTATCAGGAAGATTTAAAAACGGTTTTTAATCATGACGTTAATCCCGGGGCGGGAATGGCCTGTAGTTTACGGGCCGATACGTATCAGGAACATATGAAATTGATTACTGAAGAAATTGGGCTGGACCCGGAGACAACAGCCGGAATTACGACCGCTGCTTCCATGGAAAATGTTTCGATTAAGACTGTGGAATTTAGAGAGCTAAAAGTGACGGCCATCGTAACCGGTGGTATTGAAGTCAATGGCGGAAGAGTTGGAGATCCGACAATCTGGCATGAAATTGATAATAAGACACAACAGATTAAAGAAGGAACCATAAACATTATACTTTACATTAATGGTAATTTACCACCAGAAACGATGACACGAAGCCTGGTAACCTGTACGGAAGCCAAAACGGCAGCGATCCAGGAGCTGATGATCGGAAGTCAGTATTCAAGAGGATTAGCAACCGGTTCGGGAACGGATGGCACGATCATTGTTGGCAATCCGGAATCTCAATACACCTATCGATTTGCCGGAAAACACAGTAAACTTGGAGAGCTGATTGGATTGGCGGTAAAATCGGCAGTTAAAGAAGCACTGTATCTGCAAACGGGAGTTAATTCGGAGCAGCAGTTTAGTGTATTGCGAAGACTACAACGATTTGGGATCAATCAGGAAATAATATGGGCGGCTTATCAACAGAAATATGCGTTGAACAAACCAGAATTTGTCTGTCGTTTAGAAGAAATCGATAAGATTCCCGAATTAGTATTGCTCACTTCACTTTACGTCCATTTAATGGATCAGCTGGACTGGGATTTATTGGCTCCGGATCAGGTTATTCAGGAAGGCGTGGTTATCTTGAAGCGAATGTTGAATCAGGACGAAATTGATATCTCGCTAGAGATAGCCGGTGTGTCAAAAGATGAGGCGATTCAAATGATGACAGAGCAGATGATTGCCGGCCTGGTGGAATTAGTGAAGGGAAAATAATAATGTATCGAATTATTTTTATCTGTTCACCGATGGATTACTCCTATCATATAAAGGATGCGGCACAGCAATTGAAAAAAGAAACAGCGGCTATTTCAGTTGATTTTCTGGATAGCAGCAGAATGGATTACTCAACGGAAGAAAAACGATTGGCCATCGAAAAGCTGGAAATGGCTGATTTTATTTTTGTTTTTATGCATGGTGGTCTGACTCAATTTAAATCGTATGCGACGATAATGGAGACCTTTGAAAATAAAAAACGATTTTTCATCTGGTCGGGCTATGATGAAGAAAACCGGCTGGCATTAAAAAAATCTGGCATTTCACCGATGGAATATGAAGCAATTCAGCGCTATATCATGGATCATCGCGTAAGTAATGCGATCAATCTGCTGAAATACTTAGGTGTCTATTATGGAAATTTGAAACTTGAATACCTGGCGCCGGCCCATGCCCAGTGGGAGGGGATTTATTACCCGGGTAAAGAACTAAGTATTGAGGAAACGCTGCAGGAAGCGAAAGAAAGTGGCAAACTGGTGATCGGCATTTTGCTTTATAGCCGCTTGATGCAGGAAAATAATCTCGAACACATTGCCGCATTGATTGCCGAGATTGAAAAGCAGGGGGCTTATCCATTGGCGGTCTATTCGGCATCAGCAACGGATCCGACCATCGGATGCCGGGGCTTTCATTGGGTTGTGGATCATGTGTTTACAACCGATGGCAAGCGAAATGTCGATGTCATTATCAATACCATGAGTCATTCCCAGAGTATTCTCTCAGATCCGGGTGACGGCTCGCAGACGGTTGAAAAAAGTATTTACGAAACCATCGATGTCCCGGTGATTAAGGGACTCAGTACCTATCAGGGTTATGAAGACTGGCAGGAGAATCTGCGCGGGATTGATAATATGTCTTTTCCCGGAAGTGTTTATTATCCCGAGTTTGACGGACAGATCATCAGTTTTACCTTTGCATACGCTACGATCATTCGAGATGACATCGGGGAGAAAACAATCAATCAGCCGATTCCCGATCGAGTAGCAAGTCTTTGTGAACTGGCCATTAACTGGGCGAAGTTGTCACGCAAGGATAATAAGGACAAAAAAGTTGCCATTCTCTTTCATAATATGCCACCGCGAAATGATATGATTGGTTGTGCTTTTGGACTGGATACACCGCAAAGCGTTTTTGATATGGTCAAGGCACTTAAAGAAAATGGGATCACAACGGCTTATGATTTTGAAAACGGGGATGAAATCATCCAGAATATTATTGACGGGGTCAGCAATGATACCCGGTGGTTGTCGGCAGAACAGGCGATTGGGCGAAGTATTGCGATTATTGAAAAAAGCGAATACGACAACTGGTTTAATCGCTTGGATGAAAAAAGCCGTCAACAAATGATCCGTGACTGGGGAGAACCCCCGGGAGAAAATATGGTGCATCAGGGCAAAATGCCGGTACCGGGTATTCTTAACGGGAATATTTTTATTGGACTGCAACCGGCCAGAGGTTATGAAGATAAAGCCGATGAGGTCTATCACAGTACGGATATTGTGCCACCTCATCAGTACATCGCCTTTTATAAATGGATCAAGTATGGGTTTCAGGCTGATGTGATTGTTCATGTAGGCACTCACGGGACGCTGGAATGGCTGCCAGGAAAAGAAATCGGCTTATCAGCTGGCTGTTATCCCGATATTGCCATTTCTAATATTCCTCATCTTTATCCTTACAGTATCACCGTTGAAGGGGAAGGCATTCAGGCGAAAAGGCGCTCCTATGCAGTGATCCTTGATCATTTGATTCCATCATTAACCTTAAGTGGCTCTTATGATGAAATGGAAGAACTGGATGACCTGATTAAGCAGTATTATCGGGCGAGAAGTACCGATACTGGCAAGATGAGTTTTGTTCAGGAAAATATTGAGCAAATTGTCATTGACGGCGACTATTTAAAAGATCTGAACCTGACCGTTGAAGTCATGCAATCAGATTTTTCGGGATTTGTTGAAAAGTTACATATCTGGATTGAAGAAATCAAGAATACCTTAATTAAAGATGGGCTTCATATTTTTGGTAAGGCACCGATTGAAGCAAAGCATCACCAATTGGTTTGCGCATTGTTGCGTTTGTCTAATGGGAAGGTACCGTCATTAACCCAGGCCACCTGTCGGGCCAAAGGTTATGATTATGAGGTTCTTAAAAATGAACCGCAGGCAGTTGATCAACAGGGAATTACCAATTTGATGAAATTCAATGAAATTGAAGCGATTAGCCGGAAGCTGGTGATGGATTATTTCAGCAATCAGCTGGAACCGACTTTTGTTCTGGAAAAAGCGAGCGACTATTTTGAAACAGCGGAATGGTCTGATCTTGAGGATCTGGTGACGGTCTTCCAATTCATCGAAAATACGGTTGTGCCAAAACTGGATGCAACGACTGATGAGATGAAATATCTGGTAAATGGTGTGGATGGAAAATTTGTTCCGCCTGGGGGTTCGGGCGCACCGACAAGGGGACGAGTCAGTATTTTACCGACCGGCCGGAATTTTTATGCCATTGATCCCTCAGCAGTACCGACCCGAGCCGCTTGGGAAGTCGGCAAGCAGCTGGGACAGAAAATGATTGACCGCTATGTTAAGGATGAAAACAAATTTCCGGAAACAATGGTCATTGTTGTTTATGCTGGTGAGACCATGAAAACATCCGGGGATGATATTGCCGAGATTTATTACTTATTGGGCGTTAAACCAAAATGGTTGGAAAATTCGGACAAGGTGATTGGACTGGAAGTGATTCCGATGGAAGAATTGGGTCGGCCACGGGTTGATGTAACATTGCGAATTTCCGGTCTGTTTAGGGATACCTTCCCGAATCTGATTGAATCGGTTGAAGCCGCGGTTAATATGGTAGCCTGTCTGGATGAAGCGGATGAGGACAATTTTATTAAACGGAATTTTCAAAATGAAGTGCGGGAACTGATTAAAAACGGGGCCAGTCTTGAAGGTGCTCAGGAAGAAGCCGGGATGCGAATTTTCAGTGATCCGCCAGGAACCTATGGAGCCGGTGTCACTCAGTTGATTAACAGTAAAAACTGGGAGAGCTATACCGATCTGGGTAACATTTATACCTTTTGGGGCGGTCACGCTTATGGTAAAAATGTGCATGGAAAACGGGTGACTGAAGTGTTTGCCAGGCGTCTATCGATGGCTCAGATTACGGTCAAAAACGAATCATCGATGGAAATTGATATGCTGGAAAGTGATGATTTCTATAATTATCATGGCGGATTGATTGCCGCGGTACGGACCGCATCGGGTGAAAAACCGCATTCTTATTGTGGGGATACCAGCGATCCATCTCGGGTGGGTTTAAATAACGTCAAAGAGCAGACCGCTAAAATTATGCGTGCGCGGATTTTAAATCCTAAATGGTTTGACGGTTTAAAAGAACATGGTTATAAGGGGGCTCAGGAGATTTCGGGAATGGTTGATTTCGTTTTTGGCTGGGATGCCACCTCCGACATTGTTGAAGATTGGATGTATGAAAAAATCAGCGAAAATTTCCTTTTTAACGATGAACGACGGAAATGGATCAAGGACGTCAATCCTTGGGCGATTCAAAATATGACTGAGCGTCTGCTGGAAGCCGCACAACGGGGCATGTGGAACGCCAAAGCCGAAAGTCTGGAAAAGCTTCGCGCGATGTATATGGAGATTGAGGGTGACATTGAAGGATTCAGTGAATAGGAAAGAGGTTGAAAATTGATTTAATAATACGAATGAAAAGCTAAAGATAAGGCGGCCGAAATAGAAATGATATTTCGGTTTGGAGTGATTGAGGAGGAAGGGAAAAAATGCTGGAAATTAAAAATTTAACAAAAGTGTACAAAAAAGTTACAGCGGTGGATCATCTTGATTTAACCATTAAGGATGGCGAGTTTTTCGGTTTGCTGGGACCAAATGGTGCCGGAAAAACGACGACGGTTCGAATGATCAGTACCATTACGCCAAAAACGTCGGGAGAAATCGTAATTGACGGAGAAAGTATTGATCGGAATTTAACCGCCATTAAAGCTAAAATTGGGGTGGTGCCGCAGCAGAATAATCTGGAAAATGAGACGTCCGCCTGGGAAAATCTGGAAGTACATGGCATCTTATATGGCATTAACAAGGAAAAGCGACGCAAGAAGATTGAAGAGTTATTTGAATTTACCGGCTTGACCGAGCGCAAAGACGATCTGGTTAAAACCTATTCCGGCGGGATGAAGCGTAAACTGATGATTGCTAGGGCGCTACTTCATGAACCGGAGATTTTGCTGCTGGATGAACCGACCGTCGGGTTGGATGCATCAGCCCGACGAAAAATGTGGGATCTTTTAAAACGGTTGAAGTCGAATGGTTTAACGGTGTTGCTGACTACCCATTATATAGAAGAAGCAGAGGTTTTATGTGATCGGGTTGGTTTGATTAATAAAGGAGAACTATTAAAATTGGATACGCCCTGGAACCTGATTGAAGAAGTTGGTAAGGTAACCGTTGAATACTTTAAAGGCGGAGAAACTCAGGAAGAATTTTTTAGATCCCGAGAAGAGGCTAATGTTTACGCGGCTGAACTGGAAGGTGATGTACGCATTCGCCCGTCAAATTTAGAAGATGTCTTTTTGAAATTTACGAACAGAAGGGTGGAGGAAGCATAATGAGTGGATTATATGGCATTTTATGGCAGGAATTGATTGTCTTTAAACGAAAATTCTGGGCGACAACGATTGGTTTTTTAGTTTCGCCCATCTTATATCTGGTCGCATTTGGCTGGGGGCTTGGAAGTGGTATGGAGATCAATGGGGTATCTTATATGGCGTATATCATACCGGGGATTATCGCCATGAATACCATGATGACAAGCTTTAACAATACCGCTAATTCAATAAACATTTCGCGCATCTTTTATAAGACCTTTGAATATTACGTGATCTCACCGATTAATATGACCGTTTATGCCTTAGGGAAAATAATTGCCGGGGCCTGTTATGGTATTTATTCGGGGTTGTTAATTACAGTGATTGTATCGATTTTTACATCTGACCTGATCATTACGCCTTATTTTATTTTTATTGCGTTGTTGAACTGTTTTGTTTTTTCGGCGCTGGGTTTTTTAATTGGCTTGCTGATTAATTCCCATGCCGATATGTCCAAATTTATGAGCTTTGTGATTACCCCGATGTCCTTTTTATGCGGAACCTTTTTCCCGATTGATAAAATGCCGGAAATCCTGCGCTGGTTTATATACCTATTGCCGTTGACCCATACCAATATCGCATTGCGGACAACCGGGGAAACACCCGAAAGTATGATGCTGCATGCGGCGGTGTTAATGCTTTATCTGATCGTGATATTTATCGTCAGCATTCGTTTATGTAAAAATGTTGAATAGAAGGTAGCCTGGATATGAATAAGACGGATAAGGTGAGGGGATTTTTTGAGTCGGTAGATAAAAAAGAAGGTAAGGCGAATGAAGAGTCCGCTGAGTTGGGATTGGATGGGATTTTTCATCCCGACAATGAAGCGGTTTTTCAAACATTGGAAGCCTATCAAAAGTGGTATAGTCGTTTTGATCAATCTGAAATGCTGGTGGGGATTTTAACGCATCATGATAATTGGCGCAAGAAAAAAATTGAGGTCGAGGATGCTCTGATTCGGGAATTGGAAAGACAGGGAGTCGGGGTGATTCCGGTTTTTAGCTATTCCACAACCGAAGAAGAAAAGGAAACTAAAAGTTTTAAAAACGTTATCCGCGATTATTTTTCCAGCGATGGAAAACTCAAAATTGACGGGCTCATTAATTTTCAAATGCAGGCAGCAACAGGAAACAGCCAATTCGGGGATTTGTTTTCCCAAAGTGTGGCGGTTTTTAAAGAGATGAATATACCCATTTTTCGACCGGTTGTCAGTCGGCTTCAGAACCAGACCGAATGGGAAGCCAATATGGCAGGTCTTGCCGCCGAGATATCTTGGTCATTTACGACCAGTGAAATGATGGGAATGATTGAACCGATTATTATTGGAACCCGAAAAGAGGCGGATGATTTAATAAGGATAACCCCTATTCCCGAGCGGATTCAGCGGTTTGTAGCCAGAATAATCAGACGAATTGAATTAAAGAAGGTTAAAATAGCGGATAAAAAAATTGCCTTGATGCTCCACTGTTCACCTTGTGCAGGTGTTGAAGCAACGTTAGGAGCGGGAGTCGGGCTGGACGTTTTTGAAAGTGTAGTGCGAATTTTAAAAGCCATGAAAGATCAGGGATATAAGGTTTTAAATATTCCGGATGATGGAGCGGCACTGAAAAAAATGATGTTGGATAACAAAGCTTATCAGGATTTTCGCTGGACAACGGTGGAAGATATTGTAGCGGCGGGCGGAGATCTTTATCGGATGCCTTTGAAAGGCAAGGGTGGCTACCATCAATTTTATCAGGAACTGGAGCCGTTTTTGAGAGAACAGCTGGAAATGGCTTGGGGAGTTCCCCCGGGAGAAGGGATGGTTTATCAGCAACAGCTTATTATAACCGGGCTTGATTTTGGAAACGTACTGGTGATGATTCAGCCCAAAAGGGGCTGTTATGGGCCAAAATGTACCGGTGAAGTTTGTAAAATCCTCCACGATCCATCATGTCCGCCACCGCATCAGTATCTGGCAACCTATCGCTATATTGATGAAATCTTTAAGGCCCAGGCCGTTGTCCATGTGGGTACGGGTGGGAGTCTTGAACATTTGCCGGGAAAAACCAATGCACTGTCGAGGTTTTGCTGGCCCGATGTGGTTATTGGTGATCTGCCCAATTTTTATTGCTATAATGCCGGAATAGGTGTCGAAGGAATGGGTGTTAAACGTCGAAATTATGCGGTTGTGCTAGATTATCTGCCCAGCTGTCTCAATACCGATTACACCCGAATTGAATTGATCAATGAGTTGGGAAACTATTTAGAGGCGCTAGAGATGCGAAGCCCACAGGTAAAGGTGATCCAGGAGAGCATTCAGAACCAGCTCAATCGAAGGCCAGAATACCTAAAAATCATTCAGAAGGAAGCGGATTTTGTAGCTGGCATTCGAAAACTTAAGAATTACCTGACGCAATCGATTGTTCAATCCTTTGAACAGGAAAACCATATTTGGGGAGAAGTCCCTCAATTAAATCAGCAGGTATCCTATATCAAAGAATCTATCGATGGGACAAGTTTGTATGCTGCGCTGATTAAAAAGGACTGTGAAGATGAGTATCGCTATCATTCAGAAATGCTGTTACGAATTACCGACGTCCTCAATCATAGTGAAGAAGAAAAAGAATCTCACGCAAATTCAGATGTTGGCATGATACCATCTATTCAGGAAGCGGCTGTTTTAGATAATGAGATTTGTCAGAATAGAAGCAGTTTGTTAACGGTTGAAAATGAAACAAAGGCATTGATGAAAGCTCTAATGGGCGATTATATGGAACCGGGACTTTCTGGTTCACCCCGGGATGGACTTAATCGGATTATGCCAACCGGCCGCAATTTTTATTTAATGGATACTCAAAAGGTACCAACCACAGCAGCCTATGCTATTGGCGTGGAAATGGCAGAAAAATTAATTCGACAACATGAAAAAGACACCGGATTTTTTCCGGAAAAAGTTGCGATGAATATGATTTCTACCGATATTTCGATGACCAAGGGGGAACAGCTTTCTCAAGTGCTGGCATTACTAGGAGTTAAACCGGTCTGGAGTGAATCGGGTATCGTGATGGATATTGAAACGATGCCATTGGAAGAATTGAGGCGCCCCAGAGTCGATGTGATTATCCGAATTTCTGGGGTCTTAAGAGATTCATATCCGGATTTGATCGCCATGATGGATCGGGCGGTGCAAATGGTAGCAAGTTTGGATGAGTCGGAAATGCAGAACTTTATTCGTCGCAACACCCAAAAAACCATTTCAGAATTACAATCAGAAACAGAAATTTCTCAATCAGATGCGTTTAGACGAGCTTCGATGCGTATCTTTGGGGACAAGCCGGGAACCTATGGCTCCGGTGTAGATCTGGCGTTAAAAGCTAGTGCCTGGGAGTCGGAAGATGAGTTAGCCAAGATTTTTACATCTTTTTCAGGATATGCTTATGGAGACGGTTTAAGTGGAACGGTTTCTTATCAGGAATTTGTGGAAAACGTAAAACTGGCTGAGGTTGTGCTTGAAACCTCGGTGAGCAATCGTTATGATCTTTTGTCATCAGGCTATTCAGCATCGGTTATCGGTGGATTTAACATGGTGAAAAATCAGTTTTCAGAAAAGGGACTTAAGCAATATCATGGCACATCCAACCATCAAGAAAAAATTGTTGTTTCCAGTTTGGAAGATGAAATTAATCGGATTATGGAGCAGACTGTTTTTAATCCGCTCTGGAATCGTTCGGTGATGGACAAAGGGTATCAGGGTGCTGCCGAGATTATGAGAAAGGCGCAAACCCTGTTCAGCTGGAAATGCACCACCAAAAATATTGATGATAAAGCGGTTGATGAAATGGTGCAAACTTATTTGGGTGATCTGGAAATGGTACGTTGGCTGAGTCAAGAAAATGGTTTTGCGATTGAAGAAATGGCACGGCGATTTTTGGAACTACAGCAGCGAAAAAAATGGAATCCTAGTCCTGAAGCATTAAAAATTCTGAAAAATTTATATGTCAAGATCGAAGGGGATATGGAAGAACTGATGGAAAAATCAAGTGGGGAGTATCAAGGCGGAACTGTCGAAATCGTGCGTCATATGGAGGTGGCAGATTGGTATAAAACCATTAAGGAAGTGGATGCCATATTTAATTCAGAGCGAAAAGGGTAGCGCATGGACATGGCAAAAAAAGCAAATTTCTAGTAGCGACAGGACTAAAAATAAAAAATAGAAAGAGAGAAAGTATGGAATTTTTAAATAATCCCAGAGAAATTGAAGAGCGTAGTTTTGAGATTATCACAGAAGAGTTAGGGGATAAAGTCTTTCCAGAAAACATCGCGCCGATTGTCAAACGAATCATTCACACCACAGCAGATTTTGAATATGCAGATTTGTTGGAATTTATGAACAATGGTTATGAATGTGGAATGGAAGCGCTTAAAATGGGAAAAAAGATATATGCTGATACCCGGATGATTCAGTCTGGTGTCAATAAAAAAGCGCTGGCTGATCATGGCATTGAAATCGTTAATTATAGCCATGATCCAGAGGTAGCCGAAGAAGCCAAAAAGAGAGGGGTAACCCGATCTACCGTGGCCATGGAAAAAGCTTTGAATGACGAAACTATCGGGATTTATGCCATTGGCAATGCGCCTACCGCTTTGTATACACTGATCAAAAAGGTTAAAGCAGGGGAATCAAAACCGGATTTGATTATTGGGGCCCCGATTGGTTTTGTCGGAGCCGCTCAATCAAAAAAAGAACTGGATGGGATCGGTTGTCCCAGTATTCGGATCAATGGAAGAAAAGGCGGCAGTCCGGTGGTAGCCGCCATTATTAATGCCATGCTGTATCAACTGGGCAGGGAATGGTAAAAACTTGGAAATGCCAGCAACTAAAGCCGGAAAGATATGGTTATTCCAGCCGGATTGGTTCCAATCAATTGATAAACTGGATTAGACGGTGTTTTTTACCGGTAATCAGCAGAACCCGCTTAATCGGACATCCATTGAGCGGGTCTCTTACTGTTTGAAAGAAGGCCGACTATTCGATTATCAGTCCGATAGACGCCAAGGATTCGGGAGCGCATTCAAATATTGAACGAGAAGATGATACTTGTTAAAAGCATTTATTCAGTGATACCAACTTGACATCAGACAACCATTTATTATATAATTCGAAACAGATTAAAACATTACTAAACACAACGAAAATAAACTAATTATGAAAAGAGGAGAAAAGATGAAAAAGACAAGAAAATGGTTGGTAGCATTGATTGGAATGGCGATTATCCTCAGTTTGATGACAGGATGCAGCAGTAACACGGGCAAAACCGACGCAGCAAAGGATCAAGAAAAAAGTCTCAATGGTCAAACGCTGTTTATTTATTGTGGCGCTGGAATGACAAAACCTTTTAGCGAAATAGCCGATGTGTTTAAAAAAGAAACCGGCTGTGAGATGGAAGTCGTTTATGCGAATGCTGCTCAGAGTCACAATCAAATTAAAACAACGGAAGAAGGCGATTTGTTTATTGCCGGGTCGGCAGATGAATTAAAACCGGTTCAGGATTACGTGACGGAAAGTAAAGATTTGGTTAAGCATATTCCGGTTTTAGCAGTAAAAAGTGGCAACCCGTTAGGCATTTTAGGATTAAATGATTTAACCAAAGAGGGGGTTGAAGTTGTGTTAGGTGATGCCGAAGCGACACCAATCGGCAAAATCGCCAATAAAGCCTTAACTGACTTGGGTATTTTAGATAAAGTTGATGTGATTGCCAGAGGGGCAACGGCACCGGAAATATTTAATGCTTTATCGGTAGATGAATGTGATGCAATCATTGTTTGGAAAGAAAATGTAACCGGAGATAGTGCTGAGATTGTCAATACAACGGACTTGGATGCCTATGTCAAAACGATTCCTGCGGCGAGTTTAAAAAATAGTGCTAATCCGGAAGCGTTAAGTGCATTTTTAGCATTTTTAGATAGCGACGAAGCAAAAACAATTTGGGAAAATTACGGATACGAAGTACTTAATTAATTTTTGTTATGAAAAATAAATTCTCGATATTTAATTTATTTGAACTTTTTACCGTTTTTATTACTATTTTTGTTATTGCGTTTACCGCGGCAGTAATCCTGGCGATTTTGATATATGGATTTCCTTTTTTGGGGGCCGCATTTTATTCAGAAGAAGTGCGGTTTTCATTAAAATTAAGCCTGTATACAGCCAGTATTTCAACGATGATTTGTATTTTTTTGGCGATCCCGACAGCATATACCTTAACGCGGACGGCTTTTCCGTTTAAAAAAATCTTTCAGATTATTTTGGAAATGCCATTATCAATGCCATATTTAGTTTTGGGGCTGAGTCTTTTGATAATCTTTTCTTCGGATTTCGGTAAAGTGCTAAAAGAGCTGGGTTTTAAAGTTGTTTTTGATAAAAATGGGATTATAATGGCGCAAACAGTCGTTAATCTGCCTTATGTTATCCGTTTTATTCGGGCTGCTTTTGAAGAAGTTGACCAACGACTGGAATTCATCGCTGGAAGTTTAGGGGCATCAAAATGGGAGCGATTTATTACAATTACCTTGCCGTTGTCCAAAAATGCCATTATCACAATGATCATTCTGACCTGGTCAAGAGCGCTGGGAGAGTTTGGTGCGACGTTAATGCTGGTTGGTGCAACGCGAATGAAAACGGAAACGTTAACGACATCTGTTTATTTAAATTTGGCGACCGGTGATATGGGGGCTTCAATGGCTTCGGCGAGT
The DNA here is from genome assembly GCA_965140355.1 of uncultured Acetobacterium sp. Lineage (GTDB taxonomy): Bacteria > Bacillota > Clostridia > Eubacteriales > Eubacteriaceae > Acetobacterium. The sequence goes on along the minus strand of OZ223193.1, from coordinate 172,683 downwards.
ATTATTTTATTTGTTTCATTTGTAGCACTGTTTATTACAAGCTGGATCGGTCGCAAAAATAAACAAGAAAGCCGGATGAAGGATGTGAATATATGGTAAAGACAATGGTCGAAATTAATGATTACTCGATCCAGTTAGGCGAATTTAAACTTAATAAGATCAATTTAAGCATTGGTGAACGGGAAATCTTTGCGGTTTTAGGAAAGACCGGATCTGGGAAAACGGTTTTGCTTGAATCAGTAGCAGGATTTTATAAAAATTTTTCAGGTGAGATGAATGTTTTTGGAAAACGTGTGATAGATGTGCCCTTAGAAAAAAGAGAAATTGGTTTTGTTTATCAGGACTTTGGTTTGTTTCCTCATATGACTGTTTATGATAACATCACTTATGGTTTGAAAATAAGAAAAAAAGATAGCCGATATAAACAAAAAAAAGCCGACAAAATGGCTGAAATATTATCGATTGGACATATTCTGAATCAATATCCGGGAACGCTAAGCGGGGGCGAACGACAACGAACGGCACTTGCCCGGGCATTGATTTTGGACCCGAAACTGTTACTGATGGACGAACCGTTTTCATCTTTAGATCCGGCAACGAAGGAGATTATGTATACGCAAATTAAAAAAATACATGAAATTTTCGGATGTACGATTTTATTTGTGACCCATGATTTTAATGAGGCGCAAAGAATGGCAGATCGGATTGGAATCATGGTTAAGGGCGAATTGCGCGGTATTCGTACGAGTGAAAATTTATTTGAACGCTGCCAGGATGAAGAAGTTGACCATTTTTTGCGAGGGCGGCAGGAAAGGCGTATGATGGGATGAAATACGAGAAGAAAGCTGCGAAAAGAAAATAATTGTTGAAGCGACAGCATTTGAACCAGCCATTGCATTTTGTCAGGCTGGGGCAGCCGGTGGAATCAATGAAACAAATATTGCTACTTATGCTAAAACGCAGGTAAAGGGAATCATAACGACAAGTTTGTATAATATTAAACCAATTGGTATTGGTGTTAAAATGAAATAAAAAAGTAAAGGTAGAAGACAAGCCGAAACATTGAACTTGTCTTTTTTTGTTGCTTTAAGCTGATCATGATTGATAGAATAAATAAAGGCGTTAAAATCAATTAGTTATGGTAATTTCGCCAGGTGCGTTTATTCATGAAAAACAGAGGTATACAGATAAAAACGAATAAAGGAGTCACAAATGAAAAAAGTTGGAAAAGTCAATAAAATGACTAAAGCATATATAAAATCACCCGCTAAAATACCGTTATTTTTTAAAATAGGATTATTGATCGCTAAAAAAGAAACCGGGAAGGATTTATTGCCGGCTCGTCTTTTAACGTGGTATCCAAGGGCAGCAATTGGATCTGGAGTTCTAGAGATGATGACGGCAAAAGGCGAAAATCCTTCAGAAACAAGATTACTTAATCTGGTTCGATTACAAGCGTCACTTATTTGTGCGTGTTCATTTTGTATTGACATGAATGCTGAAGGGATTAACAAAAATGGGATTACTCCAGAGGAATTGGCGGTACTACAAGGTAAACGCTCAGTCAAATCGGTTTCAAGCTTTAACTTGCGCGAATTATTAGCGCTGGAATATGCGGTTATTTTATCAAGTACGCCACCTCGCTTTACAAAACGCTTTATCAAAAATTTAACGGAAACATTCTCAGAAAAAGAAATTGTCATGTTGGCAAGTACAATTGCCAGTGTTAATTATTGGGCTAGACTGAACCAGGGACTGGGAGTGCCACCGGCCGGATTTAGCGAACAATGCTTAATATTCAGTCAATTAAATTAAGGGCAATCGCTGTTATTTTTTAAGATAAGAATTTCTTTCAATAAATCAGTAAAGAAAATGCTTGACATATTACAATGTTATAATATAATAGTATTGTGATTAACTTAACATAGTTGATTGGAGAATTTAAATGGAAATGAAACCAAAAGATTGTGATGAACAAGCAGAGATTTTAAAAATTCTCGGAAATCCCATTAGGCTATGTATTGTCAGTGGCCTGATGAAAAAGGGGAGCTGCAATGTAACCTATATGGAAGAGTGTTTGAATGTTTCGCAGTCATCGATTTCCCAACATTTAGCTAAATTAAAAAGTGCTGGGATTGTTAAAGGCTATCGTACAGGAAGCGAAATTTATTATGAAGTGATATCTGAAAGTGCTAAAAAAGTTATTAATGCAATATTAGAGGAGGAAGAATAGTGAAGAAGGTTTTGATTGTTGGAGGCGTCGCCGGTGGTGCGACTGCTGCGGCACGGTTACGTCGTTTGAGTGAGGAAGATGAAATAATTTTGTTTGAACGGGATGAGTATATCTCTTTTGCAAATTGTGGGTTGCCTTATTATATTGGGAATGTGATCAAGGATCGCCAAAAATTATTGGTTCAAACGGTAGAAGGGATGTCAAAGCGTTTTAACTTAGATATTCGGAATTTTAGTGAAGTAATTGGGATTGATATAGCGAATAAAACTGTCGAAGTAAAAAATCATCAAACCGGAGAAACTTATTCTGAAACCTATGATAAACTCATCTTATCACCTGGAGCCAAACCGATTGCACCGCCGATTACCGGATTATCAGAGGCCAAAAATGTTTTAACAATGAGAAATATTCCCGACACCGATAAAATTAAAGCAGTGGTTGATAGCGGCAATGTCAGACGTGCGGTGGTTATCGGTGGGGGCTTTATTGGGGTTGAGATGGCTGAAAACCTTCAGGAATTGGGCATTAATGTTACCTTAGTTGAAAAAATGAACCAGATTTTAAAACCTCTGGATTTTGAAATGGCGCAACTCGTTCATCAGGAAATCAACGCTAATTGTGTCAACCTTATTTTAGAAGATGGGGTCGATCATTTTCAAAAACAGGGATCGGAAGTGGTGCTTGAAAGTGGTAAAGTTTTAGAAGCTGATCTTGTCATTTTGGCAATCGGTGTTATTCCAGAAAACGGACTAGCCAAGAAAGCCAATCTAAAATGTGGACCACGGGGCCATATTGTGACAACAAAAAATTATCAGGTCTTAAATGCTGAAAATGATACCGTTTATCCAGATGTTTTTGCGATTGGCGATGTTGTTGAGGTTATTGATTTTGTTACCAAAGAACAAACCGCGGTTCCGTTGGCATGGCCGGCGAATCGTCAGGGACGTTTGGTTGCTGATTTTATTAATGGTAAAACCATCAATAATTTGGGAATTCAGGGAACGGCAGTAGCAAAGGTTTTTAATAAAACGATTGCTTCAACCGGTAATAATGCCAGCCAACTGGATATGAAAAAAATCAAATATCAAGTTGTCGTTGCACATCGGGCAAATCATGCCGGATATTATCCGAACTCAACCAATATTGCTTTAAAACTGCTTTATGATCCTAAAACATTAAAAATTTTGGGGGCTCAGGCTGTTGGTCAAGACGGCACCGAAAAACGGATTGATGTGATTGCGGCGGCCATGAAAATGGGGGCAACGGTTTTAGATCTGCAAGATTTTGAACTTTCTTACGCACCGCCATTTTCATCAGCAAAAGATCCGGTGAATATCTTGGGTTATATTGCAGAAAATATTGAAGATGGCATTTATAAAACCGTTCAATGGAATGAAATTGACGAAATTGTTGCCAAAGGGGGATTTTTGCTCGATGTTCGGACACCGATCGAAGCCAGTGCTGGAGCGATTAAAGGCGCGGTGAATATTGAATTGGATACATTAAGAGAACGGATTGGTGAAATAACCGTCTCGAAAGATGATCCTATCTATGTAACCTGTCAGGTTGGACAACGAGCCTACCTTGCTATTCGTATCCTGAAAGGACATGGATTTAAAAATATCTTTAACTTAGCCGGTGGTTATAGCACTTATAAAACGGCGCATTATAAGTTAGCGGAACCTGATTTCACAGTCGGTGAATGTGTGCCTAAAAAAGAAGATTCAGTTGATGAAGATATTGATCAAGGCGGTGCTGGCAAAGCGGCAATCAAAAAAAATGTTGATGTAACGGGTCTTCAATGTCCAGGGCCGTTAATGGCGACCTATGATGCCATCCAAAATGTTGAACCCGGTGATTTGGTTCAAATTACGGCAACCGATTTTGGTTTTGTCAGTGATATTAAAAACTGGTGTGAAACCAATGGTCATATCTTAATTTCTCAGGAAACGGAAGGAAAAAGTTATATCAGTGTGATTAAAAAAGGTGATTCAGGTGAAAATTGCAGCCTGATGCCAGCCGTTTCGACACAGAAAAATGCAACGCTGGTTGTCTTTAGCGGGGAATTGGATAAGGTTTTAGCATCTATGATCATCGCTCAGGGGGCTGCCGCTCAGGGAAAAAATGTGACCTTGTTTTTCACTTTCTGGGGATTGAACGCCCTCAGAAAAAGAGATGGAAAAGGACATAATAAAACCTTTATTGAAAAGATGTTTGGTGCAATGATGCCAAAAGGTGCGGCGCGACTGCCACTTTCGATGATGAACATGTTGGGAGCTGGCCCGGCAATGATTAAAGGAATCATGAAAAAGAAACAAGTTGATGATCTTGATACAATGATTAAAAAAGCTCAAAAGGCTGGAGTTCGCTTTATTGCCTGTACCATGAGCATGGACCTGATGGGAATTAAAGAAGAAGAACTCATTGATGGGATTGAATATGCTGGGGTAGGAACTTATATTGCCAGCAATGAAAATGTGGGAACAACTTTATTTGTATAATTTATTAAGCAAAGTGATTGACGTTTAAGCGACGTAAAAAAAACGATACTGATTTTACCAAAAGAATTAAACAGGAGCGACTGGATTTCATCAGGCGCTCCTGTTTTTGCGAGAGCGGAATCTTTGCTAAAATTTTATTAAGTTGAAAGGACACAATTTATTTAGTTATTGACATATGATATTTATATATTATAATATTTAACTGTTAGTGAAATTAATAAAAATATAAAACAATAGGTATCAAATGCGATACGTGTCAAATTGAGTTGAAAACTTACCACAATTTGATAATTAGCTGGGATATCTAAAATTAACGGAGGAAGTTTTTATGAAAATTGCATTACCGACACGTCAAAATATAATTGATGAACATTTTGGACATTGTGAATATTATACAATATTTACGGTTGATGATACCAATAAAGAAATTATTGGTCAGGAAACATTGGCATCGCCAGCAGGTTGTGGCTGTAAATCAAATATCGCCCAAACACTTTCACAAATGGGCGTAAAGGTTTTACTTGCCGGAAACATGGGTGATGGCGCCGTGAATGTCTTAAACAGAGCTGGGATTGAAGTGTTACGCGGTTGTTCAGGCGATGTTAAATCAGTGATGTTAAACTGGCTGGCTGGCTCAGTGATTGATTCCGGCGAAATATGTCACGAACATGAGGGTTGTCATTAATAAACTTGGAAAAGTTAAAAATTAATTATGGAATAATTGAAGTATAGGTTAGAACGATTGATGATCATAACTAGCAAATCGATTTGCCATTAATACAAAAAATAAATTTGATGATTTAAGCTGATTTCTGGAGGAAAAGAGATCAGCTTTTTTAGCCATTTTTTAAAAGATTATATACTTTTAGCTCATATTGATAGCGATGAAAAAAGTACCAAACATAATCAGTGAGCAAAAGTACTTAAATTTGTGTGATTTATAGTTTAAATGAGCTCAGGTAAGCAAAATAGAGCTAAGTATTCTAAAATAATGGAGAAGTTTAAAATGAAACCTAACTTAGAAAGTGAAGAAACACGAAGTGGAAAAATAAACGTTTTGTTAGCCGATGATATAAAAAAAACGCAGCCGGAAATGGCGATGGCTTTGTTCAGAAAAGGTTATAATTGTGCGCAGTCAGTTTTTCTTGCCTTTTGCGATCAGTGCGGCATGGAATTCGAAACCGCGGCCAGATTGAGCTCGTCATTTGGAGCAGGAATGGGACGCCTTCGTGAAGTATGTGGTGGCGTAACTGGGATGTTTATGGTAGTGGGGTTACTTTATGGTTATTCTGATCCAGACGATCAGACAAAAAAAACTGAACATTATCAACGGATTCAATATCTTGCCAGTCAATTTGAAGAAAAAAATCATTCCATCATTTGTAGCGAACTGCTAGGGCTTGGAAAAGGAAAAGATAGCCCTGTTCCAGAGTTGCGGACTGAAGCTTATTATAAAAATCGTCCCTGTGAAGCTTTAATCGGAAGCGCAGCAGAAATTCTGAGAAATTATATCAAAGAGCAAAAATAAAAAATATAATGAATAAAATAATTATTGACATATGTTTTTAAGGGGGTATAATAAAAAGTGTTAAAGACATATGTCAATAATGAAAGGGAGTTACACATATGCCAAGACCTGTAAAATGGAAAAAAGTCTGTTGTTTGCCGGAAACAAATTTATTTGGACCGCTTAATGCCAAAAATTTGGAAGATAACATTATTACTATGTCGGTTGAAGAATACGAAAGTATCCGTTTGATTGACTTGGAGGGAATGCTTCAAGAAGAATGTGCTGAAAGCATGAATGTAGCTCGGACGACGGTTCAGCGAATTTATAATGATGCCAGAAAAAAATTAGCAGATGCATTAGTTAACGGATATGTTTTAAAAATTGATGGCGGGAATTATAAATTATGTGAAGAAGGACAAGAAACAATAGGTTGTGGCAGATGCCGTAAAGGAAGATTTAAAGAAGCACGATAAGTTTCGAGTAAAAACAGGAAGTTGAAGGAGAAAGCTATGAAAATTGCAATACCAGCTGATGAAAAGATTCTAAATAGTGATGTATGCATGTCTTTTGGACGGGCTCCATTTTTTTATCTGTATGAGACTGTTACTAAAATGGGCGATTTTATTGAAAATGGAGCAGCAACAAGCCCAGGCGGGGCAGGTGTTAAAGCGGCTCAAATTGTCGTTGATAATCATGCGGATATTTTAATAACGCCACGTTGTGGAGAAAATGCGGCAGAAGTTTTTAAAAGCACCCAATTAAAGATTTATAAAAGTATCGCTGGTTCGATTGCTGATAATCTAGAGGCTTATCAGAACAATAAACTAAGTGAATTAGAACAATTTCACGCCGGCTTTCATGGTGTTGGGGGAAATTAAATGTTAAAAAGTGAATTGATTAATGGCGTTTCTCAAGGAACGCTAGGGATTATTTCCCGAAAAATTGGCGATAAAAAATTAGCTGAGCAAATTCTTCAAGATAATTTTACCGCGGTAGGATTATGTCAGGGAGATGTTGTTAGCATTTTGATCGCAAGTGATATTGCTGAAAAAACTTCAAGTGTAGTAGTAAGTGAAGTGAACGGAATTTGCCCTCAACATATCATCTGCCTGGCAATTTTTGGCGATGTAACATCCGTAGAAGCATCCTTGGCAGCCATCGAAAGTAGGTTGAAGACAAAGTGAAATATGCAGTGCTCAGCGGAAAAGGCGGAACCGGAAAAACGTTAGTTTCCGTGAATTTAGCAGCGGTCGCGAAAAATTCTATCTATGTTGATTGCGACGTGGAAGAACCAAATGGACACTTGTTTTTTAAACCCAGCGGCACAAAAAAAGAAGCAGTAACCGTGAAAATCCCTGTCGTTGATGAAGATCTTTGCTTGGGGTGCCGGAAATGCGTCGATTTTTGTAAATTTAACGCCCTGGCTTCAGTCATTGATAAGTTGATTGTTTTTGAAGAAGTTTGTCACGCTTGCGGGGGTTGTATGCTGTTATGCCCAAATAATGCTTTAACTGAACGAGATAAGGTTATCGGGGAAATTATGAGTGGTGATTCGGAAACGGTTAAGGTGATTTCCGGGATATTAAATACCGGCGAAACATCGGGAATACCGATTATCAAAAAATTACTTGATAAGATCGTTAACGAATCCGCGACGGTAGTGATCGATTGTCCACCAGGTAGTGCCTGTATAGTAATGGAAAGTATCCGTGATGCCGATTACTGTATTTTAGTCGCAGAACCAACGGTTTTTGGTTTGCATAATCTTAAGATGGTTTATGAGTTAGTCAAACTTTTTAATAAACCACATGGTGTTGTCATTAATAAAGCTTTAAAAAATAACCATTTAATTAACGACTTTTGTTGTGAAAATGAAATAACGATTTTAACTGAAATACCATTTGATAGTGAATTAGGGCAACTTAATTCAAATGGCGAAATTGTCGCGAGAAAAAGTGTTGCATATCAGGATTTGTTTTCAACATTGTTGCAGACCGTCGTTAAGGAGGTAGAACATGAAACAGTTGCTCATTCTTAGCGGAAAAGGTGGAACCGGGAAAACAACGGTGGCCAGTGCATTTATAAAATTGGCCCAAGCCAAAGCTTATGCTGATTGTGATGTCGATGCACCTAATTTGCAGTTGGTTTTAGAACAATCCGGGCAACCGGAAAGTAAAGACTATTTTGGAATGCCAAAGGCCGAGATTAATACGATGCTTTGTGCAAAATGTGATCGTTGCCGGGAACACTGTCGATTTGACGCAGTGTCGGTGACCGATGGTGTTTATTCGATTGATCCTTTTGCCTGTGAAGGGTGTGGAGTTTGTGAGATCGTTTGTCCGGTACGAGCGATTACATTAAAACCCCTTGTTTCAGGAGAATTAGTTCTTTACCAAAATAGTAAAGTGGTTTTTTCTACGGCACAGCTAAAGATGGGCAGCGGTACCTCCGGCATGTTGGTCACCGAAGTAAAAAAGCAAATGAAAGCGGTTGATGTCGGGGCTGATTTGGCCATTATTGATGGATCACCAGGAATTGGCTGTCCAGTGATTGCGTCCATAAGTGGCGTAGATATGGTGCTAATTGTTGCAGAACCATCGGTTTCGGGAATCAGCGATATGGAACGAATTATCAAAACAGCTAAAACTTTTCATGCCAAAATTGCGGTTTGTGTCAATAAATACGATACAAATCTGGAAAAAACCCGAGCGATTAGGGATTATTGTCAACAACACGAAATTCCCTACATAGGAGAAATTCCATATGATGAAAAAGTGGTTAAAACGGTTAATGAAGGACTGACCATCGTTGATATTTTTTGTGACGCCGGCAGTGCTGTTCAGGAAGTTTTTAACCGAACCATGAAAGAAATGAATCCTTAACGACCTTTAGGCGGCAGTTAAAATTAAAACCAAGCCTGAAGGTGTTTCGAGATAAAGTAAAATGACAAAATAATTGTGAACGTATCGCGGACCTCGGAGCTTAGTAGCTTAAATCAAGTTTAGCACAATATGGAATTCAGTTTTTAAACTGTTTGTCAAAGGGTGGTAAAATTGTTTGTAAGGTACTAAATAAACAACAGTTAGCGGTTGAAAGTTAGACGTTTCGCAATTAACAAAAAGCAAAATAGAAGAGGAGAGTTTGAATGAGTGAAAATTGTAATGAATCCTGTGGTACCTGCGGTGAAGAGTGTGCAGACCGAAAGGTAGATTTTTCAGAAAAACCCCATGAGTTAAGTAAGATTAAAAAAGTGATTGGTGTTGTTAGTGGCAAAGGTGGGGTTGGAAAATCTATGGTAACATCGTTGTTAGCTGTTACCATGAAGCGAAAGGGTTATAACACAGCGATTCTTGATGCCGATATTACGGGACCTTCAATTCCTAAAGCCTTTGGCATTAATGAAAAAGCACGATCAACGGAATTAGGATTATTTCCAATATCCAGCAAAACCGGTATCGAAATTATGTCGATTAATTTATTACTGGAAAATGATACCGATCCGGTTGTCTGGCGAGGGCCGATTATTGCGAATACAGTCAAACAGTTTTGGACCGATGTAATCTGGGGTGAGGTTGACTATATGTTTGTGGATATGCCGCCGGGAACCGGCGATGTGCCGCTAACAGTATTTCAATCGTTACCGGTTGATGGTATTATTATTGTAACATCGCCACAGGAATTGGTTTCGATGATTGTTGCCAAAGCGGTAAATATGGCTAAAATGATGAAAATACCAGTGCTGGGATTGGTTGAGAATATGTCCTATTTTGAATGTCCGGATTGTCATAAAAAACATAATTTATTTGGCGACAGCCACATTGAAGAAGTAGCTAAACAACATGGGATTGAGAGAGTGGCAAAAATGCCGATTGATACGTCGCTTGCCGGAGCTTGTGATAAAGGTCTGATTGAATTGTTTGATAACATTTGGTTAGATAAGATTGCCGAAGCTTTAGAAAGTGATGAGGAAGTAAGTACAAAAGGAGAAAATAAAATGAAAATAGCAGTAGCAAGTGATAATGGAATGGTTTCTGGTCATTTTGGACATTGTGAAAGTTTTGTGATTTATGATACCGCAGATGGAAAAATTGTTTCTAGCGAAGCAGTGCCAAATCCGGGCCATAAACCGGGATTTTTACCAGTGTTTTTAAATGATCAAGGCGTCAATGTGATTATTTCCGGCGGCATGGGCGGTGGTGCAGTTGATATTTTTAACGAAAAAAATATCGAAGTGATTACCGGTGCTAGTGGGAAAGTCGAAGATTTAGTAAAAAGTTATCTTCAGGGAGAATTGAAAACAACCGGCTCAGTTTGTCACGAACATCAACATCATGATGAGTGTGGTGAATAAGCTTAAGAAAATTTCTTAAGTCCGATTCGATAAAGTAAGTTTAAACTTTTATGTGATGAAATAAAATAACATCCAGTGGTGAAATTTGATATTGACTACTGGATGTTATTATGTTAGAATAATACTTGTATATACAAGATGTTTTGATGGCATGCTTGAAGCATGGCAGGCATTTATGAAAAATGTTTTAGTTCAGCAGTCTGTATATATTTGAATTGAATCAATAAACAGGTGTCTGAAGACTCACTTTTGTGGGTCTTTTATTTTTTTGAAAATTAAGGAGAAAACAAAATGGATGAGAAATTATGGGAAAAAGCGGTGGCGTTTCACGGACATCATTGTCCGGGATTGGCGATTGGTGTTCGTGCTTCACAAGAAGCGATTAAGGCGCTGAATATTGGCTTTTCGGAAGACGAAGATGTTGTTTGTATCACCGAAAATGATGCCTGCGGGGTCGATGGTGTTCAGGTTATTCTTGGTTGTAGCGTTGGGAAAGGAAATCTCATTTTTAGAAATCGCGGAAAACAGGCATTTTCTTTTTTTAATCGAAACACCGGGGAAAAGCTCCGCCTGGTCTTGAAAGCGTTGCCAGAAATGGGACGTGACGAAATGGAAGCTTTTATCTTAACCGAGCCGGAGGCCGATAAAATTTTTGATTTTAAAACACCGGATTATGAGTTGCCGGAACGGGCCCGGATTTTTCAAAGTGTGATCTGCGAGGCTTGTGGTGAAAAAACAGCGGAACCAATGATTAGACTGGAGAATGGCAAGAAGGTTTGTGTGGATTGTTCGAATCCATATACGCGAGGATTCTAAAAGGGATGACATTATGTCGAAGTTAACGAGGATAAATTGAAGAGGTAATCGATTGAAGCTAGAAGAAATTAAAAAAAAGTGGGATTATCAGGAAAGAGATATGCATGCAAGTGTTGAAATGTGGGACTCGATGGCACAACAGTTTTCTGAATTTGAGCTGCCGACAACAGAAAATAGCTTTCTTATGAAAATGATCACCGAAAAAAATTTGATTAATCAAACCAGTACAGTGTTGGATGTGGGATGCGGTGCCGGGAAATTCGCTTTTGCTTTGGCTAACGATTGTCAACATATAATTGGTTTGGATTTGTCTCCGAAGATGATTGAAAAAGCCGCAGAAAAGAAAAATCAACTTGGAACAAAAAATGTTGATTTTTTTGTAAACGATTGGCATGCATCAGATCTTAAGCAATTAGATTATCAAGGTAAATTTGATTTGGTTATTGCAAATATGACACCAGCGGTCAGAAACGCTCAAACGTTTCTAAAGCTTAATGAAGCCAGTAAGGGGTATTGTGTTTTAACAAAACCGACTAAACGCGTTGATCCTGTTTCGGATACGATTCGGAAAATGCTCGGAATTGAACAGAAAAAAGAATCATCGGATATGGAGATTTTATATGCATTTGAAATATTGTGGTTGCAAGGAAAGCTCCCGGAAATCCATTATGAAGCCCAGGTTTGGGATATGAAAAAACCGATTGATGCGGCTTATAAACTTTATGCTAATCGGATGAAATCGTACCGCGAATTAACCACTGCTGAAGAAAATAAAATTAGTGATTATCTCGTTGCTATTTCAGAAGAAGGATATGTTGAAGAAAAGGTGGAGACCACTATTGCCACTATCTGTTGGAAAGTATAAAAGTGTGTGTGAAAAAACATTGATAATGGTGAAATAAGAAAAAATAAAACAAAAAGAGGTTGTCAATCTAACCCAAAATAGGAGAATGAAATGAAAAAAATTTTCGCGGTATTGTTGAGTTTAATAATGGTTGTAACTTTTGGAGCCTGCAGTAATGCTAATGCAGGAAGTAGTGGAAGTGAAGTAACCACAAAAGTTGTGACGGATAGCCTTGGTCGGGAAGTGGAAGTACCAACCGAAATCAAAAGTGTGGGTTCTCTTGGCGTGATGCGTTTGTTGACTTACATGGATGCAGTTGATCTGGTGACTGGAGTGACAAATATGGATAATGTTCAGGAATTAACGAGAGCTTATACACTTGTTAATCCGAATTATGCCAATTTGGCAGTAATTGGTCAAGGTGGTGCCGGTGGTATTGTTCCCTTCGAAGAGGAGATTATCAAATTAGCACCAGATGTGATCTTTGTGGTAGCGGATTATACCCAGGCTGATGAATTATCAGCGAAAACGGGGGTTCCCGTGGTGGCGGTTGAAAATCCCGGACTATTTGATGGTACGATGAGCGCTTCAATTGATATTATTGGGGCCGCGTTAGGGAAAGAAGACCGAGCCAAAGAAGTTAACGATTTTATGGACGCGGCACAAAAAGATTTAAATGATCGAACGAAAGATATTGCCGATGAAAGTAAACCAACCGTTTATAATGGTGGTTTGAATTTTAAAGGTAAACATGGATTTGATGGTACCAGTGCAAAATATGGTCCATTTTTGGCAATCAATGCTAATAATGTGGTTGATCAAACCGGACAAAACGGTGCCTTTACAATTGATTTGGAACAGGTATTGGCTTGGAATCCGGATATTATCTTCCTGAATCCGGAAAATATGGATCTGGTCAATGAACAATACACTCAAAATCCGGACTTTTTCAACGCTCTTGATGCGGTAAAAAATAATAAGGTATACACTCAATTGGCGTATAATAATAATTATACCAACATCGAAATTGCCTTGGCTGATGCTTATTATGCCGGGACAGTTATTTATCCAGAGCAATTTAAAGATATCGATGCTGGCAAAAAAGCGGATGAAATTTTTAAATTCTTATTAGGTGAAGAATTGTATTCCAAATATGTCGCAGCAGGGCAAGGGTTTGGACCGCTGACAATCGGGCAATAAAAAAATGGACAACATAAAAAAGACAGCGTGCGGAGGCAATTACGATCAATATGTTCACCGCAAAATTCTGATCATCGCGGGGTTGGCAATAATGACATTAGTCACTGCTCTTTTTGCGATCTCGGCCGGCTCTGCTGATATCCCCGTCAGTGAAGTGCTGAAGGCGCTTTTGGGAATGAGTACCGCCAAAAATGTGATGGTTACGGTTAATATTCGCTTACCACGAATTTTGATGGCGATTGTCTCCGGGGTAGGTTTAGCCGCTTCCGGTTGTGTCATGCAAAGCATTCTAAAAAACCCTCTGGCGTCATCATCAACACTGGGAATTTCGCAGGGGGCCTCATTTGGAGCGGCCATTGCGATTACTTATCTGGGCGGCGGAACGGTTATGGGCAATACTGCCGATGCTGTGACGGTTAACAATCCTTATTTAACGAGTATGTGTGCATTTGCGGCCTCGCTGTTTGTAACGTTTGTCATCTTAGGATTGTCAAAGGCACGAAAAGCATCACCGGAAACAATGATTTTGGCAGGGGTCGCGCTCAGTTCGCTTTTCGCTGGCGCGACAGCCTTACTGCAGTATTTTTCGTCGGACGTTCAAATGGCAGCAATTGTGTTTTGGACATTTGGTGATTTGGGTCGAGCCAGTATGAAAAATATCAATGTAGCAGCCATCATTACGGGAGCGGCACTCATTTATTTTATGTTTAATCGCTGGAACTATAATGCCCTGGAATGCGGTGAACATACAGCAACAGGTTTAGGTGTGAATGTTTCCCGGGTACGGTTAATCGGGATGAGTGTGGCCTCATTATCGGCAGCAACGATTGTTTCCTTTGTGGGGATTATTAATTTTATTGGATTGATCGCACCACATATCATGCGTCGCTTTGTGGGCAATGATTATCGATTTTTATTGCCGGCGTCAGCTTTAATGGGGGCATTGATGTTGTTGATCAGCGATACTTTTGCACGATTGATTATTTCACCGGTTATCTTGCCAATCGGGGCCATAACCTCTTTCCTTGGGGCTCCGTTATTCTTATATCTGATATTTAAAGGAGTTGGTCATAATGCTGAAAATTGATGCGTTGGAATTTGGTTATCGGTCGAATCGAAAGATCTTAGATGATATTAAATTTGATGTTTCCAATGGCGAATGTGTGGCGATTTTAGGGAACAATGGGGCTGGGAAAAGTACCATGTTGAAATGCTTAAACAAAATTATATCACCGCAAAAAGGCAGTGTCGTTGTGAATGAGGTGGATATTCTAAAACTGAATCGTTTAGATATTGCTAAAAATACCGCTTATGTCGCGCAGAAAAGCGAAGGTAGCCGAATTACCGTTTATGATGCGATTTTGTTGGGGAGAAAACCTTATATTAAGTTAGCTCCTAAAAAAGAAGATTATGATATTGTTGAAAAAATTATTGAAAGTTTATCACTGGAGAAATTTTCGCTACGGTATATTGATGAATTAAGCGGTGGTGAATTGCAGAAAGTGATGATTGCCCGAGCCTTAGCGCAGGAACCAAAGGTGTTACTTTTGGACGAACCGACAAGTTGTCTCGATCTGAAAAACCAATTGGAAGTATTAAAATTGATTCAGAATATTACCAAAGAAAAAGAAATTGCCGTTGTGATTGTGATTCATGATTTGAATCTGGCCTTAAGGTATTGTGATCGGTTTTTGTTTCTTAAAAACAATGAAATTTTTTGTTACGGCGGGATGGATGTAATGACATCGGAAAATATTGGGGCTGTTTATCAAGTGCCTGTCACAGTACAATCTTATCAAAATCAAAAGGTTGTTATCCCGTTAACTTGAATGATAATAATAAGAAAAACGCTGGTTTGCTTTGTTGCACCAGCGTTTTTCTGGTTGCTGTAAAAAAGATAATAAGATTGTTAAGCGGGCTGAAGTCTGATAAAATAAGAAAAAAACTTTAGGGGGTGGGGTGATGTCGGCTTTTAAGAATACTGCTCCGATTATCTGGTTAATCATTTCAATTACTGTATTTATTGGCGGTATGATCATGCTGTTGGATATTAAGCTGGCCTGGGACATAATCATCACAGGAATATCAATGATGTTGGTTATCATTGGGATCATGTATTTGGCAGCTGTTTTTTTGCCGAAAAACGAAAGTAAGTTTAAGGTCTTGGGAATCGGTTTACTTTGTATCATCGGAGGAATTTTCACCTATGTATATCCGCAATTTTTAAAAGGACCATTCAGCTTTGCAATCGGAATGTTGGGGGTGATCATTGGCTTATTTATCTTTTTGAGTAGTTTGAAATTAAAACATGACGGTGCGCCGTGGGTAAGTACACTGCTGATTGCCCTTATTTATATCGGATTAGGAATCGATATGGCTTTTTTTGCCACAAAAGGTCGGATTTTCGGGATTGTTTTTGGCGTTTACCTGATTTTTTTTGCATTAAATATTTTTGGCGATGCCTTAGTCAGTTTGATGAAACACAATCATGGGGCTCAAAAAGCCAAAAAGCATATCCGTGTAACCTTGCCTTTGGTCGTGGCTGCCTTTTTGCCGATGCGGATGTTAAAAAAAGTAAATCAATTGGTTGCCGAAGAACCGGATGCATTATTGCTGCTTGCTGATCATTCGGTGGAACAAACGACTGATATGGAGATTTTTATCCACACCAGTGCAGGTTTAATTCCCGGAATGGGACATGTTGATGTTTTGTTGGGAGAACAGGTATACAGTTATGGGAATTATGATAATTCGACCTGGAAACTGGGGGGCTTTTTAGCTGATGGTGTTTTGGTTGAAATGCCCAAAGAGGCGCATATTCAACAAGCTTTAAAGGTCGAAAAGAAAATACTGATGGGGTATGGTTTATCGTTGACATCCGAACAGAAAAAAGGGGTTCATGTAAAACTCGATCAGTTATTGGCTGAAGTTGTCATTTGGGAGCCATTAGCAGAACAAGCGGAGAAAGGCAAAATTGCTGGTAACCCAACGGATTATGTTGACGCTTCCAGTCAACTCTATAATGATGCCGGAGCGCGTTTTTATAAGTTTCAACAAGGCAATGAATTTAAGACCTATTATGCCTTGGGCACCAATTGTGTAAAATTAGTGGATACCATTGTTGGTAAAACCGGGATTGACCTGATTAAGATAAATGGGATTATTACACCCGGTGCCTATTTAGATTATCTGGATCGGCTTTATGACCGAGGGGATTCAATTGTGGTATCGCGAACGTTGTATCAGGATATTGAAAATAACCTGGGAACCGATCAATTGCCAACCCCCGCATCGAAGCCAATTTGAGAATTGTGGAAAATACATGGGGGTAATCGTAGCAGGATAAAAAGCTATAAAAGCTTGAAATGATTATTTTTGTATTCGATCACCGCTTCTTTTTTTAGCTTTGAAAGAACCCGGGATAAAGCACTGCGATCAACACATAAAAAATCAGCTAATTCATTGCGGCTAAAGGGAATTTCGAATTCGAGATTCCCTTTTTTTTCGGCCTGGAGGGAAAGATACGAAAGGATTTTATCCTCAATGGTCCGTAATGACAGTAATTGATTTTTACTGCTGAGGAGAATGTTTTTTCGAGCCAGAATTTTCAACAGATTTTCGATCAGGTGATTATGAAAAATACAACTATTTGGGCAGGTGGTGATGATTCGATCGATACCCAGAAATAGAATCGTGGCATTTGTTTTAGCAATAACCGTTACAGGGCTTTCAGTAATGCCGGCGCTGGCAAAAGACTCGCCAAAAATATGGCTGGGATTTAATTCGGTTAAAATCGAACGATTACCATAAAAATCTTCCTGAACAATTTGGACTTCGCCAGATAGAATGACACCAACCGCAGTCACTGGTTGACCGGTAAGTAAAATGATCTCACCGCGAGCATATTTTTTTTGATCACTGCCCAGACATTTAAGCATGGCAGACAGATTTTCATTGATGCCTTCAAATAAAGTAACTTTTTTTAAGATTTCTAAATTATTATTCATTATTTTCCTTTAGTGTTGCATATGCAACGGTAGTTTTGGGTAGATTATATTATGATTGAGACAAGAAATCAAGACATGATATCATATTTTGATATCGCAAGGAGGAAAAAATGATCCGAAAAATAATTACCATAGATGAACAAAAATGCAACGGTTGTGGGCTTTGTGCCGAAGCTTGCCACGAAGGGGCCATTGGCATGGTGAATGGGGTAGCGACGTTATTGCGTGATGATTATTGCGACGGGCTGGGAGATTGTCTGCCCAGCTGTCCAACCGGAGCGATTACTTTTGTCGAGCGGGAAGCCGCCGCTTATGACGAGGCCGCGGTCCTCGCTAATGCCCAAAAGAAAGCCGCCAGCCAAGCAGATCACGGCAAAAAATCGGGTGGATGTCCCGGTTCGTCATCCCAAACGATTGTCAGAGAAAATGCCAAAGGCACAGAAGAACAGCCGGTAGCAGCACCCGAATCGCAATTGAGACAATGGCCGGTGCAAATTAAATTAGTGCCAGTAACAGCGCCTTACTTTAATGGAGCGCATTTGCTAATTGCCGCTGATTGTACGGCTTATGCCTTTGCCGACTTCCATGATCGTTTTATTAAAAATAAAATTACGCTGATTGGCTGTCCTAAACTGGACGCGATCAATTATGCCGAGAAGCTTACCGAAATTTTGAAACTAAATGAGATCAAAAGCATTACCGTGGTACGAATGGAAGTCCCTTGCTGCGGTGGAATTACTCAGGCTGTAACGACCGCACTTAAAGATTCCGGTAAAATGATTCTGTGGCAAGTCGTGACCATTAGTACCGATGGAAAAGTAATTGAAGATTAAGCGATAAAGATTGAGAGGTAGAAAAAATGGGAAAAAATTATATCAAGAATATTGATCTCGCCGAAGTATTAACGATGGTAGATCTTGTTTTGTATCAGGACAAACAGATTGTCAGTAAAACATTAGTTCAGTCATCTGCTTTAAGTTTAACTTTATTTGCTTTTGACAAAGATGAAGAAATTAGCTCACACGCTTCGAATGGCGATGCAATGATTATTGTGCTTGATGGGGAAGGCGAGATTACCATTGCTGATGAAAAATTCGTTGTCAAAAAAGGCGAAACAATAGTGATGCCAGCCAATAAACCGCATGCTGTTTATGCCCAAGAACCATTTAAAATGTTGCTGATCGTCGTTTTTCCGCAGGATTAAGGGCAATAAACCATTAAAAATGCTCCTAACATAAGCGTAAAAATTTGCACATTTAATATTTAGACATATCTCAAATTTAGATGAGATATGTCTTTTTTGATGATACATCGTTCAATTAAGGAATAAAAATTGATGGAAAGCATTTTTTTTTCAGATTTGTTAGGATGATTTTAAGCATAAAATCGCCGTCATTTTCAATGTTTCGTAAACCTTTACAAAAGTTTGGCTGTTTTTTATCAAATGGGTCTTAATTTGAGCTTTAGACGATAAAGTTGTGTTGTAAAATCAGAATGATTATGATATGATAGCCCTGTCGATACATATATATACAAGTCGACAAAATACGAATTTTTCCTGTTGAAAAGTTAGTGATAATAACATACACTGATTAGGAAATTTGACTGGAAAATGATAACGGAGGAAAATATTATGGCTTTTAACATTGCAGTTGCTGGTAAGGGTGGGGTTGGTAAAACAAGTCTTACCGGTATGCTTATTGAATATTTAGTTGCTGAAGGTCTGGGGCCAATTTTGGCAGTAGATGCTGATGCCAATGCAAACCTTAATGAAGTGTTGGGGGAAGAAGTGGATCTTTCCATTGGTGAAATCAAAGAAGAAGTTAATCATGCTGAGATGAATGGCGTGCCATTATCACCAGGCGTAACAAAAGCAGATTTTCTACAATTGCGACTTAATCAGGCAGTTGCCGAAGGAAATGGTTACGATCTTCTGGTTATGGGGCGAAGCCAAGGCGCGGGTTGTTATTGCTATGTAAATGGTATTCTAAAAAATCAGTTAGATATCTTAGCCAAAAATTATCAATATATCATTGTCGATAACGAAGCGGGAATGGAGCATTTAAGTCGCGGGACCTTAGGTAAAATTGATATGCTTATTTTAGTAAGTGACTGTTCACGTCGCGGGATCCAAGCAGTTGGTCGAATCAAAGAATTGGTTGCGGAACTTAAACTTAAAGTCCCGGTGATTAAGCTTATTGTTAATCGGGCTCCAGATGGTGTTTTAAATGAAGGAACAGCTGAAGAAATAGTAAACCAGGATCTGGATTTAATTGGAGTGGTTCCATTGGATCAAAATGTTTTTGAATTTGACGCTTATGGTAAACCGTTAGTTCAATTACCAGCTGATTCACCGGCCAAAATAGCGTTACGCGATATCGTTGATAAATTAGAAATTATTAAAAATAGTAAGAAATAGATAAAAATTATGCGGGATTGATATTCAGTCCTTTAAAAAGAAAATTGCGGAAAAGGGGAGATGTTAAATGAATAAGGTGCGGTTCAAAATTAAAGGGAAACGGACAGTTGAGTTAGTTGCCAGTGACAACGAAAATTTGCTGGAAGCGGCTAGACGAGCAGGTGTGATGATCGATTCGCCGTGTAGCGGAAATGCTACCTGTGGCAAATGTAAAGTAAAAATTGATTCTGGTCACGTTAAAACAGAAAAAAACAGACACATTTCTGAAGAAGAAGCAGCTCAGGGAATTGTTCTGGCCTGTAATTCAACGATTATTGACGACATTGAGGTAGACGTACCTGATTTAGCATCTTCTTTTGTAAATGAAATGCAGATCACTGATCTATCAAACAATGAAAATAAAAACATCAAATACGTTCGTAAGAAAATGATTAGAGAAGGCATGACCAATGCCAGTCGGCTTTGGTCAGAAATTATTCAGTTGCCTTGTCCTACAATTGAAGACAGCAATGCGGATGAAGAACGGTTAAAACTTTATTTTAAGCACAATCTTGGTTATCAAGATATTGCCATTAGTTTGAATGTGATTAAAAAATTACCTGATGCGTTTCGAAAAAACGATTTTTTAATTGAAGTGGTTTACTTAAAACGTCGAGAAGTAGCCGAAATACTCGATGTAAAACCGGCTAACGGTGAAAAAACGGTTTTATATGGAATTGCCTTGGATATCGGAACGACTTCGGTTTCAGCTTGTTTGGTTGATATGAACTCTAATGAAATTTTAACCAAAGCCTCGATGGGGAATGCTCAGGTTAAATATGGCGCTGATGTGATCAACCGGATTGTTTATTCCGAAAAACCGGGGGGACTGGAAAATCTTCGCCGAGCGATCGTTGATGAAAGTATCAACGGTCTAATTGAAAAAATGGTAAAAACGGTCGGAATCACCAAAGAAGACATCTACGAAGTCTGTGCGGCGGGAAACACAACCATGAACCATCTTTTATTGGGAGTGAACCCTGATTATTTACGAAGAGAGCCGTTTATTCCAGCCATTAATGATATTCCGGAAATGAAATGTGCTGATTTAGGCATTAACATTAATCCTGAAGGCAAAATTTATTTAGCACCATCAGTGGCCAGTTATGTTGGTGGCGATATCACTGCCGGTTTGTTTGCCGTACCCGTTTGGATGCGGGAAGACTTTACGATGCTGGTGGATTTGGGCACCAATGGTGAAATTGTTTTCGGAAATAAAGATTTTCTAATGACTTGTGCCTGTTCAGCCGGTCCGGCTTTTGAGGGCGGCGAAATTAGTTGTGGAACCCGGGCTGTACCGGGAGCGATTGAACAGGTCACGATTAATGATGAAGACCTAAGACCGTTTTATAATACAATTGGATTGGAAAGTCCAGTGGGAATCTGCGGTTCCGGTATTATCGATTTGATTTGCGAAATGAAGCGGACTGGTATTATTGATGGCAAAGGTCGGATCGACCGTAACTTGAATCATCCGCGGATTAAATTTGATGAATACGGAATTGGACAGTATTATTTATATTCAAAAGAGTTGGATAACGGATCAAAAGATGTTTATATCACAGAAGTTGACATCGACAGTTTTATTAAAGCAAAAGGGGCCGTCTTTTCAGCCATTTATACATTAATGGAAAGCTTGGATATGCCCATTGATGTTTTACAAAATGTTTATGTGGCGGGTGGAATCGGAACTAATTTGGATATTGAGAATGCCATTGCTTTGGGAATGTTACCAGACATACCGGTGGAAAAATATTATTATATTGGCAATAGCTCGATGCAGGGATGTTATCTGGCCTTAACACTTACTGAGGGAAAAGATAAAATTCGTGAAATTTCTCAAAATATGACTTATATGGAATTAAGCGTTTATCCAAGTTATATGGACGAATTTATATCAGCTTGCTTTATTCCACATACAAACATGAATTTGTTCCCTTCTCTGAAACAATAAAATAGGAGATTATGAATGGAAAATACATTACGGGATGAAACCGCGATTGAAGAAAAAAGAAAAGATAAAATACCCTACGAGCATTATAAGGGTTTGCTAAAAAATTACGACGCTGAAACAATATCGCAAAACAGCACCTGTCCATTTAATGGCGAGACCAGTACGTTTATTGTTACCGTTATGGGGACTGATTATCGAGTTGCCTATCCGCAAGGTGATGTAACCGATATGGCCGGTGAAGATTTTGATAACTATAAACTTAAAACCATGATTTTGCGGTATCTCATTAACGCCAAAGGGGTCAAAACAACGGGCGAAAATATTGCTTATCGCGATGTTTCCGGCGGAAATGTCTACTTTGCCTGTTTTGAGGGACGCTGTCTGAAACGTTTTGCATTTACCTTTAATTACAACGTCGAAGGCTTGAAAAAAGCCATGGCAACACTTAATGCCGAACCGCAAAAACCAGGTGATTTATCCTGGCGGTTTGAAGTCATTAATAATATGTTTATGACGGTCATTTTATGGCTTGGGGATGATGAATTTCCACCAGAAGCGCAGATTTTATTTGACGCCAATTTTCCCAGTGCCTTTAGCGCCGAGGATATGGCTGTTATGGGGGACATTTTTATCCCAGCACTAAAAGAACTGGGCAAGTAATGATGAAGCAGTCAAAAATACCCAATATCGACCCCCACTTTTCGGAAAGTAGCTATGTTGTTAATCGGGAGCAATTTAAGAATTATGATCCGGTTGAGATGAGTAAAAATGCGCACTGTAGTTATGATCCTCAAAGTGGAAAATTTGAAGTGATGGTTTTAAACGAAATTTATTTTGTTGACTATCCCAGCGGTATAGTACTTGATGCCAAGGGTGAAGAATTTGACAATTATTCGGTTAAGATATTTATTCTTAGATATTTAATGCATGCAAAAGCCCAAGCGAGTACCGAAGAATGGATTAGTTTTAAAGAATTTCCGGATGGTCCGTTATATTATTCGAATTTTCACGCGCGTTGTCTTCAAGTTTTTGCCCAAATTGGGAATCAAAAGCCTGAAGCCTTAAAAGACTACATGACCGCGCTTCATGCGCAGGCGCTAAAAAAAGGCGATCTGGCCTGGCGGTTTACGGTAACGCCGGGATTGGAATTGATTTGGATTTTATGGTTTAGCGATGATGAGTTTGAAGCTGAAGGTCAAATTCTATTTGATAAAAAAACAACAAACGTTTTTAATATTAAGGATTTAGCGATTTTAGGAGATGTTTTGATGATTTCCCTGAAAACCTTTACTGTCTCTTTAGACTCTGAAAAAAAATAGGATAAATTTTAGAAAAATGCCGAAAATTAATTGACAAACTTTTAACTAATAGTGTACAATCTGTGTATACTTATATATACAGGTAAGAAGCTGTAAGATATGTAATGGTTTTATCATGGTTTTAAAGTGATGTGCTTTAAAATAAATATTTTGAAAAAAGGTAACAGGTTAGGAGGAAACAAAAAAATGCCATACAAAAAAGCAGAACAAAAATTTAGTGGCAAGATCAACACATGTGAGATAGGTGCTGGAGATGCAGCTATCACCATCGGTGGAGAAAACTCATTACCGTTTTTAGGCAGTGAAGGATTTAAAACTGCAGTTGGTATTGCGATCACAGATTCCCCAGAAGAATGGGCAGAGTGCTTTGGGACAATTTACGGTGACGATCTTAATAATCCAGCTGCACTTGCAAAAGCAGCAGTTGAAAAATCAGGTGCTGATTTCTTGCTGTTAAAATTAGCGAGCGCAGATCCAAATGGAGCTAACAATGCGGTTGAAAACTGCGTTGAAACTGCCGTTGCAGTAGAAGCGGCTGTTAACGTGCCTTTAGTTATTGAAGGATGTAAAAATGCCGAAAAAGATGCGAAGGTACTTGAAGCTGTAGCAAAAGCACTTGAAGGAAAAAATATTGTTTTATTCTCAGCTGTTGAAGACAATTACAAAACAATTGGTGCAGCTGGTGGAATGGCTTATGGACAAAAAGTATCCGCGGAATCAGCAGTTGATATTAACCTTGCCAAACAATTAAATATCTTATTAACGCAACTAGGCGTTAAGAGCAAAGATATTGTTATGGATGTTGGATCAGCCGCCGTTGGTTATGGTTTTGAATATGTTGCGTCAACTATGGATCGTATTCGTTTAGCCGGCCTTGGTCAAAATGACGAAAGTTTACAGATGCCAATAGTAACAGATGTTTCAAATGACTCTTGGGGTGTAAAAGAAGCTGTATTTACAGAAGCTGAAGCACCAGAATGGGGAAATTTAGAAGCTCGTGGGATTGGTATGGAAGTTTCTACAGCAGCAGCTTGTGTTGTTGGAGGATCAAATGCTATCATCGTTAGACATCCAGAATCTGTAAAAACTATTCAAGGTTTAGTTTCTGGAATCATAGGTTAGGAAAGGAAGGCGAATACAAATGGCAGTAAAAGGTTTAGATATTTTCAAACTCACTCCTAAGTCAAACTGTAAAGAGTGTGGTTTTCCAACATGTATGGCTTTCTCAATGAAGGCAGCTACTGGTGCTGTTGCCATCGAAAAATGTCCATATATTTCAGAAGAATCCAAAGAAGCGTTATCAGAAGCAACAGCTCCGCCAATGAAAACAATTAAAGTTGGTGCTGGTGATGCCGAAGCAACGCTTGGTGGCGAAACAGTATTATTCAGACATGAAAAAACATTAGTACATAAAAACTTATTTGCCGTTGAATTATCAGATGCAATGAGCGATGCGGAAGTTGATGCAGCATGTGCTAAGTTAGAAAAAGTTAACTATGATCGTATTGGCGAAATGATGTTTGTTGAAGTTGTCGGCGTTCGTTTTGCAGCGGATAAAGACAAATTTGTTGCATTGGTTAAAAAAGTAGCTGATTGTGGTAAAATTCCAATGATCATTACGGTTGATGCTGAAGTGGCAAAAGCAGCGGTTGCCGTTGCAGGTGCTAAAGCTATTATCATGGGAGCAACCAAAGATAATACAGAAGCAATGGTTGAAGTAGCTAAAGCTGCTGATGCTGTTCTCGGTGTGACTGCAGATAGCATTGAAGCTTTACATGATCTAGTTGAAGCAATTGAAAAATTAGGTTACAAAAACCTGATCTTAAATGTTGGCGAAGCATCAATTAAAGAAGCATATGCAAATGCAGTAGCTATCCGTACTTCAGCTATTAAAGGAAATGACCGTACTTTTGGTTATCCTTCAGTTGTCTTCACAAACAAATTAGCTCCTGGCAATATCAATTTACAAATTGCTTTAGCTTCAGCATTTGTTCTTCGTTACGGTTCAATCATCGTACTCGAAGAAATGGACTTCAACGCAGCATTGCCACTGTTTGGTTTAAGACAAAACATCTTTACTGATCCTCAAAAACCAATGCGTGTTGAACCTAAGGTTTATGAGTTCAATAAACCAACAGGCACTGACCCAGTTCTCATAACAGTTGACTTCGCATTGTCTTACTTCGTTGTAGCCGGCGAAATTGAACGATCCAAGGTTCCTGCTTACCTTGCTATCCCTGATGCGGGCGGTTACTCCGTTCTTACTGCCTGGGCTGCTGGTAAATTTGGTTCTAATGTTATTGCTAACTTCATTAAAGAAAATAACGTTGCAGACTTAACAACATCACGTAAGTTAATCTTACCTGGTAAAGTAGCCGTTCTTCAAGGTGATTTGGCTGAATTGCTACCTGAATGGGAAGTAATCGTAGGACCTAACGAAGCGATGCAATTACCTAAGTTCTTAAGAGACCTACAAGCTTAATATCAATCTGTGCTCGGGTTTAAGCCCGGGTACATCTAAAATATTTTTTCAATTTGAAAGGGGAACAATATGTCAAAATTCATGGTTATTGGTGAAAGAATTCACTGTATTTCTCCAGCAATGAGACAAGCATTCGCGGATAGAAATCCTGAACCAATTCTTTTAAGAGCAAAAGAGCAATTAGATGCTGGTGCAGATTATTTGGATTTAAACATCGGACCTGCTGAAAAAGGCGGCGAAGAGTTAATGCAATGGGGTGTAAAATTACTTCAGGAAAACTTTGATAATGTACCAATTGCGCTTGATACAGCTAACATGAAAGCAATTGAAGCTGGAATTCAGGTTTATAACCGTTCCAAAGGAAAACCAATCGTAAACTCTGCCGATGCTGGGGATCGAATTGAATACGTTGATTTAGCAGCTGCTAACGACGCAATGGTTATTGCTCTTTGTTCAAAAGAAGGCGTACCTGCAAATAACGATGAACGTATTGCTTACTGTTCAGAATTATTAGAACGTGGAATGGAACGTGGAATGGAACCAACTGATTTATTATTTGATCCATTATTCATCGTTATCAAAGGAATGCAAGATCAATTAGGCGACGTTTTGGAAGCGATTCAAATGATTACTGACATGGGCTTGTTAACAACGGGTGGATTAAGTAATGTATCTAACGGTGCACCAAAACATATTCGTCCATTATTAGATAGCGCGACAGTAGCAATGGCAATGCAATGTGGATTCAGTTCTGCGATTGTTAATCCTTGTGATAAACGATTAATGGAAACTATCGTCGCTTGCGATATTATTAAAAATAATATTCTTTATGCAGATTCAGTTCTTGAGTTCTAAAATACCTTTTTAGATTAACAACAGGTATTTGAAAATACTCAAAAAAAGCCCCAGACAGATATTCATCACTTGCGGCACAAGTAAAGACGAATAGTCGGGAGCAACAATAATGTATAATGTGTTGAACATCTACATTGTATAACATTTAACAATGTTTGTAAAGACTATTTTACGGATATTCTTATATTTTTACAATTTAGTAAAAATAAATACTATACGAGAAAGATGCTTTGATATAATTTATAAAATTTAGAGAGGTAGAAAAAATATGAGCAATGAAATTTTGAATTACGATAAGGTCGCTGAAGCTTCCCTTGCGAAAGCTCAAAGAGATGGCGCAGAAACAATGTGGGATCGACGTGCTGCACAAAAAACCCAATGTGGTTTTGGAGAAGCAGGGGTATGTTGCCGAATTTGTGCAATGGGTCCATGTCGTGTCAGTCCAGTTCCTGGAAAAGGCGCTGAAAGAGGTATTTGTGGAGCAAATGCGGACACAATTGTAGCTAGAAACTTTGCCAGAATGTGTGCAGGCGGAACATCAGCTCACTCCGATCATGCCCGTGATATCGTTCATGCGATGCATCATGCAAAAGCAGAAGGTCCATTCAAAATCCGTGATGAAGCTAAACTACGAAGAATCGCTGGTGAATGGGGTATTGAAGCAACAGATACAAAAGAAACATATGCTTTAGCTCATGAATTAGCTGATATGGCTTTACAAGAATTTGGTAAACCTTTTGGTACCCAACGATTCTTAGAAAGAGCCCCTAAAGATCGACAAGCTGTTTGGGCAAGAGAAGATGTTGCACCACGTGCGATTGATATGGAAGTAACAACATTAATGCATTCAACTCATATGGGTTGCGCGTCAGATTACGAAAGTCTTTTCCGACGTGGAATGAGAACAAGTTTATCTGATGGATGGGGCGGTTCCATGATTGGTACCGAATTCTCTGACATTATGTATGGAACACCTTCGGCTCGTCCATCTTCTTCAAACTTAGGTGTTATTGATGCTGAAATGGTTAATGTTTTAATCCATGGTCATGATCCAAATCTAGCTGAAATGGTTGTCTTGGCGGCTCAAAACCCAGAAATGGTTGAACTGGCTAAATCAAAAGGCGCAAAAGGCATTAATATTGTTGGTATGTGTTGTACAGGGAATGAAATGACCATGAGACATGGTATTAAAATTGCCGGTAACTTCTATCAACAAGAAATGTGTATCATTACGGGTGCGATTGAAGCGGTTATAGTAGATGTTCAATGTATCTTCCCAGCGTTGCCAGCATTAGCTAAAACATACCATACTCGATTTATTAGTACTTCACAAAAAGCAAAAATTTCTGGTGACATGTACATTCAATTCTCAGAAGATACCGGATTAGAAAATGCCAATGAAATTATTAAATTAGCCGTCGAAAATTTCCCGAATCGAGATGCTTCAAAAGTTGAAATTCCAGACATCAAACAAGATACCATGGTTGGATACTCTGTAGAAGCGATCATTGATCATTTAGATGCAGTTGTTAACTCTCAGTTAGAAGATAAACTAGGAACGGTAAAACCATTAACTGACGTTATCTATGCTGGTGTTCTTCGTGGAGCTGCTGGTGTGGTTGGTTGTAACAATCCTAAACAACAACATGATTATGCTCATGTTACTGTTATGGAAGAATTAATCAAACGTGACGTTATCTGTGTTGTTACAGGTTGTGCTGCTCAAGCCGCAGCAAAAGCTGGTTTATTAACATTAGAAGCAAAAGATAGATGTGGTCGAGGCCTTTTAGAAGTCTGTGAACGGGTAAATATTCCACCAGTACTTCATATGGGTTCTTGTGTAGATATCAGTCGTATCCTGCATATTGTAAACTTATGTGCGGATGTTCGCGGAATTGACCCAGCGTTATTACCAGTTGTTGGTATTGCTCCTGAATGGATGTCAGAAAAAGCAGTTTCAATTGCTAACTACGTTGTTGGTTCTGGTATTAATACTTACCTTGGTGTAATTCCACAAGTTTTAGGATCACCAAACTTTACTAAATTATTAACCGAAGATTGCCAGGAATTCCTTGGAGCTCATTTCGTATTTGAAAAAGATCCTATTGTTATGGTTGATAAAATCATGGAAGATATGGAACAAAAACGTACTGCTTTAGGTATCTAATTAATAAAAGATAGACAGGTGAAAAAATGAAAATAGCATTAACAGGAAAGGGCGGTGTTGGTAAAACAACCATTTCCGCAAGTTTGAGCCGATACTTTGCCGATGAAGGATTTAATGTATTAACAGTTGATGCCGATCCCGATGCCAATCTTGGCCTTGCCTTGGGCATGACCGAAGAAATGATTGAAAGTATTGTTCCAATTTCAGAAATGAAAGACTTGGTTGAAGAGCGAACTGCTGCCGACACAGGTTCTTTTGGATCAATGTTTCGCATGAATCCTGAGGTTGCTGATATTCCTGAGCGTTACGCGAAGGAGTTTAATGGGGTTAAGCTACTAACAATGGGAACTGTCGACGCGGGTGGTTCTGGCTGTGTCTGTCCAGAGCATGTTTTGTTAAAAATGCTCATGAGCCATTTGGTACTGTACCAAAAAGATGTGGTTATCATGGATATGGAAGCTGGAATTGAACACTTGGGCCGTGGTACTGCCGGAGCGGTTGACGCCTTTATTGTTGTCGTTGAACCGGGAGTTCGAAGCATTCAGACTTATCACAAAGTTAAATCGATGGCAACGGATATTGGGGTAAAACAGGTTTATGTTATTGGAAATAAAATCCGGAATGACGGAGATATCGCCTTTTTAAAAGAAAAAATCGGAGCAGAGAACATCATCGGATTTTTAAATTACCGCGATGCCATCTCGGAATCAGATCGTAATAATAAATCGCCTTATGATGATCCTGTCATGAGGGAAGACATTGCTGCTTTAGGAAAAAGCATTTTAGCAATTGTCGAAGAAAAAAAGAAATAATAAAATCTACAAAAATCTAATGTTAATTGAACTAATCTAAGGAGGAAAAAGTCCATATGAATATGAATCTTTTTGATATAATTTACGACGGTCAAGCTCAGTACCTGCAACGTGCTGAAGAAATGGTTGCCAAGGTCGTAGCTGAAAAAGGAAAAGAAACACCGGTAAAATTCCCAGGTACTGCCTATGCTTTACCTTGTATTTATGCCATTACAGGTAAAAAAATCACCAATGTAGGTGAATTGGAAGATGCCTTGGCACTTGCAAAAGAAAAAATCCACAGAACGAACTACTTGCAGGATGCATTAGATGCGGGAACCGCTTCAGCAATGTTAGCTGAAATTATTGAAGCGATTAAATATGTTTACGATGAAATTCCATATGCAGGACGTGCAGTGGAAGATTTAAATACAACTGACGAACGTTACTTAGGACATATCACTGATGCTGAAGTACGTAACTTTGGGGTGCCATTGGTAACCGATGATATTCCTGGTGTTGCCGTTATTATTGGGGAAGCAAAAGATGCTGAAACCTTAGCCGGTATCGTTAAAGATTACCAAGGTAAAGGTTTGTTAACCTTCATGGTTGGTAAGGTAATCGATCAGGCTGTTGAACAAAAAATCAAAATGGGTATTGACCTTCGTGTTATCCCATTGGGACATGAAATTGAATCTGTTATCCATGTTGTCTCAGTAGCGATTCGTGCCAGCTTAATTTTTGGTGCGACACCTCCTGGCGACTTCCTGGCTCACAGAACTTATACTAAAAAACGTGTCAAAGCATTTGTTAACGTATTTGGACCATGGGATAACAAAATCATTGCTGCCGGTGCTGCTGCGATTGAATTAGGCTTCCCAGCTGTGACCGAAACATTTATTAATGAAGTACCAACCTTATTATTACATCAACCAGACAACAGCAAAGTTGTTGCAACTTCTTTAGAAGCACGTAACATCAAAATCAAAGTTACTGAAATTGACTGTCCAGTTGCTGTTTCTTCAGCATTTGAAGGTGAACGTGTTCGTAAAGATACAATGTTCGCTGAATTTGGTGGAAACAAAACAGAATGTTGGGAACTTGTTACAACTGGTGATTTAGCCGAAATGGAAGATCACAAAATTACCGTTGTGGGACCAGATATTGATGACGCAATGTTCGAAGGTAAAGGCGTTGTTCGTTTACCAATGGGTGTCGTTGTTAAAGTTGCTGGTAAACAAATGCAAAAAGATTTCGAAACCGTTCTTGAAAGACGTATCCATTACTTTACAAACTATATCGAAGGCGCAATGCATGTTGGGCAAAGAAATATTGCTTGGATCCGTTTAACTAAAGAAGCATTTGAAAAAGGTTTCCGTCTAAAACATATTGGTGAAGTTTTATATGCCAAAATGCGATCAGACTTTGATAAAGTTGTTGATAAATGTGAAGTAACTATTTATACTAACGCTGAAGATGTAAAAAGACTTGGCGAAGAAATGGTTAAACCAATTTACGCTGAACGTGATGAACGAATGGGCGCATTAACAGATGAAAGTGTTGATGAATTCTATACCTGTTTATTATGTCAGTCTTTCGCTCCTAGCCATGTTTGTATCGTAACTCCAGAACGTTTAGGTCTGTGTGGTGCGGTTTCCTGGTTAGATGCTAAAGCAACAAAAGAATTAGATCCAATGGGACCAAATCAACCGATCGTTAAAGGCGAAGCGATTGATGAACGTCTTGGTATATGGGAATCATGTAACGAAGTCGTAGCAAGAGATTCTCAGGGTGCAGTTGAAAAAGTAACACTTTATTCAATTCTTGAAGATCCAATGACTTCTTGTGGTTGTTTCGAATGTATTTGTGGTATTATGCCAGAAGCTAACGGTGTTATTATTGTTAATCGAGAATTCGGAGATGTTTCACCAGTTGGGATGACATTTGGTGAATTGGCATCGATGACTGGTGGTGGGGTTCAAACTCCAGGTTTCATGGGTCATGGTCGATTCCTGATCGGTTCTAAAAAATTCATGTCAGCTGAAGGTGGATTACCAAGAATCGTCTGGATGCCTAAAGAATTAAAAGATGACGTTGCAGAACGATTAAATAAAGCTGTATTTGAAATGACTGGAATTGAAAACTTCGCAGACATGGTTTGTGATGAAACAATTGCCAATGATTCAGAAGCAGTATTAGAATTCTTAGAATCAAAAGGACATCCAGCTTTAGCTATGGATCCAATTATGTAATACATTTTGACTAAAGTCAAAAATGATATCATGCCTGAAGGCAGAACACGTCTGTGTTCTGCCTTTTTTTAAAATAACGGATAGCCAAATATTCTTGTTTAGATTGGTTTCTGAACCTTATCGTTTTATTAAGAAAAAAATGTTATATTAATTATAAACTAAACAACTAGGAGGAAATAATATGTGTAATAATAAAGAGCTTCACAGTCATGGCGAACATCACGATCACGAAGAAGGACATCCACACGACGGTTTAACCGATCACGATCATCAACATGACCACCCTCATGGCAGTAATGAAGGTCACGAACATGCGCATGAACACAATCATGAGCATGAACATCACCATAGTCACCCACACAATGACGATCATGAACATGGTAGTGATCATTCCCATTCTGAGGAACATGTCCACGAACACACGCACAAACATACTCATCCCCACCCACATGAACATGCGCATGCACATGCTCATGATGGTGAAACACATGTTCATGGTCACGATCATCCCCATCCGCATAGTCATGAAGGCGGACATTGTGGCAATCATGGTGTAAATGGTGCGGGATGTTGTCATGGTGAAGATGTCGAAAATAAAGATGTTGAAATTTTAGGTTTGCTGTTAGATCATTGGGTTGCGCACAATCAGGATCATGCTAAAGAATATAATACCTGGGTCGAAAAAATGAACCGCTTGGGCAAAAATGATGTTGCCGAATCACTTATCGAAGCAGTGGCATTAATGAGTGAAGCGGATAAACATTTAGTAGAAGCAAAAAAAGAACTGAGCTAATTATTTAAACCTGTGTTTCGAGTACTTAAGAAAGATGGAAACACAGGTTTGTCATTTGTGCCGGTAATAGCTTTAAATTAAGACTATTGATATATAATATGATGTAAATCAGTTATCCCGTAGCTTGTGTTAAGGGAGTGGCTGTGTTAAAATAATTTCAATTAAATGAAAGGAGACTGAGAACATGTGTGAATCTTCAGCTTATATGATTACTCCTGAAGGAGAAACAAAGATTATGGATTATGTGGTAGATATTGTACCAAATGATGATGGAAGTTTGACGTTATCTGATTTATTGGGTGGCACTAAAATTGTTCAAGGCAAATTGAAAGAAGTAAAACTTCTTAACCACAAAATTATCATTGAAGGATTAATGGCATAATATGAACATTGTTGTGTTAGATGGTATGGGTGGTGGGATTGGTTCCCGAATTGTTGGTATTCTCAAAGATGAAATACCTCCATATATTGAAATATATGGGTTGGGAACGAATGCTTTGGCAACGGCAGCGATGCTAAAAAAGGGAGCTAATAAAGGTGCAACCGGAGAAAATGCGATTGCTGTTACAGTTAAAAAAGCTGATTTTATTATTGGTTCAATTGCGATGACGATTCCAAATTCGATGATGGGAGAAGTTACACCTAAAATGGTTGAAGCCATTGGGAATAGTGACGGATTAAAAATTTATATTCCAATTTTGCCGGAAAATCACCACATTGTTTCATTAGAAGAAAAACCATTATTACTTCAGATTCGCGAAGCAGTGTCTTTGATTAAAAAAGAACTTAATTTGGGAGACGTTTAGATGGATACTCAATTAAATATGGAAAAGGATGCGGATATTTTCAAGGTGCTCCTGGCACATTGGATTAATCATACCGGTGATCATATTGAAGGCTATCAAGAATGGGCAGAAAAATTACAGGGAACCTCTTTAGATAGTGTTTCGCGAGAGATTTATTTAGCGATTGATCAAATGCGCGAAGCCCAAAAAAAAGTTATGGAAGCTAAATTACGTTTCTGAGAAGTAGTGATGTTGACATTTTAATTAATGGCGATTAACCCATGCTTGAAAGCAGGACTTTTTGTTCTGTTTTTTTTCGTCAGAATCATTAAATTGCTTTATGTAAATTTAATAAAGTATAAAAAAAACCCGGAAAAAACACGTATTTTTTCTGGGCTTTTTTATAAAAGGTTATGCATAACATTTATAGTTAGTGTATAATAGTTAATAATGATAGTATTTAAAGAAGGTTTAGAATGCGAATAAAAGATAAGAAACGCTTTATTGTTACCAGCAGTGGCTTAATAATCGTGTTGATCGTAATTATTGTGGTTTTAGTTTTGGGTTTTAGTCATAAAAAGGATACCAAAAAAAGTACGGACAGTCAACAAGATGTTTCGACACAAGTTGCTCAGACAACAACTTCTAACCAAACCAAACCAGCAACGAGTTCAACATCAAAGTCGACTGAGACAACGGCCGATATAACAACAACTGATAGCTTGACGATGTTAGTGAATAAAAATCATCCCATCGCTGAAAGTTATGTTCCTGCTGATCTGGTCACGGTTGACTTGCCGTCAACACGAGATACGCAACTGAGGACTGTTGCAGCAGCGGGATTAACTAAACTTTTTGATGCTGCCAGCGAGGCCGGTCTGGAATTATATTGCTGTTCCGGTTATCGTTCATACGAAACGCAATCGGAATTATATGACTGGAATGTGAGCACATATGGTGTTGAAGGTGCTGACCTTGTCAGTGCGCAACCCGGAAAAAGTGAACACCAATTGGGTTTAGCGATGGATGTTACCAGCGCTTCGGTGGATTTTGATTTGCTGGAAAGTTTTGGAACTACGGCGGAAGGACAATTCATTAAAGATAATGCCTATAAATATGGGTTTATTGTCAGATATCCGCAGGGGAAGACAGACATTACCGGTTATGCTTATGAACCTTGGCATCTTCGCTATTTAGGCGTCGATGTCGCAACGGATATTTATAATAGCGGAAAAACGATGGAAGAATATTTCGGTGCAAACTAAGTCGCTGAGTTGAAATTAA
Organism: uncultured Acetobacterium sp.; assembly: GCA_965140355.1. Taxonomy (GTDB): domain Bacteria; phylum Bacillota; class Clostridia; order Eubacteriales; family Eubacteriaceae; genus Acetobacterium. Next base: position 138,081 of record OZ223193.1, on the reverse strand, counting down.
ACGATCGTGAAAAAGGGTATCTTGAGATATCCTTTTTCATTGGATTTTTATCCGGTAAAAAACTATTTTCAAAAAAAAGATTCTTTGGTATAATAAATAAATATTTCGTGCGCCCGTAGCTCAGGTGGATAGAGCAGTAGTTTCCTAAACTGCGTGCCGGAGGTTCGAATCCTCTCGGGTGCACCATGAAAAATTAAGGACGGTTTTCAACCGTCTTTTTTGTTCGCTACAATAGTGATAAGACAATGATTATTTGTGAAAAATACCAACAAAACAACGGTGCTGACACATCTAAACAGTATGAGGATATAGGAGGTAAAGATGGATACCGTCAAAATTGAAACCATATTTGATTTGATGAAAAATAAAGAATCGCGTGGGTTCGAACTTTTATACGAACAGTATTTTCGTATTATGTATGGCATCGCATATTCGGTCACTGGCAACGACGAGCTAAGCAAAGACGCTGTCCAGAATACGCTAATCAAGCTGTTCAGGCTGGAACCACAAAAATTTCCTAAAACACATGAACTGACATGGCTTTATACCGTAGTAAAAAACGAAACACTTATGTTGCTCCGCAAGGAAAAGCCGACTGTTGACATCAATGCGGTTGCTGAAATACTGCCTGTGATTGACAAAAGCATCGAAGATTTTGCCGATATGGATAACTACTATTCTTTGATTTCATCGTTGAACGAAAATCAAAAACAGGTCGTTACGCTGAAGGTGTTGGGCGGCTTGAGTCATAAAGAAATATCTCACTTGCTGCAAAAGCCGATCGGTACAATTCAATGGACATACAACATGTCGATCAAAAAACTGCGGGTTGCACTTTCTACGATGGCTGTGTATGTCATCATGCTAGGCACAGGCTTTGTTTATAAGCTGATTCGTGCATTGGATACAGAATACATCGAAATCCCAGAAATGGATAATTCTGTTAATGTTCCAGCGCCACCAATAATTGATGCGTGGGTTATTGTGCTCGGTATATGCTTTTTGTTATCGGTAACAGCTTTAATCGTATTTTTTAGAAATTCAGACAAATTGCCAACAAAACGCAAAGACAGACGCATCTAAAAGGCATAAGCAAAAAAAAGCTTAAAATTAAAGTGAAAAGGAGAATAACAATGAAAAAAAATAGAACAATTATGTTGTTGACTCTGGGGTGTGTTATGTGTCTCAGTTTAACCGCCTACGCCTATTATGCTCCCACTGACTCGAAAGAATCCACACTAGATAACCAAGTTGAGTCGAAAATGCCTATAATAGCGCCAGCACTGGAAGGTAAAATCATTGATGGTACTGAAGTGACTGATGTTGAGCAGTTCAAAGGCGATATTGATAGTATTGATGGGGACGGAGCAATCGTGACACCCGATGAAGGTGAAGATATCCGCAGCTCCGGAGATGCCGTTCGTATCAATATCGCCAATTACAGCAAACCGCTCAACGTAGGCGATGCCGTGACGATTTATTATGACGGTGTAATTATGGAAAGCTACCCGTTGCAGATCAACCTCCTTGGCATTAACGATGAAATGTTCGATATGGAGGAAATATGAAATTGAATTTAACATTTAGACAATGTACGCCGGATGATGTTCATACACTTTGTAACTTTTCGTACAAAACATATAATGAAACTTTTGCTCACATGAACACGCCATCAAATATGATAACCTATTTGGAACAGTCTTTTAATATAAGCAAACTATGCGGAGAATTATCAAATAGCGATTCATTATTTTATTTTCTTTATGCCAACGGTGAATTGGCAGGTTACTTAAAGTTAAATGAGGCCCCATCACAAACTGACATAAACAATATGCAATCGCTAGAAATAGAGAGAATATATGTAGCAAAGGAATTTCAAGGCGAAGGATTAGGCACGGTTCTGCTGAACAAAGCTATTGATATAGCGAACACGAGAAAAAAATTATATGTATGGCTCGGAGTATGGGAGAAAAATGATAGAGCTATTTTGTTTTATAAAAAGAATGGTTTTTATGAAGTTGGTACGCATTCTTTTTTCATGGGAGCAGAAGAGCAAACGGATTTTGTAATGCGTAAAAATTTATAGCTTTCTTAGATACTACTATCTGCTAAAAAGATGACGGCAATCAGCCGTTTTTTAGTTTGAGAATTTTAGTAATAAGCCATTACGCAGGTAAGAAAATATTGCAAAGTGATACAATAAGGTTTATACTTCATAGAGCTAATAAGAAATAAACATAGAAAAAGCGTTATGGTGGAGGTGAAACGATGGAAAACTATAAAAAGTATCTGCTTGTCTTTGGCTTGCTTCTGGTGTTTGCTTTGGCTTCACCAGTGATTATTGCATTGATTAGTATTGTCCTTTCACCGTTAATCACAACGGTCGGTGTGATTTTGGTGATCTTTATTGTTACTATCATAATCGCCTGGAAGGGTAAAATTGGCCGTAAATAGGGAGTAAATCAGAACCAATAATAAATTAAATTAGGATTTAATCATAAATAATTAAATCAACAGGAGATCAAGTTGGAAATACGATTAGTAGAAGAGAAAGATTATCAACGTGTGCTGGATATACTTAATGAAGCGATTAGCGCCAGAAAATTTACCGCGCAATTGTCATTGGCGACGATGGAGATAAGAAAAGATTGGTTTATTCATCATTTGGCACCGCGGCACCCGATGTTTGTCGCGATTGTTGCGGATCAGGTGGTTGGTTGGATAACCTTGACCGAGTTTCGGGCCGGACGAGAGGGTTTTCGTTTTACGTCAGAGATCAGTTACTATATTGACAGCCGCTATCATCGTCAGGGGATTGGTTCGATGCTGATGAAACGCGCGATTGAAGCTGCTAAAGAAATTGGTTTTAAAAATCTGGTGGCGGTTGTTTTTGATACGAATATCAGTAGTCAAAAATTGGTGAAAAAACATGGCTTTGAGTTATGGGGGCATATGCCGGATACCGTTGATATTGATGGCCAAAGTATCGGCTTTGATTATTGGGGATTGAAAATAGAAAAATAATAAATCCTACTTGATTATTAGCGGCGTTGCTGATATAATTTTACTGTTGTTCAAAAGGCTATATGCCTTTTTTTATTGGATAAACGTGAATTGTAAAAATTCACCAAGTAAATAGAAGATGATCAATAGGTTTAAATGTTTTCATTGACAAAAACAAGAATGTTGTGGTATTCTATGTTAGTGACTATGAAAATAGGGAGCGTGTGCCTGCATGTTCCTGCGGGTGTTGATATAAGGATGTAGGAGGTGCTGGAATGAGAGTAAAAGTTACTTTAGCATGTACAGAATGCAAGCAAAGAAATTACGATACCATGAAAAACAAGAAAAATAACCCTGATCGTTTAGAAGTGGATAAATATTGCAAGTTTTGCAAGAAGCATACACCACATAAAGAAACGAAATAATGGATAAAGAGGGATATCATGGCAACAACTAAAAAAAACAAAAATGCCAGTAGTAAAAAAGGTAAAGAAAACACCCAAGAACAGGCACAAAAAACCGGAGATAAGGCAGCAAACCTAGTAAAAGAGGAAAAGAAAACGCCTCAATCAACGGCAAAAAATGAGAAAAAACCACAAAAAAAGTCAAACGAAAAAAATAAACAACCAAATATTTTCCAAAGACTGGTAGCCTTTTTAAAAGGTGTTCACCATGAATTAAGAAAAGTTACCTGGTTGACCAAAGATGAATTACTCAAACAAACGGGTGTAGTAGCTGGTATTGTTGGGATATTCACTCTTCTCGTTTGGGTTGTTGATTCAGGATTAGGTGCACTTGCCGCATTATTTATAAATATATAGGTAAGGGAGAACCATGGATAGTAATCAACACGAACAGGCCCAATGGTTTGTTGCGCATACTTATTCCGGTTACGAGAATAAGGTTAAAGCAAGCATTGAAGCCACAGTAGAAAACAGAAATATGGAGGACGTGATCCTAGAGGTTCAAGTTCCCATACAGGAAGTAGTCGAAAGCAAAAACGGCAAAAAAGTCGTTAAGGAAAAGAAACTATTTCCAGGTTATGTCATGATCAAAATGTTCATGACTGATGATTCATGGTATGTTGTCCGAAATACCCGTGGTGTTACCGGGTTTGTTGGTCCTGCTTCAAAACCTGTGCCGTTGTCCAAGGCTGAACTTAAGAGTATGGGCATTCGTCAACAACGTGTGGAAATAAGCATGCATGTTGGTGAAGAAGTTAAGGTTATTGAAGGACCATTAGAAGGTTTCACCGGAGTTATTGAAGAAGTACATGCAGAGAAATCAAAGGTTAAGGTCAATGTTTCTATGTTTGGTCGGGATACACCCGCTGAACTGGGATTTGAACAAATAGAAAAATTAAACACTTAAGGAAAAAAACTATTCTTCATGCTACTCCATTAGGAGAAAAAATACTATAATAAAATGAAGGAGGTGTTAACATGGCAAAAAAAGTAATGGGACTTATTAAATTACAAATTCCTGCCGGTAAAGCAACACCAGCACCACCAGTTGGACCTGCATTAGGTCAACATGGGGTTAATATTATGGGATTCTGTAAAGAATTCAACGCAAAAACTGCAAATGATGCAGGGATGATTATTCCTGTTGTAATCACTGTTTATCAGGACCGTTCATACTCATTTATTACAAAAACACCACCAGCTGCGATTCTTTTAAAGAAAATTGCTGGAATTGAGTCTGGATCTAGCGTACCAAATAAAACGAAGGTCGCTAAGGTTACAACTGAACAATTAAGAGAAATTGCAACCTTAAAAATGCCGGACTTAAATGCGGCATCTGTTGAATCGGCGATGAAAATGATCGCTGGAACTGCCCGTAGCATGGGTATTACAATCGAAGAATAATTTTAAAAGGTAGAATACCTTAAGTGGGAGGGAAACCGCTATTACCACAAGGAGGCACAGATGAAAAAAGGAAAAAAATATCAAGATTTAGCTAAAAGCTATGATAAGCAGGAATTATTCGAACTTGATGCAGCCATTGCACAGGTTAAGAAACTTGCGACAGCAAAGTTTGATGAAACCATTGAATTGCATGTAAAATTGGGTGTTGACTCACGTCATGCAGATCAACAGGTTCGTGGAGCAATCGTTTTACCACATGGTACCGGTAAATCTGTAAAGGTTCTTGTTATTGCTAAAGGCGATAAATTAAAAGAAGCTGAAGAGGCTGGGGCAGATTTCTTTGGTGAAGACGAAATGATTGAAAAAATTCAAAAAGAAAACTGGTTTGATTTTGATGTTATGATTGTTACTCCAGATATGATGGGTAAGGTTGGGCGTCTAGGTCGAGTTTTAGGACCTAAAGGTTTAATGCCGAATCCAAAGTCAGGAACGGTAACGATGGATGTTGCAAAAGCAGTTGCTGATACAAAAGCTGGTAAAGTTGAGTATCGCTTGGACAAAACGAATATTATTCATGTTATTATCGGTAAAGCATCTTTTACTGAAGAAGCTTTAAAAGAAAACATGATGGTATTATTAGATACTGTTAAAAAAGCAAAACCGGCGGCTTCTAAAGGTCAATATTTTAGAAGTGTTACTTTGGCAAGTACCATGAGTCCTGGAGTTAAGATCAATACTGGAAAAATCTAGGAGTTTATTTAATGATAAACTCTAAAACAACTTGACATAGAAAATGACAAATGATATAATACGAGCGTTGTTAAAGACGCATTCATCCATAGACAGTAGGTTTGTAAATCCTACCGAGGTTGAAGAGAAAAAAGCTTAATGAATGATAGAGCTCTCTTCACATTGTGGAGTGAGCTTTTTTGATACGATTTTTAAAAGGAGGTGCAGAGAATACATGCCAAAGATTGAAGAAAAACAAGTGATTGTACAAGAAATTGCTGAAAAGTTTAAAAGTGCGCAGACAGCAGTTCTTGTTGATTATCGTGGCTTAAATGTTGAAGAAGTAACTGAATTACGTGCTCAGGCCCGAGCAGCAGGCGTTGACTACAAGGTTTATAAAAATTCAATGATGCGGTTTGCTGCTAAGGAAACCGGATTTGAAGGTTTGCTAGACGTTTTAGTTGGACCAACTGCAATTGCGTTCTGTGATACAGATCCAGTTGCTCCAGCAAAACTTATCAGTGAATTTGCCAAAAAACATAAAGCTTTAGAGATTAAAGCTGGTATGGTTGAGGGTAAGGTTTTAGACGTTAAAGGCGTACAGGAACTGGCAGAATTACCATCACGAGAAGTACTGGTTGCCAAGGTTCTTGGTAGCTTGAACGCACCAATTTCAGGTTTTGTTAATGTACTTAACGGAAACATGCGGGGATTGGTTGTCGCTTTAAATGCGATTGCAGAACAAAAACAAGCATAATTAGAAAATAAATTAAATCATAGAAAGAATATTTGGAGGTTTTATAAAATGGCAAGTGAAAAAGTAACACAATTAATTGAAGACGTAAAAGGTTTAACAGTATTAGAATTATCTGAACTGGTTAAAGCATTAGAAGAAGAATTCGGCGTAAGTGCAGCTGCTCCGATGGCAATGATGGCAGCTCCAGCAGCTGGTGGTGCAGTTGAAGAAGCTGAAGAAAAAACTGAATTTGATGTTGTTTTATCAGCAGCTGGCGATCAAAAAATTAAAGTAATTAAAGTTGTTCGTGAATTAACTGGCTTAGGCTTAAAAGAAGCAAAAGCATTAGTTGACGAAGCTCCAAAAACTGTTAAAGAAGGCGCTACAAAAGACGAAGCGGCTGAAATTAAAGCTAAAATTGAAGAAGTTGGCGGAAGCGTCGAAGTAAAATAATTACTCGATAACCACTAAAAATCACTTGCTTGCGCAGGTGATTTTTTTGTTTAACAGACAAAAACGTCTGAGAAAGAAAAAAAATGGGAAAGAAACAGACAAATCAAGTGAAAGAAATTACCCCAATGGCGGTAGATTTTCCTCAATGGTACACAGATGTTATTTCTAAAACAGAATTGGTGGATTATTCTCCGGTAAAAGGGTTTATGGTCATCCGTCCTTATGGTTATGCCATCTGGGAACGGATTCAAAGTGCATATGACAAACGATTTAAAGAGACCGGCCATGAAAATATGTATTTTCCCCTTTTAATTCCCGAGAGCTTATTAACCAAAGAGGCCGAGCATGTTGAGGGGTTTGCGCCTGAAGTTGCCTGGGTAACACATGGTGGCGGTAAAGAGCTGGCGGAACGATTGGCAGTTCGTCCCACTTCAGAAACGATAATTTGCAGTATGTATTCAAAGTGGCTCAATTCTTATCGCCAACTTCCTTTTTTGTACAACCAATGGTGTTCTGTGGTGCGTTGGGAAAAAACAACCCGACCTTTTTTAAGAACTTCAGAATTTCTATGGCAGGAAGGCCATACCTTGCATGAAACACCAGAAGAAGCACAAATTGAAACGATGCAGATGTTAGAAATTTATCGCGAAATTGCTGAAGATTACTTGGCGATGCCAATGATCGTGGGACAAAAAAGTGAAAAAGAAAAATTTGCCGGAGCTGATGCAACCTACACCATGGAAGCTTTGATGCACGATGGTCAGGCCCTGCAATCGGGAACATCACACAATTTGGGCCAACATTTTACAAAGGCTTTTGATATAACCTATTTAGATCGAAATAACGAGCAATCTTATCCGTATCATACCTCCTGGGGGGTTTCAACCCGGTTAATAGGTGGGATTATCATGGTTCATGGCGATGATAATGGACTTGTTTTGCCACCGATGATTGCTCCGATTCAGGTCGTTGTAATTCCAGTGGCACAGCATAAAGAGGGCGTATTAGATAAAGCGAGAGAAATCAAAAATGTGTTGGCGGTTGATTTTAGAGTAAAATTAGATGACCTTGATGGAAATTCGCCAGGCTGGAAATTTAATCAATGGGAAATGAAAGGGGTGCCAATTCGCCTGGAGATTGGACCGCGCGATATTGAAAATGGACAATGTGTTTTGGCTCGCCGCGATACGGGTGAAAAAATTCAAGTTAGTCTTGACGGCATTACAGAAGCGGTTGATCAATTATTAAAGGAGATTCAGACTAATTTATTTAATAAAGCCTTAAATATGCGCGAAGAAAAAACCTCTACCGCCGAAAATATTGATGAATTCAAAAAAAATCTTAAAGAAAATCCTGGTTTTATTAAAGCAATGTGGTGTGGCGATCGCAGCTGTGAAGATAACATTAAAGAAGAAACGGGTGCTTCGATCCGTTGTGTTCCATTTGATCATGAACAGGAAGTTTTATACGAAGGTCAATGTGTCTGTTGTGGAAAGCCAGCCGGAAAAATGGCTTACTTCGCCCGGGCTTATTAGAAAGACTGCGTGTGGAAAAATGAGTAGCATAACAATGACCAACCTGGGGTTTTTCTTGAATGAAGCCGAATTTTATGAACAAATCCGAATGAGAAAAGGATCAAGACGAGCACAACCGATTGAGCGGATTCTTGAGGCGGCGAGAAATATTCCGAAACCAAAGGTACTCTATCGGGTTTCCGAAGCAAAAATCATTGATGCTAAACACTTCACATTGGATGGCGTCGAATTTACCAGTGAAATTGGGGTTGAAAAAATTTCAAAAGCGAAATATATCTTTCCCAATATCGTTACTGCTGGATCAGAAATTGAGAATTATTGTTTAACCCGGGAAAATGTTTTGGATCAGTACATTATTATGGAATTATGTAATTTTGCCTGTGAATTTGCTCGCGAAGCGATGCATCGCGACATCCTGATCCGTTATGGGATCGGAATAAAAGATTGTATCTATCCGGGCGAAGACGGATTTAGATTAGAATCCGGAAAGCGGATTTTTGATCTTTTTGATAATGTTGAAGAAAAAATTGGTGTTACAGTTACCGATATGGGCTTAACAACACCAAGTCGGACCGCTTATGCGATTTGTTTTGGGTAAAGTCAGAAAAAAGAGGCTATAATGGCCTCTTTTTTAATTCGTTTTAAGGTTTTCAAAAATTTCGTACATTCGTTTATTTAACAGCGGATGGATAAAATAGGGGGCAATTTCGGCCATTGAGGCCATCACGAAAGCCCGCTCTTGAACACGCGGATGGGGAAGAACCACGTGGGGATCATCACTGATCAGGTGATCATAAAATAAGATGTCCAAATCGATAGTTCGTGGCCCCCAATGAATCGTTCGTTCCCGTTTAAGACCGTGTTCGATTTCGAGCAGTAACGTCATGAGTAGATGGGGCGGTAAAGTAGTTTTTACTTTCAGGACACAATTGAAAAAAAAATCCTGATCGGTATAACCCCAGGGTTCGGTTTCGATAATGCTGGATTGGGTAATAATTTTGATCCCAAGGGTGTTTTTAATTGCGGTAATGGCTTCGTTTAAATTTTGTTCGCGATTGCCCATATTTGTCCCCAACCCAATAAAGGCAACATGCCAACCGCGATTGATTTCGATGGCGACAGTGTCCATTGATTTTAAGATTGGGGCCCAAGGTTTCTTAATCATAATTTTGACATGGTCAACCATGGGATAATGCTCGAGAACATAGGTTGCCAGTTTTTCGCCAGCGGTTTCAATAAGATCATAGCTTTCTTTTGTAAACTCAATTTCTAACGCATGACATAATTCGCCATAATGAACGGATTTGGTCAAATCACCGGTAATAGCAGCTTCTTGCATATCCAATGAGAGTGTGACCGAAATTAAGAATTTCTGTCCCAGGGTTTTTTCTTCAGGAAAGACGCCGTGGTAGGCAAAAACTTCAAAATCTTTTATATAGAGTTTGTCCATGCTGCTCCCTTCAGAATTGCGGCGGTCATTTTCGCCGCGCGTTTATTTTCCCGGACATCATGAACGCGGATAATTGATGCGCCTTTCATGATGCCAATCACAGTAGTGGCAACGGTGCCTTCGACGCGTTCGGTAACCGGTAAATCCAGGGTAAGACCAATAAATCCTTTTCGCGAGGTACCGAGCAGAATCGGGTATCCGAGTGTTTGGAGTGTTTCTAAATGGTTCATGACGGCCATATTCTGAGCATAATCTTTAGCAAAGCCAATACCGGGATCAAGAATAATGGTGTCTTGAGAGACCCCCGCGTTGATGGCAATATCAATGGATTCCTGAAGATCGCGGTTGAGATCGGTCATCAGATGGTTATAATTTCGATTATTACGGTTATGCATCAGAATACAGGGAACCTTATATTTAGCAGTAACTTTGGCAAGATCGGGATCATATTTAAAACCCCAGATGTCATTGACCAGGTCGGCTCCCGCTTTAAGCGCTGCTTCACCAACAGCGCTTTTATAGGTATCAATGGAAATCGGGATATCAAACCGTTGCCGAATCGCTTCGATCATCGGAGCGACACGATCAATTTCTTCGGCATCACCGATTTGAGTATGGCCAGGCCGGGTCGATTCACCGCCAAGGTCAATCAGATCAGCCCCATCGGTTATCATTTTTTCTACTTGTTTAAGACTGGTATCACGAGTATTGAATTTGCCGCCATCGGAAAAAGAATCCGGGGTGACATTTAAGATCCCCATGATGAGGACCTCATGGGTTAAATCAAAAATTTTTTTGCCAATTTGCATGGTAACTCCTTTAATAAACAATGGTCAGATTTTTTTTTGTGTCAGACCAATCACATTCCTTTTCTACCGGGCATGAAAAACAGGCGCGGGCTAATTTATCACTTTGATAAAATATCTGACTGAATCCCTGCGCTTGCGGATTCCGATGATTGCGGATCGCATCCAGAATTAGCTTATTTTCAGCGTTAGTAAAAGCTAAATTTTCAAGCAATGAAACGGCCAGATGGTGGGAGGCAATTTCATGCGGGGTCTGGTCCTGATATTGGACGAAACGGCCAATATCATGGAGTAATGCCGTTGTATAGATAAGATCACGGGAAAGCTTAAAATCGGCTTCTGTGGCCTTTATCGAGGCAATCCGGGCGACTGCTAAAAAATGGCTCATGTCATGGCGGCAAAAACGTCGTTTTTGCTCATAGTCTTTTATTTTTTGGAGGTAGTTTTGAAAGGTTTGATTTTGATAAAGTAAGTTGGTATTATTTAATTGATCCATTAACGACGTCCTATTTAATGCTTAAAAGTTTATGGACTTCATCTTTAAGCTCTTTATTGTGAACGAAGATGCCCGCTTGCATCGCAGTAACCGTACGTGTTCCGGGACGTTTGACGCCACGCATGTTCATACACAGATGTTCAGCTTCAATGATAACCATTACACCGCGGGCATGAAGATATTCCATAATCGCTTCGCCAATATCGGTCGTTAATACTTCTTGAAGTTGTGGTCGTTTTGAATATAAATCGACCGTTCTGACAAGTTTTGAAAGTCCGGCAACACGTCCATTGGGGATGTAGGCAATATGAACCTTACCATAAAACGGTAAAAGATGATGTTCACACATCGAATAAAAGGGAATATCCCGTTCGATGACAATATCATCGGATTTTACCGCAAATGTTTTAGCAAGATGGACTTCAGCGGTGTGTCCTAATCCGGAAAAGATTTCGGCATACATCCGCCCAACCCGGGCAGGTGTTTCGACAAGCCCTTCACGGGTGGGGTCTTCGCCAATGGCTTCCAAAATCATCGTGACAGCTTCTTGAATTTTTTTTTGATCAATCATTTTTCTCCTATCGCCAAATCAATCTTTAAATTGATATGGAATGGTTTTTACTAAAACCAAATAAAAAAAGCATTACTTAAATAAAACAAAATGTTTTAAGCAATGCTTCCGCAACCCTCGATTGTGATCAAGGGGTCCAGCGGAAGCAACAAGATATCGCAATGAGTTCATTTCGTTTAAAGGCAACTTCCCATCCTCTAACACTTTACGCAGCTTGTCTACTCTGTTATATTTAATTGGCTGTATTTTAACATGGGTTATGGTGACTTACAAGGGTAATATAATGTATTTATAAAAGATGAAAGAATCGTTAAAGAAAAAACTAAAGGTTAAAAACAGCTGTTTAAAGATAGTTTGGTGAAGTAGGTTAACAAAAAGAAAAAATTTAGTCAGTTTCATTGTATTGGTGAGAACCCCAAACGGGAGCAGCTTTTAATAATTTTTACTTATTTTGAAATATCGATCATAAGGAATGATTGAAAATAATCAAATAAGAATATTTATTTAAATATTTCATCGTTTAATTAAGATGGTTATGCTAAAATAGCAATGCTAAATTAAGTGAAGAAACGAGTATAATTATGAATGAGCTAAAGCTGAAAAGGCGAAAAGCACCAGATCATCACCAATTTATAGAAAAATCGCTTTATTCGGAGGAGATTCCCAAGTGGGGAATTGAATGTTATCCAGTTAAACCTGTGGCAGCGGCACGACAGGAATTGATTGATATCTTTACATGGGGTGCGCTAGATATAACAGGAAGGCCCAAAAAGAATCAACTTGATGATTGCTTGTTGTTTTTTCGAAAAAAAGTTCGAAGTGATGGCGGTTGCTGATGGACGAGAAGGTACTTAAGAAGAAATTTTATTCATTGGACAACGCTGGCGTATTATATACGGCCATTGCGTCGTCGCGAATGTCGACGGTGTATCGGATGACTGCAGAATTATCGGAAGTGATTCGTCCGGAAATTTTGCAGGAAGCCTTGGAACGAATTATTCATCGTTTTCCATATTTCCAGGTGACCTTGAAACGGGGCTTTTTCTGGTATTATTATGAACACACCGAAATCATGCCAAAAGTTGAAGAAGAAACGTATTTTCCTTGTAAAATTATGCGGCAACGACAGGGAAAGACATTTCCTTTTCGGGTCCTTTATTATAAAAAGTATATTCATGTGGAATTTAATCATAGTATTTGTGATGGCAGTGGTGGACTTTGCTTTCTGCAAACGTTGATAATCGAATATTTAAAAATAATTAAGGAGATTTTTCCGGAGAATCTGGAAAAAGCGATGGATATTCAGGCGGCAGTTGATCCTGGTGAGTTTGAAGACTCCTTTAAAGTTTATTATGAGGAAAATGTGCCACCACCGCCCAGTAGTAAAAAGGTCTTTCATTTTCCCTTTGATCTGCTTGATAAGGGAGAATATCTGTTATTGACCGGGTTTGTTCCGGTAAAACCGCTCTTGTCGTTAGCCAAAAGTTATGGTTGTACCTTGACTCAGTTTGTCTTGGCTTTATATTTTGAAAGCATTCAGGAATACATCATGGACTCTCCGATGAGCGAGAAAAAGAAACGTCGTCAGCGGATTGCCATCAATGTACCGGTGGATTTACGAAAAATGTTTCCGTCTATTACACTAAGAAATTTTTTTATCAGCCTCAATCCTGACATTGATCTCGCTTTGGGTTATTATACCCGCGAGGAAATCATTGAGCAAATTAAGGGGTATATGGGCCTATACATGAATCGAAAAAATATCAGTCGTTATATTTCACGAAATGTTCGTAATGAGCAATTGATATTTCTGCGGATTATTCCTTTATGGGTGAAAAAATTGTTTATGCCATTAGTTTATAAGCGCTATGGCGAACGCGGTTATACCAGCGGATTATCCAATCTGGGAGTGGTTACGGTTCCGGAAGAACTAAAACCTTATATTAAAAGTTTTGAAGTTTTCCCTTCGCCCAGTGCCGAAAGTCGGCTTAAAATGGTGATGGTCAGCTATGATAACAGACTGGCCTTATGTTTTGGAAAAACCACAGGGGAAACGGTGATTGAGAAAATATTTTTTAGAAAAATCAGACAAATGAATATTCCCGTTAAAATAGAAACGAATAAGAGGTGAAATAGCAGATGGCTTATTGTCCAAAATGTGGTGTAGAAGTTGAAACTGATGTCAAAAATTGTCCACTTTGTGATTTTCCAATCCCTGATATTAATGAAAATGGCGTTGATGACAGTAAATATCCGCAAGCCATAAATACGTATGATGAAGATCATCTGGGGAAAAAAAATAAGGCGTTTTTTTCAATTACTATTATTGCCTTCAGTTTATACGTAATTATTGGGGTGACTTATCTGGTTTATCCTTGGAATGATGCGTTGCTCAAATATATTGGGGTAGCAGATTTTTGCATTTTTGCAATTGTTTTTTTTGCAATGGGTTACTTGAAGCCAAATTATAATTTTCTGGGCTCTTATCTGACGGTAGTGATCACCAGCTTATGTGTTTATCTGATTAGCGGCAGTCAGAGCCATTGGTTTTTTAATTATGCCTTTCCGATTGCAACGTTAATTTATTTAGATATCAGTTTGTTTCGGTTTGTTTTTAAACATACGCGTCATAAAAGTCAATTTATTTTTATTCCCTCGAACCTCATTTTATTTGTCATTGTTTTGGCGATTGGCATTGATGGTGTCATTAGTTTGAATGTTTACGGTGTTCTCCATTTAACCTGGTCCTTAATTGGAGCGGTTTCGGGAATTTGTATCATCATTTTGCTGCAAACCATTTATCATCGCATCCCCGAAAAAACAAGAAGGATGTTAAAAGAAAAGATGCATTTTTAAGTAAAAAGTAATTAAACGTGCTAGCGCTAGCTAAACGATAATAGCAGAATGTTACATCATTTTATAAACCATTTGATGCAGCGTTTTGCTTTTTTTATGGTGAAAATAAGAGTAAACTATAGTGTAAAAAAACGTAAAATTGTTTTTTTGTAAATAATGATGAAAAATTTTGCTTTTCTTAAATCGATTTAATAAATGTGGAATTTATAGCAAAATCACTTTTTAAATGGTAGTTCTTGACTTGTCATAATGATACGCAAAGGGGGATTATAAGCGTAACACTCATCACTTAAAGATATACTTATATAAAATTGGTTTAAGATCTATGAAAAAATGATAAAAAATTCCTTTTAATCATTAAAAAATTGTCCTTGTAATGGGATACATTCATGTTAAATTGAAGAACAAACTCAGTTTGATTTGGTAAAAATGAAGGATTGAAGGAGGTTATTATTATGGCAGTACAGATTACTGCACAAGAAGCGGTAAAAAAGATTGTTGCTAAATCGGCAGTTATGATCGGGGGATTTTTAGGAGCTGGAGTACCTCTGATGATGCTTGATGAAATTGCTGAATCGGGCATTAAAGAGCTAACGGTTATTAGTATTGGAGCCGGTTATCGTGGCGGCGGTGTGGATATTGGGAAATTGGTTTTAAATAAACAGATTGCCAAATATATTACTTCTCACGTTGGCACCGATCCCAATTTGATTAAACAGATCGTCGGTGGTGAGGTGGAAATGGATTTAAGTCCGATGGGTACCTTTGTCGAGCGAATCCGGGCTGGCGGCGCTGGTTTGGGAGCCGTTGTGACCCCCGTTGGAATGGGAACCGAGGTGGAAGAGATGGCTGAAAAAATCATCGTCGATGGCAAACCCTATCTTTTGTTTAAACCGATTCGAGCCGCGGTGGCAGTCATTAAAGCGCATCGCGGCGATTTGTTAGGCAATTTACAATATCAAGGGATGAGCAACACCAGTCCAATTATGGCGACTGCTGCGGATATTGTTATTGCTGAGGTTGATGAAATTGTTGCAGTTGGCGAGATTAGCCCCGAAAATGTCGGAACACCGGGAATATTTGTGGATTATCTGGTTCAGGGACATACTGATCAAAAAAGAAAAGCGATTTATGAAGAATTGTGGATCGCTACAAACAAACTATAGGAGGTCTAAAAATGCCGCGAAATTATATTGCCAAAAGAATTGCCAAAGAATTTAGGGATGGTATGTATGTAAATTTAGGGATTGGTATTCCCACGGAATCAGTCAATTATATTCCGGAAGGAATCCATGTGTATTTGCAGACCGAAAACGGTGGATTAATGCTTGGATCTAAACCGAAACGGGGCGAAAGTGACCCGGATCTTACCAATGCCGGGGCGGAACCGATCACGATGCTTCCCGGTGGCTCAGTATTTGATGTGGCGACCTCATTTGCGATGATCCGGGGCGGACATATTGATATGACTGTAGTCGGGGCTTTAGAGGTTGATCAAAGCGGCAGCGTTGCCAGCTGGAAAATTCCCGGAAAGTTATTAACCGGTATGGGTGGTGCGATGGATTTGCTTTATGGCTGTAAAAAAGTAATTGTGGCAATGACCCATGTGGATAAACATGGCAAGTCAAAAGTTCGTCAAAAATGTAGCTTGCCATTAACCGCAGCGGCGGTTGTTGATTTGATTATTACCGACAAAGCGGTGTTTAGCATTGGCACTGGCGGCTTATACCTTGAAGAACTTGCACCGGGGGTAACCAGCTCCGAAGTTGTTCAGATTACGGAAGGGACAATTACTAATATAAGTGATTGGGAATAGTTTAAAATTCCCAGCACTGACTGCTACGTAGAAGGGATAAAAAGCGGTTTCAGTAATGGAGCAGCTTTTTTTATTTTGGATCAAGTTAAACGGTATTTTCGGTTGAGCATGTCTTCGCGTTCTTTCCAGTCTGACATCAGGGTGCCTAAGGCCCCATAAAAGGAAAGATTGTGGTTGGGAAAACGAAAATGCAACATTTCATGCAGAGCGATATATTCGATACATTCTTTCGGAGTTTTAATCAGTTCCAGATTAAGGATAATTTTCTGACTTTTCGGCGAACAGGATCCCCAGCGGCTATCCAGACGGTAGATTTTGAGATCAGGAAAGCTGACCTGATAGGGAGCCGCTTTAACAATGGCAGCGGCCATGGCTTCTACAAAAACTTCCCGGGCTTGTTCGCGGTACCACATATCTAAAATAAATTCTTTATGCTGAATGGATTGGGAGTCCTGGACATTTAGAATCATATTGTTATTGTTAATCATAACGCCAGTAGTGGGAGATTCTGAGACTAACAAACGATAATAGTCGCCGAGGAATTTATGTTTTTCACCAGTTTTATATTGATAATTTTTGAGTAATTCAGGAACAGTGTCAAGATTGCCAAACATCGGGGTACCTCCATTTTCGTGTAAAACGAATTGTTTATTTCATTATAGCTAAAATAGGAAAAAATCAGAATGAAAATAGTTGTCAGTATAGGGAAAGAATTAGTGGTGGAGTTGGAAATTTTTAACAAAACGGATATGAACTGTACAATCAACAGAAAAATGTTATAATGAGATATTAACATTTAAGGATAATAGGTAAGTGCAAATCAGAAAGCAAATGGTGGTTATTTACGAGATAAAAAACGATGCTTCGAGCCCTTTCGTAAAAACTTAAACCATTGATTAATGAGAGGAGAACCAGATGGAAACAACATTAAGTGTCACGTTGATTCAACACACACCGGAGCCCGAAAAGCTGGTGGCTGCAGCCGCCAAGTTGTGTTACTCAAAAGCTGGAGCGCAAGAGATTATGGAAGATCTGAGTGATGATAATGTCGAACGATTTTTAAATCGCCTCATGGATATGGGTCATGCATCACCGATTGAACACGCTAGTTTTACGTTTGCGGTTGAAGGGGTGAGCCGATCTTTGACACATCAACTGGTACGCCATCGAATGGCCAGTTTTAGCCAGAAATCGCAACGCTATGTGAGTGAAGGGCAGTTTCATTACATTATCCCACCGGAAATTAAAGCGTTGCCGGAGGGTGAAAAAATATTTGTCGAAGGGATGAAAAATGCCCAAAAAACCTATGATGATTTAGCTGAAAAACTGATTGCCAAATATACCAAAACGTTACGGGAAACGGGCTTGTCGGAAAAACAAGCAGCTATGGCAGCCGAAAAGTTAGGCATTGAAGACGCCCGATTTGTTTTACCTAATGCCTGTGAAACGAAAATAGTGGTAACCATGAATACCCGGGAATTGCTGCATTTTTTTAATCAGCGATGCTGTAATCGAGCCCAATGGGAAATCCGCGAACTGGCGACCCAAATGCTAAAAGAATGTAAAAAGGTTGCGCCATTGCTTTTTAAAAACGGCGGACCCCGTTGCGTTGAAGGTCCATGTCCGGAAGGAAGTATGACTTGTGGAAAGATTTTAGAAGTAAGAGAAAAGTATAAACAAATTTAAATAAGTTCTTTTTATTTCATAAAAAAGCGATTCTAAAAAGATATAAAAAATTGAAAAGGTTGTGAAGATGTATGTTAGAGATTAAAAATCCCGAAAAACAGAATGTCATGTTAGCGTTGATTGTTGCTGCTTTAGGGGTTGTTGCTATTTTTATACCATTTGTAATCAAAACACTGGCGATTTATCAATTTTATTTTTCCTATGCCGGGGTGGTAATTATTGTTTTTTCGCTTGGTTATAGTATCTATTTTTATCGACGTTATCGGCAGTTTGAACGGTTTATCGAAAAAAAGGATGAATCGCTGGTGTGGGAATATGACGAGGATCAATATGTTGCTTTTATTAAAGAATTAAACGAAATTCAAAAGAATTCAGAAAAGCAAAAAATATGGATTCTTTTGGGAATTGAATTAATAATTTCAATTTTACTTTTTTTTCTGCTATCGGAAGGTTCGAAATGGTTAGGAATCGTATTTTTTGTTTTTTTTGGAACCCTTTCGATTTTATTTACGCTTGTTTTACCGCAAAGTTTTAAATATAAAGCGATGGTAAAACCTTATGTAACCATTATTAATGATGACAGTGCTTATATAATGGGAAGATTTCATAAATGGACAAAAGCGAAAGCAAAGTTAAAAAATTATGATAACGGCACTATGGTATATAAAGTGCTGGCAATAAATTATGAGGCTTTAACTCGAAATGGCAGGCTTTTTCAGGAATGGACAGCGGTTATTCCAAATCCCGATGATGCTGAGATGGTTGCGGAAGCAAAACGATGGATTAGTCGGATCAATAAAAAAGTAAAAGTAAATGAAAAAATAATGAGCGAACGAAAATCGTACTCCGAACGGCTGTTTAATCGAATAATGGGCAAAGATAAAAAGAATAATCAAGATAAAAACAATGAAAAAACAGCGAAATAGCCAAATAAAAAAAGCCTAAGCAGGCTTTGCAGTTGGTGGTAATCCGTAGCGACCCTTATTAATCGTTTGTTTGCTGCAGAATCGGACAGGCTAATGCCGTGTCCGCTCTGAGGCAAACAACCTAATTAATAAGGGTCGCTACGGTAACTTACTGTGTTTGCAAGCTAAAAGCCTAAGCGGGCTTTTTTTAGTTGCTATTATTCGGGATAAGTCATGTTTTCCGCTTGAATTTTTTCAAGCACTTCAGTAAGGAATTTTTGAGCTTCATAACGAGCCATGGAAAGATTCATATCTAAATAGTTTCCGCAATCGCGGGGGGAGGCACCGGGGATGACATCATCATATTCAGCCATAAAAGTGAATAGCTTGACAATTAAAGGCATTACATCGGTCGGTGTTAATTCGCCTTTGATCAGAAGATAAAAACCGGTGCGACAACCCATCGGTCCAAAATAGACAATCTGCTCGCTTCGATCGGGGTCGTTTCTTAAGAACGTTGCACCAAGATGCTCCATGGCATGAAGTTCGGCATTATTAATCACTGGTTCCCGATTAGGCTCCTTCATGCGAATGTCAAAGGTGGTGATGCAGTGTTCACCACAATAATCCTTACGAGAGACATAGACTCCTCTTAATAAGTCAAGATGGTTAACAGTAAAGCTGGCAATTTTTTTCATAGTTGTTGTTCCTTTCCGTTAAGATAATGGTTGATCGCTTCCAGGTAATGGAGCAAAATATTATGACAGGGATAAATGCGTAAATTCTGATCGAAATCGGCATAAGGGATCGATTTTCGACCGTCTTTTTGAGCATCATCCCAATATTTTTTTAGGACACTAAAGGGAAGCATAAAGGTTTCGTCACAGAACTTAAAGTGGACAATTAAAAAAGATAAACCTTCCTGCTTCTCAAAAGCGGCCATAAAAGCCATTTGATGAGGGTGGATATTGGCAATGGGCAGGCGTTTTTGGTTAGTTTCCTTGGCATCAAAGCAGACCGGGATGCCCTGGATGTTGCCGAGATAATCGACAGTGCTTTTTTCTTCAAAATAGGCGAGTTTAATGGTGCCCTTACCGGGGTCTAAGGCTACCGGTTTAATCGCGGTGGGGATTTTTTGTACCACCGCCAGTCCCTGCTCCAGATAAATTTTATTGGTGATATTTAAATATTCTTCAAGCTGACTGCCACGCAATCCGCGGCTATTCCAGTAACCCATAATTATTTCTCCGTTAGAATGGGGGCGGTTAGGCCAAAGCGTTTTAAGTTTTTTTCGAAAAGATACGGAAGCGGGGCCGTAAATGTTTTATCGCGATCAGTCAAGGTGAAAATGGCACTATGAAGCAGTTGGCTTTTGAGGCCAGATTCTTCATATAAACGGTTATTGACCAGTCGATTGCCATATTTGGGATCACCGATAATCGGTAAACCAACGGCCGCAAGTTGGACCCGGATTTGATGAGAGCGGCCAGTTTTTAAGATGACTTTTAGTAAGGCATAGTCGCTGTGACTGTCCAGGGTTTCGTAATTTAGCACAGCAAGTTTATCGGTTGGTGAGGTCTGCTGTTCTGAAAAAGTGACGGTGTTTTTATCAGGATCTTTTTTTAAATAACCGACGACTTCATCTTTTACTTTGGGCTTGCCACAAACGATCGCATAATAAATTTTCTTGGTTTGATCCTCACGAATAGCTTTGTTGACGGCTTGCAGGCTTTTAAAATTTTTAGGAACCAGAATGATGCCAGTGGTATTTTTATCTAAACGATTAGCGCAGGCAGGGGTGAAGGTGAGGTTGGCTTGAGGGTTGAAATCGCCTTTTTTGATCAGATAATCGACAGCATAATCAATTAATGAAAGCTCTTCCGTTTTATCCGGTTGGGTAAGTATTTCAGCCGGTTTATTTAGTACCAGCAGATCGGAATTTTCAAATACAACGTCAAGAACTACATTATGATCCAGTTTTTTTCGGGTTGATGATGAACGAAAATTGGCGATTGTTTCCTCCGAAAAATATATTTGGATCACATCGCCGACGGCAACGGTGGTAGACGGTTCTGATTTTTGACCGTTTAGTTTAATTCTTTTTTTGCGTAACATTTTTTGGAGAAATCCAGAGGATGCTTGGGGCATGAGTTTTTTTAGAAAGCGGTCCAAACGTTGGTTACTTTCGTTTTCGGCAATTACAATTGTTTTCATTAATAATCCTTAAATAGTATTTTACAATGATTATACCATGGAAGCCAGTTAAATTAATTAAGTTTATCCAAGAAACAGTTAAATAAAAAGAGCATGGACGATAACAACTAATTGTTATCGTGTAACATGCTCTAAAAACGGAGAAACAATTTAAGGATAATATAAATTATCGTTTGTTACTGCAACCCAAGACATTTTTGATTTTATGTGAAACCATGGCTTTAATTGCTAAGCGGCCAGGTCCCAAATATTGTCGTGGATCGAACCAGCCGGGATTTTCAACGAATACCTGTCGGATTGAGGCGGTCATGGCCAGCCGTAAGTCGGTATCAATGTTGATTTTGCAAACACCGGATTTAGCAGCTTTTCTTAACATTTCTTCGGGAACACCTTGGGCACCAGGGATTTGCCCGCCGTATTGGTTACACAGATCCACAAATTCTTTAGGAACCGAGGATGCGCCGTGGAGAACCAATGGATATTCAGGGAGCAGCTCAGAGATTTTATAAAGTCGGTCAAAGTCAAGACGCGGTTCGCCTTTAAATTTAAAAGCGCCATGACTGGTACCAATGGTAATTGCCAAAGAATCGCAACCGCTTCGTTCTACAAATTCTACGGCTTCATCTGGATCGGTAAAAGTTGCATTATGAGCGTCGACATTTACATCATCTTCAATTCCAGCTAACTTGCCAAGTTCCGCTTCGACGACAACACCATGATCGTGCGCATAATCGACTACTTTTTTAGTAAGGGCAATATTTTCGGAAAAAGGATGTTTCGAACCGTCAATCATTACCGAAGTGAAGCCACTATCAACACAGGCTTTACAAATATCAAAATCGTCACCATGATCTAAATGAAGACAAATGTCCAGACCAGAGACTTCTACCGCAGCTTCAGTCAATTTTCTTAAATAAACTGGATTGGCATATTTTCTTGCGCCTGCTGATACTTGTAGAATAAGGGGAGCCTGCTCTTCAGTAGCAGCTTCAACAATACCTTGTATAATTTCCATATTGTTGACATTAAAAGCGCCAACAGCATATCCCCCCTCATAAGCTTTTTTAAACATTTCAGTTGATGTTACTAATCCCATTTTCGAAAACCTCCTAAGGGTTACTAAATTTTTGCCTGATATGACCATTAATATTTGTATTTAACAACAATGTTAGTATACTCTTTTTCAAGGTAATACTCAAGCTGTCAGATCAAATTTGCTTGGCTTTTGCATTTTTTTTAGATAACGATGATATAAATAATGATAAAATATTGAATACGTTAAATTATGGTGATACTAAATAACTCATAAAAGAAGCAATAAGAAAGAGGCAACTATAAAATTGCCTCTTGAAAGAATGTTTATATTATGAATGTTGTTTAATAAAGTTAGGGAGAATTCTTAATAACCCGACCAGCATAATTGTGTATAGTGGAATTAAAAAGATATTAGTAACAATCCGAGCAGGTAATAGCACGGCGACGGCTTGACCGTAAAGAATACTTAGAAACCAGGTGTTCAACAATATTGATGTGACCAATTGTGAAACACTGACGATAAAAAGGATATGATCACTGCGGTATTCGCTATCAAGATGAGATTTTTTTACAACAATAATGGGGAATATTGCAAAAGCAATCATTAAAGCAATAAAAAGGATAAAGAAAATCATGTTGAGCGATTGGCCGGCATAATAAATGGCACCATTTTCAAAACTAAATGTTCCTGAAAAGGCTAGAATGGCAATAGCTAAAACAATAAATACAGAATTAAACCATTCCAGATATTTGGTTTCTCTTTTTCTTAAAAACATAAAAAGAAGACCTGGAAGTAAACCAGTTAAGCCGCTGGCAAGGGTAAATCCAATAAAAAATGGTCCGCCTGGCTTAATGACAAAACACAAAAGGTCGGAAATGAAACCAACGGCAAAACCTGCTAAAGGTCCTAGTAAGATACCGCTTAGCATAATTGGCAAAGCAGTAATGTTTAACCTTAGAGAAGGAAAACCACCAAGAGGGATATACACCTCAAATAAAATTTTCAGCACAATGCTGATGGCAATGAGTAGCCCACAATTGACAACTACTCGGGTTCTGTTTGTACTACTAATAAAAGCATTACTTTTCATAAAACCTCCTTGATTTTAAAGTAATGCTTCCGCAACCTACAATCTGCATTGTAACAGCGGAAGCGATAAGATACCGCAATGGTCACATTTCGTTTAAAGGCAACTTCCCATCCTTTAACACTTTACGCATCTTATCTACTCTGGTTATTTAATTGAAATCATTTTAGCACATTGGTAATGGTTTTCACAAGGATAAATTATTATCTTTTTTGTTTGTTATTGTTATTTTGCTAAAAAAACAGGGTACATATATTATCAGGCATCATTTATTCTGTCGAAAATAAGTAAATGGAGAGTAAAAAATGAAAAAATTATGGAAATGTAGTGTTTGTGGTTTTACCATGGAAGGCGAAGAAGCACCGGAAACTTGTCCAAAATGTGGCGCTCCACATGAAAAATTTGAAGCTTTAAGTGAAGAAGCAGCAAAAAAAGTATATGATTCGTATGTAACTAACGATATTCACATGGAACTGGTTACGTTAACTGAAAAAATTATTAACCTTTCTAAAAAGGGGGCTGAAATTAACTTAGATCCTGCTTGTCTGGCAATTTTTGAAAAAGCTGAAGCAGCATGTTATGTGCTTAAAGAAATGTCCAAGGCTGAAATAACGGGACATATCGCAAAAGGAAAATGGTAAAAAAAAAGATTGAAGAGGAGTAGCGTTTTGTGGTATGATAGTCCAGTAAGTTTATTGCTGGCGTGGCACAGATGGTAGCGCAACTGATTCGTAATCAGTAGGTCGGGGGTTCGATTCCCCCCGCTAGCTCCAGTAAGAATCGCATGAGAGAGCCTTTTTGGTTCTCTTTTTTTGTTTGCGAGACATGTTGCCGAGCTAATGGTCTGAAAGAAGACCTGTCACCATGCTAATTGGGAAGACAAGCTGTAAGCAAGGGCGTTTCCGGCGACGGAAGGGTCTGAAGGAAGCTGATGGCGGTTGTTGGAGCGGAACGCAAGTGAACCAGCGTTGGTAAATATGATGGATAACCTTTCAAAAAGTGGGAACGTCCGAAAATTAGCAGAATCATATATATTTAGATGGTCGCTTTAACAACAAGCGGAGCAACTTAACCTCGGAAGTACTGTATCTGAAGCTGTAGGTTTGTTCACAAGGGAAACCAAGGGACAAAAGGAAGGTGCAGTATGCAGATGATGCCGTAGTAGTGACGAACTTCACGCCAAGGAAAGCCAGTAATGGACTGGAGGAGAAAACGTGAAGGATGCCGTTTTTTTAACGGTGACGGGTCGGGGTCAAAAGCCCCTATCTGATGCGAAGGGCGGAAGAAATTTCAAAGTCTACTGAGAAACATATGGAATGAGAGTGAAGGTGTTAAACGAAGGCAGAAAGGCTGGAAGGTCCGAAAGAATTGGCATAAAATAGCATGCGAGTTCTCTTGACGACACAGATTTGAAGTAATTCGTGGAATAAAGATAAAATTGCCTAAGTGCTAGAAACGTCAAAAGAAGCGAACGAAGAACAGATAGCTCAAACGAAGAATGCTGGAAAAGTAGAGCAGGAATGGAGGTGGAACATGAAGAAATGGTACAGCCTGATTGATAAAATCTATCGAAAAGAAAATTTGGAACTGGCCTTCAGA
This sequence comes from uncultured Acetobacterium sp., assembly GCA_965140355.1. Lineage (GTDB taxonomy): Bacteria > Bacillota > Clostridia > Eubacteriales > Eubacteriaceae > Acetobacterium. The sequence goes on along the minus strand of OZ223193.1, from coordinate 113,235 downwards.
AAGGTCAAACGAAACCATGGAGCTCCCGGTATTGACGGAGAAACGGTTTTGGATTTTAACGAAGGACTGGAAGCAAATGTTGAGTTTCTTCATGAGAAGCTGAAAACCAACACTTATGAACCAGACCCGGTCAGACGGGTGGAAATTGAAAAGCCGGATGGCGGCATACGACTATTGGGCGTACCGACTGTCAAAGACAGGGTCGTTCAGCAAGCCATTGTAAATATTATTGAACCAATCTATGAACCGACCTTCCATCCATCCAGTTATGGGTATCGCCCCAGGCATTCACCGCAACAAGCGGTTGCCAAGGCCGAACGTTTTATGAATCAGTACGGACTGACAGAAGTCGTGGATATGGATCTGAGCAAATGCTTTGACACCCTTGATCACGAGATTCTGATGAGGGCTGTGGCAGAACGCATCAGTGATGGAAAAGTTTTGGGACTAATAAAGAAGTTCCTGAAATCCGGGGTGATGCAGAGCGACCGATTCATCGAAACAGAAGTCGGCAGTTGCCAGGGTGGGGTCATCTCCCCATTACTCAGTAACATTTACCTCAATCAGTTTGATCAGAAAATGAAAAGTAAAGGCCTGCGTATCGTCCGATACGCCGATGATATCCTCATCTTTGCAAAAGATAAGCAGACAGCCGGAAATTATAAAGCCTATGCAACTAAAGTTCTGGAACAAGAATTGAAACTGAAGGTGAATGAGACGAAAACCAGGCTGACCAGTGTGAGAGAAGGCGTGACATTTCTGGGCTTCGTGATTTATGCGAAATATCTGGTTATCGATCCCAAACGGATCAAACGTTTTAAGGACAAAATCAGAAACATCACCAGAAGAAATGCCGGAAGACCACTTGAAAAAGTGATAAAAGAGCTAAATCCAGTGCTCCGGGGATGGTTGAATTATTATCGGATCGCAAACATAAAATCATTGGTTATAGAGATGATGTCATGGATTCGGCGCAGATTGCGAATGATAAAGATGAAGCAATGGAAAACATATAAAGCCATGCATAAGGTAATGAGAAAACAGGGGATCAAAGGCAACGGTGAAAAGATGGCTGTGACGAAATGGAAGAATTCAAATGTCCATGTTATCCATATGCTACTCCCGAACCAGTACTTTAAAGATCTGGGTCTCATCGATTTTGGTCAATACAAAGTTGGATTACTGTCGAATTATTATTAATTCGGAGAGAGATTTCAGGAGCCGTGTACGGCAAACGTAAGCACGGTTCTGTGAGAGCAAAGAAATCCGAACTAATTATCCGGATTTCTAGCTACTCGATACGTAAAAATTGGGATAAAGTTAAGAAAACCCATGAGTTGGGGATTGTTTGGGAAACTTGAAACACTCCCATCTATTCTCCTAGTAAAAAATCTACGATATTGATCTGTTTGATACCATCTTCGTCCATAGGGAGCTCATCCATTGATATTATAAATTTGGGATAGTGGTCGGCCACTTTTTTTAGCGGAGCTATTTCACGCTCAAAGGTGGCAGGGTCAAGAATAGTTGCTGAAACCTGATAGTAAACCTTATCGCTGCCGAGCATCGCAATAAAATCAATTTCTTTATCATCAACCTTACCGATATCGACCGTATAGCCACGTCTCAGAAGCTCCAGATAGACAATGTTTTCAAGAATATGGCCAATGTCAGCATTTTTATCTCCGAGCAGCATGCGGCGCAGTCCAAGATCTACTAGATAATATTTTTCAAGAGATTTTAGATGTTGTTTACCCTTGACATCATACCGGTTAGCCTTATATAGAATAAAGGCACTCGTTAGGGCTTCTATATAGTTTTCAACGGTTACTGAAGTCGTTTTTCGTCCGTAAGAAGTCAGGCTGTCGGCAATTTTCTTCGAAGACACAATATTGCCAATATTGTCAAAAAGGAATTTAATCACACTTTCAAGTAGGGGAATATCGTTTATTCGTTTTCTGGCAACGACATCTTTGAGTAAAACGGTGTTATAGATTCCCATCAGATAATCCCTACGAATGTCCTCATCTTCAATAACCGCCACATAGGGGAAACCGCCGTTTTTAAAATAGCTGTTCCAGGCGTCTCGCTGATCGCCGCCAACCAGTTCATAATATTCCGCAAAGGAAAGGGGCAGCATACTGATTTCGATATATCTGCCAGAAAGCAGCGTGGCCAATTCGCCGGAAAGCATCTGAGCATTCGAACCTGTGATATAAACATCCACATCGTCTTTGATAAACAAACTATCAACGGCTTTCTGAAACTGAGGTACATTCTGTATTTCATCTAAAAATACATAGGTCATTTTGCCAGGAATAAGGTGCTTTGTGACATAGTCATGGAGCTTCCGATAGTCAAGTAAATGCTCATTGGTTACATCCTCAAAGTTGATCGAGATAATTTGATTGTCCTCAATGCCACATTCTTTCAAATAAGCTCTGAACATTAAAAGCAAGGTAGATTTTCCGCAGCGGCGAATACCCGTAATAACCTTGATGATTTTTTTGTCTTTCATTCTTGTCAACTTTTCCATATATTGTTTTCTTTGTACCATGACGAACACCTCCTATTAATGACATTATAACATGAAAAGACAGTGAAGTAAATAAGTTTTCATTTTATAATATAAAAAATATTAAATAATTCGGATATTTTATTTTAAAAAATGATAAATCTGTTCTATTAAATTAATTAAAAACTCGGACGCCATAAACTTAGGGCTTGAATTTGACAACTATTTGCGTTTGGCAGCAATTGATTTTTCATGCGGTATTACGAATAAGACCGCTCGTAGAATAAAAAAGACTTGTTTAGCAGAGATTTCAAAGTGCTATCGATAGAAGAAATTAGAAAAATATTTTTAGAACCAGTGATTGATGCTCTTCTGGTAAAAGAGCCATTTAGAAAGCATTGGAATAGCAAAATGGAAGTGTGGGAAACGGTATTATAACTGTTTCTAACGATACTTTGACTAAATGAATTAAAGGAATTTTCTGGCTATTTTATAACCGGGTACTTTTATTTTACAATAAACAACCTGGATTCACGAACATACATACATAACTAGGAATTGCTGAGAACCCAGTAAATTGAGTGCATTCAGGGATTTTTCAAGAAGAAAGTAGCCTAGTTATGTATATCTCTACTTAACTAGGCTACTTTCTAGTATTTAAGCAATTTAGCTATAACATAATTATGTGTTTCTGGGAATCCAGGTTAAAAATCCCGCAAGTAGAAAATTACGATAAACCTGTACGTTTGAACTTCGAAATGATAGAATAGAAGTGTGTTAGTACGGAGGTGTGTTATGGGACAGAAAGATCAAATAATGGATTTAGTTAGACGTAAAAATGGTCAGATTAAGACGAAAGATGTAGTAGATCAAAAACTGCGCAAAGAGGTATTGTCACGGCTAGTTGAAGAAGGGGCGTTGATTCGGGTTAAGCGAGGTGTTTATATGCTGCCGGAAGGAACAGTGGATGAGTTACAGATCATTCAACTCAAAATTCCGGAGGGGATATTCTCCTTTGGAACCGCCCTTTATTTTAATGGTTTATCCAATCGGGTCCCGGAAATCTATCATATCAGCGTCCCACACGGTAAAAATATGACGCGTATCAAGAGGGAGAACTCCAATATTGTTTTACATTATCCTAAACAAGAATATTTTGAACTCGGCAAAAAAATGGCTCAAACTTCATTTGGTGCACCCATTTTTATATATGATGCCGAACGTAGTATTCTGGACTTAATTAAATATCGAAAAAAAATGGACATGCAGTTATTTAATGATGCATTGAAGCTATATTTTGAAAGCGAGGAAAAGAACTTGTTAAGGTTGAGTATCTATGCGCAAAAATTGGGCATGGAAAATACTTTGAGAGTATATACGGAGGTGTTATTATGAAATCGCCGGAGAAATTGAAAGGGGCCATTCGAAAGATAGCGAAAGAAAAAGAAATTGGGACTGGTTCTTTACTCCAGATGTTCCTGTTTGAGCGGATTCTTGAGCGACTAGCGCATTCAAAATATCGTGATGCATTTATTTTAAAAGGTGGTCTTCTGATCGCATCAATGATTGGTGTAAATCAGCGAACAACAATGGATATGGACGCCATAATTCGAGGTTTGCCAGTTAATGAGGAATTGCTGACAAATATTTTAGCAGAAATTTTAAGGTTAAAATCCGATGATGAAATCGTTTTTTCCCTTCAGGGACTTAAATCGATTCGCGAAAAAAGTCAGTACGAGGATTATTGTGCAACAATCTTTGCGGATTATGGAAAAATTCACGCTGTTCTTAAAGTCGATATTACAACAGGTGACGCAATCACTCCCAGGGAAGTCGCCTATTCATATCCGTATTTATTCGGTGACGGGGAAGCATCAATTATGGCTTATCCGATTGAAACGATTTTGGCGGAAAAATACGAGACCATCTTGAAACGTAATATCTTGAACACTCGAGCAAGAGACCTGTATGATTTATATATGCTTTATCATCTTTATCACTCGAGAATAGAAGCAAAAACGCTGGCATTGGCGATTGAAAACACGGCAAAAATACGGAATTCTTTTGAGGAGATTCGTTCATATGAATTAATTTATGAATTGATTAAGACAAACTTGGCACAACAGTCTCTTTGGGAAAATTATCAAAAGGAGAATGAGTTTGCCAGAAGCGTAAAGTTTGAGGATACTCTTGATTGTGTGATGAAAATAGGCCAGAGCATCAAGATAAGTGGTTAATGCGCTTTATAGTCAAATGAATTAACGAGGATGCGACTGACGACAGAGACTTCCCAATCCACTCACGAACCGGAAAGTCGGGAGTTCGTATCCCGCAAGGAATGCCATATAGATGAATGATTAATTCAGATTAATAATGTCGATAATATTTAATACAAATTGTCATCTTAAACCGGTACGGACCGCCTCGACCAAGCAAAGTGACAAAAGTTCAATGGTTTTAATAAAATTCTCTTACGTTTTATAATAATTGTCGTAATACGGTAGGTGCGCCAAGAGCACGCCATAGAGTGGAGCCATTTTCTTCTTTCCGATTTCGGTCTATGAATAAAGCATTCAGCATATTTACTTTCGTACTAATAATGCTTATAATATTAGAATGAAAGGAAGTGAAATCGTGAAACAATACGAACAGCTGGATAAATTGATGGCCGATCATGACGGCATTGTTCAAACTTCGCAGGTTGTTGCCAAAGGAATTTCTAAACCTGTTTTTTATGATTATATCAAAGAGAAAAAACTGGAACAAGTGGCCCATGGCGTCTATGCTTCAGCGGATGCCTGGATCGATACGCTGTATCTGATTCATCTTCGCAGTAAACAAGCGGTCTTTTCTCATGAAACCGCTTTGTTTCTTCATGATTTGACGGACCGAGAACCAGCTCTCTATTCGATTACAGTTAAGACTGGCTATAATCCCAACCGACTGAAAGCCGATGGAGTCCAGGTTTATACGGTTAAGCCCGAGCTTCATGGAGTAGGCTGCACTATTGCTCAGACGTCCTTTGGACATACGGTTCCGGTTTATGACATGGAAAGAACCATCTGTGATCTGATCCGCAGTCGCAAAGGGATTGAAATCCAAACCTTTCAAGACGCAATAAAGCAATATGTCCGACGCAAAGATAAGAATTTGCGAACACTGATGCAGTATGCATCCCTGTTTCGGGTTGAAAAAATTTTGCGACAATATCTGGAGGTACTGTTATGATTAAGACCTCAAAACAATTGAAGGATTTGATCCGTAATCTATCAAAAAAGAAAGCAGCGGATGCCCAAATGCTGATGCGACATTATATGATAGAACGATTTCTGGAGCGAATTTCTCTTTCTGAGTATAAAGATCGATTCATTTTGAAGGGGGGAATTCTAGTAACGGCGATGATCGGGTTAAACGCAAGATCGACCATGGATTTAGATGCCACGGTAAAAGGAATCAATGTGAATGCCGATGACGTTGAGCAGATCGTTGCTTCGATTGCCTCGATTCCCCTGGACGATGGTGTATCTTTTTATATCAAGAGCATTGGTGAGATAATGGATGAAGCTGAGTATCCGGGGATCAGGGTTAGTATCGAGACAAAATTTGACGGCGTGATCACACCATTTAAGGTGGATATTTCCACAGGGGATATCATTACTCCTAAAGAAATTCGGTATCAACTCAAACTGATGTTGGAAGAACGTCAAATTGATATATGGGCTTACAATCTGGAGACGATTCTGGCTGAAAAGTTGGAAACCATTATTTCCCGCAATACAACCAATACCCGCATGAGAGATTTTTATGACCTCCACAGCCTGCTCCAATTGTATGGTGAAAACATGAATCCTGCAGTTTTCAATCAGGCACTGATGGCAACTGCGAATAAGCGTGGGACAGAGCATTATTTAACCGATATGCTGTTGATCGTTGATGAAGTGGAAAATAGCCGTGTCATGGAAAATCTTTGGCTGGCTTATCAAAAGAAATTTTCTTATGCATCGGAAATTACCTGGAAGACAATCATGGAATCTGTCCGCAATTGCATGGGGTTGATCAGAATAGAAGGCAGACTTTAGTTATTTTTATTTCCCAAATGGCTGTTTCTATTTTTGCGAAAGATTATTGACACTACCCACACCTCAAATATGTGAAGGTAATCCGGGGTGAAAAAACTGATAAAAAAAGTGCCTTTCCGCCATGGATTTTATCAAGCGGCTCATCCGCCATATTCCTGACAAGCATTTTAAAATGATCCGTTATTACGGAATTTATGCCAAACATCATCCCCAGATGCCTTTCTTCCGCTATGCGATTCATCCCGGAAAACGAAAAATTCTCCACTCCTTCAATCGCTGGCGCGATTCTATCGCACTTTCTTTTGGCCTTGACCCGCTTCTTTGTTCCTGCGGTCATCCCATGAGCATTCTGGAGATCTACCAACACCATGCCGCGCTTTTCCATCACTACCTGAAACATCCCGATTCTTCCTGACTCATCATTTTATGCTATAATAGGGTATCTTTTTTCTCAGGAGGTTTCTCATGCCATCACCCGCCGATGTTAAAGCGCTGCGAAACAAATATATTCAAAATCCCCCCGAAGGCATCTCTTCGGACGAAATCCGCCAGATGTCTGTCGATGATCTGCTCGATATGGATTATTTTCTTCACGAAGACGATGATCTCTTTAATGATGCTTTCTTCGATGAGGATCTCTTCTTCTGATCTTTTTTTATTCGTTTGAAGGCTTTTTTAGTATACCTTTTTTTACTTTTGGTCGTTTATTTTATTTTTTCTTGTTTTGCGTAATTTCCTATTAAAAAATAAAAAAGATGCCCAATGGATTGCGGATCTCTTTAAACATGATCTGGTGGCCGACAGTTTTATGCCACCCCTGGCAATGGCCTTAAAATTCTGTTATCGCCTTTGCAAAAAAAGCCAACAAAAAACTACTCCTTTCAAGGAGAAAATGCCTCACTGGCTACCTTTATAATACGATTTAGCTGACGTTGGTTTACTCTAATTATTAACATTTGTTAATAACATATTATGAAATTAGTATGAAAATCATAACTCTGCCCCAAATCTAAACAGCTAAGCCCCAGCAGTACAGATATTGCGATGCAGTTGATTTGAGTAAAACAGATGGACCGGTTCATTGTAGAGATGACTTAACAAATCTTCTGATAAATACTGATCCACCACTCCGATTTCAAAGGTTCCCGAGCGATTGAGCACCCCGACTCGTCCGCCAATAAAAAACACCTGATCCGGATTGTGAGTTGTCATAATAACACCATAACCCTGATCCGACAATTTTTTAACCAGTTTCATGGTTTTAATCTGATTCCCGAAATCCAGATGGGCGGTGGGTTCATCCAGTAAAATAAAGTCCGGCTCCTGGGCAATGGCTCTGGCAATAGTCACCAGCTGTCGTTCCCCACCGCTTAACTGCGTATAGGCTTTGTTCCGGAGATCGGTGATTCTGACCAGTTCCATGGCTTCTTCAATCATCCGCTGATCCTGCAGACTCAGTTTTTTAAAGGCACTTAAATAGGGGGTTCTGCCCATGGCAACAAATTCTTCAACGGTAAAGGCATAGGTCGGCTGGTGAATCTGGGGCACATAGCCAATCCGCTTAGCAAATTGGCGCAGTGACAGATCTTTAATATTATCTTTTTCTAAAAAGATCCCTCCTTGTGTTGGCTCACTCAGATTGCCGATGCAGTTCAGCAAGGTCGATTTACCGGCACCGTTGGGACCCAAAATGGTAAATATTTCACCCTTTTTCAGACTGAAATTGACCTCTGTAAATATCTGATTGCCGTTAGAATAGGCAAACCCCAGTTCAACGATCCTTAAATTCATGACAGATTCATCCTCTCTTTTTTTAACAGATAAAAATAGAACGGTGCGCCAATCAAACCGGTTAAGATACTCAGCGGTAATTCGGCGCTGGTGATGGTTCTGGCAATGGTGTCAATCATCAGTAAAAAGATTCCTCCCAAAACGAAAGAAACCGGTAATAATTTCATGTTATTGGGGCCGACCATCAATCGCCCCAGATGTGGCACCACCAGGCCTACCCAGCCGATTGTTCCACTAATGCAAACAGAACTGGCTGTCAATAAGGTGGCGCAGATAATGACAATCCGACGGGTAGTTTTTACATTGATCCCCAGGCTTCGGGCTTCCGTCTCACCGAGTGACAGCACATTGATTTTCCAACGCAGTACCATGATAATGATAATTGCCAGGATCATCGCCGGTGCCACCATCAGGATACTCTTAGGCAATACCTTGGCGATACTGCCCATTTGCCAATAGGTTATTTCAGCCAATTCCGTTTCCGGATCGGCAATATATTTAATAATCCCCATAATTGAACTCATCAGTCCCCCAACAATAATCCCTGACATCACCAACATCATATTGGAGCTGTTTTTAATCAGCTTCGGAGTCGTTGTTGTCAACGCCACCGCCAGAATGCCGCCAGCAAAGGCACCAATCTGAATACCGATGGTTCCGATCCCAATTAAAATTGCAATGGCGGCTCCAACGCAGGCGCCGGAAGATACCCCCAGCAAATCAGGCGATACCAGAGGGTTTTGAAAAACCCCCTGATACACCGCCCCTGACAAAGCCAATGAACCACCCACCAGAATCGCTGCCACCACCCGGGGGAAACGCAACGTCATAACAACGCTCTCTACATTCGCATCCCCGACTTGTGGTAGCGGTAAAATGTTGGCCGCCAGCACATGGATCACTTCCGGAATTGAAATGGGAAAGCGTCCCATGCATAATGAAACAATCACCAGGGCTCCCAAAATGATAACTAACAGCACCAGCAAAGCTGAAAAATTCAAGCGCTTTTCTTTAAGATTGATATTTTTTAACATTTACTACAACTTTCTGATTTTGCGGTTGCAGCCGACTTAACTGTTGGCATCGACTTTCAAAATCGTATCAATATTTTCATCGGTCAGATCGGCAGAAAAGAATGCTTTATAAAAGGCTTTCAGATCTTTACGGATATCATAATCTTTAAATAGTTCCGGCTGTTGAATACTGCCCATCCACTTAATCATCAGAGGTGTTTCAACACAAGGGGCATCATAGCGATAAATTCCTATCGGAGTTTTGTAAACCCGATGGTTTTTAACCGCATCGATATTGCTCCAATCCTGACCTTCAATTTTATTCTGATACAGGTCTTCCGGTACGATTTCGTCAAAATTTGACAGATAGATGATCTCCGGATTCCACTGAAGGATTTGCTCCATATTTACTTCTGACCATTGTTTATCCAGTCCGGCAGCGACATTCGCACCACCGGTTAACTCTAACAGATAATTATTAATGTTTTTTGCTCCTGCCACACTGAGTTTGCTATTACGTAAATACATTACTTTCTTTTTTGAAACACTGTCAAGTTCAGCTTTCTTGTCAATAAAATAATTTTCTACCTCGGTGTGATAAGCCGTCAGTTTTTCAGCTTCATCTTCTTTTCCCAAAACCTGACCAACCAGCAGTAAATCCTTTTTTAGGTCTTCCAGATTTTCCGCATAATTCAGCATTACCGGGGTAATTCCCACCGCTTTTAATTGTTCGGCTTCAGCCGTCTGATCGTTCCAGATAAAGGCGATTTCTGGCTTTAAATTCATTAACGCTTCCACATTGATGGTAAAGTCTTTGGTAATTTCAGCCGTTGAAATAGTGGCAAAAGCCGGATCAAGGGTGGGCATAAAACTGGTTTTGTACGCAGCCATCGCGCTGGGATTAATCGATACAATCCGCTGACTGCCACCATCAATGGCCCACATTGCCGACGCCCAGGGAATCGGGGTAATGGCAACCTTGGTGATGGTTTCTGGTAATTGCACTTCATTACCACCCTGATCTACCACCGATGTCAGTTTTTCGGCGGTTTTACTTTCCGACTCCTTTGCCTGACTGCTGCAACCGGCAATGGCGATACACATAATCAGACCGATACAGATAACCAGTAACATTCTTTTTTTCATCTCTTCTACTCCTTGGTATTTTTTTATTTTTAATTTAAGCCGTTACTTCATTTGCAAAGAAACGCTTTAAATAAGCGTAGCCTGTTTGTCCCATATATTGATAATCCAGCTCGATAAACGCGTTACCGCTAAGGCTGGGATAGGGCATAGGAATAAATTTATATGATATCGTGTTGATTCTATTTTGATAAAGCGGATCCGCAATGACATGGGTAACGGTCATTTGCGATAATTCCTGATCCGTAATTTTATTTGCCCGGATGGTTATAATCCCAAAATCATTTGGGATCGCTGTCTCAAGCCGATCCAGAATTTCATTTTCGCCCAGCAGCAGCACCCGGAAAGCCGGGCATGGCTGCGGCTCTTTATTTAAGTAATACGATTCCGGGATCACTGTTTTTAATAACGTACCGACGGCTCTCAGCCACTGATTAAAGCCGTCAATGCCGATCGGCATTGCAAAATGATAGGGTATTTCAAACATCTCCGCCATCCATTTTGCCAAACTCAGACCGTGTCTGGAAAAAACAAGATTCAGCTCAGCTTCTGCTGCCGTTTTAAAGGAATCCAGACTCTCATAGCCGAGAAAGTTCACCGCATAACCCAGCGACGTCAGGCAGGTTTCAATTTCATCAAAGTGTTGCTTTTTCCCAAACAAAAATGGATTATAGCCAATAATATTGAGCCGTTTTTTTCGGTTTTCAACTTTTTTTAACGTTGCTTTGGCGATTTTTAACAAGGCCTTTGCTACCCCTTCTTCGGCCGTCTGGAAACCGTTGGTATCTATTGCACAGGTCATTTCAAATAGATCACAGGTCTGTAAAAAATGATCATTCATCCCGGTCATAAAGGTAACCGGTGTGCCAATGGATAGAAATAATTTTATATCTTTGGTTTGATGATTCATTTGAAAGCGCTTTGTAATGGCTTCACCGATCTCATTTGTGCAGCCATTAACCGCCTGCAAGTCATTAAATCGGGAAAAAATAAACGGATTGTGATTCAGTTTATCAATGGAACTAGGACAGTTTGCACAGCCGGAGCCCGTCATTAAAAACTGACAAACGGCCTCATCATCGGGGAATAAAGAAAGTACCCCCGTATAATCTGCGGCCAGCGGCGGTAATTCACAAACCGCTGCATTTTTTGATAAAACCAGTGGCCGGGTCTTGACAAAGTCCGCAATTTTTGCTGCAATCTTATCCAAACGTTGGGATGGACTGGTTTTTCGTTTCTCCATGGGACCACGCTTGAAAATCTCGACAGGTATCTGATGGGGATTATTAAGTCCCTCGATCATCGTATCAAAATCGGTTTGGCTGAGCAAATCGGGACATGAAACATAAAGAATAATACCCTGATAGTAGGCTTTTCGTAACGCCGCTTTAACAACGCCTTTGATTTTTTCCAGATTATCCCCAAAGGTATAATCCAATGCACGAATGGGAACGAGTTTGAGCTTGGACAACTGCCCACATTCCAAAGCCCTAAAATATAAAATACGGATACAAGTTGGCGGTCCGACGGCCACGACTAAGGTTTCCGGTATCGCAAAAATTCGTTTCGCCATTTCCATATCACCTAAATTATAGACCGACGTTTCAATGGTGATGCTACTCATCTGCTGATTTCCTGGTTCTTTGCGGAAACAAAATCAAAGAGGGCTTCCATTGCGTCATCATCAAGGGGACGAGAGTCACGGGCAGGAACTTCGCAAAACAGATCCTTCCCCAAGGTCTTAATTACCTGTGAAAGGGGGGCCTGGGGATCGGTCTCAATCATGGTATTTCTTTGATACTCGGCCAGCTTGATCGCCTGGTTTTGTTCAATAGAGGCTATCAGACGGCTTTCGGTCATTTTGATAAAATGATCAACCACATCTTTATCGGTTTGGGACGAGTAGCGATTATGAATAAAGCCGCCAAATAGTTTTTGCTTCGGGGTTTCGTAGTGCGCGATACCCTTTAAAATATTATTGGCAGCGTACAACGACATAAATTCTGATGAGGTCACAATATAAACCGCATCAACACATTGCTTGCGCATGGGAATGGAAAAACCACCACAGACCACATCGCCCAGCACATCATAGACAACCAGATCCCAGTCCATCGCAAAGACTTCCAGCTTTTCCAGGGTCTCGATCACCGCCGAAATGCCCATCCCGGCACAACCGACCCCCGGTTCCGGGCCGCCAGCTTCAACGCAAGTAACGCCATAAACTCCTTTATATAAAATATCTGCTTTATTCAGCTGATCTCCTTTTTCCTTGAGTGTTTTCAAGACGGTGGGAATCCGTCGCTTCATCAGAATCCGGGTCGAATCCGATTTCGGGTCACAGCCGATATGGAGAACGTTTTTCCCAGCTTTTGAAAGCGCTGCCGATACATTGGCGGCAATCGTCGATTTACCAATCCCTCCCTTGCCATAAAATGCGATCCGTTTTAGTTTTATCTTCATTTTTCCTCCAATAAAAAAACTCTTCTGAATTATTAGACAGAAGAGTTTATTATAAAAATAAATCCCCCACCCAATAATCCGTTAGGCTTGGTTATCACAAAATATAGAAGCATCCTGGCTTAAGATCATCGCCTGCTGTAACAACTTCCCAGAAATTTCTTTCCAGTGTTGATCAATTTACAGCGGCTCACTTTTACAGTGGCGGTACCGCATCGGACTTTAACCGATTTTCATACTACACTTTGTTATTCAATTAAGTCGTATTATATCACAAGAAAGAGGAGCAAACAATTCAGCGGTTCTTCTAATTTCCAATTGCCAGCTATCAATATTTTTGATAGTATAGGGCTAAACAAATAAGGAGGAAACCAATGATTTCACTACAAAATATGAAATATATGATCGGAATTTCAAGGCATCAATCAATTTCGGCGGCGGCTAAGGCTCTCTATATTTCCCAATCCACTTTATCCACTGCAATCAAAGAAGTCGAACAGAGTCTCGGAATTCTCCTGTTCAAGCGAAACAGCCGTGGGATTGAATTAACTTATGAAGGACAAGATTATCTAAACCATGCCAGAGATATCGTTGAGCAAGCCGACTATCTGGAACGACGTTATCAGCATCAGAAATCGATCCCGATGCGCTTTTCTGTCTCCACCCAGCGACTGCCCTTTTCGACCATGTCTTTTATCAAAATCGTTGATGAAATCGGCTTGGATCGCTATGATATTGCCATTCGGGAATGTCCAACCCATGAGGTCATCCACGACGTGGCCACCCGTCGCAGCGAAATCGGCGTTATGTGCATTAATGATCATTACCTGAATACGATGCAAAAACTTTTAGACACCAGCAATCTCTCCTTTCATATTCTGGGAAAAATTAAATCCTATGTTTTTATAAGAAAACTACATCCTCTCGCTAAGAAAGAATTGCTAACCCTTGATGACTTAAAACCATACCCTTTTGTCACCTATGATCAAGGTGATGATAATCTGCTTCATTTTTCTGAAGAAATTTTATTTAATGAAATCCTGGATAAAAACATTCATGTCATTGACCGCTGCACAAAAATCGCCCTGGTTCGTGGCACTGATTGTTTTAGCATCGGTCCGGATCTGACTAACAGCGATGGCGATAAGATGCACTCAAAACTAAATGAGATTCAGACGATCGAGTTTTGCGAAAGTGATCAAATTTTACACGCGGGTTATATTATGCGCAGGGAACATACATTAAGTGATATCGGAATGCGCTATATAGCTACTCTAAAAAATAAAATAAACTGTGTGTCAATATAAAAAACTGGCTATAAACTAGTACAAGAAGGAAAGACCATTCCATGAAGAGTGGTAAATTCAAGAGGTGATTTCAGGATTAACTGAAAAAAGTATATGAAGACAAAAAAATGCTGAATGGCATTTGTCTTTTAATACATAATATAAACGAACAATAAAGACAAAGAGGTGCTCAAATGACCAATAAAGAAGTGATTTTGGATGCTCTAAAAAAGAATAACGGTGTGGTCGAGACGAAACAATTTGCTGAGCGAGGGATGGATAATAAGGTCTTCCGCCGATTAGAGCTGGAAGGAAAAATCGAGCGAATCAGCAAAGGAATTTACATTGATGCAGAACAAATGGTAAATGATTATTTAATCATGCAGTATCGCGGTAAGAAAGGGATCTTCTCTCATGAAACGGCTTTATTTCTCCATGATTTATGCGATCGGTCGCCGTTGAAACTGATGATGACCATTCCCACCGGTTATAATACCCGGTTATTAAAAATGGATGATCATTATCAATTTTTTTATATGAAAAAAGAATTTCATGGAATTGGTAAAATGCGTGTGCAGTTGTCATACGGAAATACGATTGTTGCTTATAATAAAGAGAGAACCATCTGTGATTGCCTGAAAAAAGGATAAGTTGGACACCGATCTTGTTTTGACGGCGGTTCGGCAGTACATGCGTTATCCGGACAGAGATTTTTAAACTTCAGTCATATGCAGATATTTTTAAGATTTCAGCCCTGGTACATCAATACATGGAGGTGTTAGCATGACCATCAATAGTCCCAGACAACTGAAAGATTGGATTAATATTGGGAAGAAATATTTCTAATACCAGAGCAAGAGACTATTACGACCTTTATATTCTCACTCTAGATCGGGATGAACTGAAAGTGGCAATCAGGAAAAAAGCTGAAGAACGTGAAAGCACCAAGTATGTAGATGATTACGTTGTTTATCTGGATAGTATTTCTGAAAGCCAGGAACGCCGAAAAATCTGGAATGACTACAGCAAAAAATATCCATACGCAGAAAATATTGAATTCGAAAGGTGATTATGAGTTGGGGAACACATTTAAACAGGAATATATTGACTTGCTCAAATATTACTATTTTGTTGGTGG
The DNA here is from genome assembly GCA_965140355.1 of uncultured Acetobacterium sp. Lineage (GTDB taxonomy): Bacteria > Bacillota > Clostridia > Eubacteriales > Eubacteriaceae > Acetobacterium. The sequence continues at coordinate 97,810 of OZ223193.1, read as the reverse complement.
GATGCCGGAAGTCGTCGTCAACTTTGTAAATGATCAGGATTTTAATGAGGCAAGAGAGATACAGAAGAGAATCCTGACTGCCAATGAGCAGGATTTTTCGAAACATGCTCCAAATGAAGTGATCCCACGGATTCGGATGTTATGGAATAATATTCCGTCCCAGCTCACTAAAGAAAACAAGAAGTTTATCTATGGTCTGATCAAAGAAGGGTCACGGGCAAAAGACTATGAAATGGCGATGCTCTGGCTGACAGATTGCGGTCTTGTTCACAAAGTCCAACGGGTAACAACACCGGGACTGCCATTAAAGGCATATGAAGACTTGAAAGCATTCAAACTGTTCATATTGGACGTTGGTTTACTATCTTGTATGGTTAGACTGAATCAAACAGTTCTGCTTGATGGTAACGATCTGTTCAAAGAGTTTAAAGGTGCGTTGACAGAGCAATATGTGCTCCAGCAGTTAAAGACGCTGGAGGGCATTGAAACCTATTACTGGACAAATGATCGAGGAAGTGCTGAGATTAATTTTCTTGTTGATAATGGAAGCGATGTGTTTCCCATTGAGGTCAAGGCTGAGACCAATTTGAAAGCTAAAAGCTTAAAAACCTATTATGAAAAATTCAGTCCCGAAATATCAATTCGCACCTCGATGATGGATTATAAGAAGGAAGAATGGCTGATTAATTTGCCTTTGTGGGCAATCAATACATTGCAAATGAAGTTATCCTATATATAAAGTATGCAAAGTACACAAATGCTGTTGTTGAAAATATGTTTAATACTATGAAATTAGGTTAATATATAACAATTAGGAACTGAGAAGTTTGCCTCTTTTTTTGCCCATTGATCGCAGAGAAAAATGAGCAAAAGCAGATAAAGACAACAAACAAAACGGCGGTATATCAACAAATGAATAATTTAAACTAATAAGGCTACGAACCGGAAGGTCTGGGGGTTCCTATCCCCTAGGGCACGCCATATATTTGAACGATTTACTTAGAGCAATTATGAAAAGCAAATTGGGACTTCGATTCGGTACGGATCGCTTCCACTAGGTAAAGTGACAATGAAGATAAAGTGATTCTTAATTAATTTGTGCATATTAACGCTGGCAACAAGTGCCCTACATAAAGGATGACGGCTCTCGAAAGCAAGGCGATTTAGAAATTAAAAAATAATGTCCTAATTGTGTCCTTTTGCGACTATTAAATGCTTTTAATATGCCACTTACCTACTGATTCGTAATCAGTAGGTCGGGGGTTCGATTCCCCCCGCTAGCTCCAGTAAAAAATAATATTTAGTTAGAAGAATGGCTTTAATTAGCGATTCTTTTTTTATTTTTTGTTTTTTCTTTCTACTTATAAGTATGACCGACTGTGAAAGATCGAAAATTTCTGGCTATTTCTGGTTATTTTGCCCCTATTTTTGTCGCACTTTTTTAAAGACCTTTTGGATAACCAATACAAGATGGAAAGATCATTCCAATGAAGGTATTGTGCAAAGATGGCCGAGAGTGTTTGACGTTGACTATATCTTTGATATCCGGCCTAGACCGTTTTTGAAGGTAGGAGGCAAGGGGACACGGGGATCTTTGTTGAATAAAAATAAAGACATTTATAGCTATTATGAGAAGCCAGAATGACTTGTTGAGAACAAAGAGTGTTAATTGCAGAATTATTTCATCAATTGACAAGACAGCTCATTAATCTTACAATAAATACAATACCATAGGGGAGGTTCATTTGAAAAAGCTGATTATTAAAAAAGAACGGAATTTGTTATTGTTCAGCCATGTGATAAACGACTATCCTTTGCTCAAAAAAAGACTGGAAAAACATACAACCATTGATGAGCAGATATTGAAAAAAGAAAAAGCCACGATAGAAGAATTAAATATCTACAGGATGCGAAACGATATCGTAACCCAGGCAAAAAATGAATGGGAAATCGATACAAGCCAAAGCGTTGATATACTATCAGATGATAAAAAAGTACGGTGTGAAGTGTGTGGAATGCCCATTAAGAACGTATTCTACATAAAAAATTCAATTAATCAGAATTATCTGAGAACTGGATCCGAGTGTATCAGACACTTTGCGATTGCAGATAAGCAACATCTTGATAGCCTTTTGAAGAATGCCAAGCGTTTGAAGCGCCCTGCTAGTCTAAGCATACCAGCAATAATTTTTAGTAGTATGATAAATTTTAGCAAACAATTTAATTTTGATTTGTAAGAGGGGATATCAGATGGATTTAAGAATGTTTTATTTGGAAAATGTTTCAGAACAGGAGTATTACTATAGATTTTATACATTAGTTAAGAATGTAAATAGCACATTCAATATATTCGAAGGGAGTCAAGAGACCAATGTTTATGAATTTTTTGTAGATGATATAGATGATGTGATAGAAAAATTCCGAAAGTTGTGCTAGCCCGAAAATGAGAATCTTAATATTGAAGATGCATGCTGGTTCTATATTTTACTTTTCTATCTTCATAAATGTGGATACATTATCGAAGAGTTCCCAAGAGTGATTGAACGTCCGCCTGTTGACAGTTATGATTTTATTAATAGTGGTCCTATGTCAAGATTTAGTACAAATTAAAATGAGGTTTTAACACAGTCATGTTAACCTGCTATTGGTAAATCTTCGTTTTGCATTTTAGCAAAAAGTTTTTCAAAGTTATCCGGTGACATATAATCGCAATGACTATGGATACGGGTTGTATTATAAAACGTTTCCAGATACTCAAAGATCAGCCGGTAAGCATGGTTATAATCAAGGATTTTAAAGCGATTGAGCCATTCACGTTTAATGATGGCATGAAAGGATTCAATGCAGGCATTATCCCAGGGATAGGCCTTTTTAGAATAACTACGTTGCATTTTTGCCGTTGCTTTCTGGTATTCTTTTGCAACGTACTGACTGCCGCGATCACTGTGAATGATCAAGGGCGCATCAAGTTTTCGGCGACTTTTAGCTTTATTGACGGTGTCGATTACATAGGAAACTGCCATTGTTTTTGACAGTGTCCAGGCAATGATTTTTCGGGAGTACAAATCCATGATACTGGTTAGATAAAAAAATCCGTCCATTGTCCAGATATAGGTAATATCGCTGCACCAGACAGCATTGGGGCGTTCGGGATTAAATTGTTCGTCAAGAATATTTCGGAGTTTTTTACTGAAGTCAGAATCTTTAGTCGTGATCGTATAAGGTTTGATCCACTGGGCCTTAATCCCCATTTCTTTCATGTATTTACCGACAGTCCGCTCGGCGATTATTTCACCGCTCTGTTTCAGTTTTTTAGCGATTTTTGGAGCACCATAGTTTTGCTTTGAGTCGTTGTAAATGGTCTCAATTTGGGATTTGATGTCTTCCTGTCGTTTTTGAGTATTTGACGGTTTTCTGTTGATCCACGAACGATACCCGGTTCGTGATACACCCAATTTTTGCAGCATTCCGGAGACGGAAACCGGGCGCTTCTCGTGATGAGCGGCTTCCGCATTTTTGGTAACCTCAACATAAATCGCTTCGGTTATTTTCCCAGAATGCCGATAGCCTTTTTTAAGACATCCAATGCATCTTGAGTATCCCGCAACTCCCGTTTTAATCGTGCGATTTCTTTACTTTCATCCGATGCATAATTACCTGAACCACGACTTTCAATATTACCGGTGTTCTGAAATTCCCTGCTCCATTTCCCCAGTGTGCTGCAACCAATACCGAGATTTTCAGCGCAGCCACGCAGCCCGAGTTCCTTGTGTTCTTCATAGTACCGGACTGCATCCAGTTTGAATTGTTTGTCATGTTGTTTTGCCATAATGAGATCCTCCTTCAGTACGATTATTTTATCGTACCATGTTTTTATTAATTTTGGATTTTCTCATTTCGATTTGTACTATTTTTATTCTAGCACCAGTTTTGTGTTTTTTCTCAGAAAAGAAGAAGTGCCTACTCTTGAATGTTATATGTATGGGGATCCTTTCCCAGATCAGATTGAGACCTACGAAGTCTTTATCTATGAGAAATTCGCAGGCGATGTCTATAAAGTCCCTAAAAAGTAAACTTTGATGCCAGTGAATTGCCATTTGGCATGAGTAGAATTTTTATTCTGGGATGTCAATTCACTGTGAACTTCCATTAGATATTCCGACTAAAAGTTCAAATCCGCATGAAATAAAGCTTTTGCCTAATTTTGATGCCAAAACTTTAAGTTTCACTTCCGACTAAATGTTAGTGGGAAAGAATAACCACAGAACAGCTTGATTTCAAGCTGTTCTGTGGTATTCTTCTCGTTTAGTCGGAAAAGGTCTGGAAGTTAACATTCACCTAAAGGAGGGCCATAATTATCTCCCCATAATACATTTTAGATAATGGAGTTAAGAAATTAGACCAACTAGTTATACAGAATAATGAAAGTAAAACAATTTGGAAATTAAAAAATAATGTCCTAATTGTGTCCTAAAATGATTGTGAAATGCTTTTAATATGCCATTTACCTGTTGATTCGTAATCAGTAGGTCGGGGGTTCGATTCCCCCCGCTAGCTCCAGTAAAAAATAATATTTAGTTAGAAGAATGGCTTTAATTAGCGATTCTTTTTTTATTTTTTGTTTTTTCTTTCTACTTATAAGTATGACCGACTGTGAAAGATCGAAAATTTCTGGCTATTTCTGGTTATTTTGCCCCTATTTTTGTCGCACTTTTATCCTACTTTTTGTCGCACCTTTTTAAGACTTTTTGGATAACCAGTACATTCGCGAATGACGTAAATATCTTCATTTATATGCTCACCGAGAGCGTGGCCATGTGTATTAAGGGAAACCGGCTGTTATTGCCAGACTGTGGCCATTCATGTTCGAAATAAAGAGCTGCATAGCTTCACTAGGCAAAAGAAGCTCCAGAAGCCATCGGATCTGACCAATGAAATTGCCAGAGCTGTCATTGATTTGTTTATAAGAAACTATGACTTCAGTTCGGATACCCGATCCATAGGCGTGAGGGTTATCGATTTGGTACTGGATTCAACACCTATTCAACTGGATGTGTTTGGCAATGAAGAATTACGGGTGCGACAGGTAAGGTTGGATGATGCCGTGGATGACCTGAAAAAACGCGTTGGCAATCTGGCTGGCTGTGCGTCGAGCCATAACGATTGATGATCAGATGGGTTGTCTGGATGCTAAAAAAGATCATGTCATTTATTCTATTTCATATTTTTAGAAGGAGATGTTTTTATGGCCGTAAAGAAATTTGTGCTGGTAATTGCAAAATTTGAAGAAAATGGAAAAATTACACCACTAAAAATATTGTGGGAGGATGGCCGAGCTTTTGACGTTGACTTTATCTTTGATATCCGGCCTAGATCGTCTTTGAAGGTAGGGGTCAAGGTATCCGGGATCTCTGTCGAATTAAGAATAAAGATGTTTATGTCTATTATGAGAAACCGAGATGGTTTGTTGAGGGCAAAGAGCATTAGTTTCATGATTAAATTCATAAGTTGACAGAAACGCGCATTAATCTTACAATGAATACAATACTGATGTGAAGCATAATTTAAAAAAAGTATACTGCAATATTTACGGTATGTTTAGACAGGCTATTTATTCAGTCAGAAATATTCAATTTGGAGATATTGAGTTATGGATAATATATTTAAATCAATTGCGAATGGAGATTATTTAAAAACTGTTTATTTTAATGTTTACGTTCTAGAACGGTATTTTAGTAATCCAAAATATTATATATCTTATTCAGATTATCGAGGTAGTATATCAGTAAAGGATGCGTTTAATAATAAAACTGAAGACAGTGAATATATAAAAAATTTTGGACATGCTTATGAGAAGGATAATCTAGAGAAAAGAGCTATCGTAGCATTTGCATCTGACTTGGCAAAAATATCAAAAAAAGCACAAGGACATTGGTATTCATATTTACTTGAAAATTCCGAGGATTATTATCCTAACAATGGTTTTATAAAAAATCTTATATATGGTGAATGGGTAGAAGATATTTCAATCTTTAATGCTCTGCTAGGGTGTGTCTGAAAACTAATGCTTTACAATATCCACAATGCGTTTTAGAATAAAACAAAAACGCTGGGAGAAGTATGATGCCATCAAAACGCTATGAAATTACAGATGAACAATGGGAACAGATCAAAGATTTATTTCCCAAAGCCAAAACAGGTCGTCCACCAAAAGATAATCGGTTAATCTTCAACGCAATTTTATGGATTGCACGAAGTGGTGCTGCGTGGCGGGATCTTCCCGAGCGTTTTGGTTCGTGGAAAACGGTCTACAGCCGTTTCTGTAAATGGCGTGATGATGAAACACTGGCCAATGTTTTTTATGCCTTAAATACCGATGCTGATTTCGAAAATCTCAGCATTGATTCAACCATTGTAAAAGCGCATCAGCATCGTGCTGGTGCTAAAAAAGGGCTGTGAACGCAGAAATGAATCAATACATCGGAAAAAGTAGGGGCGACGACTAAAATTCACGCAGTCGTTGACGCCCTGGAAAATATGATTCATTTTAAACTTTGTGGTTGTAAAGTTAACGACAATACCGTTGCGATCGATCTGTTATCAAATATTGATATAAAAAGTGCTAATATCCTGGGCGATAAAGCTTACGGAACTAAAGAGATCAGAACTTACATCACTTCACAAGAATCCGTCTATACAATTCCGCCAAAATCAAATACTAAAGAACCATGGGATTGTGACTGGTGACTTTATAAAGAACGCCATCTGGTTGAATGCTTTTTCAATAAAATCAAGCATTTTCGAAGCGTCGCAACACGATATGATAAGTTGGCATCTTCGTTTTATGCCTTTGTTTATATTGCCGCAATCTGGCTTTTAGCAAAATGAACAGCATTTTGATTTTTCAGACACACCCTAATGGAAATTCATTTTATTAACAAAATGTGTGAGTGTGTTAATATTCCCAAAATTTATAAAGAAGAATTCGCGTATAATACTATGGATAAAGAAGATCGGCCAATTAATTATCATATTATTCTATTGCCAACTCGCGAAAATTATTATAATTTTATTAACACATTAGAAAAATTAGTTATTAATAATTTAGAACCAGAAGCATTTGCTAGAGATGAAAATCTTATAGTATCAGTTGAAAGAAAAACTGAGGACGATTTTAATAAGGGAACACTAGTGATAATGAGTGAATGGTTTTCTAAAAATGTATCAGCTGAAAAAATAGAAGAGACCATTATTAAACCATTGAAAATGCTTAGGAAAATCAGGCAAAAACCAGCGCATCAGTTATATGATAATCTGTACGATGAAACAATATGGGAAGATCAAAAAGAATTAATGCAGAGTGTTTACTCAGCTGTAAGAGCGATTAGATTATTGTTAATGAATCATCCTGATTGCGAAAAGGTAATAATTCCCAAAATTCTTTTCGAAGGTCGAAGTATAGTTCAATATTAAACTTTAATAAACTGGATAATAATTTTGAGATCATGTATGGACAGGTTATTTTTGTGATAAAATAAATTCTAAAATAGATGAAAAGGCGCTTTATTTTTTGATGAAAATTTAAGAATATATTACTACATTCTTAAAACATGTACTCTTTCACATGTCCGATAATTCTTGATATTAATTTTCAAGTGAAATGCTTTATGGACGCTTCTGAAAATTGGATAGGCTACAATAAACTGGACAATAAAATTGTGGGCAGGTAAAATAAAAACAACAAATAAAGGAGACCTGCCAAATGACCAAAAGAGCAAGACGAAGTTTTATCGATGAATTCAAAAACCAGATGGTGCAGTTGTACCTTAACGGAAAACCCCGAAGTGAAATTGTTAAAGAATATGATTTGACGGCATCGTCACTCGATAAGTGGATCAAACAACATCAGTCTTCAGGCTCATTCAAAGAAAATGACAACCGCACTGATGAAGAAAATGAACTGATCCGCTTGAGAAAAGAAAACCAACGTTTATTAATGGAAAACGACATTTTAAAGCAGGCAGCGCTGATCATAGGACGAAAGTAGACGTTATTCGAGCCAATCAAGATCGCTACTCGGTATCAGCAATGTGCAGAGTCCTGAATATCTCCAAAAGCACCTATTACTACATTTCAAAAAAGACAAATGATGTCGATCCGATTATTGCGGACGTGATTGAAATTTTCAAAATGAGCCGCAAGAATTATGGAACCCGTAAAATCAAACATCAACTTGAAGCCAAAGGGATTGTTGCTTCCCGAAGACGGATTGGTCGCATTATGCGGGAGAATGGCCTCGTTTCGAATTATACCGTCGCCCAATACAAAGTCCATAAACAACCAGTTAATCAGGATCCAGTCCCCAATGAAGTGAACCGGGAATTTAATGGACGGGCACCACTGGAAGTGGCGGTCAGTGATCTGACTTATGTTCGGGTTGGTGGAAAATGGAACTATGTTTGCCTGATCGTCGATCTTTACAATCGGGAAATTATCGGATACAGCGCCGGGCCAAACAAAACCGCACAGCTGGTTTATGAAGCTTTTGCCAGGATCAGATACCGGTTGGATCAGATTTCAATTTTCCATACTGACCGGGGAAGTGAATTTAAAAATAATGTGATCGACGGTGTTATTGAAACCTTTAATATCAAACGTTCCTTGAGCAATAAAGGCTGCCCTTATGATAATGGAGAGGTTGCATTAATCTAGACAACTTATTTGTGCTCCATGAAGCCCACTAAGTTGACTAGGAATGTGTTGACAATCCATCCCTCTATGCGGCAAATCTATGGTATAGAATCTAAGTAAGAAATAACTAAACGGTTCCTTGCCGGAACTATTGGAAACAACCTTCCGGACAGTCTGGTTCTTGAGACCGAAATATTCACATGCGTTATCTAACTCATTAACTGAACATAAAGCTGTGGTTAGAGCCTTTGCGAAACAATTAGCGAAAGATGTCATAGGAGCTCACACTAATCCACAGCAGCTAGATAGATTATAGTAAATAAAAAATCAAATGAAAATTTAGTATTCACTATGATTTTCATTATAAAAGGAGCTTGTATTAGATGTTCAATTTAGCAAATTTAAATGACTATGAGTTTGAGCTGCTATGCAAAGATATTATGCAGGCTAAACTTGGTTGCTCCCTTTATATATTTCCCAAAGGGCCAGATGGTGGAGTAGATATTTGTGACTCTAAAAAAGACCCAGATATAATAATCCAAGTTAAACATTATATTAACAGTAAATATAGCGATTTAATACGTTCTTTAAAAATTGAAGTGCCTAAAGTTCAAAAGCTCTGCCCGAAACATTATTATATTTGTTCTGGCTTGAAGTTAACTAAAAGGCATAAAAATGAGATATTCTTGCTTTTTCAAGACTATATGGAGGATTGTTCTTACATAATTGACAGTATTGAAATTGACGATTATTTATCTGAACATGAGAATATTGACATAATTAATAAGCACTATAAACTTTGGTTGTGTTCGTCCTCGATTTTATCCCTACTGAATAATAAAAATGTATTTATTGATTGCGAAGAATTAATATGTGATATAGAAAAAGAAACTTCTCTATTCGTGCAAACAAATACATATTTTCAAGCAAAGAAGAAGCTACAGGAAAATGGTATTATTATACTCGTCGGCGCTCCCGGCGTTGGTAAAAGTACTATTTCAAAGATGTTGCTTTTATATTATGCAAATGAAGGATATGCCGTAAGATATACGTCGGATAATGATATTTCAAGTATAAAAAATGCTCTATCAATTGACCCAAATAAAAAAGAAATTATTTTATTAGATGATTTTCTAGGACAGCATTATTTAAAAATAAAAGATAGCCAACCTAATGAATTGAAAACACTTCTTTCATATGTCAAAAAAAATCCCAATAAGAAAATCATACTAAATAGTCGAAATACTATAATTAATGAAGCAGTTCAAACTTATATAAACTTTAAAGCTTTGATGGATGAAAATAGATGCAATGAATATCTAATTGACCTTGACAAAATGTCGGATTTGGAAAAAGCGAAAATAGTATATAATCATATATATTTTAATAACTTGCCAAAGGAATACATCCTTCAGATAAAAAATAACAAAAATTACTTTAGGATTATTAGGCACAAAAATTATAATCCAAGAATAATTGAATATGTAACCATGGAAAATAGTTATAAGAAAGTTCTTTCAAATAAATATTTTGAATATATAATCACTAAATTAGATAACCCAGAAGATGTTTGGCGAGATGAATTTAGGAATCGATTGAGCGAGCCAGATAGAGTATTAATAAATACACTATATACGCTTACAAATACGGGCGTAGATATATCCATTCTGGAAAAATCCTTCAATAAAAGAATTAGAAAAGAATTAAGTATAGATACATCCATTAATACTTTTAGAAATGTAATTAATAGACTTGGAGATTCACTACTTAGATTTACTGAAGAAAGAGGGAAAATTAAAGTTGCAGCTATAAATCCTTCTATTAATGATTTTGTTAATGCTGATATCTTCGCAAATGTAAATGAATAAATTAATATTATTATTACCGCTACCTATATTGAACAAATTCTGAAGGTAACAAAAACTGAAGAATCGAAACAGTTATTAATGAAACTCTTATTTTCTGGTGAGTTGTTAAGAATGGAATGCTTATATAATTCTCCTTTTTTTTACTTTGTCAAAATTGTGATAGATAATAAAATATATGATTCGAGTTTAGAAAAAAACCTGAAATTTTCATCAGAACATTTACATGTATATCAAATAATCGAAGTGGATGACTACTCTGATATAATTTGCAAATTAATATCAGCAACGTTTATTCAGTTCTATCATATTGAGGGAATATTATTAAATTCAAATATAATGTACTACTTCCTGAGGCCCGTTGAATATGAGCAATTTGAAAAAATATCAGACCTCTATACTAATGCCTTAGATGAATTGGGATTTTCCAATTGTGAAGAGTATAGTGATGTTATGGAAGTTTTTCATGATTACATTGTGGAAAAACTTAGTGTCGTTGCAAAAGAAAAAGCTGAAGAAAACTTATATAACATTATATCCGATAGGATTTTAGAATTTGAAGATGAACATGGTGACTTAGACGAAGAAGCATTGAAAAAGAGTTCAATAAACAAAACAGAAGAAGATATTGAAGATTATCTTTATAGTGAAATTGGCTTATTTAATGATGATCTGCAATTAGAAATTAAGTCGTTTAATATAGACTCAATTATACAAGATATAGACTTTGAAAATGCAATTAATTCTGTTGAGCGAGAGCAATTTGCAGCGGAAGATAATGATGAATATAGGTCAGATTGGAAATCAGATTATGATGAAATCTGTTATATGTTTGAGCGATAAAATTTTAATAGTACAATTTTATACAGGTGTGCATTTTTCGAAGGTAAACAAGGTATTGGTAGAGTCAAAAGAGTCATAGGATAAAAATAGTAAACTAAACGCAGCAAATAGCAATAATTAATCATAAGAAAATTTGTAATTCAGAGATAAATATTATGTAGCGATTTTTTAAAAATTATTTGAATCTTATTTTATATTTATTAAACACCAATTGGAGAAGCGAAGTGTAAATGCAAATGGTAAATAAGCCATACCGATTTACGCCAATGAAAGCATACCGGTTTTCACCACACACCATACATCTTTTCGTCAACAACCATAAAACTTAAATTTAACCAGCTCTTATCTTTGGAATGAGATCTAAAGAGCTTCTGTAGCATTACACAACTCCGGAAGAAATAATGGCTATCTGGCTGTGATTAGAATAGGGGTGATTTTGTGGATTATTTGAGGTATATCGAACTTAGGGAGTTATATTTATATGATGCTGTTGATTTGGAATTGAATATTAAGGCAACAGAAAATATTGCTGAGGTAGTTGCAAAGGGAATATATGCCAAAATACCTGCTGCCAAAGCGATAAATTTACGAAGATTTGAGAAAATTGTGTATAGCGTTTTTAATGATTTTACAGAATAATTATAGTAAGTGCTTCATAAGATGGCGTAGTGAAAATCCGATCCAATTAGTGTAAACTAACCTGAAAAGAGATTCAGGAGGTTTAGATATAATGGACGAATCAAAAAGACAGCTGTGGGAAGAGCGTTTCGAAGAACAGGCAACCAGCGGAATGACTGTCGACACCTGGTGTGCCGAAAAGCAGATCAGCAAACACACCTTCTATTATTGGAAACAGCGGATCCGAAAAGAAAAGATGGACGAGATCGAGAAAAATACCGAATCACCACTGTTTGCAAAACTGCAAATGCCGGCAGCGTCTGATGATCGAATAACGGAAGCGGGACTAATTATCCGCTGGCGGGGTTTTGAGATGGTTCTTACGGATCAACGTGATATCTCTCTGGCAACGCAGTTTATCCGTCAGTTTTCACAGTCATGATGGATCGGTTTATCAGAGGCACAACCCATATTTACATTGCCTGTGGTGCCACCGACTTCAGAAAACAGATGGATGGACTGGCCATGGTTGTCAACATGGAGTTCAAGCTGGATCCATTTTCGGACGCATGTGCCTTTATCTTCTGCAACCGGAAAAGAAATGCCCTTAAAGTTTTACGTTACGACGGCAACGGGTTTATTCTGGCCAGCAAGAAGCTGCTCAACGGCATGAAATTCCAGTGGCCGAAAACCCCATCGGAGGTCAGAGAAATAACCGGCCAGCAGCTGCAGTGGCTACTTCAGGGACTTGAAATTGAACAGAAAAAAGCCCTCCAGCCAGTGGCGATGACTCTTGAGAACAGCTGTTTTAAACAGTAGCGTTCTGGCACTGAAAATGGTATAATAATACCAATAAAAAGCAAAGGAATGGATACCGATGACAGGACAGGAAGAACTGCTGATGCTCCGGGCACTGGTGGAAAAACAGAAAGAAGAACTGGCAGCCAAAGACGAAATTATTGCCAAACAGAATATCCGGATTGAAAATATGGTGCAGGCACTTCTGCAGGCCAGAAAGAAACTGTTCGGCCCCTCCACCGAAACAACAAAAAAAACTGGATGGACAATTGTCTTTGTTTGAATCAACCGAGGCACTTGCCAAAGAACTGTTTAACGAACAGCAGAAAATCACAGTACCCAGTCATACCCGCAAAGCCCGTCAACCTGGAGTCCGGCAGGAAATGCTGACCGGTCTTCCAAAAGAGATCGAAGAGTATATTATTCCTGACGATGAGGTCTGCTCCAAATGTGGTGAGGATCTGATGATCATCGGCAAACGAATTGTCCGAACCGAAGTGACTTATGAACCGGCCAAGCTGAAGGTAAAGCAGATTGTCCAGCAGATTGCCAAATGCACCCGGTGCGAAAAAGAAGGTAGTGAGAATCCGAAGGATCATTTTCAGAAAGCTGCCGTACCGGTGCCGGTACTCTCACATTCCATTGCCACGCCATCACTGGTGGCCCAGGTCATGTATCAGAAATTCGCTATGGGGATGCCTTTTGCCCGTCAGGAAAAAGACTGGTACCGATTGGGGCTGATTCTATCCCGATCAAATATGGCCAATTGGACAAACCGCTGCAGCGAAGAATGGCTGACCCCGGTTTACGAACGTATTCATGCCGAACTGCTTTCCTGTGAGGTGCTGCATATGGATGAAACACGGATGCAATGTAACCGGGAGGATGGTAAAAAAGCCAGCAGCGATTCCTATATGTGGGTAATCCGGAGTGGGGCATGCGAGCATATCCAGGCCGTTTTATTCCATTACTCATCCAGTCGCAAAAGGGAAATTGCCAGGCAGCTGCTTTCTGGGTTCCAGGGTTATTTAACGACGGATGCGTACACTGGCTATGATAAAGTGGAAAATATCCGGCGTAACTTATGTTGGTCCCACTGTCGTCGATACTATATCGATAGTATCCCCCTGACCAGCAATGGGAAAGAAATCTCGGGTTCAAAGGGGGCCGAAGGACGGGCGTATATCGACCTGCTTTTTAAAGTTGAAAATGAAATAAAGGATCTTTCCTATGAGGAAATCAGAGAACAGCGTCAGGAACGGTCACGCCCCATTCTGGATGCCTTTTGGTCGTGGGTTGACGAAACGGCGGCTATTCCAACAACCAATGAAAAGCTCACAGCGGCCCTGAATTATTCCAGAAACCAGAAAAATTATCTGGAAACCTTTCTGAAAGACAGACGTCTTCCCATCTCCAATAATCTCTGTGAGGCCAGCATCAGGCCTTTTGCGACAGGGCGACGTGCCTGGCTTTTTGCCGATTCTCCCAAAGGTGCAACCGCCAACGCCGTTCTCTACACCCTGGTGGAATCCGCCCGCGCCAATGAGCTTGATGTCTACGAATATCTGAATTACCTTCTGACAGAAATCCCCAACAGTGATTATCTGAACCAGCCGGAAGTTCTTGAAAAATACCTGCCATGGTCTCAGGAATTGCCCGAGGTTTGCAGACTCACTCATAACTACAAAAAGCGCCTCAAATAATGATGACCTCAGTATAGCAGGTTTGGATCAGCCTTGCTATACGTCATCTTTTGAGGCACTTACGTTTATTGGAAAATATCTTCACAAGGTGGCAGAGCCAAAAGGTTAAGTAAAAATGTACTTGAAAAGTGGTCAGAAGATACTGAAAGAATGTTATTTAATGCTTTTGTCAAAGAAGATTTTAAAGCATTCAAGATAGGTGGAGTAAGAATCCCAACCGCATCTGCTATAATAAGATTTATTTATCCAAATAAGTATGGAATAATTGATTCTAGAGTCGTGGGTAATTTTACTCAAGTTCAAAAGATAACATCTTTAAAACTACGTGATGATGGATATATTATCGATTCAAAAGAAAATACAGAAAAGTACTTGACGGAGTATGTAAAATTCTTAAAGGATACAGCGAATAATCTAAATCAGAAAAATATTAAATTCCATGATTTTGATGAAAATGGTGAAGTCTTTTTATCAGAATTTAGACCTTGTGATGTTGAAATGGCGTTATTTTGCATAAAAAAAGGATAGGAAAATTGGGGATTTTGGTTAAATTGCATATTTCGGCTGAAAAAGGACGAAATACTCACACAAAGCAAAAAATTCGAAACAGTACTGCGCTAACTATATGAGAATCATACCCCCGTCCGAGGATTAGTGCGCACAAAAATCTGGTTCGGCTTCAATGCTCAAAATAGGAGAAAGACCGATGAATAACTGCTCAGGAAGCAGTCGGTAGGAGAATTCATCAAGAGAAAAATTGACATCAGAACAATTTGAAAGCTCCTGTGACTGGGAATTATAGTGCAAAACGGACTCCAAAACATGAGGTTTAGAGTCCTTTTTTGAATACAGAAATTAATAAATCCATCGTTTCTGAATATTGCGTAGGCTGATCATAAAAAGAGCCAGAGCAAAAAGAATAAGAACACTCAGGCTGAGCCAGAATTCAATGGCACCGTTGCCGTTAATGGCATTATTAAGAAGGTCGGCACCATAAGTTAGTGGCAGTATATAAGAGAGCGGTTGGAGAAAAAACGGTAGATTTTCAACCGGGATAAACAGACCGCAAAGGAACATCATTGGAAACCGGAAAAAGTTTGAAAAAGTCTGAGCTTCAAAAACCTCGTTGACCGATACCGCAATAAAGAGACCTAAAAAAGTAGAGGTAATGGCGATCAGAACGACAGCAATGAAAGCAGTTCCCCAGTGGATGTTTGAGAGATCGACCAAAAAGGAAGCGAACAGAACGGGGATAAAAGCATTGACAATGCCAAACAGAATGGCACCGGCTGTTTTGGCCAGCATAAGTACCTTCAGGTTGATCGGAGCCAGTAGCAGTCGTTCAAAGGAGCGGCTTTTGCGTTCAAAGGTAATGGTTACTGCCAGCATGGAGGTGGTGCCAAATAGAACGGAAAGAGCCATGACGCCGGGAAGGATTCCCCGGATATCCACCGGTCCCGAAGACTTAATAAAAAACATTAATGTCCAGGAAATCGGGAAAATAATGCCCCAACTGATATTTGGAGGTTTTAAATAGTAGTTTTTCATGTCTTTGGATAGAATGCTATAAAATGCCAACCATTGATTCATTTCTTTTTCCCCCCTTTTTCTTTTTTCAGTTTATGGATTTCAATTCCGGTGATGGTAACAAATACATCTTCCAACGATGGCCGGATTATTTTTGCTTCGGTTACAGTATTGCCGCTTTGCTCAAAAAATGTCATTAAGGGCATCAGTCGGATGGGGTCATAAGATTGTAGCCGTAGGCTGTTTTCGTTATGGATCAGGATGGTCAGATAGGGAAACCGGTTGTTTAGTTCGGCGTCAAGAGCTGAAGTGATTTTTTTTTCAAAACTGAATTCCACACGATGATACTGTTCTGCCTCAGCCAGCAAATCTTTTACACTACTGATTTTAATAATACGACCATCCACAATGAAACCTATCCGGTCACAAAGCCGTTCAGCATCTTCGATATAATGGGTAGTCATAAAAATAGTGGTGCCCTGACGGTTCAGTGATTGGATCATTTTTCGAATCTGTCGGGCACTTTCAACGTCGATTCCTGTGGTAGGTTCATCCAGAAATAGAATTCCGGGTTCATGGATGATGCCAGCGGCGATGGTCAGTTTTCGTTTCATGCCTTTAGAATAGGCTTTGAATGGTCGCGTCCCGGTATCATCCAGAGAAAATTGTTTTAAGAGCTGACGAGCCCGTTCTTCTCGAATTACTTTGGGTATTCCGTAAAGGGAAGCGCAAAATACCAGATTATCAAAACCGCTGAGATCGTCATAGAGATTACTCTCATCAGGAACAATACCAATCAGCGACTGTACTTTTTTGATTTGGTGGATCCCGTCCTGATTGGCAATTGTCATCTGTCCGGAGGTGGGTTTGGCCAGACCAGTCAACATATTGATGGTGGTTGTTTTTCCAGCACCGTTGGGCCCCAGAAAGCCGAACACCTCACCAGCAGTAACAGTAAAATCAATGTTTTTCACGGCTTTAAAATCATCAAACTGCTTGCATAAATTTTTTACTTCAATGATGTTCAAAGGTGTTCCTCCTTTTTGAATAAGTCGATACTTAATCAGATTATAAATAGAATTACAGAATTTGTCAATCCAACATTACCAATTTGCAAAAATATATTACCTGATTGAGTAGAAAAAACAAATTATCTGATTAAGCATTGACTTGATTCGATTAAGGTATTATAATACTAACAATAATAGAGGAGTTGAACGATTGAACAGTCAAAATGTTCTCAAGGCCATTGCTGATGAGTCGCGAATGAAGATTATTGAATTACTGTTACAGCATAATTACTGTGTCAGGGCATTGTCCCGCCGTTTAAAAATTACCGAGGCGGCTATTTCTCAGCACTTAAAAGTTTTGCGTGAGGTAGGGCTATTAACTGGTGAGCGCAAGGGGTATTACGTTCATTATCATGTAAACCGGGATGTTTTAAAGCGCCTGTCCAGTGAAATTTTTAAATTATCGGAAATAGAAGAAACAGCATGTGCTCCAGGACACGGGGGATGCGAACCCGCTGAACAGAAGAATTGTCGTGTAAAAAACGAGTAACAGAAAGGTCGAAAGGCCTTTTTATTTGCGCAACTAGTTAGTGAACTCTAACTAAGTAAGGCGTATCTATTTTTATGCAAAAGTTAGTCAAATATAACAAGTGTGATTAGGAAAGTTTTCCTATTTAGGGGTTTTTCGAAAAAGCAACAGGATTCGGGAGGTTAAAAATGATACAGGTGAATCAATTAAATTTTGGCTATGGTGCGAAAACGATTTTGAATGAGGTCAGTTTTGAAGCTCAAAAAAAGCAGATCATTTCGCTGATTGGCCCCAATGGTTCGGGAAAATCAACCCTACTGCGCTGTCTTAGTGGATTGCTCCCCACAATTGGCCCTGCGGTATTGCTGGATGGCAAACCCATCAGCCAATGCTCCAACCGGGAAATCGCCAAGAAAATTGCCTTTCTGCCGCAATTTCAGGAAAGCCTTACTTCTTTATCGGTTTATGAACTAATTTCCATGGGCCGATCCCCTTACCATCGTTCAGGCTGGTTTAGCACCCCGGAAGACCGCGAGAAAATCAACTGGGCCATGGCATATATGGGGGTCGAAAGGTTTAAAAATCGCATGGTTAACCAGCTTTCCGGTGGCGAACGGCAGCGGGTTTGGATTGCTATGATCCTGGCCCAGGACACACCTTTTATTTTATTGGATGAGCCGGTGACCTACATGGATTTAAAACACCAATGGGGCCTTTTAGAGACCATTCTCAGTTTAAAAGAAGACTGTGGGAAAACGGTAATTTCGGTTTTTCACGATATCAACCATGCCATTGAAGTATCCGATCTGGTATATATGATGAAAGACGGACAAATCTATAACTATGGTACTTGTGATCAGGTGATTACTGAGAAATCCATTCGTGATGTGTTTGAAATTCCGGCCAAGGTCTGCCGGTTTCATTCCCTGGAAAAAGCGATTGTTATTCCTGAAGGCTGCCGAAAATGCAGTCGGGGATCGCATAAACACTAAATATGAGGAGGAAAAAAATGTTGAATTTTATGATTCACACCCCGGTAAACAGTCGGGGACGGATTACAGAGTATGTCAAAGAGCATCTGAAGGAGCTTGAGCAGGAACTCAGCGACGAAATTATGGTTAGTTCACCCCACGATTATGAAACGGGTTGTGGTGAAAATGAAAGCTGGTTGTTAAACTGTATCGAAAAGGATTGTCTGCCGGATTTGGTTTTAACCCATGCTGGCGAGTTTTCGGCTTTGGGAAATACGGCTATGGGGACCTATTTTGAGCCACTGGCCGGAGAATTAGAAAAGCGCTTTCCAATACGGCCGGAACTTGAAGCGCTCAAAGATCCGCAAGGCTATTTTTATCCGGCGGCAGTGGTTGCCATTGTGATGAGTTACAATGCCAATCAGGTGGATCAATCCCGGTTTGATCAAGCCTGGACGGATTTGTTTCAGGAGGATCTCAAAGTGATTGTACCGGATAACAGCAAGCATATTACAGTGGCTGCCGGTGCCTATATTCTTAAGAATTATCCTGATTACTTTTCAACTTTTCAGGGATTTGAGCGGCGTTTTTCGCCCGCCGAAGTAACCAAGGCCGTAGCTGCCGGAGAATATGATCTGTCCATTACCAATGCTGGCTTTTCGATGATGTCCAAGGGAAGAGGTGTGGAAATCAATCCGGCTCGGGAAGGTACGATTCTGCTTCCGCAGGTGTTGGCGTTTAAAAAAGGAAGTGATGCCAGACTGCTTAAGCTGGCTGCGTTGGTCCTGGAAAAGGAGATACAGGATTACATGGGAAATCAGGGGTTTTTCACCTCCAACCCGGAGGCGGTCATGGGTGAAATGATTCACTATGATGGCCAGCTTAAGAACTGGGAGGGGTGGTCAGCTTACATTGGCGAGGTTGGTGCTTATGAAAAAGAAAACGGTGTCAGCCGATGATCAGCGCTGGCTATTCTCTAATGCAACCGATTTATCCGCTTCTGATTCAGCAATTAATCGATGATTATCATTTGTCAGATGGAATCGCAATGGATATTGGCGTTGGACCGGGTTTTATGGGTCTGGAACTGGCCAAAGCCACTCGGATGAAGATTGTGTCGGTGGATATCAGCAGCGAGTCCTTGGCGTTGGCTAAAGCCAATTATGAAAAACTAGCGGCAGATAATGAATTGTCATTTATTCAGGCCGACGTGGAAAATCTTCCCTTTGCCGATGGTTATGCCGATTTTATTATGAGCCGGGGTTCCATCTGGTTTTGGAAAAATCCTCAGCAGGGACTGCGGGAGATTTATCGGGTGTTGAAGCCAGGCGGCACAGCCTTTGTCGGCGGTGGTTTGGGGCGGTATATGCCAATTACGATGCGCAATCGGCTTTATGCTGCCATGCAGAAAAACATCGAAAAAAGAGGCGAAAAACGGCCGGATCTGAAAAGTTTTGAAGCCATGGTTAAAGAAGCCGGTTTGCCGGATTACGCTATTCTCGCCGACGGGGATGATCAAAGTGGAAAATGGGTTGAAATAAGAAAGTGAGAAAATGAAAATGAAAAAGCTATTAGGACTATTGATGGTTGCGGTTTTGATGGTATCAGTGTTGTCTGGTTGTAGTCAGTCAACGGCCAAGGAAGAAACTGAGCCAGAAAAAAGTGGGGTTGTTACTGATGAATTGGGACGGGAAGTTACCATTCCGGAAAATCCGCAACGGATTTTATGTCTGGTATCTTCGGCCATGAATGCCGTGTATAACCTTGGCTTGGAGCCGATTGGCAAGGTTGAAGAATATAAGATTACCGAAATGGGAATGGCTCTGCCATCGGTTGGTCAGTCACAAACGATTAACATGGAAGCTGTTTACGAACTGAAGCCGGATCTGATTATTGCTAGCAGTCGATTCCACGCTGCCCAACAGGAAGAACTGGAAAAATCCGGTGCTGTGGTTTATTTTTTTGATCCCGATGCAGTGGGTGACATTCCCGTTGTGGATATCACGGCTTACCTGGGTAAGGTTCTGAACCGTGAAGCAGAAGGTGAAGCCTATGTACAAAAAGTTATGGATGATGCAGCGGTCATTGCAGAAAAAGTGGCAGCAACCGGATTAACAACAGGTATTATGCTTCAAACGGGTGATACGGTTATGGCAGCACAGACAGCCACCTCCTATGGTTCCATGCTGACGTTAATGGGTCTTGAAAATGTGGTGCCGGTGGATTTGCCCAATGCCAAGAAATCTTCTTTTGTCGTTTTTGATGTCGAAGCGATTGCCACGGCTAATCCAGATGTAATTTATCTGGTGGCCCGGAGTAATGATCAGGAAGCCAATAAACAGATGAAACAAAGCTTTATGGAGGATCAAAAATGGGCTGAATTAAGCGCCATAAAAAATAAAAATGTGGTCGTATTACCCTTTAAGGCCAATCCAAACCGGGCAACTCCGGAAGAAATGCTGACTTTGACGGCGAATACGCTGCTGGAAAAAGCCCAATAAACTAAGGAGAAGTAAATGTTAGTAAAGGACAAACCGGTCTTGACACGGAGGAAAAAAATAGGGATTATTGTGGCGGCCTTTGCCGCCCTTCTTTTTGTCAGCATTTTAAGCATTGGGATGGGAACTGCGGATGCCTCGTTTCAGGTGATTATCGGTGCCATCACCGGTCAGGTTTCAGAAGATGGTAATTATCACATCATCCAAAATATCAGGATGCCACGTATTGTGACAGGTGTCCTGGTCGGGATGAATCTGGCTGTTTCCGGGGTTCTGCTTCAGGGCGTGTTAAGAAATCCCATGGCATCGCCCAACATCATTGGGGTTAATGCTGGCGCTGGACTGGCAGCGATTTCGATTATGGCCTTGTTTCCCCAGAGCATTCAACTGATTGCCCCGGCTTCCTTTATCGGCGCATTGCTGGCCTCGCTGCTGATTTATTTTTTGGCTGCAAAAATCGGACAAAAGTCGTCAACGGTGCACATTGTATTGGCGGGGATGGCGGTATCCGCGTTGTTGAATGCGGTAACCAACGGGATTATGATGATTAACAGCGATGTTCTGGATGTCACCTTTTCCTGGACACTGGGGAGTCTGTCCGGCAGAAGCTGGAGTGCGGTCAATATGACTCTTCCGTATAGTCTGGTGGGCTTAGTGATCGCAGTTTTTATCAGCCCGAAATTGAACCTTTTTGAACTGGGGGATGAAATTGCCAGTAGTATGGGTCTGCGAATTGGGTTGTATCGGGTGGTGATCATCATGGTGGCATCATTGCTGGCTGGCAGTGCCGTGGCCGCCGCCGGGACAATCGGCTTTGTAGGGTTGATTGCACCGCATATCGGCCGTTTGATGATTGGCAGTGATCACCGTTTTCTGGTACCCCTTTCTGCTTTGTTGGGTGGTATATTGCTGGTTTTTTCCGATACATTGGCCAGAACAATGTTTCAGCCGGTGGAATTGTCGGTTGGAATTGTAACGGCTGTGCTGGGGGCCCCGTTTTTTCTATACCTGCTGAAAAATATGCGGAGAAAGGAAGGTTAAACATGAAATTTATAACGGTTTCCGGACCACCATCTTCCGGTAAAACATCGGTTTTGCTGGCGGTGATTGAAGAACTTTCAAACCTGAAGGTGGGCGTTTTGAAATTTGATTGCCTGTCCACCGGAGATGATCGACTTTATGAACAAAAAGGGGCTCAGTGTCGGATTGGTCTTTCGGGCAGCATCTGTCCGGATCATTATTTTGTCAGCAACATCGAAGCCTGTATTCAGTGGGGAATCCGGCAGAAATTTGATTTGCTGATCAGTGAAAGTGCCGGGCTTTGCAATCGCTGCTCGCCCCATATTGAGGGGGTACTGTCAGTTTGTGTGATTGATAATCTGATGGGAGTGAACACCCCTCAGAAAATTGGACCGATGCTGAAGATGGCCGATATTGTCGTAGTGACCAAAGGCGATATTGTTTCTCAGGCGGAACGGGAAATCTTCAGTTTTAAAATTATCCAGGCTAACCCGACCGCAGAAATTCTGCAGATTAACGGAATTAGCGGTCAGGGTGCCGATCGTTTGTCTCGGCTGATTCAAAACGCTGCCGAGTGTGAATCGCTTTTTGATCAGCAGCTCCGGGCATCGATGCCTTCGGCCCTGTGTTCTTATTGCCTGGGACAGGTTAATATCGGCAATGATAAACAATTGGCAGATCATAAAAAAATGAAACTGGACCCGGCTTCTGAGAGGGGTCAGTTTAAATGATGAAAAAGAATGGTTTACTCATTTCTGAGATGCTCCGGGAAAAGCCCTATGTGATTGATTTTTTTAAGTTTAACGGACTGAAGCTGGTGGATGAAGCGATCACCATTGAAACCTTTATTGAGCGGCAGCCATATTCACTTTTTGAAGATATGGGATTGGATAAAAAAAGACTAATACGGGATTATTATGCATTTATAGAACGGATGGAAGCCATTCGATGTGGGGCATTACTCCAGGTTGATTCCATGACGTTGTTGGGGGGCAAGGATAAAGATGGTCTGCCGGAAAGTGGCAGACTGGTGATGAAAAAAGGTGAAATTATCGGTATTGTCGGGCCTACCGGATCGGGAAAGAGCCGGATTCTGGCTGACATTGAATGGTTGGCCCGGGGGGATACCCCGACCGGACGCCGAGTGTTGATCAACGGCGAAATCCCGCCAGAAAACTGGCGGACCTCCAGTGCCCATCGGCTGGTTGCTCAAATATCACAAAATATGAATTTTGTAATGGATCTTTCAGTACAAGAATTTCTAAGGCTTCATGCCGAGAGTCGGCTGATTGACAACCCGGATGAAAAAATAGCCGCTATTTTAAATGAAGCCAACCATTTGTCGGGAGAGGCCTTTGATCCTTCAACGCCGTTGACGGCCCTCAGCGGGGGCCAGTCCCGAGCTTTGATGATTGCCGATGCAGCTTTGCTTTGTATTTCACCGATTGTTCTGATTGATGAAATTGAAAATGCTGGTATCGATAAGGTAAAAGCCTTAAAACTGTTAGCTAGCCGGGATAAGATTGTACTCATCGCCACGCATGATCCGCTACTGGCGCTGAATGCAGATCAACGTATCGTTATAAAAAACGGCGGTATTTGTAAAATTATTCAGACATCACCAGAGGAAAAGGGTATTTGCAGCGAGTTAAAACAACTCGACGATCGGTTAAGTCAGTGCCGGGAACAATTACGAAAGGGTCAAAAAATTGCTTTTAATTAAGTATTGACTAAATCAGTTGGATAAGGTAAACTGATCTCATAAAGTCTGATTTTTAATTTTAGGAGGAAATTATTTTGAAAGAAACAGTATTACAGGCACTGAGTAACAGTGAAACAGTTTTAGTGTTGAACGCGTTGTTAAAAAAGAATTATTGTGTTAATGCCATTTCTCAGGAATTAAATATGCCGAAGGAAATTGCCTCAAAACATATCAAAGCCTTAGCAGATGCGGGGATTTTAATATCGGAAAATAAAAATAATTTTATGCACTATCGGGTCAACCGTGTGGTGCTAACAGAATTATCCAGCGATCTTCGCGAGTTGAGCCAGATTAATGAAGAAAAATGTGACACTGAAGAAATCAACTGTCCACAAGATGAAAAATCCCCCTGTGATGCCAAAGAAACTCAGGACTGTTCATCAGAACAGAAGAATATTTGCCACGGTCATCAATCATGAATAAACAATAAGATTAAATCTTTGATTTAATCAAAGGATGATACTTAAATGAAAGAACCCATTTAAAAGACGTAAAGATCTTTTAAATGGGTTCTTTTGTTAGGTACCACAACTTTCAAATGAACATAGCTATGCTACAGGGACATTTGGAGACCTGTGAAAAAGTCAAAGCGTAGATTAACCAGTTTAATCGTGACGGTCTGTATGGGATTGACTGTATCTCCGGTCAATGCTGATTTTGAAGATGTCATTTACGAAAAGGCAACAAAGGTTAATGAAAAAGAAGTAACCATTGCTATTGAGATATTAAATCAGACTACTGTAACGCTAGGAGCGATGCCGGAAATTCTGCCTTTTACTGGTGAAAATGCAGCTTTACAATGACGGCAGTCGGGGATACAGTTATTTTAAGGTCATGTATGGAAGGGTTATAATAAACTAGACACTAAAGTAAGAGAAAAGGAGAATTAAGATATTAAAAAAAGCGTTAAAGTCACACTTTGATATGGCGATAATCCCCAATATCTAGTGTTACCTTGGACTGGTACGGTTCGCCTCGACCAAGCAAAGTGACAAAAGTTCAATGGTTTTAATAAAATTCTCTTACGTTTTATAATAATTGTCGTAATACGGTAGGTGCGCCAAGAGCACGCCATAGAGTGGAGCCGTTTTCTTCTTTCCGATTTCGGTTTATGAATAAAGCATTCAGCATATTTACTTTCGTACTAATAATGCTTATAATATTAGTATGAAAGGAAGTGAAATCGTGAAACAATACGAACAGCTGGATAAATTGATGGCCGATCATGATGGCATTGTTCAAACTTCGCAGGTTGTTGCCAAAGGAATTTCTAAACCTGTTTTTTATGATTATATCAAAGAGAAAAAACTGGAACAAGTGGCCCATGGCGTCTATGCTTCAGCGGATGCCTGGATCGATACGCTGTATCTGATTCATCTTCGCAGTAAACAAGCGGTCTTTTCTCATGAAACCGCTTTGTTTCTTCATGATTTGACGGACCGAGAACCAGCTCCCTATTCGATTACAGTTAAGACTGGCTATAATCCCAACCGGCTGAAAGCTGATGGAGTCCAGGTTTATACGGTTAAGCCCGAGCTTCATGGAGTAGGCTGCACCACTGCTCAGACGTCCTTCGGACATACGGTTCCGGTTTATGATATGGAAAGAACCATCTGTGATCTGATCCGCAGTCGCAAAGGGATCGAAATCCAAACCTTTCAAGACGCAATAAAGCAATATGTCCGACGCAAAGATAAGAATTTGCGAACACTGATGCAGGATGCATCCTTGTTTCGGGTTGAAAAAATTTTGCGACAATATCTGGAGGTACTATTATGATCAAGACATCAAAACAATTGAAGGATTTGATCCGTAATCTATCAAAAAAGAAAGCAGCGGATGCCCAGATGCTGATGCGACATTATATGATGGAACGATTTCTGGAGCGAATTTCTCTTTCTGAGTATAAAGATCGATTCATTTTGAAGGGGGGAATTCTAGTAACGGCGATGATCGGGTTAAACGCAAGATCGACCATGGATTTAGATGCCACGGTAAAAGGAATTAATGTGAATGCCGATGACGTTGAGCAGATCGTTGCTTCGATTGCCTCGATTCCCCTGGACGATGGTGTATCTTTTTATATCAAGAGCATTGGTGAGATAATGGATGAAGCTGAGTATCCGGGGATCAGGGTTAGTATCGAGACAAAATTTGACGGCGTGATCACACCATTTAAGGTGGATATTTCCACAGGGGATATCATTACGCCTAAAGAAATTCGGTATCAACTCAAACTGATGTTGGAAGAACGTCAAATTGATTGGGGCTTACAATCTGGAGACGATTCTGGCCGAAAAGTTGGAAACCATTATTGCCCGCAATACTACCAATACCCGCATGAGAGATTTTTATGACATCCACAGCCTGCTTCAATTGTATGGTGAAAACATGAATCCTGCAGTTTTCAATCAGGCACTGATGGCAACTGCAAATAAGCGTGGGACAGAGCATTATTTAACCGATAGGCTGTTGATCGTTGATGAAGTGGAAAATAGTAGTGTCATGGAAAATCTTTGGCTGGCTTATCAAAAGAAATTTTCTTATGCATCGGAAATTACCTGGAAGACAATTATGGAATCCGTCCGCAATTGCATGGGGTTGATCAGAATGGAGGGCAGACATTAGTTATTCTATGGCACATTCGTTTTTAAAGTCTAATAAAAGTGGTAATACATGTACAAGTATAAATATTCGAAAAAAAGACAAAAAAGTGTCGTAAATATGTCACATATCATATAAAGATGTCTTTAATAAGCCATTTACCTATTCTTAGTGGTCCATTCTGTTTTGTCATCTGTGTGTTGTGTATTGAGTATTCCGACAGTGAAATCCCATCTGCAGAAATACTGTCCCATCATTCACGATTATTAAATTAGAGTGGTCTTTTTACTTGAAAGAATAAATGTTACGTTGCATAATAGAGTTAATATATCCGCTTGCGAATTTAAAAGAGGTGATATTAACGATGACCGGTGAAAAATACAAGTGATTCTGAATTAATTTACATATTAACGCTGGCAACAAGTGTCCTACATTATTATATGTACAAAAGGCGGGTATGTAAGCCGTTTTTTAAATTTCCTCACCACATATACAAATATTCGTCGTAAAAAATGTCTATTTGTTACTGTTATTCATCGTAATATGTGTTAAGATGGATTAGAACACGAAAATGAGGTGAAGAGAATGGAACGACTGGCAATGGAACAGTTAAATAAATGGAAGATAAAGAAAAACAAAAAGCCTCTCATTATTAGAGGGGCACGGCAGGTCGGTAAAACCTGGTTGATGAAAAACTTTGGACAGAAAACCTATGATCACGTTGTTTATATCAATTTTGATAATAACCAGCAGATGAAAGATCTGTTTGAAGCTAATATGAAGATTGAACGAATAATCACAGGCCTGGAACTTTATTCAGGAAATAAGATCGATCCCGAAAATACCCTGCTTATTTTTGATGAAATACAGGAAGTACCCAAGGCATTGACTGCCTTAAAGTATTTTAATGAAAATGCACCGGAATATCAAATTATCTGTGCAGGATCATTGCTGGGGGTTGCTTTGCACCAGGGGACATCATTCCCCGTCGGCAAGGTAGAATTTCTTGACCTCTATCCTTTGTCCTTTACAGAATTTATGAAAGCTATGGGAAAAGAGCAATTTTTCGAACTCATCGAAAAAGGCGATTATGAGTTGGCAAATACATTTAAACAGGAATACATTGACTTGCTCAAATATTACTATTTTGTTGGTGGGATGCCGGAAGTCGTCGTCAACTTTGTAAATAATCAGGATTTTAATGAGGCAAGAGAGATACAGAAGCGAATCCTGACTGCCTATGAGCAGGATTTTTCGAAACATGCTCCAAATGAAGTGATCCCACGGATTCGGATGTTATGGAATAATATTCCGTCCCAGCTCACTAAAGAAAACAAGAAGTTTATCTATGGTCTGATCAAAGAAGGGTCACGGGCAAAAGACTATGAAATGGCGATGCTCTGGCTGACAGATTGCGGTCTTGTTCACAAAGTCCAACGGGTAACAACACCTAGTCTGCCATTAAAGGCATATGAAGACTTGAAAGCATTCAAACTGTTCATATTGGACGTTGGTTTACTATCTTGTATGGTTAGACTGAATCAAACAGTTCTCCTTGATGGTAGTGATCTTTTCAAAGAGTTTAAAGGCGCTTTGACAGAGCAATATGTCCTACAGCAGTTAAAGACGCTGGAGGGCATTGAAACCTATTACTGGACCAATGATCGAGGGAGTGCTGAAATTGATTTTCTTGTTGATAATGGAAGCGATGTGTTTCCCATTGAGGTCAAGGCTGAGACCAATTTGAAAGCTAAAAGCTTGAAAACCTATTATGAAAAATTCAGTCCCGAAATATCAATTCGCACCTCGATGATGGATTATAAGAAGGAAGAATGGCTGATTAATTTGCCTTTGTGGGCAATCAATACATTGCAAATGAAGTTATCTTATATATAAAGTATGCAAAGTACACAAATGCTGTTGTTGAAAATATGTTTAATACTATGAAATTAGGTTAATATATAACAATTAGAAATTGAGAAGTTTGCCCCTATTTTTGTCGCACTCTTATCGTACTATTTGTCGCACTTTTTTACGACCTTTTGGATAACCATTACATTTGCTAAGGACGTAAAGATCATCATTTACCGGATGCGGATTATCAAAATGAACCGGATGAACTGGAAGATCTGATGGTTTGGTCACAATGCTTACAAAAAGAATACAAATTTTAGTTTAGAACTGGCCTTCTGATGGGCCAGTTCTGTTCGTTTTTTTTGAGGCACGCTATAATTAAGTACGTACTTAATATCGATGATTAATTTTACAAAATAAATAAATAGTTACAAGAGTAGCAACCATTAGTTGCGGATGTTGTTATAAGTGTAAACTGATTTGACAAGCAGTTTCCTTTACTTGAGTGATCAATTGTTCTTTACGGCTATTCATCCGGTCAGTAGGTCCGGAAATGCTGATTGCAGCTACAGAATGGCCATAAGCATTAAGAAGTGGTGCTCCGAAACAGGTGAGTCCCAGTTCACTTTCTTCATCATCACAGGAAAATCCTTTTTCCTGAATATTCTTTAATTCTTCTAACAGAATTGTTTTATTTTTGAGAGATGTGGTAGTCTTTCGCTCAAATCGAATTATTCTGAGATAATCTGCTTTAATCGTTTTATCAGAAAATGCCAATAAAGATTTACCTGAAGCGGTCAAATGAGCGGTACGAATTAGACCGACCATGGATTCCATACGTATTGATGAGTTTCCTAATACTTTATCAATAAAGATCACATCATTTGATGAATTCCAGATAACCAGATGAGAGGTTTCTCCGGATTTTTTTGTCAGTTCTTCTAGAAATGGGTGAGATAGGTTGACTAATTCCATACGGCGTTGAACAAGGTTTCCAATAGAAGTGAACTTTAGACTGAGGCGGTATTTGGCATTACTGTTTTTATAAATAAATTTCCGGTTTTCCAAGGTGAATAAAAGTCGAAATACTGTGCTTTTCCCGAGGTTCATGGCGTTCGCTATTTCAGAAACCCCCATTTCCTTATGTTGGCAAAGCAAATCAACCAATGCCAGTGCATTATCTACTGATTGTAGTAAATATTTCTCATTGTCGTTTTTATTCTTCATAAATCCCCTTTGTATGCGAAGTAAATTCTAAAACAGACCATATAATAACATAATAATTATTTTAGTCAACCTAAAAATACAAATACATGGGTCAATTCCAATAAAATTACTGAAAATTAAAACCGGCTGGTTAGGTTACATCAACAAAATCAGCAATGCCCCTGTAACGGATAGTTGATTTACAAAGTCATAGATTTTGATAGAATGTTGCCATAAGATTTTTCGTTATAGAATAAGATGATTCGTATAGAGAAATATTATAAGAAAAATAAAGGAGGGAATATATGAAGCGCTTGAAGTTTTATGGACTTGGAGGTCAAGGAGTAGTTACCGCAGGTAAAGTATTATCTGCTGCTGTTTCAATTCATGAAGACAAATATGCCATTACAGTTCCGGCATATGGACATGAAAGAAGAGGTGCTCCGGTATTCACTGACATTATAGTTGATGAAAAACCGATTCTAGTAAATTGCTTTGTTTATGAACCAGATGTCATTGTAGTAATGGACGATACAATTATTGAAAAGGGTGTTGATATATCAAAAGGAAAACACGAAAAATCGGTATTGGTATTAAATACATGCAATGCAGAAACCGCAATTGATTATAAAAATAGATATGATTTTAAGTCAGTTTATTATGTAAACGCAACACAGGTTGCTTTGGATCATATTGGCAGAGGTATACCAAATAGCTCTATCCTAGGAGCTTTGGCTAAAACAGGAGTGGTATCAATCGAATCAGTTGAAAATGCGTTAATCGAATTTTTTGGAAAAAAGGCAGGTGAAAAGAATGCTCAATCAGCAAGAGACAGTTATGAACAAACAAAAACGATTTAAACTTCAGGGGCCATGTGCGTATGAATTTGATTCAGGTAATACTGGGAGCTGGCGAATTGAAAGACCGCAGGTTGATTTTGAAATCTGTGTTAAATGTGGAACCTGTGCAACCTATTGTCCAGCAAATGTAATGACAATTGAAAAAGACAAAGAAGTATGTGTGGAAATCATGTGGGATTATTGCAAAGGTTGTGGAATTTGTGCAAATGAATGTCCTAAGCAGTGTATAACAATGGTAGAAGAAAGGAGTGGAAAATAATGGCTCATTATAAAATGTTAGACGGGAACTGTGCAGCAGTGGAAGCCATTAAAATGGCAAAGGTAAAAGTTGTCTCCGCTTATCCGATTACCCCGCAGAGTACAATTGCGGAAAAACTCTCGGAAATTTGCGAAAATGGAGAACTGAAGGCAAAGTACATACGGGTAGAATCCGAACATTCCGCTATGAGTTGTGCAATCGGGGCTCAATTAACCGGGGTACGTACAGCTACAGCAACAGCTTCAGTGGGACTTGCTTTAATGCATGAAGTTGTGAACGTCGCATCGGGGTGTCGCGTTCCGATCGTTATGCCGGTTGTCAACCGTTCATTAGCATCCCCTTGGAGTTTATGGTGTGATCATCAAGATTCAATGGCAGAACGTGATAGCGGTTGGTTACAACTTTACTGTGAAAACGTTCAAGATGTTTATGACACTATGATCATGGCATACCGAATTGCTGAAGATCCACGTGTCTTAACACCGGCGATGGTTTGTCTGGACGGCTTTTTCCTGTCGCATTCGATGCAGAAGGTAACGTTGCCGGAACAGAAAGAAATCGATGATTTTATTGGCGATTATCAGGTAAAAAACCTTTACCTTGATCCGTCAGATCCGATGATTATTGATAATCTAACCGGATCCAATGAAATAACAGAGATGAAGTATCAGCAGGCCATCGGTTTTAAGAATGCGGAAGACGTCATGGAAGAAGTCTTCAATGAATTCAGCCAGAAATTTGGACGAACAAAAGCCATGATTGAAGGTTATAACATGGAAGAAGCTGAAGCGGTGATTGTTTGTCTCGGTTCTATGGCAGGAACAGCTAAATATGTCAGTGATGTGTTAAGGGAACAGGGGCAGAAAGTAGGAGTACTCAAAGTTGTATCATTCAGACCATTCCCTTATAAGAAATTAAGAGCAATGTTGGGCAATACAAAAAAGCTTGCTGTCATTGACCGGACAACCGGTTTTGGGGGACAAGGCGCTCCATTATGGTTGGAAGTCAAATCAGCTTTGAGCAGTGATGTCTTGGTTAAAAACTATATCGCCGGCTTAGCAGGAAGAGATATTAACATTGAAACCATTAAAAACGTTTATGCGGATATTTTAGAAGGTAAAGAAAATGATGAACCGATCTGGATTGACTGTGGCGACAATGTAATGAACATCAGGGAGGTGCTTTTAAATGATTGATATTAAAAAAGAATCTAGAGGATATATTGCTCACGGTGTCAGCGCCTGTGCCGGATGTGGTATGGAACTGATCCTACGAACGGTTTTAAATGTTTTAGGACAAGATACAACACTGGTTATCCCCCCAGGATGTTCCGCTTTATTTTGTGGTTTTGGAAAAGAAACGGGACTCAAAGTTTCAACGTTCCAAGGAAATTTGGAAAATTCAGCAGCCTATGCATCAGGAATTCGTGCCGGTTATGAGGTTCAAGGCAACAACCACTCGACGGTTGTAGCATTTGCCGGTGATGGTGGGACGTTAGATATCGGTTTACAGTCTTTATCCGGGATGATGGAACGCGGGGATGATGTGCTTTATATTTGTTACGATAATGAAGCCTATATGAACACAGGGATTCAAGGCAGCTCAGCGACACCGCTAGGCGCGTGGACCACGACGACACCAACGGGTAAACCGGTTTATAAAAAGGATCTATTAGGAATTGCGATGGCTCATGGGATTCCTTACTGTGCATCTGCCAGCGTAGCCAACATAAGAGATATGACAAAAAAAGTGGAAAAAGCTAAAAGCATTCGAGGACCAAAATTATTGCATATTCATTGTCCTTGCCCAACTGGTTGGGGATCGGCACCATCAAAATCGATTGAAGTCTCTAAAAAAGCGGTTCAGACTGGAGCGTGGGTATTGTACGAATGTGAAGATGGCGATATCAAACTGAATAATCCGCCTAAGGAATTGAAACCGATTCAGGAATACACAAAATTGCAGAAACGTTTTAACGGGATCACTGACGAACAATTGGTGTTTTTACAAGAAGGTATTACTAAAAACTATAATCGACTATTAAATTTGCAGACTATTAAATAATTTAGAATAATTTAGTAAAAAATAGTGCGATTGCTATCAATGCAAATTAATTCATTCAAGGGGAGTTAAATGAAAGAATACAAGATCGTAGCAATCAACCTGGGTTCTACATCAACAAAGGTTGCTTATTATAAAAATGAAAATTGTTTGTTCAAAAAAAATATTATTCATTCAGCGGAAGAACTGAATGATTTTGCAAATATCTGGGAGCAGTTTGACTACCGAAAAAATGCGATTGCAGAACTACTGAATAAACATGGTCTCGAAATAGAAAAATTTGATGCAGTTGTCACCAGAGGTGGTCATACCGAGCCCATTGTTGGTGGAACATATCAAATTAATGAAAAGATGCTCAAACAGTCGGCCAGTGAGAAGTATGGAAATCACGCAACCGATCTGGGTTTAAAAATCGCCTTTGAGTTTTCAAAGTCAGGGCCAAAGGCTTTTACAGTTGATCCGCCCGTAACCGATGAGTTTGAATCATTGGCGCGGTACAGTGGATTACCAGAACTAACTAGACGCAGCAGCTTTCATGTTCTAAATCAACGGGCGGTTGGTAAACAATACGCCGCTGATCTAAATAAAGACTACAATACATTAAACTTGGTTGGGGTTCATATGGGCGGTGGAATTAGTGTTGCTGTGCACAAAAATGGCAAGCTAATCGATGCCAATAACGCAATTGATGGAGATGGGCCGTTTTCTACAAATCGGTGTGGTTCTTTACCGGCCGGCGATTTAGTCAAGCTTTGCTTTTCAGGAGACTATAATTTTGAAGAAATTAAAAAAATGCTTAATGGAAAAGGTGGCTTGATGGCTTATCTTGGGGAAAATGATGTTATTACTGTTGAAGAAGCGGCAAAAGGCGGAGATAGTAAATGTACGGAAGTTCTCGATGCTATGTGTTATCAGATTGCCAAAGAAATTGGTTCCTGTGCCACAGTAATTAACGGAAAAGTTGATGCGATCGTATTTACCGGTGGCATTGCAAATTCCAAATATATCATCAATAAAATTAAAGAACGGGTGGAATTTATAGCACCAGTGGTTATTTATCCCGGAGAATTCGAGATGCAATCGCTGGCCTTTAATACACTTGCGGCTTTAAAAGGTGAAGAAAAAATTAGAGAATTATGATAGGAGCTAAGGATGTTTCGTAATTTTAAAGAAATGGAAAAAGCTGTTCAGGAGCGAGGCGTAAAAAAAAGAATCGTCCTCGCCGGTGCCCATGATGAAGATGCCTTGACTGCAGTTGTCTATGCCAAAAGAAAACAAATTGCAGAGGTTATTTTAATTGGCAAAACAGATCAGGTTAAAGAGCTTTTAAGAAAAATGGATGAACCAGAAGACGCGTATACTTTCGTTGAATGCCATGAAGAATCCGAAGCAGCTAATATTGCCTGCACCATGGTAAAGAATAAAGAGGCGGATGTACCCATGAAGGGACTGATGCAAACAGCTAGTTTTATGCGGGCGATTCTTAATAAAGAAAAATATGGATTTGTGAGAGAGGGTGATTTACTAAGTCAAGCAACGGTGTTTGAAACAGAAGGCCGACTGATGATCGTTACCGACTGTGCCGTCAATATCGCGCCAACTTATTCAGAAAAAGTAAAAATCATCAAGAATGCGGTGATTCTTGCTAAGCGTTTAGAAATATCCAAACCTAACGTTGCTGTGATTACCCCGGTTGAAGTTGTGAATCCCAATATTCTTTCAACGATTGACGCGGCAATGTTAAGTAAAGCGTGTCAACGAGGTCAAATAAAAGATTGTATTATTGATGGCCCACTGGCTTTAGACAATGCATTATCACTTGAAGCATGTCAACATAAAGGGATCAAAAGTCCGGTTGCCGGACAAGCTGATATTTTAATGGTACCGGATTTGTGTACCGGAAATGTGTTGACAAAAGCATTAGTTCATTTTGCTGATATTCAATCCGCCGGGGTTTTAGTGGGTACGACCGTTCCGGTAGTGATGACAAGCCGTACAGATAAACCGGAAAACAAATACTTTTCAATTTTAACTGCAGTATTGTAAGGAAGGCTAGAAATAGTGAGCAAGAAAGGAGAAAGTTGTGAAAATTGCGGTATTGGGAGCAGGTGCTATGGGATGCCTTTATGGAGCAGCATTAGCTGAAATAGGCAATGATGTTTTATTTATTGATGTATCAGAAAAAACAATTCAAACAATCAATGAAGATGGTGTGACACTTGAAACGGATAAGGGAAAAAGAAAAATATCAGCTCGCGCTTGTAAGGCTAATGAGACAAATGAAAATTTTGACTTGATTATTCTTTTTACCAAAACAATTCATTCAAAGATGGCCTTAGCATCAATCAAACATCTTTTAAATGATAAGGTAACCGTTTTGACGATTCAAAATGGTTTAGGCAATAAAGAGCTGGTTGAAGGTTTTGTTGATGAGAAACAAATCGTTCTCGGGATGACAGGTTTTCCAGCCGATTTGCTAGGTCCGGCCAATGTAGCTTCGCATGGAACAAGTTATACTGGCATAATTGATGCGAATGGTGTTATATCCGAAAATTCTCTTGCAATTGCAGATGAAATTACAAAAGCCGGGTTGAATTGTAAGGTGACACATGACGTATTTGAGTATATTTGGGAAAAGGTGTGTTTTAATGCAGCTGTAAATGGACTTTGTGCGGCCTCTGAACTGAGTGTTGGAGAGGTTGCAGAATATGGGGGCAGAAAGCTAGCTTATGATATTGCCAGAGAAGGGATTAAGATCGCGAAACTAAAAGCGATTGAGGCAGACTTTGCAAAAGTAAAAGAAATGCTCGATAATGCTTTTACAAATCATTATGATCATAAACCTTCGATGCTGCAGGATGTTCTTGCTAAACGGGAAACTGAAATCGATTCGATCAATGGACAGATCGTTAAATTAGCAAAAGAAGAAGGTTGTGATACACCCATGAATGAAACGGTTTATACATTGGTGAAAATGAAACAGAATTATTATAAAAAAAGTAAATAACCATCGCGGTAAAACATGAATTGCTAAAAAATTTGTAAAATTTAATGAAATTTACAATGAATTTATATTTATTCTAGGAAATGGAGGGATTATTAGATTTCATTATCAGAAACATAATTTGTCAAGTAAATCATGTTAAACCGTGTCAAATTGAATATCTAAAAGGAGAAATAAAATGGAAGAAAATAAAATGTGGGCAAATACAGCGCCATTGGCTAATCTGGCAACCGGGGTGATGATTTTTAGCTTATGGAGTGTATTATTTGGTGTTGCATCGCCTGTTGCTGTTATTGGTGCACTGCCATGGATTGGTGTTGCCTTTCCGATTATGCTAATTGCAATCGTTATCTGTTTCAAAAATGGAGATATTGTCGGAGGAACAGTAAATGCTGTATTGACGGGTATGACACTATGTCAGAATGGATTTAAAGCGATTATCGTATTGGCTTTTACAACAGCAGGAGTTCCAATGCCAGAAGCTTTGGGGGCCGGTATGGCCATGATTGATGGGGGCGCCTATGTAGCGGCATTTCTAGTTTTATTGTGTGTATTAGCTATTTTAATCAAAGCTGGTGATAAAATTTTTGCTTTTTTCGTAGCTGTCGTAGCAACCGGTTTTTTGAGTCTGGCAGTTACAAATTTAGGATTTGCTAACCTCGGGCTTGTAGCGGCTATTTGCCTGACAACATTCGGTGGCTGGTTGATTTATTCAGGCTGTGCCATGTTAATGGAGAATGTATTTGGAAAAAAAATTCTACCGTATTAAATAAGGAGAGGTTTGAAATGAATAATTATCCAAAAGTAAGAGTAGCAGCAGTACAGGCAGGTCCAGTGTATATGGATTTAAATGCATCTGTAGAAAAGGCATGTGGTTTAATAGAAGATGCAGCCGAAAAAGGGGCTCAATTAGTTGGCTTTCCAGAAGCTTTTCTACCGGGTTATCCTTGGTGGATATGGTTGGACAGTCCCTTAGCTGGAATGGGTTTGACGGAAAAACTATTCAGGAATGCGATTACAGTGCCAGGACCAGCTCTTAAAAAGATAAGTGCGTGTGCAAAGAAAAATAATATTTATGTTTGTATATCGGGAACAGAAATTGAAGGGTCAACGCTTTACTTGACGCAATTCTGGTTTGATAATGATGGTAATTTGATGGGAAAACATCGAAAAATGAAACCATCTAGTGCAGAACGAACGATTTGGGCGGATGGTGATGGCAGTACGATGGAAGTATTTGATACTCCAATTGGCAAGCTCGGCGGGTTAATGTGTTTTGAGCATTTAATTCCGGCGAACTTAATGGCATTAGGTGCGCAAGGCGAACAAATTCATGTTGCTTCATGGCCACCATTGCCAGAAAAACTTGAAAATATTATGTCTTTAATGCCTAATGAAACAGCAACTAGACATCTGTGTTTAGCGAATGTGGCGTTCTCACTATTCTGCACACAGGTTTTTAATCAGGATGCAGTAGATTTTTGTTGTAAAGATCACCCCGAGTATCTTGAAAAACTCCCAACAGCTTTAAATAATGGTCTCGGTGGAGGGAATTCGAAGATCTTTGATACAACTGGAGAGTTGATCAGTAATGTAATACCTGAGACTGAAGAAGGCGTCGTTATTGCAGATTTGGACTTAAGCCAGGGGATTGGACAAAAAATGTTAATTGATACAGTTGGTCACTATACGAAACCAGGCTGTTTACATATGGTTTTCAATCGAAATGTTGAAAAGGCTGTTCATATTGAAGGCGAACAAGTCGATAATTCAATGGCATTCGAAACATTGCAGGAAGATTAAAGAGGGTTATGAAGATGAAACAATTAACAAAATATCGTGTTGCAGCCGTTCAGGCAGGACCAGTTTTTCTTGATCTGAAGGCAAGTGTTGAAAAAGCGTGTCGGTTGATCAAAGAAGCAGCAGAAAATGATGCAAAGCTGGTTGGCTTTCCAGAAGCATTTTTACCAGGATATCCCTGGTGGATATGGCAAAATGATCCGCTGTCGGGAATACCATTTTACAATAAATTATATGAAAACGCTATCGTTGTTGGTGATGAAGCCTTTAGAACCTTGAGCAAATGTGCCAAAGATAATAATATTACCGTATGTATTTCTGGTACTGAACGAGAAGGTAACTCATTGTATTTAACCCAGTTTTGGTTCGATCAAATGGGCAATTATATCGGAAAACATCGAAAAATAAAACCAACATGTCCAGAAAGAACGGTATGGGGTGACGGTGATGGCAGTATGATGGATGTTTATGATACTGCCATAGGCAAAGTTTCGGGGTTGATGTGCTCAGAGCATACAGTGCCGATAAACTCGGCAATTCTTGGTGCTCAAGGGCAACAGGTTCATGTCGCTGCTTGGCCACCTTTACCCAAAGAATTGAAAGGTCCTTTAGGATTAGCAGCTAATCTGGCATCAACAAAATATTTGGGCATTAGCAATCAGGCATTTGTTTTGTTCTGTACGCAGGTAATGGATCAAGATACCGTTGACATACTCTGTAAAGGTGACGAAACACTAATTAACAAACTACCGACATCAGCAGCGGGAACAGGTGGAACAGGTGGGGGTGCTTCCTACATCCTTAATCCCATTGGACAGATTATCAGTGAAATAATCCCACCATTAGAAGAAGGAATTGCTTATGGAGATATTGACTTAAATGATGCAATTCCAGGAAAAATGCTCATTGATCCTGCTGGACATTATGCAAGAGCTGGCTGCATGCATTTCGTGTTAAAAAGAATACCGGAAAAAGCAGTTGAGTTTATTGGTGAAAAGCAAAAAAATTCTTTAACATATGATGAAATTCAAGGATAGGAAATATTAATATGATTTGTCAGCTTAATATTTATAAGATAAAATAAGTTAAACAAATGAAGAATAGCGAGGTATGTCTGTGGTTTAAGATTATACTTCGTCTATTTTTCGTTAGTTCTTCAAAATTATTTAAATATCGATAGATAGGAGAAATACGTTGAATACGAAAGATCTACAAAGCTTTATGATGGTCTGTCAAGAAGGTAGTATTTCAAAAGCAGCTCAAAAGCTATTTATTTCACCGCAGGGTTTGAGTAAGTTGATCAAAAATCTCGAAGACGAAGTTGGTGTCAGTTTATTTGTTCGGACCTCAACGGGAATCCATCTTACCTATTATGGAAAAAAGTTTGAAGCTGAAGCAGTTCAATTAATTGAACGAATGGAGAATTTAAAAAACATTTTTCTAGGTGAGCTGGACAATCAACACGGGGTATTGAAGATTGCTTCAGCATTGGGAATTATTAGCAGCTGTTCGCTTGATTATTTCTTCAAATTCAACGAAACGCATCCCAATATCGCTGTTCAAATATCGGAATTTACCGATGATGATGTCGAAGAATTAGTCGTGAATGAACAAGCTGATATTGGTTTAGCAGTGGAACCAGTAGATCGATCCAAATTTCATGTTATTCCTTTTAGTACCGAAGAGCATTGTTTGATTGTTAATAAATCAAATCCGCTGTCTAAAAAGGAAAAAATATCTTTTTTAGATTTAAAAAAAGAAAATATTATTATTGAATCAAAAAAATTTAAAGTCTATCAAAAATTTGTTGACTATTGTAAAGTATTGGGTTTTGAACCAACCATTTTATTCGAATCGACCGAAATCAGTTTTGCTCATAAATTGGCTCATTTTAATCGAGGAATTGCCATTTCAGTCGTTTCAGCCGCAAAAGACATAACTTATGATGACGTTGTTGTTTTGCCTTTTGAAGAGAAGTTCTTATGGGAATGGTGCGTTATCTCAAGAATAAACGAAGGTTTATCACCGGTATGTTTAGAGTTTATAAAATATTTAGGTCTATAGACTTAAATACTCACTTTTTAAGCTTAATTGGCCAAACTAAGCCTATTATTTAAGAGGACTGAGAGGCGATTCATTGCTGGAGTTGACTTTTGGCAGTGTACGTATCCAAGCTCTTTAGAAATTCTGAAGATAAACAATGAAGTGTTAAAATTCTGAGATATGTCTGCTATATCAATAATGAATCAAAACAATTGATTTTAAATTATGTAATATTAATAGGCTGAAAAAAACAGATATGGTCGATTCATTTTCCGAGACCGCTACTCTTGCCTTGGTTCCTTTGGACGATGGTGTATCTTTTTATATGGAGTTGATCGGATTCGTAATCAGTAGGTCGGGGGTTCGATTCCCCCCGCTAGCTCCAGTAAAAAATAATTATTCATTGAAGAATGGCTTTAAATAGCTGTTTTTTTATTTTAGTTTCCAACTTGTAAGTATGCAATTTGAATGGTAATTTGAATAATAAACTGATTTAGATCACTAGTGGACAGATAATTAAAAAGTTATAATCACATTTCCGGTTTTTTGACCTGTTTCGACATATCTATAAGCGTCAATAATCTGCGAAAAAGAGTATTGACGATCAATTACTGGGGTGTATTGGCCATTTTCGACAAGTTCTTTAAAAAAGATAACATCATCCTTACTTATTGTTGGAATTGGAAACAATACTTTTTTGTTTCCAAACAGTGGGGTTATAAGAGCGAAGAAGGGATTTTGAGACATATAGCCAAGATCCGTCGATATATAGATTCCACCTTTCTTGAGGAGTAGTTTACATTGTTTAAATGAACTTTTACCTACGGCATCAAACACCATGTCAAAGGTCTGGTTAATCTTTGTAAAATCTTGTTTGGTGTAATCAATGATTTCGTCAGCGCCCAGAGATTTCACGAGGTCTACATTTTTAGTATCACAGACGGCAGTAATGATCGCACCAAAGTGTTTTAGAATTTGTACGGCAGCAGAACCGATGGCACCGGTTGCTCCGTTTACTAAGATTCTTTGCCCGTTTTTAATTTTTGCAGCTCTAATATCGCAAAGAGCATAGTGGGCTCCTTCAGTTATGGGAGCTGCTTCCTCGTAAGTTATATTTGTAGGCATTGTTGTAATCGATTGATCCTCGGACATAATCATAAATTCGGCATGCGCTCCAAATGTTATGTCATTATAGCCAAATACTTTTTCACCTTTCTTAAATAACGTTACATCTTTACCGATTTCCTCAATTTCTCCAGCAAACTCGTTTCCAAGGGTTCTGTTTTTGGGGCTGAATAATCCGCTGAAAAACCTTGTAATAAAAGGTGTACCCCTTAAAAATCCACAGTCTGTGCGATTAACTGTTGATGCATGAACTTTTATTAATAGTTCATGGTTTTTTGGAATGGGTTTCGGAACTTCATTTAGTTGAAGAACTTCAGGTGGTCCGTATTTTGTGTAAATGATAGATTTCATTGAGAATTCTCCTTCTTTATCATATCTAAGCTTTGGAAATAATTTTATCATAATTATCGAAAAAACGATGCAATTCTTTAACTTAACTTATCAATCGGGATAGCTGAAGTGGATTTTCAAGGTCAGGTGATTAGAATCAATAAGCATTGAAACAGACGATGGCAGAATGAAGTTAATGATAAAATAATGAAAGAACAAGAAATTAAAATTGTTAAAGATTATTTTCCGGAGGGAATCATTTTAATAAAAAGCAATGTTTGAAAAAGATAAAAGTGTCAAGATGATGATTAACCAATATGGCTTAATTATAGTTGATGAATGTCTTCCTATTTCCAAGCAGATTCGGGTAATAACTGGCAGTGCTAAAAAAATAGTCTTTGCTGCCCAGCAGTTCAGTGTATTGTTTATTAATCAGTAAAATTTGCCCGTAAATAATATTAAACATGGAAAAACATCTCACACAATTCCAGATTGTGTAAATAATAAGTAGTAGACAGTCAGTTGCTGTCCATTATATAATTTAAGATAGAAAAATTTAGAAGAAATAAAGTTTGAAAATGTTTTAATGCGGGTACACATTATTTAAGTAGGATTTTTTGAAAAGAGATGTTAAGGGAGGGCTTGTGAAAGAGAAGTTTTATGCGTTTTTAAAAGAGGGAAAAGAAAAATTTGAACTGATAAAATTTAATTTCCCGGCACTGGTTATTTTTGAAGCCTTGTATATGTTGATAGGAACAGTCATTTATCTGCCTTTAATTCAATTTTTAATGACAAAATCTTTCTCGTTTTTGGGCTATTCCTATATTATTGGTGAAAATTTCAGGGAGGTTATCTCAAACCCCGTTTGTATTTTTATCTTTTTAGTTTATTTTTTGCTTCTGGCCTTTTATGGCCTTTTTGAACTAACATCGATTATTCTAATTTTGAACGAAAGTCATTTCCGCAACAAAGCGACATTGCTCCCATTAATCAAAGTCAGTGTAAAAAAGACATTGCGGATTTTTATTCCACGAAATTTTCCTTTGATTATCCTCGTGCTGATTGTCATCCCCTTTACCAATTTTTCGCTTAAATCGAGTCTGATGACATCACTTAAAGTTCCGGAATATATTATGCAGTATATTCTGTCTGTTCCAATCCTACATATTATTTATCTGCTCTTAGTTTTTGCTTTGTTCGCTCTGGTAGTGTTTTGGATTTTTGCACTGCATTTTTTTACCCTGGAAGATAAGTCGTTTCTCGAGTCGATTCGTTCCAGCTGGGAACTGGTAAAGGGGCACACTATAGCCATTGTATTTCTGGTGCTTATCTGGGAGGTGATTATTACAGCGGCAGTATTTTTAATCTATTTGTTGGCCCATTTTATTTCAGCTCAGCTTTTAAATGCAGTTATCGACAATTATCGGGAAATTTCAATATTTGTGGCCGCCTTTGCTTTTATCGTTTCTTCGCTTTCGACAATCTGGGAATTATTGACGTCGACAATCTGTCTTGATCTTATTTCGGTGTTTTTTTATGAATACCACGATTACCAAGATCGTCCGTCCAATAAGCTGACATACAAGGGAAATTATCCATCTGGATTACCCATACAATTGCTTATTCCGGTTGGCCTTTTTATTTCTTTAAGTGTTATTATTATCAATAGCCACAGCATTTATGATTCATTTGACGAGCTGTTTGTTAATCAGACGATCACTTTACCGGCAATTACAGCCCACCGTGGGGATTCGGTGGATGCGCCCGAAAATACACTGGCCGCCTTTGAATCAGCGATAGAAAAGCAGGCGGATTATGTCGAGTTGGATGTGGCTCAGACCAGTGATGGTGTTCTGGTAGTGTCTCATGACAACAATTTAAAACGAACGGCCGGGGTCAATGTATCCATATGGGATTCGAATTATGATGAAATTAAAGATCTGGATGTGGGTTCATTCTTCAATTCAGATT
This sequence comes from uncultured Acetobacterium sp., assembly GCA_965140355.1. GTDB lineage: Bacteria > Bacillota > Clostridia > Eubacteriales > Eubacteriaceae > Acetobacterium. Next base: position 54,858 of record OZ223193.1, on the reverse strand, counting down.
TTAATCAGGAAAGAATTCCGACACTTGATGCGGTTTTAAAACTCTGCCGGGGTAAAATAAAACTTAACATTGAAATTAAAACAACGGGACACGAAATCAATATGGTTGATGAAACCATTGCTGTTATCCAGTCCAATCAGTTTGTACAGGATTGCCTTGTTTCTTCTGAAAGTTTGGATGTCTTAACCGAAGTTGAAGAAAAATATCCAGAAATTGAAACGGTTTATACTACTCCCGTTGCCCTTGGAGAAATCGAAGAGCTTCCGGTTGACAGCTTTAGTATTGAGTCGTTTTTTGTGAATGAACAGCTTGTTTCTCGAATTCATGAGGCTGAAAAAACTTTGCATGTTTGGACGGTAGACGAGGAAGAGCTGATTTCCTTGATGGTCTACCTGGGTGTCGATAATATAATTACAGACGATGTGAGGGAAACACAGAAGCTGGTCCAGGCACAGTTTGGTTCAAAACCACTTTTAGAAGCACTGGAAAAATATATTTATAAAGACTATATGAATTAATTCTGAAAGAAAAAACAAACTAAGTATTATCATTTAAATCGATGGTGTGATACAAGCTGTTTTTATTTTCCAGTTTTTGTTCGTCTTCCAATATTGTGAAACCTGAATAAGTTGCTTAAACAGTAATTGAGCGTGTGGTTTTGATCATTGACGAGATAATAGTTTTATTAGTAAAGCAGTTGTTTTCAGGTAGCAATTTGGCGTGGAAACTGATAAAAAGATAAATTAGCGCAAATGATCAGTGGACTAGCGAATGAGATTAGCATTCGTTTGAGAAAGAGAGGTTAAAGGGATGGTTAAGTGGTTAGAAAAAAATTTGTGGATTTTGCTGTTGTTGATCATTGTAAGTGGATTTCCGGCTGGTGTTATGGCAGCGGAAAAAGATCAGTCAGAATCGCCAGTTGACTTGGTCTATCGGGGACATATTGAGAATTATGGTGATGTACCTAAACCAGATGGAACATTTGTAAGGGGCATGGAAACAATTGGCAGCCGCGGTCAAGGCTTACGAATGGAAGGGATATTAATCGAACTGACTGGTGATATACCGGAGGGAGCTAGTGTTTTTTATCAGGTACACGTCCAGAATCTCGGTTGGATGGATCCGGTCAGCAATGGGAGTTATGCAGGAACAAAAGGACAGGGGTTGCGGATTGAAGCGATCAAAATTTGGCTGCAAGATTTGCCGGGGTATTCAGTTTTTTATCGGGGCCATTGTCAGAGCCTGGGTGATATCCCTCAGGCTGAAGGTGACTGGACTTGGGTGGAAAATGGAGAGCAACTGGGAAGCACCGGATCAGGACTGCGGCTGGAGGAGTTACAGGTTAAAATTGTCAAAGATACATTAGCGAGCGTGGATTACCAGGCTCTGATGGAGAGCATTGCTAATCTGAATGAAGAAGATTATACGCTTGAGAGCTGGGAAGCTTTGCAGGCAGTGCTTGTAGAAAATCCGGTAGGCAATCCCAATTCTGAGACCGATTGGGAAAAAGCGATTGTTTCCGTCAAGGAGGCCATAAATGCTCTGGTCAGACGAACGAAGATAAAGGAACTTTTTATTGTCAATCCGGCGGTTATTAGAGTCAATTTTGATCAGCCGGTGGAAAGTTTAGAAAAAGGAGCCATTACAGTTGAAAATGATCGGGGAATTAAGGAATATGTTAAAAGTTTGAAATTGACGGATGACCAATTGTCAGCAGAAATTGAGTTTTATAACCAGTTTGAGGATAAAAAGACCTATACGATTAAGATCGACTTTTCAGATGGAAGCGATTCCCGGGAATTTAATTATATGGTTGAGGGGCCCGCTGAAATCGCAACAGCTTCCAGTCAGATAATTAAAGCAGATACTGAAAGTGTAATTGAATATACAGTTTACAATAAAAGTGGGATAGATATTACTGCTTTGGTTGAAGATGATATTACTTTTGCTTCAACGGCAAGCGTTAAAGACGGAAAGATCAAATTAAGTGCTGGAGAAAAAGCCAGTATTTATGTCATTTATAAAGCAGGCAGCGATCAGGAAATACGCAGCAAAGAAATTACCATTAGTGCTGAAAAAAGTAAAGTCGTTTCAATTCTGAATTACACCTTGTCCGGAATTGTGCCTGGCTTGCCTGAAACACCCGTGACGGTTTCTGATTTTGAAGCGGAAGATTTTGAGCCGGTAAAGGCGGTTCGACTAAATGAAATCAAAAGCAGGATGTATTTGTATGTTTTAGCTCAGGATCAGTTTGGTGGAAAGAAGGTATTGGGTTATGGCGATGGTAAACCGAAACCGGTTCCCGATTATAAATCACTCGATCTGACGGTGGGGCTGATTGATCAGAGCCTTGGATATCTGGAATTTTTTGCGGCTGGGATACTGCCCATAGAGGTGATTTGTGGTGACTATTCACAGGTCGTGGAAATAACAGTGGAAGCTGCGACAGAACCGGAAGTACCGATCCTTGAGCAAAAGCAGGGGGAAGTTAGTGTTCGGCGATCAGAAGCAATTAATATTGAAAACTTGTTTGCCGTATCCTATCAGGGAGAAAGTCTGACCCCTGGTGATGGGATTTCAGCGGATACCTTTAGCCTAGATAAAATTGTTTTTTTAAGTGATAATCTGTATATCGTTAATAGTTCGAGTCCCATGGGAATAGAAGGACATAAAATTTATTCCACGCCAATTAACCTTGGTTCGGCGACCTTGATTTTTAAAAGCGCTACAGTAACTGTCGGTGGGAAGGATTATGTGATCGATTTGAATAATGCTCAGGTTGAGTTGAACGTTACAAATTCGCAGGTGAATTTTGTTGACTTAGAAGCCAACGGGCTTCCCGGAAAAACGACGACGACCCAGTTGACTATTTCTTTAGACGGCGATTTTTACTTTTGGGATAAGATCAAATTAACGGGAGCAAAGATTTCATCGCCGCTAAGATATAATGATCAGCAAATTTCCTTTGATATTTCAGATATTACGGTAGCCGATGGTGAAAAGGTAACAGTCACGCTCGATAACGAGGCACATATTTATACGCCAGCCAGTAGAGCGGTTGTTGTTTATATCGGCGAAGAATAATAAAACGCTTTTGTCCAGAACTCGTACTTGATGTTAATATGAAAAAAGAATGTTTAAAATAATTTTATTCTTGCTTGTTTGTGACATGGTGGCCAGCTTTTTGTTGGCAGGGATATGGGATGATACGATTTAAAGCATAGTTCTTAATTAAATTCATTATGTTTTAGCAATTAAAAGATATTGACAAAATACGTTCTTGATATTATATTTTAGTTACTAAAATAAAATGAATGGAGTGATTATAATGTTAACTTTGGATAAGCGCGATCAGAGTTCTTTTAAAATTGCACTCATATATTTTTCTGCAACCGGAAACACAAAAAAGATCGCGGACACGATAGGAAGCGGTTTAGAGAATCAGAATATTTCGGTTGCGAAGATTGATATTACGTCTTATGAAAGCAGAAAAAAACAACTATCTCTCAGCCAATATGACGCAGTTATATTCGGATTTCCGATCTATTCATTAAGGGCACCTCGGGTCTGCAGGCAGTGGCTTGAACAGCTCGACGGAAACGGAAAGAAATGCTCGGTATTTTTCACCTTCGGCGGTTTCGAAAAAGATCCCGCCCATTATTACATGAAGAAGTTGCTGGAAAAACGCGGCTTCACGCTTGTATCTACCGCTGAATTTTTGGGCGTTCATACATTTAATCGCAGTGGCTGGCAGGCGGCTGAAGGACGCCCAGACCAAGCAGATTTTGAAGTTGCGGAAGAATATGCACAAAAAACACTGAGAAGATTCACCGGCGAAGATCCAAAGGTAATCAGTTCTTTTGATCAACCTATGTATTCTTCTGAACAGTTGGATATGGCCGAAAAATTCAGATTTCAGTTGATAACTGAGCTTCCGAGCAGGGAAACTCGAAGTTGTTCCATGTGCATGTTGTGTGAAAAGCTCTGCCCGACAAATGTCATGGATGCTGAAAAAGGGATTACAGACCCCACCTCTTGTATAGCCTGCTTCAGGTGCATTGCAAACTGCCCGGACGGGGTTTTGCATACGAACAATATATCTGGCACATGGGATAATAAGCTGAAAATACACACTACGACCAAAGAAGAAATCGATCAGATGGAAAGCAAAATATATCTGTAATACGGAGCTATGAAAATGGATGATTATCAAAAGATAATAGATAGCATGGCAGCCCTGCAATATAAAATCAATTGTAACGACAAAAAACCCAGAAGTTTTGGAACGTCTGAGCTGTTGTACCAATCTGAGATTCACTTTATTGATGCGATAGGGATTGATAATGAAGTAAATGCTTCGCAATTGTCCGATAAGCTGCATATATCAAACGGAGCGATAACTCAGGTTGCGGATAAGCTGCTGAAGAAAAAACTCATAGAAAAATATAAGATAGAAATTAATAAAAAAGAAGTTTATTTCAGGCTGACCGAACAAGGGAAAGTGGCCTATGAAAGTCACAGGAAATTTCATCAAGACCTTTGTGATAAGCTGATAGCTTATTTAAAAGGGCTGAGTCCAGAACAGGTTGAAGGTATATTGAACTATATTGCTATAGTTGATGAAAACATTCCAGATCTTGCGTTATCTAATGGATAAAGCTCCGTTTAAACGTAAAACCTTGAGATTTAGCTAACAAAATCACCGGTTTAACCGTGATTTCACGGCTTGCTGGAAGAACATTTGATTTTTTATACAATTCAGTATTGTATGGTTCTTTCTTTTTCAGGATCATATAAATTGTGGTAAAGAAAAAAACGGGGTACTAGAAGGATGAAAAAAACGAAAAAACTGTTTGTTTTATGTTTGATATGCATTACTGCAGGTTTTTTTACCCTTGCTTGTCAAATGCAAACAACAAACGAAGATTCTAAATCAGCATTCGTCACATTGGAACGAAAAAATGGAGGCTATTTTTATGGTGAAATTGACCTGTCTCAAATGACCCATTCTCAATTGGGTGAGGAATATGCCAAGACGATTGTTGCGACATTTCCTGATTATGAAAAACATATTGATTCCTTATTAAAAGATCAGTTTGATTTATTGGCTGCCGCCAAAGAAGAGATCGGCTATGATTTAAACTTTGATTTATGTCTCACCCGGGCCACAGATATTCAGAGCAATTTGCAATCCGAGTATCAGGATGAAATTGCGGGTTTGCTAACCGTTTTTAACTACGATCAGGATATTCTGGGGGATGGTAGGCTTTCACATAATGAAATGCTGGTTTTCCAACTCTTCGGTGACGTGATGCGACCTACCCAGTGCTCTGGCGCCGCCGTTTTCGGGGAGGCCTCTGCCACTGGGGCAACCATTGTCGGTCGAAACCTAGATTGGGATCTGCTTCAGCACGATGATGCCTCTTTACTACCCACTGTTCTTTATATTAAAGATGGCGATCAATCGATGGTATTGATTAATCTTCTGGGTTTATTGGTTCCTTTATCCGGTTATAATGATGATAAACTATTCGTAGCTGCTTTGGATGCTGAAACAATGGCCCCTTACCCAGATACAAGGAATAAAAGATCTTACCTGTTTGATTATCGTTATGCGCTGGCACAATTTAAAACGCTAGAAGAAGCCGCTGCTTATCTTTCAACTGAAAGCTACACCATGAATCACCTGGTTCTGATGGCCGATGAAGAAAAAGCACAGGTGCTCGAAAACAATATCGGCAGTCCCGGCCGGGGCCTGAGAAGTTGGGATTCACCCTTGCAGCCCGGAATGACCTGGGGGATTGAGGATGCCATCGTCACTGTTAATGATTTCCGGCTGCCCGATAACTTTGCGACTCCTGATGATCCTATTGATGATATTCGTTGGGAAAGCTATCGCAACAATATGACCAGTGCTTTATCCACGGGAAAAATTGATGTGGAAAAAATGAAGGCAATTATTGGATACAGCGGTACCGATGGTAAGCCACTTCCATCCGGAGCAGTTTTTCGTTCTGATCACATTCCTAGCATTCAGTCGATGGTCATCCGCATGGATACGCTGGAAACGTGGGTCGCTTTTAAACCCTTCGGTTCAACTCCCCTCAAGCCAACTTATACCGAGGTTTTTGCTGAGAATCCCTTTGTGACTAAGCAAAACTAAAACAGTTTAGATTAAGTAGTTGCATAGTCCTTTTGCGAAATAATATATTTCTTAAAAAAAACTTAAAAAATTAAACGTTAAATACTTTTATTTTATGGGCATTTCTAGTATAATGAATTAAAATAAATCGGAAGGAGTATTTTATGAAACAGTTTAAACGTTTACTTTTTCTTGTACTGCTAACGACTTTAGTCGGAAGCAACACCGTTTTGGCGCAGGAAGCCAGCGGTAATTGGCTTAAAAATGATGGGGTTTGGACTGCGCCGCCCAGCTGGTCGGAAAGTCAGCCCAGTCGGGACACCAGTCAGCCCAGTAACCTGGTGTCCAGTGTAGGTGGCCCGGTGATTATCAGCCAGCCCCAGGACGTCAGCTTCAACATTCCCCACCCGGCCACTATGTCCATTACGGTTGAGAACCCGGAAGCCTGCGATTTCCAATGGCAATGGGTGCTGAAACAAGCAGGGAAAGAGGATGTCTGGATTGATTTTGTTGGACCAGGCTCCCAGCGGGCAACTCTGGACTATAAAATAACCGGCTATCAGCTGTATAACGAGACTGTCCGCTGTGTGGTAACCAGTAAAAGCGATGCGTCAAAGGTAACTGTCTCGGATGCGGCCACATTTATCCAGGACGGCGACGGTCCGGAATATTATGCCACCATCGGTGACCAGATTGTGGAAATGGGACAAACCGTTGATCTGACCGGCGGTGGTCAGGCCCGGCTGAGCAGTGATGGTAAAACCTTGACCCTGGAAAATGCCAATCTCAGCTACAGCAGTGATTTCAACAGTGATTACCAGGGCCTGGGTGTTCAGTATGTGGCGACCGCAGATGAAGAAGACAACGCGGTGACCCTCGAATTAATCGGTGAAAATACCATTTATGCCGACACCGAAAAAAGCTACCGCACTGATGAGGGCATCCGCACGAGCTTTACCGGGTTGATGTTTTTAAAAAGAAATCCCCAAGGCATTAGCACCGATCTAATGACCCTGAACATCGGTGGCAATGGCCAGCTACGGCTGGACAGCCCGATTCAGCGTAGCGGCGATATCTTTGATTATTATGGCATTTATGCGCCAGCTTTTATTCGTCTGATTGATCAGGCACAAGTGACAATCAGCAATAAGTTTGTGGGCATTCGCTGTGCGGATTTGTTCATGGACGAAAAGACGAACCTGACCGTTGCAGCGCAAAGTAATGCGTTGGAGATTAATGCTTTAGATGATGCGCCTGGCAACTTGACTCTGAAGCCGGGGGCGATGTTGGATGCCAAAGCCAAGATGGCGACGGTGGTGAGCTTGTTTGGCGATGCCCAGGTTGATGCCGAAGCGGCGACGTTGAAACTGCAGGGTGTAATGGTGCCTACAGATCAGCCCTACAGTGATGACCCAGTTGTCGTGGCTGGTCTATCCACGCATCGCTCGCCTACAGCAGGCCAGGGAGCTGGCAATGTGACTCTTAAAAACTGCCAGTTGGAAACTACTCTCAGTACCAATCACGAACAGATTCTCTTTCAGCAGGGCCTCAAAGTGGCCGGTGATCTTGTGGTTGATGGCGGTTCGGTGGTGATTAACTCGGAAATTCTTGATCAGTCGGTCAACAGCCAGGGAGTTTTTGGGCTACAGGGCGACAATGTCAGCCTGAAAAATGGAGCGGTTACTAATATTCGCGTCGCCGGTTCGAATTTGGTCATGGGAGCTATTGCCGGCGACCAGCTGTCGATTGACGATGCTATGGTCAATACGGTGATTGACAACAGTGCAGGTCGCTTCAGCGCTGATGAAAGCGAAGTGGTCGGGATCGGTGCCCAACACATGAACATTAATTTAACAGGGAACACTGGTCGGGTCAATGCCCAGATTATTGGTTATAACAATGGTTTACCTCTGGCCAATTATCTGGATTCCAGTGATACCCGTCAGGACTATGACCCGGACTATCAGGCCGAGGCTCTGACACTGACCGGAAAGGCCCAGTTTATTCTACCGATCGGGAGTCAGGCCACCCTCAATCAAGCCAGCCTGGAAGCCCATCAGGTTCAGGGCCAGCCTCAAAATAAATATACCGTTTACGAAGCCACCTACAATAAAAATGACACCAGCAAGGCGGTCCAGCAGGTGACCATTGCTGACAGTACGGCTATCGGTACCGTGAGTTACAGTACCCAGATCCAAGACACTGGCTGGCAGCAAGCGGTTACAAACGGGGCTATCAGTGGCACCACTGGCGAGTCTTTGCGTCTGGAAGGGATCAAAATAAATCTGGACGGTTTCCCCGATGCTGGAAGTATTGAGTATCGCAGCCATATTCAGAACAAAGGCTGGGAACCGAACTTTAAAAGTGCTGGAGAAATCAGCGGTACGGTTGGTGAGGGGCTCCGTCTGGAAGCGATTGAGATTAAGTTAACCGGAGCCATGGCTGAAAAATATGATGTGTATTATCAGGTCCATGCCAAGAATTTTGGTTGGTTAAACTGGGCGAAAAATGGTGATCCGGCCGGAACTGAAGGCCAATCCCTGCGTTTAGAAGCGATTCGGATTCAGGTCGTTCCCAAAGGCACTGTGATCAGCAGTGAAGGCACCAATCCATTGGCCTATGTTACCCTGGCTGACATATAAACCTTTGTGATAAGCCAAAGATTGATTTATAGTGGTTAAAAAATAGCGGTCATGTTGACCGCTATTTTTAGCAGTGTACCTGACGTTAATTGATGAAGCAAACCGTTGCAGCTCATCGGGCTGTTATTTCCTGGCCACATTTTGGGGTAGACAAGTGGATAATACATATCAATTGCGTTGTGATAATTGAAGATGAGAGGTAAATATGTTAAATGAAAAGTTGCGTACGTTAAAAATTGGCTTGGTACCACGGATTCTCATTGCGATGGCACTGGGGATTGCGATGGGCTTATGGTTGCCAGCTTGGTTTAATCAGATCATCATCACCGGTTCGACCATCTATGGGACCTTTATGTCTTTTTTTATACCCCTGATGATTCTGGCTTTTGTAACTCTGGGAATTGCTGATTTAAACCAGGGCGCTGGAAAGCTGCTTGGTTTTACCGCGTTATTATCTTATGCTTCAACCTTGCTGGCGGGAGCAGTGACTTATTTCGCTGCGATCACCTTGTTTCCCTTGTTTCTCACTGGCAATGAAATGAATGGCATGGTAAATCTTGAAGAGGGACTATTAAATAGCTATGTCACCTTTACCCTGCCGCCAGTCATGGATACTCTGTCTGCCGTGGTGCTGGCTTTTATGTTGGGATTATCGATCAGTGCCTTGAAGGGTGGGCGGATTGGTCATGCCCTTTACGATATTTTATTTGAATTCTCGGAAATTATTCAATTTGTTCTGAAAAAGGTGATCATCCCCTTTTTGCCTCTTTACATCTGTGGCACGATGATCAACCTGACCGTTTCCGGAGAGGTTTTTGTGGTCGTCGGAGTGCTCTGGCAAGTGTTTATTATCGTCGTCCTGCTACAATTTCTTGATTTGCTGCTACTCTTTTCAATTGCCGGCACCATCAGTCAAAAAAACCCGCTGACATTGATGAAAAATCAGATTCCCGGCTATACTACCGCCATTGGAACCCAATCCAGTGCCGCGACCATTCCCGTGAATTTGGAATGTGCGGAAAGAAACGGTGTTTCCGAAGAAATCCGTAATTTTACTATACCGCTTTGTGCCAACATTCATATGTCTGGTTCGATGATCACCGTGACGGCTTGTTGTATGGCAGTACTTTTAATGAATCAGATGGATCATAGTTTAGGATTGATGATGGGTTTTATTATGACCCTCGGTTTTGCTATGGTCGCAGCCCCGGGTGCTCCTGGTGGCGCGATCATGACGGCATTGCCATTTCTATCGATTATCGGTATTACCATTGACAGTCCTCTGGCCAGTCTTCTGATCGCAATTTATATCAGCCAGGATAGTTTTGCAACAGCCTGCAATATTTCTGGCGATAATGCCATCAGTTTGATTGTTCAGAAATTCTATGACCGGATGACTCAAAAAAAGACTGCGGTAGTCGAAGGTGAAGAAGTCCTTGTTCGAACTTGAAAACTAAACAAGGATAGTTTATTACCATGTTGATAAAAAACCATATTGGATGTAATATTGATATTAACACAAAATATTTTAAAACAGGGTGATTCCAATATATGAAAATACAGAGATGAAACCCCATTAAGTTTTTTCCCTTCAAAGCTCTTGTTTATACGAGTTTCAAAAAGGTGCTGTGATAAAGAGAACGCCCGTTAAAAGGGCTTGAAACTCATATGTTCTGGGAAAATAGCGTTTGATCAAACAAGAAATAATTTTTGCGATTCGGATAGGCGGAATTAAACAGGAGGAAATAATTTGGATTCTAAAAAACTTAAATATTTTATTGAGGTGAGCCGCCTTAAAAGTTTTTCAAAAGCAGCACAGGTGTTATATGTTTCGCAAACAGCGGTCAGTCAACAGATCGCGGTACTTGAAAATGAACTGGGGTTTGAACTGCTCCATCGCAATAAAAAAACAGTCGAACTTACTGTCGCCGGAGAATATTTTTTATATGAGGCGAAGCGGATTATTGCTTTATCTGAAAATGCGGTATCAAAAGCCCAGGACATTGCCAGTGGACAGGATGGCATGATAAAAATTGGGTTTTTCAGCATGTTTGATCGTGATGTTATTGCTCCGGTGCTTTCAACGTTTCATCGCAAGTATCCTAAAATAAGGCTTAATATTGTTCAATCCAGTCATAAGGATTTAAAAGCAAATTTACTGAATCATAACTTGGATATCGGATTTTCGTTTCGGATGACATCTGAGGAATTAGCAGAAAAAGAGGTGCATCGCGTTTTCACAAAATTATGTGTCAATAAAGAACACCGACTTTCGGAAAAATCACTCATCGAAGCAGCGGATTTGGAGCATGAGCAAATTATCGATTTCGTTAAAAACAGTGAACAGATGGAAATCTATGGTGAACATCATAGTTTCGAGCAGCCAAAACCAGTTTATGATGACACTTTTTTAGTGGAAAGCATGGATGATGCCATCATGCTGGTTTACCAAAACGATGGCATTTGTTTTTTGCCGGAACTTACCGATTTCGTCAACACGGACAAAATTACATTCATTCCCCAAACAATTGAGTCGGTTCCATTTATTGTTAATGCATACTCAATTAAAGATAATCAAAATCCCGTGCTACAGGTGTTTTTAGAAGAAATTGACAATAAATACGGCCGTAAATAGATCATGAGCGCGTTTCAATTGCCAAAGCATAAGGGGTTTGCTATAAGTTTTTATTGTTACACAATTGGGTTCCTGTGTTAGACAACAAATAATACTTCTGATACTGTTAAGACAATTAATATTGATGTGTTTCAAAATGAATGGAAACAGTCAAAAATTTTGTGAGGTGGATTATATGCCAAATGATATTAACGGTAAAGTTGCAGTAATTACAGGAGCGGGTTCCGGTATTGGTCGAATGACAGCCCTTGAACTGGCAGGGCTTGGAGCTAAGGTAGTCGTTGCTGATATGAGTGATGTCGCTGGGGAAGAAAGTGTAAAATTGATTCGCGACAATGGTGGAGAGGCGACATTTATCAAATGTAATGTAACGAGTGAAGAAAGTGTAAAAAACATGGTTGAAAAAACCGTAGCGCTTTATGGACGTCTTGATTGTGCTTTTAATAATGCCGGAATCGGTCCTGATGGAGTTAAAATAAAATATGGTCCATTGGTCGATACGGAAGAAGCGGATTGGGATAAAATTATGGCTGTTAACCTGAAAGGCGTATTTCTCTGTTTAAAACATGAAATAAAGCAGATGTTAAAACAGGAAAAAGGCGGCGCGATTGTGAATACATCCTCAATTGGGGGATTAAAGATGGCCCCTGGTTTCGGGGCCTATGGACCAAGTAAAGCTGGCGTTGTTGCAGTGAGTCAAACAGCGGCGATTGAAAATGCAAAAGCGGGGATTAGAGTCAATATCGTCTGTCCAGGTCCGATCAGCGATACAGGTCTGATGTCAAATACCTTGGCAATGAACCCGGATGAAGCAGATGAACTGCGCGAAAAGGTTATTCCGATGGGTAAACTCGGGACGCCAGAGGATGTTGCGCATGCAGTAGTATGGTTGTTATCTGATATGGCAGGACATACAACCGGTCAGACGTTTTCGGTTGATGGTGGAATGATAATCATGTAATTAAATACATGTGTGAATAAAAATCGCTGAATCAACTAGTGTAAACGGGCTGCTAGCAATTAATAAATACATAGCAATTGTTAATCTGTTGCATACACGCAATTCGTCCAGTTGCAATCAAAGCTGTGGTTAGAAACAGCTTTGATTGCAACTGTTCGCCTTGAGGCACACAACATGATCGAACAATTGTCGGTACGACGTTATCTTTTTTGACAGTCGGTGCCACCCATTTGTTATGGGTGGCTTTTTTTGGGTTTACTCTCAATTTGAGCCATTCCCCGATTATTTAAGAGTGACATAATGATTGAATTTATCAATCTGAATGTTCAACTGATTAAAAAGAGCATCTGATTTAGTCATGATGTTTTCAATCACGTCATTAGGAATTTCAAATAGTTTGAAAAAATGAGTTGTTGTAAATTCATAAATTGTTTGGTATGGAAATTGATCTAATTTATCAAAAACATAATGAAAAATTTGTTGTCGCATACCATGAGCAGCAATAATAATTAAATCAAGTTCATTTTCAGTAAAATTTTTATCGGTCTTCTCGAGACAAGTCTTAATAATAGCAGGAGCTTGAAAATTCAAAGGTTCTTTACTAATATCATGATAAAATCTGCGATAATTATTCACTTCATAATAGGCGTACCAAAATATACGTGCTTCTAATGAATAAAGGACTAAGTCTTCTTCATCTGGAAACAAGTCAAGAATGACGTTTCGATGTTGCCAATAAGTATTGCGATAAACGTAGAGGCCTAATTCGGCTTTGTTTTTATAATGATAATAAAAAGTTCCTTTACTTGTTTGTGAGCATTTTATTATCTCATCGATTGAGGTGTTAGTGTATCCATTTTGGTAGAAAAGTTCTTCAGCTTCTTGAAAAATTTTAATTTTATTGTTATTTTGCGATAGTTCCATAATAATCACCTTTCATGTTGGGCTTCATTATTGATAAACCGATATTATCGTTTATTATAACATTTATTGAAAAAGAGTCGAGAAAAGAATCAAGATAAGAAATACATTGTTTTTACGAAAAAACTATTGACAAACGTCTCGTAAAACATTATATTGTTACTAGACTAAAGTCTAGACTACGGTCTAGATGTTATTAAGGAAGTGATAATCGGCATTATCGTCAATAGTGTTAAATATCAAGAAAAGTAGGTGATTTAAGATTTAAATAAAAATTTATTAAATGACGATAATAAAGATTTATCCTTTAAACGTTTAAACAAGTTTTCTCATAGAAATTATCGTGATGCAAACGATACCAAAATGAGAAAAAATGAAGTTTATTAGCAAGCGGCAATCATGACAATCGAATATCCGAAACAAATCGGTGTTGATAGATTTGTTGTTGAGGTTGACTCGCGATTGTCAAAGTAAAAAAATCAGGTGTGCAAATTTAATTTTAGGAGAAAAAAATGACTAAGCCAATATTTAATGAAAAAGAACTGATCCCAACGAAAGAAATTCCATCGCTTATGCCAAATGGAAATCCTACCCCAATATATGATTTTCCAGTTACGCCCAAAGAAGCTTATAAAAAAACAATGGCGAATGATCCATGTTGGTTGATTACCAATGCCGAAAGTATCTTTTTTATGCCAAGAATTATACCGGATAATATTGCCAGAGCCTTTGTTTTTGAAAAGAATCGTTTAGCCAGAGAAGAATTTGGTGGAAAAGATATGTTTGGCATTGAGTGGGAATATATTGAGGTCGCTGGCGGTTCGATGGTTAAACCAGGATCACCATTGTTAACAGATGCGAATGAATGGTATGAAAAAGTTGTATGGCCAGATATTGACGCATGGGATTGGGAAGGATCTTCAAAAGCAAATAAAGAATATTTAAATACCGATTCAGCAGTCGTTACCTGGATCTTTTCGGGATTCTATGAAAGATTAATATCATTTATGGATTTTGAAGGAGCAATTTTAGCGATGATTGATGAAGAACAAATTGATGCGGTAAAAGATCTTTTTGATAAATTAGCGGATTTATACATTAAAATCGTTGATAAATTTGTTGAATATTATGATATTGATATCATCACGGTTCATGATGATTGGGGGTCACAAAGAGCACCATTTTTTTCGCCTTCCACAGCAATGGAGATGGTTGTCCCATATATGAAAAAATTAACAGACCATATACATTCAAAGGGATTGATTGCTGATTTACATAGTTGTGGTTGTCTTGAATTACAAGTTCCACAAATTATTGCAGCTGGTTGGGATTCATGGACGCCACAACCGATGAATGATATGAAAAAATTATATAATCAATATGGCGATCAAATTGTGCTTGGTATTGTACCGGATAATATTGATCCACAAGCATCGGAAGAAGATCAACGTCAGGCGGCCAAAGAATGCGTTGAGACATTTTGTAAACCTGGAAAAGCAACTACAATCAGTGCGTTTGCATCAAGAATGATGCCATTAAAATATCGAGAAGAATTATATAAACAATCGCGATTATATTATTGTGGGAAGTAACCGGTAGGGTTAAAGGTAGGTTTAATAATTGTTTTATGAATAAAACATATTAAATTAAGAAAATCGATATATGAAAAATTAAAAAGGAGAACTTTACATATGAAAAAAGTACAAGATGGTAGTACCCGTAATAGACTCTATTTTATTCATGCTGCAATCGCAATCACAATTATGATATTCTTCCGCTTCATCCCTCCATTTGGAGAAATGACACCACTAGGGATGGAATTACTGGGTATTTTTATAGGATTGCTATGGGCTTGGATTAAGTGCGACATGGTTTGGCCAAGCGTTCTTGCATTTATATTTTTAGGGTTTTCCAGCTATACACCGTCAGGGACGGTATCATTATCAGCAGCATTTGGGAATCCACTAATTCAATTGATTCTTTGGTTATTAGTATTCTCGGCGATTTTAATGGTTTCAGGGATTTCAGAACAAATCGCCCAGCGACTAATTGCATCAAAATATACAAAAGGACGTCCATGGGTCCTCAGTATAGTTATACTGGCTGCAGTTTATGTAGGTGCTGCATTTGGAGCAGCTTTTGCCCTAATTTTAATTTGTTGGGAATTTGTATATGTAATTTCAGAACAAGTGGGTTACAGTAAAGATGATAAATGGCCTAAAATGATGATTGTTAGCATTGTCTTTACGTCA
The DNA here is from genome assembly GCA_965140355.1 of uncultured Acetobacterium sp. GTDB lineage: Bacteria > Bacillota > Clostridia > Eubacteriales > Eubacteriaceae > Acetobacterium. The sequence goes on along the minus strand of OZ223193.1, from coordinate 39,305 downwards.
TGTGTTGGCCTTGTTGTGATGCCATTTTCGGTTGGAGTTGTGGCAACGTTTGGTTATTTAACAGCGGCTTCTGATGGATTGGTGGGCAATTATAATTATTTTAGTTATCTTATTTTTGGTTTGTTTTTCAGTTTTGTAATTTTGGCAATTTTCATGTTAATCAATAAGTATATTGTCCGTCCTGATCTGAGTAAACTTAGAGAAGTTAACGTTGATATGGGTGAAATTCCTCCCTTTAATACAAAACAAAAGCTAGCCGTAGGGGCATTAATTGTATTAGTACTGGTAACCGTATTGCCGAGCATACTACCCGCAAATATTCAGGCATATATGAATATGATCGGTACGCCGTTATTAGTTTTAGCAGTTCCAGCTTTTATTACGATTTTTAGAGATAAACAGGGAAAACCTTACTTTACTTTTCAAGAACTTGCAAGTGGCGGTATTTTTTGGAATATGATGTTTATGGTTGCCGCCGCGATTACGATGGGGAGCGCTATTTCAAGTCCGGAAGCCGGTTTTAATGCAACATTTATTTCTGCCTTTATGCCGATTTTATCAGGGATGAGCCCTTATATGTTTACATTAGTCATTATCGTGGTTACGCTTATTTTGACCAATCTAATAAACAACGCCGTTACCGGCGCAATTATGGTTCCGTTGATGTATTCTTTTTCAACAGCGGTCGGTGCAAACCCGTTACTTATTACAGCACTGATTATTTTTGCCAGTAACCTTGGACTACTATTACCAAGTGCGAGTCCGGTAGGAGCGATGTTAGCCGGTAACAAAGAATGGATAAAACCGAATGATGTGTTTTATTACTGCTCACTCTATATACTGGCAGTAATAATTGCCGTTGCAACAATCGGAATACCCATCGGAAACTTGTTTTTTCAGTAAAACATTGCTACTAATAGTAGAAACCGAATTAATAGTTTGAAGAATAGCTTCCTCTTAAAATAAAAAGGTAATGGTAAGATCCGATAAAATTAAGGATCGAGCCATTACCTTTTTTATTAAAACACAAAAGCTGTTATAGTGCCGGATTATTAAATTGACTGTTATATAAATCCGCATAAAATGTATCGGCAGCCAATAATTCCTGATGGGTTCCTTTTTCGACGATGGTTCCGTTTTTCATAACCAGAATTAAATCGGCTGATTTGATGGTAGATAACCGATGCGCGATAACAAAGCTGGTTTTTCCTTTCATACTCGAAACCATGGCTTGTTGAACTTCCAATTCGGTTTTGGTGTCAACACTGGAAGTTGCTTCATCGAGAATCATCAAGATGGGATTGGCCAGCATCGCCCGGGCAATGGTTAGCAACTGCATTTGACCCTGGGAAATGGTTCCTTCGTCATTGGAGATCACCGTATCATAACCAGCGGATAAGGTGCGGATAAAATGGTCACATCGGGCGGCTTTGGCAACTTGAATAATGTCTTCTCGGGTGGCCTCCATCTTTCCGTACGCAATGTTCTCAGCGATCGTTCCTTTAAAGAGCCAAGTATCCTGAAGCACCATGCCTACCATACGGCGAAGAGTGCTTTTAGAAAGATCCTTAATATCAATATTATCAACGGTTATTTTACCGCCGTCAAGTTCATAAAATCGCAGTAACAGATTGACTAACGTGGTTTTACCAGCACCAGTAGGTCCGACAATGGCAACCATTTCGTTCGGTCTTACGGTAAAGCTGATATCTTCCATTAGTATTTTATCGGGGTGATAACCAAAACGGACGTGTTCAAAAGCTACTGCTCCGTCCGGAGCGGCAATTTGTTTCGGGGTAGTGGTTTCAGGAACTGTTTCAGCCTCGTCCAGAAATTCAAAAACGCGTTCCGCTGAAGCTAAGGCGGCCTGCAGCGAATTAACAAAATAAGAAGATTGGGTAATGGGATCAGAAATCTGATTGACATATTGCAAAAAAGCCTGAACCGTCCCAATCGTGATGGTGCCTTTAATGGCAAAGAAACCGCCGGCAATAGCAGTCGCTACAAAACTCAACTGTGTTAGAAAACGAATTGCCGGATAGATGGCAAAGATGACGAATTGGGATTTTTTGTTGGCTTGATATTGGCGTTCACTTAATTCGCGTTCGGTTTGAATAACCTTATCCTGTTGATTAAAGCTCTTAATAATGAGGTTCCCGGTATAATACTCTTCAATTTTTCCATTAAGTTCACCTAAAACCATTTGATTTTCATAAAAAATAGCGAGTGTTTTTGCGGAAATCCACTTTGTGGCAAAAACACTCAAAGACATGGTTGAAATGATCAGCACCGTCATGAATGGACTTTGAGTAAGCATGATGGTAATACTAAAAATAATGTTGCAAATAGCATTAACAAATTGTAACGCCCCAGTTTTTAATACCTCGGCAATTTTATCGGGATCGTTAGTGGTTCGGCTTAAAATTTCTCCGGTTTCATTGGCATCATAATAATGTAAGGGGAGTTTTGTAATTTTTTCACTAATTTGTTCCCGTAATGAGAGAGCAAGCTTTTCGCCAACGCTCGCCATGGTATATTCCTGTAGAAAAGAAAAGATCGCACCGAACAGATAAGCAACAGCTAACAATAATAGCGGGGACAGCACTATTTTGGCTAATGTTTCAAAATTGCCGCCAATTCCGTTGGCACTGATCGCTTGAATAAGCCGATCCAGAGCTTGCCCCATGAAGATGGGGGTGAGGGCAAACAGACCATTACTGATTACAGCGGCCAGCAAAATGATTAGTAAAGCACTTTTTTGCTGGCATAAAAGTGCCATTAATCGTTTGGCTGATGCTTTTGAATTTTTAGGGATATCTTCCATTTCAGTCAAATCGACTGGATCAAATTCTTTTTTATTTTTAGATTGATTTTTTTTTCGTTGTTTCTTCATAGCGTATCCGTTTCCTTTACAGTGAGTTGCGAAGCCACGATTTCATGATAAACAGGGCAGTTTTTCATGAGTTGTGAATGTTTGCCGATACCAGCCATTCGGCCGGAATCGAGAACAATGATCTGATCGGCATCAATGATGGTGCTAATTCGTTGCGCGATAATGATTACGGTGGCATTCGTCAACTCTTTTTTGAGTGTTTTTCGCAAAGTGGCATCGGTTTTGAAATCGAGAGCTGAGAAACTATCATCAAAAATATAGATAGGAGCTTTTTTTACTAGTGCCCGGGCAATACACAGGCGTTGTTTTTGGCCACCGGAAAAATTAGTTCCGCCCTGAGCGACGACGCTTTCATAACCGGCTTCGCTTTCGTTAATAAAATCATGGGCTTGGGCGATTTTTGCAGCGGCTTCTAATTCTTCCCTGGATGCTTCGTTGTTGCCCATGCGCAGATTGTCGGCAATGGTGCCGCTAAAAAGAATCGCCTTCTGGGGGACGTAGCTGATTTTTTCCCGCAGTTCCTGCTGCGGCATTTCGCGAATATCGGTACCTTCCAGCGTAATCTGACCATTTGCTACATCATAAAGACGTAACATCAAACCGGCAATAGTGCTTTTGCCTGATCCGGTTCCGCCGATGATAGCAGTGGTTTGGCCCTGGTGACAAGAAAAACTGATGTTTTCCAAAACCGCCTCTTCGGCACCGCGATAAGAAAAGCTGACCTGATCAAATACCAGTTTTTCAGGATTATCAGGAGTTCTCATAACGCTTGCTTCGTTTTTATCCGAAATTTCGGGAATCGTATTCAGCACTTCCTGGGTTCGATCCAGACAGGCTTTCATTTTAGGCAGCATAACCATCACCATTGAAGACATAATTAGGGTGATCAGCAATAAAATGGTATATTCCGAAACAGCGGTAATACCGCCGATTAGAATTTCGTCGTTAAGGACAAGGAAGCTGCCAAACCAGAAGATTGCGATTAAACTGATGCCGATAACCGTCCAGATCAGCGGGCTAAACATCGCAAAGGTTTTATTTAAGCGAATAACATTATTGGCATATTCTAAAAAAGCATCATTGGTTCGTTTTCTTTCAAATTCGGAATTGTCAAAAGCGCGGATTACCCGAACGCCGGTAATGGCTTCCCCCATGATACGGTTAATCGAATCCAGTCGGGTTTGGATCGTTTGAGAGATTGGACTGGCTTTTTTGAAGATAATAAAAATGGCCAGCATAAAAATGACCATAACACTAATCGGAATCACTACTAGTGAAGGGCTAACCGCAATTGTCATAATGATAGCAGCGATCGTAATTATCGGGGCCGGTAAGATCATTTGGGTGAACATAATCATGGTTTGTTGGATCACCGTAATATCGCTGGTTGCCCGGGTGATCATTGAAGCGGTACTGAAGCGATTAAAATCGCGAATTGACAAGACTTGGGTTTTATCAAAAATCCGATCTCTTAGGTATTTTCCGGAAAGAGCGGCCAAATCGGCACACAAGTAGCTAGTCCACAAAGCGATCAGGGCGGAGACACCAACGGCTGCTAACATTTGTAAACCGGATATGATAATTGCTGACATATCTTTTTTGATGATGCCAACATCAATAATTTGGGCGACAAAATAAGGAACTGCTAGCATACTGAATGATTGAATAACCGTTGCGACGATAATGAGCAACAGCAGTCCTTTTTTTTCTTTTAAAAATTGGATTAAATAGGTCATTTATGGTTCCTCCAGACTTGATATTAGGCGTCAAAATTGCTATAATTATCATAAACTATACAGTAACTGTACAGTCAAGCATTTTATCTGTTTGAAAGTGAGTAATGATGAGTTTTAAGGAATATATGAATATCAGTGAATTTGCAAAGATTTCGGGAACCAGTCGACGAAACCTGCTTTATTATGATGAGATTGGCTTGTTTTCACCAGCAATCGTTAGTGAGAAAGGTTATCGTTATTATTCAATTCGGCAGTTCAATACGCTTGATACCATTAATATTCTTAAAAGCCTGGGAATGCCGCTTAAGGAGATTAAAGCATTTATTGAAACCCGAACCCCGGAACAGGCGATTGAACTTTTTTCCAAGCAGGAGCAGAAAATTCTTTCAGAAATGAAACGGCTGGCCTATTGCCGCAAAACCTTAAAAACGCGAATTTGGCGAATCAAAGAAGCGCTGACTTTTGAACTCCAGACCCTTTTTCTTCAGGAGGTTCCAGAGGAGTATTTTCTGGCAACCGAACGGGTTCAGTATATGGAAGATAAAACGGCCATGAAGATTTATTTTGATTTTTTTTCAACCCTGAGTAAACATCGTCTCGATGTCGGTTATCCGATGTGTAATGTTATCTATCTCGATAGTGAAGCGTTTGAAACAGACAAAGATAACCGATATCAGTTAACTCAGAAAATAAGTAAAACCGAAGCGCAAAAAAATGAGGCAAATGAAATAATAGTAAAGCCAGCCGGTTATTATCTTACTGAATACCGACCGGGGTTTGATGTCTATGCTGGGGATCGATATGAGGTTATTTCGCCCCGCATGAAAGCCTATATTTCGGAAAATAACCTCCAGATTCACGGGCCGGTCTGGGAGTTTTGGTGGCTGGATGATACAGTCACCAAAAATCAGAATGAACATATCTACCAGACATCAATTCATATCCATCCGGTCAATCCAGATATTCTTTTGAATCAAGAATAAAATGTTTTTTATCAATTGGCGATGGGGCGGTGAACATTGCACGATGCTTTTTGAAAAGATAAATAAATTTTGATTATTGGTATATAATTTTTATTGGTTGAACAATAGATAGGTCGAACTTATCCTAAAATGAAGTTTTTTATAAAAAATCGGATAGGGGATTATTCATTTAAGGATAATGTGACGATTATAATGTTACAATATTTCCGTTAAATATAATAAAGTGAATGATAACCCTATCGACGATGAAACTAATAGTAATAAAGTGAACATTAAAATACGAGTGGTGCAATAAATGCACCGGTAATTTATGGAGGCGAATATGAATAATGCATTATCGATGCAAGCGAGCATTAAAATTTATGATATGAGCGACAAAAAAAATGAGGTCTTAAACGCATGGAAATTTTAGTAGACGAGACAAAATTTATTTTGACGTTTGATCCATCTGAATCACGAAAACAACCGATGATGACTATCATCGGTTGTTTAGACGTTATGATGCACCAAAAAGGTGGCGGTTGGCCGTCATCATCGACTTCGCCCTTATTGGTGAGCTGCGGGTTATTTAAAAAGGAGACAAAATGAAAAAGATAACCTTTGTTGTTCCTTGTTATAATTCAGAAGATTATATGAACCGTTGTATTGATTCACTTTTATATGCTGGGGATGATGCGGAAATCATTATCGTTAATGACGGTTCAAAAGACAAAACCCCTGAAGTAGCCGAGGATTATCGGATAAAATATCCCCATATCATTCGGGTTATCAATAAAGAAAATGGGGGTCATGGTTCTGGGGTAAATGTGGGCTTAGAACAGGCAACCGGGATTTATTTTAAAGTGGTTGATTCTGACGATTGGTTGGATCAACAGGCATTGGACCGATTAATGTTTAGAATTAGAAATTTTTGTTTGATGAAACAACGTGACAACACGTTTATCATTCCAGATCTATTTATTTGTAATTATGTTTATGACCACTTATATGAAGAAACCCGTCATGATATTTCGTACAAAAATGCCTTGGAAGAGGAAAAAATGTGTAAATGGGAGGACATCGGCTATTTTAAACCGTCGCAATATTTACTCATGCATTCTCAAATTTTCCGAACGGCGATTTTGCGAGAGAGCGGCGTAAAACTTCCCGAGCATACCTTTTATGTCGATAATATTTTTGCTTATCAACCACTTCCCTATGTTAAGCACTTATATTATATGAATATTGACCTTTATCATTATTTTATTGGCCGGGATGATCAATCTGTAAATGAAAAGATCATGCTTAATCGGATCGATCAGCAAATTCGGGTGACCGAACAAATGCTGTCTTGTGTAAATTTACAGGCGGTAAAAAAGAAAGAACCAAAACTTGCGTCATATATGTATCGATATCTTTCAATTATCATGTCGATCACGAATATTTTGTTATTGATGATTAATTCCGAGGAAGCGCGGCTTCAAAAAAATAAATTGTGGAGCGAACTTAAAGAACTTGATCGAAGTCTTTATCTAAAACTGAAATACGCATCAATGAGTGGATTGACTAATATGCCCGGTTCCTTGGGTCGAAAAATAACGATTTCCGGTTATCGTGTGGCTCAGAAGATCTACAAATTCAATTGATGTTTCCGGCTTTAGAAAGGAGGAGCAAATGGCTAAAAAATTAAACAAAAAGCTCCTTAATTTGCTCTTTTTCCTGTTGATTATGGGGCTGACGATTTATGTGATGCTTAAAGGGAATGACATCGGAGCGATTCTGGGTGCTATTTCCAGTATGAATGTTGGTTATCTGTTTTTGGCCCTTTTGGCGGCCTTGTTTTTTGTTGTCGCTGAAGGGACAATGATTTGGTATTTAATGCATGGCCGTAGTGGAACAAACAGCATTTTGCGTTGCATTTCCTATTCTTTTGTCGGCTATTTTTATTCAGCACTCACGCCTTCTTCCACCGGGGGACAGCCGATGCAGCTTTATTATATGAAAAGAGATGGCAATTCTTTATCCGATAGCTCAGTGGTTTTAATGACTCTAGCGGTGTTTAGTCGCTTGGTCATTTCACTAATTGGGATCATCCTTCTGATTTTTTGGTATAATCCTTTGGTTTATTATCTTCAGAATTACATGGCTTTATTCTATTTGGGGTTATTTCTTAATATCGCAACGGTCATCGTTTTACTTGCAGTTATGTTTATTCCGGAGATTATTCGCAAAATCATTCGTTCGGTTGAACGCTTTCTGGTTGCGATTCATATTCTTAAAATATCGCAAGAACGCCATCTGAAGATCGAAAGTTTTATTGAAGGTTTTCAGGACGCCATCGTTTTTCTGACGAAAAACAAAAAGAAAATTTTATTTGTCTTTATCTTTTCATTTATTCAGCGGAGCAGTTTGTATATTCTGACTTACTTTGTCTACCGGGGACTGTCGTTGAGTGGAACGTCAATGGCCACCGTTATATTGCTTCAGGCCGCGATTTATGTGGCGGTGGAAATGGTACCTTTGCCTGGGGCGCAAGGGATAACCGAATTGATGTATTATACGGTCTTTCAGACCGTATTTACAAATGCTTTATTAACACCATCGTTGTTAATCACCCGAGGATTGGATTTCTACTTTCTGGTGATTGTCAGTTTGATTGTGGTGATTGTCAAATCGTTCCTGGTAAAAAAAACGACGGTATCAATAGAAGTTGAAAAAAGTTAGTCAACAAGACGTAAGCGTGAAGTAGAAGAAACTAGCAGTTAAGGCGGGGGATGATCGCCTATAGCGCATTTAACTGTTGATAGCCTGATTCACGAAGATCTAAAAAATAAACGAAGGCGATATTGCAAGATGGCTGTTTGAGATTAGTTGTGATGCCCTTGCAAAATTATTATACGAGGAAAATTAAATGAAAGTGAATTATCTCATTGTCGGAGCAGGCTTGGCCGGACTTACTTTTGCTAATCTGCTGGCACAAAATGAAAACAACAAAATTCTGATCGTTGAAAAACGTCATCATATCGGCGGCAACGCTTATGATAGTTATGACGAAAACCATATCCTGATTCATAACTATGGCCCTCATATCTTTCATACTAATAATCAAAAGGTGTGGAATTACTTGAGTCAATTTACTAAATGGCACGATTATCAACATCGCGTTTTAAGTTTTGTTGATGGTCAGCTTATTCCGATGCCGATTACCTTAGAAACGATTAATCAGCTGTATAACACCAATCTTTCTCAGGGGGAGATGGTTGATTTTATTGAAGGCCAAAAGGAAAAAGTGGCACAGATTAAAAGCAGTGAAGATGTGGCATTAAGTAATGCCGGTCGGGATATCTATGAAAAATTTTTTATGAACTACACCACCAAACAATGGGGGGTGCCACCGAGTGAATTGGACCCGGCGGTAATATCCAGAATTCCTTTTCGGTTTAACCGCGACACCCGGTATTTTACCGACCGTTATCAAGGAATTCCTAAAGCGGGTTATACTAAAATGTGTGAGCAGATGATCGACCATCCCAATATTAAGGTGATGCTCAATACCGATTATAAGGAAATCAAAGCTGCGATTGACTATGACACGATGATCTACACTGGACCCATCGATTATTTTTATGATCATCAATTTGGCAAACTGAAATATCGAAGTGTTCACTTTGAAATGGAAAATCATGATTGCGAATCTTTCCAGGACACGGCGGTGGTCAATTATCCCAACGATTATGATTTTACCCGAATTACCGAATATAAAAAAATGACCGGTCAGAAAAATTTAAAAACCACGATCATGAAAGAATTTCCTGGCGACGGGGACGAACCTTTTTATCCGTTTCCCACTAAAAAATGGCAAGAACTTTATCAGCTCTACAAAGCGAAAGCCGAAACCGAAACAAATGTTATTTTTGCGGGTCGGCTGGCCGAGTATCGGTATTACAATATGGATGCTGTTGTTGATCAGGTGATGCAATTATTTGAAGCAATGCCACTTAATTGACTTTAAAAACTAACAAAGCGTTTAGAGTGGAGATCAATATGCGGTTGGTGTTAATAAAACGTTGAATTGATCCCCAAAAGCGGACGGATTGAAGTGACGCATTAGTTAAAAAAAGCTGGAATAACGAAATAAAAGATAACGTCGGACCGACAATTCTTCGATCATGTTGTGTGCCTCAAGGCGAACAGTTGCAACGAAAAGGCTATCTTTAGCCAAAGCTTTGCTTGCAACTGTCCGAATTACGGGCATTCAACAGATTAACAATTGGTCGGTACGGTCGTTTATTGACAACCTACCGGGTGGATTGAAAAAATCCATCCGGTTTTTTGTTTGCTCATTTAATAGATAGCAGCATAGGCTCTTTGTTCTTGATAAGGAAGATAGTAATTCGCTAATTGATAAGGGGAGTAATTGTTTTTTTGATTGATTTATGATTAGTAAATTGCTATAATATTGTATTAATAATAAATTATTAAAATGAGATAAAAAGTTATCGCTTTTAATGAAAATGATTCGTAAAAAAGCATCGGTAGCAATTGGTTTTGATGTATGGGCGGCAGCGGTTAATGAGACATTTTATATATCCGGGCAGTTGGAAATTGATCTGAAAATCGCTGAAATAGCAACAGCGGTAGCAGATTCGGTTCGTAAGGTTGACAGCAGTATAGCAATAGCGTAAGAAAATTTTTGTTGAAAGGAAGAAAAATATGTTACTACTGGGAGAAGGAACCGTTATTACCCGTGATGCCCGCTGTCCGATCATTAAACATGGCGGGGTTATCATCGAAGGTTCGGTGATTGCTGAAGTAGGTGATTTTAAAACATTGCAGCAACGATACCCCGAAGCCGATCATCTTGATGCCCATGGCGGGGTTATTCATCCGGGACTGATTAATGTCCATCATCATATTTATTCAGCCTTGGCCAGGGGTTTAAGTTTTGATAATTATGCGCCCAAGAATTTTTTAGAAATACTGGAAGGCCAATGGTTTCGCATTGATCAAGGATTAAGGAATCAGGAAATCAAGGCTTCGGCGGTGGCAACCTATCTGGCCTGTATTCAAGCGGGAGTTACGACAATTTTTGATCATCATGCCAGCTATGGGGAGATTGCAGATAGTCTTTCGGTGATTGCTAAAGAAGCCAAACGATTTGGCGTTCGTTCTTGTTTATGTTATGAAGTCAGTGACCGCAACGGCCGGGCCGCAATGGAAAAAGCGGTGGCTGAAAACTTGCGTTTTGGAAAAGAAGCCAAAAAAGATCCCGATCATCTGGCAGCGATGATGGGACTTCACGCATCTTTTACGCTCAGTGATACGACTCTTGATTACGTTGTAAATAAAAACAGTGAGCAATTAGGTTATCACATTCATGTCGCCGAAGGGGTTGCCGATTTAGAAGACAGTCTGCAAAAATATGGCCTGCGGACCGTGGAGAGACTCTATCAAAAGGGCATTCTGGGAGATAAAACGCTGGCCGGACATTGCATTCACATTGATGATGATGAAGTAAAGCGGTTGGCGGAAACAAATACCATGGTTGTTTTTAATCCCGAAAGCAACATGGGCAATGCGGTCGGTGCGCCAGATGTGTTAAAGTTATATTATAGCAGTGCTTTATTGGGGTTGGGAACCGACGGTTATACAAGTGATATGTTTGAATCTTATAAGGCAGCAAATTGTCTGGTTAAACATCAATCCCAGAACCCAAATGCGGGCTGGGGCGAAATCCCGAATATGCTGTTTAATCAGAACCGTAAGATAGCCCAACGGCATTTCGCTTTAAGCTTGGGAATATTAAAACCGGGGGCGGCAGCCGATGTGATCGTTATCGATTATGATCCACCAACACCAATCGATGAAACCAATATTAATGGACATCTTCTATTTGGCGTTAACGGTTCCGATGTTGTCACAACAATTTCCGATGGAGTGGTAAGAATGAAAGATCGAAAACTTCAGGGAATGAACAAAAAAGACCTTTTAGCCGAAGTCAGAATGACGGCAGACGCTTTTTGGAAAAAACTGAAAGGTCAAAGCGAGGAAATAATATGAGCGATATCATGAATTCGATGCCTTTTGGCACCTTGATGAATCATCTTTTAACTGAATATCAAATGCATGGGACTATTTTTAATGTCACTAAAATAGTCAACTGTACGGGAAATCATCAATTGCCGCTAATGGGGAGTAACATTGAAAATCCCATTGGTCCGGCGGCCGGACCACACACTCAACTGGCACAAAATATTATTGCCAGTTATGCCGCTGGTGGGCGTTTTTTTGAACTGAAAACAGTGCAACAACTATATGGCGAAGCGTTGGGCATACCACGTCCGTGTATTAATTCCCGGGACGAAGCTTACAACGTCGAATGGTCCGCCGAATTTTCTCCGGAAAAAGCAATGGCCGAATACATTAAAGCATGGTATGCCTTAAAATTGATTAGTAAGGAGTTTGGGCTGGGTGATCCGGAGGCTTTTGTTTTTAATATGAGTGTGGGCTATAATCTCTCCGGAATTAAGTCCCCAGCGATCGACAATTTTATTGAAGGTCTAAAAGATGCCAGGCAAACGACTATTTGGCAAGTATGCCAAAAATGGGCTTTAGAAAATATTTCGCGGTTTGAAAATATTGATGAGACCTATGTGAAGCAAATAACCAGCCAGGTTAGTCGTTCCGTGACGTTATCAACCATGCATGGTTGTCCGGCCGATGAAATTGAAGCAATTACCACCTATCTAATTGAAGCCAAGCAGTTACATACCTGTGTCAAATGTAATCCGACATTGCTGGGTTATGAAATGGTTCGAAAAATATTGGATAAAATGGGTTATGACTATATTGAAGTTGATGTGGCGCAATTTGATGTCGATCTTAAATTTGATGAGGCCGTTGCGATGCTCACCCGGTTGATCGAAAAAGCCGATAAAGCCGGATTGGAATTCGGTGTCAAATTGTCCAATACGTTACCGGTAAAAATAAACCGCAACGAACTCCCTGGGGATCAGATGTATATGTCCGGTAAATCATTATTTCCGTTAACGATCGGCGTTGCGGAAAAAATAGCGCAAGCATTTAATGGAAAATTACCGATTTCTTTTAGCGGCGGTGTTGATAAAAATAACGTCAAAGCGATTTTGGCGGCGGGGATTTGGCCGCTTACCATATGTACCGTTTTATTAAAAGGAATGGGTTTAGATCAAATGGCAGTGATCTCAGAAAAATTAACGGATTTGACTTTTGTTGATGAGCGGATCACTGATATTAAGAAGGTGCAGACGATTTTTAGTCAGGTTACAAGTGACGAAAATTACCAAAAAAGTCCTGTAGCCCGTAAAAAATATGATCAATCACCAGGTTTTACCGACACACACAACAAAGGTCTTGAATGCCGAAGCTTGTGCAAAAATTGCGTTCGAACTTGTCCCAACAGAGCGAATGAAATAGTGCAGCTGGCTCAAACAGCGGTCATTGTTCATCTTGATGGCAGCTGCAATGAATGTGGCAACTGCGCTTGCGGTTGCCTTGAACCTTGTCAGCCTTACCAGGATCGATTAACTTTCTTTGAAAATAAATTAGATTTTCAAAATAGTCAGAATCAAGGTTTTTGTAAAATTGATAAGCAGTGGCTGGTGCGATGGCAGCAGGAAGAAAAGCAGACCGAATTTGACGCAATTCCGGACCCGGTCAAAGCAGTGGTGGATGGCTTTATTAAGCAACACCCATATTACCTGTCATGTTGATTATAAAAAAGGGTGATCTGGTTGGCGATCAGATCGGTCATGAAGATATTGCCATTAAAGGAAATAAAATCGTTAAAATAGCGCCGGATATTCAGGCAACAAAAGATGATACCGTGATTGATGCGTCAAACTGTTATGTTTTTCCCGGTTTTATCGACGCGCATACCCATTTTGCGATGACTAACGCCTTGGCAACCACTGCCGATGATTTTAGTTCAGGGACAAAAGCAGCAATTTTGGGTGGAACCACCACCGTCATTAATTTTGCGACGCCGCCAGCAAGCGGCTCATTAATTGAGGGTTTTAACCAGGCGCTGGATAAAGCCAGAGATGTATCTAGTTGTAACTATCGCTTTCATATGGAGATTACTCAGTTCGGCGAAAATCTGGAAAGTGAAATAAAAATGATGAAAGCACTGGGGGTAAGTTCCTATAAAGTGTATCTGGCTTATGCTTTTCGCTTGAATGATGGTGACATCTATCGGACTTTAGCAGCAGTTAAGCAGGTGGGCGGCGTGCTGGGGGCCCATTGCGAAAATGGTCAGCTCATTGATGTGTTGGTTGCGAAGTATCGCAACAAGGGACAATTATCGCCAGCTTCACACCCGTTATGTCATCCGGCGGAAATTGAAGCGGAAGCCATTAATCGTCTGGCCTATATTGGAAAGATGGTTGATTATCCGGTACATGTGGTTCATTTAAGTTCTCAACTGGGCCTTGCTGAAATTCGTGCGGCCAGAAAAGCCGGGAGCGAAATCACGGTCGAAACCTGCCCGCAATATTTATTGCTTGACGATTCTTGCTATCATCTGCCGGGGTTTGAGTCGGCAAAATATATGTTTTCCCCCCCCGCGCGAAGTTTAACAGATCAGCAGGCTCTGCGGGAGGCCATTATAAATGGCGAGATTCAGACGATTGCGACCGATCATTGCAGTTATAATTATCAAGGCCAAAAAACCTTGGGGCGAAACGACTTTACAAAGGTGCCAAACGGGATTCCCGGAGTTGAACAACGGTTGCCGCTGATGTATACCTTGTTTGACCAAACCGCCGGTTTGGGCCCGGTTGAATTAGTTCGGTTATTAAGTGAAAATCCGGCGAAACTTTATCATTTGTATCCGCAAAAAGGGAGATTGGCGGTTGGCAGTGATGCCGATATCGTTGTTTATCAAAAAAATGGTGAATTTCAGATAACAGCCGAAAATCAGGCTGAAAATGTTGATTACACTCCTTATGAGGGTTTTCGGGTCAAAGGCCGGGTGAAAGAGGTCGTGTTAAATGGTGTGCAGGTTGTTAAAAACGGTCAATTGATTTTAGAAAACGGGGGCATCTATGCCAAATGAGGGCGCTCTTTTGGTTAAAAAGATAACCGCTTAATTTCCTAAATCCGGTTTGGATTTGGTCAAAGAACGTGAGCATGACCAATGATTTTAAAAATAAATATTTAGTTTAAGGGAGAAAAGTTAATGGCGTTTAAAGATTATTTGCAGGCACTAAAAAAACTGGAGTATCAGAATTTATTTGAGAATGATTTTTTTCTGACCTGGGATAAAAGCGATGATGAACTGAAGGCTATTTTCGCTGTTGCGGAGGCGTTAAGAGCGTTGAGAACAAACAATAAGAGTGCGAAAATTTTTGATTCGGGGTTAGGTATTTCGCTATTCCGGGATAATTCAACACGGACACGGTTTTCATTTGCATCAGCCTGTAATCTGCTGGGTCTTGAAGTTCAGGATTTTGATGAAGGAAAATCGCAGCAGGCACATGGGGAAACCGTTAAAGAAACGGCGAACATGATCTCTTTTATGGCAGATGTTATTGGTATTCGTGATGACATGTACATCGGCAAAGGCCATACGTATCAAAAAGCTTTTGCCGATTATGTCAATGAAGGTTATCACGATGGCGTGCTCGAACAACGACCAACCATCGTTAATCTTCAATGCGATATTGATCACCCA
Source organism: uncultured Acetobacterium sp. (assembly GCA_965140355.1). Taxonomy (GTDB): domain Bacteria; phylum Bacillota; class Clostridia; order Eubacteriales; family Eubacteriaceae; genus Acetobacterium. The sequence goes on along the minus strand of OZ223193.1, from coordinate 24,002 downwards.
ACTCAAATTATGTCGGATACCCTGCATATTATCAACGAAATGGGGGGAATTGAAAATTTAAAAGGGAAAAAAATTGCCATGACCTGGGCTTATTCACCATCCTATGGGAAACCACTTTCAGTTCCCCAAGGCGCCATTGGCTTATTTACCCGATTGGGTGCAGAAGTTGTATTGGCTCATCCCGAAGGTTATGAAGTCATGGCCGAAGTGGAAGAAATTGCCAAGAAAAATGCGATTGCCTCAGGAGGATCTTTTACAAAAACCAACGATATGGCCGAAGCCTTTAAGGATGCCGATATTGTTTATCCTAAAAGTTGGGCACCATTTGCAGCGATGGAAAAACGAACAGCTTTTTACGGGGAGGGAAAATTTGACGAAATCGACAAACTTGAAAAAGAATTGCTAAAACAAAATGCGAAACATAAAAACTGGACCTGCACGGAAGCATTAATGGCCACCACTAAAGATGAGAATGGGCTTTACCTGCACTGTTTACCGGCCGATATCACCGGCGTCAGCTGTACAGAAGGCGAAGTTGACGCCAGCGTTTTTGACCGTTACCGCGTGCCTCTTTATAAAGAAGCCAGTTACAAGCCATACATTATTGCCGCGATGATTTTTATGCAGAAAATAAAAAATCCCGCAGAAAAATTACAAGAACTCTGGGATCAAGATCAAAAAAGACTCGATAAATGAAACGTCAGCAAGCGCTTGATTATAAAATAACAACCGGGTAATTGAGGAACCGAACAAACAGCAACAATTGTTTGATCTTTATCAATTTCACAATTGCCGATCACCAACTCATTAAATGGAGGATGAAAAATGTCAAAAAAAAATATTGATTTTGACGCTGTAAAAAAAGCAGCGTTAGAATATCAGGATGAGATGACTAAGTTTCTTCGGGATCTGGTCAAACTTTACGGTGAAAGCTGTGGTGAAAAAAATAAGGTTTATCGAATTAAAGAAGAAATGGAAAAACTCGGTTTTACTAAAACGGAAGTTGATCCGCTGGGGAATATCCTTGGCTACATGGGAACGGGCAAAGAATTAATTGCCTATGACGCTCACATTGATACGGTCGGGATTGGCGAACGATCGAACTGGACCTTTGATCCTTATGATGGTTATGAAGATGAAACGACTATCGGCGGACGTGGCACTTCTGATCAACTGGGCGGAATTGTTAGTGCCGTTTATGGTGCTAAGATCATGAAGGACCTTGACCTCTTAAGTGATCGATACCAGGTATTAGTTACTGGCACTGTTCAAGAAGAAGATTGTGATGGAATGTGCTGGTTGTACATTATTGAGAAGGATGGCATCCGACCTAAATTTGTTGTTTCAACCGAACCTACCGATGGACGGATTCACCGCGGCCAACGGGGGCGGATGGAAATTCGAGTTGAGGTAAAAGGAGTTTCGTGTCACGGCTCGGCACCAGAACGTGGCGATAATGCGATTTACAAAATGGCCGATATCTTACAGGAAGTGCGGGATCTTAATGGAAAACTGGCCAATGATGATTTTCTGGGAAAAGGCACCCTGACCGTATCGGAAATTTTTTATACCTCACCTTCCCGTTGTGCCGTTGCTGACGGATGTGCCATTTCCATCGATCGGCGCATGACCGTCGGGGAAACCTATGAAAGTTGTATTCAGGAAATTGCCGAACTGCCCAGTGTTAAAAAATATGGAGCAGAAGTAACCATGTACAAATATAACCGTCCTTCCTGGACCGGCGAAGTGTATGAACAGGATTGCTTTTTCCCAACTTGGGTCCTTCCGGAAGAAGCTCCGGAAACCCAGGCAATGGCGACGGCATTTCGAAACTTATATGAAGAATCGGTTGTTGATAAATGGACATTCTCAACCAATGGCGTCGCCATTATGGGACGTCACAATATCCCGGTTGTTGGTTTGGGACCGGGGAAAGAGGCTCAGGCTCATGCCCCAAACGAAATAACATGGAAAGCAGATCTGGTCCGATGTGCGGCGATTTATAGTGTTTTACCGATGATTTATGAACAAAATGAAATAGCGAACAAATAAAATCAAATGATCATAAGTAGTGATTAAGCATAAAAACGAGCCACAGGAAACTAAAAATAAGTTTCTTGTGGTTTATATCATTCAGTCTGGTTTATTCGGATGATCAGCATAAACAAAGTGAAGGAGTCGACTGATGAAAAAACGTATTTTAGTTTCACTGGGTGGAAATGCGCTTGGTACGGACTTCGATGGATTGATTGAGACCGTTGGGGTGGTTGCCGAACCGATTGCGGATTTAATCGAAAAAGGATATGAAATAGTAATTTGTCATGGTAACGGTCCTCAGGTCGGGATGCTTAAAACCTCCATTGATTATGGGAACAAGCAAAGCAAACAAAAGATTATGCCGCTTTCTGAATGTGTTGCCATGAGTCAAAGTTACATTGGTTACCATCTTCAGAATGGCATTCAGAATCAACTTCGTAAAAAAGGAGTAAAAAAGTCGGTGGTAACCGTCATTACCCGATCGTTGGTTGATAAAAACGATCCCCGGTTTAAAAATCCAACTAAACCGGTGGGAGCCTTTTTCAGTAAAGAAGAAGCCGAAGAATTGAAAAAATTGGGGAAAAATATGATTGAAGATTCTGGCCGGGGTTATCGGGAAGTGGTTCCTTCGCCAATGCCTCAAGCCATTCTGGAAAAGGAATCCATTAATGCGCTCATTGATTCCGGATCAATCGTGATCGCCGGCGGTGGTGGCGGAATTCCCATTTATGAAGAAGATCAGTGGTATCGTGCCATTGATGCGGTTGTTGATAAGGATTGGGTATCGGTGATGATCGCCGCCGATTCATCCTGTGACAGTCTGGTTATTTTAACCGGGGTTGAAAAAGTGGCGATTCATTTTAATCAACCCGATGAATGCTGGCTGGATCAACTGACCATCAGCGAAGCCCAAAAATATATCGCTGCGGGCGAATTTCCCGAGGGCTCAATGTTGCCTAAAATAAAGGCGGCCATCGAATTTGCCAAATCCGCTCCCGGCAGAAAAACGCTCATTACCTCGCTTTATAAATTAATAGAAGGGCTCGAGGGAAAAACAGGAACATGGATTGTTAATGATTAATTGTGGCGATTAGAGCATTGGTGACCGATAATTTCTCAGGGGAATGATTGCTTTAAACAAATTGATGGTGTATATTTGGTGGAGAAATAGACAGTGAAAAATAATAATAGAGGTGAATCATGACACGCGTATCAAAAGATTTAAAACGCTATATTCCTTTTGTCGATTTTTTAGGCAAGACATTGGGGGAAAATTACGAGGTTTTTCTATACGACTTAAAAGGCCCGGAACATCCCATCATTGCGATCGCTAATGGTCATTTAAGTGGACGAAAGGTGGGCTTTTTAATGAAGGATGTCATGATCAAAATGCTCGAAAAAGAACAGAAAAATAATGAAGATGCTGAGGATTATCTGATTCGCCATGATGCCATTGGTCGTGATGGGCGGCGTTTTAAATCATCGACGCAACTTATTCGCAATGATTTTGGGGAACCGATTGGAGCGCTTTGTGTCAATTTTAATCTGGAACCGATGATTGCAACTCAGGAATTTTTTGAAAGTATCGGGGCGGAAACAACAAACTTAAGAAATCTTGATGTGAATAAGGTGATTTTTGCCGGTGAGGTTTTTTCAGACGGCAACGCCGGCTCTTTGGAATCGATTTATGAACATTTTATCGATAAAAATCCCAATATTCAGCTTAACAAACCGCATGATCGACAAAAAATTGTGAGTGCTATGTATAAAGAAGGTTTTTTTCAGTTACGGGGAGCCGTATCTTTTTGTGCTGAAAAATTTGAAATCAGTGAGCCCAGCGTTTATCGTTATATCGCGCGGGCCAAAAGTGAACAGGATGAACTGGAAAATAATGAATAAACGTAAAGGAAATGATAAAAATGAAAGATGGATTTTATATTACTGATATCCCTAAAGCTAAAGATGATGCAAATGTAAAAGCGTTTTTAAGTGTCGAAAAGGGCAGAAGTGTGATTGACTATCACCGCAGTTTTCCCGCATATCAGGAAACCCCGTTGGCAGAGCTTAAAGAACTGGCCCAAAAACTGGGATTAGCAGGATTTTACGTTAAAGATGAATCGTATCGTTTCGGTTTAAATGCTTTTAAAGTATTGGGGGGGAGCTACAGTATCGGTAGGTGGTTGGCCCAAAAACTCGAAATGAAGGAAAATGAGTTAACCTACAAAAAATTGACGGATCCCCAAACAAAAAAACAGCTTGGTGATTTGACATTTGTAACGGCAACCGATGGCAATCATGGTCGTGGGGTCGCCTGGACGGCTCGCGAATTAGGCCAACAATCAGTCATTTATATGCCAAAAGGGAGTGCCGCAGAACGGCTCGACAATATTCGGGCTGAAGGTGCAAAAGCTTCGATTACCGATATGAACTACGATGAAGCGGTTCGTTTAGCTAACAAAATGGGTGAAGATAAAGGATGGATTATGGTTCAGGATACAGCTTGGGAAGGTTACCAGGAAATTCCCCGTTGGATTATGCAAGGATATGCAACGATGGCTTTTGAAGCGATCGAGCAGCTTGGTCAGGTGATTCCGACTCATGTCTTTTTGCAGGCTGGAGTAGGCAGTTTGGCCGGTGCTGTTTCAGGTTTATTGGCTAATTTTTACGGCGAAAGCAAACCAATTATTACCATTGTCGAACCAAATAAAGCCGATTGTATCTATCAAACAGCTGCCGCAAAGGATGGAAAACTTCATTTTGTTACTGGCGATATGGATACGATTATGGCTGGTTTAGCGTGTGGAGAACCGAATCAGATCGGTTGGGATGTCATTAGTGAATGTGATGAATTTGCGGTTTCCTGTCCGGATTGGGTGGCCGCAAAAGGGATGCGTGTCCTCGGGAACGCGGTTGGCAATGATCCTAAAGTTATTTCCGGCGAAAGCGGGGCAGTTACGGCAGGCTTTGTGGCAGCAGTAATGAGCCGTCCTGATCTAAAATGGTTAAAAGACGAATTAAAACTTGACGAAAACGCCAGGGTATTATGTTTCAGTACTGAAGGCGATACCGATCAGGAACATTACCGAAAAATTGTTTGGGATGGCTTATATCCCAGTGATCGTCAATCAACTGGGAATTATGATAAATAAATAATGTTCAGAAAAAAATTCCCCCGCAAAAGTAACTTCTCAGGGAAATTTTTTTGAAGCAGCTGATAAATTAGTGTTAATTCCTAATAATAAATTGATTAGCAACCGAATGACGAGGGGGAGGTCCCAGATGTATAAAGTTTGTATTAATGGAAATGAATACATAAGTGAAAAAGATAAAAAATTATTGCCTTATCTGCGAGATGATTTGCGGCTCACATCGGTAAAAGATGGCTGCAGCGAGGGTGCTTGCGGCACCTGCATGGTTTTGATAGACGGTCAAGCAACCAAAGCCTGTACTCAAAAACTGTCAAAGCTCGAAGGAAAAAAAATCATCACGATTGAAGGTTTGCGACCGGAAGAAATGGCAGTTTATGAACATTGTTTTGCTGAAGCCGGGGCGGTTCAATGTGGCTTTTGTATTCCGGGAATGGTTATCGCTGCAAAAGCCTTATTGGATGTTAATCTCAAACCCTCCAAAGCGGAAGTAAAATATGCGATTCGCAATAATATTTGCCGTTGTACCGGTTACGTTAAAATTGAACAAGCGATTCTGATGGCTGCCGATTTTTTCAGAGAACAGAAGGCCATTCCCGAAGCCGCGACGGCGGCTAGAATCAATACCCGCTTTAAACGCGTTGATGCGATTGAAAAAACGAATGGAACCGGCATTTATGTCGATGATATTGTAGTTCCGGGAATGATATATGCAAAATGCCTGCGGTCAAAATATCCGCGGGCAAGAGTAAATAAAATCGATTTGAGTAAAGCATTGGAACATCCTGATTGTGTCAGAATTCTTACCGAAAAAGATGTACCGACCAAAAAAATTGGACATCTTGCTCAGGACTGGGATGTGATGATTGCTGAAGGGGGGACGACTCGTTATGTCGGGGATGCCTTGGCACTGATAGCAACCAATAACAAAGCGACACTGGATGAAGTGATTGCTCTGATTGAAGTTGATTATACTGAGCTCAAACCGGTTACCTCGCCGACCGATAGTCTAGCCGCTGAAGCCCCCTTGGTGCATTCCACCGGAAATGTTTTTAGAAAAGAAATCCTCAATTTTGGAAATGCCGATGCCGCCATTAAAGAATCTAAATATGTGATCACCAAAAAATATTATACCCCTTTTCAGGAACATGGTTTTATGGAACCGGAATGTGCCATTGCGATACCGGAGGGAGAGGACGGGTTACGGTTATATACCAGTTCGCAATCAATTTATGATGAACAACGGGAGATCTCAAATATGCTCCAAATTCCGAAAGAAAAGGTTCATTGTCAGGCTCAACTTGTGGGCGGGGGGTTTGGTGGTAAGGAAGATATGACCGTTCAGCATCATGCGGCTTTAATGGCCTGGGATACCAAAAAGCCGGTTAAAGTAAAATTTTCCCGACAGGAAAGTCTGAATTATCACACCAAACGCCATCCCATGGATATTGAAATGACAACCGCTTGCGATGAAAATGGTAAACTCACGGCCTGTAAAGCGGTACTGATTGCCGATACCGGGGCCTATGGTTCATTGGGCGGACCGGTTCTGCAACGAGCCTGTACCCACGCCGCGGGTCCGTATAACTACCAGAACCTTGATATTATTGGCATGTCGGTGTACACCAACAATTGTGTTGCCGGGGCATTCCGGGGATTTGGGGTAACCCAAAGTTGTTTTGCCACCGAAAATAATATCAATTTGTTGGCTGAAATGGTCGGTATGTCGGCCTGGGAATTCCGCTATCAAAATGCTATTCGGCCGGGGCAGGTCCTGCCAAACGGACAACTTGCCGATGAAAGCGTGGCCATGGTCGAATGTCTTGAAGCCGTGAAATCGGCCTATGAATCCAGCCCGTATGCCGGGATCGCAATCGGCTTTAAAAATAGCGGGACCGGAGTAGGACTAAACGATACCGGGCGCTGTATGCTTTCAATTGAGGCTGGCAAAGTTCATATTCGCACTTCGGCTGCTTGTATGGGCCAGGGGATTGCCACGATGTGTACGCAGATGCTGTGTGAAACAACGGGTCTTGATCCCGCTCTGGTTTTGGTTGAACAACCGGATACCATTCGCACCCCTGATTCCGGAACCAGTACGGCTTCACGGCAAACGGTTATTACCGGCGAAGCAACTCATCGGGCTGCAGAAAAATTACAGGTTGAACTGGCCCAGGGGAAAACGCTGGCGGAACTTGAAGGCCGGGAATTTTTTGGTGAATTTTCGCCAATAACTGATCCAATGGGGTCAAAAAAAGATAACCCCGTCAGTCATGTCAGCTATAGTTATGGGGCCCAGGTGGTCATTATTAATGAAGAAGGCCGAGTTGAAAAAGTCGTGGCGGCCTATGATGTCGGAACACCCGTCAATATTCAATCAGCCGAAGGTCAGATTGAAGGTGGTATTGTGATGGGATTGGGTTATGGATTAACGGAAGATTTTCAGGTGATTGATGGTTATCCCCAAACTAAATTAGGGACATTGGGGTTAATGCGATCAACCGAGGCACCGGAATTGTCGGTAGAACTGGTTCAAGCCAAAGGGAAAATACCTTATGCGTTTGGTGCCAAAGGCGTTGGCGAACTTTGTTTGATTCCAACAGCACCCGCCTGTTCCCATGCTTATTATCGTTTAGACGGGAAACTTAGAACCTCGTTACCGCTTCAGGATACCTATTACAAAAAATCGAAAAAATAGTATTGTTTTAATTCAGGGAGAAACGAAAAAACACTACTTAAACAGAGTTGAAGTCTCAAATAAGGAAACTCAGAGATCATTATCAATAGGGTTTCCTTATTTTTATAGTAATTTTTATTATTGTCATATTGATAGAACACAAATTTATCTGAATTTCTTATTGTACAAAGGGGGTAGGATAGTGTACATTTGAAGATAAACAATCTGGTTAATTGCAGGAATAACAATCCCAAAATTTTTGTGATCACAGTGATTGAAAATAACTGAAATAATTTTATTCGGTTTTAATCATTATTAGATGAGGAGAAAAGCAATGAAGGAAATTAGGACAATCGATGCAGTAGGTAGTGTTTTATGTCATGATATTACCCAAATTATTAAAGACGTGGATAAGGGGCCGGTTTTTTCTAAAGGACATATTATCCGTGAAGCGGATATTCCGGTATTGCTGTCAGTAGGAAAAGAACATCTTTATGTCTGGGAAAAAGAAGCAGGTAAAATTCATGAAAACGATGCCGCACAAATTCTTTATGACCTTTGTAAAGGCGAAAACATGAAACCCTCAGAAATTAAAGAAGGAAAAATCGAGCTGATTGCCACCTGTGATGGGGTTCTAAAAATAGATCGTGAGAAAATCAATCGGGTCAATGCGTTAGGGGATATGATGATTGCCAGCCGACACGGAAATTTCCCGGTCAAAAGCGGAGATATCTTGGCAGGTACCCGGGTGATTCCGCTAGTTATTGAAGAAAGCAAAATGAATGAGGCCAAGGTGCTTTGTGGAGATCAGCCAATTTTTCAGATAAATCAATATGTTCATAAAAAAGTAGGTATTGTAACTACCGGCAGTGAAGTCTTTTACGGAAGAATCGACGACACGTTTACGCCGGTCATTAAGGAAAAGTTGGGAGAGTTTGATATTGAAATCATTGGCCACGTGCTTTCAAATGATGCGCATGAAATGATCACCGAAGCGATCATGGGGTTATTGGAAAAAGGGGCCGAACTGATTATCTGCACCGGTGGGATGAGTGTTGATCCTGATGATCGTACCCCTTTAGCGATTAAAAACACCGGAGCTAAAATAATTACCTATGGTGCCCCAGTTTTACCCGGAGCAATGTTCTTATTAGCCTATTACAAGGGGAATATCCCCATCGTTGGGTTACCCGGCTGCGTTATGTATGCCAAACGGACAATTTTCGATTTAGTGCTGCCCCGAATTATGACTGATGAGCGACTTCGCAGAAAAGATTTTACCGCCTTGGGACAAGGTGGACTTTGCCTTTCCTGTAATGTTTGTACGTTCCCTAATTGTGGGTTTGGAAAAGGGGTATAATTAGTTGCAACTACTAGTTGTTAAAAGAGCAGCCATAAAATTTATCATCAGATAATACCGGAAGCTGGCGAATGGCAAGACTGTCGGTCAATTTTGAACCCCGTGTAAATATGATATATTCAGATCATGCCGCACAAAAAAACAAACGAACTGTTAGGCAATACGAAAAAACTTGCAGTTATTGATCGGATAATTGGTTTTGATGGATAAGGGTTACTACTATAGTTGGAATCAAATCAGGGAAGTGATGTGTTGGTACAGAACTAGATTACCGGCAGGTTTAGAAGAGATAAAATATTTAAGTCAATAGAGTTAGTGGTTATTGTTTAGAGCCGCTAGCTTTATTTATTTTCATAGGGATTCCATTTAAATAACTCATGCTGGTGTTGCCGTAACCATTTTAATGCAAATTCATAAAACAGTAATGCTTCATTTGATCGATCAATCCCTTTTTTAGTGACTAAATATACGTCCCAGGTGCATTCCTGATCTTCAAATGGTTTGATGACAATATTTTTCAATGAAGATCTAAACGCCGGAAAATCAACGGAAAGTCCAATTGCTTTATTTTCATTGGCGATTTGATGTAAAAATTCTATTTCTGTTGTTTCCATAACAATTTTAGGGGTTACGCCAGCTTTGATAAAGCGATTAATATTATTGTGATATGGCATAAATTCTCGGCCTTCTAAGGCCAGCGGTAGTTTATGTAAATCGGCATAGCTAATAAACTCTTTTTGAGCTAAAGGATGTTCCTTATTGATTACCAGACAATGGCGATGACTGGTAAAAAAGCTGGCATTGAATTTCATTATTTCAATTGGTCCGGCAAGAAATCCGATCGCTGCTTTTTCACTCGTAAGATGTTCTTTAACTTGATTGTCAGGCGCTTCAAATATATCGAGATCAATATTGGGATATTGATCTTTGAAATCATTGATAAAATCGATTCCCAAATATGCCAATATTCCAAAGGTAGCAGCGATTTTCAAATCAACATGAAAATGATTGTCGTTCTTAATGGATGCTAATTCTTTGGCAATTCTTGCGGCCCTAAATTCCAATCTTTTTCCATATAGGGTAGGTCGAACACCTTGGTTGTCTCGTTCGAGAAGAATGACACCTAACTCTACTTCCAGTTTTTTTATCATTTTACTAAGCGCTTGAGGCGATACGTATAATATTTCGGCAGCTTTACGAATACTACCACATTCACATATTTTTTTAAATGCTGCTAATTCTGATGTATTCATGATTCCTCCAATTTGCGTCAACTAATATTTTACACTATATAACCATAAACTGCTACTCAATGCAAGTTGTTTTGAGGTAGAATCTATTCAACGACAAGGATGTTGCTCATCTTTGTCGTTATTTTTTTGAATGTGTTTATTTTAGGAGGTTTATCGTGACAATTTATCCAAAACTAAAAGTAGCAGCTGTTCAAGCAGCTCCAGTATTACTTGATCTTGATGCAACCGTTGAAAAGTCGTGTCGACTTATTGATGAATGTGGTGCTAATGGGGCGAAAGTCATTGCTTTCCCCGAAGCGTTTATTCCTGGCTATCCCTGGTGGATTTGGTTGGGAAACACTGATTATGGAATGAAATATTACATTGATTTATATAAAAATGCTGTCGAAATACCAAGTAAATCAATTCAAATGCTAAGTGAAGCGGCAAAACGAAATAGTGTTTACGTTTGTATTTCGGTCACTGAAAAAGATGGTGGTTCACTTTATTTAACACAACTATGGTTTAATCCAGAAGGTTCTTTAATTGGCAAACATCGGAAACTTAAAGCAACAAATGCTGAAAAAACAATTTGGGGTGATGGTGATGGCAGCATGATGCCAGTATTTGAAACTGAATTTGGCAACATGGGAGGATTACAATGCTGGGAACATTTACTGCCCCTTAATCTAGCTGCGATGGCTGCTCAGAATGAACAAATTCATATTTCATCCTGGCCGATTGCGATGCCGCAACCAGGTCATTTGTTCGGAAGTGAAGCTTGTTTAATTGCAGCTAAATATTACGCGATTACGAATCAGGTATTTTGTTTGGTGGCCTCTCAAATTTGGACGGATGAACAACGTGATCGTATTTGCGAAACTGAAGAACAGCGAAATTATATGAAAAATGGTTATGGCATTTCTTGTATCCTTGGACCAAACGGCCAAGAAATTGGGAATCACTTAGATCACGATGAAGAAGGTCTGACCTATGCAGAAATTGATTTAGAACAGATTATTCCCGGGAAATTTCTAATCGATACTGCCGGGCACTATTCTACTCCCGGGTTTTTAAGCTTAACTTTTGATAAAAGTGTCCATAAACCGGTAAAAATAGTAGGTGAGTCAAAACCTCAAATGATGACCTATGAAGAAATACAATTTTCCGAATAAATTGTCAAACAGAAGGATGATGGGCTTTAATGATTAAATGAATAATTATTTTAATTAAAGCAGTTAAGACAATAATTTCACGAGAGACTTACGGGTCTCTTTTTTTGTGTCATAGTGAAATGTTTGAGCAAATTTAATTGAAAAAAGTTGACATAAAATAAGTGAGCGTATACAATAATAATGCAAATACAAATCATTTGCATTATTATTGTATGAAAGAGGTATAATTTATGAAGAGAATTGTTTCTGTTATGATGATTGGATTGATTTTGGTGGTTGGGGTGTTGTTATCAGCGACAGCGTGCAGCAGTGCTGCTAAAGTTCAATCGAATGATAATAATAAAAAGACTGTTATCGCAGTGACAATTGTGCCGGAACAAACCTTTGTTGAAGCAGTTTGTGGCGACTTAGCAGAGGTTGTTACATTGGTTCCACCCGGAAATAGTCCGGAAAATTATGAACCGACTCCCCAGGAGATGGAGAAATTCAGTCAGGCATCACGTTATTTTACGATTGGGGTCCCAACAGAAGAAGCCAATATTCTACCAAATGCCGGAGATTTAACCGTAGTTTCATTACAAGATGCAGTTAAAGCAGTTTATCCGGAACGGTTATTTGAATCCGGAGAACGGGACCCTCACATCTGGCTTTCACCAAAACGCGTCGAAGTGATGGTTAAAACCATTGCTCAGGAGATGAGCACCTTAGACCCGGATAATCAAGCGACTTATGAAAAAAATGCTGAAGCTTATCTTGCCCAGTTAAACGAGTTAGACCAGAACATCAAAACGGTATTAGCACCGGTTGAGAATAAAAAATTTATTGTGTATCATCCTGCGTTTGGTTATTTAGCAGATGATTATGGGCTTAAGATGATTGCGCTAGAAGAAGAAGGAAAAGAAGCAACCCCGCAGCAATTGCAAAGCATCATCGATCTGGCGAAAGCAGATAATATCAAAGCAATTTTTTATCAGGAAGAAATCGACAGCAGTCAGTCCCAGGCATTTGCCGAAGAATTGGGTGGAAAAACGATTCAGTTGGCACCTTTAGCGGCCAGTTATATCGAAAATTTACAGAACATGGCGAATACAATGGCAGAGGTTATGAAATGAGAAAAAAGGTCGTGGCAGTCGACCATTTATCGGTCTACTACGGCGAGACCCCGGCAATTGAAGGGGTCTCGCTGGATGTATATGAAGGCGAATATTGGGGTATTATTGGCCCTAACGGCGGAGGCAAAACAACCCTGTTAAAATCACTGTTGGGAATTATTTCACCGGTCGAAGGATCGGTGAAAATTTATGGAGAATCAATTGCCAAAAATAGAACCTTGTTGGGCTATGTGCCGCAAGTTGCCTCATTGAATAAAGCGTTTCCGATGACCGTGCTTGAAGTCGTCTTAAGCGGGCGTATTCAACCCCAGATTCAGCCATTTTTTCGCTATTCAAAAGCCGATAAAAAAATGGCTTATGATTTATTGGGGAAAGTTGGGATTGCAGATTTGGCTGAACGACAGATTTCGCAGCTTTCGGGGGGAGAATTTCAGCGGATGTTGATTGCCAGAGCGTTGGCGGTTAAACCGAAACTTTTATTGTTGGATGAACCCACCGCCAGTGTCGACGCGGCATCCAGAGATCAAATCTATGCCCTGCTTAAGGAACTGAATCAAGAAATGACAATCATTCTGGTGACCCACGATCTGCTCGCGATATCATCACATGTGGGAAAATTAGCATGTTTGAATACCCAACTGGTTTATCACGGCGAACCGGAATTGACTGACGAAGTGGTTAATCATCTGTATGGTTGTCCGGTTGATCTGATTGCCCATGGGGTTCCGCATCGAGTGCTGAAACAACATGGCGAGGGGTGCTAAAATGCTAAGTGCTTTATGGGAATATCAATTTTTACAAAATGCTTTTGTCGCAGGGATTCTCGCCAGTATTGTATGTGGCATGATCGGCGTGATTATCGTTGAAAAAAAACTGGTGATGATGAGTGGCGGAATTGCGCATACCGCTTATGGCGGGGTGGGATTAGGTTATTTATTGGGTTTTGAACCGATTATCGGGGCGTTTGTTTTTTCGGTCTGTGCTGCGTTGGGAATCGGTTATATTAATAATAAAGGCGGCACTAGTTCAGATGTCATTATCGGCTTGTTTTGGTCGATGGGAATGGCCTTGGGGATTCTTTTTATAGCCTTAATGCCGGGCTATCCGCCAGATCTAAGCTCTTATCTTTTTGGTAATATTTTATCGGTAACGCGCGGAGACCTTTATTTGATGATCGCTCTAACGCTGATTGTCGTTTTTGTGGTGGTTGTTTTTTTTAATCATTGGAAGACCTATTTATTTGATGAAGAATTTGCAGCGATCTTAGGAATCAAGACAAAGCTGTTTGAATATGTGTTGTTAATTCTGGTGGCCATGACGGTAGTTGTTCTGATTCGGGTAGTGGGAATTATTCTGGTGATAGCTTTGTTGACAGCACCCGCCGCATCGGCCGGATTATTGAGTTTAAATTTTAGGAATCGAATGATTTACGCAATTATTATTGGAATTATTTTTTGTTTGACGGGCATGTGGATTTCCTATGAAATGAACATTGCTTCCGGAGCCGCAATCGTTATTTTATCGGTCTCATTTTACTTTTGTTTGTATTTGGGACGGCAGCTAAAAGTTAATATTCAAAAACGAAGTTGGAAAAGACAATCTTTGAAAAATGAGGAAATTAAATGAAAAAGCCGGACATTCAAGAAAATTTAAAAAAAAAGGGATTAAAATCGACCAAGCACCGGATGGCTATTCTCGATATTCTGGTAAAAAAAGATCATCCCATCGCCGCTGAACAAATTTTTTTAGAAATGCAAAAGATGGCGATTTCTATTAATCTTTCAACAGTTTATCGTAATCTTGAGGTGTTGGCGGAAAAAAATCTGGTCACTAAATTGGCCTTATCGGGAGATGACCGTTGCGTCTATGAGTACAATCGGATGATTCATCGACATTATCTGATTTGTTTAGGTTGTAAAAAAATATTAGCCCTCGAAGATTGCCCAATTAAAGGTTATGAACAGCAAATTGAAAGCGAAACAGATTATGAAATTGTTGGTCATAAACTGGATCTTTACGGTTATTGCCCGAGTTGTCAAAAAAATAATAGCTGATCTTCGGGCATTGGTTAATATTTTTTTAAAGTGCTTGACTTAGAGTTTGCTCCAGATGGTAAGATAGAGAAAAAGATTTATTGTAGATACTAAAAAATGGGAGGACACCGATGGAGACCTTAATTCTAGGAAAAACAAACATTGAAGTTAATAAAAATGGCTTTGGGGCATTACCAATCCAACGGATTGAAAAAAAAGACGCAGTTTATTTATTGCAAAAAGCATTTTACAATGGCATTAATTATTTTGATACCGCTCGTTGGTATTCCGATAGTGAAGAAAAAATGGGAGCGGCCTTTTCATGGACTCGAGATAAAATCATCATCAGCACTAAAACAGCGGCTACGAATGCAGATGGTTTCTGGAACGATTTAGAGAAGAGTCTTAAAAATTTGCAGACTGACTATATTGATATTTATCAGTTCCATAATCCTTCATTTTGCCCCAGACCAGGGGATGAATCGGGACTTTATGATGCTATGCTAAAGGCCAAAGAACAAGGCAAAATCCGCTTTATCGGGATTACCAATCACCGCCTTGCCGTTGCCGAAGAAGCGGTTATGTCCAATCTCTATGACACGTTGCAGTTTCCGTTTTGTTATCTTGCTACCGCAGCAGACGTTCAACTGGTAGCGGCTTGTAAAGAAAAAGAAATGGGGTTCATTGCCATGAAGGCCTTGTCGGGCGGCTTGATCACCGATGCTAAACCAGCTTATGCTTATCTGAGCCAGTTTGATCATGTGGCGCCGATCTGGGGGATTCAAAAAGAAAGCGAACTGGATGAATTTATATCTTTTCAAGAAAAGCCGCCGGTACTTACCGATGCGATGCGATTACAAATTGAAAAGGATCGTCAGGAATTATCTGGTAATTTTTGCCGCGGATGCGGTTATTGTATGCCTTGTCCAGCAGAAATTGAAATTAGTATGTGTGCAAGAATGAGCCTGATGTTGCGTCGTGCGCCTCAGCAGATGTTTCTGTCGGCGGAATGGCAGGAAAAAATGAAAAAAATTGAGAACTGTATTCATTGTAATCAATGCGTTGATAAATGTCCCTACGAATTGAATACGCCGAAGTTACTCGAGAAAAATTATGAGGATTATCAGACGTTTTTGTAAGTTGCGTTCCAGGTAATTGTAAAGCTACCGTGAGCTTCGTGATCAGTTTTGTACGAACATGTATCGGCAAAAAGTTTGTTAAACAGTTCGCTGATCTGTTACAAAATTATTTGTGAAAACTGAACACAAAAAAGATAAAATAAAGTTACTCAATTGATTGTTTTAATTGAGTAACTTTTTTGATTTGAATTTAGAATGTCATTTTTTTTACGATGACAGTAGAAAGCTTGTTGAGTTCATTTTCCATTTCGGTTATTTCATTATCTTTGTCGGGCAAAAATTCTAAAATAATTAGTCCGGTGATGCTGCATAACTCTTCCGATGATTCATGTAACCCAAGACGCGTTTTAATAATGCATCCATTTTTTGACAACAATTCCTGTACTTTTAATGCTTCGCTTTCGCGATTACCAACCTGAATTCCCATAATTTGTCTCATCAAAAAAACCTCCTTAAAGTTCATTGTAGTAAAATACCCATTAAAATTAAGTTTAAACTATTTATAAAAAATTGTCTAAAATTCTCGTTGCTTCAACTCCTGATTAATCAGGAGGATTAATTTCTGCAATTTTTCAATTTCGTGGTTAGTGGTTTTTAATTCTTTCAAGACCTCAGCTGCCGGAATATGTTCACCAGGTTTTTTCTCAGCAAATCTTTTTTCGTTTTCATAATCTTCCAGCTCATCTTTCAAACGTGCTAATTCGTTGCGAAGTTCAACATCATTTAGATGACAATAGCGATTCATGATTTAACTCTCCTTAACACTCCTCGGGCAATAAAAGAATGATGTTGCAACATTGAAACAAGGCAACAATTATTTATAATTCGTCTTTTAAGCACCAGGTGATATTTTTTCCAAGTTCATTGTTTTCACCGGGAATCCAAATGTCAATTTTTAAATTTTCAAGTTTTGTCATCGATTCTGTATCATTTAATTCTTTAGCTTTTGCATAAGCTTTTATAATCCAGTTTTTTGTCAACTTCTGGAAATCACCACTCTCGGTCTGGATATATTCATTTCTAATATTTAGTTTGCCGTCGACTACCATGCTCGAATACCTTAAGGCCATTCTCATTTCCTCCTAAGTTTTGTAATATTACATTAATTCTATTATCTTACATTATATCGCGATTTGCCAGTACTTGATACAAGATTTTAAAAAATTTAATTGACAAACCAGATATTCGTGCATATACTACTTATAAGAACTGGTCATGACCACTTATGATAGGGTGAAGATTTAGGTCACGATATTTTCACTAATTCGTTTCTATATTTATCTAAGTCTTGATTTTAAAGGTGTTAATTTATAACAGTTTAAGGAGAGAATCAATGCAACAAATAGAATCCATTGAGAAAAAAGCGTTTAAAATTCGTGAGCATATTATTAATACCGTTATTAATAATGGCGATGGACATGCGGGACCATCTTTATCATGTACAGACATTTTGGCAACTTTATATTTTGGGGTTATGAATGTTAATGTTGATGAGCCTAAATGGGAACAGCGGGATCGATTCATTCTTAGTGCTGGACATAAATGCCTGGGGCTTTATGGAACCCTGATCGAGAAAGGATATGAAAAAGCAGAGGTGCTAAAATCATATAACATGTTGGAATCAATTGTACCGGGGCATCCGGATATGAAAAAATTCACCGGAGTGGATTTTAGCTCAGGAGCCTTGGGACATGGCTTGCCGATCGGTTCAGGAATGGCGCTTGGTGCAAAATTAAAAGGCGACAAAAATCGTATCTTTGTTCTCATGGGTGATGGCGAGCAGGGTGAGGGTTCTAACTGGGAAGCGGCAATGTTTGCGAGTCATCACGGTTTGGATAACCTGATTGGGATAATCGATCGAAATGGACTGCAAATTAATGGGAGTACGCGTGACGTTTTAGATACCCGCGATTTGAGGGAAAAATATTCAACATTTGGATGGTCCGTTAAAGTTGTTGATGGACATAATATCGAGGAATTATTAAATGCATTTCAGTCGATACCATTTCAAAAAGGAAAACCCAGCATGATTATTGCAAATACGATCAAAAGCAAAGGGATGCCATTTGCCGAAGGCAATGTGAAATACCATCATTGGAATCCGGGGAAAGACTCGCAAGAATCAAAAGATGCAACGGATGCACTTGAGCAATATGCAAGAGAAAAAGGATGGAAATTATGACAATTAAAAAACTTAATCCACGAGACGTTTTTGGAGAGGTCTTATTAGATCTCGGGCGAGAAAACAAAAATATTATGGCGGTATCTTGCGATTCAGGTTCGGGGTCGGGGATGAATCCTTTTAAAAAGGAGTTGCCACAGCAATATTTGGAAGTTGGTATCAATGAGCAGAATGCGATTGGTGTTTGTGCCGGGTTGGCCGAAGGTGGTTTTGTTCCTGTCGTATCGGCGATTGCTCCATTTATTTCAATGCGCGCGTTCGAACAAATTCGCAATGATTTGGGTTACGCTAACATGAACGTTAAGGTAATTGGTTCCAGCAGCGGTTTATCTCATTCCGCACTAGGCTCAACGCATCAGGCGATTGAAGATTTAACATTGATGCGTGTTGTTCCCAATATGGTGGTATTAAATCCTGGTGATGGTTATGAAGTAGAAATGTCTTTAAAAGAAGCGATCCGTCACAAAGGACCGGTCTATATCAGAATGCCACGGCATGCAATGGCTGAACCGCTTGAAGCGACCGAACGAAATTTTGAGATCGGTAAAGGGGAAGTTCTAATGAATACCGGCGATGATCTTGTGATCGCAGTTTCGGGTACTTTATCAGTTGATGGTTTTATGGCTGGAAAAATATTGGATGAGATGGGTTATGGCGTAAAGGTATTGAATTTTACAACAGTGAAACCGTTAGATACAAAACTTCTTTGTGAAGCCTATAAAAGTGCTAAGTATCTCTTTACGTTAGAAGAACATTCGGTGATCGGTGGTTTTGGCAGCGCTGTGCTGGAAGTTTTGGCAGCAGTTAAACATGAAGCCCCCATTCATTTAATCGGGATTACCGATGGTTCGATTAAAACCGGCCCTTATCGAGAATTATTGGAGGCTTATGGACTTACCTGGGAAAAAGTCGCAGATCGTATTTTAAATGAAATCAAAAATAATTAAAATTAAAAGGAGAAAATCATGAGGGAAATTAAAAATGTCAGCTGTACATTGAATACGTTATTAGATGACACGGTCGTTGTGATTGATAGTCAAAAAAATGATGTGAACCGAGTTTTGAATCATCATTTGCCATTGGATCAGTATGAAATCTTGTCGAAATATGTAAAAAAAATTGGCGTGACCCAAAGATTTTCGGATGTTATTCAGACATTTAAGACACCAGAAAATGAAACACCGGAAGGTTTTAGAGTCGCCTATGAGTTAGCCGCAAATGGCATATTAAAAGCGGATCTGATCAGAGATATCAGTTATGATAAAAATGGCAAAAAGCGACCAACAAATTTATTATTTTCTGCAGACTCTGCTAATCCTTATGAAATAAAACCAATTAGCAAGATGATCGCAAATCTGACGTGTAACCCAGGAATTATCTACGATTTGTTTATTAATAATCCCCAAGCCAATATCGGAAATCAATATAAAACAAGAGATGAAGTAATGGAGGAAATTGGACGGATTTTAGGGCCCGGCGCTGATATCAGTGTTGAACTTAACGATCCGTTTGGAAAATCGGATACCGAAATTCTTGAAGAAGCCGAAAAATTCAAAGAAATGCTTTCTGAATATCGGGTGGTCATAAAAGTACCACACACCGGACCGGTAACAAATGAAAACGTTTCACAGCTTCTATCGGGTGATAAAAAACTGAATAAATCATTTTCGGAGGTGACAACCGAGGGTGCTTTTAGAGGACATAATCTGGCGTTGATGCTTGAAGAACATGGCTTTCGCGTCAATTTCACGTTGATGTTTGAACCATATCAGACGGCTTTGGCATTGCAGGCAAAACCATATTTTGTGAATAGCTTTGTTCGGCACCGATTGATGCAATCACAATTAATGGATCAAAGTTTAAAACAATATCAGGCAACGGGAAATCCTCAGTTTATTGAAAAAATTCGTGATATGTTTATCGAAAAAGATTACCTCAAGGTCGATCAGAAAAAGATGGATCTACTAGCCGTAAAAAAAATGGCAGAGGATATCCTGAAATATCATCATTTTAATGATGCTGAAGGTTCGGATGGATTAGATAGCGTACGCCATAATTTAAGACTGTTTAAAAATACAAATTTGGATGATTCAAGATTGATTATTTGCAGTATGGAAGGCGACTTTAATTATCCGGATATTGACAAACTATTAGTGGAAAAAGAATTTGAAGATCTTGTCCATCGCGTTGTTATTACCGCGGAACCAAATTATTTAGCCAGATTTACGTCGTGTAATCAGGTGGTATCTTATCAGCGCCGCTTTATGAATGCCGCTAATGGACAAAAATAACAAAAAATAATTGAAGTGATGATATGTTTTTTTTATAAGGTTATGTTATACTGATCCTGGGTGGTCATGACCTATCATATTCATGTATGATGGCATGAAATTTATTTGAAAAGAGGTGATGGTCATGAGTTATGTCAATATGAAAAAAAATTCTTGATAACGCTCGAAAAAATCATTACGCAGTTGGAGCATTTAATATTGTCAATTATTTAACCGCAAAAGCAGCGGTTGAGGCAGCGGAAGAACTTGAGCAACCAATTATTCTCCAAACTTCGGTGAAAACAGTTAAAGCGTTTGGGATCACAGAAATGATGAGTTTTTTAAAACCGATTGCGGAGCAGGCCAAAGTTGAAGTAGCCATTCATTTAGACCACTCAACCGATGTTGCCTTCACAAAAGCTTGTATCGATGGGGGTTGGTCTTCGGTGATGTATGATGGTTCGCAGTTAGCGCTAAAGGACAATATAAAAAATACCAAAGAAATTGTCGCTTATGCAAAACCACAACAAGTGACGGTAGAAGGTGAATTGGGTGCGATTGTCGGCGTTGAAGATGATATTGTGGTATTAGCGGGGAATCACGCTCATGCCAAACCGGATGACTGCCGTGTTTATTTAAAAGAGACTGAAATCGATGCTTTTGCACCAGCGGTGGGAACGGCTCACGGGGTATATAAAGGTGAAATTAACATTGATTATGATCTATTTGACGAGATCAATCAATTTTCATCTTGTCCATTAGTCCTCCATGGAGGAACTGGATTAACCGATGAAATGTTTCACCGGTTGATTGCACTGGGGGCATCCAAGGTCAATATTTCAACGGCTATTAAAATTGCCTATGTTCAAGGGATGGCGACCTACACTAAATTGAATGCCGATCAGAACGATCCCTTAAAATTGGATGCATTTACCAAAGAACAAGTAAAAAAAAGTAGTAACTGAGCACATCCGCTTTTTTAGCTTGCGAAATTAATAAAAGCATCAAGATTGACAAGTTATCAAATAATTATTGACGAGCGAAGTGGCTGATGATGAATAAAATACAAGGAGAACAATTATGAAAAATTCTAAGTGCATTGAAGAATTAAAAAAAGAATTTGATGCTTATACAGATATGTATCTTCCAGAAGGTTTAGGTCGGGAAGAACAACTTAAAATGTATAGCACGATGTGGGTGATGCGTAAGTTTGAAGAAGCGGTTAAACCGCTTTGGATGGCGAATAAAGTTCATGGCTATTATCATCCTTATATTACGGAAGAGGCCATTGGAACCGGTATCATCTCGCAATTAAAAAAAGAAGACTATATTGGTTCGACGCATCGAGGCCATGGTCATTTAATTGCTAAAGGTGGCGATATCAATAAAATGATGGCAGAACTTTTTGGTAAAGAAGAAGGCTATAATCATGGTCGTGGTGGATCAATGCATATTACGGATATGAGCGTCGGAATGCTCGGTGCCAGTGGGATCGTCGGGGGCGGCAGTTGCACCGGCGGTTGGAAGTGCTCTAAAAAGTTGGATTAAAGGAACCGATGACGTAACGGTTGTTTTTTTTGGTGATGGCGGAGCCAATGCCGGCTCGGTATCAGAATCGATGAACATGGCAGCGGCATGGAAACTTCCGGTTATTTTTGTCTGTGAAAATAATCAATGGGCGATTGCAACTGATTATACGCGGATAACGGGGGAACCGGATCTTTATAAACGTGGCATCGGATTCGGAATTCCGAGTTATCGATGTGATGGGTTTAATATTTATCAAATTTGGGAAACGGCTAAAGCTGCGATTGAACGAGCGCGAGCTGGAGAAGGACCTACTTTTATTGAATGTAAAACAATGAGGATGCTCGGACATCATGCAACTGATGATAGTTGGTACCGTGATATGTCGGTTTGCGATAAATATTGGGAAATTGAACCCATTAAAAGAATGGGTGAGTTCATGATTGAAGAAAATATTGCAACGCAAGAAGAACTAAATGCAATTGAACAGGATGCAATCAAAAAAGTTGAAGCATCGATTGAATATGCAGATACCCAATGTCATGAACCTTCTCTCGATTCTTTTTATGATTACATTTATACTGATGGCGAAGTAATAAAATAAGCGTTGCATATTTGGTGAGATTATAAAAAATAGATTAGGAGATATTAATTATGTCAATCATAACACTTAGAGAATCGATCACGCAGGCATTAAGAGAAGAAATGAGTTTAGATGAAAATGTTTTTATTATGGGTTGTGATGTCGGCCTTCGCGGAAATCCATTTGGGATAACCAAGGGCCTGATGAAAGAGTTTGGTGAAAGGCGGGTTATTGATACCCCTATTTCGGAAGCTGCATTTACGGGATTAGGAGTCGGTGCTGCGATTGCTGGAATGCGTCCATTAGTTGAAATTCTTTATGCAGATTGGATTACGCTGCCAATGGATAACATTGTTAATACAGCCGCAAAAACAAGTTATATGTTTGGTGGTCAGGCGAATGTACCAATTGTTATCCGAGCGCCTTTTGGAGTAGGCGGTGGCGTTGCGGCGCAACATTCACAAAATAATGAAAACTGGTTTGTTCATGTTCCTGGTTTAAAAGTTATCACCCCTTCAACTCCATACGATATGAAAGGGATGTTAAAATCGGCAATTCGGGATAACGGACCAGTCATTTGTTTTGAACATAAACGGAATTATTCGATAAAAGGTGAAGTGCCTGATGGCGAATACTTGGTTCCGATTGGCAAGGCCAATATTCGTAAAGCCGGAACCGATTGTACGATTGTCGCCTATTCCTATATGACTTACGTAGCTGAAGAAGCCGCTAAAGAACTGGAAAAAGAAGGCATCAGTTGTGAAGTCATCGATTTACGTTCTTTATTGCCACTGGATTACGACACGGTGATGGAATCGGTCAAGAAAACAAGCCGTGTTGTTGTTGTAACTGAAGCCCCTTGCGTGGATCGATTGCAGGTGAAATCGTCGGTGAAATTATTGACCGCGGTTTTGATTTGCTGGATGCACCACCTCAACGTGTTGGTAGTAAAAACTCTCCAGTAGCATATAACGAAGGTCTGGAAGCGATGTGCACACCCAAAAAAGAAGATATTATCGCAGCAGTACGAAAAACATTTGAGTAAATTGTGAAGGAGTGTTTATTATGGCTAAATTAATGAATATGCCAAAGATCGGCGTTAACATGACTGACGGTACGATTACGGAATGGTATGTAAACGAGGGTGACGAAGTAAAGTTTGGCGAAATGGCGCTGGCGGCGGAAACCGATAAAGACGTTCAGGACATTCCGGCAGATCAAACAGGGACAGTTTTAAAATTATGGCGCAAGTGGGCGATAACGTAGAATGTCATAAACCGCTGGCAATTGTGGGTACCCCTGGTGAAAACATCAACAGTTTATTAGCTGAAATAAGTAATGGTGGAATTCCGACGGCGTCTGCGGAAGTAGTCGCAGCTGCACCGGTTCAATCAACTGAAGTTGCACAAGCACCTTCAACCGGACGCGTTCCCGTTTCACCATTAGCTAAAAAAATGGCCAAAGATTTGGGAATCGATCTGAAGGAAGTTAAATATACCGGTGTTCGGATCACAAAATCCGATATTTTA
>OZ223192.1:0-440555 GCA_965140355.1 uncultured Acetobacterium sp. | reverse complement strand
TTTCAGACTCTCATATTCGCTGATCATTTTGCCTTACACGTCTATATTAACAACCTGTCTCAGCATTTTTTCTATTTCAGCAATGTATCCAGGAATCAGGCCATCCCTTTTGATAAAAAAGTAATCCTTGAAAAAGATATTCAGCATTTCGTCTTTGATGAAAAACTGGCCAAATTTGTTGACCTCTGAAATATCGATGATGATTCGCATGATCGTCCGTATACTGTCTTTTAAACTAAATAGTTCGCTTTTCAAATCAGAAACACTATCAAGAAGCGGTAATAGGATATTAGAATAAGGTCGAATGGTCCGACCATGATCACGTTCTAAGATTGTATCCTTTATATTTATTTTTCTTTACACATTTATGAGCATTTAATCTTTTTTTCAAACTTTTACTCTACACTAAAAATCACATCTACTTCACTATTTTCTTCGATGCAAATGTGAGCCGATGTATGTCTTATCACCTCTGGCCTGATTTCTTCTATCGTTCTATACACCTTAACAAACTCTTTTGTTCCCCTGCCTGAAAATCTTTCAAAACATCGTGGTTCGGTTTTATTTCTTCCGTATGAGCTACCAGGTAATTCCAGACGTTGATGAATAAATCTTCAATATAATCGACTTTATTTTGATATCGGTACAATAAATTTCTATTTGTACTGGAATCAGCCAGAGCTGCAAAACATCTAACTCAGTCCATCCCCGCAAACATTTCCCCATTTATTTCAAAGATATTCTTGATAGGAATTTTGGTTTTGTCCAGCATCACAACTATATGATCATAAACATCAATCTTTATGACTATACCAGCGACGGTGATATAGCTGCCACCGTCTTTCATCTCGTCCGGCTGAAAATATGTGATGGAGACTTGGTGCCGGCTGGCAATCTGTTTGGCCAGCAGATTCAACCGCAGTTCGATATCTGCTTTGGCATCCTCAGTCAGCTCCTTGCGCTCCCGTGTGAGCCGAGCTGTTTCCACAATAGCTTCCCCATGTTTGGTAAGTGCTGCAAAGGGCGAAAACTGCGCCGCTCGATCGGCAATTGGCATATGAGGGCGGGTAGTCGAAACGTGATGAGGCAGGTGGATAATATCATCATATGAACCCATTATGCTTTATGTCCTCCGATCTGATCATTGCGATCCCTGGTGGTGGCCCCTTCTTCCAGATTCATGCCCTTGAGGATTGCGTTTTTACCGAATTTTTTCTTAATGTCCAGGATGGATTTTTGCATCACTTTCTCTCTTTCAAGCTCTGCTTCTTCCGCTGCCTGCCGCTTTTCCAAGGCAGCATAATCGGTAAAAAGGTCGAGTTGTTCGTAAGACGCAGCTTTGGGCGCAGATACTTCGGGGATGACATGGTTTGCGGTTATATTCACTCGGCGCACCAGCAGTCGCTCATCTATAATGCGGTCGAAGAGCATTGTAACTGCCTCAATTATGTACGTGGACGAGGCCGTGTGGCCGCTAAGATTCTCGGTGCCGTGGGCATGTTTAGGCAACTGCCTGCCATAGTGGTCTGTGGTGACTTCACCCTTATACGATTGCCTGAGCTCTGGGTCCTGCAAATTTTGGATGTCATAACCGACTGTTAACACCAACTGATCCGTTACCATTTGCTTGTCGACCAAATTCAAGGCCAGAAGATCGGCCATCTCCCTTACGATGAGCCTGGCTTTATCGACGGGATAAGGGTACTGTAAGACCTGGCCGGAGCTAATACTGTTAGTGGTTGGCTTATAGGCTTTAACATCTGCAATGGTGCATGGTTCCCAGCCCCAGGCATGATCGATGAGTAGCTCCGCATTTACGCCAAACAGCTTGTAGAGCAGGGCTTCATTATAGAAATCACCTATTTTTCCGAGGGAACACCTGGCCACATCGCCCATCGTTAAAAGGCCGTGAGCCTCGAGCTTTTTGGCGGTAGCCTTGCCTACTCGCCAGAAATCGGTCAGCGGTCGATGGTCCCATAGGGATTGACGATAACTCATCTCGGTAAGCTTTGCAATACGTACCCCGTTTTTATCTGGTTTGACATGCTTGGCTCCGATGTCCATAGCAATCTTGGCGAGATACAAATTTGTACCGATTCCCGCTGCAGCTGTGATGCCCGCGGTTTTCAATACATCCCGAATGATCTTCATGGTCAGTTCACGAGCAGTCAGCTTGTAGGTATTCAGATAATTTGTCGCATCCATGAAAACCTCATCGATGGAATACACATGCATATCTTCAGGAGCGATATATTTGAGATATACATTGTAAATACGTGTGCTATAATCAACATACAGCTCCATGCGAGGCGGGGCAACGATGTAATCCAGTTCCAGTTCCGGTGATGATTTAAGTTGAGCATCATCATAAGAGGAACCGGTAAAAATGCGATTTGGTGCATATCGCTGTCGCTGGGCATTGGTTGCTCTTACCTTCTGCACCACCTCGAACAGCCTTGCTCTACCGGAAATACCGTGGGCTTTCAGGGCAGGCGTCACCGCGAGGCAAATGGTTTTTTCTGTTCGAGCAGCGTCGGCCACCACCAAGTTTGTGGTCAATGGATCAAGCTGACGTTCGATACACTCCACCGAAGCGTAAAAACTTTTCAGATCTATGGCAATATATGTTCTGTTTTTCACACGCACAGCCCCTTTTTTACTTATTTTAGGTTACATATTATATCACATTCTGATTCTAACTTATACTGATAAGAGAGGGCATATATCTTCTTAATGCCATTCCATATAAAAATATTAATTCAACTGATCGCTTGACTCCTGAATCTGTTTCATGAGCGAAAATCCCTTTCTTACCGCGATAACTGCATGATTAAATAATCGTCTACCGTTTGTTTGTTCTGCATCAATGTAAATTTCTTTGCTGATTCGCTCGATTTTCCTGTCATTATTTTCACAAATATCTTGATTACTTTTCCTTCTCTGATCAATCGATCAATGGCGGTATTCTGATATCCTGCATCCCCATGAGATTTCACTGCCGGAATATACACAACACATAGCTGACATACAAAAAGAACCTCCACTGAAAAAAAGCACGGCAAATGATAGGAATAAACTAGCCAGAATTTTTCGATTTTCACAGTCGGTCATACTTTTAAGTGAAGAGTAAAACCCAAAAAATAAAAAAAGAACCGTTAATTAAAGCCATTCTTTTAATAAAATATTATATTCTTACTGGAGTTAGCAGGGGGAATCGAACCCCTAACCGACTGATTATAAATCAGCAGGTAAATGGGTCAATGTGTTATTCTCGATTGCCCGCAATGCTTGAATTGTTTTGATGCGATTTTCACGTTGCAATAGCGGATTTGCAACCTGATTAAAATTAACTGATATTTTACCGATCCACACACTGATCTCAGCTATTCAGATCGTCACAACTAAGAACTCGAAAAGAAATCGTTGTTGACAAGGTCGACAGTATCAATCCCTTTTAACGGGAAGTCTCTTTGTCACTTACAAATTTACTATAAACTGGATTACAGTTTGTTTAAGTATCAATCCCTTTTAACGGGAGGTCTCTTTGTCACCCTACCCTTTTGAAGCCCGCAAAAACAGGGGCTTTCAAGGGCCAAAAAACTGAGCGATTGACTTAATTGAACTTGTTCGTACAAAAATGTTCGTTTTTTTATGAAAATTTTTCATTACCACCATATTTAGTATTGAAAATAGCATCTTGATACAAAATACAGTCTTCGAAAAAACTGAGCGATTTTAAGTCAAATTACTCATTTTTGAACGATTTTGACTGGAATTGATGCAATTATAACACCTTCTTCATCTTTTTTCTACAATAACTTAATTGTATTATCGTTTTAATAAAATTTCAAGTTCACCATCTTCGTTAATACGTGCGGTACCCTGTTCAACTGAGATAATTTTTTCTTCTGTACTGTGTAATATTTTTTTGATCGCTTCTTTACAATTATCTTTCTGATTTTCTAACTCAATGATCTTTTGATTAATCTTAAGCACTTCAGCTATTTTTTCTTCAAGCCGCTGGTTGCTCGAAAAAAACTCGATC
Source organism: uncultured Acetobacterium sp. (assembly GCA_965140355.1). Lineage (GTDB taxonomy): Bacteria > Bacillota > Clostridia > Eubacteriales > Eubacteriaceae > Acetobacterium. The sequence goes on along the minus strand of OZ223192.1, from coordinate 436,510 downwards.
ACCTGATCCTTTTTCGATTCTTTTGCGACCGGCAGGGTAATTTTGCTATCTTCACTTCCAAACGTATCAATCGCTATTACATGCAAAATTTGAGGATTCAGCTCTAAAAAAACATCCACCAGAAGGGTTTCCAATTTGACCGATTGCGTTTTCGACTGGCTGTTGATCTTTCCCTAGAAATAGAATATCATCAACATAAGGTTCTCGCCACGATTCGATCTTTAGTGCTTAAAATGCCAATTTCTCTGGTTTTATCATGCTTATTAATTTCAAACTGTATCAGGGTGATCCCATCTACACCCGCCACATTACTTTTTTTCATAACTGTCGCAAAGGACGCATCCATGGCAGTATAGTTTGATAACTGGTCCAGTGTAATCATCATAATTCTTCAAAAATGAAATTGATAAATGCAAGCGGTATTTTTGTCACAAACATATTCGACGACTTCGACATTGACTATAATGCGTATCAATCCCTTTTAACGGGAGGTCTCTTTGTCACTAGTAAAAGATATACACATCCCGATATAGGAGCTCTCGTATCAATCCCTTTTAACGGGAGGTCTCTTTGTCACCCTACTCTTTTGAAACCCGCATAAACAGGGGCTTTCAAGGGCCAAAAAACTGAGCGATTGACTTAATTGAACTTGTTCGTACAAAAATGTTCGTTTTTTTATGAAAATTTTTCATCACCACCATATTTAGTATTGAGAATAGCATCTTGATACAAAATGCAGTCTTCGAAAAAACTGAGCGATTTTAAGTCAAATTACTCGTTTTTGATCATTTTTGCTTAAAATTGAATTTATTTTACGCGATTATTATATCATTTTTTATAATAGTTGTCTTCTTTCAACCGGGAAATCCTTCGCCTTACCCAGCTTATAATTCTATACTGATTCTAATCCCTTGTATTTGATAGAATTATAAAAATACTCCAAATTTTCAATTGCCGTTTTTACGCCTTCTTCGGTTTTTATACTATCAATCGATTTAGGCAAGTCATACTTAAACTTAGAATGAGCAATAGCATTTTTAAATAATTCTATTTTTTCACTGGCAATATCCCGATCAAGATAATCATCATTTTCAATAACTCTTTTTGCTTCTTGCGCAATATCAGGACGTGCAACTGCCTGGATATTTTCACTCTCATTTAGTCCATTTAAATACTTATCAAGACCCTCTCGATTTTTAGAATCAAGCGTAAAATAATGATAGAATGCCTGATATAATCCCATTTCTCGGTCTAATGGATCAACGCCTTGCAAACTAACAAGCATGCCGTCTCTGTTTTCACCCAATAAATACTTCCAACGTTTTGTTTCTTCTTCAAAATATATGGTATGATATTTAAGTGACAAAACAAATGTATTGAATGCATCTAAATATGCTTTTTTCTTTTCGGTTTCTTTTAATGCCTCATTATATGTTTTCATATATTCTTCAAAAGTTGTGATTGCCTTTTTCAGTTCTGTTCTTAAATATAAACTTGCACGCACGATTCGCACTAAATTACCGTAATTTTCGCCTCTGCCTAGATCTTTCTGATTATTGATAAAACTAATAAGAAATTTTTGCTTTCTACATTTTTATTTTACAATAAACGCACAGCGTATAATAAAAAATACGTGGCACTGTATAGAAAAAGACTGGCCATTCAATCATGATTATAAAAGGGAGAAATATAGTAGCATAAAAGAAGTCACAAATTAATGAAGTAACTATAAAAAATTTATTTATTTTCAATTTACCAAAACTAAAACCGCTTTCAATAAATATCATGAACACACCCTAGCTCCCATAAATATTTTTTCATCATTAGTCATATGGGTTGCTTTTTATATATTCCTTTACTTTATCAGCAATAAATTGCGACTGCTCATAAAACATATAATGTCCACAATCCAAGTAATAAATACTGGATCCTGCCTCCTCTGAAAATTGTTTCTGATAAGAAATCCAATCATCACCGATTTGCTCAGTTGATACAAATTGAATAATATCGACCTTTGGAATTCCCTTTTCTTTAACTAATTTTGAACTTTGAACTATGGCCAATCCTTCATTTTGGATATCGATATTTAAGGCATTCTTATATAGCAGATAGTTCAATTGCTGGTTTTCTTCATCAGAAACCCAGTTGAGTGTTGCATCATGGACCCCTGGAATGCGTTGTGCCCCCATCCATAATAAAATACTATAAATCGCATCAATAATCGATGGATTAATCTCTTGATCTAAAAATGTTTCCGGGACCAGCATATCTAAACCGATGATTGCCTGTATTTCTTCGGGATACATCTGGGCCCAGTAAATAGCCTCGAGGCCGGAAAAGGAATGTGGTAGCAAAATATACGGTCCGCTTTCTCCGGCATGCGAAAGTGCCAACCTGGTTTCCTCCAACTCAGAGTTGACATCTCGATCAATATCTACAATCTCCGAATAACCATAGCCTGCTTTTTCCACAACCACAATGCGATATTCATCCGACAGTTTGGAATATAATAGTCTGAAATCATAAACCGGGGCAATGGTGCCTGACCCTGACATCAATACCAGTGTCGGCTTGTTTTCACTGTTGCCTTCTGCATAAACGTGCAATTGATGTCCATTGACTTCGACCATGGTACCAGGTGGTTTCAATTTACTTGCCTCTTGTGCCAACATATACCGATGATACATTCCAAATGTAAAAATGAATAGAATAAGAATTCCGATTAATATAATAACGCTCTTTAAGGTAATTTTCATTACTTGCTTTGCTTTCATTTATTCCCCTTTATTTTCTTTATATATCTGTATGTTTCATCTTTTATTAGATTAGAACCCGAAACATTAAGCAACACATCTTTTAAACCTGGACGCTTCTGAATTAAAACCATCATTATTTCCTGCAACAAAGTCTAAAGCGTTCACCCCTGTTTTTTACCGTAATCTTTTTAGTATAGTGTTCTGCTACAATGGAATTGTAACTCCTGGCATTACAATTTTGCTTGACTAGAACAATAATCAGAATAAGACATATGATATTTGGGATTATTAAAATACAGTGCTAGAACGTAAACATTAAAATAAACCGTTTTTTAATCATCTCCATTCGTAATTGATTAAAATATATTATCCATAACTCCATGTCTCCAAATTGAATATTTCTGACTGAATAAACAGCCTGTCTAAACATATCGTAAATATTGCAATATCATTTCTTTAAGTTATGCTTCACATCAGTATTGCATTCATTGTAAGATTAATGTACGTTTCTGTCAACTTTTTAATTCAATTATGAAATTAATACTCTTTACCCTCAACAAACCATCTCGGTTTTTCATAGTAAACATTAGCATCTTTATTTTTAATTCGACAAAGATACCGGGTTTTTTGTCCGGATCACGCATGTACTGCCGAACCGCCATCAAAACAAGATCGATGTCCAGCTTATCCTTTTTTTTCAGGCAATCGCAAATGGTTCGCTCTTCATCATAAACAGCAATCGTATTTCCGTATGGCGACAGCACACGCATTTTACCAATTTCATGAAATTCTTTTTTCATATAAAAAAATTGATAGTGATCGTCCATTTTTAATAACCGGGTATTATAACCGGTGGAAATGGTCATCATTAATTTCAACGGCGACCGATCGCATAAATCATGAAGAAATAAAGCCGTTTCATGAGAGAAGATCCCTTTCTTACCGCGATAACTGCATGATTAAATAATCGTCTACCGTTTGTTCTGCATCAATGTAAATTCCTTTGCTGATTCGCTCGATTTTTCCTGTCATTATTTTCACAAATATCTTGATTACTTTTCCTTCTCTGATCAATCGATCAATGGCGGTATTCTGATATCCTGCATCCCCATGAGATTTCACTGCCGGAATATACACAACACATAGCTGACCTACAAAAATAACCTCCACTGAAAAAAAGCACGGCAAATAATAGGAATAAATTAGCCAAAATTTTTCGATTTTCACAGTCGGTCATATTTTTAAGTGAAGAGTAAAACCAAAAAATAAAAAAAGAACCGTTAATTAAAGCCATTCTTTTAATAAAATATTATATTCTTACTGGAGTTAGCAGGGGGAATCGAACCCCTAACCGACTGATTATAAATCAACAGGTAAATGGGTTAATGTGTTATTCTCGATTGCCAGGGATGCTTGAATTGTTTTGATGCGATTTTCACGTTGCAATAGCAGATTTGCAACCTGATTAAAATTAACTGATATTTTACCGATCCACACACTGATCTCAGCTATTAGGTCAATCATTTTATCCGTTATTACAAATGGCGGAATATAATGTTCCAATTCGATACTCACCTTTCCCTAATTTGTGATTCTATCCATACTTCTCAAATCGTCATGGCCAAGAACTCAAAAAGAAATCGTTGACAAGGTCGACAGTATCAATCCCTTTTAACGGGAAGTCTCTTTGTCACCCTACTCTTTTGAAACCCGCATAAACAGGGACTTTCAAGGGCCAAAAAACTGAGCGATTGACTTAATTGGACTTGTTCGTACAAAAATGTTCGTTTTTTTATGAAAATTTTTCATCACCACCATATATAGTATTGAAAATAGCATCTTGATACAAAATACAGTCTTCAAAAAAACTGAGCGATTTTAAGTCAAATGACTCATTTTTGAACGATTTTGACTGGAATTGATGCAATTATAACACCTTCTTCATCCTTTTTCTACAATAACTTAATTGTATTATCGTTTTAATAAAATTTCAAGTTCACCATCTTCGTTAATACGTGCGGTACCCTGTTCAACTGAGATAATTTTTTCTTCTGTACTGTGTAATATTTTTTTGATCGCTTCTTTACAATTATCTTTCTGATTTTCTAACTCAATGATCTTTTGATTAATCTTAAGCACTTCAGCTATTTTTTCTTCAAGCCGCTGGTTGCTCGAAAAAAACTCGATCACCTGATCCATAGAAAAAACTTCGTTTCTTCATGATCACGTTGATGCCAAAGGGCAGTTTCATAAAGGGCACTGCGATTCCTGCTTTCGATGACCGCCCGTTGGGAAAAACCTCAATACTTAATCCCTCTGGCAACGCACCGGCCAGCGTTATAATTTTTTTCCCAAATTGTGCCGCATTCTGATGGTCAATTTTTTCATTAAAAAACAACCAGATGTGTCTGCCAAAACCACCCCTGGAAATCATGGCAATTATTCCGAGAAATGGCGAGGCCATGCACATTATCAAGCCCATTACCCCAATGGCCATATTGTTTTTAGCCCGCGGCTCATCGCCTTTAAAGTCAACCACCATTTGCTCAAAACGTTCTTTTTTGCGAAGCGGCAATTCTTCATCATCAAAATCGGCAACCAGACTGGTTAAAATCCCATCCAACTGCTCTTTGACTGTTCCAGTCTGGGTTTCCTGTTCAAAAATGTTTGAAAAATAATCAAAGATCCGGTGATGCAGTTCCGCTCCTTCCATAATATCTTGTAAATTTGGCCAGGTTTTGCTGTATTTTTTCAGATACGGATAATTATCAATTTCGATCGGCTTCCGCTGCAAATTAATGGCATCCGACCATTGAGCAGCCTGCTGTTCAATAAAACCAGGTTTTTCTTCCAGATGGTCCAGCCATTCGGTTATCTGTCTGGAAATGACCCCTTCTGAATCAGCTCCCAGCAATCCACTGGCATAGGCATCCAGGATGATGATCGCTTTACGATCAAGATCTTCTTCATTCTGATTGGCGAGGTAACGCTGCGTCCATTTCAAACACGCCGATTTCCGGTCAGCCCGACGACAAAGCAAGGCGAAAAGCAATGATGTTTTTTCATCATTTCTCCGAATGCCTTCTTTAAAGCTCGCTCCGCCAGCTCCGGCTGATCATTAATCCAAGCCGCCAACGCTACCAGACAGGGGGCCAACCAATAACCCGGAGCCGATAACATCAATTCTTCGGAGGTATTGGTAATGGTTTCTTTTTTAATGATGCCCAGATCATCGGCCTGCAGTATTCCGGTTGTTGCCTTTCGAATAGCCGCATAATGGCCATATTTACTTTCTAATTCCTGACGTACCAATCCCAGTTGCCGTTCTGCTTCGCCAAGCCGGTTGGCGCGAACCTGGATTAACACAAATTCATTAAAATCATTTGCCAATTTACCGATTTCATCGTACACGACCCGCACATTCTGATCCACATCCGTCACGGTGGAATTCACCACATCCAGATTTTGATGGACGTTATCCAAACTTCGGGCAATATGGTTGAGATTGTTTTCAATATAACTTAGATTGGCTGAACTAATAATTTGATCCGACATAATTTTTCTCCTCTCAATTCTTATACATGTCATTCAGGTAATCTGCCATAACCGCTTGTTGCTGACCCATCTTCATTTGGGGATGATTGCTTAACACATATCCGATGGCGCATTGTTTTTCAAAAACATTTTGGACATTTAAAACATTCATCAATTCTGAATTCATCAGGGCTTCCAGTACCCCAGGTGCAAACTGGCGGGCTTCCAGTTTTTCCAGTACCATTCTGACTGAAATTTCAGTATCAATAAATGACTTCACTTTTTTCATAATGGCGACACCGTTGCTCACAAAAGGCACAACCACCATGGTAGGTGATCAGCTGATCATCACCCTTGTTAAGATCAGCCAACTGATCGCGAACCGATCGGATCACGTCACTCCGGGAGTGATCATAACAGGCCTCAAATAGTGGCATCCTGACGCACTTCGGACGATTGTCACCCTCAGCATAAATGGCAGCTACACCGCGTTTTAACGAACTCAGGTATTCAATCTGACTGGGATTCATGTTCATCGCCCGGCCAATCGTTTCCCGGTCTTCCAGGGCTACTGTCCGGTGAACAATTTTTAGATTGGTATTTTTGATGGTATCGGTGGCCAGCTTGGTGGGAATCTGATCGGCAATCATGATACCTTGTCCAAAGGTGCGGATTTCTGCCAACATATTGCAGAAAAACTCCACCGACTTTGCCCGGGTATTTCCGCCCTCCCCAGTCTCACTGACATTTTTCAGCAACCGATGGGCCTCTTCGACCATCAAAACATGGGATAAATTTTTACTGCCTTTGGTCATCTGAGATTTACGGTATTCGTAAAGCTGGACCAGCAGGATTCCCGTGACAAAGGATTTCGTTTCATCATCACCGAGATCTTCCAGTTCCAGTACTACTGGTCGGGACAACAGGGTCTCAATGGGGATTGACTTTGGGGTATTGAGCATGGCTCCCTTTCCGCCAATCATCAAGGAATAGATCCTGGCCTGCAGCGCCGCCTTCACATTGGATTGAACCTCCTGATGGTAGCCCATGTTGTCGACCACCACATCAATCTTATGATAAAGATCGAACAAAGTCGGGTACTCGGTCAGCCCATAGTGATTCTTATTCTCCACAATGTCCCAACCCCGATCTTGATAAACTTCATAAACCGCCTTTTCCAGAATATAAGGCATCGGCGGATAGAGGTCAAAGGCTGCCTTAAAGGTTGACAGCAGGTAATCAATATGGGTCTGTAAAGAGATCCGTGAATTTGTTTCGAAGGGGTTGATGCGATATTTCACCGCGGTTAGGGCCGCTTCATCGCCCAGGGTAAAGACCAGCAGATCTTCAAAACCTTCGTGATTGTAAAGTTCCCAGTATTCCCGCTTAGCCGATTCGATGACCATAAAAGGGATTCGTGGCGATTTATCTTCCGGGTTCCACAATCCACTAAGCAACGATTTGGCAGTATTCGTCTTACCACCCCCAGTAATCCCGATGATCAGGGCATGGCGGGTCAGATCTTTTTTTTCAATTGCGTAAGGATTGGTTATTCCGGTTTTATTATTCCGGCCAGCGGTGCAGATCTCCCCGATTTCAAGGGGGTTCTCAAGGTTCATCTGGTTTCGGTTTGAGACATCAAACTCTACATATTCGTCCAGATAATAATCGGGAAACTCAGTTTTAGGTAACTGGCACAAAGCCGCCAGTTGGTCGCTGTTAAGGATCGTCTGATACTTGTAGATAAACAGTTGAATCTCTTTGGCAATCCCTTTATGCTGCCAGGCTCCCAGGGGATGAATTTGGGGATTTTCAATCAGATCCGCCATCATATAAAGGTTGGGAATGACATCCTGAATGCCGTGATAATCAATCACCCGAAACGGCTCCGGCTTTGATTCTTCGCCTGAGAAGCTGGCTTTAATGATGTTTCCCAATTGTTTGGCAACGATCTGATCGGCACTGGCATAGTAGCCATTAACCCGCCACATTCCCCGGGCAACCCCGGTTTTAATAACCTTTTCCAGCACTTCCAAGTTTTCAAAATAGTTTTTGATAGCAAAATTCTGTTTTTGAATGGAAATATTCCCCTGACCTCCGCCAGACACGGTTTGATTCATTAACGCAAATTCATTTTCCATTTCCTGAAGAATCCGCTCGTGGCCAAAACTGACCGCATTACTGCTGATACCCGATGCCAGAATCAGGTAAACAAATTGTTTGCCCTGCATTCCTCGGCAAATATTTTCGATTTGAAAACCTTTTTCCTCCCGTTTGTTTTTATCGGTTGGGATCCCGGTAAACAATCCACCCCAGCGACAGCCACACTGACCAAGAGGATTGTTCGGACAGGACTCTATCTCCAATCCCGGATACAAGGCCTGACACGTCGAGATCAGGCTGTCCTGGAGCAGCTTCATGGTGCCCAGATACAGAGCAATCCCCCTTTCATCGCCACGGATGGCAAAGGCAAACGGAATGCCATAACGAACAGTGCTACTTAGCACATCAGCCATTAAACCACTCACCCCAAAATTGAGCTGATTTTCCCAGAATCGCGTCATTCCCCGAATTCTAAAAAACACCATGTTATTACAGGCTTCGTAACCATCAGCCTGAAAATTCCCATTGGGAATGTGATCCAATTGTTTTCGACAAATGGCATCATTTTTTATCGCGGCAGTATCATGTGATTGCATCACCATTTAATGTTATCTCACCCCTTTCAAGATTTATCGTCTTTTCATAAATGAAAAGATGATCCCCATCATAAAAGCCAAAATCTTTAACACCGTCGGTAGATTGGTCAGTAAAAGAATCATCACAACTACCCAGATAATCCCTTCAATGCCCAGTGCCAGGCCTAGAAAAATAGCGAACGCCAGAAACATCAGCGTGATCATCCAGACCATCCCGGTACTGATGGTATGCTTGGGAGAAATGGTGGTGCCACTGCCTTTGTTTCTAATTTTTTTAGCGATCACATTGTTATTGGAATCCCTTCGGCCGAAAACCTCAACATCATTATTTTCACTGATGACGCCGACATTAATTTTGCCATAAACAATCACCTGATCACAGGCATTTCCCATGGCGTTAACGGCTGAACCGCTGAAATCCGGAAATACTTGAAACAGTATCACTTCATTACCCAAGGTAAAGGGCACGCCGGTAAAAAGAGCACGGAACCACTTCCAGAGAAAGGATTTTTCCTGTTTATCGACGGTAATATTTTTGGTTATGCCAACACTTAAAGGCAATGGAATATTACCTACGACATTGTTTTGCTGCGTCACCGTTGACCCACCAACTGTCCCTGTTGGGTTAATTACCTGTCCTGGCGCTAAAATCATCACTGGTGGCGGTCCATCTGACTGTATAGTTGCCTGATCTGCTTCGGGTTTTTTCACCGAGCCTTGATCCCCGCCCCCCAACAAAATTTTCCGGGAACTCCCTTTTCGGACTGGTGCTGTTTTTGCTGACGGTGCAACCGGGATTTTAATTTTACCGGTGTTTTTGTTTTTTGATATTTCGGCAAGATATGGATCCTGACAGGTCATACAGAGTTCACAAAGATCACCGGGATTTTCAACATCATTCGCCCCACAACTCCTGCATTTATATGCCATAAAACCCTCCTTGTTTGAGTTATTATTTCTTTCACTTTTAATAATTGAGTCTAATGTTTATAACGACGTAAGCTCAGGTTTTTCGCAAAAAAAATTAAGCAATAAAAAAAAGCCGATTAAGGCCCACTTGGAGAATATCAGAAGTCAAAAAATATGTGAAGGTTGATTAAGAAATTTAACGGAAGGACTCTTTATAACGGACTGTAAGAGGGTTGGCAACTCTTGTAGCTGTAGCGTTCAATCCCTTTTAACGGAAGTTCTCTTTGTCACGGAAACTTATGGAAATATTTTTTCCTGGAAAAATTTAGGTTTCAATCCCTTTTAACGGGAGTTCTCTTTGTCACTAAATCCACGACTGGGGATGGAGCCTTCAAGGCTAATATGTTTCAATCCCTTTTAACGAGAGTCCTCTTTGTCACGGGCTATACGGTGGAAGAGGAAAAGCCAACTGTTGGCGCAAGTTTCAATCCCTTTTAACGGGAGTTCTCTTTGTCACAGCACCCTTTTGAAACCCGTATAAACAGGGGCTTTGAAGGGGCTAAAAAATGAGCGATTGTCTTAATGGGTCTTCACCTCCATATTTTTATATATTAGAATCGTTCTAATATACGTTTCACAATATCTTGTGGTTACATCGATATTACATACAATATGCATTTTTTTACCAAAATGAGCGATTTTATCACCTTTTACTCATCTTAAACTTTTAAAATTCATATTATATTCTTAAGACGAATAAATTGTAACATGAAACCCTATCTATTTCAATTACAATATTATTCCAGTTTTCATTGATCGGGAAAACAACCTGCTTCTATGTTAACCCCAAACTGTGCTTTACATATTGTGCCAGATCAGTCAAATCTCGATATGGTTTAATGTCCTTTTATATCTTGAGAATCACTTCCACCTCACCGCTAACCGGGTCGATTCTAGCGGTTCCTGTTTCCACTGTCATTGTATTTCCTTCGGCTTTTTCAAGCATTGACCGAATTTCTTCTTTAATTAATGTTTTTTGGTTTTCCAGTACTTTTATTTTTCTGTTTAGCTCCATTACTTCCAGAATTTTTTCCTCCAGTCGCAAATTGACTGAGAAGTATTCAAAAACTTTTTCGCGTCGTGATTCACTGGCTACCGGCAAGGTAATATTGCTATCTTCCCGACCAAATGTATCCATTGAAATTGCATGCAGCACTGGCGAATAGTAACATCCTTTGGGTACCTTGAACCGACAATGACAATCAGCGGATCCTAAAAAACTTAACTCTTCTTTCAGTTTGACACAACCAACCGGTAAATCCGGGCGTTTCCCAATAAAATACTCAGTCGTTTTTTTATTATAATCCATGGTGTATGCCATAATACGATGCAAAAACTGTTTTCCTTCATCACCAAGGTGTCCAAAAACATACAAAAGTGATAAACGCTCAAAATGATTGAGAAATCGGGTGTCCAGCGCTTTCAACGCCAAGCGTCGCATGATTGCACAGGCACTGATAATCTGCTCCACATTATTTGATAAAGGTAAGAGCCGTTCATAGTCATCGTCAAATTGGGTTTCTTCGATAATTCTCGGCAATTGCATAACACTCCTGTTGTGTATATAGTTCGATGATTTTTGCCATCACTGAAGACTCAAATGTCTCACAGTACTCGCTGTATAAATTCACAAGCAAGCGATTTGTTTCAAAATCCAGATTATGGATTGGCAATTTTAAGAACAGTGCAAATTCATTTAATGCATAATCCAATTTGCCCTTTTTTTGCCAAGCTGCTACCAGATACTGTATTTTTTCAAGATCGTCATTGACCAACGATTGACGATATTCCCAGATTTCCTCATCTTCAAAGGCTTCACCCTCAATGGATACAAGCACACCTAGCAAATCGCCTGCCAAACGTCCCTGATAGTAAGCGTTCCAGCCGTTCATTTTTTGTCTGAGTTGCAGCATTCGTTCTTCTTTTGGTTGATAACGAGTCGTTTCCCACACCTCTTCAAGCATTTCAGCAAGCGCCTGTTCAGCGTCATCGGTTGCTGTGATGCCATGGCCATCAAATCGAAACCCCAGATAATCAAATCCTCTTTCAACCGTGGTAAATTGAGTTTTATCAGGATTCAATGCTAAAAAAACATCTGCCAACAACCCCTGTAACTGATGGTAGGCTTGGGAAAGCGTCTTTTCATCCTGGCTTAAAAGAATCATATCATCGACATAACGCAAATAAGTGATCCCTTCATATTTACCAAAATAAGCATCAATGCCACAAAGGTAATAGTTCGATAAAACCGGTGAAATCGGACTTCCCAATGATAAACCTGTTTCCTCTGACAGATGGTTATTCACCATCACCGGAGCTGCAATTAAGTCTTTAATAATTACCATGACTTCTTCGTTTTCGATGATGGGTTCAATTCGATATAATAATAATTCCCGATTAATACTGCCGAAAAAATCACCTACATCGACTTTGGCAACATAATGATACCCTTCATGAATCATATTTTCCACTTGTTTAACTGCCAGTAATGCTGAACGATCAGTGCGAAAAGCGTAGCAGGTCTCATCCAGAAAGGGTTCAATCACCTTCGCCAAGGCTTTATGCAGAGTTCTGGCAACAATCCGGTCTTTACAGGTCAGAATTCCGACTTCTCGGGACTTGTTGTTTCTCTGAAGTTCGAACTGCAAAACGGGGTCAGGGTGAAAAACCCCGGCTTTGATCGCCCATGAAATTTCCTGCAGATTGCGTTTCCGGTTTTCGACAAACTGCAAGGGTGTAATACCATCCACACCGGCCATCTTGCTTTTCTTCATTACGACCGAAAATGCCCCATCCAAAGCACTGTAGTTAGCCAACTGTTCCAAACTGATCATCGCCTGCCACCTCCTAAAAATAATTGCTCCCTTTTAACAGGAGGACTCTTTGTCACGCCATAAATATTCCATATGGCATAGAACAAGAGCTGAAGAGTAGTTTCAATCCCTTTTAACGGGAGGACTCTTTGTCACAAGGACGTCATGGAGAAAGAAGGGTTGACAAGATCTGTTTCAATCCCTTTTAACGGGAGGATTCTTTGTCACAGCACCCTTTTGAAACCCGCATAAACAGGGACTTTGAAGGGGCTAAAAAATGAGCGATTGTCTTAATGGGTCTTCACCTCCGTATTTTTATATGTTAGAATCGTTCTAATTTATATTGTGTCAGTTTGACTGTGCGATAAATAAATAACTAGTTTAGCATTCAACTGAAACGTATTATTTTTTTCAACCACTCGTTCACAAAACCGTCAAGAATGGCATGCAAAAGTATGTCTCAAGCAATCAATTATCTCATAAGCTTAAGCCCTTGTAATGAAAAATCAGCATACTTCCTAATATCTACCGCTGGACTGGTTCCAAGCTTGTAGAGTTCATCCAATATCAAATAGAAAAAAGACAGGATCACTTCATCCTTATTAGATTGGCCGAAGTCGATAACTTTTTCATTTTCATCCCTAATGGCTATGAATGAAAACTGATTAATTGCACAGCCTAAATCAATTGCAGGATAATTATCTAGATGACTTTTTAAGGATTCTGCCGAAATTGCATTCGTCGATAAAATCCCCCCAATAATTTTTGTTAATTGCCGTGCTTTAACTGCATTTCCAGCGACAATCATCTCACGTGAACTGCGATACAAATTTCTTACTGACATGACTTTTTTATTCGCATATTCCAAATTACTTTTATTAATTTCCTGTTTGACTTCAAAGATTGCATACACACTCTCTGCCGTTATAAATTTCTCTCCTGCGTTCGTCTCGAAAATTAAAGGTGTATATAATGCATCATAGATGATAACATCAATCTGTTCACTCATATTTCCTTTAGAATCAAAAATAAATCCTTTATCAATCAAATATTTACTTGGTAAAAAACTTCTAAAAAATTCGATCCATGCTGCTTCACAGGCATCTCCTTTTGTTGTCGGATGACTTAAATCAGCTTCCAGTTTCGCCATTAATGCTCTTTGCTTATTTTCCAATAGTGTTTTTATTGATGTCATGACTTGCCTTTCTTTTTTGATTATTTAAATTAATGCCCAATAAACAGTATCTTGATGCATTTATAGTTTAGAAAATTGAATAGTTGTGTGAAAAATTTTTGATTTCGTAAACAATGGTTATTTTTCTATGTTGTGGTAGACAATCGTAGCTACGGAAATGCGGCAATGATTTATTTGATTGTCTCCAAATGAAAGCCTCCCATTCCCATCGCGGTTTTAGCACCGATCCCTGAATATTGACAATAATTCAAGATCTGCTTTAATTGTCTCATGGTTTCCGTCTTGCCACTCACTTTACATTTCGCATCACCTATAAAGCTATTGATTGGGTTACTATTAATCAGATATTTGACACTCTTTAGTTGATAATTGAGGATATCGATACTTTCGTTGATGCCATAAAAATCTCGTGTGTTAATCATTGTATTCTCAAAAGCATTCAGCTTTTTTACTGATCCCATAATCAGGCGACTCAAGTCAAACCAGTTACTGTATTGATTATTAAGTTTATACGTCGCTGGTGTTAAAAATTCAAGTCTGAATTCGGTCTTATCTTTCTCTTCTAAAATATCCCTGGTCGATTTTTCAATAACCGATTGAATTCCGCAGACAATAATTGGTTCTTTTATTCCACTGAGTGTTAAATACTGCATATTTGCCACAACTTCTAAAAGCTCTAAGGCATTTTCATGGAGAATATTTAACACCAGCCAGTCACAGTCTCTGTCGCTTGATTTTACATATAAGCTATAGGGACGTACTTCTCCAAAGGCATGAAGTTTTTCACCAAGTGCGGATGAAACGGTATTTAGTAACCAACCATGTATTTTTACCGCTAAGGCTGAATTTAATTCAGCCTTAGCGGTTTTAGCAAGTTTTATTTTTGCTTGTGTGATCATCTGTTGTCTTATCCTTTTCTTGAACTTTAAGTTTGTATACCTTGAAAATTCTCTTTCGCCAATCAGCTATCTTCTTTTCTAGTTATTCGATTTGATTAACTCAGCATGACCCAGGCCATAACCAACGGATGTTTTTGCACCAATGCCATAATTCTCTAATGCCTCTTTTAAAACAGTTCCTACTGCATTCATTGTGTCCTCATCGATGTCTGAAAATGCACCGATATATATTGCAAAATTCACCGGCATAATTGCTGGGAAAAAAGTTGGGACAGGATTGCTATAATCAGTCGGCGGATCATTATCCACTGTCTCTCCGCCTAGCGGATTCCTATCTCCTTTTTTCCCAAAATAGTCACTATTATGTGGGGTAAGCACATCAAAGGTGAGTTTTGGCGTTTCAGTTGGAAAGGCATCAAGGAAAAACAATTTTCCCTGCCGTGCACCTCCGTCCTCGTTCTCATCAGCGCCAAACAAATCTAAAAAAGTGTTCTTATGCATTTTATTTTCTCTGCTTTTCAAGACTTCCATTTCAAAATAATGTCTCAGCAAACCTTTTAACGAACTGGCCGGAATATATGGAATACCATAGATATGGTGCAAGGTGATTAAGGCAACATTACCATAAGGACTTTGTCCCCCAATGCCAACGGCAAGTTTATCAAACACTTTAAACTTAATTTCAACCTTAGACTTGCTATAAAGCATGATTTCTTTATTTTTTTTCTTTAGCTGTTTGATAATCTCTTTTGTAAAATCTAGACTTAGTGGTTTCATATAGTCATTGTTCTTACCACCTACACAATGATAATAAAGTTCAGGTTTAGTCATAGCCACTATTTCTTCTTCTAAAAAGACTCTCCTTGAGAAACGATTCAACATCAAGGTATAATTTTCGCCACCTTTTTCTTCATTAATTAATCCATTACTATCCCTTGGAAGATTATAAGCGATAATATTATCTATTTTATCAACGCAATATAATTCTATTGATTTCGCTTTTTGTCCTTTAGCATGTTTCTGAACAAAAAAGGATACTTCTAACCCCTCTTTTATTGATTTTTTTAAATCTTCAGAAAGATCCTTCTCTTCAAAGTTAAAAAATATTTCTCCACAATTAATCTGTCCGTATTTTTTTTCTGAAAACCATTTAGTTATTTTTCCATTCAAATCAGGCATATGCTTCTCCTATTCTCCATGGACTTGATTATCTGCGCTCTTTTCAACTTTGATCAAACCTTCAACAAATCGCTTCATCCATTCCAGCAAAGCCATGGTTTCATTCATCATTAATTTATAATCATCGATGCTTGATGATGTAATCTTTTGCATCACATTGCCGCTATTTTCAAGGTATTTTTGCTGCATTAACCATTCTTCAATGTGTTCATAGGCAAGCCGATAATATTCTTGACTATTATTTTTTGAAAAATAAAACGCCATCGTGGTTCCAAACCCATTTGTTTTAATCATCATCGGCATTGTAATGATCCTAGTCCGATATTTTTCTCGAGCTTTTTGATCATTGGTTTCCTCAACAAACTTTGATACGGTATTATAGGCATACTCAGCTCGGCCATTTTCGATCATTTCACGATTAGTCATGGAGTAACCCGCCTTTCACGCTGTCGATCATGTCTGTCTTCAAGTCTTGCTGCGATTCAGAGGCAACGTTTATCCCCAGTAAGCCTTTGCCAAGAGTGGCATTGCCTCCGAGTTGGACGATATTTGGCAGCGATTCCTTTATAATGTCCAAAATCGCCTTTGGCTGATCATCGACATTCTTTAGCTCCTCTGGCAGTTTTTCTTGCTTTGTACTGTCAAGAAATAAAGGGGCAACCATCATCAAACTGTAAAGGATTGTCTCGGAGGGCAGATATTCTTCATTAAATAATGCGCCGTCACAAACAATGCCCGTTTCTTTATTTATTCTGATCCGGGTAATTACTTCGGTTGACAAATTCACAAAATCTTTAAACTCATCATCACTGACAACTGCAGTATGATCTTTGAGATATGACTTTACTAACGCATTTTCCGGCAAAAACGCTTTAATTTCGTCAATCAGCGTGTCTAATGCGGTACACTCGAAGACAGTGATCGGAAACTCTTCCAGCATGATTTTTGTTTTATTACTTAAAAGCAATTTACTTTTGGTCGTTACGGAGTTTTCGGGTGGCAGTTGATCAGAAAGCTCAATTCCTGACATCCTCATTTCATCCACAAAGCGTTTCAAGATGAGGGGACAGGTAATCCAGGCAAAAACGCCTTTAACGGATTTAACCGGGAAAAATAATAGTCTGGCATCAGTGAATGATACCACCGATGCAGAAGTATCTGTATCATTGGCTCCAGGATCTGAGCCTAGCATTGCTGTCAGTAATTTTTCATTTTTAACAACGTCAGTTGATCGTTGCAACAATCCATCAACAAGGGAATCTTTTATGCACCCTTTCAAGCTGGAAGCCTCAATTTTAGGAAAGGTGGTATGAACCTCCCGCTGAATTGGCTGGTCTACAATCCCAACCTGACTGCCACTACCTGCATGGGTAGATGTCAGTGTTGTCATAAATACTGCTTTTGTTAAATTAAACATTTTGATTTTCTCCTCTTACATTTCCTACAAAACAAAATCCAAATCCCTGATTAGCATCACTTATATCATCACAGATGTTCTTCATATGAAAAAGCTGCTGAGCGTCCGAAAAACTACCTTCCAGTAATTTAAAATAATACACACTACCCGCCGGGATATCATATTTCATCTTTTTAGGTCGTTTTTCTTTCATGTCATATCCTCCGGCACCCACATATCTACCAACCGCTGCCGCGACTAATTTGCATTTAATTTTGTGACCATTGGCAGGGAATTCTCCAATAAAATCTTCGCCGGAGATCCATTTGGGATACCAGCCGTTTTCAAAATACGTTGGTGTTGAAAAATACAACTTAAAATAATCAGCGTTTTTTTGACTTAATTCGATCTTAATTTGTTTCTCACTTTTTTTGAAAAAAGAACCTTTAGCGCGACCGCCCAACTTAATCATGCCCTCATCCGGTAATGCCATTCCGCTTATATCCAAAATAATAGATGTTTTTTCATTTTCTAAGCGAACCGACTCCATCTGATAAAATAATTTATCCTCTGTAATACGGGTATTTCGATTGATTTTAATCCCAACCCGCCGTTCCCTTGTGATGAGATCCTGTAAGGGGGTGGAAGCAAATTCTGTTTCGGTACCGTTTAGATAGTTTTCCAGCTCGGATTGATTAAAAAACAGCCCCCCGCTAACCTGGCTTTCTTTATCATTGCAACTACTGGTTAGTCGGCAAGATAAAGGATAGGAAGAAACGTTTTCCACTTCTTTTAATGATAACAATGACAGCTGATATGATTCACTTTGATTCTTGATCACCTTCCTGACTTCGGTGTCCAGGGGTTGAGGAAACATCAACAGATTTTGGTACTTAAGTGCCGTCAGCCCAATCCTCAGTTTTAATGTTGGATCGCTATCTGTATTCGCATTTTTAAAATCATCCATATTTCGGGAGAAATAAACGCTCCTTAAAGCCCCATAATAAACCGATGGCAATGGTGGAAATATACTTTTCGCATAAATATCGGTGGCCACACTAAATGGCGCAGCATCCCGAAAAAACAAGCTGTCCAGAGCATTGATTTCATAGTACATCTGTTTCACCCCCTCGAGTTAAAAATAGTAGGATTTCCAGTCCGCTAATAAAGGATTCCAGATCATCGAAGCGTTGATAAAATTCAAAGAATAGCTCGGTATAGCCTGAGTAGTCCTTCTTTTCATCAATTCGTTGAAGCTGTCTTTTGATCTCACACTTGACAATGTCATTTTTAATTTTACTATCGATGTTTTTTATTTTGATCAGCACCGCGTTGAGTCGATAGACAAAGCTATTTGAAATCTCTGAATCGTAAATACTGGTCATTAGTTTACGAATGGTTTCAATAGTATCAGATTCAGTATCAGATTTAGTCGCAAATTTAAGCGCATCTTTAAATGATTGCCGCTGCGTTTCATTACCGAAACGGCAAAAGCATCTTTGTCGGTATCAATACTCTTTGCAAACGCTTCCATTTCATCGGACATGTTAGCCACCTGTTTTAAGGGGGTTTTTACATGAGCAATGGCAATCCCGGCTGAAAATGTCAGCCGGACATTAATATACTGACTGAGATCAATCGATTTGAAGGTGGTTCGCAGACGCTGCAAAACTGGAAAAAGGGAATCGATGGCAATAAAACCTAAAAAATCCTCGCCACCGGTATATATGACCTCCCCTTCTTCTTTTTTCACATCGCTTTTCACAGAGGAAGCGAATGCACATAGTTTTTTACTGAGCTCCTGATGAAATTGTTTAAACTCAATTCCGTTTTTCAATTCTGCATTTTTGTATAAATCACCCATATTATCCCCATCAAATTTAACGATTGCATAATAAGACGTGAGCAAACGTTTTCCTGTTTTTGCTTCTTCTTTTTTAATTTCTTCAACAAGCGATTTAACTGACTCTAGTGCACTCCTTTCATTTAAATTTTTTTCATTGATTTTTACCGCAACACCATTATAAACATCCAGGATAAGGTGACAATTTTCAGATCCGATTGCTTCAAGGCTTTTAACATAATTTTCATCTCTTAGTTTATTTCGAAGCACGATCTCATCCACTGAAGGAAAGGACTTTTGAAAACCTTCCCCGATATTTACATCATCCAAATATAAGACTCTTTTGACAAAACCCATTGCACTTAGACCTTCTTTTTCACCAAGTACATAGGGAAAATTATCTTTATTAATTGCTATCAGTTGATTGTTTTGCATGGCCATGTTACTAAAAAGAACATTCTTATCGGGATTCAGGGAGCATTTTCTGCCACAACACTCTGTGTTTTGATGAAATGGTTTTAATCGCTTAATCTCACTCAGTTGCTTTATAGCTTCTTGATACCCCTCACGATAATTTTCAAAATCATGAAAAAGCCAAAACACCTCCAGATGTGATGCAATTTGATTTTGATATAATTTTTTCAAGTCTTCTTTTATATTTTTATTTGTTTTTCCAATCAGATTTTCGCTTATTTCAGTCAATACACCTCGGGCAACGTTTTCCAGGTAACTGCCAAGGTTCTTTTTTTTATCATCGTCATAATCATTAACAATGGCCACCACTCGGTTGGGAATATTATAATCATTATTAACTGTTGGGAATACGACTTCAATTTTATGATCATACATTATCATAGCCTTGATTGTTCGTCCTGTCACATACGCCAACAAGTAACTTCCTGCATATAAATCCCGAGCTTTACGGGCCTGAGCTATGAAAGACTGAACCGGACCAATGGTAAAAATAAAAATCGCCTGATTACTCATCCTTTCCTCCTATCACTTTCCATCCTCAACAAGCTTTTTAAAGGAGTTTCTATGATCCTTTTTTTCTATTTCTAAGCTGCTGATTGTTTTGTTTTCAAAAATCGGCTTAATGAAGGTATACAAAAGATGAATGTTTTTGCCAATTTTAACTGGACTGACGATTAAAGAGGATGACATTTTGTCGCCTTTCTTCCATATTATTTTACCATTATTATAAATATTTTTTAATATCGCATATCCTGTATAAATAGAAGGATATGTGGCATTCACTACATGGGATGCATCGTCTATTTTCTTTAATATGCTGTTAATATCAGTTGCACCATCACTAAGAACGATTCGTTCAATATAAGGATATTTTCTGTTGATTACGTTTACTGGAACGATCTGATTTTCATCAAGCTTATAAGCCCCTTCCCCCGAAAGCATGGGGTTATTTAATGTTTGACAAATGAAATTCAAGAGTTGTTCGGGTTTTGAGAAAACACAGTCACCCTGATTGAGCAGGTCGATGTCCGATTCAATACGTTTAACAACCAATGAACCCCGGCCTCTCCGCATTCGTTTTCCCATGCCTCCTAGTAGCAATGCAAACTGAGTTAACAATACATATTTCTCATGCTGCTCCCTCAGAACACACCCTTTAGTTCTAAGCTCAATCTTTATCGCTGTTTTTGTTTTAAACGCTGGAACTTTAATTGATTTATGCATTACCAGATTCTGATCAACGATCTGACTATTGCCATCTATAGCTTTTTTTTCCATCAACATCGAAAGTTTAATCGGCGAAGCCATCTTTTCTGCATCCCCAAATAATTTGTTTTCTTTATTACGCAATTCCTCAACAGTTTTACAGTCTTCACCAACTTGACACAACCGGAATATAAAACGGATTAGACCTTTTAATTCACTGGCTCTTAACTCTGGAGTATTTTTATCTGCCCCATTACTAAACATGGGGGATAATAATTCACAATGCAACTGGGTTTTTATCATTAAATCACCTCTTTTATTTTCCTATCAAATCATTCGTTTTAAATGATTGAATATAAGCATTGTTGCCACTGTCAAAATCATGTTCATAAAGTTGGACACACCCCAATCCATTAAATGATCCTCCGAGTAAAAACATAAGTGGGGTTAATGACCGAGAGAAAACTTGTAAGGTTGCTTTGCCTTGTCCATTTATTTCTTTTTGAATTTTATCAGTTATTATCTTTGCAAAATGCACGAGTATTTGCGGATCAGCTATTTCTTCAAAATAATTAAATTCAATGACTTTTTTATAGGATATTTTAAACTTACTTTTCAATTGTTCTTCGACTGTTTCTTTTATCGATCTGTTCCCTTTGCAAATATTAATAATCACTACAATATCTTCAGCCTTATTATCCTTCTCACTCGTCTTTATTTCCAATCCTGATGTATTACTAACTGCTTCGTTAAACGATATTTGGGAAAAGTCAAAACCTATTGAATTAACTAAACCTCGTAGCAAAATATTGTTGCTAGCCCGACCTTTGAAAATGTCTCCATACAAATACCCCAAGGCATAGGCAACACTTAGGTGACAATTCAAAACAAGATTAATTTTGTTGGATTGAAAGGACTCTAAACTTTTAAGATAATTAAAATCTTTAAACAGCCCACTTTTAATCGGATTCATCCACTCTTTTGTTATTTTTATTTCACTCAATGCGAAGCTATATTCTAAAAAACACCAATTATAGCAGCTTTCCCATTTTAGCTGATGAGCAGGATTAAGCCGTGTTTGTACTTTTAAATCAATCATCTGGTTATCATCAAAGTACTGACTCTTCATGTTATGTTCCATAATTTTTTGCTTAATAACGGTTATGATTTGATTGTAATTTTTATCTGTTCTCTCGTTTTCCCTATAGTTATGATAAAATTTATTTTCAATTCTTGAATCGATTACCGCATCGTCAAGATTGATGATGAACCAGAGAAAATCGTCATTTTCATCAACTGTTTTTTCAATGATTTTATCGAATTCCGCTTTAGTAAATTCCTTTTCTGGCTTTAAATAATCTTTTGAATAAAATACAACCACCACTCTCGTCAGTTCACCAAATATTTTTCTCAATTGGTTTTTAAAGTGATTGCTTTCCAAATCGCCTGGTCTTTCCTTATCCTGGAAAAAAACATTTTCGAAAACTTTTTTAAAATCCACTGCAAACGTGTCTACAATCGCTTGATCTTCCCTTGCATAGGAAACTGCAAGCTCGTAAGTGAATTCTTTTTTTAGCATAAAATTACCTCCACTATTTTTAATACTGGTCTCTGACTTAGTATTTAATTTTGTTTTGATCATTTTCGTGTTTGAAAGGTGCGAATCACTTGATTTAATTGAATTTTGCTAAGTATTTTTAGGTTTTGGATTTACATGCTTAATGAGAAGTGAGTAACTTTAACGAAAGATTATTTGGTAGGGTTCATTTTAATAATTCTACACCTTGGTGCATCAAATTACAACAATATTTTCTTTCATTCTTAACTTTTCTCAATTTTGTTGAAAATTATTATGGTAGATATAAGCAAGAAAAATAGAGACCTGAAGAAATGCTCAATTGAACGTTTCTTCAAGTCTTGATATGGGCCTTTCCTGTAGACGTGCTATTGCAAATTAGTTTAAATGAATCAGACTCTAGACAGCTACCTGTTCTAGTCAGGCAAAATTGTAATACTGAAAGCTCGTTTGAATGCCTCATTTCGAATGGTGTTTTACCGTCATTATATGAATGAGAATGACTGTAATTATACCAGTCAAAGATATATTCATGAATACCCTGATTCAAGTCTTCGTCGGTTTCAAATGAATATTGATAAACGAATTCTGTTTTCATCGTATTGTAAAAACGCTCCATTATTAGAACATCCTTTTCTAAGAGTTGATGACTATTCCTTTACACTAATAAAATAAACTATAATACTTTAAAGCTAAAAACATCTATCTTAATTCATACATATGGTTAAATTTTTATTCCACAACACGTAAATTTCATTCTAACAGAGAATATTTTTATCTTTTTTTCTATATTTCTGTTTGCTGCTATTTGGTTTATCCGGAATTGTCATTTCAATTAGTCCTTTTTTCATAGTGGGTAATAAATAATTATCTCTAAAGGTCTGCCGATGCTTTAAACCTAATAATTCCATCAATTCCTTTGTCGAATAGGCATCATCACCGATCACCTTTAATAATCTTTCAACTTGTTCGGTAACTTGTTCGGTGCTTGAGACATCTTGTAGCACATCATAAATTGCTTCTAATAAGAATTCAACAAACTGACCTGAATCTGCTCGATGATCACATTCTCCAAGTACTTTGTAATATTTATCCTGACGTTCCCTAATAAGCGTTTCGATAGTAAGCGTCCAATAAACGCATGGATTTAAAACATTTCAAAAACATGAGACAATAGACTTAAAACAGAACTTTTAGTGTTTTCAGAGTAACTCTGAAAATACTAAAAGTATGAAGGGAGAGTTTTATCATGGCACTTATGAAGTCCACACAGCACGTCATTCAAAAGGAAAAATGGCAGGCAATGATCCAGGAACGGAAAGAAAGCGGGCTGTCGATAAAAGCATGGTGTGAAAAGAATCAGGTTTCCGAAGCCAGTTATTATTATTGGCTGAAAACAATCCGCGAAGATGCGCTGGTTCGAGCAGGCTCGCTTGCCATTACTGGTTGCCCCGAGTTTGCTGAAATTATGGCAAAACCAACGGAAACGGAAAAGCAATCGCAGGGAATCTGTGCCGTTGTTTATATCAATGCATTTGAACTGGTAATCCATAACGGTGCTGATCCAATGACGCTGGAAACAACGATTCAGCTTCTCAAGCAGTCATGCTGATTCGTTTCCCCGACGATATCCGGATCTATATTGCCTGTGGTCATACCGATATGCGCCGACAGATTGACGGTCTGGCGGCCATCGTACAGATGAACTTTCAACTGGATCCATTTCAAAATTCGCTTTTTCTATTCTGTGGTAAAAAACGGGATCGAATAAAAGCACTCTTTTGGGAGGGGGATGGATTTCTACTGCTGTACAAGCGGCTTGAAAGTGGGATGTTCCAGTGGCCAAAATCATCGGAAGACGTCAGAGAGATTACCCCACAACAATATCGATGGCTGCTGGAAGGCCTCGCAATTGATCAAAAGAAAGTCATCCAAAATGTGAAAAACAAGCGGTTATTGTAGTCTGTAAAAACCCGATTTACCAACGGTTTTACAGGCTTTTTCATAGTAAAATTGGTCCGATTATGGTATAATAATTTTAACAAAATACCGATGAAAGGGCTTAGTATTAATGGTTGAAAAGACGACTGAGACCACCGTTCTTCTTGAAGTCATCAAGCAACAGACTGAAACAATCACGGCGCTGAAAAACACCATCGAACAGATGAATACCGACTCAAAACTGCTTCGGGAACAGCTGGATTTTTTAACCAGAAAGCTTTTCGGTAAAAAGAGCGAAAAAACATCAGTGATAACCGGTCAAATTGTTTTGGATGGGTTGGTTTTCGGCCAGTTTGACGAAGCCGAAACCGAAGCCCGATCAGATGAAGTGGAACCAGTCATTTCTAAAAAGAAAACGCGTGCTGGTTATTCTCGTGAAAAAGCACTTGTCAATCTACCTGAAGAAGACCGGATTTATTCCCTATCCGAAGACCAGCAGATATGCCCTGTGGATGGAGCCAAACTGAATTATGCCGGGAAAAAATATTTGCGGACCGAGGTGGAACATCTTCCGGCAACATTAAAATTGATCCATATTTATCAGGAAAGTTGGGAATGTCGAACCTGCCGTAAAGAAGGCCGACCCTACCACACTCAGGCTCCAACGAACGCGCCGCTGCTCCAGCATTCCATGGCCAGTCCCTCCAGTGTTGCCTGGACCATGTATCAGAAATATGTCAACCATGTGCCGCTTTATCGACAGGAAAAGGACTTTAAAAACCTGGGCATGGAACTTTCGCGCAGTACCTTGTCCAACTGGATTGTAAAAACATCCGATGAATGGCTTGGGGCAATGGTTTCCCGGTTTCACGAAAAGCTTCTGGCCCAAACCCATCTTCATGCCGATGAGACACCAATTCAGGTCATGAAAGAAGAAGGGCGCCCGAATAGCGCCAAATCGTATATGTGGGTATTCACCTCCGGGTCCCGAACGGATCAGCCGATTCGGATTTTCCAGTATCGGAGCGGACGGGCCGGCAAGAATGCCGCAGATTTTTTGAGCGGTTTTAAGGGATATCTTCATACTGATGCCTACTCGGGCTATGGCGTTGTGAAAAATATCAAGCGTTGCCTGTGCTGGAGCCATGCACGGCGTTACTTTGTCGATGCCATGCCTAAAGCCGTTAAAAGTGCGGAGGCTACCTTACCACAGCAGGGAATTGCCTATTGCAACAAACTTTTTGAGCTTGAAGAACAACTAAAAAATTTACCGTCGGAAGAACGGCGAGTGCAGCGTCTGAAACAGGAAATACCTGTTCTGGAGGCCTTTTGGGCGTGGGTTGATACCAATCTGGAAGTGGTGTTACTCCAATCTAAACTTGGTAAAGCTCTGCAGTATGTCAAAAACCAGCAAGTCGGACTGATGTCTTACCTGGATGATGGCGGCTGCGAGATTTCAAACAATCTGGCCGAAAACAGCATCCGCCCCTTTACTGTGGGGAGGAAAAACTGGCTTTTTGCAGGCAGTCCTGCCGGTGCGAGTGCCAGCGCAATTGTTTACTCGATTGTTGAAACAGCCAAGGCGAATCACTTAAATCCCTACAAATATCTCGAATTTCTATTTAATAATCTTCCGGCAATTCCTTTCCGTGAGAACAAAACATTGCTTGATTCGTTACTGCCATGGAATCCTAAAGTTCAGACATTGTGTAAAATATGATGATAAAAAGTAACGGCGGCCATCTGGCCGCCATAGTTATTTTTTGCACATGTTTTTAAAGGACGCTTACTTTCGATAGGCAAGCCAACCAAATAGTGATTTCCACTTGTAAAGTAGTAAAATTTGCCACATTCTCCCCATTCGTCCATTTCCATCGGCAAACGGATGAATAAACTCAAATTCGTAATGGAAACACAACTTTTAATTAACGGATGCACTTCTGCTTCTTTAGCCCAGCTAAACAAATCTTGTATAAAATTTTTACTTTTGGTCGTTTATTTTATTTTTTCTTGTTTTGCGTAATTTCCTATTAAATTAAAAAAGCAGTTGGCCTGCTCCGTTACGGGTACTTACCAACGGACAGTAGGTATTAAAATCTTCATGTCACGGAGAAATATTGCCTAAAATTTCTTGTTTTACTTTACTTAATAATCTATAATTATGTCTATGTATAGAGATTTGTGTTTTATGCAGAAAGGTGGTTTACCATGTTGGCTTTACCAAGCTATATGATTTTGGATTTTTTTGATTGGGTAAAAGAAAATACAAGCAATAGTTTAAATATGGGGTATGTTCGAGAATGTGTACTTCGTGGCAGACAGAACAGCAACGCATTTGATGATTTAGATTCTTATGCATTAGAATTTATTCACCAACAAAAACTAAATATCGAGCCACGGGCGTTGATAGACAGTTTACAATATTACATAGTACATGGTTCGCGCGAAAAAAAAGAAAAAATTGAAAACGCACTATGGGCGCATGATAAAAATGAGCTACATATTTGTGATAGTGATACTCTTGTGGATACAACGAAAGATATGTCATTAGAGATTGAATTCCTTAAATGGTTATTAAAGAATAGATTACATAAAAGCAATACCTTGAAAATGCCATTTTCAACATTCAAGGAGCTTGCTAACGATTATTTACAACAAAAATATAGCAATGACAACAACGAAGCTCGCCTTAACATTTTGATTAAGCTCTTTAAGATTGATAATCCGATAACTTTGTTTGGTAGAATCAGCATCAATTTATCGAAGAAAGACCGTGAAAAACACAAAAATTTACATTATTTATATGATAGATATTCAAGTCCAAAACTTTTTAAGTGTTTTTTTCTTCCTCTTGCAGCAGATAAGGCGTTTCCCTCTTTTATTGATGACTACTGGATGGATTTACATACTCTATCAGCGGATTACTTGGATATTTATTATAGCTTAGAAGAACTCCGCAACTCTGGATATAAAATAACTGAACAGTTCAAAAAGCTGAATGTTCCGGTAAATTCATTGCCTTGCCTTGTTCTCTGGAAGAATAATATAGACAAAGCCTGTTTCATTGAAATTCGCGACTTAAATATTTCAGAGATATTTCACATCATTCAAGGAATTGTACTGAATATCAAAACAGGTGAAAATTTTCATTCAATATACAAGGAGGCCACAAAAATGGCGGATAAAAAGCGCAAAAGCCATAGCCCTGCAACATATGTTAATGTCACTCAGACTACCGAAAGTGTTACTGGGGTTATGGCAGGAATTGTAACAAATAGTACAGTCATCGTAGACGCAAATAGTGCAACCATTGGCGAAAATTTCTCAAAAGAACTAGATGACGCTATTACCAGAATTAATGCTATGATAGAGTTAAATAAAAATCAAAAAGAATATCTTTCATCAATCATGAATGACGCAAAGACAGCTACAGATGCTTCTAAAAAGGAATCATGCAAAAATAAATTTGAGGCATTTATGCAAGGGGCTGGAAAGGTTTCTGAAAAAGTGCTGACGGTTTTAGCTAATTTAGCTACTGTAGCCGCCTTTTTTGGATTCGGACTTTAGGTCATTGTTCCCTAAATAACAGTCGAGGCTTCAAAACAAGCCTCGGCTGTTATTATTTATTCAGTAGCGGGCGGGGATAAAGGCGGCGCATTGTTTCAGTGCCTTCCTGTACAGCTTGTGGATATACCGCAGGTCATAATTCATAAGGACGGCGTACCTGCTCTCATGAATGGAAGCACAGACACCGGAGCTCTAGCAGCGTCTGGTATTCCGGGTTGATTATGGATTTTATCAGCTTCAAGCGATACTCAGAAAGAGCTGCAAATACTGCAATCATGACGAAAATTAAAACCTTTGTTATCAAAGTAGGGATAGGAATTGAAATACCCGCTAGCAGTTGAAAAACACTTTGCATAGGGATCATGATACCAACACAAAGATATACTCAAATATCATTCGTAGCAGGACATATCCGATAAAATTATTATGCTTAATTAGATAATAAGTAATGAACATCAGTGGGCTGATAATGCCGATACCTAGCACATATGTGACCTCTGTCATATATTATATCGAAGTCCCATTTACCCCAACGGTATCTGTTTATCGACAGGTAAAAAACCTCTGAGGTAAAGCAGCTTGCAATTTTTGTAGCCGGGCTGGAAAAAGATCTCGAAGCTATTGAAAATGCTGTTGTAAGTGACTTATCAAATGGGTTTGTGGACGGGATCAACAACAAGCTCAAAATGATAAAACGAACCATGTATGATCGATGTGCTCAAAAATTATTGACGGTCAAATTGATGTATGATCTACATTCAAAGACTGGATAAACGGATTTTTACGGAAGAACCAACCATTTGAACCACTGTCCGGGTTGATTGGAACTAACCTGGTTCAACCTTATATTGAGTAAATTCCAAGATGAAAACAAAAATTTGATGTATATTCATGTATAAGTAATTATGTTATTATATAAACATAATTACTTATACTTAATTACATGATATGTGTGTTATTCTATGAAGATCGAAGTATAAATATTTTTCTTCGGTAAAATTGTCTTACAGTGCCGAAGAAATAGTTTCAGAATGGAGATTACAATGAACGTATTCCTTTCGTATTGTTGGAAAGAGGAAAATATTGCAAGTGAAATTGCTGAACTATTTAGTAGTTTATTAGCTCAGGACGAAGTACTGTTAATTCGCGATAAAGATCGATTAAGTTTTATGGAAGATATAAAAAAGTTTATGCAATCTATCAAACATAATGATTATTCGGTGTTGATTATTAGTGACTCATACTTAAAATCTGAAAATTGTATGTTTGAGATTAGCGAATTAATGAAGCTTGATGACTATGAGAAAAGAATATTGGTTCTATGTAAAAGCGATGCTAACATTTTTGATTTTTCGTCCAGATTACATTATATTGAATTTTGGCAAAATATATTTGATACGCGTGAAACTGAAATAAAAAAAGCTAAAGTATCTGATTCAAACAAAGTAGAAGTTCTAGTTAATTTGAGAAAAATAGAAAATATAAAAAATAATATAAGTCCGTTTTTAGAAAAAATCAGCCAGTTAATGTTAATTAACTTTTCTGGTGGATTTAAGTATGAGGAATTTTTAAAAATGAGCACATTTTTAAATTTATCGATAAATAATAAAGATTCTTATTATTTACTTTCAATAACTAAAACACTTAATTACTGGAATGGCGAATTAATTTGGTGGAGCAAAAAAGATCGTTATACCAACAAGGTTTCGGCAGCTAGAATATTTTCAAAAGAAGAAGTTAACAAATTATTATATGAAACTTGGGGCTGTAAGTGGGAGAAAAAAATTTATGTTGCAGTACCGATAGAATTAGTTAGATCTTTCAAATTAGAAGTAATTCCTTCCTCGTCTAGTTATGTTGAGAGAATTAAAAAAAACAGACAATCATTGCTCGGAAATGTTGATATCTATTTAACCAAAGAAGAATTGAAAATGTATGGTTAAAGATTATGACGTTTAATAAGCTTAAGAAATCTATAGGCAGTAAAAAGTTAGGTTCTTTAAAGAAAATATTCTAAAAGAGATTTGTTCAATAGGTTCAAAATTCTGGAATTGTCACACTTTTATTCGTGTGATTTATTGAATACTCAAAATAGCGGAAGAACCACTATTCAAGTGGAATATTCAAATAATATTTACAAGAAAAGATTCAGTCTAAAAAGACCGTTTCGAACCCACGTCACACATATATACTATTTATTGCAACAATATATCCATACATTAATATTATCGTTCATAATATATAAAAAACGACTAAATATCGCTATTTAATCGTCTCTATATTGTGTTTGTTTCATCTTTGGTGGAGGTGAGGGGAGTCGAACCCCTGTCCGAAAATCCATTCACAGGAGCTTCTCCGAGTGCAGTCATTGCTTATTTTCTCATTCCCCCTCTTCTCCAATGACAAAGAAAAGAGTGAACCAGCCTCTTGATCGTTAAAGGTGCGAGGCACTACCTAAAACGGTTCCCTGCTTCAATGAACGCCGAAACCCAAAACCACAGGTTGAGATGGGAGGCGTGCAGCATTAATTATGCTGCGAAGTCTTAGTATTAAACTTTAGAGCGTACTTACGCTGCTAAAGCTAACCCGTAACTTTTTTCTGTTTTTGCGTTTATATTTAAGTGCCACTTTTTACGATGATCAGCAACATCGACTCGCTACTCAAGCTTCAAAATCCCCGTCGAAACCAGTACACCCCCAAATAATTAACTAGCCATGATGCCGCATACTTTTTTGAATCCGGCGGTCAGAATCCCGTTCGGCAATGGCATGACGCTTGTCATAAAGCTTCTTGCCTTTGGCCAGAGCCAGTTCCATTTTAACCCGGCCATCTTTAAAATACAGGCTTAAAGGTACCAGAGTGTACCCTTCTCGTTGCTTCAACCCGATCAACTTTCTAATCTGCTGTTTATGCATCAAGAGTTTTCGAATCCGCAATGGGTCTTTATTGTAAATATTTCCCTGTTCATAAGGATCAATATGCATTTGATAAACAAAAATCTCGCCATTAAAAATATCGGCAAAACTTTCTTTCAGACTAACTTTTCCGGCGCGGATCGATTTTACTTCCGTTCCGGCTAAAACTAATCCAACTTCATATGTATCCTCAATGAGAAAATCATGACGTGCTTTTCTGTTTTTGGCCACAATCTTAATATTTTCTCCCATGCGCAACTCCTCTGTTTCATCGCTAGTCTATAATTATAGCATAGTTTTCTTAATTATTCAACCGGTTCAAAATCAATTTGTTTCGAACCAACGTCTGCTTTAGCAACTCTGATTTTTATAGCCTGACCAAGACAATAGATTTTTCCGCGATGTTCGCCCATATGTTGATGCAGCTCGGGATCATAGTTATAAAAATCATCTTTCAGATCTTGAAGTCTGACTAGTCCTTCAATGGTATTGTCTAGTTCAACAAAAAAACCAAATGATGTGACACCACTAATTCGGCCCTCAAATTCTTCCCCCAAGTGTCGAGTCATGTATTCAGTCATTTTAAGTTTGGTGATTTCGCGTTCAATGTTTTCAGCGCGTCTTTCCGTTTCGGAAGCATGTTTGGCAATATTTTCAATGTTTGCTTCAAGATAATCCATGGATTTTTTATTTATTTTGCCATTAATTGCTTTCGCTAAATAGCGGTGGATTAATAAATCTGGATATCGTCGGATTGGTGATGTGAAATGGGTATAAAAACTTGCCCCTAATGCATAGTGACCCAGATTATGTCCTTCATAAACTGCCTGCTGCATTGTCCGTAACATCAATAACGTGATTACCCGTTCTTCTTTAGACCCTTCAATATCCTTAACCAGTTTCTGGAAGTCATGGCCCGTAGGAATTTGATCATCCCTTTTTCCGAGTTTAAAACCATAGCGGTTAATAAACTTCCGAAAAGCTACCAATTTCTCAGGATGTGGTTCCGGGTGATTTCTGAAGATAAAAGGAACATCGAGTTTAGAAATATGTTCAGCGATGGTTTCATTACAAACCAACATAAATTCCTCAATCATTCGATGAGAAACCAATCGCTCATCAATCATTACTTTTTCAGGAAAACCTTGTTTATCCAATAAGAGTTTAGCTTCCGGGAAATCAAAATTGATGGCACCCCGATTTAGTCGCCGTTTTACCCTTAAAATCTCATGAAGTTCATTCATTAAAATAAGCTCATCACTAAACGATCTAATTTCTTTTGCTTCATCCCGTCGCCCTTCTAACAGTGCTGCAACTTTTTTATAGGTCATCCGTGATTTCGAACAAATAACTGATTTGAAAATATCATAATCAACGACTTGGCCATTTTCATCAATTTCCATTTCACAACTAAAGGTTAGGCGTTCTTTATCCGGAACAAGACTACAAATATTATTAGATAATTTAAACGGCAACATCGGTACTACCCGGTCGATTACATAAACACTGGTTCCCCGTTCCTGTGCTTCTTTGTTAAGCGTGCTTCCAAATCTCACATAATGGCTTACATCGGCGATATGTACACTAAGAACAAAGTTACCGTTTTTCTTTTTCTTGATCGAAACCGCATCGTCATAGTCTTTGGCATCATCACCATCAATTGTAAAAATAACTTCTTTTCGAAGGTCTTTCCGTTTTTCCAGTTCACTGGGACTAATCCGATCCTTTAGTTGGTTGACTTCACGTTCAACTTCATGCGAAAACTCGATCGGAATATCATATTCTTTCAAAACCGAAAGAATATCAATACCAGGTTCGTCTTTATTGCCAAGGATTTCCAGAATTTCACCTTCGGGACTTTTTCCTTTATCTGACCAGGAAAGAATCTGCGTCACGACCTTATCCCCATTAACAGCCTTATTTCCCCGTCGTTCAGGAATAAAAATATCCTTGCAGAGACGATCATTATCGGGGATCACAAAACCAAAGCCTTTGCCTTTTTCATAACGACCAATAATTTTTTTATGACCGCGTTCGATAATTTTGATAATCTCACCTTCGGGCTTTTTCTCTCCCGGTTTCGATGTCAATCTGACCCAAACAGTATCAGTATCCATTGCGCCATGCAAGTTTTTTTCCGGAATAAACACATCTTCCGAAAAAATACTATAGTCGGGAATCACAAAACCGAAACCCCGTTGGTTTCCCTTCAATACCCCAATAATTTTAGGTGAATCGTCTAATTTTTTATATTCTCCATTGTGATCTTTTTTTACTTTGGCTTTAATCTCCAGCTCTTTTAACACATGCGTCAGCATTTGTCGATCCTTTTTTTTTGAAAGGCCAATAAACTCCGCTAATTGATCAAATGTCATTTGTTTATATTTTTTGTCATTCATTAAACGTTTTACGATTCGTTTTAATTCTTTGGTTTTCATGATTTCCCCTATCACCTTATATTTTTTTGCGTAGCTGATCAATCACATTCATAACTTCGATAGGACTCATCTCATCAATTTTCAGATCACGGATAATCCCTAACGCTGCTTCTTCTTCGGGTGTCATACTTTTTGCCACATCGAAGAAATTTAACTGATTACCTTTTCCGCCCACTAAAACCGGCGGTTCTTTGACTAAAAGTTCCTGTCGATAGGTATCTTCCCCTGATTCAAGGTGTCCAAGAATTTCCTGCGCCCGTCGCGTCACCGCAGCGGGAAAACCGGCAAGTTTTGCCACTTCAATGCCATAACTCTGGTCTGCCGGACCGGGAATGATTTTTCTTAGGAAAATGACCCCATCCGGTGTATCTTTGAGCCGGATGCTAAAATTCTTAATCCCAGGTTTTAGAGTCTCGAGTTCAGTCAGTTCGTGATAATGTGTTGCAAACAAGGTCTTGGCACCAATGCTATCTTCATTATGTAAATATTCCACTACTGCCCAGGCAATACTGATCCCGTCGAAGGTAGATGTACCACGACCGATTTCATCCAAAATAACCAAACTGCGATTTGTCGCATTTTTTAAAATATTAGCTACCTCTGTCATTTCCACCATAAAAGTGCTCTGTCCGCTGGCCAAATCATCACTGGCACCAACCCGCGTAAAAATCCGATCGACCACTCCAATGCTGGCTGAGTCAGCCGGCACGAAAGAGCCGATTTGAGCTAAAAGCGTAATGATTGCCACCTGTCGGATAAAAGTCGATTTACCAGCCATATTCGGTCCGGTGATGATCAACATGCGTTGATCGTCATCATTAATGGTACAATCATTGCCGATAAAATGTTGGTTCCCAACCATATCTTCCACAACCGGGTGTCGTCCATTATAAATCTGCACTATTTTATCCTCAGTAATTTGCGGACAAACATAGTGATTCGTAATCGCCACGCTTGCCAACGAATAAATGGCATCCAATTCAGCTACTTCTCTGGCTTTTTGTTGGACTCTGGGAATCTCTTTCAGTAACTCATCTCGTATCTCCTGAAATACCTGTGTTTCACACCGAAGCAAGCCTTCCTGAGCACCCAAAATTTTATTTTCCATTTCTTTTAGTTCTGGGGTGAAATATCGCTCGGCATTGGCTAAAGTTTGCTTACGAATATAATCTTCCGGCACTTGGGCAAGGTTACTTTTTGTTACTTCTATAAAGTACCCAAAAATACGATTATATTTCACTTTTAAATTTTTTATTCCCGTCCGTTCGCGTTCCCGACATTCTAATTCTCGAATCCAGTCCTGGCCTTTTTCGGCGGCTTCCCGAAAAGCATCGATTTCATGATGAAATCCGCTTTTAATGACATGACCATCTTTAATCACCATTGGTGCTTCATCATCAATCGATTTTTCAATGTATTCCCAAATATCCGTTAATAAGTCATCCGTATCAAAAAGATGATAAAGTTTATCAGAATCTAATAACTCCACAAAATCTTTAATTAGTGGCAACGTGCTCAAGGATTGTTTCAGGGCCAATAAGTCTTTTGGGTTAATCGTTCCAAAAGACAGTTTACCGCAAAGCCGTTCCAAGTCATAAACCCGGGTCATGATGTTTTTGAAATTTGGCAAATGAGCTGCATTTGTAAAAAACGCCTCAACACAACCTTGACGTTCGAGAATACGCGCTTTATTTAACAATGGTGCTTCCACCCAGCGGCGCAGGGTTCGGCCGCCCATTGCGGTAACCGTCTTATCTAAGACGCCTAATAAACTCCCCTTTTTGTCCAGCGTTCGCAGGGTTTGAGTTAATTCCAAATTCCGTCGTGTCGATAAATCCAGTACCATAAAATCGTTACAATTATAATAACGGACTGTTTTGATATGCGTCAGTACCCGTTTCTGGGTTTCATCTAAATATTGGAGCAATGCACCGGCCGCCGCTATCGCATACTCTCGATGTTCCAGATCCAGTGCCCCCAATGTAAAAACATTAAACTGCTCGGTGATTCGCTTGCTCCCATTTTTAACATTAAAATATTTTTCAGGATAAAGACTCGCCAAAATTCCAAACCTATTTTCTACAAGTCCCAACGCCTGTTCATCTTTAAACATTGCCGAATTGAGAATTACTTCGGCGGGCAAAAGTCGGCCGAGTTCATCCGAAAGTTGCGCGGTCCATTGTTCTCGTGTTTTTGCTTCGATCTGCGTGACAAAAAAATCACCGGTAGACACATCCAGACTGGCTATCCCCAGCGCATTCTTTTCCAGATAAAGAGCCATCAGATAATTATTCTTTTTTGACTCAAGTAATTTACCATCAGAAATAGTTCCGGGCGAAATAATCCGGATAATTTCTCGGCGAACAATTCCTTTCGCATCTTTGGGATCTTCAACCTGCTCACAGATCGCAACCTTATAACCTTTTTCGACTAGACGAGTAATGTAATTTTGAGCCGCATGATGGGGTACCCCGCACATCGGCGCCCGTTCTTCTAAACCACAATCTCGACCGGTCAGAGCGATTTCCAACTCTCTTGAGGCCGTTAAGGCATCATCAAAAAACATTTCATAGAAATCTCCCAAACGAAAGAAAAGGAGGGCATCTGGAACCTCCTCATGAATTTGCAGGTACTGCATCATCATCGGTGTGAGTTGCGCCATGGATTCCCTCCTGTCCAATTTTTTCACCATCTAAACTAAAGGTTTTTGCCTCAGTAATTTTCACCATTATTTCGGTTCCAATGTCTGATTCATTTCCCGGAAAATTCACCAGCTTGCCGGTTCTGGTTCGTCCCGTCATCCGTTTGGCATTATTCCGGCTCGTTTCTTCGACTAATACTTCGACAATCTGATCCTGATAAGTTTGATTAATATCATGGCTGATTTGATGAAGTACTTTTAAACTTCGATTAATCCGATCGTGTTTAATCTCATCGGGAATTTGATCGGCCATCGTTGCCGCCGGAGTACCTGTCCGAATCGAATATAAAAAAGTAAAGGCTGAATCAAATTGACAATGTTTGATAACTTTTAATGTTTCTAAAAAATCGGCTTCTGTTTCTCCGGGAAAACCAACAATAATATCAGTGGTAATCGCTACCCCGGGAATCTTTTCTCTAATCTTATTAACTCGATCTAAAATGTTCTCCTGTGTATATTTGCGGTTCATTGCTTTTAAAATACGCGTACTTCCGGATTGAATCGGCAGATGGATATAATTGCAAACCTTGTCACATTCGGCAATTGCGTCAATCACATCATCCGTCAAATCTTTGGGATGGGAGGTCATAAAGCGAATCCGTTTGAGCTTATCAATGATATTTAATTTTCTTAATAGCTTGGCAAAATTGACCGTATCCCCAAGATCATTCCCATAGGAGTTAACATTTTGACCTAACAGCGTTATTTCAATACAGCCATCATCGACCAGTTTATTGACCTCATCAAAAATCTTGTCTGGTTGTCGACTAACTTCTCGCCCTCTGGTATAAGGAACGATACAATAGGTGCAAAAATTATTACAGCCGTTCATAATCGTCACAAACCCTTTAAAAGGATACTTACGATCAACCGGAAGATCTTCAACAATCGTATCCGAATCTTCCCATACTTCAATCAGGCGATTCCCATTAACTTGGTAATTATTGAGCAGTTCTGGAACCTGATGTAGATTATGCGTTCCAAAAATTAAATCCACCTGAGGGTATTTTGTGATAATCTGATTAACAATTTCTGGTTGTTGCATCATACAACCACATACTGCCAGGATTAAATCTGGATTTGTTTTTTTCACCGTTTTAAACGCACCAATATTTCCAAAAACACGTTCATCGGCGTTCTCGCGTATACTACAGGTGTTTAAAATAACCAGGCCAGCTTTATTAACATCTGTTTCTTCCTGATAGCCCAGAGCTTTTAGCATTCCAGAAATTTTTTCTGAATCATTCTCATTCATTTGACATCCGAAAGTTTTTATATGAAATGTTTTAACAATATTCGGTTTACTGCTGTTCTTTTTTGTACTCATTTCGATTTATGTTACTCCTAATTGACTGTTTTAATGTTTCTTTCTTTATATTATATACTAAAAAATCAAAAATAAAATGTTTATCTTTGAATGTCGATTGAATATTAAGATTTGGTTTATTCTTTTTAACATTCAAAATCATTTTCATTCGGTACATAATCACTATGATCAACTGTTATCACTGCATGGTAAGAATCATTAATTTTATATATTTCACCAGAAATCATTTTTATTAATTCAGCATTACTCCGCGGAAAGTCATAAGGAACGGCTACATCAAAAATTATATTAGCATGATTAAATCCCCATACAACACGAAAATCATGCACATGAATATCAGGTGAAATCGACAAAATAACTGTTTCAACCTGTTTTTTCAAATCGTTCGTTTCTTTGTCATCAATGACCACCGGATCCATATGAATAATTAAATGAATGTCCATTTCTTCAAGGAAATCCCGTTCAATCTGATCGATAACACTGTGACTGACTAGGCAATTAAGCTCAGCTGGTACTTCACAATGAACTGACGCGTAAATCTTGGTGGCTCCATAACTATGTACCATCAAATCATGAAGACCAATAATATGCTCATAGCTTAAGATCTTCTGATAAATATTATCGATCAAATCTTTTGATGGCGCGCTTCCCAGTAATGGACTGATTGTTTCCTTAACCAAATTAATACCACTAATAATAATAAAAATCGCAACGACGACACCCATATAGCCATCCAAATCAAAACCGGTAATAAAGGTTATAATTGCGGCGATTAATACTGCCGACGTCGCCATAATATCATTTCGACTATCAATTGCTGTTGCTAGAAGGGTCATTGAATCAATCGTTTTGGCAATTTTTTGATAAAACCAAAACTGCCAAACCTTAACTAAAATTGCGATTATTAAGACACCAATCGTAATCAAACTAAATTGCGGCAATTCCGGGGCTACGATTTTTCCGATGGAACTTTGTATCAATTGTAATCCTAAAAAAATTATAATAAACGAAACCACCAGCCCAGCAATATTCTCCATCCGCTCATGACCATAGGGATGATCCTGATCGGCTGGTTTTCCCGATAATTTAAAGCCAACAAGAGTAACTAAAGAAGCTCCTGAGTCCGAAAGATTATTAACTGCATCGGCAATAATCGAGATACTGTTAAATATCAGCCCAACCGTAATTTTAATACTAAAAAGAAACAAATTTGTAGCAATTCCCATAATACTGGCAAATTTTCCATAATTCTCGCGAACCCGTGAATTACCGGTATTTTTATGATTTTTAATCAACTTTCTTATTAATAGATCGATCATAGTAATTACCTTTCTTAAGATGATCTGCTAATTCTGCATTGTTCTTGATCATCAAACAACAATTTAATAGTATTATGATAATTATAACCTAAATTAATTAAATTTCATAATATACTGCAAAAAATCCTGGAAAACCCAGGATTTTTTTACTTAAACAAACTATTTTAAAACATATTTCAACGATGTTATGATGCTGTGGGCGGTTAGAGTACTCTCTCCAAATTGTTCAGCATAATAATCCCCAGCTTTTCCATGAAAATAAACGCCGGCTCTGGCGGCTTCGAATAAATCGACATTCTGTCCTGCTATTCCAGCAATCATACCAGCTAATACATCACCACTACCACCGGTTGCCATTCCGGGGTTTCCAGTAGAATTAAACCAGATTTCCCCATTTGTTCCAAACACCATCGTGCGATACCCTTTAAGGACAACAACAACCTGATATTCCATCGCAAACTTTTGCCCATATCCAACCGGATCTTTTAAAATATCTTCCCGTGGAACATCGATCAACTTGGAGAATTCAGCAAAATGTGGAGTAATAACAACCGGTGTTTTAGATTCTTTTAAAGCATCACCAACAACGGCCAAATGGTGAATCCCATCGGCGTCAATCACCACCGGCAATGAACCTTCGAGTAAATGTTCTAAAATAAAGCTATAATTCTTTGCCCGGCCAATCCCAGGTCCCACCAAGATTACCTTTTTTCGATCATTTTTGATATCATCAAAGGTGATATTGCAATCATAAGTTTTAATTAAAGCTTCTGCCGGTGCTCTGGCCACGACTGGCATATAAATATCTTGTGGAACATAACAAGTAACTAACCCGCCGCCACTTTTTAAAGCCCCTTCGATCGCTAAAATCCCCGCACCACTCATACCCTTGGAACCGGCAATAATAACAACTGAACCATAATCATATTTATGGGTATTTTTTTTTCGTTTTTCAGGAAATTTCAGATCACTCTCCTGTGTATAATATTTTTCATTAGGAATGCTATTTTCGTCAATACCAATATCAACAACAACAATATCCCCAGCATAATCGGGACCGTCGTTCAACAAACAACCCGTTTTATAATTCTGTATCTCAATCGTTTTATCAGCAAAAATTGCATTTCCTATATTTAAACCAATATCGCCACGTAAACCAGATGGAATATCAATAGCAATTGTTTCTTTTTCAAATGCATTTACACAATCGAAAATACGATGATATTTTTCAGGAATTTCTTTATCTACCAAACCAGTCCCAAAAATTGCATCAATAATATGCGTCGCACGTTTTAGAATAATAAATAAATCTTCATAATCCGAGTCTTCAATTAAGTAACGAATTGGAATGGCTTTTTCTTTTAATCGCTCAAGGTTAATGCGGTTATCTTCTGATAACTTTGTTTCGGGTTCCGTTAAAAATAGATGCACGATAAACCCCGCTTCATTTAATAAACGACCAATTACTAAACCATCTCCACCGTTATTGCCCGGACCACATAGAATAATAATCTGAGAACCCTCATCAAGATCTTTTATAATAATTTTTACACAAGCAATTCCGGCTCGTTCCATTAATTCAATGCCCGGAGTCCCTTTAGCAATAGCATGTCGATCCATAATCGCCATTTCTTTTGGTGTGACAACTTTCATTTCTTTCCTCTTTTCCCATGGTGAAAATAAACTTTCTTCTTTTGTCATTATATCAAATAGTTTTTTTTTGTAAACCATAAGCGCAATAAAGCCGCCATAAGTGGCGGCTTTATTATTTATATCACTTTCCTCTTAACGCATCTAACGCTTTCATTGTTTTTGCGTCAATTTTTCCGGTTTCGTTCAGGCCCTTATCTTTTTGAAACGACTTAACCGCAGTTTCTGTTGCATCATCAAAAGTTCCAGTTGCCAATTCTGCTGCCAGATATTTTTGATTAACCAGAATTTGTTGGTAGGTTTGTAAAACCTTACCGCTATCGCCTTTTTCAAATTTAACATTTTCAGCAACTAACGAAATAATTGTCGAACGATCTAATTTTCCCGTCTGATCAAGGCCTTTCATCGCCTGATACGTTTTTATCGCCGTTTGTACTTCTTCAGTTAACTGATTTGATGGCGGACTGATTAAAAATCCTAAAGAATATAAAATTTGCTGATAATCTAGGATCTCGTCGTTGGTATCTCCAAGACTATATTCGTTAATAACAATGGTGGTTCCATCATCCGTTTTTATTTCTGAAGATTTTTCATTTTCGTTTGTTTTTCCTTTATTCGTAGCTAAATGTGCGGGTTTGACCCCAATTGCGATGGAAAACACATCTGAAATTCCGTTTTCCTCCATCGAAAGTTGATCTGCTGCCGAATAAACATCTTCAATAACAAAAGAAGAAGTCAGAAATATCAAAAATACGGTTAAAAAAATATATAAAAAAACATCTTTAATTCGCTTGAAAAAGCTTTTCTTATTCATCACCCTCACCAACCCAATTGTGCCAAACTGACTGAATATCTTCATTTTCGTCAAACATGTCAATCATTTTCAACATTTTTTTGATATCAACAGCTTCGGTTAATTCAACTTCAGTTGATGGGATCATCGCAATTTCAGCCGATACAAGTTCATAACCGTTTTCTTTCAGCGCATCACATACCGCACCAAAATCTGCTGGTTCGGTACTGATCTCATAACCTTCATCAGCTGTTTCAATATCTTCAGCCCCAGCATCCAAAGCCACCATCATTAGCGATTCTTCATCTAACTCATTATTTTTCTCAATAAAAATTTGACCTTTTTTGGTAAACAGAAAACCTACGCAGCCGCTGGTTCCAAGATTTCCACCATTTTTATCAAATGCGTGCCGCACATCCCCAGCCGTTCTATTTTTATTGTCGGTTAATGTTTCTACAATCACCGCGACGCCCCCAGGACCGTACCCTTCATAAGTAATTTCTTCATAAACGCTGCCCTGTAATTCGCCGGCACCTTTTTTTATTGCCCGATCAATATTATCATTTGGCATATTTGCAGCTTTAGCTTTTATGATTGCCTCTTTTAATTTTGCATTCATATCGGGATCACTGCCACCCTCCCGGGATGCTACAGCAATATATTTTGCTAACTTGGTAAATATTTGACCTCGTTTTGCATCTGCTTTTCCTTTTTTGTGTTTAATAGTCGACCATTTTGAATGTCCAGACATCGACAACCTCCTTGATTTTTATCATTTACAGTTTGTTATTATAACATATTGTCCTTTTATCACAAACAAATTTTTAGTATTCTTAAACCTCAGCTTCAATCTTATTTACTTCGGATTCCAGCTCTTTTCTTAACAAGATTAACTGAATAATATCCTCCTGAGCAAATAAATCGTCAAAAATCTTTTCATATTGAGAAGCTTTCTCGCCTTGATTCAACTTATATAAATATCCGATATTATCAATAATACTTGTTACAGAACTTGATTTAAGACCAAATAAGCGCTGCGCATTTTGAATTTCTTCCCGAATCGAGGACATCTCCCGGTCGATCTCATTGACGGCATTTGCGGCATTAACCAGCCGTCTTTTAATCGTTTCCGGAATGTTTTCCTTATATTTATAATTTAAAGAATGCTCAATGATAGACCAAAAATTCATCGCCAAGGTACGAATCTGAATTTCTACTAAAATCGACTGATTTCCTGAAACACTAAAAACAGGGTATCGAATAATTAAATGGTAACTTTTATAACCACTAGCTTTTGCTTCGCTGAGATAATCCTTTACTTTAATAATTTCCATATCACAATCAGATCTTTTTTTGATCAACTCAACGACCTCATAGATATCTGCTTCAAACTGACACATTATCCGAATCCCCGCGATGTCCTGGATATTCTCTTCTAAAGATTCGATACCGACCCCATAGTTATGGATTTTTTCCAATATACTGGAGACGCTTTTAACGCGACCATAAACCGATTCAATCGGTGAATATTCGCCAATTTTTTCGTATTGTTCTTTTAAACTTGTAAATTTTAATACAATCTCATCAACAGCCTGATGATAAGGAATTAAAAATTCTTGCCAATATTTTGTTCCCAAGGTGATTACCTCATATTATTCATCCCAGAAATTGACGTCCCTGGTAGTTATTTTCCTGCTTCATTTGAGCATCAAGCTCATCTTTAATTTTCCACCAACTGGTATTCCAATTGGTAATAATACTATCTTCTTTTGGTGTTCGGCCAATAAGACGCTCAATTACAATGTTTGGGGCTAAATGTTCTAAAAATAAAATTGCCCGTACAATATAATCATCTTTTGATAATAACACCAGTTTTTTTTCCTCATACCATTTTTTTAAAATAGTGTTTTTTTCGACATACAAACTATGGCATTTCACAAAGTCAGTCCCCTTTTCAGAAAGGATTTTTGCTGCGTTAACCACATCTTCTTCCTGATCCCAAGGTAAATCTAAGATCATATGCGTGCAAGATAAAAGCTCTGCTTCTTTGATCCGTTCCATCGTTTTTAGATAATCATCCAGCGTGTGACCACGTCTAATAATCCTGAGTGTTCGTTCATTGACGCTTTGTAAACCTAATTCGATGGTCACTTCGATATTTTTTTCTCTTTTTATCATTTGAAGAAATTTTAGTTGGTCATCGGTAATACAATCTGGGCGGGTAGAAATCGCAATTTCCACAATATCCGGTCGGATCGCTTCCTTAACCCATCTTTCAAAATCAGTTAATTCACAATAGGTATTAGAAAAGCTCTGAAAATAAGCGATAAATTTCTTTGCATTATAACGTTTACCAATGTACGCGATATTCTTTTCGATTTGTTCAAAAACTGATAATTGATCAGACAAAGATTCATTTCCCCCGCCTTTCTCACCACAATAAATACAACCGCCAACCCCTTTTGACCCATCACGATTAGGACAGGTCACTGGTATATTGATTGGCAGTTTATATACTTTTTCACCATATTTTTTTTTAAGCCAAGCGGAATAAATGTTATATCGGTTATCAGTCATCGGTTATTAATTTCCTTAATAGATTAAAGAAACGAACCTTATTATTATAATCAGGTTCGCCTAAACTTTTATATTAATTTGGTGACACATTCTGGAAGTTCTGCTTTCTCACAACTCAGACTAAGGACAAATTTAATTTCATGTTTTTCACTTAATTGTTGAACTTTTTCAACAATTTTACAAATGTCCTCTGGCGCTTGATAATTGATCAGTCGTAATGTATTATCAATGAAAACAATCTTCACATCATAATTTTCAGCAATTACACCACTAATAAAACCAAAAAGCTGATCAGTCCCAACAATACCAAACTCCTCCAAGTTCGTAAATCTGATTTTAGTATCTACTTTTACTCGATATTTGTCTCTGTCGTTAAGAAAAATGATATCCCCTTCACAGGTCTCAAGCGCCGTGTTTGCCATATCTATCATTTTTTTTGTTTTGCCGCTTCCTTTAGAACCGTATACAAATTCAATCATTTTAGACACCTCATTTCATATTGATAAGTTCATTATAAGGGTAAGTACCAATAATTTCAATCATTTTTCCAGAAATCGACATAACAAGTCAAAAATATTATGTTATAATAAATGAAATCAACCTAAAGGAGGTCGCCGTTTGGATCGATCAAATAATTATGAATTTCTTGTAGCACTTTTTGATAAGCAACTCGAATTTGCGCAAAACCTGCAACGCAAAATTATTCCAGCCCCTGGCTCCTTTGTCTCTGATTATTATCATTTTTTTAGTTATCTCAAACCTTTTCGAAAAGTCGGAGGCGATTTTTATGATTTTCATTTTATGGATGACGGTAAAATCTGCTTATTAATCGCCGATGCAACTGGTCACGGTATCGATGCTGCGATGATTACCAGTATGATTAAGCTTAGTTATTCTTATACCATGAAAGATCACCGGATTAATTACTCACCAAGTTTAATTCTCAAACAAATTGAATCTGATATCAGCCAACAAATGGATAATACCTTTTTTACTGCGATTGCACTGATTTTAGATCCCCAAAATCAGTTTTTATATTTTGCG
Source organism: uncultured Acetobacterium sp. (assembly GCA_965140355.1). GTDB lineage: Bacteria > Bacillota > Clostridia > Eubacteriales > Eubacteriaceae > Acetobacterium. Next base: position 391,698 of record OZ223192.1, on the reverse strand, counting down.
AATGCCGGCCATCCTAATGCGATTCTTTTAAAATCAAATCAGCAAATTGAATTACTTAAACCCAATCTTCCAATGTTAGGTTTGCAGCAGTTCATGGATTCTATGCACTATTTTGACATGCGTATTAATTTTTCCAAAGAGGATAAATTATTTCTCTTTACCGATGGCCTCATTGATGCTAAAAACCCTGATCTCGAAGAGTTTTCGATTGAACGCGTTTCCTCGATTGTTAAACAAAACGCCCATTTACCAATTAACACTATCGGCAATAATATCATCGAAGCCTGTCTCAATTTTAAACAAAATCAGCCACCATCAGATGATATTTGTGTTTTAGGTCTTGAGGTCGACGAGTAAGTATTTTTATTATTCGAATTACTAATCGCAATAATTTGGTACTAATCTTTTCTAATGGAAATCTAATCAATTATAACTAAAATAACAATATCATAAATAATAATATATAGTTATTTAAATATTTGAAGATTATTGTCCAAGATTTTCAAGAAAGGATGGATTACCATGTTAGTACCAAAACGAATCTTAATTTTAACTTGTTCCCACGGGTCTGGCCATACAATGGTAGCCCAAACCCTTAAAGAGAGCTTTGAGGCACAGGGCCATCATGTCTCTACGCAAGATTTATTTGATAAAACTAATCCCACGCTTAATCGCATGATTGAAAAATCCTACCTGCTTTCTTATTCAATTGGAAGCAGTTTTTATGAACGCATCTATTATGATGTTGAAGAAAATGCTCATAAAAAATTTATGTATAACTTGTGGCATTTCACTGAAAAAACCTTACTCAAAATGATTGATGCGTTCAAACCTGATTGTATTATCAACACTTACCCCTATACAATTTCATCAATCCTTAAAAAAGATAACTACCCAAACATTAAACTGTTTACCGTAGTCACCGATTTTTGCATTCCCAAATCATGGATTCATCATGACACGGATCGTTATTATGTAGCCTGCGAAAATGTTGAAAATACCCTTATCAGTGAAGGTATTCCCAAAGAAAAGATCTTAAAAACTGGTATTCCGATTAGAGATGCTTTTTATAATAAAGAAAATCGCTTAGCGATCATAAACAAATACCATTTGGATCCCAACAAAAAAACGCTGATTATTTTTGCTGGAACCTATGGTGTTCTTCGGAATATCAATGAACTTTGTCAACGTACTGACACAATTGACAATTTGCAAACTGTCGTCATTTGCGGAAAAAACCAAAATCTCCGCCATGAATTAGAAGCCCAAAATTTTACCAATACAAAAATATTTGGTTTTGTTGATACGATTCACGAATTCTATTCTATTGGTGATTTAATGGTAACCAAACCGGGAGGAATAACACTTAGTGAAGTTGTTGTTAAAAAAGTACCGGTTATTTTATATAATCCCACTCCCGGTCAAGAAGGTGAAAATGCCTTATGGTTTAAGCAACAAGGTGCTGCTGTTGTCGCCAATAACATGTCTGAACTTTTTCTTGCAATCGAAGCATTAAAAGACAATGATATCAAACGATTTTCAATGAAAAACCGCCTTAGCCATATTGATAACGGTCATTCAACAGCTTTAATTACCAAGGATATTTTAAAACAGTTGAATTTAGACGACACTTTTTCCTATCTGACAAACTCCTTATAAAGCTTAAAAATATTTTTAAGCTTTATAAGTTATTATTATATAAATGAAATGATAATTTCAAATCATTATTTTCACATTTACGTGAAGCATCTAAACTAACTGCTAATTTAATCATTCAACTTATCAACCAATCAATTGAGATCAATTATCATATCTTATGAAATGAATTAGTTAAGCAATAAGCTGCTCTATTTAGCTCAACTTATCGTTAGCAATAGACAGCTTACCTATAAAGATTGAAAGAGGACAAATATGAAACCACGAATTATCAGCGATAGCTCTTGTGATCTGCCTATTAATTTTTTAGAAAAGGACGATATTGATTTTTCAATTGTTCCGTTAAAAATAATTGTTGGCGATCATGAGTTCATTGACGATGAAAGCCTCAACACCAAAGAACTCATAGCTGCTATGAAAGCTCATAAAACGGCTTCATCATCTGCTTGCCCATCACCTGAAGATTTTGCTGTTGAGCTACGAAAAAATAAACAAAGTTATGTCATTACCATGACCTCAGGCTTAAGCGGTACTTATAATAGTGCCCGGGTTGCCAAAAATATGGTCCTTGAAGAAGATGACAGTTTGAAAATCAGCCTATTCGATACCCTGTCAACATCACCCTTTATGATCTTAGTGATCATGCAGCTTCGTGATTTTATTAAAGCTGGTACGATGGATTTCGAAACCATTTGTCAAAAACTTACCAGCTATCAAGAAACCTTAAACCTCCGTTTTCTACTCCAGGATCTTTCCAATCTTGTTAAAAGCGGCCGCATGAACCGTGTAGCTGGTATTGTTGCTTCAGCCCTTTCGATTATGCCCATTTTTCGCTCCGATAATAATGGTGAAATCCAACTGGTATCAAAAGCAAGAGGTATTAAAAAAGCCCTTTCCAACCTTGCCAACATGGTTGAAGAAAAAGTTAAAACCCACCCGCAGTTTCCAGTAGTCATCACCCATTGCAATAACTTGAGTCAAGCTGAAATTCTCAAAGATCTTTTAGAAAAACGCTTTAATCTCAAAGAGATTTATATTTTTCCAATGCATGGCTTAACCACTTATTATTCGAATGATAAAGGCCTGCTAATGGCTTTTTAATCGATAAAATTGATAACTAATATGTATAATTTAAAAAAACTTCAACCCGTTTTAGTAGTAGGTTGAAGTCTTTTTTAGTTTAATCCATATGGTTATATTCGTCCATCGCCTGATTCACCAGTAAATCGGCACGATTATTGTAAGGATTTTCAGCATGACCCTTAACTTTATGAAAAGTTACCTGATGGCTATTAACCAACTGATCTAATTCCATCCAAATTTCTTTGTTTTTTAAGGCTCCGGCTTTTCCTCTTGTCCAGTTTTTCGCCTTCCACCCGCCAATCCAATTTTGCAAATAGGCATTAACAACATAGGCAGAATCACTATAAATATGAACTTCACAAGGCTCTTTTAAAAATTTTAAACCCTCGATCACCGCCAATAACTCCATTTGGTTATTGGTGGTGTTTTCGTAGGCCCGTTTATATTCTTTTATAACATTTTTTTCGGGATAAATCAGCAGACCGCCAATAGCGCCAAGATTTTCGCCATCTTTGCCATTTCCGCGACAACCCCCATCGGTATATAAATGAATAACTTTCATTTTTTATTTTACCACAATATTAAAAATCTTTCCGGGTACATAAATTTCTTTGACCACCGTTTTTCCTTGCGTATAAGCCAAAATATTTTCATGAGCAAGCGCAATCGCTTTTGCTGCTTCTTTGTCGGCATCTACCGGGATGGTGATTGTGCCGCGTACTTTACCATTAATCTGAACGGCCATTTCAATAACATCATCAACTGTTTTAGCTTCGTCGTATTGCGGCCAGGGGGCATCATCTAAATTTCCACCCATTTCCATATTTTCCCATATTTCTGAAGTAACATGAGGTGCCACGGGATAAAGCAATTGCAAAAAAGTTTTAAACGCATCTCGGGTCAATTCATTTTCTCGGTTAAATTCATTGACTAACGTCATCAATGCGGCAATCGCCGTATTATATTTCATTTCTTCATAATCATCATTAACTTTTTTAATGGTTTTATGAATTGTTGATTCCAATGCTTTTCCATAACCAGCTTCAGCACTCACCATATCTTGAAGTTTCCATACGCGATCCAAGAAACGACGGCAACCTTTTGCCCCATTGTCTGACCATGGGGCTGACTTTTCATAGTCACCAATAAACATGATATAGGTTCTCAAGGTATCGGCGCCAAACTCCTCAATTATATCGTTCGGATTAACGACATTACCCTTAGATTTAGACATCTTTTCGCCATCATTACCAAGAATCAAACCCTGTGCGGTTCGTTTAGCATAAGGTTCTCTTACCGGCACGCAACCAATGTCAAACAGGAATTGATGCCAGAATCGAGAATACAAAAGATGTCGCGTGACATGTTCCATTCCACCATTATACCAGTCTACCGGCATCCAATATTTTAGTTTTTCTTCAGATGCAAAAGCTTCGTCATTTTTATTATCAAAATATCGTAAAAAATACCAACTGGAACCTGCCCATTGCGGCATCGTATCCGTTTCCCGCTCTGCCGCCCCGCCACAAACAGGACAAGTGGTTTGATACCATTCCGGGATATTGGCAAGTGGTGATTTACCGGTATCGGTGGGCGTATAACTTTCAACGATTGGTAATTCCAGCGGCAATTCTGCTTCCGGCACTGGTACCATGCCACATTTAGGACAATGGATAATTGGAATGGGTTCGCCCCAATATCGTTGCCGATTAAAGGCCCAATCTTTCATTTTATAATTAATCGTCCGTTTTCCCAGCTTTTCGTTTTCCAGAAAATCAATCGTTTTTTGTATCGCATCTTTGACTTCCATCCCATTTAAAAAGCCAGAGTTCACCATTTTACCAGAATCAGTGTTGGTATACGCCGCTTCGCTTACATCTCCACCTTCAATAACTTCAATGATCGGTAAATCAAATTTTTTCGCAAAATCCCAGTCTCGATTATCATGACCTGGTACCGCCATAATGGCGCCAGTACCATAACCCATCATAACATAATCGGCAATAAAAATAGGTATCTCCGAATTTGTCACCGGATTGATCGCTTGAATTCCTAAAATTCGCACCCCGGTTTTTTCTTTTGCCAGTTGGACACGTTCGAATTCCGTTTTTCGTTTAGCCTGATCTTGATAATCAATCAATTCCGCCATATTTGTAATTGACTCCGAAAGCTCCTCTATCAAAGGATGTTCTGGCGCAATAACCATAAAAGTTGCCCCAAACAGCGTATCAGGTCGCGTCGTAAATACCCGTAACTTTTTATCGTAACCAGCAATCGTAAAATCAACTTCGGCACCAACCGATTTCCCGATCCAATTTTCCTGTTCCAAACGAATCCGCGGCAAATAATTGACATCATCCAGACCTTTAAGTAATTCTTCAGCATAATTCCTAATTTTTAGAAACCATACATCTTTTTCCATTTGGACTACTTCACTGCCACAACGATCACATTTTCCATCGCGGAAATCTTCATTAGCTAAAACGACTTTACAACCGTTGCAGAAATTTACGTAAGTCCGATCTCGAAAAGCCAGTCCATGTTTAAACAATTGCAAAAAAATCCATTGCGTCCATTTGTAATATTTGGGATCGGTTGTATCGATTTCTTTATCCCAGTCAAAGGCATAACCAATCCGTTTAAGCTGATTGGTAAATACGGCAATATTTTCATCGGTAACGGCTCGAGGGTGTCGCCCGGTTTGAATCGCATAGTTTTCGGTTGGCAGTCCAAAAGCATCCCAACCTATCGGGAAAAGCACATTAAAGCCTTCCATTCGACGTTTTCTGGCAATAACTTCCAGTGATGTATACGCCCGAACATGTCCAACATGAAGACCAACCCCTGATGGATACGGGAATTCAACCAGGCCATAAAACTTTTCTTTGTCAGAGTTTTCTTCCATCCGGAAGGTCTCATTTTCTTCCCAATGCTTTTGCCACTTTTCTTCTATTTTTTTATGTTCATATGTTGACATATTTCCTCCATTTGCTCGTTGGTATTTGTTATTTGCCAAAATTAATTTTTTCTTTTGAATTTATAATGACCGACGCACTTAATTTCATCATGTTGTGTAGCGAAATTTTAAAACAGTCTTTTGATTTTTTGTAACTCATCAGCCATTTGTCACTGCGAAAAAAAAATTCGTTCCCTGCAAGAGACGAATTTTTCTTGTCACCTAACGATCTTCATCATTAATTATAAAGAAGGGGGTGGTACCTGTCAATCATTTGTGCTTTTTTTTCGCTTATGGTATACTGGAGAACAGAAAATAACAAAGGAGCATTTTATGTATCCCTTACTTAAAATTAACAAGAAAAAAATCATAGAAAACACCCAAGCCATTACTCAACGGGCAAACCAGCTTGGCGTTAAGATTACCGCAATCACTAAATGTACTGGCGGAAATCTGGAAATCGCCCAGGCATTTTTAGATGGCGGCGCCACCGCAATTGGTGATTCACGTATAAAAAATCTTAAAAACCTAGCTCCACTTGCTTGCGAAAAATGGCTGATTCGAGTGCCTATGCCCAGCGAAGTTAACCATACGGTCGCTTATGCCAACCTCTCTTTAAATAGCGAAATAAAAACCATTCGACGCTTAAACGAAGCTGCCAAAGCCCAAGGTAAATCGCACGGAATCCTATATATGCTTGATCTTGGCGATCTTCGCGAAGGTCTTTTTATTGGTGATGGAAATCATACCACTCCCGAAGTCGAAACTTTAATTTCGGCTTCTTTTAAAAAATTGGATCAGGATCTTCAGGAAATTTTATCAATGAAACAGATCGAATTGCGAGGCATCGCGACCAATGCCACCTGTGTCGGCGCAACGATCCCTACCCCGCACACGTTTGGTGCCTTTTTTAAAGTCGAAAAAATGATCAAAGAAAAATATAAACAATCCTGTGAAATTATTTCCGGAGGTAATTCAAGTGCCTATTATCTAATTGATAATAAAAGCCTTCCATCCGAAATCAACAATCTCAGATTAGGCGATGTTATCCTATTTGGTCGGGAATCGGCCTATTATCACAGCTATGACTATCTCCATCAGGATGCTTTTATTTTAGATGTTGAAATTCTGGAACTGCAGAATAAACCTACCTACCCAATTGGAGAAATCGGCAGAAATGCCTTTGGCGAGATCCCCAATTTTACCGATAAGGGCATTCGCCAGCGGGCCATCTGCGGATTAGGCCGGCAAGATACTGACACCGATCATATCTTTCCCCTTCTTTCGGGACTAACCATCGAAGGATCAAGTTCTGATCACTTGGTTATTGATGTCACCGACGCCGCGATTTCTTATGAAGTCGGCGATATCATCAGCTTACGCTGCGACTATGCAGGCGCACTTCACGCTGCTACCTCAGCTTATCTTGAAACAATTGTAATTGACAATTAATCACTGACATTATCTACGCACTTATTTTTATAAATAAATCCAACGACATGTCGTTTAGTTGTTAAATATTTAGAAAATGAATACAAGGAGAGTTATTTATGAAAGATGAAACCACCTATCGTATCCCTTTTGATGTTCTGGAATCCTTCATGACCGATGCCCTAAAAGGGATTGGTGTTCCCGAAGAAGACGCCAAAATCTGCGCCGATATCCTGATCACCTCCGATAAAAGGGGCATTGATTCACACGGAATTGGCCGCTTAAAACCGATCTATTATGATCGAATTAAGAAAGGTATCCAAAACCCTGTAACCGAGTTTGAAATTGTTAAAGATACTTTTACCACGGCGGTTATTGACGGTCACGATGGCATGGGTCATGTAATTGGTAAAAAAGCCATGCAAATGGCCATTGACAAAGCGAAAATTTATGGCATGGGAATGACCGTTGTTCGAAACTCCACCCATTATGGTTTTGCCGGTTATTATCCGCTGATGGCAATTGAAAACAACATGATCGGGATGACGGGGACAAATGCCCGTCCGTCAATTGCGCCAACTTTTGGCGTTGAAAACATGCTGGGCACCAACCCGATTACGGTAGGGGTTCCCAGTGATGAGCCATTTCCATTCGTTTTAGATTGTGCAACATCCGTTTCTCAACGCGGTAAAATAGAAGTATATGATCGTGAAAATAAAGAGCTGCCTGATGGCTGGGTGATTGACCGTCAGGGTAACAGCCGTACTGATACCAAGCAAATCCTGATTGATCTGGTCAAAGGTGAAGCAGCGCTGACCCCACTTGGCGGAATTGGCGAAGAAACTGGCGGTTATAAAGGTTACGGTTATGCCACCTTTGTCGAAATATTATCGGCTGCGCTGCAAAGCGGGTCTTTTTTAAAGGGCCTGCTGGGTTTTGATGCCAACGGCAAAGCGCAACCTTATCATTTAGGTCATTTCTTTATTGCCATTAATATTGAAAACTTCACCGAACCGGAATCATTTAAAAAAATCACTGGTGATATTCTGCGCGATCTTCGTGCTTCCGAAAAAATGCCTGGGCAAGAACGTATTTACACAGCTGGTGAAAAAGAGTATGATGCCTGGCTGGACCGAAAAGATAAGGGTACACCGGTCAATGATGCCTTAATTAAAGACATTCTGGATATAAAAGCCGAACTTGGCTTAACCCAATATCAATTTCCTTTTGAAAAATAGTTATAAGTCAATAAACAAAAAAGAAACGGAGGCGAAAACGCTCCGTTTCTTTTTTATTATCATAAGTTTCAGCTTAGTAAGTTTCAGCAAATAATTCGAAATAAGCTTGTGCATGTTTGCAAGCTGGACACTCATCGGGTGCTTCTGCACCGACATGAATGTAACCACAGTTTCCACATTTCCACTTAACCTCACTAAAACGTTTGAAAGTTCGTCCCAGTTCGATATTAGCCGCTAATTTTAAATAACGCGTTTCATGTGCTTTTTCAGCGACAATGACTTCAAGCCAAGTTTGAGCGATTTCATCAAATCCTTCTTTTTTGGCAATCTCAGCAAATTTAGGATAAAGCTCGTTCCATTCTTCATTTTCTCCGGAAGCTGCATGTAATAAATTATTTTTTGTATCCCCAAGCGCAACAGGAAAAGTCGCATTCACTGAAATTTCGACCGCGTTACCAGTGGTATATTCATTTTCAGCAATATGTTTATAAAATAGTTCACCGTGTTCCTTTTCATTACCAGCTGTTTCAGTGAAAATATTACTGATTTGAACATATCCTTCTTTTTTAGCAATCGATGCAAAATAAGTATAGCGCATTCTCGCCTGACATTCTCCAACAAAAGCCGCCATCAAGTTAACTAACGTTTGTGTTCCTTGTAATTTACCCATTTTTTCCTCCCTTATCATAATCAATACTTATCTATATTATATACCAGCATTCATCGAATGCAAAGATATTTAATCAATCCAATTTGTTCAACTCATCGATAAACTGAATGAGTGCTTGTGCTGCATCGAAAGGCCCACTTTGCTCATACCCGGGGATTCCCAGTTGGGTTCGAATCATTCCAACGCCAACCCCAATTTCTTTCATTTTTTTAAAGGTATTTTTAGCAATTTTTTCATGTTCTTCTTTTAACTGAACGGCTCCAAACGGATTGGCAAAATAAGTCGTCGTGATGCCAACTTCTCCGGTTGTTCCTTTCGCCATTCTTTTTCCTTCCGAAAAAACGGAGTACGCCTTGTCCAAATCCGCGAACAATTCAATTGGTGGCGTTGACTCGCCAATCTCTTCATAATTATTAATATAGAATATAAAATCGACGCGGGTTGATTTAGATATTTCTTCATAGGACATTTGAGGAACGATTACGCGGGCATTAACAATATTCGGATTCATAAAAATACTACGATCCATCGTACTGTAGGCATATCCCGGCTGGAGATCATCCAAACGAACAAAGGCGCCTATTTCTGTTCCCACTGCCATTAACTCACCTTCTTTATTAAAGTGAAGCGAACCCATATCATCAATAAGAATGTCAAAATCGCAAGCCAGTTCCTTAGGTAGTTTATTGATCGCTTCCAGCGTCTCTGACTTACCAGCACCACTATCGCCAATCAACATGATATTGGCTGATTTCTTGCCACCAACTCTAATTTTTGCAAAAGCCCCATGAACCGGCATCGCTTTCTTTTCAATTTGAATAATATTATGCAACGTCAGCATTATTTTTTTCATATAGCCAAAATAATCGATCTCAGCGCTATCCGGAATCAATCCATAATAGACATCCTCCTCTTTGGTAACAAATCCCAGCATTTCATCTTCTTCAAAGAGGTCTTTATCCAGTCCGAAGAAAACAACAGCATCTGGCTTTTGCTTGGTAAATTCTTCGGGCGTAGCCATTTCAAATAAATTAAATAAACCAGCACCCAACGCCAGATATTCTTTTTGAACATAGACAATCGACAACAAACGACCCACTTTAACCGGAATCGCAAACCATTCATCACAATCCAAATAGAACTTTTGCAAGATACGTTTATCCTTTACCGGAAAAATCCCATCACGTTTACTGGATTGGGTATAAAAAATAACCGGTGGTTCAAAAATTGCCTCCCAAACATAGGGAACCTTATATAACGAATCATTTTTGCTTTTTACTTCACGATCAAATTCAAAAGTGTCTGTTAAAAATGCAACTTGTGCACCACTTGGTAATTGTCGATAAATACCAACACTTTTTCCCGTAACATTAAAATGAATGTTTCGATAAAGATCCAAAACCATTTTTTTAAAGGCATCATTATTTGACGCTAACGAATAAGCTTTTGATCGCTTAGTCTTTTCGTCCGCACTATAAATATCAGTTTTTATCATGAACCGTTGAATACTTCGCCAATAATTATAGATACCTTCGAGAAAGCCGAGAAACAACTGCGAATATTCTTCATAAGTAAATTGAATATCGAAATATCCGGAACAAATAATTTCCTCTAACGAATTGATATTAAGCAAGTAAATAAAATCAATAAACGCTTCTTCTTTAAACTCGCCTTCTTCATTTAGAAACGGCTCCAATGTCTTTAAGAAATACGATTTTTTAACGGTGAGTTCATCAATAAAAGTTTTTATCAGCTTTCTAAAAAGCGTCGATTTAATAAGTTGTCCAAAATTTGTAAATTTCAGATCACCCTTAATTAAAGCCGTCCGTTCTAAATTAATGTTTCTTGATTCCATCATCTTTCCTCCTATTTTATAATATTCTAGGTCATTGCAAAACTCAAAAACATCCTGGGCTTGATTTCCGACAATTCAGCGCACTGCTCACCGCTAGACGCTCTCTGCATAACCGCTTGATGACACCCATCCTTTTTGCGATAATCTAGATAATGGTCAATAATTCGTTAATACTTGAAATTAAATAAGTCGGTCCTGCATCCTGCAGTTCTTTGGCACTGCCACAACCATATAAAACGCCAACTGAATCGATGCCAACTGCTTGAGCGCCATTGATATCAAAATGTCGATCCCCCACCATCAATACTTCGGATCGATCTGTGATATTATAATCTTCAAGAAGATCCGTAATGATTCGTTTTTTATCGCTCCGTGTTCCATCGTTATGGGCCCCGTAAACACGATGCATTTCAATGTCAAGACCCTGTTTTTTTACAATCTTTCGGGCGTATATTTCATTTTTTGTTGTTGCTACAGCTAAAAAGCACCCTAATTGAGATAGTTTGTGAACCGTATCCCGTACCCCATCATAAAGTTTAGCTTGAAACATTTGCCCATTATCGACATATTCCTCAAGATAATATTGATACCCTTTTTGGGCTTCACTTAAAGTGAAACCAAAAACTTCCTGCAAAGTAGTCAACATTGGCGGGCCAATTAGAGCATTAACATCCGTTATTTTTGAATTCGGTACCTGCATTTTATTTAAGGCATATTCAAATGAACGACGAATTGTCTCTTTTGAATCAATAAGGGTTCCATCCAGATCAAACAATATATGTGAATATTTCATAAACGCTCCTTAAATAAATTATCAGATCATCATTTCTCTTTTAAATAATTATAATATAGAAGTTTCCGTCCAACAAGACAAAATATTACTCTCATTAGCATTAAATCGTTTAAATAATGTTTTTTATGCTTTTTTACACAGTTAAAAGTATCCCGAGATTTTATTGTCGCCAGCATAGGGACGTGATATAATAAAACCAATCTAAACTTTTAAGGAGGATTATTAAAATGATTGCTATGTTAATTATTATTGGTCTTATTGTGATTATTGGACTATGGCTGATCACATCGCGTAATAGCTTTGTCAGTATTAAAAATCAGGTCGAAGAAGCATTCTCAACGATGGATGTTTACCTGAAAAAAAGATATGACCTCATTCCCAATCTGGTGGAAACAGTTAAAGGTTACGCCACCCATGAATCAGAAACCTTTACGAAGGTAACTGCGGCCCGTACAGCTGCCATGAATTCGACAAGCATTGACGAAAAAATTGCTAATGAAAATGCTTTATCAGGGACTTTAAAAAGCCTTTTCGCAGTTGCCGAAGCATATCCGCAGCTCCAGGCAAACACCAACTTTCTCGATTTGCAGCAACAACTCAAATCGCTCGAAGATGATATTGCCAACTCTCGAAAATACTACAATGCCGTTGTTCGAACGATGAATACAAAGGTCGAATCATTCCCCAGTAATCTTGTTGCCAGTATGTTCGGATTTAAGAAACAACCGTTCTTTGAAGTTGGTTCTCAGGAAGAAAGAGAAAATGTTAAAGTTAAGTTTAATTAGTTAAATCCAATTAGTTGCTGTTTTTGTCAACTATTTTTTCAAATTTGTTGTAACCAACCGATATGAAATCATCAAAATTTACTATGACTAACTTACTCTAATCTTTTGGGAGGTAAACAGTATGAAAAAACGCAGTACCCTACTCCTTCTTGGGCTTCTTTTTTGCGGCATTATGTTTCCGGGAAATGCCTTGGCTCAAGAAAATTTTATTATTAACCAATACGATGTAACCATGAATGTCCAGGAAAATCATGCCTATGCTGTTAACGAAAATCTAACGGTTACTTTTTCCCAACAAAGCCATGGTATTTATCGCTATATTCCTTACGCTGGCAGTTTTTACCGCGAAATAAACGGTCAACCGGTCGAAACGCCCTATCATGCCCGGGTCAGCAAGATAAATGTTGCTAATTTTGATTATGACGTATCCACCGAAAATGACAGCTATCTTATCAAAATCGGGAATAGCAACAGCTATGTCAGCGGAACTCAAAGCTATCCAATTTCTTATATCTGGGATCCTGGTGATGATAAAATAAGTTCCATGGATGACGTCTATTTTAACCTTATCGCACCGCTTTGGGACACCAGTATTCAAAACGCTCATTTCAAAATTGTCATGCCCAAAGCTTTTGATGCTTCGCAAGTAGAATTTATTACCGGCGAATATGGTAGCACCAATACCGACGGTGTTAGTTTTACCGTTAATGGAAATACCATTGAAGGTAACCTTAACCAACCATTGTCCAATAATCAGGGCGTAACTTTAAAAATAAATTTACCCCAAGGTTATTTTATTGGCGCTTTTACCGGTAATGAGTTTGATCCATTGATGTACATTATTTTTGCACTTGCCTTTATGGGCGCAGCTGTAATCTGGTTTTTCACCGGTCGCGATAAAAAACCAGTTGAAACAATCGAGTTTTATCCCCCCCAAAATTTCACCCCATCACAAATCGGCTTTATTGTCGATGGCAGCTTGGATAAAGCTGAAGTTTTGTCCTTGTTGATGTACTGGGCTGACAAAGGATATATGACGATTGAACAAATTGATAAGAAAAATTTCATTTTTCACAAAATTAAAAACTTACCTGCCGACGCCTTTGATTTTGAACAAACTTTATTTAATGATCTTTTTGATCAAAAAGACAGTTTTTCAACAACCAGTGTGCCGGAAAGTTTTTATGATACCTTTATTGCCACCAAAGGACAAATCAAAGACTATTTTGAACTTCCTGAAAACCAACTATTCACCCATTCTTCTAAAGCCGGTTTCGCAGTGATCAGCATTTTAATGGCTTTGCCATTACTGGCTTATGTTGTCAATAGCGCATACAAAATTGGGATGTTAACGCCTTTATCCGACGGATTGCTATTTATTGGGATCGTCTCATGTTTTGCAATCGCACCGACTGTTTTTAGCGCTAATCTCATTACTTCGGCTATCCGTAATCGTAATGGTATGGCCAGAAAAAAAGCCGTCGGTCGTTTGATCCTTGGTTTTTTATTGTTACTTGTCTCCATTGCGATTCTGATTTTAATCAATTCTCTGATGGATTATACCTCTATTCTGCCCATCCTGTTAGCGTTATTCGCTACCGGCGGAATCGCCTGTTTCCAAATCGTTGCAACGCAACGTACAGAGACCGGTCGCCTTTGGCTTGGACAGGTACTGGGATTTAAGAATTTTATTGAAAAAGCCGAAAAAGATCGAATTATTGCCCTGGTAAATGAAAATCCTCAATATTTTTTCAATATTCTTCCATATGCTTACGTTTTAGGAATCACCGATAAATGGGCAAAGAACTTTGAGTCGATTAACATCCCCCAACCAAGCTGGTATTATGGAGCTACTTATGGCAATAATTTCACATCGCTACTCTTTGCCTCAAGCCTGATGCATAGTATGGATCATATCGCATCAACGATTATTGTTCCTCCCCATTCCGGATCTGGCGGTTTTGGTGGCGGCGGCTTTTCCGGGGGCGGTGGTTTCTCCGGCGGCGGCGGGGGCGGTGGTGGCGGTGGCAGTTGGTAACTCGCACGAAACCACACTCTAAAAATAAGCACTCTGAATATAAATGTGTACAGCAACAAAAATACCATTAAAAAAGCAAGCTCAGCGGCTTGCTTTTTATTATCCTAAATTATTCTCTAATAAATGATTAGTTTTTATAAGTTCTTCAGCCAGTTCTTCTGATATCACCAGATGATTAACATATCCAGCCTTTAATCCGCTTAAAATAGCAAAGACATTTGCTTCCTGAGGCACAAAACCAATCACATTCCGGACGCGTTTGAGGAAATTTAAGGGGATCTGAATACTAAAATCATCACTCCCTTTTATCAGCTTTCCAGCAGGATTAAAAAAGTATGAAAGTAAGCAACCTTCGGCTTTCTCTTCAATCAGTTTTTTTCCAAAACGTAATGCTGACCCATGATCGGGCACCGAAGGAAAACTACCAAAAGTAATTAAAGCGGTGTTCGTTTTTTTCCATAATTTATGTATTCTTTGATAATTTTCAGTCTCTAAAAAATCGTTCTGTTCCTGAATGCTGATTGGAAATGCAGGGCAGTTTAAATATTCAGCCTCAAAAAAGATCTTTTGGGAAAGCTCTTTAATCAACTCATTCGGGTCGTACCCCTTAAGTGGTGCAATGGTTGCTCCAATCAGAGGGCATACTATTTTATCCGTTATTTGCCATTTTGTTTGCCGCGCGATCCCGTCAATAATGCGACTGATATTAATCCCCCACCCTAAACCCAAAACCCTGGTTTTGGGCAAAAATTCCAGCAAACGATTACCGGCAGCCTGGTATAAATCGTCAGGATTCGTAATAACTTGACAGCTTTTTAAATTAAACTGTTGGCACAATTCCTGACTAATGCCCCGATGTGTCTGATAATAAGTTAAAACATCAATTTTAACAATTCCAGCTTTTCTCGCTTTATTCAAAAGATAACTTACCGTTGGTCGCGAAATATCAAGTTCTTTAGCGATTTCAGATTGGGTTTTATTTTCTTCATAATAACTTTTCGAAACATAAATCAATCGATTTAATTCGTTTTCTTCTCTCTCTTTCAAACCTTCACCTCAACTATCTTCAAATGCCAGTATAATACCGCATTCATCAATTTTTGTCAATTTTTATGTTTTTTTGTTCCGTTGCTTTAACAAAAGGAATAAGAATTGTACTGATAAAGCGATTTTTTTCTATTTGATTAACAATATTACCTTCATATTTTTCTAACACATAATTGATATTCGTAATTCCGTACCCTCTTTTGTTCGTATTCTTTTTTTTGCTACTGATATATGAATGATCTATTTCTGTTATCGTATTAACATCACAGGTATTTTCGACATAAATTAATAGTACTTCTTTGTGAAATCGTAAATTTAATTTAATGATCTTCTCACATTCAGGTTTAGCTCGCAAACACCCTTCAATCGCATTATCAATAATGTTCCCTAATAAAATCGAAAAATCGACATTATCAATTTCAATCACTTCCGGCATGGAAATTGAATGAACAAACTTAATCTCATTCTGCTCTGCCACTTTAATCTTGTTTCCTAATATCGCGTCAACTACATAATTTCCTGAGATGTTATGCTTATCCGTTTCATGGACGTTTTTTAATAATTGATCGAGATAACTATTGATTTCGTCATAAGCGCATTTATCAATTAAATATTGTAGCGTTATCAAATGATTATTCATATCATGCCAGATCGCACGCACTTCGTGATTTGTCTCTAGCAGATCATGATAATGCTGCTGTTGGAATTCTAGTTGGATATTTTCATTTTTATATTGAACTGTTTTTTCAGACTCGATTTTAATCACTTTTAAAATTGCAAAAAAAACGATATTGATATAGATCAATGTCAATGCCGTCATGATGCCAATACATGCACTGCCTTCGATCTGAATTACCATCACGTATAAGTTTAAACTGACGATCAAACTGCTGATCGGGATACTGGAAACTAAAATCCAAATAAAACGTGCCGACGGTATCTCACCTTTTTTGGTGATGATAAATAAAAAATAGACAATCACCAATAACAATATTTTTGAAAAAACAACCACCCCAGTGTAATATGCCGTATAATGTTGCAATTCGATAAGCGGGAAGGAAAAAACGATTGATAAAATTACGCCTGCAATAAATTCACAAAATATCCCAAAAATCAGAAATAGCAATCCAAAAAATAAACGGACAGCAATATGTCCCTGAAAAAAAATTAAACTAATCAACGAAAAAACAATCGCCGACACAAAAACGAATATTATTGACTGTCGAAATACCAATAAAATACCAATAAATAAAAATGCCAGACACATTAAAATAACGCCTTTTAAAATTTTCGGCATTACTTTTTTGTCCAGTATTCCGCTTAAAAAATAATAACAAATCGCAATTGCCGATACATTTGATATAATCGAAACGAACATGATATAATTATTTAAATCGTTCATCGAATTTCCTCAGACAAATATTTTGTAAATGCATCATAGACAAGCTGATACTTTTTTACACTAATCGGTATCTCAACTCCTTCTTTAAAAACCGCCAGACCTTTTTTAATTCGTCTCACATTTTTTAAGTTTATGATATATGAACGGTGACACAAGATAAACTGCGTCGGATCCAAATCCTTTACTAAAGCTGTAATCGTATAATAGTAGTCATAAAACCCATCCGTTGTTACCACTCTTATTTTTCGTCCAATACTTTCAAAATACAAGATTTCATCCGTTCTCAAAACAACTTTTTCATTGTTAATTTCTATTTCATGAAAATTCGAAGCGGATTTTTTTTTTCTTTGCACTATTTTATTTAAAATTAGACTTACTTTTTCCTGTGATAAAGGCTTAAGGAGAAAATCATTGGCATTAACCGAATACCCTAAGATTGCATATTCAATTAATGAGGTCGTAATAATAATTTGA
The DNA here is from genome assembly GCA_965140355.1 of uncultured Acetobacterium sp. Taxonomy (GTDB): domain Bacteria; phylum Bacillota; class Clostridia; order Eubacteriales; family Eubacteriaceae; genus Acetobacterium. The sequence continues at coordinate 374,270 of OZ223192.1, read as the reverse complement.
GTTTTCTCATCCTTTTTTCTAATCTCATTAGCAATATCAATGCCATCTTCATTTTCTAAATGCATATCAAGAAAAATAATATCGTATCTGTTTCCGTTATGATATTCAGCGATCAAGTCCTTACCAAATTTAAACGCTGTCAATAAATAATCACTTTCAAACTCAAAATGATTAATTAACTCAACTAATAAATTTTTATGTTCTTCTTCGTCTTCACAAATCGCTATCTTCAACATTTATTCCACCTTTTATACTACTTCAAATGAAGCCATATTCAATACTGATTAATTATAACTGATTAACCACATGGTTACAACTTCCTAGCACCGATTTGAAGATTAATTCTTTTTTCATTACCTTTAAACCGCTTTTCATTACATCACTGTTGTTAAACTTCTTTATTTTTGTTAAGATGAGTAAACTCTTGTTAATGTTAAAATCATATATAACGCTTTTATAACTACTTAAATTCGATTCTATTTTAAATAATAAAGGAAAATACGATGATCCAGAAAAAATTTATTAATCGTCCTGAAAATATCACTACAGAATTGTTAGAAGGTCTTGCTCTTGCTAACCAATCGATTCTTGAAGTAACTTCAAACAATCTTGTTATTAGCAAGGATTTAATGCGCGCAAATCGGGTCACTATTGTTACTCTGGGAGGATCAGGCCATGAACCGGCCCTTGAAGGATACGTTGGGGAAGGAATGATCGATATTGCTGTTGTTGGGGAAATTTTTTCAGCCCCTGGTTGTAAATCCGTTTTTGAAGCGCTCCAACTTGCTGACAAAGGAAAAGGAATACTACTCATTGTTCTCAACCATAACGGAGATATCCTTACGGCTAATAAAGCCATGCAAGAAGTAAAAAAAATCGGACTCAATGTTTCGATGATCATCACTCATGAAGACATTGCTGTCGCGGCCCGTTCAGAAAGTCTAAAGCGACGCGGCTTAGTTGGCTGTGTTCCGCTTTTCAAAATAGTTGGTGCCGCAGCAGCGCAAGGGAAAACACTCAAGGAAATTACCACGTTAGCACAGAATTTTTCTGAAAATATGGCTACGATTGGTGTCGCCTCTAAAACAGCGACACATCCGCAAAATGGCTCCGCTTTTTCAGTTCTCAGCGACGACGAAATGGAAATTGGCACGGGTCAACATGGTGAAGGCGGTAATCGGCGTCAAAAAATGGCCAGTGCTAATGAAACTGCAATACTAATGTCGGATTTACTCATTAAAGATTTAAAACTTCATTCCGGAGACGAAATAATGGTTATTGTTAATGGCACGGGCGCCACAACAATCATGGAAATGTTGATTATTTATCGAAAAGTTCATAAATATTTAAATAAAAAAGGCATCACCATCGTGGCAAATTGGGTTGAAGAAATTTTAACTGTCCAGGAACAAGCAGGCTTCCAATTGTTTTTTGCCCGGATGGATGCCGAAAAATTAAATTTTTGGGAAGCTCCGGCGCGAACGCCATATCTGGTTCGCTAAAAAACTATTTACCCACCATTCTTATTGCCTCATAACAAAAAAGCAGTTATCGATGTCCATTCATCGATAACTGCTTTTTATCTCTCTAATCATTCCATTGGCAATGGACGACATCGTCCCGGTAATCCCGGATCACTAATAATCCAACGGCTTCTGCCACCGCCGCCAGTTCATCAACGCTCATTGACTCGCAGCGAATATCAGCCGCTCTGCCCAATAAATGAAACGAATGTCTTGAGCCATCTGCTTCAGCATTACGCTTTTCACATCGTACCCCTGAAATAATCTGGATCGGCTTTTTTAATGTTTTTTCAAGTTCGTCGATTTTATCAACCAGAATCGGATTAATTCCTATCGGAAAACCATCGCAATATCGATCTTGACAATCACACCGAAAAGCTTTCCGCTTGACAGCCTTTTCCTGGTGTTTCTGATCTTGATCTTTTAATTGAAAAAAAAGCGCGTCGTTGTTGAGTTTCTGATGAACCCGAGGTATTTTTTTATCTTTCATTGTTTATGAATCCAGTTTAAGAACCGCCATAAACGCCTCTTGAGGGACTTCAACATTACCAACTTGGCGCATCCGTTTCTTGCCTTCTTTTTGTTTCTCCAGTAGTTTTCGTTTTCTGCTGATATCTCCGCCATAACATTTAGCTAAAACGTCTTTTCGCATCGCCCGGATGGTTTCTCTTGCTACTACCTTGGTGCCAATAGCAGCTTGAACCGGAATTTCGAACATCTGGCGAGGGATTTCTTCTTTTAGCTTTTTGGCAATCAACCGTCCTCGGTTTGCCGCTTTATCACGATGAACAATAAAGGACAAGGCATCCACCAATTCACCATTAAGAAGAATATCCAATTTTACCAAATCCGATGATCGGTATTCTTTAATGCTATAATCAAACGATGCATAACCCCGCGTTCGCGATTTAAGGGCATCAAAAAAATCATAAATGATCTCATTAAGCGGTAATTCATATTTTAGAATGACCCGGTTTTCTTCTACGTAATCCATCGTCAGATAGACGCCGCGACGATCCTGGCACAGTTCCATAATCGCCCCTAAATATTCGGAAGGCACCATAATATCAGCATCTACAATTGGTTCCTCCATGGTTTTAATCTCAACCGGATTTGGTAAATTAGTAGGATTATCGACCCACAATTCGGTTCCATCCGTTTTGATTACTTTGTAAATAACACTTGGTGCCGTAGTAACCAGATCAAGATTAAATTCACGCTCGAGTCGTTCCTGAATAATTTCCATGTGAAGCAAACCTAAAAAACCGCATCTAAAACCAAAACCAAGCGCCATGGAAGTCTCAGCTTCATAAAGAAGCGACGCATCATTAAGCTGCAGTTTCGCCAAGGCTTCTTTTAAATCTTCATACCGAGAACCATCGGCTGGATAAATTCCACAGAAAACCATCGAGGTCACTTTTTTATAACCTGGCAAGGCTTCTTTAGCCGGATTTAAGGTCTCGGTGATGGTATCCCCGACTCGGGTATCCCGAACATTTTTTATCCCGGCATTGACGTAACCAACATCCCCTGCACAGAGTTCGCTAATCGGAATCAAGCCTTTGCCAAAAACACCGACTTCATCAACTTCAAATGTTTTTCCAACTGCCATCATATCGATTTTCATCCCTTTTTTGATTTTCCCTTGAACGACACGAATAGACGCAATCACACCGCGATACTGATCATAATAAGAGTCAAAAATCAAGGCCTGTAAAGGCGCTCCGACATCACCTGTCGGTGGTGGCACTTGTTTGACAATCGCCTCCAAGACGGCCCGAATATTAAGACCGGCTTTGGCCGATATCAACGGTGCATCTTGAGCTTCAATCCCAATAACATGTTCAATTTCATCTTTCACTCTTTGCGGATCGGCACTTAAAAGATCAATCTTATTGATAACCGGGATAACCTCCAGATTATTGTCCATAGCTAAATAAACATTAGCGATCGTTTGTGCTTCAATTCCCTGCGAACCATCAACAACCAATAATGCCCCTTCACAGGCAGCAAGACTTCGGGATACCTCGTAGGTAAAATCGACATGGCCCGGCGTATCAATGAGATTCAATAGATACTCCTCGCCATCATCAGCCGTATACAACAAACGAACCGCCTGCAGTTTGATGGTAATACCCCGCTCCCGTTCAATATCCATATTATCTAAGAATTGTTCTTCCATATCGCGTTTGGTCATTAGCCCGGTATCTTCGATCAACCGATCGGCGAGCGTTGACTTACCGTGGTCAATATGTGCAATAATCGAAAAATTTCGTGTATGTAATTGTTTATCTGTCAATTTTTATAATCCTCTACTTTCAAATCTATATCATAATGAAATACCAATTAAATTTTGAAACTCTGGTTCAATCACAAGCAATCAGCCAATTTAAAATTAGGTTATGTATGAGCGTTTATCACCAACCGGATAATTGCTTTTTCCCAGTTTTTCTACCTAGACCAATATTCTATCAAGAAATATTTTTTTTGTCACGTTTTTTCTTGATAATCATCGTTAAATGTGTTAGAATTGCTATGTTATAAATAAATGAGGGGGGTGAACCCATGGCTAACATTAAATCAGCGATGAAACGAACTAAAACAAATGAAATCAGTCGTCAACGAAATAAGATGGTTAAAACAAATCTTAAGACTTCTGTTAAAAAATTTGATCTTGCAGTTACTGAAGGTAACGTAGAAGCAGCGCAGGAAGCATTTCGTTTAGCTACAAAGAAAATTGATATGGCTGTTACAAAAGGTGTTTTACATAAAAACACAGCAGCACGTAAAAAAAGTTCTTTGTCTAGAATCTTAAACAAATTGACTGCTTAATTACCTCATTTATATATTCCCAAACCCGTGTCTCTAGGGTCTATCCAAAGATGTACTTACTCAGGTACATCTTTTTTATTTGTAAGAAAGCCATAAACAGGTAAAGTTTGTTTATGGCAATGCGTATTGACTTCGGGTCTCGCCTCTATTATTAACTAAAAAACCCCGCCACAATCCAGTCTTTTTAAGCAATTTTCATTAAGAATAACTCCAACGCAAAATTCTGATCAATTTCCCCCAATTTCATCTGCGCATCAAGATCGGCGCCAATAATCATAATTTCCCACAAATTATCAATCGGATAATGTTTTCCGTTTTTCAAAACCTTATTAACAATAAATGGTGCCAACTTCATTTCAGTAGCAACTGCTTTAGCCGCCAAACCTCTGCTGGTATATATCTTCACCATCAAAAGCATCCTGATTTGTCGCAAAAGCAAACTAAAGATGCCAAAAGGCGACTCCCCTTCCATATAAAATTGATTGAGCATTAACAAGGCCTGGTCCTTTTTCCCGCTGATAGCATAATCAATCAGTTTAAAAATCCCCTCCTCAACAGATTGAGGTAAGATCAACAAAACATCTTCCTTAGTTATTTCGTTCCGGTCGCCAGCATAATCGATCAGGCTATTAAGTTCATTGTCTACCATCTCCATCGTTTTCTTTTCATTCATTAAATACATTGAACGCTGAATAAAAAGTTCCAGTGCCGCACGATTCATCTGTTTTTGGGCATTTTTCATCCGTCGCATAATCCATGTCTGCAAATCACTCATATCCAACTTTTCAAAAACAACTAAACTCCCCGTCTTAATCAAATTTTTATACAGTTTTTTTCTTTTATCGGGCTGTTCCCAGTAAATAATAAGCAGCGTTGAAAGACAGGGTTTTTCCAAATATGCATTAATCCGATCTAGGATTTTTTTATCGCTGATTTTATCGAGTTGTGCTTCTTCCCGAATTATAACAATGCGCTTCCGGCTCATCATCGGTAATGTTTCGCAAGTTGCCAGAAATTCTGATACATCAATATTCTTATCGCTGTAGATCGTTAAATTAAGCGGTTCCAGACCTTTGGCAATTTCCGTATCAATAAGTGTTTTTTCCATGATATGACCAATATATTGTTCTGGACCAGTAAATAAATATACTGGACTGATTTCATTTTTTTTTAGACATTTATTAAGTTCTTTATAATTCACGTTATCTCTCCGTTAGTTTTGATAGTTTTTATAATGAATCCATTCGCCATTACTGGTAATTTCGATCGCCCCATTTTTATCGGTTCGCAGAGTCGTGATGTCGTTATCCTCCAGGCGATGAAGAACCTCATCGCTTGGATGCCCGAACAAATTATGTGCACCCACTGAGATAACCGCCATCTCTGGTTCGATCGCTTGAATAAATACTGGGGTTGAAGAAGTCTTACTCCCATGATGCGGTATTTTGATTATCTGAAAATCTCGTTTTTTGCTTTCTGCTGCTAATATTTCCACCAATTTTTCTTCAACCGCCGCTTCAATATCGCCACATAAAAGCAAATTGGTGTTTTTATATGAAAGGCCCATCACCAGTGATGTATTATTTTGCTCGTCATCATCTTTAGGGCCAATTTTTCCTTCGGGATTATACACTTCAATCGTGATTCCGTCAGGTTCTTCAATTACCGACCCTTTTTTTAACAAAATCACCGGTGTCATTTGTTGTTGCAATAATTTTTCATTGTTTGTCTGAATGCTCATAAAGAGATTTTCTACGGGATACCCATCAAATATTAGTTCTTCAATTCCCTGGCTATGATCAACATGATTATGCGTTAAAAAAATACCGTCAAGTTTTTTAATATTTTTCGAATACAAAACCGGATAAAGGACATTTTCCGAAATCGTAGTTGATTTTTCAAAAAGATAACCCCCACCATCAACCAGATAATGATGTCCTTCTGGCGTTTCAATAAGAATACTATCACCCTGCCCGACATCAAGAATTGTGACCACCAGGTTTTTGGGCAAAAATAGCGACACTATCAGAATTAATATCAAGCCCATCCCGACCACCGTCACAAGCTGTTTAATGCGGGGTAATTTAAGATAAAAATACCCGGAAATCAAAAATATTGCCCATAAAAACACTCCTATTTCAGCTACCGTAAAACCACCCCGGTTAATCCATAAAAAATCAAGGGTACTTCCAATATCATTGATTCCCGCCAGCATCACAACAATGGATTCCCCTAAAAAGCTCACTGGGATTGACAATATCGGTCCCAAAAACGGGAAACACGAGACCAATAACAAAAAAAACAAACTGGTCAATAAAAATATGCCAATCAGCGGCACCATTATAATATTTGAAAAAAAACTGATTAAGGTAAAACTTTTAAAATGATATAACAGAATCGGCAGAGTCCCTACCGTAGCACAAAAAGTTAAAATCAGTCCTTGCATCAGCGGTCCTGATGTTATTTTGTTTTTTACCCGCTTGTGATTGCGAATCTTTTCATAACGATATAACAAGGGTTGATAAAAGATAACAATCCCTAATACCGCCCCCATCGATAGCTGAAAGCCAGCTTGAAAAAGCTGTGCCGGCCATATCCAAATTATTATCAGTCCTGCCAGTGAAAGCTGATTTAAAGCATCATGTTCCCGATGAATTCCCTGACCCAAGATCAGGCATAAAAGCATAATCGATGCCCGAATCACCGAAGGCGCAAATCCGGTCAGGATGATATAAAAAAATAACATCGGAGCAAGAAAAATTATCCAATATCGTTTTTTGATTTTCATCGCCATCAACAAAAACGAAAGTGCGACAAAAATATAGCCCACATGCAAACCGGAAACTGCTAAAACATGACTGACCCCAGCATTCTGAAAATATTGTGACAGTTCTCTGTTGATGTCTTTTTCGCCAAAGACGACTCCTTTAAGCAAATCCGACACATCTTCTGATAAATAGACATCACTTCGATCTTCTAAGATCCGTTTAATTTTTAATATTTGATAATTAAACGATGTTTCCTGGCCAATTAATTTAATATTTTCCGGTCGAACACTTAATAATGCCTCAATCGACTGTGATTTGAGATAAAGATCATAATCAAATCCGCCCGGATTGCGTTTCCCCGACGGCTCTGACAAATTCCCCTTTAACACTAAAGTGTCGCCGGGAATGTAATTGACACCGGTTAATTCAGTATTACCATCATTATCTGATGTCAAATAAATGGAAGTCTTTAATCCAACTTGTTTTTTTAATAATTCTTGCGGCTTATCGCTACTGGAAATCTCTTTAGTTTTTAATTTAATTATTAATTGATCTTCTTTACTAATTGGATAATCGCTAACAACGCCTAAAACAGATACCTCTTTTTCATAAAAGGGTTCTAGTTCATCAATTTGCAAAAATGTGATAGATCCTAACATCAACCCTAAGCAAAACAAACCCAAAATAAAAAAAACTTGACTGCTTTTTATCTGTTTAATAAAAAATGGCATCACGACCAGCAAACAAGAAAAAATCAGCATTAACCATAACGGCGCGCGATAAAAAAACATGACAACGCCTAAACTAAGGGCGGCAAATCCCCATAATAATGGTCGCTTCATCTATATTCAACTTATACTTTTGTTAATGCTTTTAGGTCAAAGGTTTTTCCAATCTCCGTAATCAAAAGATTTCCTTTAAAATGTCTTTTCCCTTTTTCCAAATATGTTTCGGGTTTTTCGAACGGCCCCAAGTGGGTCAGAATAAGGGTTTTAACACCTGCTTCGGTGGCCACTTCGCAAGCTTCCTTAACACTCAGATGTTTGTCCGAAACAACATCTTCAAGGAAAGCTCCATCACACAACATGATATCCACACCTTTGGCAAATTCCAGAAGATTAGGTGTATAGCTAGTGTCTCCAGTATATAAAAAGGTCGTTTCGCCATCGCTTAGCTTGATTCCAAAATCCATAAACGGATGTCTCAATTCTTTGAAACTGATCGTTAAACCGTTTGTTATTATTTCTAGGCTTTCATTAATTTTGGTGATCTGATAACTACTCAACTCCAGTTTTTTTAACTCTAATGCCGGTTCTGCTGGAGCATAAAGCTTTAGCTGCTGATTTTTCATCTGAAGAGCGTAATGCAAAACAAAAAGATCCGAAATATGATCTGCGTGAAGATGCGAACAAATAATAAAATCAATATCCGCTATCTGTATCAGTTTTTGCAAATTTGAAAGCGTGCCATTTCCAAGATCCAAAACAATATTCAAATCCCCCATATTAAAAAGATATCCTGAACAAGCGCCTCCAGGTCCGGGATAAGGTCCATTATTACCAAGCACTGTTAATTTCACATCAACCACCCATCTTTCCCATGATTTTAAATTAATTATACACTGGTTACGCGCTTTTTAGTACGACTAAACCTGATTTTTTTAAGAAATTTTGTTATAATGAGAACAGCAATTAACAAAACAACCTCGAAAGAAGGGTAACTAATGATCGCTTTAACCACCTGTAGCTTTTATACATCCGATGAAGTAAAACTAACTTATTATGAGACCCCTTGCCCGGCAAAACCAAAAGGTATTGTCCTCATTGTCCATGGTATGGCGGAGCATGCCTCCCGTTATCATGAATTTATGGATTTTTTATACACCAATGATTATCTGGCTATCGCCCACGATCAACGTGGGCATGGTTTAACTGGAAAAGGATCTGGCGGGCTGGGCTTTTTTACCAGTGGTAATGGCTGGGAACGGGTCGTTGCTGATGTTCGGGAACTATCACTTTCCTTTAAAGAAGCGTACCCCCATCTCCCTCTTTTTATTATTGGTCATAGTATGGGTTCCGTAGTCACTCGTCATGCTGTGATAACCTATCCACAACTTTATCAAGGTGCAATTATCATTGGCACCACCATCGGGATCAACAAAATGATGCGAAAAACAGCCCATTTCATTGTCAAACGAGAACTAAAAAAACATGGCGAAAAAACACCCTCGCACTTATTATCAACGCTGTCGTTTGGGAGCTATAACAAAAAATTTAAAACAAACCGAACCAGCTATGATTGGTTATCTTTAAGTAAAACAAATGTCGACCAGTATATCGCCGATCCTCTTTGCGGATTCACTTGCAGCACCGGTTTTTATCGAGATTTGTTTTATGGACTTAATTTTACCGCCAAAACTGCCAATATCAAGAAAATCCCTTGTGATTTTCCCCTTCTTTTTTTATCCGGCCGTGACGATCCTGTTGGTGGAATGGGAAAAGAAGTTTGTCATTATGTTACGCAACTAAAAAAAACTGGCCACCAATCAAGCGAGCTTGTTCTTTATCCATTAATGCGGCACGAAATCCTGTTCGAAGATAATCGTAAACTTGTCTTTCAAGATATCTTGCGTTTTTTAAATAACCGCTCAAGTTCATAGTTGCCACTTGCAAAATCTTATAAAAATCACCGTATTTCGGCCAACAACACCATCTCATTGCCAAAGGAGAGCTTTCGATGATTCAAAAAACATATGTTTTCGGACATAAAAATCCTGATACTGATTCTATTTGTTCTGCCATTGCATACGCTAATTTAAAGCAAGCGCTTGGTCACCCTTACATATTTCCAGCACGTCTAGGAGCGATTAATAAAGAAACACAGTTTGTTCTGGATACTTTTCAGGTTGGATCCCCTGAACTTATCAAGGATGTTAAACCGCAAGTTTCAGATCTCATTCTCACTGATTTTTCAATGGCCTATGAAAAAGACTCGGTGTCTAAAACAATGGCGCAAATCATCGGACATCCAGGTCGTTCATTACCCGTCATCAATGACGATAAAAAACTTATCGGAATGGTTTCCTTATCAGATATCATTCCGGCGTATACCGATGCTTTTTCGAAATCGCTGCTCCGTAATAGTGAAACACCGCTTGACAATATCATCGATTTACTGGAAGCTCAAGTTTATGGATTTCTGAAATCTGAATTTGTCCAAGGAGACGTTTTTACAATAACTGAAATCACTAACGGGCAACAGCTAAAAAACTCTGATATTCTCATTACAGTTCAACAAGAAATGTATTTGAAGCGCGCTTTTGCAACCGGTGCTGGTATCATTATCGTTAGCAATGCCTTACCAGATATTGTTCTTCATATTCCTGATGATTATAAAGGTGCCGTCCTGATCGTCTCGTTTGGACCGTTTGAAGTAATCCGCCTGCTAACTCAGGGAATCCCGATTAAAAACTTTTACCAGAAAAAAAATCTTGAATATTTTATGACCTATGAGACCATCGACGATGTGAAAAAAAATATGTTAACCTCAGATCATGAGCGTTTCCCAGTCGTCGATGTCGAAGGTAGCGTTGTTGCAACCATTTCGCGTAGTAACCTCATTGATTTCAATCGCAAAAAAGTTATTCTTGTCGATCACAATGAACGAAATCAGTCGATCATTGGGGTAGAAGAATCCGAAATCATCGAAGTCATTGATCATCATCGAATTGCCGAAATTCAAACTGCTACCCCATTGTACCTGCGCATCGAACCAGTTGGCTGCACTGCCACCATCATTGCTAAAATGTATCATGAAGCTAATGTTGCGATATCAGAATCAATAGCTGGTTTAATGCTGAGTGCCATTATTTCAGACACACTTTTATTTAATTCGCCTACCTGTACCGAAGATGATCGTCTTATTGCCACTGAATTGAGTCAAATCCTTGATCTGGATATTAACAGCTACGGCGAAAAAATGCTAATTGCCGGTAGCAATTTAAAAGAAATGCCGCCATCTGAAATTCTTTCAACTGATCGAAAGCTGTTTACCATGGGCACTTACAAAATTAGTGTTTCACAGATCAACACCGGTGATTTCAGAGGTATTTTTGATAAACTTGATGATGTGCTTTGGGAAATGGAACAAATGTGTCAACAAGAAAACCTTAATCTGGCTCTTTTAATGGTAACCGACATTCTATTAGGCGGTACCGAATTGATCATCGCCGGCGAAGCTAAAAATCTAGCACAGTTATCCTTCGATTTCCAACCGGGCGAGTTTAGTAAATATATGAATGGTGTATTTTCAAGAAAAAAACAAATCGTACCGCCGCTAATGAACGCTTCAGCGTATTAAAATAAAATTTTAAAATTTGGTGAAAATATGTTACGTAAAAAATTAAAACCTCACAATTATTTCGTATTTGCAGTGATTCTGCTTAGCTATGGTTTATTAACCTTGATCTTGAGCGGTTGTGTAGAAAAAGAACTGATAAATGATCCTGTCACTGGTTCTATTTTACCGGCTGAAAATACAATATCACTAATGGATGGACAATATTCAGCAACGACAAGTTATTACGATTCACGTGGTTATGTTCAACAATTGAACATTTTAATCAAAAACGGCATCCTTACGCAAGCAAATTTCAAAGAAATTTCGCAAAACAATCTCGATCGAATTACCCTCGAAGGCGCTGATTTCACTTGGGAAAATTTAAGTATTGCCAGCCTCAATACACTTTATCTGCGGCTTTATAACGGACTCCTTCTTTCTCAAAATCCAGATGAAACTGATTCCGTCTCTGGGGCGACCCAAACATCCGATCGTTTTATCTACTTATCAAAGGCAGTTTTAGAACAAGCAAAAAAAGGTGATCATGAAACAATCAAAATCGACACCCTTGATACTTATACCATTACTACCCCGATTGACCCTGAAGGATATCAAGGCGTTCTGCAAGCGACATTTGATGGTCCTACTCTAATCAATCTTACTTATGACGAAAGCATAATCGAAGACGGAAAATCAAAGCATAAATCAACCGATCCGACAGAAAGTGCAGCTTTTAATGCTTTATTTGATACTTTAACCAATGAGGCCGTCAACGGTCAGTCACTGGATTCTCCTTTTCCAGCCACCGAATCAACTCCGGAAAAAATGAAATACGCAGAGTGTCTCCGACTTTTAAAAATTGCAAGAACTCCTTTTTAATGCGTTATCATTTTCTAATATTTTACTTAAATTCAACCGCAATTATTGACAAATGTTAAAGATATGTTATACTTAAACAATAGCTAGTGCATTTGTGCCAACAATTCTAATCTGAAAGAAGGTGAAAAAATGGAAAATAATACTTTTGGTAGTCGATTAAAAGCGTTGCGAATTTCGAAAAGATTAACGCAAGAAAATTTCGCTAATCTGTTTTATTTAAATAAGAGTTCGATTTCTAAATATGAAAAAGATAAAAACTTACCGGAAAACCAATTACTGATTAAAATAGCTGATTTTTTCGAAGTTTCTGTAGACTATTTACTTTGTAGAACAGATCAACCAAAACTTTTACCAAGTAATCCTAAACCGATGACCTGTGAAGAATTTTTAAAATCTTACGTTTTTTCCAACGATGAAGTAGATTCTTTTTCTGCTTACTTCTCTTTCCCGGAAAGTTACAAACAAGAAGTGCTCGATTTTATCAATTTTAAAAGCACCAGCGGCAAACAACTCTAAAAACTTTGAAACCTTCTATACAACTTGTTATAAATTCAGAAACACGTTATTCGTGTTTCTTTTTTGTTTGCGAGACATGTTGCCGAGCTAATGGTCTGAAAGAAGACCTGTCACCATGCTAATTGGGAAGACAAGCTGTAAGCAAGGGCGTTTCCGGCGACGGAAGGGTCTGAAGGAAGCTGATGGCGGTTGTTGGAGCGGAACGCAAGTGAACCAGCGTTGGTAAATATGATGGATAACCTTTCAAAAAGTGGGAACGTCCGAAAATTAGCAGAATCATATATATTTAGATGGTCGCTTTAACAACAAGCGGAGCAACTTAACCTCGGAAGTACTGTATCTGAAGCTGTAGGTTTGTTCACAAGGGAAACCAAGGGACAAAAGGAAGGTGCAGTATGCAGATGATGCCGTAGTAGTGACGAACTTCACGCCAAGGAAAGCCAGTAATGGACTGGAGGAGAAAACGTGAAGGATGCCGTTTTTTTAACGGTGACGGGTCGGGGTCAAAAGCCCCTATCTGATGCGAAGGGCGGAAGAAATTTCAAAGTCTACTGAGAAACATATGGAATGAGAGTGAAGGTGTTAAACGAAGGCAGAAAGGCTGGAAGGTCCGAAAGAATTGGCATAAAATAGCATGCGAGTTCTCTTGACGACACAGATTTGAAGTAATTCGTGGAATAAAGATAAAATTGCCTAAGTGCTAGAAACGTCAAAAGAAGCGAACGAAGAACAGATAGCTCAAACGAAGAATGCTGGAAAAGTAGAGCAGGAATGGAGGTGGAACATGAAGAAATGGTACAGCCTGATTGATAAAATCTATCGAAAAGAAAATTTGGAACTGGCCTTCAGAAAGGTCAAACGAAACCATGGAGCTCCCGGTATTGACGGAGAAACGGTTTTGGATTTTAACGAAGGACTGGAAGCAAATGTTGAGTTTCTTCATGAGAAGCTGAAAACCAACACTTATGAACCAGACCCGGTCAGACGGGTGGAAATTGAAAAGCCGGATGGCGGCATACGACTATTGGGCGTACCGACTGTCAAAGACAGGGTCGTTCAGCAAGCCATTGTAAATATTATTGAACCAATCTATGAACCGACCTTCCATCCATCCAGTTATGGGTATCGCCCCAGGCATTCACCGCAACAAGCGGTTGCCAAGGCCGAACGTTTTATGAATCAGTACGGACTGACAGAAGTCGTGGATATGGATCTGAGCAAATGCTTTGACACCCTTGATCACGAGATTCTGATGAGGGCTGTGGCAGAACGCATCAGTGATGGAAAAGTTTTGGGACTAATAAAGAAGTTCCTGAAATCCGGGGTGATGCAGAGCGACCGATTCATCGAAACAGAAGTCGGCAGTTGCCAGGGTGGGGTCATCTCCCCATTACTCAGTAACATTTACCTCAATCAGTTTGATCAGAAAATGAAAAGTAAAGGCCTGCGTATCGTCCGATACGCCGATGATATCCTCATCTTTGCAAAAGATAAGCAGACAGCCGGAAATTATAAAGCCTATGCAACTAAAGTTCTGGAACAAGAATTGAAACTGAAGGTGAATGAGACGAAAACCAGGCTGACCAGTGTGAGAGAAGGCGTGACATTTCTGGGCTTCGTGATTTATGCGAAATATCTGGTTATCGATCCCAAACGGATCAAACGTTTTAAGGACAAAATCAGAAACATCACCAGAAGAAATGCCGGAAGACCACTTGAAAAAGTGATAAAAGAGCTAAATCCAGTGCTCCGGGGATGGTTGAATTATTATCGGATCGCAAACATAAAATCATTGGTTATAGAGATGATGTCATGGATTCGGCGCAGATTGCGAATGATAAAGATGAAGCAATGGAAAACATATAAAGCCATGCATAAGGTAATGAGAAAACAGGGGATCAAAGGCAACGGTGAAAAGATGGCTGTGACGAAATGGAAGAATTCAAATGTCCATGTTATCCATATGCTACTCCCGAACCAGTACTTTAAAGATCTGGGTCTCATCGATTTTGGTCAATACAAAGTTGGATTACTGTCGAATTATTATTAATTCGGAGAGAGATTTCAGGAGCCGTGTACGGCAAACGTAAGCACGGTTCTGTGAGAGCAAAGAAATCCGAACTAATTATCCGGATTTCTAGCTACTCGATATTTAAAAATATTTGCTTAATTTATAATCAATACGATCCGTTAATACGAAAAAAAGCCTGAATTTAATTCAAGCTTTTTTCGATCATGAAAATTAAGGTGAATATTTTACTCTCCCAGTAGATAAGTTAAAGTGAATAAACTATCCGTAATATTTACATTTTCAACCACAACGTCACTGGGTACATCCAAATCCAGCGGACTAAAATTAAGAATTCCTTTAACACCCAAATCGGTGATTTGCGTCGCCACGCTTTGTCCAACCTCTCGCGGCACACACAAAATAGCAATGTCAATTTCATTCTCTTTAACAAATTCATCAATTTCATCCATGTGCTTAACGACCACATCGGCAATAACAGTTCCCACCGTTAATGGGTTAACATCAAATACACCCTTAAGGATCACGCCCTCACGCTTAAAACGTTCGTAATTTGCAATAGCATGACCCATATTACCACCGCCGATAATAATACAATTATATTCGCTATCAAGACCAAGGATTTCTTTGATTGCCTCTCGTAATTCTCCGACATTATAGCCATATCCCTGTTGACCGTAACCTCCAAAAGAATTTAAATCCTGACGAATTTGAGAAGCTGTAAGTCCCATTAAACTTGCTAATTCTCGAGATGATATTTTTTCGATATCATTTAACTGTAAATCACTTAGATACTGGTAATATTTTGGCAACCGTTTTACGACGGTCATAGATACTTTTTTTGAGAAGCGATGCATGATAACTTCTCCTTTCTTCGGTTAATTAATTAATTATATCAATAGGTATCAATTACGTCAAATTATTCATTTTAATTTAGTCTTTTTTTTGATACAATAATATCAGAAACGTTAATAAAAAAACGTTAAAAATGTACAATCGCGAAAATAGGTGAATAATGTTAGTTAATATCGAAAATATATCTTTTAGTTACGGCATCCGCGAAATCTTTAATCAGTTGAATCTTTCAATCAACGAAAAAAAGCAAATCGGCTTAGTCGGTCGAAACGGAACAGGTAAATCCACCTTATTAAAACTATTAATCGGAGAACTGACCCCCGATCATGGACGCATCAGTAAAAAAAAGGGGCTCACAATCGGTTATTTATCTCAAGAGTCCACTATCTCAGAAAATACAACGCTTGTCGAAATGCTAACCGCTGTTTTTAAACCACTCATCGATATGGAAACAAGGATGAAACTAATTGGTGAAGAGATTGCTCAAACATCCGGTGATCATCAAACAAAACTGATGCATGAATTTGGTGAACTTCAGGAAGAATTTGTCAATAAAAATGGTTATGAATATTCCAGCCGAATCCGCGGTGTTATCAACGGTTTAGGATTCAAACCAGAAGATCAGAATAAAGCCTTCTCGATGCTCAGCGGCGGAGAAAAAACCCGTGCCACACTGGGGCAAATTTTGTTGCAAGAACCCGACCTGCTGCTTTTGGATGAACCTACCAATTATCTTGATATTGATGCGATTCAATGGTTGGAGCAATATTTAAACAATTATCCTAGCACTTTCCTGATCGTTTCCCATGATCGTTACTTTATTGATAAAGTTTGTACTTCTATTATCGAAGTCAATCACAAAAATGTCAAAGAATATTTAGGAAACTATACCCAATATGCTGTCAAAAAACGCCAGGATCTAATGGAACAAAATCATCAGTATCAGCAACAAATGAAAGAAATTAAACACCAGCAGGAAGTAATTGATCGATTCCGAGCCTATAATTCAATAAAAAGCTCTAAACGTGCTTCCAGCAGAGAAAAAGCTTTAAGCAAAATTGAATTAATTGATAAGGTTGAAACTGTTCATAACAGTCATTTCACTTTTAATCCGCGCGTGAAAAGCGGTAATGATGTTTTAGCGGTTACGGGTCTTAAAAAAGCTTTTAATGATCATCTCCTTTTTCAAAACATGAGTTTTGAAATTCATCGTGGCGATAAAATCGGGATCATTGGTCCAAATGGTGCTGGAAAAACCACCCTTTTTCGGATCCTCCAAAAAAAAATAGCTGCCGATGCTGGTGATATCCGTTTTGGACAAAAAGTCCATCTTGGATATTTTGATCAAGAACACCAAGATTTAAAAAAATTCTATCAGGAAAACCTTCTAGAAGCACTTTGGGACGTTGATTCAAAATTAACCGAAGGCGAACTGCGTAATATTCTCGCGGCTTTTCTTTTCATCGGAGATGAAGTCTTTAAATCCATCGATACCCTGTCGGGTGGGGAAAAAGCTCGTTTGCTACTGGCGCGATTAATGATTTCCCAATCGAATTTTCTACTGATGGATGAGCCCACCAATCATATTGATATGGATACTAAAGAAATTCTGGAAAATGCGTTGGCACAATACGATGGCACATTGCTGTTCATATCGCATGATCGCTATTTTCTGAATCGAATTGCCAATAAGATTTATCAATTTTCTAAAAATGGAATGGAAATTCATTTAGGCAACTACGATGACTATTTAAAACACAAAGCTGATGCCTCTGAGCGACAAGCGCTTCAAGCCGAAGAAACAAAAATAAACATCACCAAAACTCAGCAAAAATTTGATCGAAAAAAGCAAAAGGAAGAAGAAACAAAAATCCGTCTTTTAAGAAAAAAAGTTAAAACAATCGAAGACGTCATTCTCGCCCAGGAACAGAAAATTAAAGCCCTTGAAGAAACCATGTGTGCTCCAGATTTCTATGAGAACCCAACTTTAGCGGCTGAAATCAACCTTTCCTATGAAGAGCATAAACAGCAATTATCAGAGCTCACCGATGAATGGGAAGAAACACTGATGACACTTGAAACATTATAAAGATAACGTAATCACATAAGATTATTAAAACGATTTAAGCAATAAGATTCAATCCGATGATGTTTCCTGCTTGCTTAAACAACGAAAATTCTGGAGGTAAAAATGGAACTGACGAGTAATGAAAAACGGGTGTTAAACACCCTATTTAAAGATGTTAAAGGAACAACTCGCAACACAATGTTGATTGCCCTTTATGCTGCCAAACCAACTAATGATGATTCACCTGATGCACAGGCCCTGATCACGCTTCTCAACGGACTCATTATCAAACTAGCTGAATTGGAACAACCGGAAATGGAAGTCCTTTTTGCTGGAATTCCCTATGCTGTCAATGAATAAGTTTATTCACAAACTTATTCCCTAAGCTTCAAGAAACCGCTAATAATTAATTATTTTAAAAACCTGCTCTCTTAAAATAGCGCTGCGATGATATTACATCGATCTATTTTAACGAGAGCCTTTCAACTTCTCTCAATTGCATCCAATCCTGACAAATGCCGACACCTTCAGCCGCATTATTTGTGTATGCATCGGCACCAATATAAACACAGGTTTCTTCTGATACCGGAACTCCACCGATGATGATTTTAGCATCAATATCAGCTTCTTTCAATCCTTCGGCGGTACTTTTCATAGAATCAATTGCCATTGTTAAAATACCACTTAAACCAATAATATCTGGTTTAACAATCTTTGCTTTTTCTACAAACGTTTCAACTGAGACATCAATACCTAAATCAAACAATTCGAACCCCACGGTTTTAGCAAGACCTTTAAAAATATTTTTTCCAATATCATGTAAGTCACCCTGGACAGTTCCGATTAATATTTTTCCGACAACAACTTCCTCTTGATTACACAATACTGGTTTTAAAATATCAATCGACATTGTTAATAATTTTCCCGCAAAAATTAAATCTGCAACAAAATATTCCCCTTTTTCATAACTTTTGCCAACCATATCCATTGATAACTGACAAATTTTTAAAACCTCCAATGCTTCTTGTTTCGAAGGGCAAGATTTGACAAAATCAGTTAATATCTTCACAACTTTTTCGTCATCTAACTTCCCCATCGCTATGGTTAGTTCTTTAAAATCTAGCATACCTATTCTCCGTTTCTACTCCAAATCTATATGTTAAAACTATGTTACTCTAATATTAAACCTATTTAATATTAAATGCAATAAGCTTGCCGAAAAAATTTAGCGTTTTCAGTAATGACCCCATGAGATCAATCCCTTATTCATATTTAACTGATATTTTTTATTACATAAACAAAAAGCAGCCTTTCATAAGACTGCCTTTTGTAAGAAAATATAAAATTTCTAACGCAAGCGCTATTTACATCATTGGCATTCCGCCGCCCATGCCGCCCATGCCACCTGGCATGCCTGGCATTTCTTCACTAGGAAGATCGGCAACTGCTACTTCAGTAGTCAAGAACATTGCTGAAACACTGGCTGCATTTTGGATTGCTGAACGAGTAACCTTAGTTGGGTCAATAATTCCAGCTTCGAACATATCAACAAATTCGCCTTTTGCGGCATCATAACCAACACCAACAGCTTTACCTGACATCTGTGAAACGATAACAGATCCTTCAAGGCCAGCATTTTCTGCGATTTGTCGCATCGGTTCTTCAATCGCCCGACGAATAATGTAAGCACCCGTTTTTTCGTCACCTTCAAGAGTTTCGATTAATTCATCAACTTTGGGAATGGCATTGATATAAGCAGTCCCACCACCAGAAACAACGCCTTCTTCAACAGCTGCCCGAGTAGCGTTTAAAGCATCTTCAATCCGGTATTTGATTTCTTTCAGTTCAGTTTCAGTTGCCGCACCCACTTGAATAACCGCAACACCACCAGATAATTTTGCTAAACGTTCCTGTAATTTTTCGCGATCATAATCAGAAGATGTTTCAGGAATCTGAGCTTTAATTTGTTTAATTCGTTCTTCAATCGCTTCTTTATTTCCACTACCTTCAACAATAATCGTATCATCTTTATCTACTTTTATCTGACGAGCTCGACCTAATTGTTCAATTGTTACGGTTTTAAGATCTAAACCTAATTCATCAGAAATCACTTCAGCACCAGTCAAAGTCGCAATATCAGCCAACATTGCTTTTCGACGATCTCCAAAACCTGGAGCTTTAACTGCTACGCAATTAAATGTTCCTCGTAATTTATTTACTACAAGCGTCGCTAATGCTTCCCCTTCAACATCTTCAGCGATAATCAAAAGTTTGCCGCCAGTTTGAACGATTTGTTCCAGGATTGGCAAAATTTCTTGAATATTGGCAATTTTTTTATCTGTGATTAAGATGTATGGATTTTCTAATACTGCAACCATTTTTTCTGTATCGGTTGCCATGTAAGCTGATAAATAGCCACGGTCGAATTGCATACCTTCGGTAAATTCTAATTCGGTACCCATTCCTTTTCCTTCTTCAACGGTAATAACGCCATCATCTCCGACTTTATCCATTGCTTCAGAAATCAAATTTCCAATTTCCGCATCAGCGGCCGAAATTGAAGCAACCTGAGCGATCGCTTCTTTATTTTCAATTTTTTTGCTATTGGCTTTTAATTCTTCAACAACCGCACTAACGGCTTTTTCAATTCCTTTTTTCAAAACCATTGGGTTTGCTCCAGCAACAACATTTCGATTACCTTCACGAACAATTGCTTGCGCCAATAAAGTAGCCGTTGTTGTTCCGTCACCTGCAACATCGTTTGTTTTAGTTGCAACTTCTTTAACTAATTGAGCACCCATATTTTCAAATGCATCTTCCAATTCAATTTCTTTGGCAATTGTCACACCATCATTCGTGATGGTTGGTGAACCATATGATTTAGCTAAAATAACATTTCTTCCTTTTGGTCCTAATGTCACCTTAACAGTATTTGCTAATTTATCTACACCAGAAATTAATGCTACTCTGGCATCTTCACGAAATTTAATATCTTTAGCCATTTTATATTCCTCCTGTTTTCTTTAATTTTTTTATTCTACGATTGCTAAAATATCTGCTTGTTTAATAATTAAGTATTCTTCTTCGCCAATTTTAACTTCACTGCCTGAGTATTTAGAGTAAATAACTTCATCATCAACTTTTACATCTAACGGTACTTTTTTACCATCAATAATTTCTCCAGTTCCAACTGCAATAACTTTACCCTGTTGAGGCTTTTCCTGTGCTGATCCCGGTAAAACAATTCCACTTGAAGTCATCACTTCTTCAGCTTTAACTTTAATAACTACTTTGTCACCTAAAGGTCTTAAACTCATTTTATCCTCCGTATAATTATATTGGGTACTTGGTACCTTTTATTTTTTTATTAGCACTCATTGATCCCGAGTGCTAATAGTATTTTAAATGATTTGTTCCTCGATTGCAAGTTTTTTTTCCTTTTTTACAGAACTTAAATTTTTTTAAGATTGTTTTAATGTTTAAAGATCGTACGATTCGCTTTATATAAACCTGAATGCTCTTTTGTAAATGTAATACTAAATTTCAAGAATTCTTACTGCCGATAACCTATTTTCATGCCTGGTATCCCATTTAGGCTAAGATCACTCTCTTCGCCATTAATATAATTATAGTAAGCCATCGACCCAATCATCGCCGCATTATCCGTACAAAGAATTGGATCCGGATAACATAATGTTAGTCCGGTTTCTTCGGCTGCAACAGCCATCATTTGCCGTAAGAGACTATTACATGATACCCCACCAGCCATACAAACGGTTTTTATCTCATTTTTTTGTGCACAAGCAATTGTTTTTCTGACCAACACTTCAACGACAGCCATCTGAAAAGAAGCCGCTACGTCATTCGGATCAATCGCTTCGTTTTTCATTTTTTTTCCATTAATATAATTCAAAACGGCTGACTTTAATCCGCTGAAACTAAAATCAAACTTGTTTTTATCTAACATCACTCGCGGAAAAGCTATCGCCGCAGGATTACCTTTTTGGGCTGCCAAATCAATCGCCGGACCACCCGGATAACCCAAACCTAATACCCGTGAGATCTTATCAAACGCCTCACCGGCAGCATCATCAATAGTTCTGCCCAATACTTTAAACGTTTGAAAATCTTCAACGAGAACTAAGTGGCTATGTCCGCCCGATACTACTAGTGTTAAAAACGGCGGTTCTAAGTCTGGATATTGCAAAAAATTGGCAGCGATGTGTCCTTCGATATGATGAACTCCGATAAGTGGTTTTCCCAAACTATAAGCCATCGCTTTTGCGGTTGATAGACCAATCAGCAGTGCCCCTACTAAACCGGGACCGTTCGTCACCCCAATTGCATCAACCTCTGCCAATGTCAACTGGCTTTCGGCAAGGGCTTCTTCGATGATATAAGGTAGTTTGGTGACATGATTTCGTGATGCTATTTCGGGTACAACCCCGCCATATTTCTGGTGGATATCAATTTGAGAATAAATACGATTAGTTAATATTTTTCGACCATCTTCCACAATGGCAACTGCGGTCTCGTCACAGGATGTCTCAATGCTAAGAATTTTCATTTTTACCTCGATTAAAATTACTATTTATTGTGTTTAATTTTATTAATTATTCAATTTAAATCCGTTATTTTTTTATTAAAAAACACCAACCCCATTCCCAATGTTGTCAGCCCCAACGGAACCAGTGTGTACATCACCATCCGGCTAATCATTGCGAAAAAAAAGGGCTCCGGCACAATCCAGATCAATCGGTCCGTTGATGGATCCATAATCCATAAATCATTGGCAAAAAACATTTGATGAAAAAGGATAAAAGTATTATTAAAATTGAATACAAAGCTGGATCCAATAACCACAAATACTACACTAAACGCCGCTGATCCATAAAATAGAGCCTTAATAATTGCCTTTCGATCATATTTCATTAGAACCAGAAAAGCAATCAACGCCAACGTCATGGCGATATCTCGAAGCGTCAAAAAAAATAAAAGCAACGCTCTAACATCATCCATATGAGTAATCTCTTTTTCATTAAAAATAGATACATACGCAATAACATTTTTTGCATTTTCTGGTGCTAAACGTGCTTGAATGTCGAAATCTGCCCGATCACCCTTTAAATAATTTAATATCTCATCAACGACCAATTCCATATCGGGAGGATAAATACCGGTATTTTTTACCACCTGGTTTTTTTCCATTTCCTTGATGTAAAAAGCCTTATCAAACACAGCTCCTTCAATTCCGCTAACAAAAACAACAAATGGAAACAAAATTCCCAGAATCACAGAACATAGTTTGATTGTTTTATTCAAGTTCGTACCTCCACATAATAATCGCATCGATTCCGTTTCCATAATAGTTTTTTCGTCGACCTTCTCGCGTAAATCCATTTTTGAGATAGAAACTAATTGCTGGTTGGTTGTCCTCCCGAACTTCTAAAGTCATCCTAACACAACCTTTTTCAAGTGCCCGGGCAATCATTGCCGTCATGATTCCCTGGCCAACACCTTTCTGGCGGTAAGATGCAAGTACTGCGATATTGGTAATATGTGCTTCATCAATAATCTGCCAGAAGCCGCCAAAACCAATAATACCAGCTTCATCTTCAGCCACAATATAATTCGACAGGATATTTTTTGTCTCAGCCAGATAAGAATCTCTGGTCCAATTATGCTTAAAACAGGCCTGATCAACATTAAAAACGCCATCTATATCCTGATTTTCAATCACACGATAATTCATCATTTTTTATGCTCTTCAGCATAAGACGGCCGAATATAATAAGGTTCAACATCTAAATAATGACTTGTTTCTCCTTCTAATGCCCGTTTCAACACTAATGCTCCGGCTGAAGAAGCACGATTCATATTAAGATAGTTTGGCACGATCTGACTTCCCGGACAGGCTTCAAGCAAGATATTTGAAAATCGCGATAATCCGTCTCCCAAAAAAAAGATGTTTTCTTTTTTCGTGTTTAAAAAAGCAATTAAATCATCGATTTCCATTACCGAATCAGCCAGATCTCTTTTGAGCTGGCCATTCTGAAAATGAAAAACCCCAGTATAGGTCTGATTTCGCTGAGCATCCAAAATGGGACAAATAAGCCCATCGGCAAAGGGAATATTCATCGCCAGACTTTCGAGGGTGGAAACCCCTACAATCGGCTTATTTAAAGCTTGGGCAAATCCTTTAACCGTAGCCATGCCAATTCTGAGACCAGTAAAAGAACCCGGGCCAGAAACAATGCCAAAAATGTCCATATCTTGAATGGAAAGGCCGCCATCAATTAATAAATGATCGATAGCAATCATGAGTTTTTCAGAATGTTTTTTTTGATGATTAATAATCATTTCGCCAACTAATTTCTCTTCATTTAAAATGGCGACAGAAGCCACAATTGTTGATGTATCGATAGTGAGTGTATTCATCATTTTGTTCCTTTTAATTATATTTAGTTTTAGTTAGATGTTAAAGTATCGTAAGTTTCGCTACCAACAGAACAAAGAGAAGGTACCGATCATAAACTAATTGATCGGTACGCTTCCTTGATCTCAATTTTAATAACATCTATTATACCAGTTGTTCGCTATTTCTTTTTAAGTTTAGCCAAAGCGGTTAAATCTTTATCGATTGCATTTAGTTTTTCATCAGAAAAAAACTCGTCGGGCAAAATTTTCTGAGCTT
The DNA here is from genome assembly GCA_965140355.1 of uncultured Acetobacterium sp. Classification (GTDB taxonomy): domain Bacteria; phylum Bacillota; class Clostridia; order Eubacteriales; family Eubacteriaceae; genus Acetobacterium. Next base: position 349,768 of record OZ223192.1, on the reverse strand, counting down.
TATCAAAACAGACACCCATTTTGATCGCCATTTGCAAATACTCACTTTCAAAAGTTTCATCGCCAAAATAGTTTCGCAGAATCTTCATGACATCTTCATCTTCAACCAGATCGCGAACTTTAGAATAAATCGACAAATATTCTTCATTGTTCCTACTGAACAAATTTTTTAAAAAACCTTTTTTCTTTTCTCCACAAGTGATCAGGGATTCAAATGTAATTCCTTCCAATGATTCATCCGAATTCACCAAATTAATAATTTTATCAATACATTCTTCTGTAAATACCCCATTTGATGACTCGACTAACTTACAAACGGGCGTATTCGACAACATTGTCATAAAAAACGCATCTTCTTTGGTTTGATCATTACCCATAATTTCTTCAAATCCTGATAGCAGCAATTTTAAAATTGTTTGTCCGCGTTCCGTTTTCTCAAAATCACCGAGGTAAGATAAGGGGTTAATTGGATGAATCAGATCTTTAGTAATTTCAACTTGATAAACAATCGGCAAATCCCGGCTGGATGAGCCAATATAAACTTCATGGATCCCGGACTCGTGTTCCCAATTTTTAGTCGTGGAATTATAATAACTAAAGTCGCTTAACCCGACTTCAAAGCATATTTCCGTTGAACGTCCTTTAGGAATAAACACCTTTTTGAAGTCTCGCAATTCTCGTAGTGGCCGTAATATTTTAGTATCCACCTTGCCCGTATATAGTTGAACAACTTCTTTCCCATTCATGTCTCCGATATTGGTGATCCGACATCTGACCATCGCAGTTTTTTCAGCATCAATCACTAGATCAGGCATTTCAAGCGACTCATAACCAAACTCAGTGTAGCTAAGACCAAATCCAAATGGATACCGCACCCGCTTTTTTGTGTAGTCGTAATAACGATATCCAACAAAGATACTCTCTCCATACACAACTTCGTCATGAATTCCAGGAAAATTAATGTACGCCGGTGTATCCTCTAACCGCATTGGAATGGTTTCGGCCAGCTTTCCGCAAAAATTTTCTTCACCAAACAATAGTTTAGCAATAGCATCACCGCCAGCCTGCCCACCTAAAAACATCTCTACGATAGCTTTGGGCTGATGCTCCCAATTAATATCCACAACCCCACCATTTTGAATGATCACTACTGTATTCGGCTGAACCTTACAGATTTTTCGGATCAAAGCAATTTGTTTAGGTGGTAGATTTAAATGGGTGCGATCGTAACCCTCTGACTCTTCATGATCCGGTAAACCCACAAACAATAACGCCAGTTCAGAATTTTTTGCCACTTCTACCGCTTGTTCAGCCAAATGGACTTGTTCAACTATTTCATCATGAATGTACCCCTGATGAGGAAATAGTTGAATTTCATCAGCTACTATTTTTTTAATTTGCTCATAGGGTGAATCGATTTGAAAAGGATTTATTTTCGAACTACCGGTTCCCTGAAATCGCGGATCAAAAGCCATACTACCAATAACGGCTATTTTTCTTATTTTTGTCCGATCAATCGGTAAGATCTGATCGTCGTTTTTTAACAGCACCATACTCTCGAGCGCCACTAAATTAGCAATTTTATGTTGCGCTTTGATCTCAAATTCAGTTTCCGTTGAATGATAATATTCTCGATTTTCTTTGGCCTGAAATGAAAATCGAATCAGCCGTTCAACCATTTCGTTGAGAATGGTCGCTTTTAATTTACCCTCTTTAATTCGATCGAATATTTTTTTGTTGTTAATGCCGCCATTTCCCGGCATCTCCAGATCCATTCCGGCAACCACGCCCCGAACCCGATCATAAACAGCACCCCAATCAGACATAACAATCCCTTCAAAGCCCCATTCGTCGCGAAGCAATCGCGTCAGAAAATATTTGCTTTGGGATACAAACTTTCCATTAATACTATTATAAGAACACATCACCGCCATCGGCTTACCTTCTTTAATAGCAATTTCAAAGGGTTTTAAATAAATTTCACGAAGCGCCCGAATATCAATTTTTTCATCAACAGTCATCCGACGGGTTTCCTGGTTATTGGCCAGATAATGTTTAACGGTCGTCCCAACGCCATACTTTTTTGCGCCTAGAACAAAGTTTTTCCCCAATCGGCCTGATAGCAACGGATCTTCTGAAAAATATTCAAAATTTCGCCCGCACAGTGGCGATCTTTTTATATTAATTCCCGGTCCCAGGATCAAATCAACCCCTAAAACGCGAGCTTCCCGGGCAATGCTCTTGCCCATCAATTCCAACAGTCCTTCATCCCAGGAACATGCAGAAAGCACCGCTGGCGGAAAACAGGTAGCCGGTTTTCCCTGAGAAATCCCCACTGAACCATCATTAATGATCACTCGCATCCCATGCGGGCCATCAGCCATCGTCACTGGCCCAATACCGTATTTGGGGTAACTAACGGTTTCCCAATCAGTTTGACCCGAACAAAGGGCAACCATTTCTTCTAAACTCATGTTTCTTCGTATTTTTTTTATTAATCCATCATCCATGACTTGATCAACTCCTTATTGAATTAACCAAACTAGGTATTATTTTTAGCTTTTAATAATACTTGTTACAGTTAATTATAACTGCATTTCGATGGTCATTTTGACCAGTAATTTTAACAATTATCACAATGTTCTTCAAATTATTTAATTAATGTTTGCTCATCGCCAACGATTTCTGAGCACAAGCATCGACCGCCGAAATCACCGCATCCCTGAAACCTTTTGCTTCCAGAACTCGCACCGCTTCAATCGTAGTTCCCCCTGGAGTGCAAATCTGATCTTTTAGCTTTGCCGGATGTTCACCCGACTCTAAAACCAGTTTAGCCGCGCCATATACAGCTTGTGCCGACAACCGATATGCTTGATCGCGGGGAAAACCATGCAACACACCGGCATCAGCCATTGCCTCAATTAAAAGCATCGTATACGCAGGTGCTGAACTGGCAATTCCTGGAACCACTTCCATCAACTTTTCATTGATTATTTCAACTTTCCCAAAACTTTCAAAAATGGTCACAATATCCTGTACCTCTGCTGCTGTCATCTGTTCATCCGGACACAACGTTGAATCTGATTCACCCACAAACGCCGGTGTACTAGGCTGTGTTCTAATTACCTTAACACCTTTTCCTAATAAATCTTTAATATCTGCAAAACTGACGCCAACAGCGATTGAGACAATAATCACTGTTGATTTAATATTTGGGGCTATTTCTTCCAGTATTTTGTAATAAACAAAAGGCTTCACCGCTAAAACTAAATAGTCTGCTTCTTTTGATACTTCGACATTTGAATTCTTCACATTAATTCCAAATTCTTCTGCCATCGTTTTTCTGGCAGTTTCTGACGGATCAAAACACAAAATATTCTCGGGTTTGAAAACTTTGCCTTTTAGTAAACCACCAATCATGGCTTTCGCCATATTTCCGCAACCGATAAAACCGATATTATTTTTCACGATAACTCCTTACATTTCTATCAACATTGAAATGATTCAACTATTATTTTATTTATACCCCTATTTTAGACTTTAATTGAATCCAGTGCAAACCTAAAATAGAAAAACCCATTAATTTTTAAATTAATGGGTGAGGCTGGCGACAAAACTCCGCCAATCTATTTAGTAGTAACGGACTCTGTTTACATTGGTTGCTAATTAAATTTAGCAATATCGGTACGATATTGCGCACCATCAAAATGAATTTTGTTAATATTATCATAAACTGTTTTTCTGGCGGCCTCGCGGTTTTCACCCAATGCTGTCACACAAAGAACGCGCCCCCCGTTAGTAACTACCTGACCGTTTAGTAGCTTCGTCCCGGCATGAAATACGACACAATCCTTAACATCTTGAATACCGGTAATCACTTTTCCTTTTTCATATAAACCCGGATAACCGCCAGCAGCAATAACGACGGTAACTGCTTCTTGCTGGCTCCATTTAATTTCACATTCAGACAATTTTCCGTCGATAACTGCTGTCATGATATCAACTAGATCCGACTCCATTCTCACCAGGACACTTTGCGCTTCCGGATCGCCGAATCGGACATTAAATTCCAGAACTTTGGGCACTCCTTTGTCAATCATCAATCCAATAAATAAAATTCCCTTAAAATCCAATCCATCAGCAATAAAACCATTGATAATGGGATCAAGGATTTCAGCTTTAATCCGCTTGTTCAAGGTTTCATCAGCAAACAGAACATTCGGCGAATAAGTTCCCATTCCGCCGGTATTTAGCCCTTTATCATTATCGAAAGCCCGTTTATAATCCTGCGCACTTTCCATTGGAACAATCGTTTTTCCATCAACAAAACAAAGCATTGAAGCTTCCTGTCCCGTTAAAAATTCTTCAATAACGACTTTGTCACCCGCTTCTCCAAATGCTCGTTTTTTCATAATCATTTCCATGCCGGCCAGAGCATCTTCCTTATTTTCTGGAATCAGAACACCTTTTCCGGCCGCTAAACCATCCGCTTTAATCACCATGGGATAGCCATAAAGACCAAGATCTTTAATGATTTCATCGAAATCTGTGTATTCTTTGTAAGCGGCGGTCGGAATGTTGTGGCGAAGCAGAAATTCTTTCGTAAAAGCTTTGCTGCCTTCAAATTGAGCGCATTGCCTATTCGGGCCAAAAACCTTTAACCCTTCAGCCTCAAAAGCATCCACCATCCCCATTACTAGCGGTACTTCCGGACCCACAACGGTCAAATCAATGTCGTGTTTTTTGGCAAAAGCCAGACAACCCGGAACATCCTCAACCGACAAGTCGACACATTCAGCTAATGCCGCCATCCCTCCGTTACCCGGAGCGGCATATATTTTTTCTACCTGGGGACTCTGAGCAATCTTCCATGTCAGCACGTGTTCCCGTCCACCGGATCCAATCATTAATACTTTCATCAAGCTCTCCTCATTTTGTTAAAATTTTTCCGCCGTTTTTAATCCAGACATAAGATTAATGCTTAAAGTGACGCATACCGGTAAAGACCATTGCTAATCCCAACTCATCACAAGCTTTAATTGACTCGTCATCGCGGCCTGCCCCGCCGGGTTGAATAATCGCGGTAATACCCGCTGCGGCTGCCGTTCTCACACAATCATCAAACGGGAAAAAAGCATCCGAAGCCATTACTGTCCCTTTTACCGATTCTCCGGCCTGACGAATAGCGTTTTCCAGCGCCCAAATACGGCTAACTTGCCCGGGACCATTAGCCATTAAACATTTATTTTTACTCAAGCTAATCGCATTTGATTTGGTATTTTTGACCGCTTTCCAGGCAAAAAGCAGTTCTTCCATTTCTGCCGCACTGGGTTCTCGTTTCGTTACAACTTTTAAATCATTGTACAACTTGGTATCACGTTCTTGAACCAGCAACCCCCCCATTACTTTTTTAACTTCATAACCGGGTTCGTTCACTGTAATATCGGCCAGATCCAATAACCGTAAGTTTGGTTTCACCGCCAAAACGCTTAATGCTTCTGGCGTAAAACCGGGAGCGACAATTACTTCCAAAAATGTTTTGACCATCTCGTTGGCCGCTGCTTCATCAATCAAGCGATTCGTTGCAATAATTCCGCCATAAATAGAGACAGGATCACTGGCATAGGCTTTTTTATAAGCTGCAGCGATATTCTCATCACTGGCAATCCCACAAGGATTGGCATGTTTAACCGCCACTACAGTCGGTTCATCGCCATATTCTTTTAAAATTTCCAACGCCCCATTCGTATCGTTGATATTGTTATAAGAAAGTTCTTTTCCCTGTAGTTGTTTGGCCATCGTCAAAGACCCTTTTACTGGTATTATTTCGCCGTAAAAAGCTGCTTTTTGATGGGGATTTTCGCCATAGCGCAGATCTTGAACCTTTTCAAACGTCATCGTGAAAGTATCTTCTAAGACTTCCGCGGCTACTCGTTTTTTTAAGTAATCAGCAATCATGGTATCATAATTTGAAGTTGTTTCAAACACTTTCAAAGCCAGGTTGTAGCGCGTATCATATGAGGTTTTACCGTTTTTTTGAAGTTCCGATAAAACCACCGCATAGTCCTGAGGATCAACAATTACGGTTACATCATTAAAGTTTTTCGCTGCCGAACGTAACATCGTTGGACCGCCAATGTCAATATTTTCGATCGCGTCTCCAAAAGCTACGCCTTCTTTTAGAATCGTATTCTTAAAAGGATAAAGGTTAATTACTAATAAGTCAATCGGTGTGATATCTAAATCTGCCATTTGTTTCTGGTGATCGGGATTATTACGAATCCCCAAAATTCCACCATGGATTTTAGGATGAAGGGTTTTCACCCGACCATCCAGACATTCCGGAAAACCGGTTACTTCGGAAACTCCCGTGATGTTAAGTCCAGCTTCTCGTAAAGCTTTTGCGGTTCCACCAGTAGACAAAATTTCCCATCCCATTGCGGCCAGCTTTGATGCGAATTCAACAATTCCACGTTTATCCGATACACTTATCAATGCTCTCATTTTATTCCTCCAAATTTAAATTAGAATTAGGTCTTTACAACCAACCAATAACATCAATCATTCTTATGTATAATCAATTGATTACTGCAACAAGACTCCCCCGCCATTGTTTTTTCGTTTTTTAACAATTCGGCCGACAACATCTAATTGATCAAGACAAAAAGCCCTCACCGCCCTTGGTAAAAGCTCGTGTTCTACTTCCAAAACTTTTTTCTGAACTGTTTCCGGCGTGTCCTCGTCATCAACCAAAACAATCTCCTGAGCGATAATAGGTCCTCCATCAGCGACTTCATTGACAAAATGAACCGTTGCGCCAGTAACTTTCACACCGTAGTTAATCACCGCCTGATGAACTCGCATACCATAAAAACCGACTCCGCAAAATGACGGAATTAAAGCCGGATGAATATTAATAATGGCGTTTGGGTAAGCCTTAACAAAGTCCGACGTAATAATTTTCATGTATCCAGCCAGAACCACCAACTCGACCCCATATTCTTTTAACAGTTCTATAATTTTACGATCAAAGGCCTCATTGGAAGGATATTCTTGCGGATTTACTGCAACTGCTGGTATTTGAGCGCACTTTCCGCGTTCCAGCCCGTAAGCATCACAATTATTTGAAATAACCACAACAATCTCGCCATCTTTTTGATGAACGGTATCAATCAGCGACTGAAAATTGGTACCACTACCTGAGATCAATACGCCGATTTTTTTTAACGGTTTGACAGACATAAATCGATTTTTTCCTCTCCCTTGACAATGTTACCTAATACCACTGGTTTTTCACCCTTTGCGGTTAGTCCGGCAAGCAACGCCTCAGCCTTTTCAGCTGAAACCGCAACTACCAAACCGATTCCCATATTAAAAGTAGCATACATACTTTCTGCGGCAATTTTCCCGACCTTCTGAATGAAATTAAAGATGGGCAATGTTTCAATCACACTGGTATCCACCTTGGCACATAAGCCATCGGGAATCATCCGTGGAATGTTTTCATAAAAACCGCCACCGGTGATATGACACATTCCTTTAATTTGACATGGTTTAATGAGATCCGATAAGGCTTTGACATAAATGCGTGTCGGCGTTAACAATGTTTCACCCAGGGTCATCCCCAAGTCGTCTACATAGGTATTGACATCCAACGACAAATCCTTAAACAAAACTTTTCGTACCAATGAAAAACCGTTGCTATGAACCCCCGAAGAGGGCAACCCGATCAGTACATCACCTTCGGAAATAGTCGTTCCTGTGACAATCTCGTCTTTTTCAACGATACCGACCGCAAAGCCAGCCAGGTCATATTCGTCTAAGCTATACATATCTGGCATTTCTGCGGTTTCTCCTCCGATCAACGCCATATTGCCCTGCAGACAGCCTTCCGCAATTCCTTTGACAATCGTCGCAATTTTTTCTGGATAATTTTTACCACAAGCAACGTAGTCTAAAAAGAACATCGGTTGCGCCCCTTGACATAAAATATCATTCACACACATTGCCACACAATCTAAACCGATGGTATCATGACGATCCATCATAAATGCCAGCCGCAACTTAGTCCCCACACCATCGGTCCCGGAAACTAACACTGGTTTTCGATAACCCTCCGGCAGTTCAAACAATCCGCCAAATCCCCCTAAATGCGATAAAACACGATCGTTAAAGGTTCTTTGGACATCGGCTTTCATAAGTTTAACCGACTGGTATCCGGCTTCGACATCTACTCCGGCCTCCCGATATGCATCTGTTTTTATTTGATTTTCTGACATATTTCCTCCATCTCTTTTTTATCCTTAATCAATTACCAAAAATTACCGCACTACGATCGATTTCGTTTAAGATGAGAACTTAATCGTTCGCATTTAAAATCGGCACTTCCATCGGATATTCCCCATCAAAGCAAGCCCGACAAAAAGTTGTTTTACCACCAACTGATTGATTGAGTCCCTCCAGTGAAATATAGGCCAACGAATCAGCGCCTAAAATTTCGCGGATTTCTTCTTGTGTCTTCTTGGCCCCAATTAGATATTTTCGTCGTGGCGTATCAATCCCAAAATGACAAGTATGCGATACCGGAGGGCTCGTTACTCGAAAATGTACTTCTTTTGCTCCAGCTTGTTTTAAAATAGCAATTAATCGCTTGGATGTTGTCCCTCGAACAATGGAATCGTCAATAATAATAACACGTTTATCTTTAATCGTTTCTTTTAAAGGGTTTAGCTTAATTCGAACGCCTTCTTCCCGCAATTTTTGGTTTGGTTGAATAAAAGTCCGGCCAATATATTTATTTTTTATTAATCCTACCCCATAGGGGATTCCTGAAGCTTCAGCGTAACCAATAGCAGCGGCAATTCCCGAATCGGGAACACCAATAACAACATCGGCCTCGACGGGGCTTTCTTTGGCCAAAATTTTTCCCGCTTCATGACGAGCTACATAAACTGACGTTTCATCCATCACAGAATCCGGACGGGCAAAATAGATTAACTCAAAAATACAGGCTTTCTTTTTAACCCAGTTGTTTTGACCGTAACTGGTTAAGCCATTTTCGTCAATGACAACAATCTCACCGGGTTCAACATCCCGAAGTAAGTCAGCACCAATGGCATCAAGAGCACAACTTTCTGAAGCCAGAAAATAATCTTCATCTTTTTTACCAATACATAATGGCCGTAACCCATAAGGATCACGAACGCCCACTAATTTATCACCAACTGTAATTACCAGTGCATAAGCGCCCTTAATAATTTCGACCATGCGTTGAATCGCTTCAATCATCCCATGACGCAACCCTCTGGCTAAAATATTGACCATTACCTCCGTATCAATGGTGGTTTGAAAAACAACCCCGGAATCTTCCAACATATTTCGTAAGGCACTGTCATTAATAAGATTGCCATTATGCGCCAATGCAATCTGACCCACACTATGGTTAACCGTTAATGGTTGAGCATTGGTTACACCATCTTCTCCAGAGGTGGAATAGCGGACGTGACCAATGCCAATATTTCCTTTGAGTTGTTTTAATACATTTCCTTTAAAAGCATCGCTAACCAAACCAGTTTCCTTATGAGTTACGATTTTTCCCTCTTTATTTACTGAGATCCCAGCGCTCTCCTGACCGCGATGTTGCAGTGCATACAGTCCATAATAAACATAGGAAGAACTATTAAGCTCTTTATTTTTGAGATAGACTCCCATTATTCCACATTCATCTTTAAACTTATCATTCATCATTGGTGTGTATTTCCCTTCAGGTACATTAAATTTTAATCCGCGGATTACCTTTTTTTGTTATTTATTCATCTGCTAAGGATTATGCCTGAACCCGTTTTAACATTTCCTCATAGGCTTCTTCGATATTGCCTAAATTACGTCTAAACCGATCTTTATCGAGTTTTTCGTTGGTTTCCATGTCCCAAAAACGACAAGTATCCGGTGAAATTTCATCTGCCAAAACAATTTGACCCTGATTGTTTTTTCCAAACTCAATTTTAAAATCAATCAAATTAATCCCTTTTTCCAGAAAATAGGCTTTTAAAATATCATTTATTTTAAACGTCATTTCACGAATTGTTTCAATTTCTTCTAGCGTCGCCAGTTCCATCGCAATCACATGATAGTCATTAATCATGGGGTCCCCGAAATCATCATTTTTATAACAAAATTCAAAAATTGGGGCTTTTAATTTCAAGCCTTCTTCCATTCCCAGGCGTTTACAAATCGATCCGGCAGCAGTATTTCGAATAATAACTTCCAGTGGAAAAATAGTAACTGCTTGAACTAACTGTTCGTTTTCGGAAAGAATTTTAACAAAATGGGTCGGAATTCCTTGTTTTTCCAGCATCGTAAAAATAACACCGGTCATTTTGTTATTGATAACCCCTTTCCCCCCGATACTTCCCTTTTTTTCACCGTTAAACGCCGTCGCATCATCTTTATATTCAATAATGAACGCATCGGGTTGATCCGTTTTAAAAACTTTTTTTGCTTTGCCTTCATACAATTGTTCTAACTTTTCCATCTTAATCTCCTTTATTTTTTAATTGATGTTGTAATTTACAATGTTTCCTGAACTTTTTCGTTTTTAGCGACAACTTCATCATTTAATTGAATCTTAAAAGCTTTCATTTTTGCTCGGATTTCTGGGTATTTGATCGAAAGTATCTGAGCTGCTAAAATACCGGCGTTTTCAGCACCATTAACCGCTACCGTTGCAACCGGTACGCCCGATGGCATTTGGACAATTGACAAAAGGGAATCCAATCCACCCTGAAAAGATGTTTGAATCGGAATTCCAATTACCGGAAGTGGTGTAATTCCGGCAATAACTCCTGGCAAATGAGCCGCTTTTCCAGCCGCTCCAATGATCACTTCAATTCCCCGTTCTTCTGCTGTTGACGCATATTCAAAAATTTTCTGAGGGTTTCGATGGGCCGAAATAACCTGCACATCGTAGGCAATATCGAATTTCTCTAAAGCAATTAAACATTTTTTGACAATTTCAAAATCGGAATCACTGCCCATAATAACGGCAACTTTTGGTGTGTTCATGTTAATCTCCTTGTATTCTAAATTCTCTATAAACTGTTAACGTATCATTCGTTAATTTTTGGTTCAACCAAAACGATCTATTTAAAATAATCAACCCCGGCTTTAAAAATCTGCTGATCCATATTGCCCGGAATGTTTTTATATAAGTTTTTTCCAATTCGTTCAGAATGGCCCATTTTTCCCAGCACTCGGCCATCCAAACTGGTAATCCCTTCAACGCCATAAACGGAACCATTGGGATTAAATCGACCATCCAGGGTGGCATTCCCCTCAAAATCAACACATTGGGTTGCAATTTGACCATTTTTGATCAATGTTTCAAGTACCTCATCACTCGCCACAAATCGCCCTTCACCATGTGACATTGGCATCCGATAAACATCACCAACCTGAGTATTAGCCAGCCATGGTGATAAATTCGAACTGATTCTAGTCATTGGAATGGTGGAAACATGACGACCGATGGTATTAAAGGTCAACGTCGGCATCGTATCGGTAATCTCACAGATTTCACCATTGGGCACCAGTCCCAATTTGATCAGCGCTTGAAAGCCGTTACATATTCCCAACACCAGACCATCGCGTTTATTTAATAATTCCATCACCGCGTCCATCATTTTGGGATTTCGGAAAACGGCGGCAATAAATTTTCCCGAACCGTTCGGCTGATCGCCAGCGCTGAAACCACCAGGAATCATAATCATCTGCGACGCTTTGATAGTGGCGACCATTTCATCAATCGACTGGGAAATATCTTGTGTGGTCTGATTTCTAAAAATTGTGGTTACCGCTTTTGCTCCAGCATTTTCAAACGCTTTAACCGAATCATATTCGCAATTTGTCCCTGGAAAAACAGGAATAAAAACTTGTGGTTTTAATACTTTTTCTTTGCTGTAAATAAATGGCGTTTGCTCATAACTCAGCGTTTTGACATCGCCTTGACACGCAACTTTTTCAGGATAAACCGATCTGAGTGGTGTTTCCCATGCTTCCACTAACTCATCAATTTTAATCGCTTCGTGTGCATAAATGATTTCACCGGTATTGTTTGTTTTTCCAATCGGAGTAGCACCTTCAAGAATTTCAAAACTTTCAATCAAAATTCCACCATACAAAGGTTTAAATAAAAAGCTTGGTTCAATATGATCATTTAGGGTGACACCAATGCCATTACCAAAAGACATTTTAGTCACTGCTTCGGCCAGACCGCCCAAACCAATGGTTTTAGCACTAAGAATTTTACCTTCTTGATTGGCTTTAATAAGAATATCGTAAACAGCTTTTACAACCGTTAATTCGGGAACGCCATTGTCATCCAAAGGAAGCGCGAATAACTGAATCAATGACTCCGTTGATTTGATTTCGCTGGTAATTACCGCTTCCACATGGGCTGTTGCCACCGCAAATGAAATCAAGGTTGGCGGAACCGTAAGTTCCCCAAAAGTTCCAGACATACTATCCTTGCCCCCAATCGCCGGTGTTCCCAAAGCTGTCTGCACCTGATAGGCCCCTAATAGGGCAGCAAATGGACGCCCCCATTTAACCGGCTCTGTGCCTAAGCGCTCAAAATATTCCTGAAAACTAAGGCGGGCTTGTTTATAATTCCCGCCCATAGCAACCAATTTAGATAATGATTCCAATACGCTCATCATGCCGCCTAAATAGGGGCTTTGTTTAGCAGTAACGGGATTATAACCAAAGGTCATCATACTGCAAGTTGTCGTATCACCCTCACACATCGGAATTTTAGCAACCATGCCATCCATTGGCGACAAAGCGTTTTTTCCACCATACGGCATCGCCACAGTTCCGGCCCCAATAGTGGAATCAAACATTTCAACCATACCCCGCTGACTGGCCACATTTAAATCTTCAAGCGTTTCCAGCATTTTACTTTTAAAATCAATAATTACTGCTGTTTTTGCTTCGGTTATTTTATGCGGCGCTTCAACCACCACATCAATAAACTGTGGCGCTCCATTTGTTTCCAAAAAAGCGCGGGAAATATTAAGAATCTCGGCTCCCCGCCATTTCATCACCAGCCGACCTGAATCGGTAACAACAGCAACCGGTGTCACTTCAAGATTTTCGGCGTTCCCCATCGCAATAAAGGTCTCGACATCCTGGGCGTCAACAACAACTGCCATCCGCTCCTGGGATTCTGAAATAGCCAACTCCGTGCCATCCAAACCTTCATATTTTTTAGGTACCTGGTCGAGATCAATTTCCAGACTATCGGCCAGTTCCCCAATCGCGACCGATACCCCACCAGCACCAAAATCGTTGCATCGTTTAATTAAGTTAGCTAGTTTTTTATTTCTGAAAAGCCGTTGGATTTTTCGTTCTTCGACCGGATTCCCTTTTTGAACTTCGGCCCCGCTTTCCAAAATTGATTCTTCAGTGTGGGCCTTAGATGAACCGGTAGCACCGCCACAACCGTCGCGGCCAGTACGTCCGCCAACCAACAACACAACATCCCCTGGCACCGGACGTTCTCGGATTACATTTTCCTTTGGTGTCGCAGCAATCACCGCACCAACTTCCATTCGTTTTGCCAAAAATCCCGGATCATATATTTCAGTCACTTGTCCCGTGGCTAAACCAATTTGGTTTCCGTAAGAACTATAACCATGCGCAGCTTCAGTCGAAATTTTTCGTTGCGGCAACTTGCCGGGCAAGGTGTCTTCAATAGCACTGCGCGGGTCCCAAGCACCGGTTACCCGCATCGCCTGATAAACATAACTTCGCCCTGAAAGTGGATCCCGTATGGCCCCTCCTAAACAAGTCGCCGCTCCCCCAAAGGGTTCAATTTCGGTTGGATGATTATGTGTTTCGTTCTTAAACATCAATAACCAGTCTTCGTCAACCCCATCATGATCAACAACGATATTGATACTGCAGGCGTTAATTTCTTCTGATTCATCTAAATCAAGAACGCGTTCCTGTTTTTTTAAAATCTTGGTTCCAATAACGGCTAAATCCATTAGGCTAATCGGGCGGTTGGTATTTTCTCCATAAAGTTCCGTTCGCGCCTGGAAATAATCATCATAAGCTTGTTTCATTTCTTGCGAAATGGGATCGTCTCCCAAGAAAGTCACCTGCTGGATCTGTGTTAAAAAGGTCGTATGACGACAATGATCCGACCAATAGGTATCAATCACCTTTAATTCCGTTATGGTCGGATTTCGTTTTTCATCATTATTAAAATAATTTTGGACAAACTGAAGATCTTCAGTTGTCATTGCGAATCCATTGTCCTGCCGAAACGCTTCTAATTGATCGGATGTCAACGTAATAAAACCCACCAAAGGTAAAATATTTTGAGGCTCCCTTATTTCCTCAGTCAGGGTATCAAACGGTTCAAGACTGGTTTCCTGAGAATCAACAGGATTAATCATATAATGTTTAATCTTATCAAATTCTATTTGAGTCAATGCTCCGGTAAGAATAACAATTTTTGCTACTTTAACCAACGCCCGTTGACCAGATACGATCTGAATACACTGCACTGCAGAATCTCCGTGTTGATCATATTGACCAGGCAAATATGAAATACCAAAAATTTTATCGCCTTCTTTTATTTGAATTGAATCTTCAAAAACATTGTCCACATTGGGCTCAGATAAAATAGTTCCAATAATCTGCTTAAATAAATCTTCTTTTACCCCTTCAACGTCGTATCGATATAAAATACGCATCGATTCAAATCCTTGAATCTTTAAAATTCGTTGAAAAGTTTGTTCCAGCGATTTAGCCTCTACTTGATACTTGTCTTTTTTTTCTACAAAAATTCGTTTTATCACAATTATTCCACCTTTTTAAATGATAAAACCATTCTACTATTTCCGAACAATAATTTCAATAGAATTTAAAACGTTCGGATTATTTTTTTATTTCTTTTATCGATTTGATTGTTCTGATACCACTTATAACGATTATGTTTTTTCTTGATCGTTTGTTTTTAAGTAAGCATTAATGTGTTATAATTTGTGTTATAAATTAATATCCAACAGGTATTATCATGGTAATATTTAAAAATCATTAATTCAAAAGCGAGGTTTCAAATGAAAATTTATCACTTACACCATAGCGGTTTTCTAATTCAGCTTGAAGACAAAACGATCATTTTTGATTGCTTTACCCATATTCCTACCAGCCTGCTCCGTAAAGGTTTACCGCACTATTTTTTTGTATCTCATGGACATAGTGATCATTACTCAACTGATATTTTTTCGACTGAACGAATTTATCATCCCACCTACATCTTAAGCAATGATATTTCCAATGACTTCACCCATAAAACGCATTTCATTGGACCCTATCAACACATGTCTCTGGGCGGAATGGATATTAAAACTTTTGGCTCAACGGATCAGGGTGTTTCATTTTATATCGCTACCAACTCACACCGCATTTTTCACGCCGGTGACTTGAACTGGTGGGATTGGGACCCCAAAGAAAAACCTAATCTGGATATTGCCCAAGAAGAAAGAGACTATAAAAAAGAGTTGGAAAAAATGAAAAATTTACCCATGGAATATGCCTTTATTCCCGTGGATCCACGTCTTGGCGACTCTTTTTATAAAGCGGGCCAATATTTTATTGAAACATTTCATCCTAAAGTTTTGATTCCGATGCATTTTAGGGATAATTTTGAGATCATTAGTAAATTTAAGGATAAAATTGGGAACACGAAAACCGTTATCCCAATGTTTAAAGAACGAAATGTAAAGATAAAAAACACGTGGTCTTTTAACGTCTAAAATGAATGAATTGACGTGATTTAAAGGATTATTTTATCTAACCATTTTAGAAAGGATCATCTCAATGAAAGGGTTATCTCCAATCAAGGAAAAAAGCGAAGAGCTTCTTTATAATATTTTTTTAGTCAGCACAGACTATCTCTGTATCACCAATGTAGAGGGGGAAATTTTGAAGGTCAACTCGATTTGGGAAAACAATCTTGGTTACTCAACCAGTGATCTTGAATATAAAAAACTTACTGATTTTTTTCATCCAAATGATAAAACAAACTTTAACCATATCCTTGAAGAACTCAACTTGCAAAATGAAATTTTTGATTTTTCCAGTCGTTTGCGTTCAAAAGATGAAACTTATCGAATTGTAAAGTGGCAATTCAGATTAGTTGATACCCTTATTTATGCTTCGGCAAAAGACCTAAGTGAACTTTATAATAGCCAAAAAGCGCTTCAATCAAGTCTTTTTAACCAAAGCAGACTGACCTCAATTTTATCAAATGAAATTCTCGCCCCACTGGAAAGTCTAACCCTTTTTTCTCAATTACTCAAAAAAAACCAGCCTGTCACGGATCAAACTACCTGTCTGGAAAACATCCAGCTTTCATCACAACTTCTGGAGGATTTAATTAATGCTATTATCTGGACGGATTTGGGAGCCCCCGCAACTCATGATGTGATTTCTTTCAATTTTCACACTATTGTCGAAAACGCGATTATTCCACTGATCGTTCGCGCTCGACGAAGAAACATTAACATCAAATTGTCGATTCATGATAAAACACCGCAATTAGTAATGGGTGATCCCATTCGTCTCAAACAGATTGTCGCTTACCTGATTCTTAATTTACTCGAACATTTAGAACAAGGAACTGTTTTTATTGATATCACTCCCGAAGACACCATAAAAACAGTTTTCAAAGTCTATTTTTCAATCAGAACTACCGGCATTCTCAATACGAATGGAATTACTGATTATTCGGATTTTATTACAAATTTTAATCATGATAATATCTCTGAAATAGATAACCCGCTGTATTTTGGTCTTGATCTCGCTAAATCTTTAGTCAACAAAATGAAAGGTCAATTATCACTTTCCCAAAACAACGACGGTGAATTTATTGTCACCTTTGATGTTTTATTATTAGTCAATCAAACCTCAAAAGATCCTGAAAAAAAACACCTTTCTTCTCAACCATTGCCTATATACAATAAAAACACCCGACTTAAAACCGAAGAATTACGAGCTATTGAACAAATACGCAAGGGACTCGAAGCTAATAAAAAAATAACTACTCCTCATGAAACACACAAGCAACGTCTTCTAATTGTAGATGATGCAACGGAAAATACGGAATTATTAGCACAAACGTTAAACAAAAACTATGAGCTTCTGATTGCCAACAACGGCAAGGATGCCTTAGCCTTAACTCAAACCACGCCCCGCCCTGATATGATTCTTTTAGATTTGAGCATGCCGGGAATGAACGGTTATGATGTTTCTAAAGAAATTCATCTGGAGGAATCTACCAAAGATATTCCGATCATTTTTCTGACCACCATGAACGATATTGAAAATGACGTCTACGAATTAAATACCGGCGCGGTTGATTTTATCAGTAAACCTTTTGATTTGAAAGATGTTGAAGAAAAAATCAGAAATCATCTGGCGCTTCAATCCTTTCAAGATATGCTTAACCAAACTTCAGATATTGATGCGCTTACGCAAATTTCAAACCGACGCCGCTTTGACGAAACGCTGGCCATTGAAACACGAAAAGCAAAAAGAATGAAGACAGCTCTTTCAATTATCATGATTGATGTTGATTATTTTAGATTCTATAATGAGCTCTACGGATTTGAGGAAGGTAATGCTTGTCTTCAGGAAATTGCGTTCAATTTAAAAAAGCCCTTAAGAAGAGCCGGCGATCTAATCGCCCGATGGAGCGGCCAAAGATTCGTTTGCCTGCTGCCAGACACTGATTCCAAAGGTGCCTTTCATGTCGCGAATAATTTGAGTCAAACGATCAGCAACCTCAAAATTCCCCATCAATCTTCGCCTATTGAAAAAATCATTACCATCTCATTAGGAGTCGCCACGGGAACTGATACGATCGCCAATTCTTATGATAACCTACTAGACGGTGCTCAGATTGCTTTACACAATGCCAAGCAATCTGGCCGAAATCAAATTGCCCGATTTGATCATTAACTCCTTGTTTTAGATAATTTTGCAGCAAAATCATTCAATCCCAATTATTAATCTGCCTCATGCACGTAATTCGTACAGTTGCAATCGAATTTTTGGCTAAAAATAGCCTTGCTGCAACTGTTCACCTTGAGGTACACAACACAACCTAACAGTTGTCGGTACGACGTTATCTTTTTGTTTAAAATAAACTATCTATAATTTAAAACAACCACTTTCAATCAGATAATCACGAACGCCACTCAATGAAACATGATGAATCACTTGGCTTATCCGCGGATAAACCGTCAGGTGATCCATCCGGTTTTCAACTTTATGCAAATTAAAACCGCCCGGCACCAGAATAAACTTCCCAAATCCCGGTAGAATCGCGTGTTGTGGACAACCATAAACACATTTCAAACAAATCACACAATTATTTCCAAAATGATGTTCACCATCCAAAATTTTTATATTATCCAAAGGGCAAAGTTCTTCACACCAGCCACAGTTAATACAGTTATCATTTACTTTAAGTTGTCTTCCAAAAATCCGACCGCCATAAGTTTCAAGATAACCCAGTTTTGAAACAATTCGATCAATCCCATAAGGCCGCGTCCGACGCCTCTTTCCCGCCAGCAAATCCGTTACTACTCGGTTAATTACTACTGGCGTTGCATGAAGCACCATGGCACAAAGACTTTCATCAAAACCAACCATAAAATTTGAAGGCATTACTAACATTTTTTCATAAATAACATCATAACCTTTTTTTTCCAGACTCCGAATCGTATTCACCCGGCATGCCGTATTAGGAGAGATTTCACCACCACCAGAAACTGAAATCACCACTACTGGTTTTCCAATTACCTGCGGGAGTTTTTTTAACCACTCACCAATCGGCTTGGGAGCATTAAATGCATAAACCGGAAAAGCCAGGACCAACAAACCATCAAAATTAATCGGTTCGACAATACTTTTTAACTCGGTCCGTTGAACGGTAATTGATCGATTTAAAAAAGACCGTTCAAATGCATCGGCAACCCGCGCGGTTCCTCCGGTTCCCGTAAAATAAACAAGATTCACACGATTAAAATCCATTTTTTCCTCACTATCTCAATAATTTCGACACCACGTTAAGTTATTCGTTATCAATGAATACTGACAAACCAATCTTTTACAGCTTTTTTCGATTATTTAGATATTTTTTACTGTCTTTGATTCGTTAGAACGTTAACAGCTATTTTGTCGCTACTTTTTTCTTATAAAAAAGCTTTACAGTTACCCCCATCGAAGTATAAAATAAAAACAATAGAAAACGGTTTTTTTGAGCGTTTAAAAAGGAAGGGAACATGAGTAAATTTGATGATCTAAACAATATGTCCGATATTGTCACTCCTGAATTTTTTGATCCCGCAACCCATATCGTCAGTCCACAAAAATTTGATGCTATGTTGAGTTATGAAATTGAACAGGCGCATGAAACCATTCGTTGTCTATCACTTCTCATAATTGACATTAATGCCTTTGATCAATATATCAATACTTATGGTCGTCTGGCCGCTGACAACTGTTCACGTCTAATCGCTTCATCGTTAACCGCTATCTTTAAGCGATCTGGCGATCTGGTCGCTAAATGGAGTAATACCCAGTTCATCTGTCTTTTAAGCGATACTGATTCTACCGGCGCCATCAAAATGGCTGAAAAAGCCCAAAAAACAATCATCGATTTAAATATTCCCCATCCCGAATCACCGGTTGCTGAAGTTGTTACCCTCTCCATTGGCATTGCAACCGCTATTCTCACCGAGAACATTACCAGTGCCGAACTCCTTCAAAAAGCAAATCAATCGCTGCTTTTACAAAAAAAGACGGCTAAAATCAATAATTAAAAGTCCTGCTTTATGTCTGACTTTTTTTATTTAGCGACAACGCAATTTCGTCCTTTAAGTTTAGCTTCATAAAGCGCCTTATCGGCGCGGTCGATTAACATTTCAATCGATTCGCCCTTTTGGTAAGAGGCAACCCCCAAACTACAAGTCTGTTTAATCGCATTCGGAAATAAAGACAATTCAACCACTGCGCGAATCCTTTCCGCCGTAATTTGGGCTCCTTCTTTCCCAGTCAAAGGCATCACGATAAGAAATTCCTCCCCGCCCCAGCGACTTAACATATCTATTTTTCTAATTTCCAACTTAATTAATTTGACCAAACGAACAAGAATTTCATCACCAGTATTATGCCCGTAAGTATCGTTCACTTTTTTAAAAAAATCCATGTCTAACATGATTATAGAAAATTCTAATGCATACCGCTTAGACCGTTCTATTTCGTTTTTAATAAATTCGTGAGCTTTCATCCGATTATTCGTTTTTGTCAAATAATCTTGTTCCGCCAACCTTTTGGCTTCTTCATTAACTTCCTGTAATTCTTGAGTAACCACCTTAATAAAATGAACTAATCGCGTAATGATCCGCGTGTGCTGACTCGTAAATGGATCGCGGGGATCGGTTTTGTTAACCTTAATTTGGGCCTCCAGTTTTGGTTTTTTACCACCGCCTTCTTTCATGCTGACAGCCAGCATCGTCGCATTTAAAAAAATTACCTGACTTCCCTGCGAAACTATCTCACCGTATGTATAAAAACCTGCTGTTGGGGCGATCGTTTCAAATGGAATCGTTTCTAAATCCACTTCGCCTTGAAGCAGGAATCTTCGACAAATACATGAATACAAAAATATCGCTTCAGAATTAAATGCTCGAATCCAATTTTGAATATCATTAGCTTTTTCGATGATTATCTCCGGATTGCCATATCCGATACACACGGACTCTCCTTCGTCTATCCCCACAATAACTTTTATCGCCTTTTCTTCATTAACTTCTATCGGTGTCATCGCATAATTAATGCCATCTCGTTTAAAAAGAAATGGAAATACCAGTACATTATATAAAAAATCATCATCATTTTGAATATCCAAATAGCGATTTAACACATCAAATGCCGGTTGATCATCAATTTTTTTTATCCAAAGACCATCACTTTCAGTAATCACCATTTCTTTACTTAAGGCCTGCCAACCGAGATAGGTGCGTACATCAATTTGAATATCATCACTCATAAAAACAACAGCCAGTACACCTTTTGATGTATACTCACCATTTAACATAATCACAGGGTTTTGAACCACTTGGTAGTCTCCGGCACCACCCCCAAATACCGGATATGTTCCCTTTCGTGCGGTTGAAAAACCTTCAAGAAACAATGACACATTCATAGTATCCGGGGTTGCATACAGCATCGTTCCGGCAATTTGCTGACAATCCGTCTCAATTTTATGAGCAAATGCGATCCCTAAATCAACTTCTTTTTTATCTTTATGTCTCAAAAATCCCTGAATTCGTGCCTTATCAAAAAATGTTATGGCAACAACCGTCGTATTAATAAATAGTTTGCCTTTGGCAATCTCACCCATGGTGGTTGTCCCCGCAATTATCGCTTGTGGCATCATTGGTCGGAGGTTCGATTCAATTGTCAGCATCCATTCCGGATCACAGTTCGATGAAAATATTTGTACCAATATGGAAGCAGCAGAATTTAGTTGAACTTTTATTTCTTCTGACGCTACCCAATCATTCAATCCTTCAATTGAATCAATTACAAGGCTTTTACTAATCATTGAAGTAATCCTTTCTTCAGATTTCGTCTGGTAATTCAGCTTTTTAGTAACTTGGTTTTAAATCATCACTGCACATGATCTAGCCCCGTTATGAATCAAGTGTTGTACTTAGTTATCTTATCTATTGACTTTATTATAACAAGAAGGTTGCCATTTAACCAGTTGTTTCCCACCTAAATTAAAAGTCAATATCATATTTTGCGATCTTATTGTCATTCTTTACGATTAAATCGAACGTTATTTTGGATCATAGTAATTTTTAGAAATGATACAACAAATATTATTCCTTAAAAAATGGCATCGATCTATTCGCATCGCTTAATCTTTAAACGAAACGATTAATAGTCCCAAATAAATACGATAAGACTTTTATTATCTAAACATTATTTTAAAACAACGTTTTTTTTGCGACATAATCCCATATAATTATGATGCTATCCTTGCTCAATCAAATAATCAACCCCGAATCATTTTAGATGCTTGGGATAATGACAAATGTTAATTAGCATATAAGTTGTTCAATCAAAGTGTGCTAAAGATTGAGTTTACATTTTTGCTCGTCGCCAAGGGCACGCTTGCCTTAAGCTATGCCCTTAGCACCTGCACTCGGAAAGATTCCACTCGTTAGATTGCGGCTTTCCCGGGTGCTCAAACAAAAGAACCTCCGTTTCATCTAACATGAACGGAGGTTCTTTTATTTGAGCACTTTAAAATGTCTTATGATCCCCTGATAACTTGCTGCTATTATTAACGCTTAATCGATTTCCAGAAAGGATTTCCACTTGGGAATATCGCGTTTCCCCTGAACATATCCGAGTTTGTAGCATTCAGATAATTTTTTGAAATCAGTTTCCCGGTTGGATACTGGCATCTGATCCGGATAGACCAGAAAAGCCTGTCCCTTACGTTGTAGTTCTTCCAATTCGTCAAGTGTTTGATTGTAAAAATAATGACGCGTCAGCATTGCTTTTACCACTCGAGGATACTTACGATAATAAACTTTAATTGTTCGTTTAAATTTAAACGGTGGTTTTCGATAACCTTTTTCACGGGTAAGAACAACAAAATATTTTTTATAACCGTCTTTTTTAGCAACATCAAGGGCAATTCCGCCACCTAATCCGCCATCTAGGTAAGTATGATCTTTATACCGAGTTGGTGGCATAAAAATTGGCAAGGACGATGAAGAACGGATGATCTTCATCAAATCATTCATTTCATGAATATCATCTTTTGTAAAATAGACAACTTCACCTCGTTCCCGATCAAAAACACCAATCCGTAATTGTGCCGGGTTCGCCTTAAATTTTTCGAAATCGAATGGCAACGGACCTTCCGGGTGTGACGTTCCTTCGTAAATATATTTAGAGTGGAAAAAACCTTCTCCTTTAAAAAAATATTTCCAGCCTCCGAATTCCGGTTCCAACACCAAATCAACAAAAGATTGCCGTGCTCGTTTAGAATCGCGCGATAAATAATTGATGCTATGGCTTGAACCAGCAGATATACCCGCCACATAATCAAAATAAATTTTATTTTCCAGTAAATTATTTAAAATACCCGCTGTATAGCTTGCACGCATGCCGCCACCTTCAAAAATCAGCGCGACATCACTGATATTATTGATGATTTCCATATATTCTCCTTACACCAATAATTTTGCAAAATCATTATAACGAATTCTTGCTTTTTTCTGCGATTTAATACGGATCTCCGTAACATCATGATAATTTATAATCAGAGTTTTCACCACTTCTGCATCAATTTTATTGTCAGCCGCCATTCTTTCAAGAATTTTTACAACTTCCTCTTTTTTCATCCCCTTACGATAAGGCCTATTTTCTGAAAGGGCTGTAAAAATATCCGCAACCGCCATAATCCGAGCCCCTAATGAAAGCTCTTCACGCTTAAGTTTAAATGGATAACCACTGCCATCTAATCTCTCATGGTGCATCGATGCATATTCATTAATTTCTTCCAAACCTTTCACTTGACACAACAAAACATATGTATGATACGTATGTTCTTTCATAATACTAAATTCTGCTTTCGTAAGTGCTGCTGGTTTTTCCAAAATTTCTTTACTGACCGTCAATTTTCCAATATCATGAACATATCCAGCGGCTTGAATTTTCTTACAAGTAAGCTCGTCGCAACCTTGATGTTGCGCCAATCGTTTGGCCACTGCTGAGACCCCCTCACTGTGCACCGCGGTAAAATTACTGCGAAAATCAATCACGCGAGCAAAAAGCTTAGTAATACCAATTAATTCATCGATGTCAAGGTTCTGATCTTTAAATTTTATTTTTTTATAAAAATTCCGGCCACTAGAAATTGATTCGAGATCATACCAGAAAAACTCTTTATCCTTAAGTTGCTCAAAAGCCTGTACATATTCCGGATTAAATTTTCGACCAGAAGCACTATTTATTTTTTTAACGATTCGATCGACCTGGTTGATAATCTTATCCTCATACGTAATTAGTGTGGCAATCCGATCTGCCAGATGGATAAGATGGCTTTCATGCATGACTACTTCACCATCATGCCTAAGACCCGCACCATAATTCCAATCAACATGATGAAATTTAATAATTCGGGCGATCTCTGCAAATTCCCGATAGTCTTTTAAAAGCAGCCAACCAATTCTTGCATGTTTATGAGGATTGATCGCTTCAAATTTCAAAACACTGATCCGTTCTTGCATACTTAAGCCACCAATGTCATGCAAAATACCTGCTACACTAACCTCATTGAGTTTTTTTTTTTCGAAGTTTAACTCTTGTCCCAGGTTATAGGCAATATAAGCAACTAAACGTTGATGATTATTGAGTTCCGGGCTGACCATATCGGAAGCTCTCGATAATTGAAGAGTTAACTCTAACAATGAGACCATTTTTCTTTCCTTTCCATTTTCCAGGCGCATCATAATTGAACAAAAGCTATAATAACATACTTTTGTTAAGATTTAAATATAATAATACCATCAATTTTGAATTTGAGGTTGATTTTTCTTTAAAACATCTGAATATATTTCCTAAAAATAACTATTCATTTTTAATTACAAAGATAACGCAAGCTTTTTTCAACGTCAATTATCATAATCACTGGCTTTCACTTTAATAAAATCATATAATACCAACAGGGATTATCTTTTTATTAAATTAACGATTTATTATATAAGTCAAGGTAGTTCCCCATAATCCAATATTGAATTTAAGGAGAAATTAATGTTCATTGATCTAAGAAGTGATACTGTCACTCAACCCACAAAAGCGATGCGCGATGCGATGGCCAAAGCCCCGGTCGGCGATGATGTCTATGGCGATGACCCCACTGTCAACCAGCTAGAAACACTGGCGTGTGAAATACTGGGAAAAGAAGCAGCTATGTTTGTTCCCTCCGGAACGTTTGGAAATCAAGTGGCGATCATGACCCATACTCAGCGGGGTAATGAAATATTAATTGGCGACGACTGTCATATTCTGATCCACGAAGTCGGTGCCGCCGCCGTACTTTCCGGAGTTCAGACCCGAACCTTCCCAGTTAATGCTGATGGCGTTGATCTTGACCGACTAAAAGTGATGATCCGTGGAAATGACATTCATTACCCCGATACGGGTCTAATCTGCATGGAAAATGCCCAATCATCAGGAATGGTCGTTCCATTAACAAACATGCAGGATGTTTATTCCTTAGCACAGTCCCAGAATATTCCGGTTCATATCGATGGTGCCCGAATTTTTAATGCTGCCATCGCTCTTGGCGTGACGGCCCGAGAAATCGCAGCTCAAGGAGATTCCGTTAATGTCTGTCTCTCTAAGGGACTTTGTGCCCCGGTCGGTTCACTTTTACTCGGAACCAAAAGTTTTATCAGCCACGCTCGTAAAAACAGAAAGCTCATGGGTGGCGGTCTCCGTCAAGCTGGAATTCTTGCCGCAGCTGGAATCATTGCCTTAAATGAAATGGTTAGCCGTCTGGAAGAAGATCATCATCATGCACAATACCTTGCTGACCGTCTTGAAGAAATTGACGCTTGTCAGGTTTATCGGAATCGTTTAGATATTAACATGGTCTTTTTCACACTGGCAGAATCACGTATCACTGAGGAAACTCTGGTTGCTTATCTATTGGATAAAAATATAAAAATCAGCGGTCAAGAGGATGGAATCTATCGATTTGTCACTAATCACGGAGTCACTGCGGCGGATATCGACTTCGTTGTTGATACCATAAAAGCACTAATTTCATCACTTTATTAATTTGCAACACCAATTTTTAGTCATTTGATGCATCAAAATCCTTTTTATTATGGGCTTCTCATGTTATACTAAATTTAATAAATATGGAGGATTTTTTATGACAACCACATTCTACGGTAACCAAGGTGTTGTGAACAGCATCATTCTTGATATGGAAGCCGATTTTGAAAAACAACTCGAATTTTTAAATACTATTAAATTTACCGATGACTTTAAACCCGAATGGCTGCCGGATATTGTAAAAATAAGCTTTGTCGCCGAACCCGCGCTAGGCCTGTTTGGCAAACCCAATCTGATTATCATCGCTGAAGAAAAAAGCCTCCAACGGCATGTTATTTTTATTGAATCTAAAATTTCTGCCTATGATGACGCATCAGAAAAATTAAATATCAAACTTTTTCCCAACAATTATAAAGGCATTTCGGCCAAACTAAACATCCGTTTAGCCCTTATGTACCGTCTAGCTAAAGCCTATCATCATCAGAAAGATGGCGGATTTATCGAAGATTTAGACGAAGCTCGCAAGCTTTACCATGATATCCCTAAAGTCCTTAAAAAACCTGCTTTAATCAAATTCTGTATTGATCAGTTCGGTTATAATCCGGATTTTTTGTTTGTCGCTTTAACCAATGACCCGGCCGAGATTCAACCATTTAAAAATGCTAATTTCCTTCCCCCGATCGGCGTCAGTGGTTGGCGTGCCGCTAAACAATCCTTTGGTCTAATTTCCTTTGAAATGTTAGAAAAACAAAAGCTGGTTGATCCCCAAAAAGGATATTACGCCCTTGTTAAAAACAATATCTTGCATTTGCCCGCTGAAGCCGGTGCCAGTAATAATGACCCCACCGTCAGGACTATCGTTTTAGATCAATGGGACCCTGAATTAAAACTAAACCTGGAAGAATTTTTAGTTTCTTTAGGGGATCGCCTAACAACCAGCAAAGTTATTACTTTTAATGGATCATACAGCATCAAAGCCGAAGATGGACGGACTTTAGTCAAACTTTTTGCTGATAAAGAAAAAATATATATCACCTTGAGGAATGACAATATCCCGGAAATTTTTAAGCATAAACCTCGCATCAAAATCGGTGTTGGCCTTAATGCCAAATCTTTTGTTCTAATTTATTCTGGAACCGACGATTTAACCGGCGATCGCTATAATAAATTTGCGATGGAATTGATTGAATTTATCGTTGATTTTGTTGAACTGTAAGTCTCCGATCTGTTTTATCGTATCATTTTTACTTAAATATATCACTCTTCGTTTCATCTAAAAAGCAACTACTTGATACATTTTATTAAAAAATGTCAAGAAGTTGCTTTTTTATTTTATTGAGTTACTACCTCCTTTTTTCAATCAAAAATTCCTCGTATTGTTTTATATTATCGATAAAGTCGGCCCGACCAAAACCCATTCTCACATACGGCCCATCTACGCCATATACCGACCCTGGCAATAACAAAACACCGGACTCAGCAACCAAAGACTCGCAATATTCGACAATCGGTTTATCAACATTTACCTTTACGAACGCAATCGGACCAGCCATTGGCGGAATGAACTCAAACAATTTCGGAAAACGCGCAAAAAATTGTTTTGCATACTTAATGTTATCCTGAATAATCGCAATATTTCGCTGTAGAATTTCCTCTCCATGTTTTAAAGCGACTATGGCCAAAAATTCCGAAGAACCGCTGCTACAAATCGTGGTATAATGTTTCATTTTAGTCAGTCGTTTGGCTAATTCCTGATCACGGGTTGCCGCCCAACCAATCCGCAGACCGGCCAAACCATATGCTTTTGACATGACCCCAAGTGATACCCCTTTTTCATAACAATCTGCAAACCGGGGTCGTTTTAACCGATCCAAGTCGAGATCCATATACACTTCATCACAAAAAACATAAAGATCGTGTTTCCTGGCAATGCGAACAATCTCGTCGATTTCTTCTTTTGTAAACGTAAATCCCGTCGGATTGTTAGGGCTATTTATAACAAGCAATTTAGTATTTGGCTGAATCAACGCTTCAAGTTTTTTTAAATCCATTCGCCATCCATTTTCGTCTGATTCAATTAACCACTGCGACATCTCAGCACCAATGGCATCAGCAACCTCAAAAAGTGACTGATAAGTAGGAAATTGACAAATAATATGATCACCGGAATCTAACAAAACATTCATGTAGTTGAAAATAACCTCTTGGGCACCTGCATGGACAATAATATCTTCGGAAGTCATTGTCGTATATAAATCGGCAATCAACTGCCGCAGTTCTGGATTGCCACAAACTTCCGTATAACTTAATCTATGACTTAAAAACGCTTCTTTTGCACCTGGCTCCAAAGCTAGCAAATCACCAATTGTCATCGACTCACAATCCGATTGAGCCAACAGGTAAGGCGCATTAAACTCATATTTTTCAAAAAATACTTCCAATTCAAAATCGTTAATCTTCATGACAATTCCTCGTTTTTCTTTTTTATCGCTATTCTGTTCTGTCAATATATTTTAATCATTACTTTAAAACCGATACCTATTGGTTTTATGCCTACGGCACAAACTAAACAGATATCGGTATGCTCATCATTAAATAAATAAACAGATTAAAGCTGCTCTTTTAATACCTTAATATAATCAATCATATATTCTGGCAGATCTGGTGGACGCCGACTAGATACAATGTGTCCGTCAATAATGGAGGGGACATCGTGCCAGATCGCCCCGGCATTGGCCATATCATCTCTAATTCCGGGCGTGCTGGTAACATGAATGCCATTGAGAATTCCCGCTGAAATAAGCACCCAACCAGCATGACAAATTTGACCTATAATGCATTTTCGTTGATCCAAATTGCGAATCATCTCAAGCACCACCGGAAATCGACGAATCGCGTCAGGCGCCCAGCCGCCAGGTACCAAAATCCCATCATATTCATTAGGATCAATATCATCAAAAGCAAAATCTGAAACACAAGGCACACCGTATTTACCAATATACTTTTTGCCTGCCTCGGCTCCCACAACATCGACCGTTACCCCTTCTTCCCGAAGACGTAAAACCGGATACCACAATTCCAGATCTTCAAAATCATTACTAATCAATGCGATAATCTTTTTGTTTTTCATCGTGTTTTCCTCCTGTTAAATTATTTATAGCATCAAGCAACCGTATTAACGGTTGCCAACACCTAAATTTACCAATCTCAGAACCCATCTTTTTAACCGCCGTTTACGTGCTCTTTGACTTAGGCATTTCCTCTGGACCCGGGTTTTACCAAGGCGATCTTACCTGCCTGACAAACCGGGCAAGCTTCTTTATCCCAAGCCGTAATTTCCAATTTAATCGCCGAATAAATGGGCATATTTATTTCAACCCCAGCGGCTCGGCGGTCGGCAATACAGGCAACACCTAAAACCACGGCGCCCATTTCTTCCAATACTTTTTTTGTTTCAATGGTAGATTTTCCAGTCGTAACAACATCTTCCGTAATAATGACTTTTTCCCCCGGTTTGATTTCAAAACCCCGACGCAGTTCCATAATTCCATCTTTTCGTTCCGTAAAAATGGATTCTTTGCCAAGCTGACGGCCGATTTCATAAGAAACAATGACCCCGCCCATTGCTGGTCCGACAACCTTATCAATTTCTAAAGCTTTTAGTTGTTCAACAACGGGTGCCAACACTTTGGCGGCCTGATCGGGAAAACGCAAAACTTTTGCACATTGCACATATTGATCACTATGCTTTCCTGACGACAATAAAAAATGACCTTCCAAAAAAGCATCTGTTTCTTTTAAAATTTCTAATATTTCCTGATTCATCTTCTTCCTCATTTCTCTACTTATAGATTAAATAATGCCCCGAATTTGATCAATATTATCAAGTTTTTCGCGAACACAATAAGCTTCCAGTCCGGCGATAATATCAATTGGTGCCATTGGGTTATTAAAATTAATGGTCCCGACCTGAATACAGGTGGCCCCAGCCATAATAAATTCCAACGCATCTTCCCAGTTGCTAATCCCCCCCATCGCCATAACCGGGATATCAACCGCCTGACAAACCTGGTGAGTCATTCGCAGGGCAATTGGTTTGACCGCTGGACCTGATAAACCGGCATACTGATTATCAAATACCACCGCTTTCTTTTTATAATCAATGGCCATCCCTAAAAGGGTATTGATTAACGAAATTCCCTGTGCTCCAGCCGCCTCACAAGCTAAGGCTATATCGACAAGCGCTTCACCATTGGGCGACAGTTTTACCATGATCGGATGGCGTGAAATTCCAACAACTTTTTTGGTAATATCCGCCGCCGTTTCGGCTTTGATTCCATAAGCCATACCACCCGCTTTTACATTTGGACAGGAGATATTAAGTTCAATCAGCTTGATATCAATAGCATTAAGTTTTTCAATCGCGGTGAGATAGGATTCTTCGTCCTTTCCACCAACATTCACAATGGTAACCGTATCCAGTTCTTTTAAATGGGGCCATTCATTATTGATAAAAGCATCGATTCCCGGATTTTCAAGCCCAATACTATTCATCAACCCTGCTGGCGTCTCCCAGAGGCGCAGCCCCTTATTCCCAGGTTTTGGTTCCAGTGTTAAACCCTTTGAACAAAGTCCGCCCAGTTTCACCAAATCATAAAAGGCCTCGTACTCGCGTCCGAATCCAAAGGTTCCCGAAGCCGGAATAACCGGATTTTTAAAAAGGATGTCGTTAAACTTAGTTGTTAAACATTCAGACATTAAAAACCACCCCTCTCTCAAACACCGGACCATCCTTACAGACTTTCTTATTCCCCGCTTTTGTTTCGCAGGTACAACCAAGACAAGCACCGATCCCACAAGCCATATGTGCTTCCAACGATACATAAACAGTATTTTCCGGTGGCACCACTTTAGCAACCGCCGCCATCATAATTTCGGGACCACAGGTAATTACCGTTTCTTCCGGCAATACCAAAAGTTTGTCGGTGATAATACCGCCAACATCTAAAACGACTTCATCTGCCACCGCCGCAAATTCATCTACGCCATAAGGATAGTCGCGAAAACCGAGATAAACGCGACACTTTTTATTAGGGTTTTCGGCCTTGAATTTTCGGATCAAATAATATAACGGAGCGGTCCCAATTCCCCCACCAACAACACACAAATCGGTGTTAACTTGCGGAAACCCGTTACCATATGGGCCTTGGATTGTGACCTCATTTCCCGGTAACAAAGTCGCTAAGATTTCTGTTCCTTTACCTACTACCTGATATAAAAAAGTGAGTTGCCCAGACTGATAATCATGGACACTAATGGGACGGGATAATAACGGATCTTTATCCCAGGCTCGCAACATAAAAAACTGTCCTGGTTTGACATCCCCGGAAAAGTCCACACACATTTTATAAATTCCCGGAATGACAGCCGTATTACTTTTAATTACAGCCATTTAAGAATGTCCTCCTGCATTGCCAGAGTTGCCTTTCTGACGTAATTGGCAAAACCTTCGTCTTCACAGCCAGCTTTTTGATGACCAGTAATCAACCCTCGTGATGAATTGACAATGGCACAACGGGATTTTTTAAGAATCCTAGCAATATCCTCACCCGTTCCGCCTTGTGCCCCGTAACCCGGCACTAAAAAAAACGTCTGCGGACAGCGTTCGCGAATGGCTTCAAATTCGTCCGGGCGCGTCAAACCAACTACTGAACCAATCGCTGAAAAACCATTTTCTCCAATAAAAGCGCTCCCCCATTTTTTAATTTTATCACCCATCACTTCATAAATCGTTTCATCTCCGACAATCAAATTTTGAAGATCAACAGCCGATGGATTGGAAGTCCGCTGGAGAATGAAAATTCCTTTATCATTTTCCTTAATATATTTATAATAAGGTGATACGGCATCTTCACCCATATAAGCGTTAACGGTCATGATATCGACCTCAAAGTCGCCAGTAAAGTGACCTTTGGCATATTGATCTCCAGTTGAGGCAATATCGCCACGTTTGACATCGCCAATTACGACAATATTTTTACTGCGGGCATATTTTACCGTATCGCGATACGCTTTTAGTCCATCCAGCCCCAGCGATTCGTAACAGGCAATTTGCACCTTATAGGCCGCCGCCAGATCTGCGGTGGCATCTATGATTTTTTTATTAAATTCGGTTATTTTTTCACCATCCGACCAATCCTTATCCAGGAGATACTTCGGTAAAAACTTCATCGTTGTATCTAACCCCACACAAATTGGTCCTTTTTTTACAGCCTCATTATAAAGCCGGTCCATTAACATCATATCTAACTTCTCCCTTCACCATCGTCATTAAAACTCTTCCTTTTAAGGTCTCACCACCAAAGGGATTATTTTTACTTTTTGAAATAAAATCTTTAGGATTGATTTTACCTTCCCATTTCAGATCAACAAGAACCAGATCCGCCGGGTACCGTTCCTTGATCAGACCTGCCTTAAGACCCAACCGTTTGGCTGGAGCATCACTCATCATCTCACTGAGTTTTTCCAGCTCAATCCCATTTTGTTCAAAAACCGTGTGATACATCGCAAAGGCCATTTCAAAATTATTGATTCCCGGAGCCCCTTTTAATTTGTCTTCCTCCGAATGGGGCGCATGATCAGTCCCACAGATATCAATCACACCATCTTTAATACCATCGATCAGTGCTCGTCGATCCGGATAGGTACGAAACGGCGGATTAACCTTATAATCCATCGCTGAGGCAAAAATATGATGCGGAGTAACCTCACAGCTAATATCCAGATCTTTTTTCTTAGCTTCCCGAATCAAATCCAGAGTGTCTTTTTTACTGATGTGACAAACATGAAGATGTCCGCCATTTTCTTCCAATAAGGCAATATCCCGTTGCACCAGTTCAGTTTCCGGCTGACAATGGGTCAACAATAAAAAATCCAGCTCTGTCGAGGCTTTTAAGCCTTGGACCATAATCTCCGGGTTTAAGATTGAAACGCCATCATTGGAAAAGACCCTGGTTAATGGCCGTACCGTTTCAAATTCAACCAATTCCGAATCGCCAAAGTCTTTGGTTAAGGCTGAGACCTGAATCAAAGTACATTGGTCCAAAGCTTCGGCTTTATCCAAATTCGCTTTCAGAGCAACTACATTATCGATAACCGGATTGGTGTTCGCCATTGCTACCAGCGTTGTATAGCCCCCTTTTAGAGCCGCTGCCATTCCGGTTTCCATCGTTTCTTTATATTCGAAACCGGGATCTCGCAAATGACAGTGCATGTCGATAAAACCAGGCATCAGCACGAAATCCTGACCATCAATTTCCTGATCATAAGCCGATTTAACAGTTCCTTTTTCTTTATATACTTTTTTAATTTTACCGTTTTCAATTAATACTTTTCCGAATCGGCTCCCCGTGGCATCAACTATTTCAACATTTTTAATTAAGGTTCTCATCTTTCCTCCTTGTATTATTCCAGAATCAGATAATTCGAAAACTGATCACATCGCTCACAGTACTTTCGCAATCATCTATTATTCCAAATTTTTAATCGGTGCTAAACAGTTAATTTCTGCTCTATTTCCAGATAAAAAATATAAGCTTGCTGACTCAGCTGCCAAACAGTCTGAACGCAATTATCCAGGCGACCGCTTCAGCCTTTTTACGTTTCTTCGATAAAGGTCGTATAAGCATCACAATACTCGCATCGATATTGCTTTTTTTCTTCATTTACCAGATAAAATTTTATCTCTTTGACATCTTCATATTGGGTAATACAACGAGGATTTTTGCATGTCATAATCCCATTCACAACTGTCGGCAAAGTTAAACTTATTTTTTTACATAATTCGCCATTTTTGACAAAGTTAATGGTGACGTTGGGATCAATCAGACCCAACACGGTCATATCAATCTGCATGTCTGTTTCAATTTTAATTAAATCTTTTTGCTTCATTTTTTTACTGGGAATGTTTTTTAGCAACACCACCACATCATCAATATCATTCAGATGCAGTTCTTTATAAATTTCAAAACCGTGACCAGCTTCAATATGGTCGATGATAATCCCTTTTTTCAGTTTTGATACATTAATCATTTTTTATCCTCCACTCCCAAAAGTTTGGCAATCAGTGCCATTCTGACATACATTCCATATTTTGCCTGATTAAAGTAAACGGCTCTTGGATCTTCATCCACTTCAGTGGCGATTTCATTCACCCGCGGTAAGGGATGCATTACAATCATATCTTTTTTAGCACCCTTCATCTTTTTTCGGTCAAGGATATAATAATTTTTCAGTCGCAAATATTCTTCTTCACTCACAAACCGCTCTCGTTGAACCCGAGACATATAAAGGATATCCAAATTACCAATGACCTCGTCCAAGCTGGTTGTTTCCTGATAACTTTGGGCATCCAGCTGGTGCAAAATATGTGTCGGCATTTTAAGTTCCTGAGGCGAGATAAACACAAATTTTACCCCTTGATAACGATTCAGCGTTTTGACCAACGAATGAATCGTTCGGCCGAAAAGCAAATCACCGCAAACGCCAACCACGTGATTGTCACAGCTCCCTTTATATTTTCTAATTGTCAGCAAATCGGTTAACGTTTGCGTTGGATGTTCGTGTCCGCCGTCTCCGGCATTAATAATCGGCATTTCATTGGCAAATTTAGAAACCAGCCGGGCGGTTCCTTCGCGCGGATGTCTGATCACCGCAATATCTGAATAACATTCAATGGTGCGGATGGTATCGCCTAAACTTTCACCTTTTGAAACTGATGAATTATTGGGATCGTCAAACCCAATGATTTCGCCGCCTAAACGAAGCATTGCCGCTTCAAAACTGAATCGGGTCCGGGTGGAAGGTTCATAAAAAAGGCTGGCTAATAATTTTCCCTTACAAACCAAAGAATAACCCTCCGGGTCTGCAATAATATTATCAGCCAGCTGCATAATCGATTCAATTTCATCCAATTTAAAGTCTCCAGGCTCGATTAAATGTCTTCCTTTTAACATGTAGCTTCTCCTATCATAAATACAATTATGGGCAAAAAACAAGCCGCTTTATAAAAATAGCGGCATACTTTCTAACAGGCATTATCCTTCATAAAATGTATCGTTTCTTTTGCACGTTTATGCCTCGCTTACAAAAGCCTGCATACTTAATTAAAGTAATCATAATTTAATTAGCGAAAATTGTCAATGCTCTTCGCTTAAAAGAAACCGTTATCTTAAGATATTATTTTGTTTTTTTTAAAAGTAATTTATCCACCCTGATGATTTCATCCCTTTCCTTATTCCTAATCGAAACGTTCACAAAAATAATTTACCCGGACAAATTACAACCCATCATTAAAATGCCCATTAAGTTTTTTATACTTACATTGTTGTTCTTCAATTTAGCTGGAATTACTTAATATAAAATGGTATGATAAATAAAAAAAGCGAGGAATTTTATATGTATTTTGTAACCTATCAATATAACGCCTTTAGTGAAGGTGGCATTCTGACCGCCGATGAAAATAAAGTTTTACCGATCACTACGATTGGAAAACTGATGGGTCTAAAATTTCCCGAACGGCTGATCGACTTTATCCCCATGGCCACTGATGATCTTTTATTAGCGATCAAAAAAGTCATGACCGAACATTCAAATTTAGGCATTCATTTAAATTTAGTTAAACTGTTGGCGCCAATTCCCAAGCCACCAAGAAATGTTTTCTGTCTGGGAAAAAACTATGCTGATCATGCCCAAGAAATAAAAAATATTCCGTCAATGGGTAAGATTCCCGAAAACCCGATTTATTTCTCCAAACTGCCAACTTCGATTACCGGCCCCGATACGGTTATTTTATCTCATGCCAAAGCGACGAAACAAATTGACTATGAAGCTGAACTGGCTATTATAATCGGAAAAGAGGGCACTGATATCGCTAAAGAAAATGCTGAAGATTATATTTTCGGCTATACGATCGCCAATGATATCACGGCTAGAGATCTGCAAAAAAAGCATTCACAATGGTATAAAGGTAAAAGTCTTGACACTTTTTGTCCGCTTGGCCCCCGAATCCTCCATAAAAATGATTTAAGGCTTCCCTTTGACCTCGCAATTACCTGCCGGGTTAACGGTGAGGAACGGCAACATTCCCATACTGGCCGGATGATTTTTGATATTCCTGCCATTATCGCTGACTTGTCTCAGGGCATGACCCTTCTACCTGGCGACATTATTTTAACTGGAACGCCTGCCGGAGTTGGATTTGCACTAGATCCGCCCCAATTTTTAAAACATGGTGATGTGATCGAAGCCGAAATTGAAAAAATTGGAATCCTGAGAAATACAATCGAATAAATAAAAAAAGCCAGCACAATTTTTAGTGAACGTGCTGGCTTTTTTTCATCCAATAAACATGCCATTAAACGAGCTATACCGGCAAACGTTTCAAACTAAACACGCCAACCGATACTAAAAATAAAAATAAGATGAAAAAAATAAATCCACCACTCACTAACATAATACTGCTTTCACCATTAACAATGGCAAGCCCGTCAAAAGCATTATAAAGTGAGAATTTGCCTAAAAAAACAGTCTTTTCTGATAATTTGCTTAAAGTATTAAAAATAAAGAAAATAATCGGAATCATTGCGCCAAAAAAAAGTGATGGTTTAGTACTATTAAATAAACAGGAAAAGAAAAAACAAAACATGCCAATGGTCATCGTCATCAAGCAAGCTCCAAGATTTAGTTTCATAAATATTTTCACATCAAGCAACCCCGGAAAAAATTGCTCGCTCATTCCATATCCCACTAAAAACAAAACTGCAAATAAAACCGCGATGGAGCTCAGTAAATAGGCCCCTTGAGTGATAATAATTTTAACCCGACTGTTTGGGGTCCCTAATATACTAATCATCGTCCCTTCATACACCATTTTTGCGACCAGCCGATTGGCTAAAATAATGCAATAAACCATCGGAAAAAGATAAATTAGAAAACCATAAAACATACTGGCAACAAATCCTGTCAGACCACTGTCGATTGTCGCAAAGCCCATTGCGTTTACCAAAGTAACTGGTAAAATGGATAACATATCGACGAATGCGCCAATCCCATTAGGATTGTACATATAAATTATAACAGCAAGATAAATTGACATCAATCCCATAAAAACAAGTAACAATAGGGTATTATTTTTAATATTCTTCAAAAATAATGGAATACTCATATTTTTTTTATCTCCTTATCTGTTTTTTTCTTTCTGCCGTTTAAAAAATTACTCATTGCTTCTTTTTTGGTTGGGATATGATTTATTTCTTTCCGATAATGCTTCTGAAAGATTTCTTCCAGCGATTGATTTTTAGAATTGAACACCAATACTTTTTCATGTGACAACACTTTCATTAATACATCAATCCGATCACCAGAAGAAAAGATTTCGAAATCACTCTGTGAAAACTGTTGGTATTCAAAACCATATTTTTTTATTTGTTCCAAATTGGGCGGCGCTGCAAATTTAACCAAATATGCTTTCGTTTCCTCCGCGCGAAGACTAACTATATCCAAATCTTCGACGAGGTGTCCCTCTTTCAATACCCCTACCCGATCGCAAGTTCGTTCGACTTCTTCAAACCGGTGCGTTGAAAGTAAAACCGTTTTTCCGCGACGTTTTTCTTCAACAATAAGATCTAATAATCGAGACTGCATCAGCGGATCTAAACCACTGGTCGGTTCATCTAATACCAATGTTTGCGGATCATGCATTAACGCTGTTACAATCGCCAGTCTTTTTTTCATCCCGGTTGACAGTGATTCAATCTTACCTCGCGTTTCAACTTCAAATCGTTCAATTAATTCATCTCGCAAGCGCGTATCCTGGCTACTATAAGACC
This sequence comes from uncultured Acetobacterium sp., assembly GCA_965140355.1. Lineage (GTDB taxonomy): Bacteria > Bacillota > Clostridia > Eubacteriales > Eubacteriaceae > Acetobacterium. The sequence goes on along the minus strand of OZ223192.1, from coordinate 311,931 downwards.
CACGCATTTGATTAACAAAATTGAGATATTCTTTTACGCGCATATTTTCAAAAAGAACGATATCTTCCGGCACATAACCCAGATATCGCTGGATTGCCGCTGCTTTAAAAAAACAGTTTAATCCGTCAATTTTTGCACTTCCTTTGCCAGCTCGAATAAATCCCATGAGCATTCGAATGGTGGTCGTTTTTCCTGACTCATTTGGGCCTACATAACCAAATACCTCACCTTTTTCAATTTTTAAATTCAAATTAAAAATCCCTTTAGTATTTGAGTATTTAAAAGTAACATCATTGATCTCAATCATTTTTTTCTCCTTAACATTGTGAAAGTACCATCCGTCTTATTTTTCGCAAAACATTTTTAATCGAACCCTAGAATTTACCAACGCTTAATAATTATCAGTCAAGCTGTTGACTCAGTGCATTAGCGATTCTGCCAAAATCCGCTCCCGTTAAGGCTTCCCCGCGTATCCCAGGCGATATTTCACAAGTCTCCAGAACTTTCAAAAGGACTTCCTTATCAAACGGGGTATTCATTGTCAAACCATTAATCAATGTTTTTCTTCGATTTAAAAAACTGGCTTTGACAATTGATAAAAACAATTCTTTATTCTCCAGTATAATTTTAGGTTTTGTCAATTTTTTTAACGTGACAACGATTGAATCAACCTTGGGTTTAGGTATAAATACCTGCGCCGGGACCTCGAAATCAATGGAAATATCTGCATAAAATTGAGCGACAATACTTAGTGAGCCATATGACTTCGTACTCGGAACTCCGCATAGACGTTCCCCGACCTCTTTTTGAATTAGAAAAGTCATGCTTTCAATCGGCAGATCTGATTCCAAAAACCCCATAATAATCGGAGTGGTAATGTAATAAGGTAGATTTGCCACAATTTTAAGGGGCCTGGTTAACAAGTCTTCCCCCAATATTTCTGTGACATTTGTTTTTAGAATATCGCCTTGAACAATTGTAACGTTATCACAATCATTTAGGGTCTCGTGAAGAACCGGTATCAATTTTTTATCAATTTCGACTGTAACTATTTTACCGGCAGATTCGCTGAGCGCTTGGGTCATAGTCCCGATCCCAGGGCCGATTTCTAAGACCAGATCTGTTTCATCAATATCCGCAGCTCGGACTATTTTTTGGACAATATTCTCATCAATAAGGAAATTTTGACCAAATCGTTTATTAAAGTGAAGATCATATTTCTTTAATAATGTTTCAATGACTCGTGGTGATGTTAGTTTATTCATTCAATTCCTTTCGTTTTCAACCAATTTAACTAAGTTTTGTCCCTTTCTTGCCCGCTTCGCTTCTCAATTTAAGTATTATACCCTTAATTTTATCCCCCGTGAAGTCCCTGATCACCGCTTCACTCATAAAAACTATTCTTTGTGGATTATTCAATCGCTTTTTCAAGATTCTATACAATTATAGCTTCATATGATTTTTTTCGCAAATATTTCTAATTTTGTCCTTCATTTGCTGCTAATAAATGCATTCCAAATGAGTTTTAAGACAAATCAATCACTTATACCCATAAATCTACTTAATTTATGATTTTATTTTTGATCAATTTTAATGCCTATTGAAATGCTTATTTATCTCTTTAGTCGTTTATATTAGCGCTATAAACAACTTTTCTTTAAAAATGTTTTTTTCAAAAACATTAATTGATAAATTAATAGCCTTAATTGAAAGAGTAAACGCCACCATAACGAACTAATTTCCATTACTTTCATCGAGTATTAATCTAATTCATATTAGCTTAAACTCATATTAACCGATCTAATGATTTATTTCCTCAGATTTATACAATTTTTTTTTATTCAGCGGTGTTTTTCTGACTTATTATGCCATTTTTAAATATTTCTACGCTATTTACTGTTAAGCACCTTTTTGACATTCTTAAATACATTTAACATGATACTTGCCAATTTTTTAAAGATATTGTATTATTCGTGTTGCTAACTTGTAAATATTATGCAACAACTAGAAAACTATTAACGTTATTGTCTACATTGTAGTTTCTATTTTGAATAAATAACGGAGGTCAAATGAAAAAAAATTTAATAAAAATGGCTTGTATCAGCCTTGCTTTTGTTTTTTCGATCGGAGTCACACCAAACGTCGTCATGGCAGAAGCCGCACCCGTGGATGTAACCCATATTGCCCAAGCTGTCGAAACTGCTCAGGCGGAATCAGCAATATCTTTACCTAGCCTGTATTCAGCCCGAATGACAGCGCCAAGTTCCGATAATCCCTATTTTTATGCCAATAACATTTATTCTTTGGGTGGCTATGGAATGCCAAACTGTACCGCTTACGCCTGGGGACGGGCCTATGAAATTTTAGGAACAAAACCTAATCTGTGTTCAGGCAATGCTAATTCCTGGTGGGATTATAATTTAAGCAATGGTTACTATCCCTATGGATCAACACCTAAACTGGGAGCCGTAATTTGCTGGGGTGGCAGTTCTGACGGTCATGTCGCAATTGTCGAAGCCATTAATGGCGACACCGTCACCCTTTCAGAATCGACTTATAGTGGAATCTACTTTCAAAACTATACCTATACAATCGGAAATGAAGATGCCACCTCAGTCGGCGATTTTCAGGGTTATATCTATATCGGTGATTATATTGATGCGACCTCGGATACAACACCGCCAACATTATCTGATGTCCTGGTTACCGATTACGAAGGTAAAGGACTCCACGTTACGGCCGTAGTTGCCGACGATTTAAGCGGCATTGCTCATGTTTACTTTCCGACATGGACAGAAAAAGATGGCCAAGATGATCTCATCTGGTATGAAGGAACTGTCGAAGGTAATGTCGCCAGTTGCTATATTCCTTATAGCGACCACAACAATGAGTTAGACACCTACGATGTTCACGTTTATGTTTATGATAATGCTGGTTTATTTACCATGACTGGCACCGCCATTGCCCGACCAAATAACTTCACCAGTCTAGGTGCCGTAAATTCAGAGAGCTAATTAAAAAAAAGAGCTTTCCACTGGTTTAATTAACTACTGGAAGGTTCTTTTTTTTAAACTTAAATAAACTGAACCTGATCACGGCCCTTTTTTTTAGCTATATACATCGCCTTATCAGCCCGCGACATCATTACATTTACAGAAGAATCATCACGATAAACAGTGACTCCTAAACTTCCCGTCATTCGAATTTGATTTATAAAAATTTTCTCCCTGATACGAGTTCTGATTTTTTCAGCCAACTGCATTGCTCCTGCTTTATCTGTATCTGGTAAAATGAATACAAATTCTTCTCCACCCCATCTGCCAACACTGTCAGTGGCGCGAATGTTCGCTCTAAATAATTTTGCCAATTCAATTAATACCTTATCTCCAACTTGATGTCCATATTTGTCATTAGTTTCTTTAAAATAATCAATATCCAGCAGAATAACAGCAAACTTTACTCCACTTTGCTTGGCGCGAACAAATTCTGAATCAAGCACATCATCGAGTTTTAATCGATTGTAAAGCTGTGTCAACTTATCTGTTTCTGAAAGTTTGATGATTTCGTCTTGAAGTTTTACCTTTTCTGTAATATCTCGCGTCACACCCATTAGGCCTTTTAATTGATTTTCTTCATCATAAATTCCTGATAAAATTGTATCAGACCAAAATACACTCCCATCCTTGCGATATTGAAGTTCCTCTAAGTGGATTGGCTCAAAATACTGATCACTCCTTATCTGTTCATTCGCGCGATTCAATATTTTTTCCATTTTTTTCAACATCTTGGGTGAAAAATAGTTAATTTCCAAATATTTATTTTTCACTTCCTCAACCGTATAACCGGTAATTTTTTCTACTGATGGACTAATGTAGGTAAAATCCCCCTCCAAATTTACCGTAGATATGATATCACTGGCATTATTAACTAACAAGCGATATTTTTCTTCACTCTCGATAAGCTTTTTTTCCATTTTCTTTACATCGGTAACATCTCTAATTATCATTAGTATCAGATTTGTTTCACCAATACAAATTGCTTTTAATGATGCATTCCAAAAAAGAGTTTTATCTTGTTTATTTCGATAAACTGTTTCAATATTATTGTAGAAAAGCTGCGGATCAAGATCTTTATGTTTCTTCATAAATCGTTCATCAATTATCCCCAATTGGAGGTTACTGATGACTTCATTGATGACTTCTTTTTCAGTTAAACCAGACATCTCTAAAAACATCTGATTGCTGGCGACAACTTTCTTTTCATCCATACTGATAACAAGTGCCGGATCGGGAATATTACAAAAAATCATCTCAAAATTTCTATATACTTCATTTATTATTACCGTTGAGTATTCAATCTGTTTGCTCATACTATCAAAAATATTACTGAAGTCAAAAACGGTCTCAGTGCCAGTAAAAAAATTCCGCGGAACTATATCATATGTGTTTATTTCTAATGCTTTAAATCGCTGCTGAAATGTTTCCAGCGATTTCAAAATAATGCCGTTGCCCCGAACATCTTCAGACAGATTTCCTTTGGACAAAGCAAGCGAAAAATTACGAATCGTTAACATTATTTCGTTCAGTTCGCTAAAATCATCATCGTGGTTAAAAAACTCAGGAATGTCATCTTCCAGATTTTCATTCATTAAAACAGTTTTAACATATTTTAATAGCGCTTTCGCATTTTTACTTGACATGATTAATCCCCTTGTTTCTTTAACTCTCGTTATTTTAAATTAATCTAATTGATTTGTCTATTCTTCTAACCGCTTCATTCGACACAACTCAATTTCAATGATTATCCAAAAGACCTCCAATTCCCCAACAACAGGCAAATATAAACTGAATAAGACCTAACCGTATTGCTGCTTTGACAATTTTTTATTCGATATTCGGTATCTTTATAAAAAAATATTTTCCAAAATTTATTGCTAATCCTAATATTTTATTAATACCCCGATAGCATCAATAAAATCGAATTTAATGTTAATAAAAAAACAACAAACATATCTTATCGTTCAGATTGTCAACAAACCCGTATCTGCAATTGACAATCGTTTGTTACAGAACTAAACCGACTAAAGCCATGTCCGCGCTGATGCAAACAACCTGATTTCAATTTTCGCTACGCTATTATACTTTGTCTGCAGTCTAACCAACCAAGATATTTCGTTGTTTTTATTGTCTACGCCATCCAAAATGGATAAATTTTATCAAATTAAACACTCACACTATACCATGGTAATAGCAGATAAACCGTGTCCGTGCACCCTTTATTTGTTATATTGCGCTTAAATTAATTAAATTATTTTTACCATATCTTAGCAAAAGATCTTTTGCTAATTGCGCTTTGGAAGTATTTTGTAATACACTCTCAAGATCTTTTAAAAGCGCAATGGCTTTTGACTCATCTAAATAACGAAACTGACCAGCGCCCCACTTTGCAACCACTTTACCATCAGCATTAGCATAATATTTCCAAAACTTCATATTTTTAGCTTCTTCAAGATTCAGGATCATTTTAGCTGACAATTGTGCCGTAACATAACCAGATTCTTTTTCATTCCCTTCAAAAACATCATCAATTAAGAACACACCAAAAATAATGCGCTCCGCTTCTTTTGTGTTTGGCAGCCGTGTTGTCAATACCGCCAGATTATGACGTCGAACACTCTTTATCTTTCTTGTTTTACCATCGCTCGCTTCTCCTGCTGTTACTTTCCAATTTTTCAACAGCTGGCTTTCATAACAAATGCCATCTTCAATTTCTAACGAATCATCTAAGCTCTTACGATTTATCAGTCCATTAAAATATTGATAACATTGCCCTTGATCATGCGTACAACTAAGCCGTTTTTCTTTCTCAATATTATAGTTTATAACTGCGTCACTACAAACACCATTAAACCCAATCTGATCAAAGGATTGCCCCCCATCACAATAGTTTAATTTAAAAGCAATGTTTTTTCGCACATTTATTTTATTTGCCTTTGACTTAACAGGCTTTTTTATCTTTGCTTCCTCCAGCGCTTTCAAATGAGCAATTCTTTTTTCTCGCTTTTCCTGCTCTTCTAATTTTCGTTTTTTTTCTTCTTCAACATCTTTAATTTTTATCAATGAATCAACCTGTTTGGCAATGGCTGGATCATTAATCTTCAGAAAATTTCTGAACGCATCCGGATAGACAAATTTCTTTTCATTAATTTCATTGGTATCATCATCTTTAAATAAAATAACAACGAGGCCATTTTCTATTCTCTTAACACTTCCACGACCAAATGTTTTATGGTTTACCGTTGCTTTTACTAATTCAATCATATATTCTCCTGTTCTTTCCGACCACAACAGTCTGACACGATTACGCTCACCCCCCGAATTGGAATCAGATTGTTTCCGCCTACGACTACTGTATTTAAATTATACCATACCCATTTACTTTTTTCTCGATTTTCTCAAAACTGTATGAATACTCGATTATTTTAATATCACGATTAAAACTCATTTAGTTGCTTTTTCAATATGACATTCTAATTTTATTCTCTCAATAAGCATATAAATGCAGTTGTACTTGATCCGCCCCCATTATATAATAAAATATATCAACATTATGGAGGTTGCCCTATGAAAAAGGTCCTAATTTTAACATCACAGAAACGCATCGAAAAGTTTTCTGATTTATCAATTCTCTCGAAAGACTGGGAACTAATTTATGGCGAACATTTAACCAGCGATGATGCTGTGATTGACGCCGCCGCCGATGCCGATTTTATTTTCGCTGATGCTGTCCGTGAAGTCAGTAAAACCCTCATTAATAACTTACCCAAGCTCAAACTGATCCATTCAGAAGGCGTCGGTTTTAATAAAATTGATGCGGATGCCGCTAAGAAAAAAGGGATTTATGTCTGCAACAATACCGCAGCAAACTCCGCTGCCGTTGCCGAACATACTATTTTGCTAATGCTAGGTTTGCAACGGCGAATTCTGGAAGGCGACCAAATGGTCCGAAACGGTTCGCAAATCCAAGCTAAAGGACAATTTATTTTAAATGGGATCCCTGAACTGGGTTCTTGTCATATTGGTCTCGTCGGCATGGGTTCCATCGCCATAGAAACCGCCAAGCGACTAAAATCATTTGGTTCAAAGCTCAGTTATTTTAGCCGCTCCCGAAAAACGCAAACTGAAAATCAATTAGAGCTAACCTATATGCCTTTGGACGAGCTTTGTAAACAATGTGATATTATCAGCCTCCATTTGCCGGTAACTCCTGAAACAACCGGTTTATTTAACAAAGATCGCCTCTCTTTAATGAAACCAACCACCCTGCTGATTAATACTGCCAGAGGTGAACTGATTGTTCAAGAGGATTTGGTCACTGCGCTGGTTGATGGAAAACTTGCTGGTGCCGGTCTTGACACGATGTATCCCGAACCCGTTACCCTCGATAATCCACTCCTTCACCTGCCTGAAGACTCCCGCTACAAGCTCCTTTTCACCCCACACATTGGGGGCACAACGAAACAAGCGTTTGAAAAAATGCACAAAACAGTTTGGTCAAATTTTTTAGCGGTTGCAAATGGCGAACGTCCCATTAATATTGTTAATGGTCTCTGATAATTAAAAATCCCGAAAGTTGATTAAACAGCTTTCGGGATTTTCGCTTTTTCATCTTTCATTTACGCTTACTCAATCAAACCCCTACCAGTTTAAGGTTAACCCAACGCCAACTTCACAAACCGGAATCACTTGATGAAAAGCTGCTTTTACAGCAAAGGAAGTACAGTGACAAGGATAAATTTCGCGAATGCCATTGTTAACAAAATATGCGATCGTCTGTTCGACCTGCGTGGTCACGTCAAATAAATGGAATCCTCCAATAACACCGCAAACCCGTTGATCGCCAGTAACTACTTTAGCATATTCAATAATATTACAGATTCCGCTGTGTGAACATCCTGTGATAATATAAATTCCTTTGACAGACTGATAAACAAGTGCCGAATCATCCAAAAGATAATCATCCTCCATTCTATCCCCGACCCATTGTTGACCAATGGGTTCAGGCTTTTCAAATATCTGAGTACGGGGAATTTCTCCCAAAAATGTGATATTCTTGGTCACTTTCAGTGGCTTGCGAGTTAGTTTTAAATTACATCGTTTTTCCATTTCTTCTCGAGAATAAGGCGCCGATATTTTCAGTTGCTCAACTTCTTTATAGTTAAAAACATCTGGATGCGCGATGACCTGAAACGACTTATCCCATTCTCGTTCAAATAAACCAATCAGACCTCTTGTATGATCGTCGTGACCATGGGACAAAATAACGCTTGTAATTTGTTTTAGATTAATATTCATGGCCTCTGCATTAATCAAAAACAAATTTGTATACCCCACATCAAAAAACAGACTATCTGATCCATCTTCAATATAATAAGACACTCCCGGTTCACCCCAATAATATTCATCAATATAAGTATTATTATCTACAACAACTTTTAAACGCATCGTTTTTCTCCTCATTTTTTTTCAAATATTTATGATTAACCGCAAAAGCTATCTGCACCTTAAACTCAATTTTGCGATTATTATTGATCAATATCGCACTTACTCCCTGGTAACTCACGATTTAAATATTTATCATTTATTTTCATTGTAACTGCTCCCTTCCGGAGATGCAATATATTTGATTTTGTTAATCCAGGTTTTTCCCTCACTTTGTTCACTTCCATTTTTGACACACTAATGACACATAACAACGGTACAATTCCCCCCAGAAAAGAAAATTAGCAAAAGCGAATATAGGAGGATTCATATGAAACGAATAGCCATTTTATCTACAACATTGTTTAATAAAAACAAACGTTAACTCCAACCCCAACATTTTAGCCGTTATTATTTTCAGAATAACAGATCTTAACCAACAAAATCAATTATCTAGTTAAATCATGGTTGTTAAACAACTGCCAAAACAATTAAATTTTATCCAGAGAGGTATTACAAATGAATGTGAATTGGAAAAAAGTTTCAAAGTGGTCAAGACTACTGATATTGGTCGGCCTACTCCTATGGGTTACTTATGAGTCATATATGCATCAGGTTTTAGGTGGTGGGAAAGCCTCCTCGATCCATGCATTATGTCCCTATGGCGCCTTAGAAAGTCTTTATGCACTGCTCTTTACCGGCAGCTTTATTAAAAAAATTTATTCCGGCACGGTTGTTTTACTGGCATTAACTGTAACATTGGGTATTCTTTTTCGCCGAAGTTTCTGCGGTCTGCTTTGCCCCTTCGGTGCACTACAAGAAGTATTTGGGAAAATTAGACAGAAATTATTTAAAAAACGTTTTATCATCCCGCCTCAAGTTGATCGAGTCGCCCGTTATCTCAAATATTTTATATTTGTGTTGACCATTGGCATGGCCTGGTATTATGGTTCGCTGTGGATGTCTCCCTATGATCCCTATTCAGCTTACTCGCATTTATCATCCGCCGCCGGTTCGATTGAAGAAGATCCCTTTACCATAATCGGGTTTGTCCTCTTAGCGATTACCTTAATTGGTTCCTTTTTATACGATCGATTTTTTTGTAAATATCTGTGTCCGGCCGGAGCTTTTTACGCCATCATTGGTAAAATAAGTCCGACAAAAATAAAACGAGATGACGCGCTTTGCGTCCATTGCAAAAAATGTGACAAATCCTGCCCGGTCAACATTGAAGTTGAAAAGCTAGATCAAGTAACTACTGCTGAATGTCTAAACTGTAACGAATGTGTTCTCGCCTGTCCGGTTAAAGGAGCCCTCGAAATCAAAACCGCCAAAAAAACAATTCACCCGATGATAATGCTTTTAATGGTCGTTAGTTTATTTTTCGGTACAATTTTCATCGCTCAGTTAACTGGCAATTTTGAAGTGCTGCCCAAGGCCCTCGAACAAGGCGAAATCATTCCCATTTATGAAGTAAAAGGTTATGATACGATTGAAGATGCCGCAGTTAAAACAGGACTTTCATTGGAAGAGGTTTATCAGCAATTAGGCATCCCTGCCGGCGTTTCAAAAAGTACAAAATTCAAAGATATCTCCGCTGAATTCCCAGAATTTGCATTTGATGCGGCTAAAGAAAAGGCCGGCGGTGAATCTAGCAGTGAAACAACGCTGCCTGAAACACCGCCCTTATCAGAAAATGCCACCGGGCTAGTCGATGTCAGTGGTATTAAAGGTTCCATGAGCATTCAAGAGGCGATGGATACTTTGGCGATGGATGCCCCGACCTTTTATACCCTTTTTAAAATTCCCGAAAATGTCCCCAAACAAACACTTTTAAAAGAAATATCAACGGTTTCACCCGGTTATGATTTTCAGCAAGTCAAAGAATCCTTGCAATAGTTCAATCGCTATGAATTATCTGGTTAAGATACCGCAACTGATGACTATACTGTAATTAATCACCTAAAAAAACCGCTGACAACAAAAAAAGCTCTAAAAACAAAATGTTTTTAGGAGCTTTTTTTTGTTTAAACTCGTAATTTTCAACAAATAATATAATGACGATTTTGCTTATCTAATCTGCCTCTTGAAATTAAGTCCTTAATACTTCGAGTCACCGATACGCGGGACGCATTGACCATAAAAGCAATGTCCTCGTGACTAAGGTAACAATCAATTTCAATCCCGCCATCAGTTTGAATGCCATGTTGCTCCGAGATTTGTTTTAAAGTGCCATACACCTTATCTTGAACATCTTTTAAGGCACTATTTGTCATCCGTTCAGTATAGTCATTCATCTTTTTATTAATACTTGAAAATATTTTTTTTAAAATGATCGGGTCTTTAACCAAATTGACCACGTCTTCCTTTGAACAGGCGCAAATATACGAGTTCTCTAATGCAACGGCACTAAATGGATAATCAAGTTCATCAAAAAGAATCGTTTCACAAATCAGGTCACCGCTTTTTAAAATTTCCAGAATGATCTTTCTCCCATCACTGGTATACTTTTCAATCATTACCTTGCCTTTTTGAACTAAAAAAATATTCTCACCTTTGTCGCCCTGGTTAAATAAACAATCGCCTTTTTTCAATACAATTCCTTTAGCCACATCGTAAACACAAGTTTTTTCGCTATCTGTTAAAGCACTGAACATCTCTAATTCATTCATGCAATTATATTTTTTATTCATCTTTATCCCACCAATGCTATCCTTCATTTAATCACTATATAATCATACCATATTCGCTTTTAAATGATAAGATTTTTTAATTACCAGCCTTTTTTCCAATATAATCAACTAATTAAGAAATAGAGCCATTCACTAAGCTTTCTCTGCTTCAACAATACTTTTATTAAAGTCTTCGATATTTTTTTAAGGCCATCACATTCATGAAAAATAATATACCGATAAACGCACTTGATCCAGCTAACCAAGGCCAGATCTCCCAAAATCCCTTTCCTTGAATCATGATCATTTCCAAAGCTGCACACCCATAATAAATAGGTGTTAAATAGCATAGATTTCCTAATCCAAAGGGAATTGTATCAAGAGGGATCAGGCCGGTAAAAAAGATCTGGGGAATAACAATCACCGGAATAAACTGAACCAGTTGTAATTCGTTGTTCGCAAAGATAGAAACCAGGGCTCCAACGGATACCGCGGAAAAAGCCATTAAAATCATAACTGCTATACATAAAATCACCGAACCTTCGACATGAAGCCGGAGTACATAAACAGCGTACAAAATAATCACTACACTTTGCATTGCCGCCATCAATCCATAACCAATTGTATAACCGCCAATCACATCAACTCGACTGATTGGCGTCATCAGCATTCGTTCTAAAGTCTGTCCAAAACGCTCCCGCACAAATGACATTCCGGAGAGAATAAATACAAAGAAAAATGAAATAACACCCAGAAAAACGTACGCTAAAGAATCCATTTGGTTATTGCTGGCGGTATCATAGACATAGTTGATAATCAACTCATTTTGAGCCGGTTGTAAAACCTTAATGGTATTTTGGACCGCTGTTATGACTGCTGCTGACTTTGAATTCTGCTCGAGCATCTCGATGTGTATTCCTTTTGCGTCCGACCATATGAACGCATCAATTCCATTGGTTTCTAAAAAATCTATACCTAATGGTTTTTCATTTTCTTTAACCACATCAGCATTTTTCTCAAGTTCTGCTACAAATTTCGCATTCATATTGTATACAGCAATTTGAGGAATATAGTTTGACTCCCCCATAATAAAATATAATAAGGTTAACACCAGAAGTGGCGCCAACAAGAGTAATCCTAGTGAACGTTTGTCATTTTTTATTTGACCAAGTATCCGTTTAATTATGCTTAACATGATGTGCCCTCCTGCTTTGACTGGTTATCAATAAAAAACAAATCCTCGATGTTTCCGTTTGGAGTCCGATCAATTAAGTTTTTTACCGTATCTTTGGCAATGATATGACCGTAACGAAGCAAAGCTGCATCGTCACACCAGATAACCTCATCCATAACATGGGTCGTCACCAAAATCGTAGTCCCTTCGTCTTTTAATTTTCTCAAATATTTCCAAATTTGACGTCGCAAAACCGGATCTACCCCAACGGTTGGCTCATCTAATAACAACAATTTTGGTTGATGAATCAAGGCAACAGCCAATGAGATGCGTTTTTTCATCCCACCGGAACAATCCCGGATTAACTTATCTTTATCGCAAACCATATCGACAATTTCCAGCAACTCGTTGGCTTTTTGTTCAAAGTTTTTTCGACTTTGATGATGGAGTCCTGAAAAAAATTTAAGATTTTCCCAGCCTGATAATTCCTCGTATAAGGCTTCGCTTTGCGGCATATAACCCATTTCCCCGAGTAATTGTTTATTTGGAACAAATCGATCGCCAATTGTCACTGTTCCACCATCTGCAGGTATCGCCCCCATCATGATTCTCAGTAGTGTTGTTTTCCCAGAACCTGATGCGCCTAGCAAACAAAAAATGTGACCCGAATCAATGGTCAACGTGATCTGATTCAGAACCTGCTGTTTTTTGAATGATTTCTCAACGTTATTAACTTCTATTTTCATTTGACATTCCCTCTTCTTTATTTTAACTATCCTAATTTTAGTTCGAACCTTGCTCAATTACAACCAACAAACCATCGACATCTGTTGGATTATCTTGTTTATCCAGCATAATTCGTTTATAATTGAGATAAACTATTTAATCAATGAGGTCATTATTATATGGACACACCGTTATCATCGACCACACAAATTACGCGGCAGAATTTAATTGATTCGTTTTGGAAATTATATTGTAAAAAAAGAATTGAAAAAATTACTGTAAAAGAAGTTTGTGAACTGGCTGGTTACAATCGTTCAACTTTTTATGTTTATTTTAAAGATGTTTACGATATTTTAGAAGATATTGAAACACAAACCATTACTATCGAAGATTTTGAAAAAATTATTCTTAAGAATGTTTTTGATGGCAACTACTTTAACAATCAAGAAAAAAGTTTTGTTTTACAATCACTTCTTGAATTTTTTGAAAAAAACAAAACTTATCTACCTGTTTTATTAAGTGAAAATGGTGACCCCAATTTTAGACTAAAAGTATTAACAAAATTAACGCCCTCAGTGCTTTCTATGTACCAACAGCTGACACCTGAAGAATTGCTAAAAGTGAAATATTTAATGGAATATCAAAGTGCTGCAATCCTCAGTACCATTTCAAAATGGTATATGAATGGCAAAGATCTACCGACTGAACAATTTTTAGAACTGCTTATTGCCGTTACAACCAATGGTGTTCAAAACGAATTTTCGAAATATTAACACCTCAGGCAAATTTATACATTGATTACTCGCCAATCGACGTATGAAACGCTGCTTAAAAGCCAGGCTTTTTAATAACCTGGCTTTGGGAAAATGATCACTATTCATGTTTTATTTATTCTTTATTTCGTTTAATCAGATTAACAAAAGTTTTTCATTATTGATTTTTTTGTTCCCACTGGTTTACTTATTTGTTAATTGATCAATAACCGTTTTTAATTTTTCTTGTGACTCACCCAACGTTTTGACATTTTCATTAATCATCGCCGATGCTTCTGCTTCGGTTAACTTGTAGGAATCCTGACCATTGGTAATCTCCACATAATCGAGATTTTTAATCAGACCAAGCAATTCTACTGCAGTTGCTGAAAAATCATTTTCAGCAAACGATCCGTCCATTTCTTTAACGTTGACGATTAAACCATATGGCTCTTTTTCAGTTTTTAATTCAATCGTGTAATTCGTGATATTTCCCAACCCGATTTTTTCAATTAATTGCGAAACTGCCGAATTATCGCCTAAATACTCGACCTTTGAGGCATATAAATCTTGGGCTTTGTTTTTCACTTCCGTTAATTGATCACATCCCGTAATACAAAATAATAACAAAGAAATACAAACCACTGCAAACCATCTTTTTTTCATATTCTCACCTCGTTTATTGATCTTTAAATCGTCTAATTTTAATCCCGCACCTTAATATCGTTTCATTCTGGATCGTCTAATAAATAATGCAGCATCCGTGACGGCTCATTAAGAAATTCTTTAGTCAGTTTAAAATGCTCCGTTTCTTGATAATTTACCTTTTTTATTCCATCATAATCCAATGAATAAATGGTCGCCCCGGGATAAGTCATCAGAATTGGCGAATGGGTTGCAATGATCACCTGGGATTTTGCTTTCACTAAGCGATCAAGCTGTACCATTAATGACAAAATTCGCATCGGTGACAATGCCGCTTCCGGTTCATCCAACAGATAAAGCCCATTTCCACGAAAACGCTCTTCAACCAGTGTTAAAAAGCTTTCGCCATGAGACTGATTATGCAGGGACCGATTGCCATATCCACTAACACCTAATTCATCAACCTTCGTCGCCAAATTATAAAAACTTTCAGCCCGTAAAAAGAAACCATCATCTGGTAATATAAATTTTGAAACCACCAATTGGTCCGATAAATTAGACACAGTCGCAGCTGCTGAAAAACGAAAGTTTTTTGATCCGCCTTCTTCATTGAAACCCAGCGCAATGGCCAAAGCTTCCATTAAAGTCGATTTTCCGGTTCCATTTTCGCCGACTAAAAAAGTTACCGATTGTTGAAAATCAATCGTTGCACCTCGTGCCAAAGCCTTTACAACAGGCAACTCAAGCAAATATTCATCGAGTCCCAAGGTACTGCTCAGAGCAAGCTTTTTAATAAAAAATTCTTTAATCTCCGTTACCCCCAAATTCAATCTTGACAAAATAATTAATAAACACTAATTATCCCCACATTAATCATTACTGGAGCGTTTTAGGATGTTCAGATTTTTGATGTTTTTTATAAAAGTCATCTACTAAATCTTTTTCTTTCGAATTAAACCCGATATGGATCTTACTAAACCATCCTTTGTTTTTTAAACGCAGTTGGTAATTGCCTAATTTTTGTTGCCACTCATACCCCTCAACGTCTTCCCAGCTCTTAAACGTTGGCAGATCATGCATAATATAAACACCATTTTCCGAAAAAATCATTTTAGGATAATAACTGTTTAAAATGGAAAAAAATAAATAACTAGCATAAAAAAAGCCCATTATTAATAAATTACTTTCAAAATCATCCATAAAATAATCAAATAGACCGAGAACAATTATCATGACAACCAGGAAACAAAACCCTCTGATCAAAATTTTATCTGTCAATTTTTTAATATATGTTTTAATATCCCCTGAAAAATAAATTCGTTCTTCCCGGACCTTGTCCAAATTTTTTTTCGTTTTTACAACCACATAAATGCACATTAAGTTCACGATTAAACCAAGCGCCACCATCACAACTTGGCTTAGGTTTGACATCCCCGCGTGGATCATCAGATAACCATTAAAGACTGCCAATAAAGATGAACTAATTCCGATCGCCCATAATGGTTTTTGATTCATTCCATAAATCCGGTTCAAGTTTTTCCCCAGTTCTTCCGGTGGTCCCATATCCTGCAGCACCTGAAATTCAATTTTTGATGGATCAAGCTCAACTTCACTCAGTTCTTCTTCACGGGACTGCAAATGATCCATTAATTCATCTTTTATTTCCTGATGTCTTTTTTCGTCCAACACCGATTGAAGTACCGTTTCAACATAAGTATCATAACTATTTTTCATAACGCACCGCCCAACAAATGGTTCATCGATCGGCTGAAGATTCGCCAGTCGTCCTCAAGTTTGAGCAGTTCTTTTTTACCTTTTGAAGTAATCTGATAGTATTTTCGTTTGCGTGGTTTTTCTTCCCAATAAGCCAGGATTAATTCTTTTTTTTCCATACTATAAAGAATTGGATACAAGCTGCCTTCTTTCCAATGAAAGGTGTGCTGCGATCGTTCTTCCATATTTTTAATCATTTGATACCCGTACATTGGTTCATTTTCAAGCATTTTCAAGATCAGAATCTGGGCACTACCTTTTAATAATTCCTGATTTTGCATTATTTGCCTCCTTACTTAGGATTCCTAGGTAAAGACTAGCACTTTTTTTAGATTCTGTCAATTCTTCATTTTCTAATTATTTTAGCTTGCTTTCCTGTTTAATTTGCAATTGTTTGCTTTTTTCTCGACAATCATCAGCATAATCCGCATAAGCTTCCAAATAATCTTCATAGTCAATAATACAGTCTCGCTCATCAAACATTTTACAATACCCCTCAAGAGCTTTCCAATCTCTGCTATAGGCATGAAAACTCAAGGCGTGATGCGAATAGGAACCCAGCTCGTTGATGCCAACTTTTTTGGCAATGTATCGCGACAATTCAAGCAAAGCAAAAACATTCATCGCCACCGCTTTTACACCATCATTGCTCCGAAAAACCACATCGGTATTCAGTTTACCGTCTTTAATCGTGTAATGAATCAGTTGTAGACACGGTGGGTGGTCCAACTTTGCCGCTTCCTGATTTGCCACATGTAACGTCGCTTGTCTGGTTATCGGATCTTCTTTTAATTTAGCGATCACAAAGTCCAGGTTTTGGGAAAACAAATCATGATAAGTGTAACCATACAAATCTTTTTCAAAATCTTTTGTTCCTTCGACAATTTCCAAGACATAATCAACAAGCGTTTCCACCCCGGTTGGCATCGCCATCGTAATTTTTATGTCCTGAACATTATCAATATCCATCAGCAGATGAATTTCTTTTAACTGATCTTCGCGATCCTGATTTTTACCGGCAACAATATCTGCCTTATTCAAAGCTTTCATCGCCGCCTCAATACCTTTATGTAATTCTGTTTCATGAATATATGTAATCATCATTTATTTCTAGTATTAATTTGCAAATGATATGATCACAAGTCAACACTAACTCCCTTCTCTTTTAAACTTATCCGATTTCACCGCTAAAACAACCAAAATTAGGGTTATAATACTTTAGTCGTCCATTGCGAACAATCCCAAACTTCACTGACAAAACTTTCATAAAATTCGGGTTCATGGCAAACCATCAAAATACCGCCGCCATAAGCTTCTAAGGCACGTTGCAGTTCAGCTTTTGCTTCGGCATCCAAGTGATTGGTTGGTTCATCAAGAACCAATATATTACTTGAACGGTTGATCAATTTACATAACCGCACTTTGGCTTGTTCTCCCCCGCTAAGCACCTTAACCATACTTTCAATATGCTTTCGGGTCAATCCACATTGGGCCAGCGCCGAACGAACTTCTTTTTGATTAAGCGAGGGAAACTCATTCCATACTTCGTCAATACAACTCGTCCCGATATTTTGATCCATTTCCTGTTCATAATAACCAATTTCGAGTTTCTCACCTTTTTCAATCGTACCTGAAAGGGGGGGAATTAATCCCAGAATACTTTTAAGCAAGGTTGTTTTTCCAATTCCATTAGTCCCTTTTAAAACGATTTTTTGCTTTCGTTCCATGACTAAATTCAAGGGTTTTGATAAAGGTTCGTGATAACCAATCACCAACTCCTCGGTTTCAAAAACCCGCCGGCTAGTTGAACCAGCTTCTTTAAAATTAAATCGCGGTTTGGGTTTTTCGGATGCTAACTCAATGATGTCCATTTTATCCAGCTTTTTTTGTCTCGACATCGCCATATTTCGAGTTGCTACCCGGGCTTTATTTCTGGCAACAAAATCTTTTAACTCGGCAATTTCATTTTGCTGGCGATTGTAAGCGGCCTGTTCCTGGGCTTTTTTTGCTTCGAGTACTTCTTGAAATTTTGCATAGTCGCCAACATAACGAGTCAATTTCTGATTATCCATATGATAAATAATATTGATGACTTCATTAACAAATGGCAAATCATGTGAAATTAAAATAAAGGCATTTTCATAATCATTTAAATAACGCTTTAACCACTCAATATGTTGTTCATCCAAGTAGTTTGTTGGTTCATCCAATAATAAAATATCCGGTTTTTCGAGTAATAGTTTTCCCAGCAAAACTTTGGTCCGTTGTCCACCACTTAATTCAGTAATATCTTTATCCAGGCCAATCTCGTTTAGTCCCAATGCCTTGGCAACTTCTTCCACCTTTGAATCGACCAGATAGAAATCATGAAACTCTAATAATTCCTGTAAATCGCCGACTTCTTCTAAATCTTTTTCCAGTTCTTCTGGTGTATCCTCACCCATTTTTTCATAAAGAAAGCCGATCCGGCTCTCCATCTCCAGCAAAAAATCAAAAGCCGAGGTTAATACATCCCGGACGGTCATTCCTTTTGTCAACATCGCATGCTGATCCAAATAACCAACCCGAACATTTTTTGACCATTCCACCTTGCCCTCATCAGGCATCAGCTTTCCAGTTACGATATTCATGAAAGTCGATTTACCTTCTCCATTAGGCCCAATTAATCCAATATGTTCACCTTTTAACAGACGAAAGGAAACCTGCTTATAAATCGCCCGATCCCCAAAGCCATGAGAAAGATTCTCGACATTTAAAATACTCATTCATTCTCCATTTCTTTTTCTCAATTAAAAACACTCCCAGATTGATAGTGCTTGTCAGGAAGTGTTTTTTATAACTAATGACATTGATCTCTAAAATTATAGCATATTCCTTGATCGTATAAAAGTCTGTCTCGCAGTGACTAAAAGTAATCAGGAATTAACGCAACTGAACTTTTTAATAGTGCCTCCCAATTTTTGTCACAGCATTTCACCATACAAGTACTTTTTTTAACTTTTTGAAATTCCAAAGGCAAGATTCTAAAACCGAGTCTTTGATAAAAAGCCGGTTTAATATCTGAATACAGAAAAACGAACGTATCATTATTATCAATTTGTTGGAGGCATTTGCGTAATAATGCTGTTGCATAACCTTTCCCGGCATGATTTTGAGGTGTTAACACCGAACCAATTCCATAAACTTTTTTACTCATGATTGACTTTAATTCTAAAAGAATCGTCGAACTGAGAATTTCATCATCGATTGCCATAATATACCGAATTCCGTATTCATCTTCTTTGGCGTTATCGCTACAATACTCTTCAAACGTTCTATTTTTAGGCCATTCCCGATAACCTTCACGAAACAGAATTTCGCGTTCCTGCAGCTTAGCCGGTCTGAAAGTTATGTTCAATGACCGCTTCTTTTTGAATTCCTGCCAGGCCTCATATATTTCCCGCAAATTGGCATCCAGGTAAGTCAGCGCTTTTTCTTTAATGTTTTCCGGGATTCCATAATACGCTTCGGCAATAGCTCCAGTTATGGCTGCCAAAGTATCGCTGTCACCACCCACCGAAATAGCCGTTCGGATGGCATCCTCAAATGATGTTGACTCCAGAAACGCGGTTATTGCCTGGGGAACAGTTTCCTGACAAGTTTCATTAAATCGGTAGGTATCTCTGATCTCATCAATGGTAAAATCAAGCGTATAAAAGTAACCATTAATCCGATCACGAATGGCTTGTTTGTCAGCGCCATTTCTGGCCATATAAATGGCCACCACGGTTGCTTCAGCGCCCTTAAGGCCTTCTGGATGATTATGGCTCACCCGGGTGATCACTTCCGACAATATCCGGGCTTCTGTTTCTGTCTTAGCAGCAAAGCCCGCCGGACTAATCCGCATCGCAGCACCATTTCCAAAACTATTGTATGGCTTAGGTTGATCGCTAGAAAGCCATTGTATAAACCTGTCTCCATACCCATAATTAGGGTAGATTCGGCCTAAATTCTGCATCGTCTTCACTGTTAGAACCTCAACCAAACGATAATATTCACGATTATTATCGCCAATTTCGGCAGCTGATTCCAGCTGCTCTTCTGCTTCCATGATCGCGCTGGCTACAGCCAAGGTCATAATTGTGTCATCGGTGATTCGACAATTATCTGTGAACAAGTCAAACGCTTTACTCCGATGATTATTAAACTCAAAACGGGAACCCACAATGTCCCCAATAATTGCACCTAACATGATTTTCTCCTTATATGTAAAATTATATCTCTTAGGCAATTACGAAAGTGCCGTGAGCTTTGTCACTCATTTTGCAATAAATTATATCATAAATAACAATCTACTGCTGATGTTAAATTTAACAATTCGAGTGCATTTTTAAATGGTGTTCCCGTTACACGATATTATCTAATCAATAACCGGAGCCAGGTAAAATGAAATGACTAACATCAAAATGCAGTTTAAATCATCATTGTTTCTCATTTTGTGATCGTCGATAAACGCATAAAATGCCCCATAGAATTAACTCATTTAAAATAAACAAGTCATTTCTATGGGGCATTTAAATCTTTTAAGTAAACTTTCAGACGCGTTTTCCGAGTTTTAAATAACGCTCTTCCAAGACAATCATTATTTTACTTGTTACCGCAAACGTTTAACTCTATTTATTAACATCGCCCATCGCCGCTATTTACTATAAAGAATTCGCGACTGCTTATAAAGCTCTTCCCGAAATACCGGTGTCATGATTCCAGCAATCAGCGCATAAACACTGATAAACGAGGATTTTCCGGGAATACAAACTTTTTCGGCAAATTTTTTCGCATATTCACGTTGATCGTCTTCGCTTGTTGTTAATGGATCAAATACTTCTGGTATCAACCCAATACAAATTTGATCGCCATATTCTTCAAAAAGTTTGATCGTGTCGTTCATATTCTGCGGGCTCCACGAATCCCAACCAGCATCCAAGATGCACTGAATTCGGGATTCAATATGACCACAGCTATGTAAATCTGCCCAAAGTCCCTTTGCGTGAATATGATCAGTCAATTTTTTCATGTAAGGTACAATCATTTCCTGAGCTGTCGCTTCCGAAAAAAACGGTGATCGCTGTGAACCCCAATCATCATGAACAGTAAAACCGCTAATGTAGTCAAAATTTTCAACAAATTTATCGACGATTCGGCAGGCTAGATCAGTAGTTGCTTCAAATATTTCTTTGACCGCCGCTTGTTGATCTTCGTCAATCAGAGCCTCCGCTGCACCCTCAAATCCCATAAAAGAGATTAACCGTTCGAACCACCATCCGTTAATCTGCCAAGCCAACACAAAGGCGTCTCCGTTTAAAAAAGTTCCATTATTAGCTTTTGCACTACCGGCCCAATCCCAGCTGTCAATGTCAGGAAATTTTATGACCGACTTCCAGTCATTAGCATCACTTAGAATATGATTCCCCGGTCTCACCATCGATCCTTGCGCATCAGGTACATACTCCCAAGGAATTCCAAACATATCAATACCATCTTGCGGTGGCATCATATTTGCTTCAAAAACAAAAGCTCTCGCAATATTATCCGGTATAACACTAGGACAAAACAATCCCGACTCATTTCCAAGACTTTCCCAAACTGGTTCTTTTTGCATGGTTAACAAGTAATTTTCCTTCATTGTTATTGGAAAATCATAAATCGGATCGGGGACACCAAACATATTTGGTATCTCTCCAACAATCTGCAGCTCTTTCGGGTCAAAAGGTATTTTTTTCACTACCATAACCTCCAACTTTCAACTAAAATTTTGTTTGGTATTCTTCACATCTTCCATTTGAGTATTCTCGTTACATGTTTATTAAATATATTTAATTTGCAATTTAACTTAACCGGTTAATTTATACTATTGTATTGTTTTACGAATTTAATGTCAATTATTTTTTGGCAATAAAACAAACTTTCTTGCTTTTTTGTCATAAAAAGTATCGAATCCATTTCTTTTAATAAAAATACAACGAATATTTAGTCGTATTTTAAATAAGTTAATCTAAAACAAAGCAAAATGCATCTCAAAATACTGATTAATAAAATATTATACCCTTACTATATGCTAACACTATGCGGTCATTACGTTACTTGCAAACAAAAAACAACGACCATATTGATCGTCATTTTTTGAAAAAATATATTTTTTACTATTATTTGTTGCTGCACATTTAATTCTTTATTATTTTCTGATGGCATAACCATTTTCTTTTAGATTAAAGGTACCTACCATCTGTTTGAGTATTTCCGCCTGCCCAGACAATTCCTCACTCGCTGCGGCACTTTCTTCAGCCGTCGCCGAATTAGTTTGGATGACCTGAGAAACCTGTTCAATTCCCTGATTAATTTGCGCAATCTCTGATGCTTGATCGTTAGATGCTTGAGCAATGTTACCGACCAATCCGGTTACTTTCTCGATCTCATCTAAAATCCCTTTCAGACTTTCTGCTGTTAAATCAGCGATTTTAGTTCCCGCTTCTGTTTTAACAATGGAACCCTCGATCATAACTGTTGTCTCTTTTGCCGCTTCAGCACTTCTTGCTGCCAAGGTTCGCACTTCTTCAGCTACAACGGCAAAACCCTTCCCATGTTGTCCAGCTCTAGCGGCTTCAACTGCGGCATTTAATGCCAGAATATTCGTTTGGAACGCAATATCATCAATAACTTTGATGATTTTTGAAATGTTTTTAGAAGCGTCATTAATTTCGATCATGGCTGCGACCATTTCTGCCATTTGTTTATTGCCAACTTCAGCATTCATTTTAACTTCCGTAGTCAATTCATTGGCATTATTGGCATTGATTGCATTTTGCTTTGTTTCACTGGCTACTTCTTCTATTGACGCTGTTAATTCCTGAATAGCACTTGCCTGTTCGGTTGTCCCTTGCGATAATGCCTGTCCCCCGTCTGAAATTTGGATAGCTCCGGCTTCAACCTGTCCAGCCGCTTCATTAATATCTGACATCGTCAAACTGAGATTTGAGGTAATGTCATTCAGGGCTGTTTTAATCGCTAAAAAGTCGCCGAGATATTCTCCGGTAATTTCCAGATCCAGATTGCCGCTCCCCACTTCCTTCAAAGTAAAAGAAATTTCATCTACATATCGTTTAAGAAACGCGATAGTTTGATTCATATCATCTTTAATCTGAGTATAATCGCCATTATAGTTACCGACCATGCCAGTGTTGAGATTTCCTTGTGCAAGTTTTTTTAAGGTATTCGAAGCTTCCTGAATTGGCGCTACCACCGCATCCATGGTTGCATTGATCCCGTTTACAATTTTAGCAAAATCACCTTGATGACGGTTTGAATCGGCTCTTGTGTTAAGTTGTCCATCAATACCTGCCTGAGCCAACATGGTGGCATCACTAATGAGATTATCAACTGAATCTTTCACCTGAGCTAAGCTGTTCCGGATTTCAGCAAATTGAGCACTTACTTCAGTGGTATATTCATCCGCTTCTCCAATTTTCAGATCAAATAACAGATCTCCTTGCGCTAAACAAGTAAGGTTATTCTCTAATCGATCAACTTCAGTTTTGATATAATTACTGACTCGAATCATCGGCGTCAAATCGGTAATAAGTTCGACAAAACCAATATTTTCGCCTTTGCTATTTTTTAAATATGCGGTATCCTGTTTATTATTCCGACCACACCACTCAAAATAACTTTCTCCAATTCCCTGATCAACTAAACGTCGGATTCCACAACCTTCTGTTTTACAAATATCGGCTCCGGCGTGCCAACAGTCCATCCCAACCGCCGATTTTCTATCCGTAATCACGCTGTTTTCAATCATCAAAGCTTCAAAGGCCCTATTCATAAATGTCCATTTCATATCATTATCCGTTACATGCAATGGAAATGGCACTGAATCAATGATGGCTTCATACCAAACCATCTTATCAACAACGGTGTCAAGGGTCGCATTAACTCCTTTAAGAATCTCTTTGAAACCACCTTCAAAAGCATTTTCGTCAGCACGCGTTTGCCACTTTCCTGCTAATGCTGCGTTAGAAAGCAGCGTTGCTTCACTGATCAGGTTATGAATTATTTCGACCGTCTGTTTCAATACTGGTGTAATTTGATCTTCAGAATCATTCACTTCAATATTTGTTGAAAGATCACCCTTTGAAATTTTGATCATCAGACCAATAATCTCATTTTGAAAATTATCTGCCAAGCGATTGAGCGACTGCGTCATCTCTCCCACTTCATCATGAGAAACAATTTCCAAACGGTTGCTCAAATGCCCCCGATTGATTTCTTTAATCATCTGGTTAGCCGCAATCACCGGCTTAGCAATACGTTTGGAAACGATCAATGAAATAACAGCTCCGATGGCCAAAATCCCCAATGCAAAGATGATAATGGTATTACGTAATTCTACAATCGGTGCCAGTAAATAATCTTCTGATTCGGTTAAAACTAAGGTCCAATCGGTTTTTAAAATGGGGGCCACATAAGCTATTTTAGTGGCACCGCTGTATTCATATTTGAAGTTTGTCAATTCATTTGACCCGAGGCCTTTGAAAATTGCGCCAAAACCATTAGGTCCATCTTTTTCAATATTATCAAATACATTATTCTGAGCTAAAACGATTTGTTCATCGGGGTGAGCCATTATCCCACCGCTAGCACTAATCACATAACTATATTTATTTTTACCATCACCAAACGTATTGGTGATCGCACTTAAAAAATTGGCATCGCGCCTACCCATAAGTACTCCAACGATCTGGTCACCTTTTTTGATCGGGGTTGCCTCAAAAACTGCCGGCAGCTTGGTCACCTGACTAACCGAAACATCTGAAATATAGGGGTTCCCAGTCAATGCTGTCTGATACCAGATTTGATCAGAGACATCAAACTCACCACCACCGATAATATATTTTCCATGACCATTCGTATCAATCACTGCCACATCCTGATATCCCAGTTTTTCCACCTCACCAGAAACGGATTTTACCTGAGCATCAAAATTCATACCGATTATTGCTTCCCGATCAACAATTTCATTTAACATATCTAAATTCCCGGTAATTACTTCGCTAATATGACTGGCTGATTCCGCTACATATTCTAATGCATCGGTTTCACTTTTTTCATTAATAATCGCGGCTCCAGCGTTAACAACTAAAATGCCCAAGATAACAATCGCTGCAATCAGCGTTAAAACCGTTAAGAGAATAAGTTTTGTGGTTAAATGTATTTTTATCGAAAATGCATCACCTCCATTTCGATTATCTTCCGAATCAATTTGTACTGTCTTCATACCTTGCGCTCCTTTCATATTTTTGTTTAACGATGTTTTATTATTTCAACAATATTATCCATCGATAATGCAACAAAGATTGTTTTAATTTCTTTATATTGCTACTATGTTGAATTCTGTATAATTATTACTATGGTGACTATTCTTTTATCTTGTAAGCCACAATGCTTATGATTATACTATATTCAAATCAACAAATTCTAAACAACCGTATTCAGTTCAATTATGATGGAGGTAGCGACTATATGAGTAAACATTTGATCCATGATCAGACAATCGATTTTCAAATTCTTATGGAAAAAATCAACGAATGTATCTGGATCTTTGACTTTGATAGGAAGAAGTTTTTGTATATCAGCCCTTCCATTTTGAAACTAAAAGGATTATCCGCTGAAGATGCTCTGCTGAAAAAAGCAGAAGATATTTTGACCATCGAGCCACTACAAAAAATAATAAACTCCTGCCTTCAACGTTATCAACGCATTATTGACGGTGAACGAAATGAAGACATTATTCATGATCTCAGTGAATATCAGCACGCTTGTAAAGATGGTTCAATAAAGCATATTGAACTCTCAACCCGGTTCGATGTCAATCATGATACCAATCATATCGTTGTAATTGGTATCGTTAGAGATATAACTAAACGTAAATTATATGAAAAAAAATTAATTGATACCATTAGAAATCAGCATAAAATTATCAAAGCATATAAATCCGCGAAGGATAGCAGTAGTGCTGAACTGTATCTTTATTTTTTTGGAAAGTTCAGAGTATTTAAAAATGATTTTAAAAAGCCCATCAAATGGCGGACTTCCAAAACTGAAGAATTATTTGCGTTTTTATTGGAAAAAGAAAAACCGTATGTTTCGAAAGATAAAATATTAGAAGCTCTCTGGCCGGATATTGAGTTGGATAAAGCATTAAAATATCTGCACACATCACTTTACAATTTGAAAAAAGACCTGAAATCAGTAAACATTAATTTCAAAATAGAGCTTATTAATGGTTTTTATTGTTTTGATGCCCAAACTTTTTATTCAGACCTCAACGAATTAAAATACTTAATGAAAACCGACATTACTTCTCCCGATACAATTAATCCCCCAACAATTCGGGAATTTGAGCGTGCTATTTTATTATATGAAGGGGATTTCCTTACTGAAAATGGTTATCGTTGGGCTACCGCTGAGACCAATTATATAAAGTATCAGTTTGAAAAATACGCCTTTGATCTGGCCCAACATTACTTTTTTAATCATGATTATTCATCAACAAAAAAAATTTTAACAAAACTTTTAGAAATAGATAATCTCAATGAAAAATACCATGAACTTCTACTAAAAGTCTTTCTATTTAACGATGATTACGTTTCTTTTGCTCGACATTATGACCATTTAAAAAAATTGCTACTCAAAGAACTTAACCAATTACCCAACGATTCCATTCAAACATTATATAAATCAATATCATAAAGACGCTAAAGCCAATAAAAAAAGTGCCTTCATCGGGATAGGAAATTTCTCTATCTTGAATTATAATAAAAAACATACTCTTTGATCGACACAAAATACCATCGATTAGTTCGCTTGATTTCGTAATGATCAAACACGACTAGAACTGGAAGGATTAAAGCAATGGCTCAATGGAATCCGTGGCACGGTTGCCACAAAATAAGTACTGGCTGTCAAAACTGTTATGTCTATCGAATGGATGCACTATTTGACCGGGATGCTTCAATTGTAAACAAAACCGCTAATTTTAATTTACCCATAAAAAAGACCCGTAATGGAGAATACAAGTTAGCACCCGGAGAAACGATCTACACCTGTTTCAGCTCCGATTTTTTTCTTGCTCAAGCTGATGATTGGCGTATTGAAGCCTGGAAGATGATTCGCTTGAGAAGCGATCTGCATTTTTTTATTATCACTAAGCGTATTGATCGTTTCCATGTCAATCTTCCGTCCGATTGGCACGATGGATATGAGCATGTGACCATTTGTTCAACCTGTGAAAATCAGGATCGGACTAATTATCGGCTACCAATATTTTTAGAATTACCAATTAAGCACAAAGCCATTATCTGCGAACCTTTATTGGAAAAGATCGATCTTTCACCTTGGCTATCATCTTCAATAGAAACGGTAACAGTGGGTGGCGAATCTGGTAGCAATGCCCGAATCTGTAATTACAATTGGATTCTCGATATTCGCAGGCAATGCATACAAAAAAACATTCCCTTTCATTTTAAACAAACTGGAGCAAAGTTTGTCAAAGACGGACGACTCTACCGAATAAAACGGGAACTTCAACATCAACAAGCTAAAAAAGCCGACATTGATTTTTCTCCCGTCTAAGTTATATTATGTATTCAAACTCAAAACATAATAACAGTTTTTCTCAGCATTAAATTGCTTCTTCTTTTAATTAAATTAAAGATGCCTTGAACGCTGCTGTATTTATCAAATATCCTCCCTCGACAAGCGCCAATCTTTCTGCTATAGTTAAGTCATTAAAGTATATTTAGTTCAGGAGGTTTAGTATGAAAAATGATGAAGTTAAAACTGCCGTATCAACTAAAGAACCCGAGGATAAATCCCAGGATTACGGATTATTAGGACTAGCTACAATCTTTATTATTCTGGTTATCTATAATTTTTTCAAAAATCTGCCGATCGCTGACTTAAACGCAATTTTCTGGGGATATCTGGGAATGGCCTATGTTTTTAAATATAAAAATGTAAAAACAACCACAAATCTTGTCATTGCTGTTTGTGGTCTCGTTGCTTCCTTCGCATCCCTTGCCAATTATATTCTAGGCACATGGTAAATTGTTCAGTTAAAACACGGGCTCATATAAGATATCCAAAAGCATCGGGGCATTAGTTTCTTTTATTTCATCATCAGTGCCCGTTTCATCTTCCTGTTAAATAGCTACGTATAACGCTTCTCAGCGCTAACTTATTAAAAAGCTAACACTTGCTATTTACAACCATGATTGTTGTTTCAGGAATTCAATCAGTCGCTCTGCCATCCGTTGATGTCCTTTAGGGCTTTGATGAATGCCATCCAAATATAAACTGTGGTCGTTCCAATCAATATCAACTCTAAAATCCAAGGCGGCGATTTGCGATGTCATAGAAAAATCTTTTAACCATTGACAATAATCCTCAATCATCAGTGCCGATTTTTTAAAATCTACCATCTCTGCGCTCCCTTCCTTAAAAGCAATCGGCAACAGAATTGGCGGTGGAATAGCGACGTATACCTTTATTTTTTGCGCTCTGGACTCGGCAACCATTGTTTTCATATTTTCTGCTGCTCGCTCCCATGAACGATTAAAGAAAATATCGTTATACCCACCCATAATAATTACCCCATCGGGCTTTGCATCAAACACCTGTCTTTTTATCCGTACTAACATGCCATCGGTAGTTTCCCCGCTAATACCACGGTTGACCAACTGGATTCCGGTTTTTTGCGCGGCAATCACGTGCCATTTTAGTTCACGGGACACTTGATATCCAAAAGTCAGGCTATCGCCCAAACAAATAATTTTCATAACTTTCTCCTTATTCTCAATCCCTAATCTAGCAAACAAAACATACTTTCAAGTATACTCTCTTTAAATTAAAAATCGCTATTTTAGCGCACTCTGAATCAACTGCTCCATTACTGTGTAAAATGTCTTTAGATCTGTTTCTGAGATATCAGCAGTAATTTTATCGCTATATGCCTGGCCAATCGGTAAACATTTCTCTCGTAACTCATATCCTTTCTTTGTTAGTGTCAATAACATTTCACGTCGATCATGGGGATTTAAATGTCGTTCAACCCACCCATCGCGGACCATTCGATCCAACAAACGGGTCGTTGATGATCCTTTTGTTTTTAAACGTTCCACTAATTCTTTTTGACTGTTGCAGTCGGGTTTTGCCAAATAGTAAAGCACCGACCACTGAACCCGTGAAATCCCTACTTCTTTCAATTTTTTATCAAAACCTTCTGCCAAAATTTTTCCAGCATTTGTTGCGATATAAGCTACACAATTTTCAAGTTCAAACATGTTATCAACCTCCCCAAACCTATCCATATTATTTTTGCCAGTTCAACATCATTTGCCCTTGTTTTATAATTATAACATATTTATTTGCGATTATTGAGCAAATAATTCACATTGACAATCTTTATTTACCATGCTAATATAATTATATACTAATTATTAGGAGGCTATCTATTATGCCAGATGCAAAATTTTGTGTACGTGCTCAGAGTGAAAATCCAACGAAAACTGTTGTTAAAGCCAGAGGCTTTAGTTTCATCGTTGATGAACCTGATACCTTGGGTGGTACCAATGAAGGTTTAAGTCCTGTCGAATATTTATTAGGTGCTTTTGCCGGTTGTTTGAATGTTGTCGGCCATTTGATTGCAAAAGAAATGAATTTCGAGCTAAAAAGCTTAAAAATCGAAATGCGTGGCGATATTAATGTTGACAATCTTCTTGGCGTTTCTGATGCTGAACGGCCTGGCTTCCGATCCATTGATGTGATCTTAAAACCTGAATGTGATGCTAATGAAGAAACCATCGAAGAATGGGTCAAACTTGTCAAAAGTCGATGTCCTGTAAGCGATAATTTAGGAAATATTACCCCAATCACTGTTAAAACAAAATAAATATCAACAAACTCGGAATTAGCAAAAAAGTCATTTGATTCCGAGTTTATTAATATTTATTCTACCCAATTATTTAAGAAGCTCTTTTCGAAGAGTTTCTTTTTATTTAAAAAAACTATTAATTCGGCATTAAATTTATCCAGTTTTCCATTGACTTATCTTTTTATAATCGCTAAACTAAAAAACATAATCTTAACTGCAATAATTATTGTTATCTGATTTAAAAATGATTTTTCAAGCCAACTTAGAATTGAAAGAAGGTTAAATCGTGCTGGAAAAAACAATTATCACCCCTCGAGGTACTGTCCATTATTGGATTAACAAACATTGGAATACTCAAGCAAAATGTCTGGTGTTTACCCACGGACTTACTGCCAATCACCAGATGTTTGAACATCAAGTTTCCTATTTTAAACAACACTACACGATTATCACCTGGGATCTTCCCATGCATGGATTATCCCGACCTTATCGCGATTTTTCCTATCAGCACTCAGCACAGGATCTAAATGCCATTCTGATCCAAGAATCGATTAATTTGACAATGCTGATTGGCCAGTCGCTGGGCGGATATGTCTGCCAACAATTTGCTGTTGATTTTCCGGAAAAAGTACTGGCTTTTATCGGCGTTGACACTTCCCCTTTCGGCCTCATTTATTATTCCTTTTGGGATCGCTTCTGGCTGCGACAAGTCGAATGGCTTTCACTTTGTTACCCTTATAACTTTCTGATCAAAAGTATTGCCCAAGCAGCAACATATACGCATGAAGCTTATCATAATATGATCACCATGCTTAAGCCTTATCATAAAAAAGAACTCTGTAAAATGATGGGCATTGCCTATTCCAGCTTTTTAAGCGAAAACAAAAATACCGCTTTTAAATTCCCAGTTCTTTTGATGCTGGGAGAATATGATAAAATTGGAAAAGTACGCAAATATAATCATGCTTGGGCCCAACAAACTGGCTATCCACTTCGCATTGTTCCATATGCAGGGCACAACTCAAATGTCGATAACCCTGAGGTCTTCAATACCCTTCTATCCGATTTTATCGAAACATTATAGTTTAAATTCTAAACACCAGTATTCCATAAACTTACCTTACACTCTCTGTTTGTCGCGATTATCGCGATAATAAACCTTAACCTAGCCAAACCAATTATTTATCAAGTTAATGATTATACTCTCAAAATTAATTATCAGCTTACCAGAAAGGTAAATCCAATGTTTATATTTCTTCTATATATTATCTTTTTCGTTTTCTTTTTTTCTTCTTGCCTCCTTATTCTCTGGAGTCCAGGAAAAGCAATCCCTTTCACAAATGAAGATGGAACGGTTTTGCGTGACAGTATTTCGGAAAAAATATGGGTCGAAATTAATGGTATGGAATTTGGCATGATTATAAAATCCCAAAACAGTAACAATCCGGTGTTATTATTTATTCACGGTGGCCCCGGAATGCCTGAATATTGGCTTAACAAAGCGTATCCCAGCCATCTTGAAAATATTTTTACCGTCGTCTGGTGGGATCAGCGTGGATCTGGTTTATCCTACCATGCTAAAATAGCTCCTGATACCATGACCACCGATCAATTCATAAGCGATACCATCGCGGTTACACACTATCTACGGAAACGATTTCATCAAGATAAAATTTATTTGATGGCCCATTCATTTGGCACTTATATTGGTATTCAAACAGCGGCCCAAGCACCAAACCTCTATCACGCCTATTTGGGAATTGCTCAAGTTGTCAACCCCGAACTTTCTGAAGAATTGGCTTATGACTTCATGCTTGATTTTTATAAAAATGCTGATGATAAAAAAACGCTAAAACAATTAATTAAAGCCCCCTATGGTACCTTCGCTTATGAACGGCTCCGCGATCGGGTGATGCATCAGGCTGGGATTGGCACGATCCATAATATGTATTCAATATATACCGGAATTTTTATGAATGTCATGAAAAATCGCGAATATCGACTGTTAGAAAAAATAAAAATCTGGCAAGGCAAGACCTTTTCAAAAAATACTATCCTTAATCAGGAATATCGGCATTGTAATCTAGGTGATACAATCCTTCGTTTAGATCTTCCAGTCTACTTTTTTTCAGGCATTTACGACTATACCGTTAACCATTACCTTTCAGAAATCTATCTGGATGACATTCAAGCACCTAAAAAAGTTTTTTATTGCTTTGAAGAATCCGCTCATAGCCCAATTTTTGAAGAGTCGTCTAAAATGATTGCAATTATAAAAATACTCCTCAACGAAAATAAAAAAATCTTTAATTCCGCTTGACTCTCACCTTAGGTCATAGCTTATCCTTAAATCATAGTCAGATTAAACGACAGTTCGATCTGACCCGCTCCCAACAGCAAGGAGGTCCCTAATGAAAATGACGGTTAAAGAAGTCGCTACTCTCACTGGAATCAGTGTGCGCACCCTTCACTATTATCACCGTGAAGGAATTCTTATTCCCAGTGAAATCTCAGAAAACAACTATCGCTATTATGATGAGGAAAATCTTAAATTACTTCACTCGATATTATTTTTACGAGAACTGGATTTTTCGATCCAGGAAATTAAACGAATTTTAGCCGATCCTAATTACGACGAAATAAATTCGTTTAAAAAACAACGACATCTGCTGATACTCAAACGTAGCCGTCTTGATAAACTCATTGCCTTGTTGGAAAATAAAATACAAGGAGAAATTACGATGAACTTTAAACCCTTTGATATGAAAGAGATTGAAGAAAACAAAATGAAGTACAAATCCGAAGTCTCAGAACGATGGGGAAATTCCGATGCTTATCATCAAAGCGAACAAAAAACAAATCACTATCGTTCTGAAGATTGGGAAGCCATCCACAACGAGGCCGAAGCCATTTATGCCGGTTTTATCAATAATATGAATAAAAATGCCGCTGATTTAACCGTCCAAAATTTGGTATCCCAGTGGCAGGCACACATCACTAAACACTACTATGAATGTAGCCCAGAAATCCTCGCTGGATTGGGTCTTATGTACAGCTGTGATGAACGTTTTAAAACCAATATTGATGGACACGCCCCCGGACTGGCTCAATTTATGAGCGATGCCATTGCCATTTACACCTCAAAATAAACATTATTAGCTGTTATTTAAAGCGACTTAATATTTACTATGACGCAGTAAGCCCCCATTTCTAATGAAATAGGGGCTTTAAAGTTTTATTGCAATCTATAACAAACACAAAACTTTTATTCAGCTTTTGTCTTAAGTGGATTGATAACCAGATATAAAATACAGAAGATTCCGGTAACAACTGCACCGACAGCTATCGGAGTAGTGACCGCGTCACCAGTGATCGATGCGATTGCCCCAATCCAATAAGTGGACAAAAATCCAAACAAATTCATCCCAGCCATAAACAAAGACACGGAAAATGCCATTTGAGTTGGCTTAGCTGACATCGAAATAATCATCATACTAGCTGGAATTAGAGTAGACATGGCTATTCCTACAAGAAATGCTCCTATCGTTAATAGAATAATATTTTGAGCGATGACTACACTGATCAGACCAATAACACCCACCGCATAACCAAAGGCCAAAATAAATCGTCCCGAAATTTTAAATACCTTACCAAAAATAGAACCAGCAACCATCCCGCCAATTGTTAAAAATGACAAAACAATTCCAGCTGTGGCAGTCGTTCCTAAACCACGTTCCACAATAAGAGTTGACATATTGACGAGCATTGGATAAATACACAAGGTGAAAATCCCGTAGACTAACACAGTAATCCAGACTTTTAAAGGCAGTTTTTCTTTGGGTAAAACTTGAGATTCAGTCGAAACAGGAGCTTTGGGAGGTTCTGGCAAGAAAAAGATAACTAAGATTAGTGAAATAATGCCTAGTCCATGTGGAAGAAAAGCATAATTCCATCCGATTGAGGCAAAATAGCCACCTAAAAATTGAAGCACCATCCCACCGATATTCATTGACAAAGTAACCATTCCGGTCATGGTTGCAACTTTATCCCCTTCGTAAACGCCTAAAGCTAATGCGTTCGCTATTGGTTGCATTATTCCAAGACCGATACCAAAAATCGCTCGTTCAAGCAAAATGACCGTGAAATCGTTTGCGAAAAATGGGGCCACGCCTCCTAAAACAAAAAGTATCATCCCTAATACTGCCAGCGTTTTATATTTAACTTTGTTCCCAGCAACGGCACCTGCGATCATTGTTGCTGGAATAACGGTTAATGAAGGCAATGTCGAGACAAGCAAAAGAGTCGTAATCGGTAAATCGCTAAATTGAACAAAAATTGCATTAAGGGCTGGAGTAACAGTCCCAACGCCCATTCCAAAAAACGCCAGTGCTAATATTGTAAAAGTTGAGATAGGTTTTACTGTTTGATTCATTTTTATCCTCCATATTGGTTAAATGTTTGATATTAGTGAAAGCATTGTCATCTTGATTTCTGACTTTTGACTAACAGATCAAAATTTATGAATTAAATCCTTCTTATGAACTTTTATTATCTGAACTGGATCACGTTATTTTTAAAAACCATTCAAAAGATGTCATTATAACCCTATTTAAAAAAGCTCCTTACTCATCCGATCAATTTCTTTATTGATCGTTTCGTAAACTCCTTCAAAGTTTTCCATCGGTAGACCTGAAGTCTGACAAGGAATAAAATATAACTTACCATTGTCGCGACAGGCTTTTTCAACGTTTTCTGCTACAATTTCAGGCGTCCATGCCGGGAAATCCACTAAACCACTATGAATACCTCCCATAAATGAAATTTTTCCACCATAGGTTTTGATCAACTCAGGAATATTATTGGTATTCATAACACCTTGCCAAATATCAATACCCATTTCGATCATGAAAGGCACCAGATTCGCAGCATAACTGTCACTATGATGAACTACCAATTCGACCCCGTTAGCTTTATAAAAACCATAGATTTTTTTATAAGCAGGTAAGAAAAATTCTTCAAACATATCTGGTGAAACAAAAGAAGAAATCTGACTCCCCCAATCATCGTGGTGAAAAATACAATCCGGATGAATTTTATCAACCATTACCTGAGCAAAATCCAGTTCATAACTGACTAAAAAATCAATCAATTCCTGCATCGCTTCCGGTTCTTCATAAAGAGCCATCAACGCATTTTCCATACCCATGAGATGATGGGTCATTTCAAATATTCCGGGAGCAAAGAAGCCGGCAACATACTCTTCGTTGCGATCAACCGCGTTAGCGTGAGCTACCGCTGGTGCCCATGCTTCATCCGATGTCAAAATTTCGGGTTTTTTCAAAACATCTTTCCATTTCGTGATATCCTGTATCACCGCTTTACCATCATGATGCACCGGAAACATTCCCAACTGACCTTCGGGCCATTGCCAAGTGATGCCCCAATGATCAACCCATGTTTCCCCATATCGAAATTCTATTCCCGTAGGCGTTTCCATAATAATATTCAAAAATTCATATTGATTAACAAAGCGATCCGGATTTCCCCCATTGATGGTTTCTAATAAATTCTGTCTTTTGGTTAACATCTTTATACCTCCTGATGGTATCACACATTCATTTATTAAGCCGAAACCAGTTCTTTTGCTTTTACCGCCGCACTACCAGCATCTGGAGCATAACCATCGGAACCAACTTCAGCTGCATATTCAGGCGTTACTGGTGCGCCACCAACAATCACTTTTACATCTGGACAAGCTGCCTTAATCGTTTGCACAGCTTCTTTTAATGAAGGCATGGTTGTTGTTAATAATCCGGAGCAAGCTACCAATTTGACATTATCATTATCTTTAACGGCTTGAACAAAATTATCTGCTGGAACATCTACCCCCAAATCGATCATATCAAACCCAGCGCTTTCGATCATCATAGCAACTAAATTTTTGCCAATATCATGTAAATCTCCAGCAACCGTACCAATTACGCACGTTCCCAGCGAGGTCGAGCCATCACCAATCATTAAAGGTTTTAATACTTCAACACCTTTTGACATTGCTTTGGCAGCGATTAACATTTCTGGTACAAATATTTCTCCTGAAGAGAACTTTTCTCCAACTACACTCATAGAATCGACCATGGCCTGTAGAATCTCAGCTGGTGTTGAACCAGAATCCAATGCTTCCTGAACGAGTCCTGGCACCAATTTTGATTTACCCGCTTCAACCTTTGCTTTGACTTCTTCGATTTTTGACATTTTTTCCTCCTGTTAAAAGTATTTTGATTTTTACGAAACAAGATTATTTTAATAATTTCAAAAACATCTAACGTTTATTAAAAAAATACTGTCTTTCCTATGATACAGGTGTTTTGATGATGTCTTTAATTAATTGCTTAAAATAATCCTTTCGGTTAATATTATTTAACCGGTTCAGTATTTGTATTGTAATCGTTTTTTTACGAATTGTCAATCATTTTTAAACCGCTCTAATTTAGATTACTTAATATAAATAAACTTGCATCTATTCGAAAAAAAGGGTAAGATAAAAAGCAATAGAATTCAGCATGAAAGAGATCGCTATGAAAAATCAAAAAGAAAACATCCTCCAAACAGCAACGCAATTATTTTATGAGCAAGGCTATAAACTAACCTATCTCGATCAAATTGCCGAAATTTGTAACATTACCAAGCCTCTTATTTCGTATCATTATAAATCCAAATCCAGTTTAGCTCGAGCTGTGAATGATACTTTCCTTTTTGACTTTAAAAATAAAATTGCCTTAAAGCTTTATCATAACTATTTTAAAAACAGAAAATTTGATCTGCAGGTCAGCACTGCGGTAGAAATTCATCTGTATAACCGTTTATTTCTAACTGATGCTAAAGCCATGCGTTTTCTTAAAGAGCTTGCCAATGACAAATATGAGGATTTATTTAGTGTTGAAAGTTTCCGCCTTTATAAAATGCATGACCGCCATTATCATCTGGATCTTCACCAAAACTCAGATGAAATTGCGATGATTACCACTGCCGCCTGGGCTTCTGGTTTTTCAATTCTCTGGGCCTTCGATCAGGGTAATTTTAACTGCACTGTTGATGAGTGCTTGGATTATATTACTCGCCTCAATTTTGTCCTTATGCACATTAGCGAAGATCGCATTAACGCCATTCTGGACGAAAGCAAATTAATTCTTAATCAAGTTCAATTTGAATTTAAACCTTATTTTCAAATTGAATAAAAACGTCGGATCACAAATTAATCAAAATTATCCTGTAATGCTCAATAAAAAGACCTCCGAGATTAAATTACCTTAATCTCGGAGGTCTTTTTATTAACACTATCACGTGCGGATACCTATTATTTTTAAATATTACCAACTTGTTCTTGTTTTTTCTTGTCTAAAAGCATATTTCCAATCCAAGCCAGAATGCCAACCACAAATAATCCCAGCGCTGCCATCATAAACTTAATACTAATATCTCCGCCATTGGCATTAGCCACCGCATTAGAAATAATTGGTGATACAAAAATTCCCAAGTTTGTAGACGCTGTAACAATAGCAATTGCTAATGCGCTAATCGAAGGATTAACAGAATTAGCAGCTAAAAAAGTTCCGGCCGGTGTAACCGAAGCCAAACCAAATCCACAACAAATTGCAGCAATAAATAAAGACGGCAGACTTCCAACCGTAAAAATTATTAACATGCCCATACCGGCAACAACCAAAGCTACAGGAATAACCATCTTTTTTAAAATACGTTGAATCTGACCAAAAAAGATCCCCGTAATCATACCCGCACCAGACATTACCGCATTAATAATACCACTAATCGATGCATCTCCAAATCCGCGGCTGGCAACATATAAAGCAACATTTGTTTGAAAAACGAAAAGAAAAATGCCAAATAAAAACATCACCAAGGCCGTTAGATAAACACGGCTATTAAGTTTTGCACCTACTTCCGAGTGCTTTTCCGAAACCTCTACCACAGGATTATCCTTCGGTAAATTTTTCATGACGATCACAATTACCGGAATAAAAATGAAATAAACGAGATAAGACCATTGCCATTGGATACCAGCCAACATCCCGGAAGTAAAAATCAATACCATGCCTCCACCATTGACAAATGCCGATTGTAACCCCATCAAGGCACTACTTTCAGCCCCTACAAAATAATCGGCAATCAAAGCCATCGACATCGTTGCGTTAATTCCTTGCGCAACTCCGATCAGCATACTGCAAAACAATAAGATATAGATATTTGACGAACCAAATACTAACGCAATCATTCCGCCAATAAAACCACTGGTTGAGGCAAAAATAACCAAACTCTTTTTCGACAATCGTAATGAAAGCGGACCGGATGCAAATGCAAATACCAATCCCACCAAAGCCGGTAAAGTAAATACCATTTGAATAAGCGCTGGATTGACACCTTCAAAATAGCGTTGAATATCAGCCAAAATAGCTGAGGCTGTCATAGATATCATCAATAGCGATGCCATTGACAATATTGCAACTTTGATTTTCTTTTTTTCCAAAATTTTTTCTCCTAACAAACTTCTCTTTTTTTACTTTGTCAATTATTTAGATTAATCCAAATTTTAACATGTTAAACTTATCATATTATATTATGGTCATAATTTTCTGTCAATAAAAATTTAACATGTTCAATTTTTGTGTAATCTGATATAATATAGTTAATTTTAATTTTCAGGAGAAGATCAGATGGCTAATCAACGTGAAAATATCCTAACCATTGCTACCCAATTATTTTATGAACAAGGTTATGATAATACTTACTTTTATCAAATCGCCGACTGTTTAAACATTACCAAACCACTGATTTCTTATTACTTCAAATCAAAATCCCATTTAGCGCGTGACGTTTCCGAACGTTATACCTTAAGTAATAAAAACAACATTGCTTTGAAATTATATCAGGACTATTTCAATCATCAAAAATATGATCTCCAACTAAGCACTGCCATTGAGATTCGATTACAAGATACCCTGACTTATACCGATCCCCATGTAAAGTCTTTCGTTCAAGAGAGTGCTAATGGAAATTTTGAAGATATCTATTTTTCCAACTACAAAAGCTTTTTCAAAATACATGACCGCCAATACAAATTGAACATCAACCATGATAGCGACGAAATCAGTTTGTTAGCACGAGGATTCTTTGCCGCTTCAATGGCGATTCGGTTAGGTTTTTTAAATCAGGAGCTCAATTGCAGTATGGAAGAATGCCTTGATTATACGATTCAAATGCTCTTTCGGTTTATGCGAATTGATGAAAATCGAATTGTTGAACTTATTAATACCAGTAAATCGGTCATTGGCTCACTCGATTTTGAATTCAAGCCTTATTTCGTCATCAAATAATACGTAAATTGGTCAACATTGCAATCGTTGTGTCGAAAATTTAAATTGTTATTCTTCAAAGAAGACATTCGCAGACGAAAATAAACGAGTTTGTCGAAATACTTCGACAAACTCGTTTAACAATCGTAAATGTTAGATGATTTAGCGATATGATTAAAATTAAAATGCTATTCTTTGCCCTTTAATTTTAACCTTAATCATCTTTAGATATCCAAGGCTGCATGATATCCTTGATAGATAGCTGTGGTAATTGTAGCCGCTTTGACACAATCCCCAATTTCGACGACGTAAGGTGCACAATCAATCAACTCTTCGGCAATATTACGTCGCGGCTTTTGACCGAGGGCGCAAATAATGGTTGTTCCGGGCACTAATATTTCCTGACTGGTCGAATCTTCACAAACTACCCCTTGATCAGTAACGCGCAATCCTTTTAATTCAGTATGTACCTCAACGCCACATTTTGCGATTTCGTTCATCATCAACGGTCGATGACGAAGATTAGCGTCTGGTGCCAATTCAGATCGCATTTCCACCAGGTGAACGTTCTTCCCTTCGCGGGCAAAATGAATTGCCATTTCACAACCTGCCAAACCACCGCCTAAAACAACTACATCGTTACTAACCTGATCTTTAACCTTATAATAATCGTTAACTACGATCACATTGTCTCCATCAAGTCCTGGAATTGGTGGAATGATTGGTTCTGAACCCACCGCTACAATCAATGCATCAACATTTTCCTGATCAACGTATTCTTTTGTTACTGGTGTATTCAAACGGATCTCAACCCCGGCATCACGAGTCAATTTTTCTAGAGTAACACCCAACTCATACATTTCATATTTAAATGGAAGTGCCTGTTCACCTTTAAGAATTCCGCCCAGCTGCTCCCCTTTTTCGCAAAGGATTACTTTATGACCACGTTTTGCTGCCGTCAAAGCGGCTTCCAGCCCAGCTGGTCCACCGCCAGCCACTAACACTTTCCCTGGCTTAGCAGTTGGAATAATTTCAGTGCCATCCATTTCTCGCCCAATTAAAGGGTTGACAGTACAACGTCGGGTAGAAGTAACTGCCCGTTCAGCCATGCAGGTAAAACATCGTAAACATTTTATAATATCGGCATCCTGATTGCTCATAACTTTTCGTGGTAAAAAAGGATCTGCCAATAACGCTCGCGCCATTTCAACAACATCGGCCTGACCTGAAGCAATGATCTCTTCCATCATCGCTGGATCATTTAATCCCCCAAGGGTTGCAACTGGAACAGATACGTGTTTTTTGATTTCTGCCGCAAGATAAACATTTCGGCCATGCGGTTCAAACATCGATGGATGGGTCAATCCGAAACCGGTTTGATAGGTACCTGCGGTAATATGCAACAAATCCACCTTGGATTCCACTAATTTTGCAATTTCAACGCCATCTTCAAGTTTATAACCACCTTCGAAAAATTCAGAGCCACTCATTCGAAACTCAATTGGAAAACCTGGACCAACAGCTTCTCGAACGCTGTCTAAAACTTCTAAAACTAAACGAACCCGATTTTCCAATGGACCACCGTATTGATCTGTCCGATGATTAAAATATGGTGATAAAAATTGATTCAACAGCCACCCATGACCTCCATGAATCATAATCATTTCAAACCCTGCCCGTTTAGCCAGTCCGGCAACTCGTCCGTAAGCGGCAACGATATCTTCAATGAGTTCCTTGGTCAATGCTTTAACAGGTTTTCCGTCAGGACGTGTACCTTCACTGGGTCCCCACTGCGCCATGTTACCTTTCTTATCTTTATCGGTAAGATAAGTCCCTGCATACTGTCCTGAATGGGACAACTCGACACTGGGAATAGCACCATGTCGGCGGATTGCATCTGCGGTATAAGTAAAACTGGCCAGTGAATCAACCGTTTGCAAGTCAAGATGATACATATGCGACCCTTCTGTTTCGGGATGGACAACGCATTCACTGACAGTGACTACCGCGGCACCACCTTTAGCTCTCAATTCATAAAAAGCTTTTGATTTTGGTCCAATAGTACAGTCGGCAGTAATATCGGTGCCTCCCATGGGCGCTCCAAACATTCTGTTCCTGAAAGTTACATTACCAATTTTAATTGGTTTACATAAATTAGGATATTTTCTCTGCATCGTTAATTCTCCTTAATCCTTCCGTTTATTTTGTCCATAACCAGTAAAATATTTGATAAAATCT
Organism: uncultured Acetobacterium sp.; assembly: GCA_965140355.1. Lineage (GTDB taxonomy): Bacteria > Bacillota > Clostridia > Eubacteriales > Eubacteriaceae > Acetobacterium. Next base: position 270,140 of record OZ223192.1, on the reverse strand, counting down.
TAACATGATATTGAATTGATGTCAATGATATCATGTATATATTTACATGTTTAGACTGCTTTAATCCGATTCACTTGTAATCGTTTTTAAATCAGCTTAAACGATACGCCGTCAGTCACAAAATTGAAATCACAGAGCAGAACAACCACTACTCTTTCAAACACTGCTAATCCTTTTTTGTTCAAAATCAAAATTTAATTCACTAAAATAACACCTGTTAAAGCCAATGAATTTATGCTAGAATTATTTATTATAAGTAAAATTTATGAAAGAGGACTATATTTGAGGACTTTAAAATACGCATTACTCGGACTAATTGATCGTGAACCAATAACAGGCTATGATATTTCTAAAGAATTTGAAAAGCGGATCATGGCAAATTTTTGGCATGCCAGACACAGTCAGGTTTACCCTGAATTAAAACGTTTATTAGATGAAAAGCTTATTTCTGTTGAGATGATTATTCAAGGTGAAAAATTAGAAAAAAAATTATACACCATTACTCCCAAAGGACATGAAGAATTTGTTGCGTGGCTATTAATGGATGAATCATTGCCGGTAACACCAAAAGACGTGTTTCGATTAAGAACTTTTTTCACCGACTTTATGTCTGTATCTGATTATGAAAAACATTTACACAGCCAACTCACTAAACACCATTTTAAAAAAGATACCCTCGAAAAATCTTTATCTGAATATGTCGATGATATCCCGCCTTATGGCACTAAAGAATTTGGAGATTATGCGGTATTATTAGGTGCCGTTATGAGAGAAGATTCATATATTGCATGGCTGCACAAATGTCTTGATACAATAAAAACATCTTGATCGTTGGTAATAAAATTGAATAAATTAAAAAGTGCCAAAAACACCTTTCAGGCTGTAACAAAGAGAATGAAGAGAATTCCTGAATTTACTGAGGAAAACGTGACTAACATGACTGATGACACAAAACGGCTAAAGCAAACCTGAAAACACGCAAATTTTCGAGCGCAAATTTATGAATTAATCCGGGAAGATCCGAAAAATGCGAAGGATGGTGTGCACGCATTTATAATTACCCTTGAATGAATTGTCGTTACCGTGGGCGTTTACGAACGATTTTTTGAATCTGCAAAGAGAATAATATGATGCTCCGAATGAAATGCAAACTAAATGGTCTCACAAAGGCTGATGCTGGTCATCCCGGATATCACCCAGGATCTCAGGAACAGCGTATCTCTTCACTGGCATCAGTGTAACGCGTGATTATAACCTGGTCATTTTTCAGCATATATTAGTAATTTTCTTCAGCTTCATTGCCAAAGTTTACGCTCTCCCAGTGGCTTCTGGGGAATTTTCTCTACTGACTTACTCAACCCATATTCCTGCTGGCAAAAAATTCGTCCTGATAAATTTTTCTAAAGCAATCTCTGCAATTATTCCTTTTGCACCTGTTTCATATTGATTATACGTCGATATACCAATATTAAGCAGTTTTGACATCTCACCACCTAGTGTAAACCCCATCTCAGCGCATACCGCTGATAATGTATTTGTTAATTTTAATCACCTCAATCCCTTTTATTAATTTGCTTACACTATATGTTAGGATAGTGCAAGTAATTATCCTTTAACTAGCATTTAAGATTTGGGGGTGTTTTCTTTTTACATCATTATATGGATTTTATCGAATTTGTAGTAAACAATAATATTGTAACTCCTATCCTTAGAAAAAAGCAATCTGAGAAAACTGCCGCAATGTAAATGAATTGATCATTTGCCGATTTATCTCAAAGAAAGAAATCTTAGTATAATCAATAATCTAGGACCTAGAAAATGAATTTTTATATATTGACAGTATATTAGTAATATGATAATTTTAGATAACTTATTAATATGGTGGTAGTTCTATTTTAGAAGGGTGATAATGTTGCTTAAGAAACAACTTGATCTTTCATCGTTAATTCTATGAGCATTTCAATTAATTCCACATTTTGATGGTATCGGTAATTTGATAATATTACTTATTATTACGGTTTGTTATACTTATATTTGAAATAATATGGTTAAAATTATTTTACATAGATAATAGGATATAGGAGGATAGAATGGAACAATGGATTAATATGCTTTTGAAAGGGCTTGATGAATATACGGATGAAGATGAAAAACAAAAAATAATGAAGCAATGTGGTACAAAGTGCCCATATAGCCATATGCCAGATGAGAAAGTTAAAGAACTTAAGGAACAGTTTAATTCAGAAGATGAATTAATCAAATATTTAATGGAAAACTGGAGACTTAAACAAGAACATGGATCCTATTATGTAGTTTTTGACAAGTGTTATTGTCCTTTTGTGAATAAAGAATTGGAGAAAGCTTCCCCAACAATGTGTTACTGTACTTTGGGAAGTCTTATAAATAAGTTTTGCGTTGGACTAGATAGAGAAGTGGAAGTAAAGATTATTTCAACTATTATACGCGGTGGTAAGGAGTGTCGATTTGAAATAAAAATATAATATTACGTATTTAAAATATTGAAGTTAAAAACATTGAAACTAATATTGCTTAACAAACGCGGGTTAGATCCGTATTTACTAAAAGTATGCTGATTTGTGACAAAACAGTTATTAAAAAAATAAAAAAGAACCTCAAAGAAGTTCTAAAGTTTAAATTAATTCGTGTAAGTTGAAATAAAATGGCGTTCCCTAGGCGTACCCCACCGTATGTACGACAATCATTAAGAAAGCCATGGTAAATTGATTAAGAATTACTTAAGTTTATTTGTCACTTTCTTTGGTGGTGATGATCCGTACCGGTTCGAGGTGACAATTTGCATTAAAAACTATCGTCATAATTAATCTTAATTATTCGTTCATACAAATGATGCTCTTTAGGCGTACACACCGTATGTACAAAAATGCAAATTTCTAAAAAAGCAAGTTTAACTGGTTTGCAGCTATACCATTTGTTTTCATTTTGATCTTAATATTTAAGACATTAAAAAATCAGACATTTCACCAAAATGCTCTTATTGAAAGATATCTTGATTTAAATATTTTGTTTTTCATATGAATCCAAAATATTCTGAAAAAAGTCCATAAAATCTTCCTCTAATTTTTCTATAGATTTATCATTCATATATGTATAGCTATACGAAAAATTCTCTGCATTGTCATCAGAAACGTTATTGTAAATCGGTAGATCCCTTTTTTTTATAAGTAGAGTTGTTTTAAAATTATCTATTTTCTCTAAGAAAGCCTCTATTTGGTCAGCTTCTCTTATATGTACAAATATTATCTCCAAGTTTTCATCGCTCAAAAATTCTTTGTGCTTAGATAATAAATAATTTGTCGATAAATCATTATACTCAGTAAATACTCTTTTTAACTCAGACAAAAACCGTCTTGATTTTAAGTCTTTTTCACCGCTCCAACCATATTTCAAAGCTATCTCTTTGATTGGAGTGATAGCTGAAACAGACATTGTAGGAAAATTCTTTGAAACAATATCGCAAATCGTATCCTTACCCACGCCACCTTTGCCATTTATAACAATTGTGATTTTACGCATATATAATTCCCTCATTCATATATAAGCTCACGAAAACTTGTAAGCAAAATTAAAAAATTATCCTTACTAAGTCCATACTCTTCAGATAAAAATGCTACAACGTTATTAAATTCATTTACATCATACACATCAAAGTTTTCGCGGATATATAAATCATACATTAGATTAATCGCCATTTCAAATTTATTAACCTGACAAGTCTGACTAACATATTCTTCAAACCAATTTAATATTACTTTTTTTTCATCTTTGTTAAAATAATCTTCGGCATTTTCTTTTATACCCAATTTAGTGTTTTCAAGAAAAGTTATAATACTCCAATACATATTTATTTATCTCCTATCACAATAGTAGCTTCATTTGACTAAATCCCAACTTGATTCGAAACTTTTAATGTCGCCATTAAGAATACATGTATCTTTAAAAAATTTATCTAACCTGTCGGTACACTCATATGGGCACTCAAGAAAGAGATCAAATAAACCTGGCAGGGCATCGTTTATAAAATCATATTGGATAGACTTATTGAATAGAATATCGCCAGGATGATCAATAGCTTTAAAAGCTTTGACTGCTGATGTTCTTACTCGAGGATGTTCATCAATTAATCCCCATTCCAATGCATCTTTAAACTCTTTCATAGAATTAATATTAACCCTAAAAAAATCATAAATAGCTATCTTATGATCAATATCAGGTAAACTAGCAGCAGCAGAAAGCTCACTATAAATTTGTTCTGGACTAGTTGTTTCTATATAACCCCGTAAATCGAGATCAATATGCCCTCTCCAAGCACCATATAGAGCAGAAAGCAAAAACTTAGATTTTACTTTTGTAGGTAGTCGACCTCTACCTTTTTGACCTAATAAAATTGAGAATAATTTATTTTCATGACTATCATTCTGATAAAAAGCCAAGTAAACGTCAAGATGACTGCAAATTTCATCTTTTTTATTTATTTGCCGAATAGTTGATTTAAATTCATCTATAGTGACAATTTTTTTATTGATCGTTTTAAATATCTCGACAATTCCCCAATTGCTGTCGCCTAATTTTGTGTCGAGAAATAATGTATAATCATATTTTGGACTTTCAGCCATGTATAAATTCGCTAACCAAAGCGGATCTGATTTATGAATGATACGTCTTAAAATCAGATCAGTTATAAATTCGTACAATTTATCATCTGTTTTGAATAAATATCGGGAGCCAATTATCCCAATACATTGTTCTTGCCAAAAGAAAGAGTTAATCAGAGATTTTCTAACGGTATCTAAATCATCGAAATGAGCTATTGCGCTTCCGATTGCGCGACGTACTAGCCACCCTGCTTCAGGGTAAAAAGATGTATCCGGATTTAAACACTGGAAATAATCTTTGAAAATTGCTTCAGCTGAACTGCGAGAAGTATCGGCAATCGAATACCACAAAGATTCTCTAAGTAAAGAATTTGATATTTTCAATTGGTTTAAAAATCTTTTAGGAAAATCATCATAATTCCTTAAAGACCGATTGCTATCAGATAGTATAAAGTCAGCATTAGAACTTGCACCGACATTTGTTACTGATTTTTTGTAACCTAATGAGTTTATTTCTTTTGAAATACTCACTAAAGATATCGCTTTACCCTTAATATCTAGTTGCTTAATTGCCTTGCATAAAATCTTGGTGAAATGGCTTTCTTGATCACTATATTCAGATTTATCAAGTTCTCCACATGAAGCTATAACACTAAGTTGTTTAGTCGTTTTTACAGCATTAGCTAAAGACGTTGCTCCCCCAGATTGGCAGCAATCTAAAATAAGTACGACATCAAAAACAGCTTTTTGGAATATTGTTGAGATTCTTCCTAAATCCAAACTACCTTCTGTACTCAACCTATCATAATCTTTAAATAGTAATCTAAATACATTTCCATCAATATTGGCGTGACCACTAAAATACAAAACGAGTGTATCATCCTTAGTTAGTGAAAGTATCTCTGCTTGAATAATAGACGTAAATTGATTACATGACAAATCTCTCAAACAAACGCTACTATGTTGATTAAAAGTGCTTCCGAGTATATTCTGCAAAGTGAAATATACTTTTTCCGCATCTTTGCAGGCGCAAGGGATATTTAGTTTCGTATTCGTATAATTTGAAATCCCAACAGAAATCAAAGCAACCATGAAGAAACCTACTTTCTTATAATTATTGAAACGTCATCTAAATTCTGATCGTATTGTATCTCAATTATAACATCATTATCTTCTGACTTAATAGATAACTTCAATTTCCTGTCCCTTTCTGTTGTCGACTTCCATATTTTTTTGATGTAATCATAAATTGCTGCAGATGCAACCCCTATGCCTATATTTATTACGACATCCAACACAAGATTGAGTTCACACTTTGCATTGGGTATTAAATCCTGTTGTAACTCTGCACTTTCGATATCAGGGTTTCCCAAAAGAATTGCTTCTAACTGTCCAAGGATTAAGGAACCAAACAAATCATGGTCAATATTAACTATTGCAATTTTATTCGATGCTTTCATTTTTATTGCTCCTTAGGTAAAAATTGAGTGTTTAAAGATATAGCTTTTCTAATTATTTCAATCTGACTAAAATCAAATGGTATATTATATCGGCTTTCAACGCTATCCAAAATAAGCCTACGATGCGCATTCAACGTCCAATAAGATGAGTATATATTATTAGACCTCTCAATTACCTTGATCTCGTTCATTTCTAAGTACATTGCGCAACTTCGAAAAAAATTATTAAACTGAACATCTGAAATATCAATTTGATTAAACGCTCTTTCATTGCCGGTTCTATGAGGTTTAATTACGCACCACTCAAGTGGTTGAAGCTTACTAATTATTTCTGAAAACAAAAAAGGATAATTGCCATTCAAGACCATGTTCGTAATTACACTATTTATTCGAAGATGTTCACATCCTGCATCTGCCAGACTTTTGTAAAGGTCTAAACAGTGACTGTATGAGTTATTATTCCCCCGCAAAAAATTATGCTCTGGTTCCAGACCATCTAGAGAAAAGATGACACGCGAAAATAATTTACTATTTTCGACAAGCCAAGTTTTATTTGAAGGTAACCCTTGACCGCTTGTTGTGATTGTAATATTAAGTCCATGAGATTGGCAAACATTTACAATATCAATTAATTGCTCACATAATAGCGGCTCGCCTCCCGAAATATCAATTTTTTGAACACCCAGTTCAGTAAACAATCTTACCGTTTCCTCTAACTGAGTTCGGCTCCATAATGTCTCCTTTCCAATTTTATTTTTATCAGCAAAACAAAAAATACAATTCAATTCACATTTTTGTGTTATATGCCACATTACTTGTGCAAGATTTTGCGATTTTATTTCGTTCGTCGAAAACGAATTACTTAATGGATAATATTGAGTCAACTAGAACACCTCTTTCATAAAAAATCTTTACAAATTATCTTATAAAATTTGTACACAAAACTTAAAGCAAGGAACCTTTTTAAATTAACAATATAGCGATAAAATCAACATAATAGAAATTCTCTTAGCATAATATAACAAATTAAACCTTTTTAATAACTATGCATATAAATAATAACTCTGAATAATCGCTTCTAACTCGCTCTCAATACAGGAAATATGCAAAATTTTTATGTCAAATATAAATATAATGTGATTAACCGATTTTCCTCAAATTTTAATATGAATATGGAGATTTATATGAACAGAACTTAACCAAGAATTCGGTCTAAATCAGCTGGCTATTTAATTTTTTTCTAAGATGCTAAGCGCTATCATTATTATAGACCTCATTTGTAATAATGTCATAACTACTTAAACAAATAGGAATCTTAATACGATTATCTTAACATAGTTTCTTCACCTCAGTATTAAAATACCTCAATTCTCCAAAACTACATTCATAGTAGAGCTTTTGATAATAAAACACCTCATAAATACATTTTGAATTCAATCAAAGCTAAGTATATTCTTTTTAGTCAAGTATGTCAATCAACTGCAAATGATGCCAATATTTAAAATAACTTCGAAATGTTTATAATGTACCTGAAATTCTTATTTTCCAAATACATTCGGTTGAATATATGGCTGTTGTGATCGACACAGACCCGTAACTCCCATATACGTTTACCAAGTATTCAAGCTGAAAAAAAGTAAAAGTGGTGATGTAATGCCACCGCAAATTGGAATTCTTCATAAAATAGCCCATGGGCATAGAAAATGAAGCTAATTCCTTAAAACGCTTTTTATACCTCAATGAGATTCATTGTTTGTTTTCAAGTCTCAGTAACTTGGAATAAACTACAGCAATTTTATCCAGACACCTTGTATTTCTATCCGATCGAATAATTTAATCAGATCTTATAAATGTACACATCCACAACCTTTTGAAGGTGTCAAAAACGTATTGGGACACTATTTAAGACATTTTGATTATGACATTTGTTATCACACTATTATATCGCCAGAAATTGCATTAGTTAAAGTATCGATAATATAGAGAGTCAAAAACGGCCGTTTTTGATTCTCCTTAAGCATTGATATCAGAGAAAATTTTCGCTTACTGTATAAACATATTTTACTTAATGCCTACTGAATAATTACCAATTTTTGAAAATAACTGTCCCCATTCAATTCCAGCATAAAGAACCTTACGCAAGTTCAGAACAACAATCGACAGAGCAATGATGCAAAGGCCTGTGTCTGGCAAACGCGTCCGGATCAGACCAAGACCACATTTGAGTTTGGCAAGACTGAATTTTCGTTCGACTTCGACACGTTCACAAATATCCACGTATTCCTGTCTTTTGTCAATTACTGCGTTTTTCGGTGGGCGACCCAGTGCCGGTCCTGACAATCAGATCCCTTTTCCTTTACAAAACTTGAGGTTGCCCCGGTTTCGGTAAATCTTATCTGCCAGGATCCGCGCCGGATAAACACCGACTCGATCTTTGTACCGCTCAATTACTTCAATCAGATAGGATGCCTCGTTATATGCGTCAAAGGATACTTTTTCAAGACGCGTATAACCATCGACCACACTGATGTCCAGTTTTGCGCCGAACTCCACCGGGGCTTTTGTTTTCCCTCTAACAATGGGTCGCAGATGCGGTTGAGACAGACTGGCAATCCGATTTTCAACCTGATGAGTATGATTGTCGTACATGTATTTTTGCTGTCCATAAAGACAACGGATGGTTCCAGCCGAACCTGCCATTTTCCGGATAATGTTTTTTGATGACTCAACATGATGTCAATAATGGCCAGGTCTCTGCACAGATAACGCAGTTGTTTTCCAATTGCTTTACGGATTGTTTTAGCTGTGTTTTTCTTTTTACGCACAAGATTGAAATGATCTTTATGTGTACGTCCGGCATAGGTGGGGGGGTTCTGCCATCAGCGGGATCATGCATTTCAGTAATCATTGCTTCAGCATTTTCTCTGGCTTCATTTAGGAGTGCGGTATCCTGAGGATACCGGATATGCGACGGCGCACAGGTCGCATCAACAATGAGGGTTCCACAGTTTTGTGGTGGTTCGTCAGATGATGAATCACCGGGATCATCAGGCTCATCGCTCGCCTTTTCAGCTGCTGCCTTTTGAATAATCAGTTCGTTGATCTCACCCAGAATCTCAGGTGTCAGTCGTTTGCGGAAGTAAACCATCAGGGATGGATCAAATGGCGGTTCATCGCGGTATTCACAGAAACCGCAAAAGAACTGCAGATACGGCCCTTCCTGGATCTGAAGGGTTGTCTCCGCATCGGAATAGCCATACTCTGCCTGAATGATGCAGGCACCCAGGGCAAGTCTCAAGGGTTTGTCCACATTTTCCTTTTATTTGAAAACAGTTTGGCGTACTTTTTTTCAATGGTTTTCCAGGGAATCGACTCAGCTTTTTTCACCCATCGATTGGTAGCATTCATTTTCATGCCGATGGGTTGTTTAAAATCGCTGAAACTGATTTGATTATCACTGAATTTATACATTTTAATCACCCCGTGTGCAAGGTTTTTGAGTGGTTTCGCGCGTTTCTCTTTCACTTATTATACCATGAAGTAGCTCTAAAGTCAGTAATATTGTGGGTTTCAGGTTTGTTCAGTACCCATTAATTAGAAAATTGCGTACTGAATGTAGATAAAATAAAGAGCGATTGTAAGTCCGATAAGTATGTTTGTTTGAAACGGGTCAGTTGTGACGCATGGGAAACCCGGTTAAAACCGCAGAAATCCCTGAGTTCTCTGGAAAACTTGAGAAAAGTAATCAGAAGTGTATCCGTGGGAATGGAAAAAATTCGCTGCAGGATCACATCAGCGCCCAGAGAATCAAACAAAGCTCAAAATCCCGATTTCGTCCATGAGCACAGTAGTAATGCCGATAAAAAGAATGCGGAATCAACGCATGAAGATTCAGATTCTCTTCCAGTAGTGAAAGAAATCGATGTTTGTCACTTTCAAAAAAATGAGTGTAATCAGAATAAATTTCAGCCAAAGAAAGCTGTTTTTGTGGTAGATTATCTATGTACAACTCCTTTCAGGTTGATAGATTTGTTTTTAAGCAACTCAATTTTATCACAATCTGGTGAGGAGTTATATTTTTTTATGTTAAAAATATTCCGTAATTATGCGGGCTGTGGCGTTTTGCAAACGCCTAATAGATAATAAGATATAGGAGGATAGAATGGAACAATGGATTAATATGCTTTTGAAAGGGCTTGATGAATATACGGATGAAGATGAAAAACAAAAAATAATGGAACAATGTAGCACAAAGTGCCCATATAGCCATATGCCAGATGAGAAAGTGAAAGAACTTAAGGAACAGTTTAATTCAGAAGATGAATTAATCAAATATTTAATGGAGGACTGGAGACTTAAACAAGAACACGGATCCTATTATGTAGTTTTTGACAAGTGTTATTGTCCTTTTGTGAATAAAGAATTGGAGAAAGCTTCCCCAACAATGTGTTACTGTACTTTGGGAAGTCTTATAAATAAGTTTTGCGTTGGACTAGATAGAGAAGTGGAAGTAAAGATTATTTCAACTATTATACGCGGTGGTAAGGAGTGTCGATTTGAAATAAAAATATAATATTACGTATTTAAAATATTGAAGTTAAAAACATTGAAACTAATATTACTTAACAAACGCGGGTTAGATCTATATTTACTAAAGGTATGCTGATTTGTGGCAAAACATTTATTAAAAAAACAAAAAGAACCTCAAAGAGGTTCTAAAGTTTAAATTAATTCGTATAAGTTGAAAAAATGGCGTGCCCTGAGGGATTCGAACCCCCGACCTTCCGGATTGCGAATTCCCATTTATTCAATTTTATCAACCTTTATATATCGCATTGCAGCAATCTTTTTTGATATAAACGTTTTTTTGTTACTCCCGGAATAAGGGGCAAAAAAGGGGCAAACTATTTTTATCTAATAAAATTTGCTTCCTCTAAATTTGCTCCAGATAAATTTGCTCCTTCTATATTCGCACTAGCTAAATTTACTCTTTTTAAATTTGTACTATTTAATTCTGCTCTACTTAATTTTGTTTGATATAAATTAGCCCCTTCTAAATTTGCTCTACTTAAATTAGCTCTTTCTAAATTAGCTCCTGTTAAATTAGCGCCTGTTAAATTTACCCTTTCTAAATTTGCTCCTTCTAAATTAGCCCCTTCTAAATTTGCTTCTTCCAAATTTGCTCCTTCCAAATTTGATCCATATAAAAATGCACTTTTTAAGTTTGCTCTTTCAAAATTTGTCCCTTCTAAATTTGCACGATATAAATTAGCTTTTTGTAAATTAGCTTCTTGTAAATTAGTTCTAGATAAATTTACTTTTTTTAAATTTGTTTGATACAAATTTTTCTTTATAAATTCACATAACTCTCTAAAGATTCCACTCTTATTTATAATATCAACCTCACTCCATAAATTTAAATAATCATCTTCTAAAGTATACAATTCATACAAATTTGAGTATAATTTTATAACATTTGAATATATATTCTTCATATTTGCAAATACATTTTCTCTTGACGAATATTTATACTCAAATAGCACCCCATAAATCAACATCTCTTGTGAAAATATTGGAAAATATTTTTTTTCTATTTCTTTTTTTACAAAAAAATCTTCTTTATTGTGTATTTTGTATTTTATTCTCAAATGGATAAATTCGACTGCTTTTTCTGGTAGTTCGGCGTATTTAAATAATTCTTGATAATTCCTAATAAATATTTCTAATTTTTCATTAACCTCTGCATCTTCAATTCTTTTATACAAATCATTTAGCTCATAAAATACTTTTTCGCATAAGAAAAAATCCTGAATGTTATTATGGTAAAATTCTACTCTTTCTTTTTGTTCATTTGTCTTCCAATAATTACAAATTGCGTAACATTTATTAGCTACGTTTTTTAATCTTGTGATTTCACAAATATCTTCAATTTTTTTCGAGTTATCATTAACCAACTCCATTTTTTCTACTATCTTTAATATTTCCTGATCAGATATATACGATTTCACATTATTGCTTTTATAAATATTATATGCAATTTCTGAACTAAAACGATACAAAATATCTTTGTACTTTGCGATCATATGTTGAGGGCTTATATTCGTCTTACTAGAAAATAGTGAATTATATGTAGTATCTGTTAGTTCTTCATAAAAAATTTGATGATATAATGCCCAATTATTACTTTGAGCATCTTCATCAATTTTACCTGCTGCGATCATATATAAAGACATTGGAGTATCACAAATTCCCGAGGCATTATTATCATCTATATTATATATATATTGGATGTTGGGGAGATTATCTGTTATTTTACAAACTTTTATATATTTTTCTATCCATAATCCACGTAATTCCTTATCAAAATGACTCAGTAAAATGCATTTATAATTTATACTTAATGCTTCAAGTTGTATGTAATGTGGTCTAGTTGTAACAATTATTTTATAATCCTTTAATCCTACAAAAATCTGATTTAAATATTGGATTTGGTTTGTAAGCATTCCTTGAACCATACAAAGTTCATCAAACCCATCCAAAATTATGAGTGAATTTTGAGCTTGTTTTTTTAAATCATTTAGAGACTTAACATTTAAATACTTTAAAATACCATAAAGCGCGTCATCATATGGAAATTCTTTTTGCTCTGGAATTACATCACGTAGTCGAATACAAATTAAACCTCTGTTTTGAAATAGTTTATTTCCAAGTTTCGTTTTTAGATGATAATGATAAGCCATAAAAGATACTAAAGAGCTTTTTCCAATTCCTCCGTCCCCTTCAATAAAAAGTACATTCTTATTCAAATTACCCTTTATATCTATTAGTTCAGAATTAATAAACTCATCTAAATAATCTATTATTATTAGTTTTGGATCAGAATCTTTATCATAGGTTGTATATTTGGGCATAATAAATAACTGGGAAAGACTAATCTGAGGTTTATCAGTTTCTTTGTGTAAAAACATAACTTCTATAAAATTCTCATAATACGCGTGATTTGAAGTATTCAAACCATTATCTTTTCTCAATACATCACTTTCAGTAATTGCTTCGACATTTATATTCATTTCTTCGATGTTATTTGACATAATTTTAAATTTATCAGATAATATATGTATATTATAATTAGTATCAATAGTTAGTAAATCCGTATCATTTTGTATTTCTTGATAAATGTTTGATAAAATGTTGCTTACTAGGTCTTCTATGCTAATATTATGTTCATCGTAAGGTATGTCATTTTCAACAAGCGTTGACATTAATTTATCGCTCATCAGTTTGTCTGCTATATCATTGTTGAGATAAAGATATAGTACATCTTTATTAAATAGGGCTTTCACAATTTTGTCAATTACCTCATACTCAATTTCATAATTTTGCGCTATAATAGCATCCTCTGTACATTTTTTTAATATTTGCAGTAATTTTTTTTTCAAACCCTTCTTCACCGGGAATGCTGTTAAAGTAACTTTTTCTCCCACTTTATAAACTAAATTGCTTATTGATTCTTCCCCACTTCCAATTAAAACTGCTAAAGTTACATATGCTATCTTACTTGCTAATAAACCTATCATTATTTATCTCCTCCTTGCTAATAATAAATTGAATATTTCGACTGAATCTGGTTCATACGAAAATTGCCATTTTTCGAACTTTTATTAAATCGGATTTCAGCAATAATGTGATCTTGTTGCCTTGGATTTTGAAATAAACGTTATAATGCGGAAAAACCTTTCACAGCCGAAATATTCAATAAATCTATCATTATTTATCTCATCATTATATATTTGTTACAATTTAGGACAAAAGTAGAAGTTAACAAAACCAATCAAGATTGATACTCGATATCAGTAATGCGCATCATCTTAGGAATATCCAAAAACGCCTTTTATTATGAATTAAAGAAAAACGTGAGCCGGATCGAATTATCAATGATATTAACGAAACCATTAGTAGCAGAGCGCCATTGAAAGTAGTTGTCAACTATTCAACTTATGTGGAAACAATACGGCATTTGCCACATTGTCGACCTTTAAAATCAAGAAATCGTACAAATACAGTGCCGACTGCATTGCTCTTGTTTATCAGGGTTTTTCCAGTATTAAACACAGTTTGGATTCGATCACCATTTTTCATACTTATCGTGACAAGGGATTAAAAATAAGCCCACGAATAAGTTGTCTAAAAAAATGTTAACAATCCAACAGTGCAACAATAACATAAGACACTTTTGAACGTTCTTTCGCATTTACTTTCTCTCTTAAATTAAAAGTATACGCTTACAATACAATATTTTCAACATAATTATTTTTACTTCAATCGAAAATATTATTTACTTCAACATTTATTTAATATAAAATTATACTAGACAACTTGAACACATGGAGAAAAATGAAAATAAATAAGGGCACCGTTGAACGTTATTTAGAAGATACCTATAGAAAAATAGAAATCGCCACCGAAGCCGAAAAACTTAAGATGGTTCGTGATATGGCTCTTAGAGCTATTTATTTTTGCTATCGAGCTGAAATTATAAAGGAAATTGACCGTGACAAATATCTCGTAGATCTGGAAGAAGACTATAAGAATAAATAGCTAGAATTAATAGTGGAAAAAAGATCTCAAAAATAGCCTTTGATTCGGCTTTTTTCTTAGGGTGTGTCTGAAAAGTCAAAATGCTGTTCATTTTGATAAAAGCCAGATTGCGGCAATATAAACAAAGGCATAAAACGAAGATGCCAACTTATCATATCGTGTTGCGACTCTTCGAAAATGCTTGATTTTATTGAAAAAGCATTCGACCAGATGGCGCTCTTTGTAAAGCCACCAGTCACAATCCCATGGTTCTTTAGTACTTGACTTTGGCGGAATTGTATAGACAGCTTCTTGTGAAGTGATGTAAGTTCTAATATCTTTAGTTCCGTAAGCTTTACCGCCCAGGATATTGGCACTTTTTATATCAACATTTGATAACAGATCGATCGCAACGGTATTGTCGTTAACTTGACCGCCAGAAAGCTCAAGATAAATCGGATTTCCCAGGGCGTCAACGACTGCGTGAATTTTAGTCGTGTTACCGCCCCGACTTTTTCCGATGTATTGATTCACTTCTGCATTTACAGCCCTTTTTTAGCCCCAGCACGATGCTGATGCGCTTTTACAATGGTTGTAATCAATACTGAGATTTTCGAAATCAGCATCGGTATTTAAGGCATAAAAAACATTTGCCAGTGTTTCATCATCACGCCATTTACAGAAACGGCTGTAGACCGTTTTCCACGAACCAAAACGCCCGGGAAGATCCCGCCACGCAACACCACTTCGTGCAATCCATAAAATTGCGTTGAAGATTAACCGATTATCTTTTGGTGGACGACCTGTTTTGGCTTTGGGAAATAAATCTTTGATCTGTTCCCATTGTTCATCTGTGATTTCATAGCGTTTTGATGGCATCATACTTCTCCCAACGTTTTTGTTTTATTCTAAACGCATTAAAGAATATCAAATGCGATTTACTTACTCTTGGTCGATATCCTGCCATTATTAATCCTCCATCAAATTCAAAATACAAAGGTATTACTTAAATTAATCAGTTTCAAAAAAATAGGCAAATTCAAAATTCAGACAATATAATGTTATTTCCGTGATGTTTGCGCTGATTCAAGAACTAGGCAATGACCAAAGCCTTAATCGGTTACTTTTTTCATGGGTAAGACCTTTAATTATTTTTTACTTTGTTTGGTTTCTATTGACAATGCGATTTTTCATCTTATCAATGATAATTCAAATTCATCCAATTTCTGAAATTCTCAGCAATTACATTGATATCTATAAGCCAGCCTAAGATAACCAATACCAGTAAAATTAATAGAGTTTTATTTATCTGTTTCATATATTCGGTATACTTAATTTTATCATCACTAAGTCCATTGATGTCTGAAATAAATCTAACTAATATGAACAGCATATTTAAGAAGGTGAATGCAATTATTAAAACAGCTGCTAATATACGAAAAATGCTTCCGTTTCCAATATTTTGTAAGACTGAAGTCGAAAAAATCATGCCTCCAATAAATGCTAAAACAATTGATGAAAATATTCCTAAAATCGTTATATATTCTTTCTGTGTATCTTCAAGTCTTTTTTTCGTTTCTTCAATAGTAACCTGCATGCCAGAAAGTTTCTCTTGTGTGCTTTCGAGATTGGTTTCCATATCTTCAAATTTATTTTGTGTACTTTCAAGGGTATTCTGTGCCTCATACATACTGTCTTGTGCATTTTTGAGAGTATTTTGCGCATCTTCCATGCTCTTCTGGGTATTCTCTAGAATACTTTTTATTTCAATTGTTTTTTCATTTAAATTAGAAGTCTGTTCTTCAAGCGTATTTGCTTTTTTATATAGATAATTTAATTTCTTATCAGCCTTGTCAAATTTCGATGCAGCTATTCCAAATTCTAATTCGGCTTCTTCAAATCTTTTGTCGGCATCTTTGAATTTTAATTCATATTCTTTATTTGCTTTTTTTATCTCAGCAAGCCTCGTGACCTCAAGAAGAATATGATCATACAATTTATACAAACACTTTGATATACTGCAATAATAACATTTGCTACCTTCATGTTCTTCGCAAATAAAGTTATCTTCTTTTTTGCAGCAATAAGGATTTTCTCTGTTCTTACACTCAGATTCTTTCGATTTTGCAAGATCCGCTAATTCACTGATCACAGCAGTAAACAAATCAATTTGCTCATTGTAATATTTGTCATCTAATTTTTCTTTGTCTAAAATAAAAAGAGTCACTTCATGATAATTATGCCTCTTTTTAACATGATAGTAACTCCAAAAATCATCTAAAATTTTCTCTTTTTCAGTTTTATTAAGTGTTTCCGGATCATCAAGTTTTTTATAAAGGTTTTCTAATACATTAACTAAATCAACAGCATTTTCCATAAATTTCGTTCCTGTTTTCAGCATAATATTCTTTTATTGTTTTATTTTCAATATCAGAATAGCCAACAAAGCCATGTTCTTGAATTTCTTTCCATGGTTTTTCTTTGTGTGTTTTTGAAATTAATTGAGTCCCTGAAAAATCAAGATAACTGCGAATAACACTATCGATTATTTTTTGATCGTCATCACTCACTTCAAAATTTTCATCATACTCTGTGATTTCTTTACTCACATATTTTCTAAATTGATAATAAACAGATTCGACCACAGGGCCGTACATCCATGCCGAAACTGATTCTTCAAAAGCAGGCTCATCCTTCTCTACTAAAAAAGCAGCTTGTACATAATAAAGAACTTTTTGCAACTTTAGATTAGTAATAGGTTTACCAAAATCAATAGACTTTTTCACAATATAGTTTGCGATATCTAGTGCTTTGTCTTTCATCACATATTCCTCCTTGACACATTATCAAATGAATAACATTATTAAATAATATCATAATTCATTACAAATCATGATTGTAATCATTTGCAATGTTTGAATATAATAAAATACGTTAACTCAATCGACGCATCTGTATATACAGCTATATTACATCTTCAAACACTCAATGTAAAGATATTTTCTTTACATTGACCTGAAAAAACACTCTACTATAAATAGAAATACCCATATTATATTAAATAATATCACACGATCGTAAAACAAATATTAAAACAGCACTTCAAATATAAAATAGAGCCACCTCAATTAAGAGATTACATATAATCTATCTAAAATAAGCATGAATCCCATCCAGAGTCTCCAGAGCTTCCAATGCAACACCTAGTTCATTCATATAACACCTGTATGACACTAATTGCATCAAAATATAGATTTATAAGATTGTTTTTTGATTTCTGATTTTCTCAGAGAATTCTGGTTAAGAGTCAAGTGAGAATAGTAGTCTCACTGAACCTTGAAGTAATACAGCCATTTTATCGCCATTTTTCTCAAATTATAATTTTCATTAATTGAACCGTTCCTTTTAAGCTCCTTTGGGCTGGAAACGCCGTTGCGAAAAGTAAATATCATAACTTCATCAGCCTAGTATTTAATTTATCTCATCGGATATTTGTTTTTTCTTTATCATCGAAGTCATTTTTACCATCAAATAACGCACATTCCCAAATTGTCTCACAATCATATTCATGAACAAGGTACTGAAGAATTACAATAAAAGTTGGTTGATGTTTATTTTGAAAACAGCTAATTTTATCCAAATTTTCATTATTTACCCAAAAATAGGTCCCGTTACACTCTAGCGATTTTGATAAATCTTCTATAAGTTTTTGGAGTCCTATAATATAGAAATCAATAAAGTCTCTTGTTTTTGATCCGACGAATGGATAAATGAATTGCCATTTAATATGGCTTATTTTTATCTCATCTATAAGCTTGCTGAATTTATTTTGTAGTAATGATATTTCAATACTTTTATCAAAGTCATTTTTATCAATTGGATTATTTAAATTCTCAAGCAAAGTCTTTATTTTAATAGTATCGCAAACTTCTATTAGATCGTAACACTCTTTTACACCAATATTACTGTGATTAACAATCATAGCATGTTTTCTATCTAATTCAGCTGATTTTTTTGTTGTGATTATAGTCCAAGTTACTGCAATAATAGTTGCAGCTGCGCCTAAAAGCGTGCCATAATACGAAAGAATATCTGAAGCATCCCATATAGTGAAAAATATTTTATTTGTCGAATCATACAATTTATCAATAATAAAAGGGCCAATAATTGCAAAACTTACCCCTATGATAATTCCCAGTAAAACCTTATACTTTCGAATAAACTCTTTTAACTTTGCCAAGCTATTACCACCTACTAACAATTATTGCCAAAAATGAAAAATACAAACTTGCTCAAACCACATACAAAAAAGCCCCCACACCGTAAGGCCCTTTAATATTAAGGTAATATCTCAGCAATTCGTGATTATTACTTCCTTGTATTCTTTATCTTTCCCATCGTACCGTTCAAGCAGCGAATTTCTCCGGCTGATTTCAATCAGATTGAAATCCTGATACAATTCCCGGACAAAATCATCATTGTTATAACTCAGTATAAACTTTCCTTTGATCTCTTTCAATGAATTTTTTAGTCGTTCATGATCCGCATCACCAATTTTCTCCTTTTTCAATAAAATAAATAAGCCACCCCGCAGAGTGGCCGTAAACTTACTTGACAAATTTTCGGTCAAGATCATTGTCTTTTCAATATCAAAACGTCAAGACTTGCAGATATCTTAAAACAAATCGTCAATTCTTAAGCAGCTTGCTGACAATAAACGCCGCAGCCTGGTGGTTCAAGATGGGTGAATTGATCAATCTCATAATACCTTGCGCCGCATCCCGTTAAGTTATTGGCAACAACAGCCACCTCATAAGCACTGTGACCAGGAACAACAATGTCAACTGCTTGCCATGTTGTGTGATAAGATCCCGGAATCCCACCCCAATGATTATTACAATTCTGACAGCGGATCATCGAAGTAACAATAACCTGGCTACCAAAATACTCTCTAACTTTATCTAAAACATCGATTAGATACGGCGCATTTTGGTTTTTTAAATCTTGTTCCGGATACCCATCACACCAACCGAATCCGTATTTCCAAGGAGGGCAATCACACGACAACTCTTCCCATGAAAAATATTTCCCCGCCATATTGGTATTAACGACCGGATCGGCTGCAGGAGGCGCGACATACTCGACGAAACCAACAACACCATCCGTTTTTAGACTGACACCTTTCGCAAAAACCATGATCCGGATCGCTTCAGCCTGAAGATCAAAGCCAACGGTCCCGGCCAGTTCGCCACCACTCATCCAATTCATCCAGCCTTTGTTCTGAACATGAACCTGAATCCAGATTTCATATTTATCGGAATCAGCGCCGGATAATTGTAACTGAATCGCCTGCAGAGATAAACCCTCGCCTACGGTTCCGCAAATTTCGCCATCATAGACCGGATCGAGCCAGCCTTTATTTTTTACATGTGCCCGGCACATAACATGGAGATCCACGCCTTCCGGTAGTTCCAGTTTGCAGGTAAAAGCTTCTAATCGTTTATTTTGGCCAGTCGTGCCAGCATCCACACCATTTCTTACTTCGGGTCCCCAGCCATCATTCTGGACATGGGGCGCGTAAATGGTATTAACATCAAATAGTTTGTTACTCATTTTTTTCACCTTCACTAATTTCTGGCAATCCTGCCACGCTTGTTAGTAGTGATAAAACCCCAGCTAATCCAGCTGCGGATGCTACAAATACCCAATCTACCTGACCAATTGCTACAGAAGTTCCAATCGTGGCTACCGCCGTTTGGGCCACCGTTTTTACTGCTCTAATACCTGCCGCTTTAATCCATGTTTTCATTTTTCCACTCATTGTTTTTCTCCTTTATTTTTTAATAATGCAATCTGAAGCTCATGATCGGCCAGTGTGTCGTCATGTTCATCCAGTCGTCCACATACTTCTTTGTAATTTTCTTTATTGTTCGCCTGCTCTTTTTCGAAATATTCTTTTAAATTCTTAAGCGTAGCTGACAATTCCCCCCATGCCTCTGATGTCTTTTTTTGCTGTGCAATTTCCACCAATGCAATACTAACAATTGTCACCAAGACCCCTACCGCCGCCCAATCTACAGTCATAAACCGTCTCCTTTCAAATCAAATAAGAGCGGATGCCCCGCCCCTGAGCAATAAAAAAACAGCCCTAAGCTGTTATCAAATCCTCTCTTCCTTTACTGATTAGATAGGCGTCAATCCCATCTTTTAGATCGGGACGTTTTCCAATCACATAATCATAAGTGTAAATACCATCAATTATCCTTTGCCCTAAATAATCAGCCATTAGATTGCGCCTCCTGCAAATAATAAATCATCAACTGCTTTTTGAGTCAACGCAAGTTGTTCTTTCAACAATTCAATTTCAGTTTTTGGCATATCCTCTAAAATCGCTTGGTGTGGATTTGCCGAAACATCAATTCCAACTCCATTTTTTAATTTCTTTCCTTCCGGGATTTCAGCCCATAAAAACTGTACTCCGCCTTGCGGTTCTCTGACAGATCCCGCCATTTGGGAAATAACATATCCTGTGCTATCATAAATTATTAGTGTGTTCATTTTTTTTATCTCCTTTTATTCAAAAGCTTTCCATGAAATGCTTGGTGTATTATAAAATTGGCTGTGCCCATACGTAAACCCACCCGTATTTATTGATATTCCCCTCCCACTATCATAGCTAAAGCTACCTGCATCACCACCCGCAATCGGAAATGATGATAAATATTTTGATCCCATCGATGCATATGATCCGTATCCATTATAAGTCATCGTTAAAACATGGAATGAGTAAATGGCCTGCATTATAACTAATTTTGGCGTAAATTCTAGACCTTCCACGGTTCCAAAGTAACTATTAACCGTGCCACTCGCCCATCTTTTTGCATTTGCACCAGTACCAGTTAATTTTGTTTTTGCGTCGTTACTGTAAAATGTTTTTCCAATAGCTACATTGTTAACTGTTGCATCACCTGTTAATTTTTGACTTCCATTTTGTCCGTTTAATCTCGCTCTACCCATATCAACCACCCACCAATTCTATATTAATTTCTATTGTCGGTATTTCTTCCAGACAGGTGACCGTCATCGTATCCGTCGTACAATCAATGTAAGATATCGTGTTCCATGCTTCTTTTTCTAATAGCGCCGTTTCCAAAGTTGCTGAATAAATCGGGTTGATATCCGGCCGGGAATCAGTCAGCCCAGAAACTGTAACGGAGACCGAATAAGGTGCTGTTGAACTCCAACCAGTTGTTGGAATAATCGCTGTCTTGACCGCTTTTAGAGCTGCAATATCAATCACATTCCCATTCCACGCTGTCCGCTCATCAGTTGTAATATGCATTGTTGTATCTGCTGAATGATCTATGATCTGTTTCTGTAGCTTCCCCAATGCACTAATCACCGTATCGGCCGCAGTAATCGCTGTATCAGCGATAAAACTAAGCCCATTTAGCACCGTCGTTCTAACAGTCGCCGCAAAATCTGATATGGTACTTGATGTCTGTTCACCTGTATGATTTTCACGATTTCGATCTACAGAATGGTAATGTCCACTACTGTCTTCCCCATCAGTTAAATCCGTTTTCTGATCCGTTGTCAGATGGATCCCGTTGTTCCCAATATGACTTGTTATGTTACTTACCGCGGTAGATATCGATTCACGTTCTTCTTCGGTCATATGAGCATTGGTATCCTCGATATGATCTTCTAGCCCAACATGGGCCGCTTCAACGCCATCTTCAAGATTATTGAAATTTTCTGCGCTCATCGGTGTCCCCTGTTGGACCACTTCACCTTGGACTTTAGACAGATTGATGCTGCCATCGGCATTTTCTGTTTGATCATAACGATTGGTATACTGGGTGACATGGTCCTGCCATTGTGTTTTGATATAGGCCATCCGTTACACCTCCTTTATAGGTATTTTGAATTTAAAGAAGACACTCGCTTGAGACGCCGCCTTTAAGACCGATTCAACTTTTGAAGCAATGACGGTATCATTAGAATCATACAGAATAATTTCAGTGATTGTCTGGTCACCGGTCGGCATACCAGAACATTCCAAAATAATCGTAATAGTATCACCTTCAACACTTTTTGTCTGAATCGACGCATTATAAAGTATTTCTGCAACCTTGAATTTTGCGCTGGCCACGTCATTTGAAATTTTTGTCCGGATGCCAGTCAAGTAATCTGCATTAAATATTGCCAATCATATCCACCTCATTTCTCATGGGAGCTCACCACACAAATAAATCCCACAATTGGGATAGTTGTAATAGAAAAACTCGGTACTCCATCCAATTTCAATCGTTCCTTGTACCAGCATATAAAGTTCAAAATAAAGTTGGGACTTTTTGAAATCCATAATCCCTTTTCTCACCGCTTCTAAATTGACGGTATCGGTTCCGGCACTAATATTCACATCAAATTTACGGTAAGCTGTATTTTCTTCAACCTCAATTTCTCTCCCGCAGATTTGTTTAGCAAGCGATTCAATCACAAAAGGCGTCATCCGAGATTGCACAATCATCTTTTTAAATAGTCGCGCCCGGCGTTCTTCATATGACAGCACATTCGAAATGGGAATTTTATAATTAATTTCCCAATACTTAAGCGCCCAGGTGGCTGTCATAGGGTTGATTTCATACCATAGCTGTCCAATCCACTCATCTAAATCATCCAACTGTTTTCCAATAGCATTCAATACGCTCAGCGCCAAAGGGCCATTATTATAAATCGGTGAAATATAATTAATGATCTTTTTTGCTTGAACGCTCGTTAAAATCGCCTCAGTTTGCTCGGTTGTAATTCGCATATCAGGTCACCATAGTAATATCGGTCAGTTGTGTTACCGGGATTTCATCGGTGGCAATTGGTACATTTGAAGCATTGCCATTTAAAGTTAAATTGCCATAATCCGCAATCCCTTCAATATCAATCAAAATTGCGCCAATCTCATTGATTCTGGCCACATTCTGCGAAACGGCTGTTTTGTAATAATCAACCAACAATGCATGAAAATCCGTTTTTATATCCTCAATTTCCCGACCGCCATTAATGACTACAATCACACTGATAGCAATCGTTAGAGCTGTTGCGGATATAACGGATAAAATATCATTTACGCTTGCTAATCGACTGGAACGGTCGGCGGGAGACATAATATGATCATAAACTTTTGTGCACAATTCGCTGTTGGCCGGTTGCCCCAGGGAATCCGTAATAACAAGTGTAACAATCTCCGATCCAGCAGATGCCGGAATCACTTCTGCGCCACCAACACCAGTAACTTCCAACGCCCAACGCTTGTAGTCCGAATCTGACCCAACAAAAGAACTTTCTTTATTTTGATCGAGTTCCAAAATCCGCTGAATGAGCGCATCATCACTTTCTTTATCAACGCCCCCGGTTGTTGCTTCGGGATTGGTGACCGATTCAATCCCTTTTAGTGCCGCATTTAACATCGTAATCGTCCCGGCAGCCACAATGCCACTAGCCCCAGCAATGTAAGCTTCAATAGGTATTTCCACTGTTTGGCCAGTTCCTGTTCCGGGAATAACCGCACTTACGGTCGTCTGGAATAATATGCTTGCACTTCCGTAAACGGATTCTGTTTTAAAAAGAAAGCCCAGTGGAATAACCGTACCGGCGCGACCTGTAATTACGATACTTCCGGTGGCTTTTATTGCCAGTTTACGTTGCATATTTCGGTTAGCCGCCTGCCAATCTAAATTGCTGCCATAACTCCACATTGGAAATATGTTTTTAATCACCTCAGTTAAGGTAAACCCCACCATTCTGGCTTTTTCTTTGGCTGTTGGCCGGGTAAAATCCCATGCAAAGCTACCTTCTGTAAGATCATGGGTCGGGTGCTGTTCCGCGATCATCGCCAACATCTCTTGATGTATCTCATCTTCGGTCTGGTTTAACAAAAAATCCGGCGTTTCAAATTCTTCAATTTTAGCCATACTTCATCACCTCTTTTCTAAAATTGCACATGCAGGGTAGCTTCCATTCCATCTTGTCCAAAGATTGTAAAGCCAACATTGGCACTATCTGTATCCCAAATATACGTAAAATTTTTGACATACGCTGTTCTTTTGAGCGGATCGGCCAATAGCGTTTCAGTGATCGTTCGTTCAATCCAACTTTCTTTCGCTTTTTTACTGTCATAATCATTAAGCGGTGCCCATTCTGCTCCGTATTGCTTACTGTAAGCCCGGAAACGATAACGTTCAGTGGAAGCCGCTTTCAAACACCATTGCTTCCATGTCTCAACAGGTGTTGCAATAATTCCCTTGCCAGCGCCATCAACCCGAAAAATCACCCAATTCAAAGTCGAAATAAAAAGACTCCACGTTCTGATTAATAGTTTTTAAATTACTCGTTGGTGTCATTTGTGGAACTTCAAAAACAGGAAATAAGTTTGGCATACTATAACACCTCCGATGCTGTTTTCATCACATCAATTACAATTGCATCATTCCCGATCCAAACAACCACCACCCGGGACCCGGCTGATATCCGCTTTTTTGTTTTGATCACATGGACATGCGAAGGATCACCGCCCGGATCGCAAAGGCATTCGTTTTCTATCAGGCTACCGCAAATCAGATAATCTGTGGCGGGAATATCAATTGGAAAGCTGTTTGTTCGGAGACTTCCGTCGCTATTGATCTGTCCAAAATCAATGATTAAACGCGATTCGCCAACCTGGTTCATTCTTTTTTGTATGGTCAGCGCCAGTTCATTAAAGCCATTGATTTTATCTGCCAATTTATCACGCCCTTTCTAATTTCAAATCCATCGTTCTTTCTTTTGCATTATGATTGACAGAAAGAACATAAAAATATCCATTCACTTCAGCGGAAAAAACACACTTGATCTTATGTCCTTTCCTGACAAATGGAATGTCAGGTACTGTCATATTAATTTCAGTGGAAAGCTTATTGCGTTCGTTCAAAACTGCATTTGCTTCAGCAATCGCATCCTCAGACGTAGAATCATCATCTCGGTATATCTGTTCCTGAAGAATGCCGTATTGCAGATCACCATCGATGGTATTTTCAATTGGTTCCCGGCCATCTGTATCCGCTTTTCCTAGGATATTCACCCGCGAAACAAAATTAGTCAGGCTGTTTTTAACCTCCACACCAATGATCGTACTGCCTCCTGCTTCACCGCCAGACAAAACATATACCACATCATTAAAACCCCGCTCCCTGATCCTCAAAACATCTTTTTCAAAATGACATACAAACTTCCCGGCGCCATTTTTGCTCTGAGCTTCAGTTAGCACTTCACTTATTTCGTCCTCAATGGTCTTGTTTTTTATCACAAGTTTGCCATGGACATAATCTTTATATTCATAATTCATCAAAAATGCCCCATCGGGAACAAATTTGGGAACAGATAGTTCCGGTTGGTTGCCCTTCTGGGTAATAGGCGCTTTCTTTTGATTGATTCAAATAAATCATGCGGTCACAAACTGATATTTCAATCACGGTTTGCAGTTGTTTTAGCGCTATACCCATGTTCCCAAACTGGACCCCGAAACACTTCTTCATCGTTAGCAAATATAAAAATGATTGTCCCTGGACATACAAGCTGTTCAGTCCATAGACCAGCGCTCGTGTAGAGATTAACGAGCGTAATTGAAGCCCGTTGAACCAAGTCCCCCTCAGCTTCCCGCCAGTTTAAAATTTGTTATCAAATTTGAGATATTATATTTTTTACCATCACCTCGCAAGAGACGTACTTGGTAAACTGTTGTTGCTGGATTAAACATGTCTCTCCCTCCTACGGTAATGTATAAACCTGCCCAGGGTAGATCAAGTTCGGATTATCCCCGATAACATCCTTATTTAATTCATAGATCTCCGGCCATCGCGTTGGATCACTTAATTGAGCTGCCGCAATATCCCAAAGGCAATCCCCGAAACGACGGTATAGGTGCTTTTTTGCTCAGTAGGAACATCGGGTGCTGATGGACGTTCCTCAGTCACTGTAGCACCTTTAGTAGCTTCGCTTTCATCGGCAATATTAATATCTTTAGCTTCGTAAAATGCAATATTATATTCAATATCACCAAACCCGCCCCGTGAAATCTGGCGTAAAAGTTGCCAGATAAAAATCCATATTAATCGGCGTTTCCGTGATTAATACGCGAACCTTTGCCTCGGGACCACCATTCTTTATGCGAACCAGCCATTGCTTAATTCCTTTGGATCGACCCAATTTGTCACATAGGGTTGACCTTTTCGGGATTCTCCCGGGAATCGGCCGTCCCATTTAAGTCCTGTTAGTTTGACGCCGGAGGGGAATTTTACTTCCCCGATCCGCAGCACATCATATGAAAGAAAATTATTTTCATAAGCGACGCTAATTTTTTCCGGTATCATTGGTATTTGAATCGATTCTTTTGTTGCTAGATCAGTAATATAAATTTCCATTTATGTGCACCTCAATGCATATTTTTAAGAGCTTCAGAAATTCCCTTTACCATTTCATCTTTTGCAACATATACAAATTCTACAAGATATTCGCCGATTCGTTGTTTTTCAGATTCAGTAAGATTGGTTAAATCCACATAATTTTTTATTTCCAACGTAAGTTCTTTGACAGTTTTACTTTTACTGTTTAATTTTTGGATATTACCCATTTTTTCACCTCTTATTAATTTGTTCTATTGTGCATGCGCTATTGGCATCCCCGAGAAGATAACCGCTAACTGTCTTGCAATTTCAAGACACATTTCATTAGTCATGTTTGGCATTTGTTCTTTAACTGCCGCAATGACTTCGTCGGCTGAACCTGCATTTCCCGCCTCGATCGTAACGTGAATACCACCAAGATTGATTGATATCTCTGTTCCACCACTGGCACTGCCGATGCCACTTGATCTGGTGTCAGCTGCATAGCTGTTACGCCGTGCATTAGCCGCCTGAAAACCAACAACTTTAGCTGATTCATCGCATTAAGAACGCTTTCACCGCCCCTGAAGTTCATTAACTCTGGGCCTTTTTCACCAACCCAAGCTAAACCTGCTGGTGCTGATTGGACACCGCCAGCATAACCATGGGTTCCAGTGTTTAAAATACTGCCATATCGGTCGATCATGTAATTAATCGCCGCTACCGCATTATCAATCGGATTCCAGATGTCTTTGCCAGATCCGGCATAAGCATCAAATGTGGATTGGATTGTCTGCATCAGGCCCATACTCGGCGTTCCGGCCATGGCATTGGAATCCCAATCGTTAATCGCATTCGGATCAAATCCAGATTCATTCTGGGCGATCTCCATCAAATGATTAAAGTTATCGTCGCCGGTTACCCAGTAATGGGCCATTGCTTCTTTAATCCAACCGGCAGCATCCATGTTCTGCAGTCACTGCTGCTTCCGGTTCCTGATCCGGTTGTCAGTTTGCTTGAATCAAGGGTATCCTGAAACAGCTTAATGACGTTGTCAGTGAATTCCGTAACCGTTGCGGTAACAGGATCTTTCATGTCATTGATCCCGTCTTTAAATAATTTAACTACGTTATTGCCTGATCTTCTCAAATCTTCGTTAGAAAGATCCCCAGTGCTCGTAACCGATGTACTGCCAGTAAATGGTTAGGATTTTACCACCGCTGTTGGCGTATGGGTTTTCGCTCTTTGGCAAAACCAATTCGCCTTCATGTAACATTGCGGGCATATCCTGTGGAATATACCGCGATCCGACTTTAAAACCGAATAAACTCCCCGGATCAACCTGTTGACCATTGACAAGAGTAGAGAAGTGGATATGTGGACCGGTGCTGTTTTTCCGGTGCTGCCGACATAACCAATAACATCCCCGGCGCTGACAGCTGATCCGGCTATTGTAGCAATTTCTTTCATATGTCCATACCAGGTTGCTAAACCGTTTCCGTGGTCAATTGCGACCATATTCCCGTAACCGCCGTTTTTCTCCTGCCATGGTGACAATTCCGTCCCCGGCAGCATAGATTGGCGATCCTTCAGATGCTCCGATGTCCACGCCTCGTGGTAAGTCGAGCCGACTCCGTTCGTTTCGGATGCATCACGACCTACCAAAATTAACTGGTAATTTCACCGGTATCACTAGGCCACATTAAACCGCCGGTACCAAGATATGCGCCAGTTCCACTACTTGAGAATGAAGATAAATCCACGCCCATTTGTTTTAGAACTTCGCTTGATGAGCTTCCCATGGTTTTCATTAATTTTGAAATAGATAATCCCCCGCCTTCAAAGGCGGTTCTTAAATCTGTAACTGTATTATGTGCGAATGATACCAGGTCGCTTTCCTGTAGGCCGTTAATAAGACCTTTTCCATAAATGAGCCAATGGCATAAAGAACAGCACTTGGACTATGTATGCCCAAACCTTCTTTAAATTTGCTAACCAGCAAACTGACCATATCATCTACTGATGCGCCAGCACTGCCTTGCATGCTGTTGATCCCGTTGATTAGTTCCTGGATCATCGCTTGTCCAATTGTATAAAACTGCGGCGTTAATCCATCGACATAGGGCGCAAGTTCAGCAAATTTGGCTTCTGCCTGAGCCACGGCATCCGTACTTTTTGTGGTGATGGTCGACTTGATTGCTTCGAGTGCCGTATCCGTCGTCCCGATTAGAGCATTTAACTGATCTGTAATTCCACTGGTGTCTAACTCGCCCATGGCACCTTAAGCTCGCCCAACCGAGCGGTGGCTGTGTCTAATTTAGCCAGCACACCATCGGCATTCGCGTTTGCTGTTTGGGTGTCAGTGACAATCGCCGCTGATTTGTCATTAGCTGATTGCATGGAGTTGTCGGTTTCCTGGGCATTTTGGCAGTATCACTGACTGTTGCGCTGGAGGTATCAATCATCTTTTGGGTAGCACCGATTTGGGCTTGGTTGGCTGAAATCATCCCACCCATGCCACCAATATTGATACCGAGATCGCCAGCCCCTTTTGCCAATGTTTCGAGGTTTGCCCCCATCTGGACTAAGTTGATTTGATCTTGCACAATGTCGTAGTTTACTTTATTGAGATCTTCGATTGCTTTGTTCTGGGCAGCATATACCGTCTTTCTGACAGCATCGGTAATTGTCTGATCTCCGTCTAACCTTTTAGTGATTGAATTAATAATATCTTGTCCAACAATCGCCCCATCATCTCCAAGTGTTTTAAGTTCATCAGTAATTTTTGTCTTAACGCCTGTAGTATCGATGTTATTGCTTAAATCGTATTGATACTCATCGAGATATTTTTGCAAATTTGCAAAGCTGGTGGTATCGGCAGTAAGCGTAACCTGTCTTTCAAGAAATCCGCCTGGTCCACTTAATTCATCCTGAATTT
Organism: uncultured Acetobacterium sp.; assembly: GCA_965140355.1. Lineage (GTDB taxonomy): Bacteria > Bacillota > Clostridia > Eubacteriales > Eubacteriaceae > Acetobacterium. Next base: position 240,115 of record OZ223192.1, on the reverse strand, counting down.
TTTTGATTTCTGCCGCCATATCCGGTACCTTCAGAGAAATATCCATGATCGTCTGATTGTATTCCAGCTGGGCTCGTTGCATCAGCAAATCCTGATAGGCTTGTTCCCGGTCGATCATATCTTGGGCGTTTTGCAGCCCCTGTTCAACCGAAACCCCTCGCCAAAGGCTTTAGGGTACAAATCTTTGAGATTAGTCAAAATTTCTTCTTGTCGTGCCAAGGCGGTAGTTTGTTCGTCACTGGTCAGATCACCAGAACTTACTTGGCTTTTGATATCATTGTACTCTTTGATTAAGTCCGTATTTTCTTTTAACTTGGCGGATTCTGCATCATATTGCTTTTGAGCATTTTCCATGGTGTTTTTTGCATCGGCATAAGTATCGCCCAATTTCAGCAATTCTTCTCGGTATTCTCGTTGCCTTTTCTCGGCTAACGCAAAAATTGTTATTATCCCTCCAATTGCAGCGATTGCAATACCAATTGGTCCAGCTATCGCCGTTAGAGATCCACCTAATGTACCGGTTAGCTTTGCCATTAGCCCAACTCCTTGCGCGCCTTCTGCAGCTGCCGCCCCGATACCTAATATATCTTTGGCCTTGTTAAATGTGTCTTTGGCGACTCCGATACCGTCGAATATACCTTTTGCAACACTAATTCCAGTTTTTATTCCATAAGCCGTCGCAATGGTACCTGTAACGTTATTAGAGAAAACCGCTTTTAAAGCGATTGGTATCCCTTCGGCGATAACCTTGCCAAGCATCGATGCTACATCAGAAAAAATTTCCTGAACCCGCTGTTGTCCTCCGCCATTCCACCATTCTTCTAGGGGTTTAGCAATAACTTCTTCCCAAACAATCTTCGTTTTTCCAAGTAAATCGGCTCCATCAAAGTCAGATCGATTCAGGGCAGTGTCAAGTCCATCCAAGGCATTTTTCGTCATATTTCCAATCGTAGTGCTAATATCGGTGCCAATCGTTTTTAATTTTTCACCCCATAGCGTTACTTTATCGGCATTTTTACCAAGCCAGTCATTAATATTTACAAGAGCCTCAATTGCACCAGTCTGTAAACCTTGCCCCCACTTAAGAATAAGTTTTGTATCAAATGTATCTTTGATCTGACTTTTGAGTCCAGATGCTGTTTTATTAGCAGTCTTATCCATCATGCCGTCAAACTCGCTCATACCACCAATAATCCCATTAATTGCATCTTCGACAGGAATTAAGCCATCTTCCGTCATTTTCTGCACTTCTGGAATGCTCGCCCCCACTGAATCTGCCAGGTATTTCCATCCATTTATCCCAGCCTCAGTAAGCTGCAGCATTTCTTCGGCGCTGACCTTTCCCTTCATTCTCATTTGAGACAAGGCAGTGGTAATTCGTTCAACGCCCTCCGCACCTTTGCCAGTAGCAGCTGAAGCATTACCAATCTTTTCGAGATTTGGTATAATTTTCGCTACATCCCAATTCATAGCCAGCATTCTTTGAGATGTACTAATTAAATCCTGAGTTTCAAATGGTGTTTTAATTGCGAATTTTTCAATATCTTTCATGAAACTATTCGCTGCATCAGCACTTCCAAGTTTTGTCTCAAAACCGATATTAGCCGTTGTCATTGAATCAGCGAAATTAACGGGGTTGACAACTGCCGCATTGGCCGCTATCGCTGTAAATATACCAGTCATAATCCCTTTAAGTGACGTAGCATAATTAACCATTTTCCGCAAAGGAGATGTGACCTTATCAACGACAGCGGCCGTGAAGCTAAAAGTTTTTCCTGCAAACGAGCTCGCTTTTGAATAAATCTTAGTTAGCGAGGCCGTCGCCCTGTCGAGCAAACTTATTTTGGGCGTAGCCTTTGTATTGTTCAGCTTATTCGCTGCCACTTGAGCTTTTAAAATCGCAGCAGTAGCGTTATCTTTTGCCCTAAGCGTAACAGTTCCACTTTCGGAACTGAACTTCTTTAACGACGCTTTCGTCTTTGCAATAGTCGCTGTCGCTTGATCGTTTGCCTTGAGATTTACAGTCGCATCATTTTTCTTAAGTGCATCAACCTGTTTTTTTGCTTTTCCAATTGATTCTGCAAACTTATCGGCTTTTTTAGACGATTTTTCTAACCCTGAATCAGTGTTATCTTTGTACTCGGTAGTGATATCAATAACAATGGTGTCGCTACTATTTGCCATTTAATTCCTCCTTTCCTTTTAAAACAAAAAGTCACAGCAAGGTACCTTTTTATTTACTCTTGTTTCTACTCAACTGCACTTTTATAATTAATTGATCAACTCAAAAAAGTTGAATTAATTTGAAAGGAGCAATCCAATGAGTTTTAAAAAATATGCTACTGGCTATTGCGAGCTTCACGATGCCGACCGCACAATCCCGATCACCTATGCATTCATCAGAAAAAAAACACCAAATTCCGCAGAATATCTGCGTGATCGCAACGCCTGCCCCGACGCTGCTAATTACAGTTATTTTGACTAGTGTGAAATCTACAACAATCTCGCCCCCGTTATAATTGTCTAGGGTAATAGGCTCCGCCTGCTTCTATCTGTTGCCCGCCGTTGTATTTCTCTAACACTTGAAAATTAAGCGGCGGGCACAAATCGCAAACATCGTGAAGTTCGGGTTTGCAGGTTCGGCAAGGTAATTTTGCATCCATCTTTATTTTCTCAATAATCGTTTCTGGTTCATCATCTTTCATGACACCCGTAATAACATCAATAAAAACCGGATACATCGCATCAATCCAATGGGACACGCACAAAAACTGTTGCTCATTGGTTTCTAGCGGTTTGTAGGTTTTGTTATTCATTTTCATTCCCTCCTTTCGATTTTTTGCATTAAAAAAGCACCCTTTCGGATGCTTTACTCATTATTTTTTCAGATTTCCATCCTGATCTATACTGAGAAACAGTTTATAAACGTCATCTTCCAATTTCCTTGCTTTTTCTGGTGAAATATCGCCAATACACTGTGCAAACTGGATTGCGCCGTAAGCTTCACCAGCACTAAATGTATTGTACGCTTTCTTTCCATCGAGAATCTTGCATTTCTGATGATCCACATATTTCATTAAAAGCTGAATTCGAGTCGATCGTGGCATTCCCTTTTCGCCAATCAATTCGGTTATATCTTCCTTGGATCGTTGCGCCTCCCTGAGTTCTTCATTTAGGAACGCAATATAACCAAAGACTTTATTTAGATCGCCGTTGAAACAATCCACGAACATTGTATTGGTGCCGTCTCCGATCTTTGGTAATGGGTTGTCTTGATTGATTGGTGTTCCAAAATAAGCTTGCACCAATACCGTCATTTCTTTTGAATAATTTGGTGCATGCATGATTATTTTTTCAACACCGGATCTGACCAAAACGTATAGAGATTTTGCCATTGCCGAAGAACCGCGGTTCTCTCGTTTAAATTTCTGAAGCTCTGCCCCTTTGATTAGTTGATAGTCAACCCCTTCGACAATATCATAATCACTTTTTATATGATATTTGATGTTGAATGCCGAGATCCCCGAAAATGCTTCAACATCTCTCACCGTCATGACTGGTTTTCCGTCAAAGAATTTTGGGGTTAAGTCATCTGTGCTTGGTACCGGTGCCGTTTGCTCTAACGCTCGCCCTCGAAAATATGATTTAACCAGTTTGCGTTGCACCTCCCACGCCAGATCATCCGTGAAGGATTTGACTAGCATGAGGTAGCCGGTTTCGGTGACGACATATGCCCCTCTAGGGCTGTTTATTCCAAACGTACGAATTTCGTTCGTTTGAGAATTCAAGAAGAAATAGTCTTCATTTTCAATGAAACGCTTCTTGTGGGTATTGAAACTTCTTCTTGCAGTACCTTTTGGCCTTTGATGTACATTATCAATGTCACCAAGGGTAACAACCCTCTGTCCGCAGTATTCTTTTATTCCCAATTCGTGGTTATTAATGCTTATAGCATTCATGTTATATCTCCTTTCGTTACTTGAAAGAAGTCTTGTTCTGTGATAAACTATTTCATAGAAAGAACTTCTTTCGATCTGAAACAGTCCGTATATACTTTCTCAGGGTATCGGGCTGTTTCTTATTTTTTGTTTTCTTTGTCCAAAACACATTTAATGCCTTTTCTGACTACATCCGTTCTCGTGAGATTGTACTTCTTGCAGAATTTAATCAATTCTTCATTCGTTTCAACATCGATTCGAGCTTTAACTTCAACAGTCTTTGGATTTTCTGATTTTGGTCTTCCTGTTCGTGGTGTCATGTATTCACCTCACTTTCTGTGCCACAATTAAATTATAATTATTGTGTCACAGAAAGTCAAGCAATATTTTCGTTGTATGTTTTTTAGAAATTTATTCGATAGGTTGGTGTTGAAATGTTTTGTCATCATCAATTTTTATTAATTTAATTGGATTTATACCGCCGTCGAATGTCAAACCGAGCGAATTGTCATCCTGCTCGCAAAGAACTTTCATTAAAACACCGTCTTGAAAAGTTATAGTTAATGTTTTATTACTCAGTTCGTAATTACAATAAGATCTGGTGGCTATACCTGAATTCCCATTTGTATCAAGCAAACAGAAATTATTATCCAGGAATTGAAAGTTCATAACAACTGTTGACATGTCTCCTTCTGTATCAATACCTTTATAATAATCATAATCCAATTCCCATTTACCTATTAATTGATTGTCAAATGAACTTGATTTTGCATATTTAAATTCTTTACCCTTTTCACTTTTCCATTCCAATTCGTCACCAGTTTTTTTAAAAGTGAAATTTGAATCATATCCATCAATAATTAATGCTACCTTGTCTCCATCAATAACATATTTACCAACCGAATGAAAGAAATTATTTCCAACAACAGTTCTTGAATATGTATCCGTTAGTTTGCTTTTATCAAATATTGCGCCATAAGATTCAAATGTTCCATCTGGATAAAAAGTATAATCGTTGAACATTTCATCATCATTAGTTAAAACCCAACTACCCACCAAAGGGTCCTTAGCAGCGCAACCAGAAATGAAGAACAGCGTAAAAGCAACGAAACAAACGACTAAATAAAATTGTTTTTTCATCTTCAGACCTTTCTACTCAAATATTGCTGAACATTTACATCCCAAATGAAACGGCGGGAAATTGACACCAGCTTTTCGTTTATCAATTCTGTGACGTTTTCCTTCTTTTTTTAGGCACTTTTCACACACATTTTCATTTCCGGCAGTGATTATTTGATAATGGGTTATATCAAATTTATCTCTGTTTTCTTCATAATCATTAGCAATTTTTTCATTCATGGTATAACTAAACGCCGTGCTAAATAGGTCTTGTAACCTGCTTTTCTCCATGCTTGAGTATTCTTCATATTCTTGCAGTAATTTGACACAAGTCGAAATGTTTTCTCCATCCACAAGTTTTTGGACAACTTCTTCAGGAACTCTCTTTATCTCATCAATAAACGATTCTTTTTTCATTTCATCCTCCTGATTATCTTTTATTAAAATAATACAGTAAAGCTGAACAAAACTCAACAGTAATTCCTTATCTCGTTTCTTTGACTAATCATTTTTACTCTTGTTTCACATAGAGCATCCTCATATAATTAAGTTATCAACTCTGCATAGTTGAAATAATTGAAAGGTGGTAAAAAAGTGTCTAAAAAAATCATTAAGCCTGTAACTGGTTATTGTGATTATTTTGAAGAAGAAAGGACGATCCATGTCGAGTATGTCGAATATTTCCTACTCAGCATGAGCTCACCGGGCCTTCGTGCTACCGGATACAAATGTCCCGATAGTTACGCTTGTCAGCACGAATGTCCTATATACGAACAAATTAATCAGGTTTAATCGCTCCAAACGGGAGTCTTTGCCCGCCGTTAACGGAATTTAGAATCCAAAAATTAAGTGGTGGACACGACCCACATTGAACGGCCAGCTCGCACGTACTACATGGCATTTCCTCTGGTTTGTTTTTATCGATTTTTTTATCATGCAGATAATTTTGATACAACATATACAACCAGTGTGATACACACTGCCATTGCAATTCTTCATGTTTTGCTCCGTCTTTATCACTATTTTCAAATGAATCTTTGATTTCATTAGAACGAATAGGTTCTGAGAATCTAATCTTACTAAGTTCTTCACTGATTTTTTTTACAACATTTTCAGTAACATCATCAATATTTTCGGCCTGCTTTTGTAAAGCCATTGCAATTGCAGGCCATTCCTTTGGTTCGCATTCAATAATTATTTTCACTATTTACACCTCTGATTCTCAGTAAAATTAATTCGTACCTTTATCCATAGGTTCCATTTCAACCCGTTCAGACGCCATCAAGAATCGATATTCCCATTTATCTGATTGATCAGTCGAATTGCGTAATTTAAGCAAGACAGAAGGGAGAATGCCTTTTTGCTGCCAGATTCGATGGATCAAATAGGTTTCTCCCCCTGCCATAATTAGTTTTTTATAAATTCTTCTTTTTCCTCTTCGTCTGAAACATCGTTATTAAAACCACTTAGTTCGTCGATATATTCGATCACGCGACTTTTTTCCCCGGCAAGGAGCGCTTTTTCAATGACATCAAGCGCAGTTAATACATTCAGAGAATTCTTAACCTTCTGATTATCCCACAGCTTCTTGCGATCTTCCGGGATAGTGGCGGTATAAATTTTCCGGCTTCTCAATGCCACATAGTTAACATCCCCATCAATTTTGGGATATTTTTTACCCATGGGGTTATTCAACCGTTTGGTTGACGCCTTTAGGCAATCATTATTTTCTTCTTCAGACAGCGGCCGGATCGTGAACTCAAAATATTTCTTTCCGTGTCGAACGATATCAATTTTTTTACGTGATTCTTTATCATCGGAATAATTGGCCGCTTCCAATAATCCTGCCAGTAACGCATCCTCATTCATGAGCAGATCTTCTTTGCTCATCTGAGTTACTGGTTCGCCCTGATCCACATTTACCATAATTTCATCATATTCATTCATATTTAGCCTCCTTAAGCCGTTTTAAATAGTTCCATTAATTCAGGAATCGCATTACATCTTAAGCTGACCGCTCGTTTAACGACTTCACCAGGCTTTATGCTCATCAGATCCAGCGATCCATCCAGTACACAGTTTCTAAAGACTTGTCTGGATACCTGGCCATCTCTTCGCGATAATTTTCCCTGGATGTCCCACGAAGGGAAGTATCCCTTTTGAAGGTCATCGAAAATTTCTTTTAACATGACATCGTCACGGACAACCATTTCGGTGAAATTTACCGCCACCGTATACCCACTTGGAACAGCAAATGTTAACGCTGATCCAACGGGTTGCACATCAATGTTACTAACATTCAGCTGCGCTGTAAAATCATCGAGTTCAGCCAGAAAGATTTGATTCCCACTTGAAGTCGTAATAAAAACCTGACCATCCTTGCCGGTGATCAGGTTTCTAACATCAAGAGTTGCTTGATTATTATTCATTTTTTTTAATCCTCTCTCTGCTTTAAGTTAAGCAGCATTATTAAATTTAAAAGCATACACAAGATAGAATTTTTCAAGCGAATCAATATCTATGCCCGAAATTTTGAAGTATGCTGAGTCCGGATCTGCGGTACTATCGTTAATCAATTCAACAGAAGCGCCCGAATATAATTTCGTTTCAGCGACCATTTCATTTAAAATACCTTGAGCAACCTGAATTACGGTTGTTTTCCCGTCATCGGTCGAATCAACCTGTCCAGACAATGGTGCAATTGCATTATCGATACGTGTCATCATCTCAAAACGAATCTTAACGCGTTTTATTTTTTGCCATCCTTTATCGTCCTCACCACTTGGGGTGGTTAGGGTCGTAATACCAGCGTCAATCCAGATTTTATCTTCGGGCGAGGTGGATAATGCAATCATGCCATTTTTTTTAGCATTCTTATATTGTGTATCTGTCAAGGTTTCGATTAACGACACCGCATCGCTTATTACAACATGGGTAATGCTCTGTGTCGATGGGATTGCCGCAACCAATCCGGCTATTAATGCCGCTGCTTTCCAGCCTTCAATGCTGTCTCCTGCGCTGTTCTTGTAGCCCATGCCAACATAAATCGTATTATAATCATTGTAAGCCAATGCATTAGCCAAACGCGTCTCATATACAACAGACGATGGTTCGCCGATTACCGCAAAGCCCATTCGGCCCAATAAATACATACGATTAACAAACCCAGATAAAACGGCATGCACAGCTGTATCATTCGTATTGACCGCCACACAATCCCATTTTTTTGTTTCCAGAAGGGCAAATCCATTGGAATAAGCCTCAGTCGTAACCGTTGGGTTTGTTCCTCCCGTAAACGTTCCTGAAGCTACCAGGGCTAATTTACCAGTTCCTGCATATCCGACAGACTTAACCAAATCAACATAGATTGAGCTAGAAGCCGCTTCAATAAGCGAATCAACTTCTCCGCTGCTGCTAACTGCAAACCTTATTTTTTCAAGAATTGCGCCATCCTCCGTGATTAACATTTCGCGACTGGCTGCATCACCCAAAACGTCACGAATAATATAGCCTAATGCCCGTGTACCCTCATATTTTAAAGTAGCAGTAATTGCATTAACCGGGGTACCCGTCGTATCTTTAAGGACAACGCTACCTTTTACGCCGCCTGTTCCAACCCGAACAGCCAATACTTTTGACGCGCCACCTTTCGCAATTAAATCAATGATTTCTGTTTCATTACCATAAATCAAAGCATAGTTTTGATCCTGTTCAATTGTTTGTAATTGATTTAATGGTCCCCACGTTCCACTAAATACGGCCGCTACTGTTCCATTTCCAGCGCCGGCATTGCCCGAATCACCATTGATATATCTTTGATATACGCCCGGGCGATCTTTCACTTCACCCGCTGTAAAGAAAATTCCCATAATTATTTAACCTCCTTCGTTAAAAATGCTTTGACGATCCGCTTTGCTTCCGATAACGTCGCCTCGCTGATCCCATTATGCCGGAAAGCAGCAAAAACGCACTCCGGTGGGCAAGAAAAAAGCCCCGAGCTTGCATATTCTTGTACCGAATATACGATTACCGGGGCTTCAACAATTTCTTCAATAGCCGCTTTGACGGCTTTTTCTTTTGCTTCTGCCATTCGTAACTCCTTAATATATAAAATTTATTTTCGTCAATGGAACGCCTGGTTCCTGGTCATTGAGGATTCCAAAACGCCCATTAACTGTGATCTGTCCAAACCGTAACGGGTCTGCTGCCAGATCCATCTTGACCTGCTGAAAAAATAACGGGCTATTATCATCAAGCAAACATTCACCTGAAACGACTACAGCATTAACGATCTCTCGTAATAAATCATTTCTGGTTTTAACATTCTGCGTAAACACATGAATGTAGATGGATACCTGCAACCATTTAACAGCATAAGTATCTCTTAAAACAGATGATTGATTATCCGTCCGAACATAGGCAATTGGAAGCTCCAAATCATCCGGGGTAAACGTGTCACCAGTCGTATCATCACCCAATAGGATGATGCTATTCGGAAACTTATCTTTAATAAAATTCTGCATCCCAATTACCGGGTCTGGTGTAAATGTCGCCTGTTCAGGAAAAGCCATAATTTCAAAGCTGATTGTAATGCCAACGATAGCTGGTTCCTCACCAGCGCTTTCAAATGGATCATTCTGCATCCAGACGGTGCAATAATGGCCGTCGTCATCTTTGTAAAAGCGATTTGTCATTTTTTCGGTAATCGGATTTATAAAATCATCCGGGATGATTGCTTTTCCAGTTTGGCACCAGACATTGACCATTAAAACACCAGCTGTCTTTCGTTCAGCATTGGCCGTCCAGTCAATATAATAATCTACCCGGGGATATTGTTTATCCCCCCAATGACTATCGTGGTCATGTGGAGCCTCTGCATAAAAGATCGCAGGGGCATTATTGAATTTTGCCAGGTTGCTCTTTAAATAATCAATATCACTAAGGCTGTTAAAAACCAATGTATCAATCATCGATAAGGCCCCCTATACAATTCCTTTATTTTTTCAACTGCTTTTTTCTTTGATTTTTCCACATATGGACGGGGTTTAATTGTTAAGCGATATGTTTTATACTTCTTATCTTTCCCCCGTCTGGCGCGAACGTCGTCATCATAGCCCTTATCTAAAGTTTTTGCGTATCTCACATCTGTTTTAACGCCAGAAATCACCCTGATGCCATCGGCGATTTCGGTCGTTGTTTGAAATGGCAGATGAGATCTTCTCAAGTCCCCGCTTTTGTGCGCCGGAGCTTCCCCAGGTTTCGAGGCAATGTGCTTGCCGTAACGGCGCCCCGAGCGCTTTCCTGACAGAACATAATTTGTCGCATTCCGCACCTCAATCGGGGCTTGATTTTGTGCCCTTCTGATGAATTCTTTTTTTATGTCTTGCTCAATGCTTTTTGTCATTGTCCTAATGTTTTTTTCCAGTTCATCCTTGGTTATCTGGATCTTGACTGTCTTTGGCATTATCCCACCTCATACTTTTACAATAAATAATTGTAAAAAACCCTAAATTCGAAGGATCAGACACTCCCTGAACATGGTAATTCAGATATTGTTCATCTTCAAGGATATCCTCGGCTTTTACATCACAAGTGCCATTAACAACAATCGTATGAGTAATTGGATGATTCATCTGATTCCACTCATACTTTTGCCGCTGAGTGGCGTCACTGATGGTGCCCTCAACCAGTCCAATCTCGATATCATTATATGAAACGCGACCATTGGTGGTTGTGCTATCTTTTCGCTTTACTTTAAAAGGCAACTCCTGCTGCCCCGGTACCAGAAAAAACGGCGCATTCATGATCTTCCACCATCTGTTCCGGTCGCATTATCATGCATACCTAATTTAAAATAATGTAGATTCTCCACGCTTCCGTCAATGTTGCCAAAGTCGACAACCGGCACACTGGAAGAAAGCTGCTTAGCCATTTCTCGCTTGAGCTCCTGCCACTGCTTAAATCGTTGTGAAAGACTTAAGCTCATGCCCCCAGCCGAATAATCGCTTTGATAAGCCAACTTATTAACGATAGCGCACACACAAGCGTATTTTGCATTGTTCCATGAATCAGGATTTTTGGCTATGATCGCCTCATATTCCTGATCGCACAGCGCACAGGTCTTTTTCCCGCCATCCACAAAGGTATCACCAATTTCAAACCGCATGAGGTCCAATCCTTGATCATTTAGTTTTGACGGATCATAGGTATAAGTTATCTCAGCCATCAGGCTTCACCTACTTCCTCGCCTTCTGAAATTTGTTCTGTTTCAGTCGAATCTTTATCAACTGGCTCTTTTCCTGCATCTGGATTAACTGCTTCTGTGACCTCTGCTGACTCAGTATCGCTTTCTGATACGCCAGCATTACGTTCTGAATCTCCGCAATTATCAATCGCAGGAAGTTCGGCAGTCTTTTTATCAATTGCATCCAGTACACCCTTTCTGGTTTCTTTTATTTTAATTGTTTCTAAAACGTATGGGTTTGTCACTTCCGACACAATAATTTTTGCCACGTCCACTTTTTCAATCCAGACATGAAATACAATACCAATCTCTTCGGGCGTTAAAAAAACAGCAGTTTTTAATCCGTCGTCTGATTTTCCGATGGTGATTGGTACCTTTAATTCAGCGGCTGATACTTCAATTAATTTCATCGTTTCTTCGGAAATGAAATTGTCTGGGTTTTTATGAATGTGTCCAGAATCAATCAGCGCTTTTTCTCTGCGAGGGTCTACTGCTTCAAATGGAATCAAATCGCCAATAAAGTACTTTTCGCCTCTAAATATGCAGGGCCTTCCCGCAATATATCCTGCCATAGCTCCTCCTTCTTCCTTATTTCAAAGATCTTACACGCAATCCTTTAAAAACACTGCTAGATCATCCCCAGTTTTCTTCATGTCAGTTGACATTAATCCTTCAACAAACTCCGAATGGGTACCTTTCTCGCCTTCGTACTGATCAACGTTCATGTAATTACCGTTACCAAGCATGTCCCAAGTAAATATGTATCCTGCAGATGGTTCATCAATTGCCGGTGAGTTTGTCGCATAACATAACAGAGCCGATGTCGGATCGCAAATAAACTGCATGTCATCTTCTCCAAATTTTCCAGCATTATATGTTGATTCCAAAACAACAACTTCTTGCAGTCCTAGGATTGCCGCAAGTGCTGACGTTGTAACAATCGCCGGGTTCGGTGTAGAACCAGTGTACTTGACCCGCTCGATAATGTCAGGATGCACAGTTAGAGCATTATAAGCTTCAGCTCCAAGAGCAAGCTTATTTGGTTTGCGACGGCCATTTTGTTTTACTTTAGTTCTTTGTTGATTAAAGAAATTAACGGGATCGAAGTTGGAGTCAGAAAACTTTAAAAACTCCGTTGATGGTGCTGATACCGTCGCTTTTCCTGTCATTTCATCACTCCACACGCCTGTTTTAAAGAAGTCTTGAGCAAACAACAAATCAAGGTGATTGTTCATTTGTTCAGCAATAAATCTAATCTTTGCTCGCCGCGGATCAGCTGATCCAGGAGCTTTTGACCGCTGAAAATTTAGCGCATTGATTTGATCAATGCCGACAATAACCTGGTCAACTTTACAGTTGTAGGTTTCGTCTGTTAGTCCCATTTGTGCGGGTGGTACTTTTCCAAATTGTGGTTTTGGCTTTACATTATCTCTGGCTAGATCGCCTTTGCTAAACTTGTAATAGCTTGAACTTTGCAGATCAACCGGGCAGATTGGGAAAACCGCCTTGGCAACATAATCTTCCTGTTTTTGGAAGTAAGCCATGGTCATGTTTGTTAAATAGATGTTTGATTTAAAATTTGGCATTTATCATTTCCTCCTTATGCTTTATAACCAGCTTTAACGATTTGGATTTTAATAACATCACCATCCGCATCAGCATTTTCCAGAGCTACCGCCAATACATATTTACCGGTAGTAGCTGTAACCGCCTTACCCGAAGCATTGGCCATTAATTCTGCTCCTTTTGCCACAGCAGCCCCAGCCGTCCACAGCCCCATATCTTTTACCTGGATATCAACCTCATCGCCAGCAGCAACAGCGTCACCATTTGTGATAATGAAAATACCGATTGGCACCGCGGTTCCTGCCGCCACCTTTACTTTTCCATTCGAATCATATTCAGCAGCCAGGGTCCCGGGTTTTGTCAGTGCCGAAGCTGCAACTTCAGCAATTACTGGACTTTCATTAATCTGTGTTCCAAAATACATTTTTGTACCTCCTCTTTATTTATCGAATTCAGCTCTTAATTCAGGGTCTGACTTAAACACTTCATCAATCGCTTCGTGAATTGTTAGGTTTTGATTACTGGCCATTAAATCACCGGCCTTCTTCTGAATTGCTGTCATCTGATCTGGCGTCCCATGCCCTGATTTTCCGATTTCATCGAAGAAACCTGATTTCTCAACGGCTGTTTTGCTGGAATCCAACACATCAATCATACTTCTGTAAGCTACTTCATCTGTGGATCTCAGACTTTTCAATACAGGGAATAGTTCGTCAGCTTTTTTACCAATCATTTCATAGCCTTTAGCCACTTCCATCAATTCTTTGTCTGAACGCTCTTCATCTCTTTTTTTGAGTTGTTCAAATTCTTTCAGGAATTGTTCTGGTACACCTTTGAAAATATCCTCGGACCCTTCATCAGCATTCTTCTGGACATTCTTTTTTTTAGCTTCATCAGTTTCCGTTTTATCGTACTTAGCAATCAGCGCCTCATACGTTGTTCGGTCCTCTTGACTCATTTTTTCTAAATCCATACTTCTTTCCTCCATTTCATTATTCATTTGATTTGATTTTTCTATTTGTTCATCCAGCCAATCTCTGGCTGATTTAAACACATCATGTAATGCCGGGTCGATTTCTTCAATATTTTTTGCAATGTCGGTATATTGTTTGCCGTTTGCCCAAAACTCAATTGCTTTCGATGTGATTTCAAAATAATCATTCAGATTTTCCAACAGAGTCGCTTTCTTATCTTCAATATCTTCATCACCTAAAATAGTAATCATCGATTCAGACATGCTATAGTTATATGTTCGGATCGCATCAAAAATCTGATGCATTGAAACTTCGGTCGCTTTCTCTTTAAACATTGTCGCTTTTTCGATGCCCTCCGGATCTTCTATTTCCTCATCGTCTTCCTGGTTATTAGGCTCTTTCAACTTTTTCTTTGAGCTAACTTCTTTCGGATCGTCTGAGGAACAATTTTTTCCCAGCGCTTTTTTAATCACGCCAGCGAGATTCATAAAGGCTTTATCAATTAGACTTAGTTCAGTCTCATTTTCTTGTTCTTCTTTTGGTGGTTCGCCACTCTTGAAGATCAACACATCAGCTTCCTGATTTGCTCCGCTATTTACAAAATCAATCTTAGTAACTTCTAACTTTTCCAACTTAGTTGCCATTTCGGCCTCCTTTCATGGTATTTGTATAATAAAAAAAGACGAAATTCGTCTTTCGCAGTAGCGTATTTTACATGTCAACCTCCTTTCTAATGGCCCGGCCCTCAATTGAAAACATACTGTATTCTTTGCTTTTAACTTTTTCCCAGACATCGTCGTCGATAACTTTAAAACCAATCCACCAGCCGCATTCTGGGAGAATACCTTGTGGAATACCCATTGCATTAATCTTTTCATCCGTAAATACCATGCTCTCAATTAAGATCGCGCAATTACCACGCTCATGCATTTCGCCACCCTCCCGGTAGAGTTCAACAAAATTGTATGCTGCTTCCTCGAGTACTTCCGGTTCGATAATATCATGCTGCTTATCTTCTATAACAACACCGCCAGCATTTATCGCGATACTTGCCCATCCAAAAGCAAGGCGTTTATCCTCATCAGTATCGGTTATATCGAAATTTCCTTTGATAATTTGAGTATCTTCATCTTGTTCAATTATTTCAACGTCACCCGGTTCCCACGTAAATGCTCGTTCTCTGTCATTCATAGAATATTCACCTCTAGATATGTCTTTCCTAATGATTTTTTTGCGGCTACAATCTCAAATTTCGTATTTCTATCCAAAAGGACTTCAGCTTCTTTGCCACCCCACTGTAGAGTTCCATCTCTTAAAATGTCTTCAACATAAGCGCCCTTAGTGCCCTTCTTGGCGTTTATCTTTATGTTTACAGACCCGCTGTAATTGTTCGGTATTAAGCTGGTGCTCGTATATGCTTTATCAAAGAATTTCTTTCCAATTAGACTTTTTATGTTTTTTGTACCACCCAGTTGTTCTAAAAACTCATTCGTGACAACCCGATGCAATACTGCATCTTGTTTTAACGATGCTTTCTTCATTGCAGCATCAATATTTTCGATACTTTTTTTAAGAGCTGCTTTTGGTTTTTCATTTGACGTTCCCCTAAGGTAGCTATTTATTTTTGAGGAATCCGATTTATATTCAGCAACAGCATTTTTCTCTTTTGTCGACAATGATTTCTGCCAATCGTCGCTATCGCTGATGCCAAATTTATGTGCTTTATCAAGAGTTTTTTCAGTTCTGGAACCTTTAATTTCAAAACGTTCCTTTGTTTCTAAACTGGTTTTACTCTTTTGGTTTGAAGAAACCTTTGCCTTACTTTCGGTTTGAATCTTCGCTTTGTTTCCTGAAGAAGCTTTTTCTTTAACTTTCGATGTTGTTTTTGCTGGTTTCGCATCCGCTTTGTTTTTTTCTTTAGCCCTTGCAATAGCCTTATCGGCAAGATGTTGTTTTGCTGGATTTTTGGTTTGAGTAGTCATAAATGTAGATGAGCTGGCCGAGCTAAAAAGTCCTTTATTGTCATGGTGTGGATTGAATTTGCACACCATATCTGAAAATTTAACCGCTTGTTGCATTGGCACCTCCTTAATTTTTTGCATTAAAAAACCACCTATTAGGTGGCTATCTGTTCATACTTTTTTTATTTAACTTTTTTGCCGTTGGCATATGCTTTCTTCGCTTCTTCGAGCGTCATTTCATTAGGTCCACCATCAAGATTAATTTCCCCGGTGTTTTGCCAATTACAAACCTGGCAAACATCCCACTCTTTGACCTTGCTTCCGCAAACAGGGCATTTAATCACTATTTGTTTCCATTTCGAATTTTCTTTTATCATTTTCGTAATACCTCTTTCCTTGTCTTGGTCTAAACATCGACACAACCTTACCATCTGGAGTGCCTACAAGAAAATCGTTTGTACTATTATCGTACTTCACGATATACCCGCGTATTCGGAGGTAAGATTGTATTTTACCGCTTTCATCATCAGAATTCAAGAGATTTTTCGCAATTTCAGCATATTCTTTTTTACTGATATTGGGATATTCATCCTTGTGTTTTTCATAATGATAGTCAAGAGATTTTCGAGAAGTGAATCCTCCACTTTTGCTTGCAAAACGGCCATTCTTGTCGTGCTTGGAATTGAATTTTTGGATTAATTCAATAAACATAATCGCTTTACTCATGCTGCCCTCCAATTCCGTCAATTATAAATGCATGCACACTTACAATTAGGGTGAGCATGCCCATCAACCTCGGCCAATCTTCCACCTGTAATCGTGCTGTATCCTTCGTGATGAGAGATTGTGCCGCCGATACGGAAATTATCTTCGATTTTAATTGTAACGCCATCCAGTGGCCCACATTCTTCACAAACAAGCTCATTCCCGGCCGTCACCCAAGTTTTCGTCTCAAGATCAACAACTCCCTGATCCATTGCCTGGTATATTGTATCCTGAACGCCAGTTTTATAAGCAATGGCAATCTCAGTTTCAGCAATTGTTTTAGCTCGGTACCGATGTTGTCTTTCAGCATACTTAATTGCTGCTTCTCTGGCTCTTTTTTCAGCTAATTCACTTTCCATCGTTTCCGATAGTCGGGCCTTCATATTCTCGTAATAACGGATATTAGCTTTCATCTGAGGCGCATTCAACCCGATTGTAGGACGAATGGCTCTGGCCAACTCATCAGCCGTTAATTCCCCCGTTGTCACTCGCTCAGTCAATGCCTTTATAGCATCCTTTTGTTGTTTGGTAACAGATGTCACTAGATCAGCCGTCCGCTTCTGAGTAAACTGTTTAACGCGATCGCCATAATTACTTGACTTAAAATCCTTAAGATCGTCCTGGTTAATCACGGCCTGCTTGGCTGATTTTCGCCAGACAGGAAGAATAACGTCAGTAATGATTTGACTGTACTCCTGCTGCCAGTCATCAAGCATTTCGTCAGTTAATTCACCGGATAAAATCGCATCTCTTAAATCTTCATAGGTAATGACATTTTGCATCGACCTGAATCGTCCGACTAAAACTTTAATTAGCTTCGGTGATTCTTTATCAATATAATTTTCAAGTTGCAGCAAAGCTTTCAGCCCCTCGGCGCTCTGGTTACTTTTTGCAATCATTTCACGCTGAACTTTACGCCGGTTCGTCTTTTTTATTCGTATTCGGCTCATTTTCAGGCTCCTTTATATCTTTTGCTTGTGGTTGTTGATAAGCTGTTTCTGGCGACGCCTCCGGCAAATGCGCGGCATCTCGGATATAATCCTCAAGCGCCTGATCAGGCGTAATCAATCCAATACCAGTCATATCTTTTACAAACGTAGACAGTGTTGTCAGATCAGGTGTTTCAATGTCGCTATGGTCCAAGTAGGGATAATCAGTCAGTCCATCGAATTTAGGGCTATTTAAATCAATAAGCTTTGGAATTGCATTGTTTGTGAATTCCTCACAGATAATATCGATATAAGTTCCCAGGGCCACCCCAAATAAATCTGTCTTGTCACTGGAGAGCGCAAAACTACCAACATTTTGATGCCCAAGCAAAATAAAATCGGCCAATACAGTCATCGCTATACGTGAATCATATCGGTCGATAATTTGGGATGTGTCAAAATTTCGTTTTCCGCCAGTGGATAACAATTCTAATTCCCATCCATTTGGCAGTACAACGCCTTCCTGACTGTCCCTTCGAATATTTGTTACAATATTTTTAGCTGTGGCCATCCCTTGATTGTACAAATCTTTCCCCATATTAATCTCGTCAAAATTTTCTGGAAGCTTGATAATTGGCAACCCGGCTAAATCTCGTTCAATCCCAACACCTTCGATTTCTTCGATTCTTTTTTTAAAGTGCCATGATCGATAGGCGTTACGAAGAATACTACGCCCTTCTGGGTTATCTTTTCGGGATTCGGTTCGAAACATGATAAGCCGTTCTTTTGGAATGGTAATCATGCCAAAGTCTGGAGGCGGCATCTGGGTCATGCCGATAACATTGTCAGTGCCTATTTCATATTCCCACTGATACAGAGTTTCCTGGGATCGGATCGGGATCTTTTCCCAACCAATCAGCCCATCATTATATTTGCTGTTCTTTTTTGGGTCTTTACTCCGCCCCAAACGTCGCTTGTACACCAGCTCATGGGCACTCCAACCATAAACAAGAAAAGAAAGTATCTCTGATATCGTATCCGTCCAGGTATTTCCGATCATGTCGTCCATGCATTCGGTTATAAAATCAGCCGCTTCCTTATCTTTCTTAGAATTGCCTCCCGGTTGAATAATCCAGTCAACTTGCCGGATCAACATTTTTATAGTGAAAAGGATAGCCCCGACGACCGCATCATTCTCAGACATTTCGCGATAAACTCGGATGCCCTTTTTACCCTGAAGTTCTTTTAAAAACTCCTCACTAATAAACCCTTGCCATCGGTCTTGGCCAATGCGGCCATATTCATCAAATAAGCTCATTCAATTCCTCCTTTCCTATAATAAAAAAACAACCTTTGAGGTTGATAGCTTAATAATTAATTGGTTGATGTCTGTCCGTTTTTGAAACATACGAATATGGGATAACCGTTTCTTTTCCTATATCATCTTTCTTGACCGCGAATGAATCAACAGTAGTTTCAAACTTTGCGACACCATCAAATTCTAGCGTTTCGCCATTGTCAGTCGTCACATATAGTTTTCCTGGTTTAAATTCTACTTTTTGCATTGTTTTATCCTTTCCAATAACTATCTTTCGATAGATCCCCAGAATCCGGTAACATGGAAACATGAACATCGCTGATTTCATTAAACCCATTCGCTGATGCATCGACCATATCTTTTAAGTTACCTTCCGGGAAATTATCCATTTGCTTTAAATAAGCATCTGTCCAGCTGGCCATTAAAATATCCACGTTGCCAGCCTGCCATTGTGCGGCAAAACCCTCAGCCCGGGTTACTTTATCACCGGACTCACGCTTTACCACAACATCGAATCCGGCCAGTAGTTTAACATATTGCTCAGCCTGATCCTTTCCAGCCTGTCCCGGGTCCTGGGATATCCTTGTGCGAACGCGCCGGTATTTATCTCTGTCAAGCACTGCAGTATTTTTGACCGTGTTTCTGACGGCTGAGGCGCTCATAGCCCTGTCAACTACATCACCAACAACGTAACGTCCTGATCGGGTTTTCCCAATTAAAACGCCTGCCGTGTGTGCGGGTCCAGTGTTTTTCTTTTGACTCTGGGCTTTATCTTCTGTCGCTGCCATATCCCATGCTCTTACCCAGCGAATGATATCGGTTGGTAAAACATCGATGATATTAGCTTTTTCAGTCGGAAAGATTAATCCCGCTGCCGGTCGGATCTTCCAGTTTCCTTCTAGCAGCCGTTCACGTTCAACCGTGGATAATGCTTTTAAGTTAGACATGTACCCAGGATCTGCCTTCATGAGGATCTGATTGTCTGATAGCTTTGAAGCAATAAAGGTGACGGTTTTAACGTCCTCTAAATCTATTTCATCATTGACCAGTTCTTCCGGTGAATCTCCCCAAATGATTTCTCCGGACAATCGTGCCATATATCTGATCTTGCCGCTTCTCTCGGGGATAGCGTAGCCCGTTTCCTCATCGATCCACCACGAAATAAAATCAGCCACCCATGAATCAGCGTCTGGGTTACATGTTGCCCTGATATAAGGCCGAACGCCGCAAACGCTTCTGTTTCGGGATAGCATGTAAAAGAACTGGTTCTGGGAAAAATGCGTTAATTCGTCGAATGCAATCAACGGAATTTGGCTTCCCTGCCATGACAGGACATCCTTTTCCAATTGCATGTGTGAGAATGATACTTTTGCTCCACTGGGAAAGTTCCATGTTGGTGTTGGAGTCTGCTTACTTATTGCGCCTATCAGCGGATAGATCGTCATTGCTGTATCCCACAGCCCGCCTTCAGACATGATTTGGTTAGCATTCTTACGAAATATAACTGCCCCAAAGTCTGGGTTATTAATATGGCGAATCGGTTCTAATAGCAAGGCATATGACTTTCCGCCGCCTGCTGCTCCGCCATAAATGCAAATATCGGCAGGAGTGGATAAAAATGCTTCTTGCGGACCCGGTTGAGGAGCGATTCGAATGATTTTACTTTCTTCCGCCATCACTACTCACCATCCCTGCCATTGCTTGGAAGGTAAATTTGTATTGTTTGCTCAACCTTCGCATTTTTATCATCTTTAGTCACTGTTTCAGCTTTAAGCTTATTGATTCTGGCCTCCTGTTCGGCTGTCGCAAGATTCATGTGTTCAGACAGCCATTGGAGAGCTTTCATGCGATCGGCCAGCTTAATACTCGCGCCATCCTTACCTTGTTTTACCTCAATTAAGATTGAGCCATCTACCTCTGATGATTCCCGGAACTCGACAGCATTGACTTCTTTCATGAGCGCAGATTTATTTCCATCTTCATCTTTTGTTTCGACAGGTCCATACATCCCCATGACTTGAACTTCCCTTCGACCAAAGGAAAGAAAGTCCGTAATGTCAGAAAACGCGATGTCCCAATATTTCTGGAAGATGTCTTCTTCTGAAATGAATGAGCGGACATAACGCTCCTGTTTTAGCTTCATGATCTCGTTTTTGACTCCAACTTTTTCCAACAGCCTGGGACCCGACCTTAGAGCCGATGAGTAGTCACATCCATAGGCTTTCTGATAGCTCCGCGTCGCATTAAACGACTTACTGTAATGCAAACAAAAAAGCCGCTGTTCATCGGTTAAATCGGGGTTTTCAATGACCGATTTAACTTCAGGAATAGAGACTTCTGTTTTTACACGTTTATTCGCTTTTTTGTTTGCAACGTTGCATTTTTCTGATTGCAACGTTGCATTCCATTTATACCGCTTTTTCCAACTGCGAATGGTACCTTCAGGGATTCTAAGTGTTGCGGCGATGTCCACCATCTTTTCGCCTTGATCAAATAATTCTTTTGCTTTTTCAATTTTTTCATTTGGTGCTCTTGGCAATTCTCACCACCTCTCATTCGTCGGTTTTGTGCATGAAAAAAGACACCCTTTCGGATGCCTAGTTCATTGATTTTTCTTTTCGTATAATTTCTTTATCAATCAACAACAATTCTAGTTTTTGGGGCGCGATTAATTTTTTTATTTTTGAAAATTTTAGATCGCGAATAACCAACTTTATGATCATTATAATAATTAAAATGAATGGTATAAATACGATTTTTAACATGTCGTTTGCTATTATTTTATTGCGTTGAGAATTATCATCTTGAACTGAAATGGCTAATGCCTGCTTATTTATTATCGATGCCTGATCATATATTGTTGATGCCTGATCATATATTATCGGGTCATTATCTTGTTTTGCAGTTTTTAATATTATCAATGAATCACTTAGCATTTCTAATGCTTCATTTGAAATCTCCAATGCTTTATCTGAAATTGTCTCTGCATGATCTTGATCTAATATAACCAATCCTTGATCTTGATCTGAAATTGCCTCAGCTTGATCTATTATTATTGATGCCTGAATTGAAATAGCTAATATCTGATCGTATATAATCGATGCGTGTTCTTGATCTAATAATATTGATGCCTGTTCATGTATTGTCGATGCCTGTTCTTCTATTATTGATGTATGGTTCAAAATCGTCAATTCCTGATCAGTATTTGAAATTGTCAATGCTATTGGTACAACCATTGCGGCAATAGTTATTGCAATAGTTAGATAAGTCATCAGAAAATTATAATCATTCACATGTTCTTTATATCGTCTTTCAAAACCCTCTATGGCCTGTTCAATTAAAAACTTCTTTTTTTCCAATTCCGAAATACTAAAGTTATTTTTACTCAGACATTCGCTGTATTTTAAAAAATCATCATCATAATTTTTATATTTAAATGAACTTAAAATAGTAATTTCGTTTAATTTTTTCAAATATTTTTTAATTAAATAATACGGTACATAATATAGAGTTAAAACAATCGCTATTACGACAATTTCTGTTATTGCTAATTTTATCATCAACACCTCACGCAGTTTTCTTAATTATAAACTAATATGAGTTATATTGAAATAAATATTTTTCAATTCATAAACTTACACATTCTAAATTATAATCTATGTTCCGCCAACCTCTCATTCAAATAATAAACTTCTCACAATAGATAATAATCACTCTCGAAAACAGCCGGATGCCGGGTCGATATATTTCCATCACGTTCCTGCACGATATAATCTCCATCATTTACCAAATACATTTGCTCGCCATATTCACTGTTGATAAAAACATTCTTCCCTTTCATCACAATTTTATTACCTTCCATGATTGCATCATACAACCATTCCGGCATTTTCGCCGTTAAATCACCGTTCCACTGGTGCGCTTCAATCGTTTGTGGTTTTCTTGCATAACTGGCCATTGGATTATCTCCTTTTTTGAGTTTTTTGTATTAAAAAAGACACTCAAAGGTGTCTAATAAATCATCTTCTTAACTCATTTTTTCTTTTTAACTCATCAATTCTATTTTTTATTATAATTTTCCTTATTTCCTGCAATTTATCTTTAAACAACAATACATCTAGGTATTCTTCTCTAATTTTTCCATCTTTTTTGTCAGTAGAATAAATTACTTTCATTAAAACAAACATCACAAATACTGTTATATCTATAAATAAAGCTAAGAAAACTACAATAATAATTACTTTATACAAAATGACATTGTCACTAGTCATAGCTTCTCTAATAGAATTATAAAAACTTTCGATAAAACCAGCTGTGAGAAAAAATGAAATAAAAACTCCTATTAAAGATATTTTAAAATTTGATAATTCATTATATTGATCTTTCTCCTTTGCATATACGGTCGAAATTTTCTTGTCAATAATAACAAATTCAATTTCTAGAATATCTATTTCGTCAATAGCTTGATATTCATTTTTATAAACTCTATATGCATTATTAAGAATTTCAAAATCACCATATTCTGCTTTTTCATTTTTGAGTTTATCTATTTCCTGCTTCTTCACCTCTATTACTTTTCTATCTTTATTGCTTTTATATATAAACCATATCGTTATAACAATAAAAATTAAGACTGGTGAACTTACAAATAAAACATCTCTCATTATCAACCTCCATTTCATAAATTATATACTTATGTTAATATAATTTCAATAAAATACAGCTCAAATTAGAAATATTTTCCCTTACACTAATTTTTTCCTATCCTAATAATAACATGCATAAACCATGCATTGGAACGCATCCAACCAGCAAAACACCTGCATTTCACCATCATTTTACCCGCATGCACTTTCATGCATGGAAATCATGTCCAGTTGATCCAGTGTCACTTCAATTTTCTTCTGGACCGTCCTTTCATCCAATTCCATTTTATCTGCGATTTCCCGCCAGGTCATTTTTTTGAAATATCGGTCCTCTATGATACTTTTCAGCTCCGGTGACATCATTGGCATGAGCCGGTCTACCACCTCAATATCTGCCTCAGCCAGTTTTTTCTTTTTCTGCAACTCCAAAATCTCTTTATCCTCAAGATGCCTGATCGCTGTTCGCTCAGTGCTACTCCCCCCGCCATGAACAATCGGGGTATGTGACAGCTGCTGGGTGTACGACGGGTCAATCTGTTCTCTGAGCAATTTAATTTCACGATCTATGAAGATAATCACAATTTTGTTATCCATATACTTTTCAAAAAAGCTTCTTACTTGCACGTATCCTCCCCCTTATGTTATAATAAATTAATCAGTATTTGGAAGAGAATACGCTAGAATGTTTCCTATTGCAGTAGGGGCATTCTTTTTTTATGCTATTCAGATTCTTTCCAATTCCAAAAACCCTGGTGTCCATTTACCGGAATAGGTGTATCGAATTGAATCGGATTTTCTAACACCCATCCAAACCGACCTTCAGCCCAGTCTCCAAAAATTATTTCTTTCTTAATAGCGTAAGTTGTCAGCATTAGTTCTTCAATTGACAAACAATCAACCAAATCAACAGTCCCAATGATCGCTCCCAGAGGAACACACATTTCACCGTCATAATAATTATAGACTTGAGCCTCTTCAAAATATTCCTGCTCCTTTAATGGCAGGGACTTCATTAAACTGAAGCAATCTTTCTTCGCCGCATGAATTGCAATTGTTCCCCTTACCTTTGTTTGCCAGCTTCTGGTTTCAATTTTCTTTTCCCCAAATACTATCAACTGCGCCCACGGCTGCCATATTGTTATTGCTTTCATTTCTCATTATCCTTTGCTTTATTGTTTTCGAAATATATTCTATCAAATTTCTCCTTAGCTGGCGTCCTCAATCTTTTTCTTAATAAACAATTTGCACTTATTCCACTTATGAGCAGTGGCTGACGCTGAACAATTATTTTTGAAATGCTTGTGATCGTAATACTGACAGTTTACTTTTTTACAATGATCTTGTTTTTTTAGTTTTCATTTGAAATCCTCCGATTTATTTTAGTATTAATTCCACATTGCTTTCTAAAAACTTTATAACAGCCAACCGCAACATTATGGTCAGGCGCATCATATGTGGCGTTTTCATCTCCAAAACATTTCCAAAATTGGACATTTGTAATTGTTGTAAATTCTCCCCCGTCTATTGATAATAAATTTTTATATAGATGTTCGCAAAAACCGCCCCACAACAAATGCGGGCAAAATGTATGATCTGGATTACAGTATTTACCTTTTGGCGGCAACATTAAGACTTGAATTATTGGTACATGTGGCGCAAATCTTTTAATATCTTTTTCGTAATGATATTTTATATGATCATGTTGGTCCTTTGCATTTTGATATGTACTCATTGCACTTATCCTTACCTTTCTCTTTGGAAAATTATGAAACCATAATTCTTTCAACTTTCACTACATTGGCCAGTACCAGTTCTCTAGCGAACACCGGCGGTACCGCATTTCCGCACCGTTTAACCTGTTCGGTTTTAGTTATTTTTCTTCCATTAGCGTCATAATCTATTATGTAATGTGCTGGAAAACCATTTGCAAGAAATAACTCCCTTGGTTCCAGCATTCGCATTCCTATGTCAATTATTTGATAATCAGTTCCATGGATGGTTACCAACCCAAATCGATCGTGACTTACAACAGTTCCACACGGTTCCTTGAGGTCCTGGCCAATCCCTTGCCCGTAATATTTTATAAGAAAAGCTCTTACTTCTCCCAGATGCCCGGGGCCAGCAACAATGGTATTCACCGGATCTCTTGAATCAGTTCCAACCATGTGATTGTTCATTTGGATAATATGGGATGTAACCAGGGCATTGTGATCTCTTGCCGTCACAGTGGATAATGGTTCCTCCAAATCTGTTCCAACTCCCGTATAATTACCGCCATAGTGTTTGCAAATGAAAGATTTCATTAATTCATATTTTAGACTTCCTTCAATCGCCATAATCGAACCATCAATCGCTTGCATTCCAAATCCATGTATCAAAAAAGGATCTGCATTATTTATTACAAACTTCTCAAGTCCTCTCGCTATCCGCTCCATGGTTTTGTCTGCCAACGGCCGGACTGTTCGCAATCCATATTTTTTCATAATTTCATCTTTTGTATCAAATATCGATGGACATGGTTTACTAAAATCCAGAACATCAGCAACCGGGGTATATGGTTTCAAAATGCCCATTGCTACCTCTTTGCTATTTCGTGGTCCATGGCTTTTCTCTGGCCATGATATTGGTAGCCCATCGCATCTGGATACCATAAAGAATCGTTTCCGCTTGGTTGGTGCTCCGTAATCAGCCGCTATCAATTCTCGGAACTCAACTTGATATCCAATGATTTTAAGCTGCTCGACAAAGCTATTAAAAGTCTCACCGGTTTTGTTTTTATCCGGCTGGTTATCGTCGCCCAGCGGCCCCCATGTTTTAAATTCCTCCACATTTTCCAGAATAATAACCGTTGGCCGTACCTGCATCGCCCATTTAACCGCTACCCATGCCAGACCCCGGATATTTTTATCTTTTGGTTTGCTACCCTTAGCTTTCGAAAAATGAGTGCAATCGGGCGAAAACCACGCTAAATCTACAGGATTTCCTTCACATGCTTTTATTGGATCAACATCCCAGACACTTTCACAGTAATGCTTTGTCCTTGGATGATTTACCTTATGCATCGCTATTGCCCCGGGATCGTGGTTAATGGCAATATCTACCGGCCGCCCCATGGCTTGCTCTATTCCCTCAGAGGCTCCTCCACCCCCGGCAAAGTTGTCAATTATCAATCCCATCTATCAACCTCTTTTCAAACTATTACCATCTCAACCTGTTGTGTTGGTTGATAATTCATCCAAATTACTTCTTCCGAATGCTTACCATAGTACTCCGCATAACCCGGTCGTTTTTCCGTATACCATCCCTTAAGAAATTCTTGATACAACTCACTATCATATCCGGATAAAATAATTTTTCCTGGATGATTAATTAATACCTCAAGCAATTCAATGTGATCCTGTTCTGTCATTTCATATTTATACTGTTTCGCTGTACGAGTAGACAGTAAATAAGGGGGATCTAAGTAAATCAAAACATTTTCATATTTAAAGCGATTAATCACTTCTAATGCCGGTCTGTTCTCAATTTGTACTTGTTTGAGTCGGTCAACGATTTCTAATATCCACTCGGGAAGGCGGTACCAGTTTTTCACTGCGTAAGCGGCTTCCCTGCCTTGAACATCGTTTTTCCATCCAACTTTATAGCGATTTGTTCTAAAGCCATGTCCCTGCCAGCATTTAACTAAAAACCTTCTTGCCATTTCAAGTTTGTCATTAACGTCTTCGTCTTGAAATGACAGGTCATATTCGCATCTTGAATAAGGAGTCATTGAAACAACTCTGGCCAAATCTTCCGATTGCGTCCTGATCACTGAAAAAAGATTAATCACATCGCCATCAACGTCATTGATCGTTTCGATACTGGATGGTTTCTTTTTAAAAAAGACAGCACCTGATCCAAAGTAAGGTTCCACATATGAATGATGCTTTGGGATCTGTTGAATGATCCAATCAGCCGATTTCCATTTACTTCCCGGATATTTCAACACCGCTTTCATTCCCTAACCCCAGCCTCATATTCCCGATACATTTCAAACCATGCCTCAACCGGCATAATTACAACCCAGTCACAATTATTCTTTCGATGAGCCACAATCGGCAACTTTTCGCCAGAATCCCGAATTGCCTGATCCATAGCATCATAGAGTTTTAATTTCTCAGTTCGTTTAACTTCAATATGGACATTAGGTAGTCCGACAACATCCTCACCTTCAATACCGTTATATTGCTGGCCTCGGCGGCAATCATAACCGTTATCCCGGCATAACTTGGCAAACTCACGCTCACCAACCTTTCCTTTAAGATTTGAATTGATTCTTTTATTCATCCCTCAACCTCTCAATGAGATAAAACTCAGTACAATCCAAGATCTCCAAATTACCAATCACTCCACTGCACATTCCCCCGTTTTCGGTATAATTTTTACAGTTTTTGCAGTTAATCATTCCTGCCACCTCCATCACATCAATTTCCCTACAGTTATTGGCTTACCGCATTTAGGACATAAATTTGATCCATCATCTTTGTAGATGTGTTTAAACATTTTTTCATGCTTGGATACTTCTAATTTCTCTCCACAAGCACTTTCAAACAGCCATTTATTTATATCTATATATTCAGTGCAATACCATTTACAATGTTCACTCATTTTTAACCTCCGTTCTTAATAAAACTGATCTGCTGCTTTGCTTCCTCAAAATTGATTATCCGCTTCTCACTTCGCATATTAACCCCATCAAAGGCCATTGGTGTACATCTCTCAAGAATCCGATCATAGATCCGCTTATGTTCGATTTTTTCAGGATTCTCCATCTGTTCCAGAGTTAGGTTTGTAGTGACAATTAACGGTTTATTACTCTTGTATCGTTCATCAATCACCGTGAATAGGTTCTCCAACGCGTAATCCGTTTTACGTTCAACACCTAAATCATCGATAATGAGCAGCTTAAAATGATTTAACGATTCAATATATTTATTTTTATCCGTCTCATGAAAAAGATCATTATTGATTTTTGTAAAGCTAGTCATGAGCACCGGAGTATGGTTTTTAATTAAAGCATTCGCAATGCAGGCTGCTGCGAAGGTTTTTCCGGTACCAACATTCCCCCACATCAGAATCCCGCTCCCTTTCGGGTAAAAGTCCTCCATAAAATAATCAACATAAATTTTTGCTATTTCCATGTTTGACTGATTACCGCCATTCGCTTTTTCAAAGCACCACCCCCTTAATACCTCATCCTGGATTCCTCTGGCGACAAGTAAATCAATAAACATTTTCTGTTCTTTCAAACAATCCAAATGTTTACCCCGATCACGTTCATTCTTTTCGCATTCACAAATGCAAAACACCTGTTTTTGTCCTGTGATCAAATCAAGTACCATTTCTTTGGGTGTGCCGCACTTATGGCAATGAACCAAGCCATTTTTCATGAAATCCCGTGGATCAACAATGCTGTTTTTCTCACATAATTCCTCTATCGTGCGCAGCGCTCCTGTAGTATTCATAAACTGCGTTCTCCTTTCCCGCCGTAGTTATAGCCGTCGTTTTGTGTTTGACTTTGATTGGTGATTTGCTTTTTACTTTGAATGACATATCCTTCAAACTTTGTCCCAAAAAGCGTTTGAGGTCTGAGATAAATATGCATTTTGGCATCATTTCGCCACTCAGCGTTTTTATGGTCAATCACCGATTTAAAATCGTCAAAAACAAAACCCTCGTTCACTCGTGCCTTAATCAGATTTCTGGTCGTTGAGATCGACGGTTTGAATTCCGTCCCACACACCTGATTTAAATAATCCACTACCTTGCTGACAATCAGACGATCATGTTTTTCTTTGGGTTTCTCGTCAGAGGAAATATCCTGATGGGTGTCCGATGGCTTTTCTTCAGGCAGCTTTCTTTTATATTTCTTTAATGTTTTGTTTACGTTTATGTTTTGTTTATTTATGACTGTCGTTTCTACTGTCGGATATACTGTCTTTTTCACTGTCGTTTGTACTGTCGGATATACTGTCGGATATACTGTCGTATTCACTGTATTATTTACAGTGTTTATTTTTTCGAAGCTAATCATTTTATATCGATTAGGACTACCTTTTTTTCCTTTCTGGTAGACGAACAACCCACTTTCAATGAGATTGTCCCTGGCTCTTATGAAGGTTTTTTCCGACTTACATTGTATAAACACCATCAATCTCTGGTTATCTACTGTAACCCACTCAGCCCACCCACATCTATTGAACAGTGCAACTAATTTGTACCATAACAATTGTGAAGTGCCGGGCAAGTAGTTGGTTTCGAGCCATCGTTCGAAAGCATTAATCTCTTGTATGTAATTCATGGCCAGTGGTCCCTTCCTAAAATTCTTTATGCTTTTGTTTGAAGCGGATCGCCGGATATCTCTCCCGGCGATCCATTTTTTTATTGAACTTCAAATCTTTCCTGCTCTGCTTCCTTTATTTCAGCTTCAATGATTTTTTGTTTTTCTTCATCTGTCAATTCATTACTAATAAGATCATCCTGGATAACACCATCATCATCTACCGTGTATTCTGGTTCAATATAGTCTGGTTGGACATCTGTCATATCAGCGGCGATTTTATTTTTAATGGTACCATCAGTGGCGAGCCCGCGAATGAATTCTGTTTTCATGGGTGCATATTTTAGTGCTTGTTTCAAAACAGTCTTTTTGGCCATGGCATCAAAGTGTTTTTCCCAGATATTTGACATGCCCTTGTTTCCTTTTCGGTTTTGCAGTTCGCTTTCGCGGACATCCTCAATACTCATGCATTCAAATCCGTAGCCGCCGCTCTTAGTTTTAAACATTGCGTAGTAATAAATTGATTTCCCGCGGTTTGTTTTTGCTGGTTTGTGGATGATTTTGGGATCCAGACCCAGTTCGTATTCAAATTCATCATTTTCTTTGACCACATGTGCCTGGACCAGGATTACCTCGCTGCTTCGGTAGGCCAGATCGATCAAACCCTTATAGCCCAGTTGAAACTGACACTCGGTTACCCCTTTCTTATAGTTTTTATAAGGAATCAGATAGGCCTGTCCAAGTGGAGTATTAGGCTCCAACCCCAGTTGAGCGGCCTGCATCATCGCCCCTAGAAAGCTTGCCGGAGTGCAATCCCTAAGTGTCGGGGTGCTATTGACCGCCGAGAGAACGATCCGAGTGAATCGATCCGGAGTCATGACTGTCGGGAGGGCTTTTTCAATTTCATCCTTCATACTTTTAATGTAAGCTGTTAGCGTTGCGCCCTCTGTTTTGTTTTGCGGTAACTGTTGAGCCGCCGTTTGAATTTTTCCTGCCATTTGAAATCCTCCTTAATATTCGTCTAATAATTCATTGACCAACTTGTCAATATCCAATACATTGGGCTGTTTCCAACTGTCCCAGGTACTAATTGTTTCTGATTTTGGTGCCTCATTCGGCAAGTCGATGTTAATTTTAAAAGTGATCTGAGTACAGTCTCCGACGATCAGGCAATCACCTGATTTGAAAAGATTAATGCTGTCAATCATGCCTTTGCTGCCTTCTGGTAGTATGTTTTTGATCATCTGCTTGTCAGTGTCATTTGTCATCTTAAGCACAATAAAGTTTGCACATTGAGCCAGGATCGTGCGATTAAGTTCTGATGGCCGCTGACTCACAAGACCAAGGGACACACCAAACTTCCGGCCTTCCTTGGCAATGGTTTCAAATACTTCCAATAACCGTTTCTGACTGGCTCCCAAAGCAAATTCAGATGATGGAATATAAACATGCGCTTCATCACAGATAATCGATAAAGGTACCAGGTTTTCTTTTTCCTGTTTCAGTTGAATGGCATAGATCAGCTTCGTTAAAACGGCAATGACAACCGGTATGACATCGTGGGGCACATCCGATAAGTCAACAACCTTAATTTTGCTTTCTTCGTTGTTAAAAACCTCGTTAATAAACGTATTAAGGTATCCTTGTTCACGATAGTTAAACATGAAATCATAACGACTATCGATCTCTTTATCCTTTAAGGTATTGATGATGCTAGTCAGCTTTCCGTTATTTTCACCCTTTGTTGTCTTTGCCATTCCGGCCTTTTGACCGGTTTTATACCGTTCGCCGGTATCCATGACTTCCCCGTTTTCACGTTCCAGATAATCAATTACCTCACTGATTTCAAAAGCAATGGGGATGTTCTCGCTCTTATCGCTGTCTCTGGCTTGATAAAAAGCCCGCCTCAACGCTGAAATTTGTACTTGCGATGTCTCATCCTTGATTTTTAAAATATTCCCATAGATGTCTTTGAATGGTAAAAACCACATTGGGAAGGACAAACCGGCATCCCCAATTTTTATTTTTTTCGTATAACTTAAATTGGAATACTCACCATGGATATCAAATAAAATGATGTTTGAACTTTCCAAGGCCTGCAGTTTTTCAAGGATGCTGGCAACAGTGAAACTTTTACCGCTTCCGGAGTTCCCAACAATGGCGAAGTGTCTCTGAAACAGCTTATTTCCGTCAATATTGGCATCGCATTGGTAATTGGCATACTTCCCAACTTTAAATCGTGCTTCAACATCGCTACTGGTAATCATTTCGCCAAAGTAGTCATCATTGACTTTTTCAATCACAACATTGGTACCCGGATAAACATCAATTGATTTTGTAAATTTACCGGATAGAATGCTGCCAATGATGGCGCACTCAATGGTGCTGGTAATCTCCGGTTCGATGATCTCCCCCTCAAAATCAAAGAAGTTTTCCTCATCTTCATTTTTAGTGATTGCTGTAACGCTACAAACAAGAGTAATATCCTTCACTTTGTCTTTTAAAAGCATGACGTTGTTAATACTGATATCTCCAAGCTGATTCGAGTTGCTTTTAATCTGAACTTTATCTGCATATATTTTTATGAGCTGCATGTTAATTCCTTTCTGTAATTGAAAAACGCCGATACGTTTTTATATTTGCGACTTTATTCAGGTTTATCTTTGGGTAGGCCTTCTTTAGCGCTTTCAAAGACACAATCGCTCTTTGTTGCTTTTTCCACTTAACGGTATAATCCCCGCAACTACCCACTTCAAAGTCTTTTAAATTCACTTTAAGCTTCTGTTCAAGGTATCTTTTTTCCTTTTCTAATTCCCTGATTTGCCGTTTTAATTTTAAATAGGTCTCAACCGTATTCTGCTCGCTAAATATGTCAATAGTCTGTTCATCCGGATCATTATAAATGGTATTTAAAACGTAATTGGTCGGATCCAGGCCATCAACTGGTGGCGGTGAGTCAGTCTCAACGTATTTCCAAAAATCCCGTTCCGCATCCATCAAAGCTTTAATTTCATCCTCATCCCGTTCGATCACAAAGGTGTGAAATCCCTGGCTTAATACCAATACACCCAGATACCAACGATCAGCCCCAGTCACCGCCATATAATGTACACACTGGCAATAATAAGTTTCGGGGAATTCGCCACCCTTGAACTTCTTAAGGTTCATAATACTGGTAGTTTTACATTCAAGTCCGGCATTTTCACCAACCACCCAGCGGTCCACATTGGCCAGCGCAAAGGGATAATCGGGATTACTTAGCATCTTTGTTTTCCGTCGGCACTTCTTCCCGGTTTCTTCCATCCAACGATCCGCCACATATTGCTCCAGATCCCGGCCCTGACGCATAATCTCATTGTCTTCCTTTGGAGGAAGTCGGCCTGTTTTATCAGCCCACACCGTGTAAGGTGTCGCCCATGGGTTTAAGCCAATGATAGCAGCGGCATCACTGCCACCGATACCTTTTCTTCTGGCCTCTAACCATTGATCATGATCCAGCATTTTCCTTCACCTCTTGACCCGGGTTATGAAAAAGTGCAAGGCCCAATACTGCTGCAAATTCTTCTCTTGGCATACTCTTCTGAGCAACCTTTTCATAGAATGCATCCGCTGCAATTAACAACTCTGTCATTAATTGCATAGCGTCGCCAACCGCCTTGATTTCGATATCACCTTTATTAACTTTTAGCTCTAACATTTTTACCTCCTCAATTATGCTGTTTGCCGATCCCGGTATTCATCATATAAACGATCTGGATCGGGTCCTGCATTTTTATCTTCTTCAGCCTGCCACTCCCAAGCATCCACCGAACTAACACAATGTTCGCATCCTAAAATGTCGCCGTCGCATGAATGATAAATGGTCTCACATTCAGCATCACACAATGGGCAGATCGGATACTTTGATTCTTTTGGATCTGCTAGATCAAAATAATAATTATTGCTCATTATTCATGCCTCCCTGGTTTTCCTTACAATTTCTATTTTCAGCCCCAATACCTCCAATACCGACTCGATATTATCAAAATGCGGTTTTCTATTACCAGACTCCCAATGCGATATTGATCGCTCCGAGATGCCAGATAATTCTGCCAATTGACCTTGGGTTAAATTTCTTGCTTCGCGTTCTTTCTTGAGGATCTCATTGATCATCATTTTTACCTCGCAACCTGCCTGTGCTGAATTGGCACAACTTTATCATCTTTAATAGGAGCTCGAAGACCCGTTAGCCTTTCAAGTGAGTCGATCTCTTCATTCAAACCGTCCAAAACACCGTCAATATATCCGTTTTTTCGTAATTGCCAAAATTTCGAATTGTCCTGCATTGCCTTAAATGCATTTCGCTTCCCTGCTAAATAAAATAAGTGATTTTGCATATCCATGTTTTTCTCCAGTTAATTATTCCTCCAGTTTTGAAAGGAAGCGGCCCGGAGGTAAAGCCGCTCCTTGCATTTCACATCCTAATATGATATATTGTGTTAAAGAAATTTGCACAATCCATTTAAAGGGCACCTGCGCCAACAGGTGTCTTTTGTTTTGCCAATGTGGAAAATACCAAACTCAATCCTGACATTGCACTTTCCATTACTTCTTGGTTAAACTGCGTTATTGTTACAATTTCATCTTCATCAATTCGATCATCCAATATTGCCTTTCTCATAGCATGTTCTAAAGGTGTGATATCAGCAATTTCAGACTGAAAACTCAAAAATGCACTTGGCAAATCTGATATCTTAATTTCTGGAAATAAAGTCTGTCCAATCAAAGTATTTTTGATAATATGTTGAAAAGGCAAATGAGGCGTGTTGTAAACCTCCGCCATTTTCAAAATTGTTTCATCCGGTGGGCAATGACCACTACTTCCACCATAATACGATTCATAATTCGCCATCGTTCTTTCTGAAATTCCCAATCTAAAAGCTGCTTCAGCTCGTGTTAGCCCTGCATGCTTTCTACACATAAAATAGATATTACTGCCGTTTTCGTTCATTTACATTTTTTTCCCTTCTGATATAATTTTTAAAGAAACGATTTAAAAGTTATTCTTTCAATTCGCATTCCCCCTCTCACTTTTGACTAGATTGTTCCCCGCAAAATTCTAAGTATTTTCCTCAATCCACTTCTTTGCTGCTGGAACGCTGATATAATACCGACTTCCAATTTTCTTAACTGGGAACCCATCTTCATATAAATACAATTGCCGTAAACAGTTATATGGAATACCCAGCTTGTCAGCAGCTTCTTTGGGTGCATGAAAGAGTTTTTCATTATCATTCTCGGACTCTTTTACTCCATTCATAAGCATTCCTTCAATTTGATTAATTTCGGTCCGCATATTTCGCAGCCGAGTAATTATTTCTGCATTACCTGTGTTCATTAAATCACCTCCTAACTAGATTTTATTATCAAACAACCTTAAACGTTACTTCATGGCCCGAGTTCTCTTTGATCAGTAACTTTTTGCATTTATCCATTGTACGGAAATAATTATTTTATACCATTGTTCTCGGCTCATTGAATTTTCCTTTCTAATATTGCAACTTCCCTTTATTTGT
Organism: uncultured Acetobacterium sp.; assembly: GCA_965140355.1. GTDB lineage: Bacteria > Bacillota > Clostridia > Eubacteriales > Eubacteriaceae > Acetobacterium. The sequence goes on along the minus strand of OZ223192.1, from coordinate 204,781 downwards.
CGGAAGTTTTGCACATTTACCCAATTCATCTGAAAGCCGCTGATATTTATCTTTATAAATGCATTTATCAGCCAGTTCACATTTCCAGCATTCACATTTTTGGTCTTTGTTTTCGTATGGCATTATTAGCTCTCCTTTCTAGCATGCTTTAGTTTTTTTGAATTCATCACTTTCCATGTTCCATTAGTAAACACCATTTAAAGATTATGTTTCTTTACGCAACATTTTTATTTAAAAAAATATCGTCATCATAATAATCTAGTGCTTTTTTAATTTTCATCGCAACCTGTAAAGACGGAGTTTTTACCCCAAGCTCAATGTTGGTATAGAAAGATCTGTCAATACCGACCATGTCAGCCAATTCTTGTTGAGTAAGCCCTTTTGCAGTTCTAATCTCTCTTAGTTTCACTCTCAATATTTCACCCCCTAAATTCGTTCGTTTTTGTATTATGCTGTTATTATAGTTTCTTTTCGAAACATTGTCAATACTTATTTTGATATTTTGTTTTTTATCGAAACATTTGTTACTTATAGAAACATATTTGTGTATAATACACTTGGAAGGATGGTTGATATGTTAAATTTTGGAAACAGATTAAAACAACTCAGAAACTCAAAACAACTAACTCAACAAGACCTAGCAGCCCTAATGGGTTTAAGCCGTGCGACTATTGCTGGATATGAGTCTACTGGGAAACAACCAGATCAAGAAAAAACGCTATGGTTGGCCGACTATTTCGATGTATCCACCGACTACCTTCTTGGTCGTACCGACGACCCAACCCCAATCCGTGACATAAACCAGGATTTATACGATGAATATAACTATACTGAAGAATTGGAAGCACTCATGGCAGATGAACCTCTCCGCACCGAATTTCAGGATTATGGCGAATGGACTGATGAAGATAAAAGAAATCTTTTGAACTTCATCAAAGGTCAAAAGGCACTTAAAAAAATAAATGAAGGAAAATAACAGGCTTTATTTGAGTCTGTTTTTTTATTTTTTCAAATCTATTAAAAAATTTACAAATGTTGAAAAATCAAGTTGGAGGAAAAGAAAATGAGCTTTGAAGAAAAACTAAAAGAACTTGCGCTACGGATTAATTCACTTTCTGACAAAATTGAAACTGAGGAAGCTACTAAAACATCATTTATTCTACCGTTTTTTCAGATTCTTGGATACGATATTTTTAATCCAGTTGAGTTTATTCCTGAATTAACTGCTGACGTTGGTATAAAGAAAGGTGAAAAAGTTGACTATGCGATCCGGTTAAATGGCGAAATTACTATTTTGATTGAAGCAAAGTGTATCCATGAAGATTTAAAAAAGCACGATGGCCAATTATTGCGCTACTTTAATATTACTAGCGCAAAATTTGGTATTCTTACGAACGGAATAGTTTATAAATTTTATAGCGATCTTGACGCCCCCAACATAATGGACCCCGCGCCATTTTTCGAGATCGATTTATTAGATATCAGTGATAGTGAAATTATTGAACTTAAAAAGTTTTGCAAAGAAAATTTTGACCTTAGCATGATCTTAGATACAGCATCTGAATTAAAGTATTTAGGCTTAATCAAGAAAGTTTTAAAAGACGAATTCTCTAACCCATCTGATGAGTTTATACGATTTGTCCTATCTCAAGGAATCTATGAAGGCGTTAAAACCCAAAACGTTGTAGATAAGTACAAACCTACTGTTAAAAAATCAATCTCTCAATATATTAATGAATTAGTAAACGATAAAATCCAGAACGCGTTAAAAAATGAAGAGACTTATGAAAAAACTTCCAATACTCAAATTGAAATTGCCAATGACACGATCATTGCTGAAGAAGTGTCGAATATCATCACTACTGACGAGGAAATTGAATGCTTTTTTATCGTCAAATCCATTTTACATAATGCAGTTGACTTAAACCGAGTTAGCTATAAAGACACAGCTAGTTACTTCTCAATAATTGTCGACAAAAAAGTGACTAAGTGGATTTGTCGTATATTCTTAAAAGAGAATACTAAATATATTATTATCCCGAACGGAGAATCTAACGACAAGATTATATTAACTGAATTAGACGACATCTACGCTTATTCTGAACAGTTAATTGGTCGACTTGAATCTTTAGTAAAATAAATTATAACCTAAACTTCATTTAACATCTGCTAACAATATTTAATTCTTACCTGGGGAGAATAATCTCCCCTCTCCAATTTAATTCTTTTCAACAATTATTTACCCTAATTTAATCTTTTCTTTATTTAATTTTCTGTTACAATAAACAAGAACATACGTTCTTTTTCGCCACCAAACTAAGCAACGGAGGTTATTTTATTGTATAGTCATATCAAAAAACGCGTCATTCAGACGCTAAACGTCAATCCGATTATAACGCTGCCTATTCCAATTCACTCAATCGAAGAAATCATATCAAATAATTGCTATCAGATATTAAACGTCGGAAACCTTTCAAGGCCGTGCATATTTGAAAAAACAGTTTATTGCCCAACATTTAAAACAACCAGTGATTGTCGAATTGCATTATCCCACGAACTCGGTCATATTATTTGCCACAGTCGCGAAAAATCGACAATCGATGCACCTACAAAACACGAGGCAGTTGCGGATGCTTTCGCTCTCTATTTTACCATGCCCCCCTACCTCTTTGAAAAAGATATAAAGCAATTAAATGAATGGGAACTGTCTGAAAAATACGGAATCCCTATTGAATATGTTATAAAACGTTTTACTTTAATAAACTGAATTAATTTGCAAGAAACGAGGACATAAAAATGGCAAGAAAAACGTACAAGAAAAAAATCAAGAACGGGAAAGAATATTACTTCGTCAGAATCTATGATGAAAAAAGAAAGCCAAAAGATATTTATGCAAAAACGACAAAAGAAATGGATGAAAAAATAAATAAGCTCAAAGCAGAATATTCTGGAGATCGATCCGATTCAAATATGACCTTTGGGGAGTTCTTCAATACCTGGATGTATAATACTCACATCATCAATAAAAAACCTTCAACACGAGAACGTTATGATGGTATCTACAAAAATCACATAAAAGACAGCCCAATTTCAAAAGTAAAACTAAAAGACCTGACCGTTGACAAGGTTCAGCAGTATTATTCTGGGCTCCATCAAAAAGGTAAATCTAGCAATGTGATTAAAAATGTTCATAAACTCATTTCTCCTGCTATACGCTTTGGAGCCGCTACTGGGGAAATTTCAAGAGACTTTTCCAGATTGTTGGTGGTTCCAAAGGACACCGAACAACATATAAAGTCTGAAATCAAATATTTAAGTAAAGAGCAGCAACTTATCTTTGAAAAAACGCTTAATGATGAATCTTTTGGTTTGTTATATTATACCGCTCTTTATACCGGTTTACGGCAAGGAGAGCTTTTTGCCCTAACCTGGGCAGACGTAGACCTAGACAATCAAACTATTTCAGTTAATAAAACATTTAAATTTGTAAAAGATATTGACCAGAAAAAAAGAGAAGGTATAATTGGCAAACCCAAGACTGCATCAAGCATCCGATGTGTTCCGATCACTGAAACATTGGCACACCGTTTAAAGGAATACAAAATCAGCGAAAAAGAAGCTTGTCTAAGATATGGCTCTAAATTAAAAGAATCCTCCCTTGTCTTCCACAACGGCGTTTTTCGACATCTAGACTCTCCAAACATTAGAAAGGATCTTAATCGCATATTTGAAAGTTGTGGTATATCTGGGGTCCGCTTTCATGATTTGCGTCACACATATGCCACCCGACTTTTTGAGTTAGGCGAAAATGCCAAAACAGTTCAAACGCTCCTAGGACACAGTGACATTGCGATCACATTAAATACTTACACCCATGTATCCGAAAAAGTCACAAAGATATCAATTAAAAAGCTGAGTAATATCTTTGAAGAAGAAAACAAAAAAGAAATACCGATGACTAATGTCACCAACATTTCAAACGAAAAATAGAGTAATTTTTTCTATAATGGGTAAATTAATGGGCAACCATTTTTTATGAAAATAAAAAACAGCCGTCAAAAGGCTGTTTAATCTCATTTATGGCGTGCCCTGAGGGATTCGAACCCCCGACCTTCCGGTTCGTAGCCGAACGCTCTATCCAGCTGAGCCAAGGGCACGCATATCGTGACCTAGGATACTTCCGTTGGCCACGAGAGTTATTATAGCACATTCAAATACAGAATAAAAGTCTTTTTTTACTTTTTTAAATAATTTTATCCTTCGTGATGGTACTTGTGCTCAAGATGTTCATGATGTTCCTGTTCATCCAAAATTTCGGCTTCGGTTTTCCTCCTTGGCATAAAACGTTTGGCAAATTTTCCCTTACTCCGATTTTTAATATAAAAATATCCAATCGTTGAAAAAATTACGGCTCCAATAAAATTAACAAAAAGATCATTCATGGTATCATACAAACCTATATCAATATACCCGCCATAATTCCATGGTACACCATTCACAACCATACTGTTAATCGGCATCATCACCGCCACATTCTTGCCGTCTGGATTAAAAATCACAGAACTGATCATTGGTAAAATAGTATCCTTTTGCATATCTGTTTTAAAAAACAGATCCATCCCAAATTCGAAAAATTCCCAAATAACACCAACCGTCATTGAAAAGCAAAATGCTACCAACGCAACGAATATTGGTGAGAGCGAAAAAGTTACCTTTTCATTTTGATTAAGGATATCGATCATTGAAAACCCAATCGCTGCGCATAAAAAACCATTGATAACATGAAGCATATCATCCCATTGATCAAATAGTAGGTAATACTCATTAATTTCACCTAAAATTTCAGCCCCAAAAATAAATAAAAGTACAATAACTTCAAGTGTTCCCGGTAGGACAATATTCATCCGTTTGTTTAAAAAACCGGGAATCATAAATAGCAAAAGTGTCAATACACAAAGAAAAACATTATTATAATTTCGGTTAAACATTTCTGCAACTAATACCAACACTACCAGAATTCTAAGTGAAACATATACAAAGGCTTTTATTTTATGTTCTTTTGCTTCCTCCCAAAAATCCTGAATATGTTGAACGATCCGTACTTTTCGATTTCTTTTCTTTCTAGTCATCTTAAATCTCTTTCATATCATTTTCATTTGATCATTATACCACCAACCATCATCAGTTTACAATTACAATAAATCATTTTAAAACAGTACTTTAAAAACAATTCTATTCAAATAAAAAATAATGATCAATAATTTTAAAAAAATCTCCGGGAAAAATATTTCCCACCTTCAAAAAATTAGCAAATCATTATTTTGTGAATTATTATTATTATTTTTTTGCCGCTTCAACAAAAGCTTGAAACATTTTTAATGTTTTCTCATCGTTTTTCCATAAAAATTCAGGATGCCATTGAACTGCTAAACCAAAAGTCATCGTTTTTATTTCGACTGCTTCCACCAAACCATCTTCACTTAAAGCCGTTGCAGTCAATTGGTGGGACAAACGCGCAATCCCCTGATGATGCATACTGTTAACCCGAATCTTATCTGCCTCCATTATTTCATAAAGGATTGAATTATTTTCGATCTTCACCGCATGAACAGGATAGTCATAATTATTTTGTTGAAAATGTTGAATTTGACTATCCCGTTTCATTTGTTTATTGATATCTTGATATAGGGTTCCGCCTAATGCGACATTAATTAACTGCAGTCCCCGACACACCCCTAAAATGGGTTTATTTCTTTTCATAATAGCTTTTAAAAGCCGCAGTTCCAACTCATCGCGCGGCGGGTAAATTTCACCGCTATATTTCAGCAAGGGTTCTCCATATTGCAACGGGTCCACATCCTGGCCGCCACTAAAAACAAACCCATCTAATTGTTCAACAATCGCTTCAATATCTTCGTCCTTTGTCATCAGTGACAAAACAACCGGAATTCCACCCGCCGCCGCAACGCCTTCGGGGTATCCCGGATACATCCAAATACTTTTCTTGATGCTATCATATAATGGCAAAACCCCAATTAAAGGTTTTTTATTAGCTTTCATCACATTTCCTCATTTCCCGTATCTGCTTTAAAAAAGTATTCCCATCGCTTACGCTTTTGAAATACTATCGATATTATTTTAAACTAAAAACATCATAACCACAAGGAAAGTTTGATTCTTAGACATAATTGTGACCAAAGTGTGATTGCTATTGTGGATAAAGTGTTATAAAATATACTTATATCTTAAATAGGAGCGAAAGTATGCAAAGAAAAAGATTCATAATTGTTATCATTATTCCCCTGATTGTTTTACTGTTCGCCGGTTGTAACAAGGATGATGGCTCAACTGTTTATCTTACCTTTATCCCTTTACCTACAGAAGCAACGATTCCCAACGGTCTCACCCTTGACTCCGTTTTAAAAATTACTAACCCTATTCCCGATGACCCAAATGGTGCTACCACCAGTGTTCGACTTGGTGTTTTTGGATTCACTAATGTCGCTGGTGACCCTTTATATTATGTATACGGTAAAAAAGAATCAATTCTCGATGATCAATCACACCTCATTCAGGAAGGTTTTTATCAGGTTGACTATCGAGTTGATGAACAAAATGTTTATCTCGCTTTAAAAGATGGCTACTCTGTACTTACCAAAGTTGATAAAGCAAATGGCATCCCTACCGTTTTTACTGGTGAATTACCGTTTCCATTTTATACGCCAGTTGAAGGAATAAATGGTTTATATACTTTTGTTGACGCCACCGGCGCCACACATTATCGGGTCTATGCTACCTTTCTCGAAAAAAACGGCAATTTTTTTCCGGCTACTGAAGACGGTAAAATGGTTCCCGGCGCACTGCCAATTAATAAATCAGTCGAAGAAACCTTATATTCACAAGGTCAAGCGGGAGTTTCAAAAATGATGGTCACTGCCATAACCTGTAGCAATATTCCAACCACTTATGTTGTCTAATCCTAACCATAAAAACCGATACTTAGTCGGTTTTTCAGACTGTCTAAGAAGATAACGTAGTACCGACAACTGTTCGATCATGTTGTGTGTCTCAAGGCGAACAGTTGCAGCGTAAAAGCTGTCTTTAGCTAAAACTTTACTTGCAACTATACGAATTGCGTGCATGCAACAGATTAACAATTAATCGGTACGGTCGTTTATCGTAACCTCAAAAACCGGCACTTAGCCGTTTTTTTTTGCCAAATTTTACTTAATCATAGATCGGATGATAGTCTGGATTCTGATAAGCTTCAAAAAAAAGTGCCAATTGATCTTTAGTGATTCGTCCTTGGGAAAGTGGTGGAAGCTGATCCATCGAAAAAAAACCGCTTTCAATAGTTTCAGCGTTACATTTAAAATCACCCGCTACTAAATCACAAAGCATTAATATTTTATAAATGGTATACGGACAGGTATCCTGGACCCACTTACTGCGATCTAAAAGAGCCACCAATCGTGTCGGCTTTACACTAACGCCGGCTTCTTCAAACGCTTCTTTAATGACATTTTCCTGAGGCGTTCGATTGACATCAGCCCAACCGCCTGGAAGCGACCAGCGGCCATCAATTTTTTCCCGAACCATGAGAATTTTATTTTCAACGATTATTCCCCCTCGAACATCCACTTTAGGAGTAAGATAACCTCTTTCGCACTGATAATAATCTTTAATGACTTCCGGTGAAACTTCGGTATGTCTTTCTAAAATTTCTCTTGATAATTTTTCGATTTCCCGATAGCGTTCTAAATCATAATCGTTTTTACAGTAAGTCAATCCTGATTGCGCGATAGATTGTAATTCACGTGCCCATACGAGCCATTGTTTTTCCATCATTTTTTTTGAAGCGATCGCTTCTCTCCTTTTTAAATTAATGTCTTCACATTTTCTAATCCTATGATATAATATTAACAAGAATTAATCTAATCTGTTTATTTTTCAACTTGCTGGGAATATAACAAATTAAGATTAACATTGACTTAGGAGGTCTATTATGTGTAAAGAACCTAAATTTTTTGTTTGTAAGCATTGCGGAAATTTTGTTGGTATGATTCATGAATCCGGTGTCAAAATGATTTGTTGTGGCGATGAAATGACTGAAGTTGTTGCTAACACGACTGATGCCGCTCAAGAAAAACATGTTCCCGTTATTGCTGTCAATGGTAACACTGTCACTGTTGATATTGGAAGCGTACCACATCCAATGACACCAGAACATCACATTGCTTGGGTTTACCTTGAAACAACCCAAGGCGGTCAACGAAAATGTCTGCCCGTAGACGGTGCTCCACATGTAGAATTTGCCTTAACTCCCGGTGATAAAGTCATCGCCGCTTATGAATATTGTAACCTTCACGGTTTATGGAAAGCAAGTCTATAATATAACTTTTCTCATAAAAAGCTGCCAAATTTGGCAGCTTTTTGCTTTAAAAAAATTCTTTTAGAAATTCTGCATAGGTTCCCTTATACAGATTCATATCAATAAATGTTTCATCTCCGTCATAACCATCCAGCATGCCGCGATGACTATATTGCCAAAATGTAAAAGTTTCTCCATTTGGAAGGGTATCCGGCCAATAATTATCTAAATCAACAATCCATATTTTATAGTCTTTATAATCATTTCCAATATACATCTTAAAAATCCGTTGAGTCGTATAAATAATCGGTTTTACTCCATAATTTTTTTCCAATGTATTTAGAAATTCATCCAGAATAGCCTTCACCTGTTCTTTCGTGAGCGGATTTTCTTCATAACTCCCATACAATTCTAAATCCACTACCGGTGGCAGGGTGCTTTTTGATGCCGGAACATTATCGATAAAATTTTTCGCTTGCTCTTTTCCAGTTGTGTCATAATTTAGAAAATGATAAGCGCCAACTTTTATTTTCGTTTTCTGGCTCTCTTCCCAATTCGTTTTAAAATTGGCATCAACATAATCATTCCCTTCAGTTGCTTTGATAAATGCAAAATCAATATTTTGATCGGCCAGTAGCTTCCAATCAATGCTTCCCTGATAAGCTGATAAATCAACGCCTCTAACCAGATGATCCGGGTCTTTTCCTTGATTAAATATATTGGTAATACCATAAATAATCACTACAATGATAATTAATACGCCAATTCCCAGACCCAATGAAATGATTTTTCTTTTTGTCATTCATTAATCCTCCTTTTCCTTAATGTAAACATTATAGCAAAATATTTACTGGTCGGATACCCTCTTAAGGAGTTATAATATACCATAACCAAAACAATCCTGCTAAACTTATTGCTCGTCAAAAGTGCTTAATCTTTTATCTACAAGGAGATGCCATGAATACTACTACCCTGTCCCCGATTCTTAATGCAAAACTTACTGCATTAAAAAATAATATCCGTCGTTTTCCTGCGGTTGCCGTTGCCTTTTCCGGAGGCGTTGACAGCACCTTACTGCTTAAAGTCTGCGTCGAAGTTCTGGACAACCAAGTGCTGCCAATCACTGTTAACGGAGCTATGCTGCCGCAATCTGAGTTTGCCGAAGCCCAGGCTTTAGCCAAAAACATCGGTGCAACGCCCCTGATTTTTGAAGCTGATGTTTTTTCACTGGATAACTTCGTCAAAAATCCAGCTGATCGTTGTTATCATTGCAAAAAATTCATATTTACGCACATAAAAAATGCTGCTCTTAATAATGGCTATTCCGTGATTCTCGATGGTTCCAATCTTGATGATATGAAGGATTACCGACCCGGTATTAAAGCCCTGGGTGAACTGGGGATCTACAGCCCCTTAAAAGAATCGGGTCTCACCAAACAGGATATTCGCGATTTATCTGCTTATTATCATTTACCAACGGCTACTAAACCAGCTATGGCCTGCCTGGCCACCAGAATTCCAACCCATACAATTATTACGCCCGAAGCACTTACGGCCATCGAAGCTGGCGAAGATTATCTCAAGTCTCTGGGGCTGAGCCAATACCGTCTGCGTCTTTTAGGTGATACGGCTAAAATAGAATGTGAACCAAGAGATTTTAAGACGATCATTGAAAACCGTCTGACCCTGGTGGAAACCTTAAAAAATTTGGGCATCAAAACTATCACATTGGATCTGGCTGGCTACAATTGCGGTAACATGAATGCTTAAACGGCATCTGCTTTACCGTCCAGTCAAAACTTTACGCGTAATTAGCTAAACTAACATTGATTAAATTCGCTTCATTTTAACCGTTATTAGTCACTAAATTATCAAAAAAGCATTTGCGCTACCGATAAAAACGGTTTTCGCAAATGCTTTTATTAAAACACTTCGTTTAATTCATCTAACTCCTGATACATCTGGTATAAGTCATAATATACCCCTTCTTCACTAATCAGTTTTTCATGAGAACCTTTTTCGACAATGCCATCTTCTGTCAGCACAATAATAGAATCGGCGTTTTTAATGGTCGTCAAACGATGGGCAATCGTAAATGTTGTTCGACCCTGAGTTAATTTTTTTAACGAATTCTGAACAATTCGTTCGCTTTCATTATCTAGCGCTGAAGTCGCTTCATCTAAAATTAGAATTGGTGGATTTTTCAAAAATACCCGGGCAATGCTGATTCTTTGTTTCTGTCCGCCGGAAAGCTTAATGCCACGTTCGCCAATATGAGTATCATAACCATTTGGCAACTTATCAATAAACTCATGGGCACCGGCATGTTTAGCTGCCTGAATAACACTTTCCCGATTGGCATCTTCTTTGCCGTAAATGATATTTTCATAAACAGTTCCTGAAAAAAGGTAAACATCTTGTTGCACAACACCCACTTGTGATCTTAACGAATGCAGTGTTAAGGTCTGAATATCCTGATGATCGATTAGAATCCGGCCGGAAGTGACATTGTAAAATCGCGGAATCAGATGACAAAGCGTCGTTTTGCCACTGCCGGAAGGACCAACAATGGCAATACGCTCGCCCGCCTTAACCGCAATATCAATGTGCGAAAGCACCTCATCTTCTCCATCATTATACTGAAAGCTTACATCTTCAAAAGAAATATCACCAACCACATTGGTTAATTCAACCTCATTGGTTTGATTTTCATATTCAGTTGGTTCATCTAAAATTTCGATAAACCGTTCAAAGCCGGTCATCCCGCGCTGAAACTGTTCAGCAAATTCAACAATCCGCCGAATTGAGGTTAGTAAGGTCGTGACATACATCAGGTAAGCAATATAATCGCCGGGATCAATCGTTCCATTAATCATAAAAATACCGCCAAATACGACCACCAGCAAATACATCAACCCATCAAAAATCCGAGTAGTCGTTTGAAAACCGGCCATATACCGATATGTTAATTTCTTGATCTCCAAAAATTTACGATTACCTTCCGCAAATTTGATTTCTTCAATATTTTCATTAGCAAACGATTTGACAACCCGAATCCCTAATAAATTATCTTCCACCTGAGCATTAATTTCTCCGGTTTGAACTCGGGATCGTTTAAATGCCGTTCGCATACGACGGCGGAAATAAGTCGTTGTAAAAATCATCACCGGCAATGCGGCAAAAATAATCAGGGTCAACCAAATATTAGTATTTGCTAAAATAATAAAGGATACCCCTATCTTTAAGCCGGCAATAAAAAATTCTTCCGGACAGTGATGGGCAAACTCAGTAACATCAAATAGATCGGTGGTCATTCGAGACATCAACTGACCAATTTTAGTATCGCTGTAAAAAGAAAACGACAGTTTTTGTAGATGTCCAAAGAGATCCCGTCGCATATCCGTTTCGATCTGGGCACCCATGACATGACCAATATCGGCCATAAAATAATTGGCAATGCCATCAATAATCCGCAAAAGCAGATAAATAAAACCTAATTTTAAAATGGTTTCCACTGTCAAACTTGCAAAGTTATTGATCGCCGTATTCGTAATAAAACGCACAATCAACGGCAACACCAAATCACAAATAGTCGTCAGCGTGGCACAAAACAAATCTAACAATAAAATCCACTTATATTTTTTATAGTACGGTAAAAACCGCTTAATTAACACCGTGTTACTCATTCCCAAATTTTCCACTTCTCTATATTTTTTAACTTAGTTCATCTTGTTATTTTCAGCTGTCGTTTGATCTTTAACAATTTCACTCAACGATGTTGCCAAACCTGCCAATCCTTGCAACTCCGATGGAATAATGATCTTGGTAGCTTTGCCATCGGCAACTTTTTCAAAGGTTGCTAAACTCTTAAGGGCAATAACCGATTGAATTGGATCCGCTTCATTTAACATTTTAACTCCTGCGGCAACGGCTTGCTGGACCTTAACAATGGCTTCCGCCTCTCCTTCGGCGCGTCTGATCTGCGCTTCCCGGTCGGCTTCAGCACTTAAGATCGCCGCCGTTTTTAACCCTTCCGCCTGGAGAATCGCCGCTGACTTTTCACCTTCAGCGACAAGAATTGCACTGGCTTTTTCACCTTCGGCCTGAAGGATTTTTTCCCGCCGTTCACGTTCAGCTTTCATCTGTCGTTCCATTGCATTTTGGATTGCTTCTGGTGGCATAATGTTTTTCAACTCAACTCGGTTGATTTTAATCCCCCAGGGATCAGTCGCTTCATCTAAAATAACCCGCATCTTTGTATTGATGACGTCTCTCGACGTCAAAGTTGCATCAAGCTCCATATCACCAATTATATTACGCAGCGTCGTGGCGGTAAGATTTTCAATCGCTTTCATCGGATTATCAACACCATACATATAAAACTTGGGATCGGTAACCTGCAAATAAATAACGGTATCAATTTGCATTGTCACATTATCTTTGGTAATTACCGGTTGTGGTGGAAAGTCAGCAACCCGCTCCTTCAAGCTGACCCTTTTTGAAATCCGATCAATAATCGGAATCGCCAAATGAAAACCAGTTTCCCAAGTTTTATGATATGCGCCTAAGCGTTCGATCACATAGGCATTCGCTTGGGGCACAATCTTAGCATTGACAACAATCATCGCGACAAAAATAATAAATAATATTCCTAAAATAATTAAACCTAACATCCTTTTTCCTCCTTTTATTCTGAATCTGGTTCAAACAATTTAACCATTGCTTTAACGCCTTCAATTCCAACCACAATGACTTCGGCATTAACAGGAATGATCGCATTCCCATCAACATTTCTGGCCGTCCAGGATTTTCCGTCAATTTTAACGGCCCCCAATCCTTTGAGATTATTAATTTCTTCCTCAACAATGCCACGGTTTTCAAGAATCCGATCAGCATTGGTTGCGGATGTTTTAGGATGCATATATTTTTTTATAAATGGTTTGGTTCCCAAAAGAAGACCGATCGATATGACGAAAAAAAGACTACATTGAATCCCTAAACCAGCTCCCAAATATGCGGCTGCCATGGCAACTAAAGCACCAACACAAAACCAGATCGACACCAATGCGCCAGCAGTAACCAACTCAGCAACCAGAAAAACAATAAACAGGATCAGCCAAACAAAAATAACATTCATTTTTTCACCTCCCCTCAAATAAAGATAATTGATAATTGCAAGGTATTATTAGTATTATGCTCTATTTTGCTCAAAACAACCAACTCATCATGTGTTTTTTTATATTATACCATAAATAATTAATACCATTCTTATTTTAAATCTCAACTGACAATTTTCTGCCTTTAATTCAACACGGTTTTATCAAAAGTCATCGCATCACAACCGCTTTATGAACCAGCAAAACACCCCTTCCGATCCATCAATAAAAAAACTCAAGGAAATCGACCGATCATCAATTCCTTGAGTTTTTAATTATTTGTTGTTCATCGATTATCCCAAAGCGCTATTTTTTATTAGTAAAATACAATATTAATATTTCCGGCAACTGCTCACGATTTTCTTTAGTTACCGTGAGCAACGCGACTTTTTTATGATTACGAATTAAATCCGTCCAACCACTGCTGGCTAGTTTAATTACCCCTAAAATCGGTTTATCCTGATCTAATGCTGCCAATATTTCATGCTGAAAGGCAATCGCTTCATTCTCCAGATTTCCACATTCATCCATAACAATTAAATCGGCATGACTTCTGGCTTCTTTTATTAACCGAACCCCATCACTATCGAATTTTTGGGTTGAAACTATGGGGATTTGATCTTTTCTAAATTCTACAATCCTATTTTGATCGTCGATATTATTAGGTTCCAACACTGAATTTAAATAAAGAAAACGATCATCACACTTGCGGTCCTTTCCAAAGTAAGTTTTAAAACCACCGTAATTCATCTGCAAACCCTGTATTGTTTTGGCAATAACCGTGGTTTTACCCACTTGTATTTCACCGGTCAAAAAAACATGCATTTATTGTCGTTCTCCTTTTACTTCAAAAATTCCGATCGCTTTATTTTTTTTGATATAATAAGGAAACTCTTTATTTTTCGTTTTGATAAGATAATGATCTAAAAATTGATTGAGATCCGTATCGCTGATACCTGCATAATTTGTCCGAATATAATTTCTGGCGTCCTCCACCGATACCAGTGGTTGTCCAAATTCTAAAGATACTTCCGTGACTGAATATGGTATTTTCTTTTCATTTAATTGTTGTTCAACTTTATCATAAGTATTCCGATGATAAGTCCGATATTTTTCAAGATAAGGTTTGGTTTCGTTTTTTTTATCAACAATGGCAAAAAGCTTTTGACAAGAGGGCAAAAACTTTTCAAGCTGGCTACTGCTAAAAAAGCTGAGATAAATAACATCCCAATTGTCATCGATGTCATCACAGCTAATCAGGCGGGTCTGAATGTTTTTAATTTTTTGTTGTTTGATGTTTTTCTCCAATTCCCTGATTGCTTCTTTATTGATATCGACACAAGTAATCCGTTCAATTTTTTTACTCAACTCTAAATCCACTAATCCTAACCCACAGCCCATATCACAAAAAGTTGTACAACCGGCAAGTCCCGGGGTAATTATGTCGGCAATTTCTTTGAAAAACCCTGAATATCTATTTGCATCCTGATACCATTTAATCGTTTTACTGTTCCAATTAAAATTCATAGCTCACCTCATCTCCTTATTTAATAACTTTCCCCAATTGCTGTTTCTCCGGTACAATAAGAACAAACACTTCCCCTTCTGCTGCTTTGCCTGACGAAGGGTGTCCCGCGACAGTGATAAGTTTCATTCGATTACCTTTTATAACTTTTTTATTCATTTTAAACTTTCATTATTTATCTTTATTATGTTTTGATATGTTTTATACTGTATTATTATACAATTAAACGTTTCGTTCTGTCAAACTAACTTTAATTCCCTGTCAAAATCGTTCGTCTATCTTTACCTGGCTTCAAACCTATCGCAACGATATTTTCACATTTTTTATATTTTTTTTATATTTTGCTTGCACATTAAATTTTAGTGTGTATAATTAAACTAAATAAATAAAAAAGCGAACATATGGTGCCTTAATCTTAAGGAGAATAGGGAATCAGGTTAAAATCCTGAACGAACCCATCACTGTAAGGGCGGAGCAAATCACAATAACCACTGTTTTTAATGGGAAGGTGTGGCAAGCGTTGAACCCCAAGTCAGGAGACCTGCCTATGGATCGGTTATGTATGAATGAAGGTAAAGTTCATAGTTATTATTTAAAAAATAATAACTATGAACTTTTTTATTTGCAAAATTATCTAAACAATCAAGGTTGAGGAGGAAACTATGACAATTTTAGAAAAAGCCCGAGCCGGTGAGCTCACTGAGGAAATGATTTATGTGGCCCAAAAAGAAGGGATCGACCCTGAAATTATCCGCACTGGGGTTGCGAACGGTGAGATTGTAATTCTCAAAAGCTGGCGTCAAAACATTAACCCTGTTGCCGTTGGAAAAGGCCTGTTTACGAAGGTCTCTGCCAGTGTTGGGATGTATGAAAACGATGATACCATTGACAGCGAAATGGCCAAAATTGCGATGGCGATAAAAGCAAAAACAGATACTTTGATGGACTTAAGTGTTCGTGGTCCCATTGACCAAATGCGCGAAACGGTGCTTAAAACAGTCGATCGTCCGGTTGGCACCCTGCCGCTCTATCAAACATTAGCTTATGCCCAGGAAAAATACGGCACCGCTTTAGATATGACTCCCGATGATATGTTTGAAATGATGGAAAAACACGCTGCTGAAGGGGTCAGCTTTTTAGCACTCCATTGCGGTACCACCATGGATGTTATCAACCGGGCCAAAGAAGAAGGTCGGATCGATCCCTTGGTCAGTTATGGCGGTTCGCACCTGATTGGCTGGATGGTTCACAATCACTGTGAAAACCCTTTTTTCAGCCAATATGATCGGGTCCTGGAAATTTGCAAAAAATATGATGTTGTTTTAAGTTTTGCCGATGGCATGCGTCCCGGCTGTATTGCTGATTCATTAGATGGCGCGCAGATTCATGAGCTGGTAATTTTAGGTGGCCTGGTAAAAAAAGCCCGTGCTGCTGGCGTTCAGGTGATGGTCAAAGGCCCCGGACATGTACCCCTGGATCAAATCCAGACCACGGTACAATTACAGAAACAATTATGCGGCGGTGCTCCTTATTTCGTTTTTGGTTGTCTGCCAACCGATTCCGGGGCCGGAATGGATCATGTGACTGGTGCCATCGGTGGTGCCATCGCTTCTTATTACGGTGCCGACTTCCTTTGTTATGTTACTCCGGCCGAACACATTGGCATGCCAAATGCTGAAGATGTCTACACCGGGGTTATGGCAAGTCGTATTGCCGCCCATGCCGGTGATGTCGGAAAAGGTCATCCCGCTGCCATCGCCTGGGATCATGAAATGTCCATCGCCCGACGAGAATTAAACTGGAAAAAACAAATGCAACTGGCCATCGATACTGAAACGGCCACCAAAGTGTGGAAAGACCGCAGCACCAACTTTTCTTCTGAATGCAGTATGTGCGGCGATTTCTGTGCCATGAAAATTGTTGGCAAATATTTACGAGATTAAAACGAGAAAGCGAGGATAAAATAATGACCCAAATGATAAAAGCCCGTGCGGGAAAAATTACCGAAGAAATGGAAATGGTGGCTCTCAATGAAGGGTTCACGCCTGAATTCATCCGAGCCGGAGTTGCCTGTGGAAAAATTGTTATTCCTAAAAACAAATTCCGAAAACGTTCTAAAATATGTGGGATTGGCGGCGGCCTGGATGTCAAAGTTAATGGTTTAATGGGCACCTCCGGCGATCGTGATGATATGGAAATGGAAGTCAAAAAATTGAAGATCATTGAAGAAGCTGGTGCTCACGGCTTTATGGATCTCAGTATGGGTGAAGACATTGATACCATGCGAACCCTAAGTCTGACTAACTCAAACATCGCAGCCGGTTGTGTGCCCGTCTATCAGGCGGCTAAAGAAGCCGCTGAAAAAAGAGGATTGATGGTCAACATGACCTCCGACGATCTGTTTGAAGTAATTGAAAAGCAATGTCAATCCGGTATAGATTTTATGGCTGTGCATAGTGCGCTCAATATGGATTTACTCAAAATCTTAAAGAAAACCGGCCGTGTTGCTGATGTTGTCAGCCGGGGCGGCTCATTACTGACTGGATGGATGTTCCATAACGATAAAGAAAATCCCCTTTATGCCGAATTTGATCGACTTCTGGAAATTCTTAAAGCTACCGATACAGTGCTCAGTATCGGCGATGCCATTCGCCCCGGGGCCAATGCCGATTCGCTGGATCAAGCCCACCTGCGGGGCCTCATGGTTGCCGGTGAATTAACCAAACGTGCTCTGGAAGCTGGTGTTCAGGTCATGGTAGAAGGACCGGGCCATGTTCCACTAAACCACATTCCCACAGCGATGCTGCTCCAAAAACGCCTTTGCTTTGAAGTTCCTTATTATATCCTTGGCTTCCTGGCCACTGATGTCGCACCTGGTTATGATAATATCTCCGGCTCTATCGGTGGCGCTTTTGCCGGTATGCATGGTGCCGATTTCTTATGTTATCTAACCCCGGCCGAACATTTAGGCCTTCCCAATGAAGAAGATGTCCGCATTGGAGTTGAAACAACCCGCATTGCCGCTAATGCCGCTAATGTCTTAAAACGTGGTGGCACTGCCTGGAACCGCGATTTGGCCATGTCCCAAGCGCGAGTTGCCAGAAATCAGGAAGAACAGGTGAAAAATGCCATCAATCAGGCTAATCTGGTCGCTGCTTTTGCAGCTCAAAAACCCTCTTCTCACGGTTGTTCTGTTTGTCAGGACAGTAAATGCCCGGCCGATGTTGCCGCTGAGTTTTTCGGTTTATCCTAAAAAATCTTCAACTTATCATTTGTCATACTTTCAAGTCCGGTAAGATCAGTTCCTAAGCATCTGGATTTTAGTCTTACCGGTTACTTCTGAATTTTAAAAATGCTTCTGAAAGGAATAAAATCATGATAAATACCAAATATACCCTTAACCAAATCATCGAAGCAACCGAACCGGCTGATCCTAAATGGCAACAGGCGGCTCGCGATCACATCGAAAAATTAGCGATCCCACCATGGAGTTTGGGCCAACTGCTCGTTATCGGTGAACAATTATCTGGCATCCAGCGAACCATTCGTCCCATGGTTGATAAAAAAATGGTTATTACCATGGCCGGAGATCATGGCGTGGTTGCTGAAGGCGTTTCTGCTTTCCCGCAGGAAGTCACGCCGCAAATGGTCGAAAATTTTGTTAAAGGCGGGGCCGGCATCAACATTTTAGCCAAAGCTGCCGGTGCCGAAGTCATTGTTGTGGATATGGGCGTTGCCGTTGACATGCCTGAACTGGTCAACAACGGCGCAATCATTGATTGCAAAATTGACTATGGCACAAAAAACTTTTACAAAGAACCCGCAATGACTCGTGATCAAGCCATTGCCGCCCTCGAGGCTGGTATCAACGTCGCTGCCAAAGTCATTGAAGAACAAGGGGTCAACCTTTTGGCAACCGGCGATATGGGGATCGGAAATACTACCCCCAGTGCCGCTATTTTAGCCGTTATGGCTGAATACCCGGTATCTTCGGTCACCGGTCGTGGCACCGGTATTGATAACACCGCCTTACTCAATAAAATCAAGGTGATTCGGGAATCGATCAATTATCATCAACCCGATAAAAGCGACCCCATCGATGTCCTCGCTAAAGTTGGCGGTTTTGAAATTGCCGGTATTGCCGGAGTTATCCTGGGCGCTTCCTATCTCAAGGTACCAGTTTTAGTTGATGGTTTTATCTCTACCGCCGGGGCCTTAATTGCCAAAGCGCTTTGTCCGCAGTCACTGGAATATATGATCCCCTCTCATCAGTCTGAAGAACCGGGTCATCAGCTGATGTGGCAAGCTTTAGGGTTACGGCCGCTGCTTAACCTGAATTTCAGACTGGGCGAAGGTACTGGTGCCGCCGTTGCGATGCATTTAGTGGAATCGTCCGCGCGCATCATGAACGATATGTTAACCTTTGAAGATGCAGGAGTCACCAATGGTCATGAAAGGGTATGATCCTCACACCAATGGCGGCCAATATCTTGAAGATATTTCGACCGCTTATTGGGTTTCTGACGCCTTATTCACCGCTTTGGAAATGAATCTTTTTGAAGTTATCAATGATTTTGGGATTCAAGGGGTAACCCTTTCTGAATTAGCCCCCAAATTAGACGCTAATCCCAAAGCCCTATCCCGTTATTTGGATCTGTTAATCAGTCTCGGTTTGATTGGAAGCTATAAGACCATCTATTATAATCAGCTTATTACCAAAGACTATCTGCTAAAAGAAAGTCCGCTTTACCAGGGCGACTCCATTTTATGGCGAAAAAATCTGGCCTCTGACTGGTCAACACTTAAATCAGCCCTTAAAAATGGCGGGCGGGTCAATTTTCTGCCGGATGAAATCAGTGAA
Organism: uncultured Acetobacterium sp.; assembly: GCA_965140355.1. Lineage (GTDB taxonomy): Bacteria > Bacillota > Clostridia > Eubacteriales > Eubacteriaceae > Acetobacterium. Next base: position 184,868 of record OZ223192.1, on the reverse strand, counting down.
GATGAACTAAATCAGCGTCGTTCCCAGTATATCAACGCTATGGATAACGTAGCAAAACTAAAAGCCAGCGATTGCACTCGCTTTTTTAATGATTTAAGTGGTGCCATTCTTGATATCGGTGCCGGTTCCGGTGCGATGTCCCTGGCTTTTTTAACACGTTTTCCCGATACCCGTGCGACACTGTTGGATATTGAGCAAATTCTGCCCTATACCAAAAAACATATTGATGCCTCCGGATTTTCTTCCCGGGTTGACTATCACCCTGCAAATATCCTGGAACCGGAATGGGAACTGAATCAAAAATATCAGCTTATTATTCTTTCCAACATTGTTCATGCCTATGCTGAAACCGAAAATGAACTGGTTTTAAAAACAGCTGCTAAATATTTGGCCGATGACGGCATTATACTCATCCACGATTTTTTCAATGAACACGACCCCGTAAAAGCCTATCTTTCTGATGTAAATATGTTTTTAAACACCTATAACGGCAAAGTTTTTTCAGGTCGCTGGGTCATCGATACGCTAATACATAATCAGCTAACCGTATCGCCGCTGATTCCCTTAGAAACCGATACCGCCGTGATTTTTGCCGCCAAATCGCCTTCAGTGCTAAAGCAATGTGCCATCACCGCCATCGAACAGCTAATTTATCCTATAAAAGCTTTGGGGTTTCAGGAGGTTCAGGAAATATCGCCAACTGCTGTCGTTATTTCCGACTTTGTTCAACATAAATGCCGTTACGGTTGCGACTTTTTTGATAAAAAAAATTGTGATGCCAACAGCCTGAGCATGGCAGACACCAAAAATCTGCTGGCCAAATACACTACCGCCTTGCTTTTAAAGGGTGAACCGCCAACCCGCGACTTTCAACAAAAAATATTAGCAGCTGAAAAATTAGCTTTTGGCGTCGGCTATCATAAAACCTTTGCCTTATGGGCCGGGCCCTGTGCCCTATGTCCCAACTGCGATCCTCAGAAGCCCTGTCAAAACACTAAAGATCGTCGTCCCTCAATGGAAGGTTCAGGCATTGATGTTTTTGAAACCGTTCGTGCCAATGGTGAACACCTAAAAACCCTTTCCTCTGAACATGACATGATTAAATATTACGGACTGTTATTATTAGCGTAAAATACATTTCAAGGAGCAACCATGAAAATACTTTTCGTCCAAGCCCTCTCAATGGAGGGTATCGACATCGAACGGGTTTATCCCATCGGAATTGTCGTACTGGCGTCCCAAGTCGAACGTCATACTAACCATACTCTCTCTCTTTTTGATATGAACATGTCGATGGATCCCTACGGTGATTTACGGATTCAACTCGCCACCCATCAGCCCGATGTTGTTTGTCTGTCTTTAAGAAATATCGATCCGCTGGGAAATAAAACCTCCTCACTGATTCCGCCTTTTGCGGTAACGCTGTCCTTTATTAAACACTGTTGTCCATCCACCACCATATTAGTTGGCGGTACTGGCTTTTCACTATTTCCGGAACGATTAATGGCTGAATATCCCGAGATAACTTATGGTGTTACCGGCGAAGCTGAAAAAATCATTGTTCCGCTACTGGAAAATCTCGAAAAACCACCACTTTTACCGGGTCTTTGTTACCGCGAAAATAAAAAAATCCAGATTGTCCCACCGGTTGGTGACTATGATATGAGCAACTATGAAATGCCTAACCGAGATCTGCTTAATCCCCGGCCATACCTTGAAGTTAATAAATACGTCGAAGGTATCGGCGTTGAAAGCAAACGCGGCTGCTGTTTTACTTGTGGTTATTGTTCTTATCCTCAGCTACAGGGTCACAAAATGCGTTGTCGCACCCCGGCATCAGTCGTTGACGAAATCCAGTTTTTATATGAAAATTACGGAGTTACCCGCATTCATTTTACCGATTCCGTAGTAAATATTCCGGTATCTCACCTAGATGCTATCTGTGAAGAACTAATCATCCGCCAGCTAAAAATAAACTGGAGTGGATTTTTTCGCGAAAATCTGTTAACTGAAGAAAACGTGGCCCTTTATAAAGCATCGGGCTGTGAATGTTTTTCCCTGTCGCCTGATGGTTTAAGCCAAACGGCCTTGGATGCAATGGATAAACATATGGTTATTCAGGATATTCTCAATACCGCTCAGGTGCTTGCTAATAGTGGTGTCGTCACCGTTTATCACTTTTTAGTTAATACCCCTGGCGATACGCCAGCCACTCAACAAGAAGCAAAAGCGCTAATTGATGCTATTTATGATATCCATCGTCAATCAAAAACACTGGGGACTATTGTTCTTAATAACATTCGCATCCTGCCGGGTACCAAGGTTGCCCGACAAGCCCTTGAAAATGGTGTCATTACCGCAGAAACCGATCTTCTTTACCCGACCTATTACAACCCCCAGCCTTTTGATCGGGTGCGCTACGATCTGGAAATTTATCATACTAAAAAAAATATCTTTATGTGGCAGGAGGTCACCCCATGAAAGTCATGCTTTTAGAACATCCCCGCTCTTATGCCGAAGAACGCTGCAATGATATTGCTAATGCGCCGCTGTCAGCCTGTTTAAATACTGGTTATATCGGCGGCATCCTTGCTTCCCGCGATATTGATGTCACCATTGTTGACGGCTATCTCGAAAAACTCGATTACCCAACAATTGAAGCCCGAATCAAAGAAATTCGTCCGGTTATTCTTGGCATTCATCTGGTCTATCATTGGGAGGATAATAAAACCCTCTATCAATTTATTGAACATATCAAAACGACTTATGCCATTGCCTATGTTTGTGTTTATGGCTTTTATCCTACTTTTGCCTATGAAGAAATCTTAAATCGTTGTCCTGCCATTGATTCAGCCCTTTTAGGCGAAACCGAACTGACTTTTTTAAAGCTCGTTGAAGCGTTTCCAACAATTCCATCTAAGGGTATTGCCCAACGCACAAGTGATGGCATCGTGGCAACCCGTGGTGAAGTTGTCTTGGATATCGATTCATTGCCTTTTCCGCTGCGTAACAAAAGCTCCTATTCATTTGGAGAAGTCAATATTTCCGGCAGTCGCGGTTGTTACGGCGGCTGCACCTTCTGTTATATTAATCCCTACTATGGCAACAATGTAAGAAAATGGCGCGGGCGTAGTCCTGAGAATATTATTGCTGAAATTGATGCCATCATGAAAGAAACCGATATCCGCTATTTTTACTTTATGGACCCCAACTTTTATGGTCCGGGAAAAGCCGGAAAAGAACGGGTTTTGAAACTGGCAGCCTTGCTCAAACAACGTGCTATTCATTTTGGGATCGAAGCCCGTGCCAATGATATTGAAGATGAAACAATTGCAGCACTGGTCGAGGCCGGACTTAAACATATCCTGATCGGCCTGGAAAGCGGCCGTGATGAAGCCCTTAAACGACTAAATAAGCTAACAACTGTTGAAGATAATGAAAATGCCCTGCGGATTCTTAGAAAATATGGCATTGAACCCAGCGTCGGTTTTATTATGTTTGAGCCCGACTCGACTCTAGAGGATTTAAAAATTAATTATGACTTTCTAAAACGAAATGGTCTGCTTGATAAACTGGAAATCAGTGTCAATGTATTATATCATCATATGATTATTCTCCAAGGGAGCTCGTCCTACAAAATCCTTCAGGATCAGGGACGGCTGAACATTTCCGAACATTCCACTTATGAAGCCGATACCGATTACCTTAATCCCAAGGTCGCGATGTTAGCCGGAATGCTTCGCGACATGACCAACCATATCTTTTCCTACATGAAAGATACCTGGGAGTTAAGTTTTAAAAAAGATCCGGTTATTTTAGAAAAATATAATCTGCTTAACAGTCTGCTGATTCAATCTTTTGAAGACTATCTCTATTTACTAAAAGGTAAAACTTTAACTCTTGAAAAAAGAAATGAATATATCACCACCTTTAATGAAACCGTCGACAATATCATGCTTTAAACCATACTAAAAATGCTCCTGAAGACCTTCGTCTTCAGGAGCATTTAAATTTTTTCAGTTAAGATAACGATATTTTAAATATTATCGTAACTCAACAACTTATCTAAAATCAACCGTTTTTTAATCTTCTGTTACAATTCTTTGTTGTTTAATAACCTTAATTTCAATGACATGACGTTCATCTGCTTGAATGATCGTGATCGTTAAATCCTCATATTCAAATGATTCACCGATTGCCGGAACTCTGTCCAACAGTTCGACAATCCATCCTCCCACCGTAATCATATCAAATTCGTCATCCATATCAAACAGATCAAACATTTTTCCCAGATTAGCTTTACCTAATATCTTATATTCATTTTCGGTAACTTTTACAAACTCATCAATAACTTCATCATGCTCGTCCCATATTTCGCCAACCAATTCCTCAATGACATCCTCCAGTGTGACAATTCCGGCCGTTCCGCCGTACTCATCCGAGACCACGGCAATATGACATTTTTTCTGTTGGAGCAAGGTTAACAGTTTTGATATTTTCATATTCGGAGTAATAAATAAAACCGGATTAATAATATCATTTAATGAACTGTCCCCATTGGCCACATAATGAGTAAAATCTTTATGGTTGATAAACCCGATAATCTGGTCAATCGTTCCTTGGTAAACCGGCAAACGTGAAAAACCAGTATCAAAAAATATTTTTTCAATGTCTTCTTTTTGATGATCAATATCAATTGCCACCACATCAACGCGATGGGTTAAGATATCATCCACATCTAAGTCATTAAACTCAATGGCACTTCTTATCAGTTCCCCATCCTGAAGCTCAATACCGCCATCGTTTTCGGCTTCTTCCACGATAGTTAATAACTCTTCTTCTGTCATACTTCGTTCATCAGACACTTTCACTAACTTAGAAAGCAATTTTTTCCAAAGCATAAAAAGAAAATTAAGTGGCATTAAAATAACGATCAAAAAACGAATCATCGGTACGGCAAACATCGCAAATTTTTCCGGCGAATCTTTAGCTAAACTTTTCGGTGTAATCTCACCAAAAATAAGTACCGCAATCGTCATGACGACAGTTGAAATAGTCACTCCGGCATTCCCATAATATTTTACAAAAACGACTGTTGCAATCGATGCCGAAGCAATGTTAACAATATTATTACCAATTAAAATAGTTGATAAAAGTGTATCAAAATTTTCAGAAAGTTCTAAAACTTGAGCTGCTCGTTTGTTTCCGTCTTTAGCAAGATTTTTTATGCGAATACGATTAAGTGAAGAAAAGGCTGTTTCAGTTGCAGAAAAATAGGCTGAAATAAACAGCATCAACCCTAAAACTCCAATAAAACTTATTGTACTATTGTCCATTGACTAAGATTCCTCCCAGTAAATAGACTCGCCATTCAGCTCACGTCTATAATGAATCATTTGATTTGATTGTTCCGTTTTTGTCTCAGATAAGGGTACGTCGTCCAATTCTATTCCTCTTTCAATTATTATTTGTAACTATAATATCATATTTTTAGTTACAATTCTATAATAACTGAGAAATTTTACTTTCTTGAGATAGTTCTTTAATCTTTTTTAATTTTTCATAATGACTTAAAATAATGATGAATAAGAGATTTTCACCGCCACCGCATTTTAATGAAAAACCCAGGCATTCTTCCATCTTTTTTCTCCTGAAAATTACGGTATTTTTATGAATAAACAAATCATTTGCAACCTTTTCAGAATGAAAATGATACTCAAACATCTTTTTCATGGTTAACATTGCATCATCAGTCCCCTTGCCAAACGAGATCTTTATTTTTTCAATATAAGGTTCTATTACCAATGAATATATTTCCTTGTCAATCTGATTATAAAGTTGCCAGAAGTAATGATGATGTTCAAAATATATTCGTTGATCCTGCTGATAAATACTGCTTCGATACATCCCATACGCACCTCCGTAAGATTTGGCATATCCTTTTATGCCATGATAATAACCGCCAACAAAAAAACGCAGTTTTTTTTTATCTTCAACTCGAATGACATTTTCAAGATAGTTCGCAATCGATTTTTCAATTTCCCAAGGTTCCGTTCTTTTCACTGTTTTTAAGATCAGGATATATCCCCCTGACATAACCGACGAGATATCTTGTTTTAAATGAGCATTTGACATCTTTATTTCATTGAGCTTTTTTTCCAGTATCCCTTTTTCCGGGGGCATCAAATCTAAATTATAATGAATGATCATGGCGACGCGAAATTTTTCCATGTCATAACCGATCCGGCCTCCCCACTTTTCAATTTCTTCCTCACTGATTGTCAATTGATCACTAATAATCGTATTTAAAAATATTTCTTTATCATTTCGGTGCGAATAAAAACGATTCATCGATTCTTGTTGTTCAATAATCAGTTCGGCAGCCATTTTCACCAGCTTTCCAATATTACGAACTTCCTCGGGATCACCCGTTATCCCAACGACTCCGATCACGACTCCCTTTTTATCAACTATAGGTAAATTAATTCCCGATTTAACGCCTTGAAGTTTTTTTGCTTCCTCCTCATTCACTTCACAAATCGCTTTGTGACAAATCGCATTCATCGCAATTTCATGATAAGTGCCAATTCGTTCCGGCGATCCGCTTCCAATAATGATTGCATTCTCATTCATCACATTGATATTATAGCCCAGACTATTGATGACTTCGTCGGCAATTTTTTGAGCAATTCTTTTATCCAGCATTGACTAACTCCTTATTGCTTTCTGAAAAGACATTTTTTATATTACCTTAATTTTTGTGGCATCATACAAATAGCAGCTAAAAAACAAAAAAGATTATGAATAACATCTTCCAATAATTGAGCTGCATTTTCCATATGCCAAATTAATCCGTTATTGTTGCTGAAAATTGAAAACGCCGCAATAATGCCATGATCATAAATACTTTCATACCCCGTGTCCAATGCTCCGGAAATAACAATAACCGGAATATTCTGGTTTTTACCACGATTGCCAATTCCTGAAATTACCTTACCCATGACACTTTGTTTGTCTGTTTTCCCTTCTCCCGTAATAATCAGATCAGCGCCGTCAATATGTGCATCAAATTGTATTTCGTCCAATACAATTTCCAGGCCGGAATTTAACTTTGCTTTCAATAATGCCACTAACGGTAATGCTGTACCACCAGCTGCACCAATCCCTTTTAGGTTTATCAAATCCATTCCCGTCTGTTTCTCCAGCAATTGTCCAAAATAATAAAGCCCCTGATCAAGCAAATCAACAGTCCGATCATTAGCACCTTTTTGGGGCCCGTATATCGCCGCTGCGCCATTTTTTCCGCATAATACATTTTCAACATCACAAGCCATGATTATCTCAACTTCTAATAAAGCCGAATTTATTTGACTCGTATCGATTGATGCAACTTGCTTTAAATTTTCACCATTTGGTATCAACAACTGTTCATTTTGGTCAAGAAAATGAATCCCTAAAGCACTTGCCAGTCCCAAACCACCATCATTTGTGGCACTTCCGCCCAATCCCAAAATAATTTTTTCACAGCCCCGGTTGACCACGGCATCAAAAATCATTTCGCCAGTTCCATAAGTTGTCGTCAACAGCGGATTAAGTTCATCCGGGGTAAGTAAAGTCAGACCCGAAGCCGCCGCCATTTCAATGACAGCTACCTTTTTATTAATAATCCCATATTCCGCAGTAATTGTTCTAAATAACGGATCTTTGACTGATATTTTGATCATTTCACCATCTGAATGGTGCTTGACTAAGGTATTAACCAACCCTTCGCCGCCATCCGACACCGGGATTTTAACGATTTTTGTAGTCGGCATCTTTTTTAGAATTGCCCCTTCAATAATATCACATACCTCAGTGGCCGAAAGAGATCCCTTAAAAGAATCTGGCGCAATTACAATTTTCATTTACTGATCTCCTTTAACTAGCATTTTAACCTGTCTCCATTTAAATACAAAAACATGAGTATTAATCACTACTCATGCTTTTATCTTGGTTTAGTTTCTTACAAACTCAGCAATAATCTGGTTGAATTTTTCTGACTCTTCCCAGAACAGCATATGACCGGAGTCTTCAAAAAATTCCAGTTTGGCAGCCGGAATATGCTCGGCCACATAAGCACTACCCTGCCAGTCAAACACCGCACTATTGCGTGCAACACAAACCAAGGTTGGCAGATTAACATAGGATAAAAAGTCCCGCCAATCTAAATTTGTATGATCACGCATGATCTCAATTCGTACATATGGTGGACATTTTGAAATTTCGTCAGCAATAAATTTTACTTCTTCTGCTGATGGTTCATGATACAGGCAACCATACGCCAAACCTTCTGCGCTTGCTCTTGGCGCATATTTAATATCATAACACGTTCGGATAAACATTTCGACATCATAACAACCATTTTGTCCCCAAACCCAATCCGGTCCGGTGTATTGCAACGGTGCTTGGTCAACACAGACTAATTTACTGATCCGATCATTTCCAAATAACTCGAGATAACTCCACAACACAGCTGCTCCCATCGACCAACCGATCGCCGTGACTTCCTTTACATCCAGTTGATCCAGTAACTCCTTTACATCCATCGCATAGCGAGAAATCCGATGACTGTGATGGACTTTTTCCGATTCGCCATGTCCACGAAAGTCCATCAAAATAACTTTAGAATTTTCTGCTAAAACATCACTGTTTTTTTTGAAAAACTGTGATGTACAAGTCCAGCCTGGCAGCATGAGTATCGGTTTCCCTTCACCCTTTACCTCATAATACAATTCAACCTGATCATTGGTATAAAAAGTCGACATATCATTCCTCCTAAAATTGATTAATCATTTTAAATTAAAAACTTTGTTGTTTTATAAAATCACAACCTATTCATTATTATTATATCTAATTTGTAATAGTTTTCAATGGCTTCATGCCTAATTCATCAGTGCTATTATTAGTACATCATACAATTTTAACTATATTCATCTCTTTTTCCTGACTTTTCAAAACTTTACTGTCCGTGCCTTATCATTCGTCGGATTTTAAAAATACTTGATCCCAATCCTGCCTTCATCTGCCATTTTGACACAATTGTTTTGAGGGTTTTGACTTTCTCGATTAATTAAAAAAACCAATCGGTTTTTAGCCAATTGGTTTTTTTAATTATTTATCGTCGCAGTTCCAGCATTTTGTTTTTCAAATCATTTTCGAGTTTTTCAAGTTCAACTTCAACTTCTTTTCGTTTTTGCCGTCCTTCGGTCTGAATTCTTAACACTTCATCAAAAGTAGATATCAGCGACTCATTGGAAATCCGTAACGTTTCAATATCGACAATCCCCCGTTCTGATTCTTTTGCGGTCGCGATGGACTCCATCTTGAGCGTTTCGGCATTTTTTCGCAACAGTTCATTCGTCATGTTGGTAACTTCCCGCTGGGCTTTCGCGGCCTGTCCGGAATGGACTACCCCAAGTGCTAAGACCATTTGGCTTTTCCATAACGGGATCGTATTAACAATCGAAGATTGGATTTTTTCAGCCATGAGCGTGTCATTGTTTTGCACCAGACGGATCTGTGGAGCCATTTGAATCGAAATCATCCGGGTCAATTCAAGATCATGGATTTTTTTCTCAAAACGGTTGCACATCGCCGATAAGTCATTAACCGCCTGAGCATCTTCCGGTAGCCCGCTGACTTGAGATCGCTTGATCAGCTCTGGCAACTCGGTACTTTCAACTTTTTGAAGTTTCTTTTTCCCGGCCAAAATATACATCGATAATTCCTTAAAATAGGTTTTGTTTACATCGTATAACTTATCTAACATAGCAACATCTTTTAATAACTGCCTTTGATGTTTTTCCAACGCTTCACAGATCCGGTTAACATTGGTCTCGGCAGTCGCATAACGCGTTTGCATCGAACTTAATTTATTACTGGTTTTTTTAAAAAAGCCCAGAAAGCCTTTCTCTTCTTCTTCGGCATCAAAATTTTTAAGTTCCAAAACCATGTCACCAAGCATTTTCCCCACTTCACCCATGTCCTTTGTCCGAACATTATTTAATGCGGTTTCGGAAAAATCAGCAATCTTTTTTTGCGCACCAACACCAAACTGCATCACCAGACTCGAATTAGTCAAATCAATTTTACTGGCAAAATCATCCACCATTCTTCGTTCTTCCGGAGTTAATCGGCTTTCATCAAATACCGGTCGATCAGCCTTTAACGATTGCTGTTGATTGACTACCACGGTTTTTTCTTCCTCAAAGGGATCAAAGGTCAAGGTAGGCGTTACCGTTGAATAATCATTCATATTGTCTTCCATAGCTATTCTCCTTATATTTCAATATTCATTTGGTCATATTTTTTACTGCTACTCGCGACTAAACTAAATACGATTATTTTTCCCGATTAAATTTGCTCATTTATTCTTGAAGTCGCTTTGCGTAAGCCCTTCCTGAGCAAGCATTGTATTTAGTACCGAAATATCGCTCGATACATCCATAGCGGTATCTTCATAAAAACTATCCAGCAGATTTTCAAACGCATGATTGATCGTATCTAAAGTATCTTCGATTTCTTTTTTGGTTGCCATAATATTGGCTCCTTGAATCGTCTCAGCATCCAAATCACGGTATACTCCTACCAGCTTTAACGTTGTTGGTAAATAGTAACCCATAAATTTTCGAATTTCCGGTAATCCATCGGGATTATCTTCAATAAATCCAAAGATTTTAGTAATAATTACTTCCAACCGATCCAGTTTGAGGGAAATAACTTCTCCTTCAATTGCCACATTGGCCGCATTAATTTCGCTGATGATATTATTTCCTTCAGTAATAACTTCATGAACTTCCTTCATCTGCGGATTCTCTGCTTCTAATTTTTTCTTTCGCGCCAAAGCTTCCTGCTCAGATCGTGCCTCTTCCGCTTCAAGCCGTTTTCCTTCTTTTAATTTTAAGTGATTTTCGTAAGCCTCATCACTAATTAACAAATAATTTTCGTCTGCGTCGATTCGGCCTTCTGGAAACATCCCCAAGCGAATCATTTTCCTCAGATCTTTGACGACATATTTCTTACTCCGACCAATCGGTTCTGACAACTCGGTAATTTTGCAAAAATTCCGACCTTTTAAACGACTGCTATATTGCCGAAACCGCTTAACTCTGGACCGCAACCCGGAACCTCTGGCGGCCATTAATACACTAATCACAAAAATGGGCAATAATACCCCCATTGAGACCCCCCAAAGCGGCAAACTTTCGAAGGCAACATTCGTTAAAAACGAAAAAATGAGAAAAAATAATAATGATAAACCAATCCCAATGTTACCAAATACCATCAACAAAACCCCGGATACTCGACCATGAGGTGATTTCGAAATAAGGTTTTTCTTTGGTATTTGCGCCGAATTGTTGCTCTGCAAACGATTATTATTCTTTTGATAAACCCGCTTTTTTGTCGTTTGTTTTGGCTTAAAATTATTTATTCTATCTTGCTGGCTTTTTTGCTGGTTGTTTTCTCTTTGTTTTCTTTGTTGTTCCTGCCAGTATTGTCCACTCCGTTTTACTTCATCCATTGCTCGGCTTACAGTCTCCGAAATATTTTTGTTAAGTTCTTTAAATTCATCAGAATTTAAGGCATTCTGGACAATATCTTTGATATCATTTCCAATATTTGAATAATCTTTTTTTATCATCGTTTGACCTCCCAAACATTAGATTAATTATAGCTTATTAAATTTAAAAATTCAATTAAGAATGCTATTCGTTTCGTCATTCTATACGCAAATCGACAATTTTAAATTTTTTTCGTGATAATTCTTCAACAAACAACTTTAAAATACAAAAAAACCCGATATCATCAGGCTTTTTGCTTAACTAACATTTATCGTTCGCGCGGTTTCTGTTTGCACAAAGGCAGCTCTAAATGACATTGGGCTAACAAATTTTCATCCAAAAGAATATCATTAACTTTTCCATCTGCAAAAATACTGCCATGATGCAAAATAATCACCCGGTCGCAGATGTCAAGTGCCATATCCAAATCATGGGTCGCGATGATTTTAGTCATTTTTAATTGATCTAAGGTCTTAATCACATTTCTTCGTGCCTGCGGGTCCAAAAAAGAAGTTGGTTCATCAAATAAGATAATCTCTGGTTGCATTGATAAAACCGAAGCAATCGCAATCACTCTTTTTTCACCGCCGGATAAACGATGTGGCATTCGATCCCGTAGATGTTCAATCCCCAAGGTCTTAAGTGCATCAGACACCCGCACTTCCACTTCCTGTTCATCCAACAACTCATTTCTTGGCCCAAAAGCGATATCATCATATACTTTGGTCATAAACAACTGGTCATCGGGGTTCTGAAAGACCATCCCAACGCGTTTACGAACATCTTTAAGGGTTTTTTTAGTAACTGCCAAATCACCAATACTGATAGTTCCTTCTTTTATATCCGAAATTCCAATGATTAATTTAAACAAACTTGATTTTCCTGCGCCATTTGCGCCAACGAGGGCAATACTCTCACCGTCTTGAATATTTAAACTGATGTCGCGAATGGCAATATGACCATCGGGATAAGCAAAGTTTAATTTCTCAATTTTTAACATTCTAACTCCTCTTTATAGAAAACTGCCAATAATTTGGCTTAGATTAAAAAACCGCATTAATAACAGCACAATACCCACCACTAACAAATAAATCCAATCAATTTGGTTTACTTTATTTGGTTTTGCATATAAATAGTTTCCATCATATCCGCGACATTTCATCGCATAATAAATATTTTCAGCCCGATCAAAACTTTTTAATAACAATTGACCAACAAAGATACCCATGTCTTTCATTTTGATCCCTTTAGCATCAGGCGCTCTTAAGATATACGCCGTATACATATTGGAGACTTGTTCTAACAGCACCGAGATATAACGATAGGTCAACATAATTTGTTCAACAATGATTTTCGGCACTTTAATCGCTAACAATTGATAAGAAATCTGCGGCAACGAAGTGGTTGCAATCAGAATCAACACTGCCATCACTGTAAAAACGGTTTTGACGATAATTGTTGTAAAAGAAATCACTCCATAACTAATCGGAATAGAACCAATCATCATTGCCAGTTTTTGGTCGAAAATAATATTGGAAAGACCGGCAAAAAAAGAAAACGGCAATGCTACCAGCAGTCGTTTTAACAATGGTTTATAAGGAATTTCAGATAACGCCATCAGGATCACCGGATAAAAAGCAAAAACCATCAGCCCCGTTAAATTATAGGGATCAAAAGAAATTACCAAAACAAGATATAAAATGGTGGTGACTAATTTAATCATTGGGTGTAAATGATGAATAATGGTGTTTCCTTCAGCCATCTCTTCCAATGAGTTGATTGTATTCATGGAATCTGTTATTGTTGACATTCAATATACCTTTCAGTTCTAAATATTAAATAACCTCTGCTTGACAACAGAGGTTATTTAAAAATGATATTAATACTATCATATAAGCGAAGTCAGTTCAAATACTATTAAATTCTAAACCGATTTTTCTTTTTTTCGTTTAACCGCATAAATCAAATAGCCGGTTCCTCCTGCAAGTAACAACGTAATTCCACCACCAACTAGTCCTGAGATACTGGTTCCAACGGCAGAGCCGTCATCGCCAGACGATTTAAACGTATAATCAGGTAAAAAAGCCGTTGTTTCCTGAATACTTTCTGCATTGCTATAAACATCACCCTTTGCTTCAAGTTCAGTCGTTCCCGTCACATTCTGCATCGCCCACTCTAAGCCATCAGGATTCGCCGATGCAAAAAGTGAAACGCCACCGCCAACAACTACCGCAAATACCAGTAGCATTCCCAATACTTTTTTAAGCGAAATATCTTTAGGTAATTTTGTCTTTTGAAAAGATGATTCCAATAACTCCGGTCTCATTTTATATACAAAAACTAAAATTCCGCCCGTTACAATGCCTTCAACTAAACCAATCGCCAAATGAATTGGGATCATTAAACCAACAAAAGTTACAAACGGCAGTTCCGTAATTCCTGACGCTAACGTTTCAAGAACCACTGAAAATGCCCCCAGTGACAAAGCTAACACAACTGAAACAATCGCGGCTATCGTGATCCGAGTCGGATTAAGTCCCTTTTTAACAATCGGTTTAAAAACTAACGGATATATTAATAAACAGGCATAAAATCCCATATTCCAGATATTAGCACCAAGCGCTAATAACCCGCCGTCAGCAAAAAACAAGGCCTGAATCAGCAGTACCGCCGTTATCGTTAGAAACGCCGGAAATGGTCCTAATAAGGCTGCCAAAAGAATACCACCACCAATATGTCCGCTGGAACCAGTTCCGGGAATGGTGAAATTAATCATTTGTCCAGCAAAAATCACAGCCCCCATAACGCCCATCAACGGGATTTTCTTTTCATCTAATTCATCTTTACATTTATATGCTGAGTAAGCCACCGCTCCGGCGCTTGCTGCGAGCATAAGCCCTCCAACTGCTGGAGAAACTAAAGCATCTGCCATGTGCATAATAAAACCCTCCTCAAAATTTAAAAACTATACAAAAAAACACGAAGAACACCTCCAAGTTTCAACTTTGGAAATACCTTCATGGCATCATTTTCGTATCTTTAAAATTGATTTGTATTCTGCACTTCAATGCTTTAAATACTGTTTTATAATTATATCCTTAACTTTATTATGGTGTCAAGAAAAAACATGAAATGTGATTGTCTCTAAACAACCACATTTCATAAGGTTTTAAGAAAACCTGCTTCGTTACCGTCTTCTTTTTGTTTTGGAGGCTGGTTTTTTCTTAATTTTTATTCGTTTATATTTAATATTATTTTTATGCATAAACTGAACAAACATAATTCGAAGAATCGCTAACAGAATCAGGATGACAATAATTGTCACATACCAGTATAGAATTGGATAATCCGTCCAGTTCCGAACTTTCATATCATTAACGGCATAAACCGGGATGCTTTTTTCGACCGTATCACCATTATATACCTGCATCTCACCAATCTGGTCGCCAGCCTTTATATCACTTTTAAGATTGGTCAGGGATTCATCGCCAATCACTTTGGTTTCGTCCCATTTTATCTTCGCTTTATACTGATCCTCACTAGCTTGTGGGACCGCTGAAATCAATTGCTCATCGGTTTTATATTTTAACTTATTTCCATCAAATACATGGTAATTTACAACCTGAGCGACGCGATCCGCTTCATCTTTTTTTGTCCATTCAATCAAACTATATTCTTTGATAACCGCATTGATTGTATCACTGGCTTCGGTGAAAAGAACCGTCTGATCAGCATTAAAAATAATTCCAATCATATTCTTATCATTACCTTCGCCTTCAAAAACCAAACACTTATTTGCTTCTTCCGTATAGCCTGTTTTCCCACTTGTTGCATAACCATTAAAAACAGAATTTGCTCCCGAAAGATCATTGGCTATTCGATAATCCTCGGATAATTCGTTAAAACTAGAATATAACATCAAATTCGAATTATTCCATGTATGTTCTGATTTATTAGTTTTGACCGTATGAACCTTAGCACGTGTTACGGCTTTTATCGTTGTCTCATTAAAAGCTGTTTTCGCTAATTTGAGCATATCTGATGGCGTCGTATAATGATTATCATTATGAAGGCCGTGAGGATTGACAAAATTTGTATTGGCCATTCCCAATTCTTCGGCTTTTTTATTCATCGCCGCAATAAAGGCATCGTATGATTTATCAACACTAGCGGCACTGTCGCCAGATATTTTTCGGCCAATATTAATCGCAATCGTTTCAGCCGCATCATTTCCCGATGGTAGCAATAAAGCATACAAAAGCTCATTTAGCGAAATTGCTTCCCCTTCTTCAAGTCCAGCTACACTGCTATCAGCATCGATATAAGTAATTTCTTCTCCAACTGTGAATGTTTCATTCAAATCTCCATTTTCGACAGCAATTAAAGCAGTCATTAATTTCGTGGTACTCGCCGGATAAAATTTTTCATCCTGATTTTGTTGAAAAAGAATATCGCCACTATTTATTTCAGCGACAATCACTCCTTCATCCGTTCCATAAGTGGGTAAACCCGCTGCAAAAACGCTATTCGTAAAAAAAATCAGACCAAGAATAATCAATAATCCTATTTTTCTTTTCATATCCCCTCTTCCTCCAAAATACTGCTTGTTATTTAATCCCTGCTAAATCAGCAAATATTAAATGCTTATCATTTATCTTCTGTTTTCACAAAATAATACAATGATAATGTTAATCAGTCATATCAACTATTGACACTACCGCGGTGTGTCGATAATCACTCATCACAAATATATTTATAATGAGTGATTATCCGCGCTATCTAATTGATTATTTCTCTCAAACTGATTACCAAGCTTGGCCAAACTACTTGATGTAACGGATCTCGTTAAATAGTTTTTCTTCTGCTTTTATCGCTTCTTCGCTGCCCAACACACAAATTATATTTTTTGAAAGCACCGCGGCAACCATTTTCGCTTCACTTTTTAATTGTTCCAAGGTTGTTTGTAAGATTTCATCCCGCTCTTTTTGAAGGTCTTCAGTTGTTACGTGACTAAAATAAAAATTGTCTGCTATTTCACCTTTCAGTGATGCACTAAGCGGTACATCTTTACTGCTAATCGTCCCAATTATATATTTTTCCAATTCTCTTGTTGAAAGTTCTAAATGATTGATATATTCGACAACTCCCTGATAAGCCTCAAAGGTCTTTTTCAACTTTGGATCACGATATGATCCAAAGTACAAATCACCACCACGGCCAATATTCATAAATGCCCCGTAAGCACCGCCTTGAACCCGAACCTTATTCCATAGATAATCCATGGAAAGAATGCCTTTCAGGACTAGTTGAGATCCCTTATAATCATAACCTAAGGCGCGGATATTATACCCTTGCGAAACATATTGAATTTTCGCGGCCGTTAAAAAACCTTCGTTGGCAATTTTAGTGTCAAAGACAAAGGCTTTTGAGACATCTTTTGGGGCGGTTAGTCCGGAAACATAAGGGGTTAATGCTGCCAATGTCTGATCTTTAATCGCTTCCGTTCCGGTAATACTGATGATCGGTTTTTTCGTAGTAAAAACAAGTTTTGCAATCACTGTCATTTTTTCAGCCATGATTTCGAATTTTTCATCAAAATTTGCTTCCAAATCAGCAATAAAACGATAAAACTCAATCCCGCCAAATTCCTCAAATAATCGTGCTGATTGAGAATAATAGGATTGTAGCCGTTGCACCCCAACCACATGACCAGCCGTTAAAAATTGACTTTCTTTGTTTGTCTTAATTTCACGAATCAAATCATGAATCAAATTCTTTTCAAAATATTGTGTTTGCGTGATGACATCCGTTAAAAGTTTAATTAATATCGGGATGTTCTCGGTAACAGCCTTTCCTTTAACATAACAATTCGAAGTAAATTTGCCATAATGATGCACATCATCATATGACTCAATTCCAAATGATAATCCCCCGGTATGAATTTCAATTTCCTGACTCAAACGGCGAAAATCCATGGTTTTGGTACTAAGCCCCCCCAACATTTTACACATAAGTGACAAGTATTTCAAATCTTCCTGAGGTACCTCACGGTAATCAAAATAGAGTTTCAAATAAGAAATATCCCCGGTAAAGCCAGGATGAAAAAGCAAGGTGGTACCCATGGCTTCTTTTACTTCGAGTGGATAGGTTTTGGCTTTTTTACTGATGTCATCCAGTGACAATTTAGGTATTTTCTCAAGGTCTTCCGGGGCATCTTCTTCATTTTGCTTTTGAATCAGCATGTGTGTTTCAGCCACCAAAGCGTCAAGTTCTGTCGGCGTCAGTTTTGCTTTAAAATCAGCTAATTTTGTTTCAAGTGCCCGATCATTTTCTTCTTGCAAAGTATTATCAGGAACAATGGTCACCAGTGATTGATGGGTATTATCAATCAATAGGCGCTTGATAAGTTTTTCAAAATAACCATCTTTCCACTGCTTTTTAATTTTTTTAAACACGCCTTTATATTTTAAACAATCGGTCGGTTCATCGCCATAAAGCCAATTGTCCATCATATCAATGCCATAGATCAAACCTTTGGGATAGGAACCATATTCGCCTTCAATATGTGAAAACTCGTGAATATTAATTCCCGCTTCTACACTAAGCGGATCTAAACCTTCTTTTACCAACTTATTCAAGACGCCTTCGACCGTCTCCGTAAATAAATCTGCATGTTTGGCATCAGTGTTTTTAAGCACAATCGAGAAATATGGTTGTTTAAGCGAACTGCTGTAATGATAACTGACATCTTCGGCAATTTTAAGATCCAATAAGGCTTCTTTAAGCGGCGATGAATTATTATTTAGCAAGATATGCGAAAGGATGTCAAAAGCTAAAGCATCTTCATACGGCAATGTTTTTCCCAATACAAAATTCAACGCAAGATAAGCCTTATTTTCCAGCGCTTCTTCTTTCGATACCCCATAAGTCGCACTCATTTGCTCGCGCTTATTAAAAGGTTTCTGTTCGGTGATTTCACTTTCGACAATTTGTTTCTCAAAATCATTTAGATATTCATCATTCAGATATTTTAAATGCGCCCGCACATCACCATCACCGTAGAGATAAATATAACTGTTTGAAGGGTGATAATATTTTTTATGGAAAGCTAAAAACGCCTCATAGGTCAACTCGGGGATAACATCAGGATCACCACCCGATTCAAACCGATAACAGGACTCCGGATAAAGGGATTCAAATATTTTATTTTGCAATACCTCATCAGGATTGGAAAAAGCCCCTTTCATTTCATTATAAACAACGCCATTATAAATAATTGGATCATCCGCATTTTCGATATGATAATGCCAGCCTTCCTGTTGGAAGGTATAAGGATTGCCATAAATATTCGGATAAAAGACCGCGTCGAGATAAACATCCATCAGATTCATAAAATCCTTGGCATTCGTACTGGCGATCGGATACATGGTTTTATCTGGATAGGTCATCGCGTTTAGAAAGGTATTTAAAGACCCTTTAGCTAATTCAACAAACGGTTCCTTCACTGGATATTTTTTCGAGCCGCATAAAACCGAGTGCTCCAAAATGTGAGGCACCCCGGTACTGTCGGTTGACGGGGTTCTAAAGCTGATCGAAAAAACCTTATTATCATCTTCAGCCGAAATATATAAACATTGAGCCCCCGTTTTTTGATGCACAAAAGTCCGTGCATAACCATCTATTTCACCCACAAATTCTTCTTTTTTTAAGATAAATCCATGGATATTTTCTTCCAATTTAAACATTTTTTCTTGTTGTTCTTTTATTTCCTTTTTCAAATGTCGCTCCTTTTCTATTTTCAATTTATGCTCTTGCCTGATTTAAAATTCAATCATAATAACATGACAATTTTTTTATATTACTTCATCTGAAATCACTTTGCGACTGTCATCATAGCTATCAAAACCAACCCTCAAACGAACAATATTTTAATTTCAGTCAATCGTTTTTTATGATTCCGTTTTTCTTAAGATAGTCTTTCATCTTTTGTTCATAACCCATTTCTGTCGGTTCATAAAAATGTGTTCCCACCAGATCATCTGGGAGATATTGCTGCACCACAAAATGTTCGGGATAATTATGCGGGTACTGATACGTCAGCCCTCTTCCCATTTTTTTGCTGCCAGTATAATGGGTGTCCTGCAAATGTGGTGGCACGTTACTATTTGATGTATGCCTTACCGCTGCGATTGCTGCATCGACGGCCAGATAAGAGGCATTGCTTTTAGGTGCGCAAGCGAGAAATACCACTGCTTGGGCCAAGTTAATCCGCGCTTCCGGCATCCCGATAAACTGCACCGCATCAGCTGCTGCCATTGCTACTGGTAAAGCCATAGGCTCAGCGTTACCAATATCTTCTGAGGCCGAGATTACAATCCGCCTGGCAATAAACTTGGGATCTTCGCCAGCGGTGATCATTTTTGCCATCCAATACAAGGCCGCATCCGGGTCAGAACCACGAATACTTTTTATAAAAGCGGAAATGGTATCATAATGATTATCGCCGTTTTTGTCATATTGTACGGCTCGTTGCTGAATACATTCCTGAGCGGTTTCAAGATCGATATGGATAATCCCTGCGGCATCTTTATCGACCGTAAGAATCCCCAGTTCAAGGGCATTCAAAGCCCGACGCACATCCCCGTTGGCAACCTCTGAAAAATGTTCAAGGGCGTCTTCATCACACTTAATTTTCATCACACCATAACCCCGTTCCCGGTCATCAATGGCTCTTATTATCACCCTGCGAATATCTTCGGTAGTCAGATTTTCAAATTCAAAAATCGTTGAACGCGATAACAACGGGGAATTGATTTCAAAATACGGATTTTCCGTAGTCGCTCCAATCAGCGTGATCAACCCTTTCTCCACACTCGGTAAAAGAGCATCCTGCTGGGCTTTATTAAAGCGATGCAGCTCATCAATAAAAAGGATCGATTTTTTATTATACACGCCCAGATTGTCTTTCGCTTTATCCAGCACCTCAGTGATTTCTTTTTTCCCGGAAGTGACTGCATTAAGCTCATAAAAAGCCGCATTGGTGCGATTAGCAATTATTTTTGCCAGTGAAGTTTTGCCAGTTCCCGGCGGGCCATAAAATACTACGGAAGAAAGTTTATCCGCACTAATTAACCGATATAATAGTTTGCCTTTGCCGATGATATGCTGCTGGCCAACAAATTCTTCCAGCGTTCGGGGACGCATTCTTACCGCAAGTGGAGCATTATCCGCTATTTGGCCTTCAAAATTTCGATTGAAAAAATTTTCCTGCATAATGTCCTTTCACGATTTGTTTTTTACAATTTTAATTTCTGCTTGCGTTAAATCAAAATAATGGTAAAACCAGTCATCGATTTCGCTAAGTGCTTGACTAAAGAGTTCATGATCTCCATTTTTCTTTAATTGTATAATCCTATCATAAGAATCTTTAAAATACCTAATATCCTCTTCATTAATGTCCGGAATACCTAATCGCAAAAGAGTATTGGGATAATATTCATACAGATTGTCACCCATTTTTTTGCCATAGGATTTAAAATAGTAGTTATAAAGCTGACTGTTCAAAAGCATCACCAGAAATTCTTCATTCATTTGATGATACAAACGCGGTTTGAGAATCATCCCATAAACATCCGCACTAAAATAACAGTTATGTTCATCAATAGCAAAGCGGTTTTGCGTTGCTTTGTACGGAAAAATAATCTTTCGCCGTTCAAAATGATCGGGATCTCGTCCCCATTGAAGCTTATACCAGGGTAATTTGCCATTTTTACATTCTCGGCGATTTTTAAGTTTCTGTTTATATTTTTCCAGATGTTTCAAAACCTGCGGATATTTTTCAATCATTCCAAGCGTATTTGAATATAAGATGGTCATCTGGGGTTTGGCCACCGAATAAATCCGGACATCTTTATTTTTTATCCATGGTTTTAAAAATTCCGCTTCAAAGGTTTTGAGAATCGGATCTGACCGATCAAAAACAAAAGCTTTGTCGTTGCCGGTAATAATCCCCTGAAAACTTTGTACCACATTATCTAATGTAAACGGGCTCTTTTTTTCAATTTTTTCAATAATTCTCTGGGTACTGGGTGAATATAATCGCCATGAATCATCCATTAATTGCGATTGTTCGATTTCAAAGGATTCAAATAGCTCATTTTCGGATGGCTCGTCTCGCTGACTTTCTTCAGCTAATAATTGAATCAACTCCGGGTAGGTTTCAACTTTATGATTTTTAATAAAAAACCGTTTAACCTGAATGGTTTGGTTGCAAGCTACCATTTCCTTTTTTTCCAACCGGATAATGGCTGGATCAACCCCAACGCCGGCAATGATCCGAAGGCCGTTAAAATCCACGATTTCATGAATCTTAAAAGATTTTTTGATAAATGCCCGTAAAGGTTTCCCATAAAAAGCTTCGATAAAATAGCGGGAGGTAATATGAATTAATTGGCCTTCCGGTTTTAAAAGTTCCCAACCGCGATAAACAAAACAATAAGAAAGGTCCCCTTTATCCTGGTAGACTTCTGCATAATGATTTTTTAAATTTTTCATATAGTCGGCATCGATTTCCTTATGTCCCACATAAGGTGGATTGCCAATAACCACATCGATCGATTCCGCGGCAACCAAATCTTCAATCAAAATATCACCATTGAATATCCCCAATGGATTAACATAGTTTCCCCCTTTTAAGGTCAGAATAAGGCGCGTCACCAAACACGCAATGGGATCACGATCGACGCCAATCAAACAACGCTGCAATAATATTTGATGCCGCTTTTCCTTATTTATCTGGGAATCATCACCACATCTTAACATAATGTGATCGTAAACCGCGCTTAAAAGGGACCCACTCCCACAAGCAGGGTCTAATATCCGAATATTATTAAGTGTATCTGCCCCCTGATATTTTTTCAGAGCATTAGCCGCCATATATCTGGCGATATTTTCCGGCGTATAAAAGACGCCATGATTTTTTTTATGATTGATTAACAGACTTTCTTCGTAAAGACTGCCAATCAGTCCCGGGTTTTCGCCTTCCAGTGATGGCGATTCCTCAACGAGGACGCAGACCCATTTCCAGATATCATCGCCAATGACTAATGCGCTACTCTCCAGTTGATCCCAGAAAGGCGCCTGAATCGGATCATCCGCCCACAACCCCATAATATAATCGAAGGTAAACTTCTTTTTAATGTCTTTTTTATGCCGCTCAAAATCGATACACTGATTATCGCTCAAATATTTTAAAACAAGACATTTTAATAAAAAAAGTACATTCGCATGTCCATCTTCGGTCAGATAATTATATTTTTTTATGAAACCTGTCAGTTTTCCTGAAATCTCCTGAAACTTCATAAACCCTCTTTCATTTTATTGATTTAATTTCGCATTAAATAATTATAACATTATCTGGATAAAAAAGATAAAAAAAGCTGCAATATCTTACTAACAGAAAAAACCAGTTAAAATCGATAAATGATTTTAACTGGTTTTATAATTTAAAAAATGGTGCGAGAAACGGGGGTCGAACCCGTACGCCTTGCGGCACACGCCTCTGAAACGTGCTTGTCTGCCAGTTCCAACACTCTCGCAGAAGTCATTTTGAACACTACTATAGATTACTCTTTTTTTTCTTTATTGTCAAGACTTAAATCCCGTTCTTTTGATTTTTTGTCCTAATAAATTCTTCTAACTAAAAGAAAAATGATGATTCCCACTTGTAAAATAAAAATAATTGGTATCCCTAAAAAAAATTGGAAGTGTTTCGTTTTGTGGTGAAAAACCCGCATTCCCCAAAAGCCACCAACTGCGCCGCCAATGACACATAAACCCAATAGGGCTTTCTCGGAAATTCGCCAATCACCCCTTCGTGAACGTCTTTTATCATTTCCAAACAAGATAAAAGTAATGAGATTAATGCTTACAATATACCCAATAATGCCAACAATAAAATTATTCATCTTATTCCTTTTTTAGTTTTCTTTATCAACAATGATTCTGCTGATTGATTCGTTATTATTAATATGGTAGCGGCTGGTTCTGGCTGTAGATTATAACTAGCCGATATACCGACCCCACCATAATTAATAATCAACGTTTTTAAGTTATTATCCCATTAATCCCGGATACAAAGGATATTTTTCAGTTAAAAAAGCTACTTTTTCAAGTGCTAATTCCATGTCTTTTTTAATCAAAGCGGCTTCAATGGCATCAGCGACAATTTCCATGTCATCTTCTACCAGTCCCCGCGACGTAATCGCCGGTGTCCCGACCCTGATCCCACTCGTGACAAAAGGGCTTTCCTGATCATAAGGGATGGCATTTTTATTTGCCGTAATGTTTACTTTTCCCAGGGTTTCATCGGCTTCTTTTCCAGTTAATCCAACCTTACTCACATCCAAAAGCATCAGATGATTATCGGTTCCGCCAGAAACAATTCGAAACCCTCTTTTTTCAAGTGCTGCCGCCAATACTTTGGCATTTTTTACCACTTGCTCCTGATAAGCTTTAAACTCTGGTGTCATAGCTTCTTTAAACGCCACAGCCTTAGCGGCGATCATATGCTCCAACGGTCCCCCCTGCGTACCGGGAAAGACACCCTTATCGATCAGTTTGGCATATTCTTTTTTACACAGAATGATGCCCCCTCTTGGACCTCTCAATGTCTTATGCGTTGTTGTCGTAACAAAATCAGCATACGGTACCGGACTTTGATGTTGTCCAGCGGCTACAAGTCCGGCAATATGGGCCATATCAACCATCAGATAACAACCCGCGGCCTTCGTCATCTTTGAAATGCGTTCAAAATCAATGGCGCGAGGATAAGAGCTGGCCCCGACTACTACCAATTTAGGATGATGTTCTTTAATTAGCTTTTCTATTTCATCATAATTTATGGTTTCGGTTTTCTGATCGACACCATACGATATGAAATTATAATATTTTCCCGACAAATTAGCTGGACTGCCATGGGTTAAATGCCCCCCCTGATCCAAACGCATCCCTAAAACGGTATCGCCAGGTTCTAAAATCCCCATATATACAGCAGTATTTGCCTGAGCCCCAGAATGTGGCTGAACATTGGCATGTTCGGCACCAAATAAAGCCTTAGCGCGATCAATCGCCACCTGTTCAATGGTATCAACATGAACACAGCCTCCATAAAAACGATGCCCCGGGGTACCTTCGGCATATTTATTTGTTAAATGGCTACCCATCGCAATCATCACCGCTTCAGATACAAAGTTTTCAGAGGCAATCAGCTCTAAATGACTTTGTTGTCGATGCAATTCCTTTTCCATGAGTTCATAAATCTCAGGATCTGCAACTTTTACTTTTTCAAAATACATAAATTCCTCCAAAATTCTTTCTAATAGTCGTTTCGCCGATTTGAAAGCCTTTCAAGTGAAGCCGCAATACTTTTATAATAGCTCAATATCTCTTCAATTTTTGTTTTAAAATAAAATACAAACATGATACCAGACATCAAAAAAAAGATCAGTAATATCGGTATAATACTCCAGGCCACACCGGCCATACTATTTATAAATTCATTCATATTGTCCTCCATTAGGCGAATGTCTTCATATGAAAGACACTTGTACGGCAATAACTTCTACTATTGTAACACTTTATTCTCATAATGCAATACATTCGAACTATTTTTTGCGATTTGTTTCGTGTCTTGAAAAATTTAGGTTGTTTTCATATGATTTGTTTCGTACTTTGAAAATTTTAGTCTTAATCAGGAATTAATTTATTTGATAATTTCGATGCTGTCACCGGCTTTAATTAATCCACCTTCCAATATAATGGTAAAGATTCCTTCTCTGGGCATAACACAATCACCAACCTGTTGGGCAATTTCACAACCAGCATGACATTTTTTTCCTATTTGTGTCACTTCCTGGGTCGTCTCACCAATTTTCAGCTTTGTTCCGATTGGAAGTTCGTACACACAAATTCCTTCAGTCGTTATATTCTCAGCAAAATTGCCCGCACACAAACCTGCTGCACCCATGTCAATCATTTTATCAATACTTTCCTGCCCCAGAAGACTCACTTGCCGATGCCAATTGCCAGCGTGGGCATCATCTTCTAAACCATGACCTTTAATAAAATTTCCAATTGAAACAGGTTTTTTCATTTCACCTTTTTTCTCACTGATATTAATGGCAATCACTTTTCCGCTCATTTGATTCTTTCTCCTAATTTTCTTTACATTTTGGATTGATAAACACACCCGATTTACCGCCGGTTTTCTTGGCCAGATAAATACTTTCAATCGTCATTTCTTTATCTACAGCCTTACACATATCATAAATGGTTAAGGCGGCAACCGAAACCGCAGTAAGCGCTTCCATTTCGACACCGGTTTGACCAGTATTTTTAACCGTTGCTTCAATTAAAATCCGTGAATTTTCTTTATCAATTTCAAAATTGATATCACTGCCGGAAATAAAGATATTATGACACATTGGAATTAAATCCGCGGTCCGTTTAACCCCCATAATCCCAGCTATCTGAGCAATTCCCAACACGTCACCTTTTTTCATCTGTCCATCGATTATTTTTTGCAAGGTTTCTTTTTTCATTGCAATGGCGCCTTTGGCAATTGCCACCCGGGCATTACTTTTTTTCTCTGAAACATCCACCATTTTTCCACGACCCGCTTCATTAAAATGGGTAAACTCTAAATTTTCATTTTCCATATCAGCCTCCAATTTCATTCATATTTCTTAACACTTGCTTTTCATGATCATTGATATGATGTTTTTCCGGTTTTTCGTTAATTGCCTGCAATAAAATTTGTTGATATGATTCCCCTTTTTTCCGATGGGCGATAATATCAATTTCATCATCGGAATGCAGACAAGGTTTGATCTTACCATCGGTCGTAATCCGAATGCGATTGCATTCACTGCAAAAATGTTTGCTGATCGGATTAATTAAGCCAACCCGACCTTTAGCTCCGGGTAATTGATAATACTCTGCCGGTCCGGTTTTATTGGCGTCAATGACCGGTATCAACTGAGGCATTCGTTTTAATACCTCAGCATTGGAAAGAAACTGATTTTCGGCAAAACCACTTGATTCACCTAACGGCATGAGTTCAATAAAGCGTACAAACACCTCTTCATCTTTGGTATAATTCACAAAGGTTTCAATTTCATTATCATTAAAACCTTTAATCAATACCGTGTTGATTTTAATCGGCTTTATCCCTACCGCCTTGGCTGCTTCAATTCCTGACAACACATCTTCAATATGCCCCCAACGGGTGATCTGATGAAACTTTTCAGCATCAAAAGTATCCAGGCTGATATTCACGCGGTTCAAACCCGCTGCTTTTAATTCTTTGGCATACTTGGTCAACAAAATGCCATTGGTCGTCATAGTTAAATCTTTTATGCCTGCAATATCACCAATTTGTTTGACTAAATCCACGATCCCATGACGCACCAAAGGTTCACCACCCGTTAATCTAATTTTATCAACGCCCAAAGAAACACCAGCTTTTATTAAGTCGATAATCTCTTCAAATGACAAATTTTTCTGATGAGAATGCTTTTTTACCCCTTCCTCCGGCATACAATAAACACAGCGCAAATTACACAAGTCTGTTATGGAGATCCGCATGTAATTAATCTTTCTTCCGTAATGGTCTTTCACCTGTTTCCTGCTTTCTCCCTTTATGTTTGCTAGGGTTTTATCTCTACTTCTGGGTTTTGTAATCCATCCCCAACGGGAATAAAATCTTATTTTATCACCTTAACTTAGAAAATTTCATATTTTACAAATTTTTGAAGATGTTTCTATTCTAACGATTCCGAGTAAAAAAAACAATATCGATTACCGACTTTAATTATTCATTGATAATTGTTATACTATACAGATAATTGCAAAAGTACAATGAACTTTATGTTCAATATTAAATCGAAATATTTGTTTGTTGATTTTAATTTGTGCAATTAATCGATTATACTGTACTAAAAGGAAGGGATTTTATGTCACGTTATGAACGCAATTTTCCGGCTTTTTCTCAAGAAGATTTTAACCTCATTCAAAATGCTTCCATTTGTGTCGTTGGTTGTGGCGGTTTGGGCGGTTATCTCATTGAAATGCTCGCTCGCATCGGAATTGGCTCGCTAACAATGGTTGACGGCGATGTTTTTGAAGAATCCAACCAAAATCGGCAAATTTTTTCCACCGAAGAAAATCTTGGCACTTCAAAAGCAAAAGCGGCGGCGACTCGCGTTAAACTGATTAATAAAGAAATCAACACCACTTACCACCATGCTTTTCTAAATGAAGATAACGGGGCGCTTTTAATCGGCAATGCTAATCTCGTTATTGATGCCCTTGACAACGTTTCTACTCGAATGATCGTCCAAACATTGTGCAAACAAAAAAACATCCCCTTGGTTCATGGTGCTATCGGTGGCTGGTTTGCCCAGGTGACCACCGTCTTCCCTGAAGACGACACGCTTTCCCGCCTTTATTCCGGAGAAAAAGAGTATGACTCTAAATCATTAGGCAATCCCTCCTTTACTCCGGCTTTAGCCGCCTCATTACAAGTTTCTGAAGCCCTAAAAGTAATTACCGGTAAAACCGAAATTCTACGTAACAAACTTTTGTATATTGACTTAATAACCAATGATTTTTTCACATTTAATATTTAAGGAGAAAGCTATGTATCGAACTGGAATAATGACCTTAAGCGATAAAGGTTCTAAAGGTCAGCGTGAAGACAAAAGCGGCCCAATGATTCAAACAATGTTATCAACCACCAATCTTTATCAGATTGTAAAAACAATTATTTTACCCGATGATCTGGAAACCATTAAAAAAAATCTCATTACTTGGGCTGACGATGACCATCTCGATCTGATCTTGACGACCGGCGGCACCGGATTTTCGCAACGGGACTGGACGCCTGAAGCGACCATCGCAGTCTGTGAACGCATGACCCCGGGCATTCCTGAAGCCATGCGTTATCACAGTCTCCAGATTACCCCAAAAGCGATGCTCAGCCGAAGCACCGCCGGGATTAGAAAACAAACCCTGATCATCAACCTCCCCGGCAGTCCTAAAGCGGTCAAAGAAAACCTGGAAGCCATCCTACCGGCTCTTGATCACGGTTTAGAGATGCTTTTGAGCTCGGGCTCGGCCAATTGTGCCGAACCGCTTAAATAAACCAAAAAAAAACAAAATTGCAGCAAAAAAGTGTATCCCACCAGCTGGTGAGATACACTCAAACTGTATCCAATCAAAATAGCATCAATTTTATTAAACACATTAGTGCTGAAGCATTCACACAATTTTCAAGACAAACCAAAAATTAACTATTCAAATGACAAACGCGTTTCTCAACTGCATAATTATTGCGCCAGTCCTGTTCTTAATTTTATAACTCCATACCATTAAGGATATCCCGTAATTGAGCTAGTTCATCGGCTGTCAACGTTATTCCTTTACGCATTTTTTCATGATCAGCGTTCCAATCTCTTAGATCATATTTAGGATCACGTTCATTCCAACTAACTAAATTCAATTCTTTCTGCCATCCGTTTGGTAGCTCACTGAGGACACCAATTTCTTCTACAACTTTAAACGTAATTGCCATGTTAACCTCACTTTATAATAACTCATCAAGCTTACCACTAAACTCGATTTCTTTTAGATCAGAAAAACCTCCAATAAATGTCTCACCAATAAAAACAAATGGGACAGTATAATGATTGGTCTGTTGCTGCAGTTGACGACGTGTTTGAGCGTCATTGTAAATGTCAATTTCAGTATACGTTAACCCCTTATCATCTAAAAGTTGTTTTGCGGCTCTACAATATGGACAGTGGGCCCAAGTATATAATTTTATTTTTTTCATTTTTAAAGGTCACCTTCCTTTTCGACTTTTAATTGTTACTCATGACTTAATTGTATTATCTCATTTTAACCCTTATTTCTTAACTGTCAACAAATAATCTTAAATTATTGTAGAATTATTTTGTTAATTATCGTATTATTAAACTATTAACTATCAAAAGGAGATTACCCATGCAAAATGTAACCATAGTGGATCATCCACTTGTCATCCACAAATTAACCCATCTGCGAAAGATGGAAACCCCTTCTCGTGAGTTTCGAGAATTGGTAAAAGAACTTTCCAGTCTAATGGCCTGGGAAGTTACCAAACATTTTCCCCTTAAAGAAATTGACATTGAAACACCTATTTGTAAAACAACCCAAAAAGTATTAGCCGAAAAAGATGTCGTTATTGTCCCAATATTGCGAGCAGGTCTGGGTATGGTTGAAGGTTTCACCAATATTATCCCCAAGGCCAAAATTGGTCATATCGGACTTTATCGCGATCCCGAAACCCTTCAGGCTATCGAATATTACAAAAAATTACCTTCTGACATTGCTGAAAGAGAAGCTATTATCGTTGATCCGATGCTTGCCACCGGTGTTTCGGTGATTCATACTATTCGCCTTTTGAAAGAAGCCAACTGCCCTAACATTAAAGTTGTTCATATTCTTGCTTGTCCCGAAGGACTAAAAGCCGTTACCACCGCCTACCCGGATATTCCTATTTTCTGTGCTGCTATCGATGATCATTTAAACGACCATGCTTATATTGTCCCCGGCTTAGGTGATGCTGGTGATCGACTTTTCGGAACAAAATAAATTTTCAGTTTAAATAAATTAATTCTCGTTTCTAATTTTTTAACACCAAAATTTCAGTACTATGAGTTCTTACTTTCATTTACTGACCTTTTTTATGAATAAAAATATAATTAATTTAAATATTTGCGTTTGAATAAATTATTTAGGGTATCTATATTCTATAGCTTTTCTCCTCAAAGCATATTATATTTAGAAAAGAAACACACCAATTTGGGTGTTTCTTTTCTTTTTATCTAAACTATACATAAATAATATTAACATCCTTATTGAAAGAACGTAACCTATCGATAAGTTTTTGGGTTACTCGCCATTTTGTCGTAAGTTCTTCAGGAAAATCAGGATTTTGGTGAGCTGGATTAATCGAATTACCGATGATTAAATCAATGGTGGTACACTCATTAATCAGTATATTAGCCAGCATCGATGCCCCGTTCTGCTCATGAAAAACTTCCTGACCACAGAGATTGTTACTATAATCATCGCAGAGACGATTGGTTTCCTGGAGTGTAAGTACCCCTTCCGTCACTAAATCAATGCCTTTTATCCGGCCGATCGGTGGCACCCGATCCGACATAGTTTTAAAATCAATCACCATTTCTTCTCCAAATTCTCTGGCGACGATATTGGCGGCGGTACCGCCGCAAACAACTTTTTTACCTCTTCCTTTTTTGAGCAATCGTTTAATTTCAACATCTTTTTCCGGATCTAAAGGCGGACCCGAAAACAGTGTTACGTATTTACGTTCTTCAGCCTTAATCACTGCCACGGTGGTATCGTCTCCTGGTTCCTCACCATAAAGATTATAACAAACATCGATCAAAGCCATTGAAATCTCCTTAGCCTTTTTGTTTTCATAGGATCGCGCCAAGATGTAATCTGCCGCCTCTTCCCATTGCCATCCAAAATTTAAAAGATTACCAATTCCCGCATGAATCACACCATCACTAAAGAAAGCCATGATATCGCCTTGTTCGATTTCCATGGTCGTCTCAAAAACATATTTTCCCTGAAATTCAATTTCTTTTCGATCCAATTCAATAATCTCACCATCACGGATAAATACCAGTGGTGGATTATCAAATTCAAGAATATAGACGCTCTGGTTTCGAAAAACCTGAACAATCGTAAACGTTGAATAAGCTAGTTTACGAACACTACATTTTGGCAGCGTTGCTTCCAAGGTTTCTAACACGTCCATAATTCCCATTTTTTCTTCCAGCATCGTTGCCGCAATGGTCGATGTCAATGTCGCCAGAATATTCGCCTTCACCCCGCTTCCCAAGCCATCAGCCAAAACAACAATGATACTCTCGTCATTAATCCGAACTTCAACATTATCACCACAAAGTTCTTCATGGACCTTATTGACACTGTCATTGGCGATATCCATAAATAAAGACATTAAAGTTCCACCTCCCGACTGGCGACAACTTTCTGAAGCTTTGTTAAAGTCACTTTTGTTTCAGCGGTCGTTTCTCCCAATAGTCCAGCGATTTCATGAGCAACCCGCATTTGTTTGTCGATGACATGTTGGGCCATACTTAAGGTTTCTTCTTGCATTTTTAGAAAATCCCGCTCCTGTTTTTGCTGCTTGGTAATATCGATAAAAAGACCCATATACAATTCCTGTTCAGGGATATACGTCAGGATTTCCATGAAAATTCTGTTTTCTCGTTCGTAATGTCCTTTTCCGGTATAAATAAAAGGTCTATTATTCTTTAATTTCTTAAACGGATTATAATCCAAGGCATCCTCGAAGTTATAATGCATCACATCTTCACGCTTGACGTTAAAGAGACGTTCTGCCGCGCTATTAAATTCAATAATACGAAACTTTTTATCCAACACCGCAATGGCATTAGGCGTGGTTGTAATAATTGAATTTGAAATAGCTTCACTTTTACTGGACATTAACGGCAAACACATATCCAATTCCGCCATGTTCCAATAAACGGCTCTAGCTTTATCCCGGCAGGTTTCATAACCACAGGTACTGCAATTTAGCTCATCCCGTTCGCTGAACTTAGACATTTGATTAAGTATTTTCTCCAGTTCAGCCTCAGGAACCTCGCCCAAATGATGAACCGGACGCTTATTAAATGAACGTTTTGTATCAACGTCAAAAATATTTTCAGTGGCTGGCTTGTTACTGTTCATATCAATATAAGACTGTAGCATTTCGACCTTTTCATATTTAGAAAGAGCACTATGTAAATTACCAGGCCCATTAGCACAACCTTCATCACAGGTATTCATTTCAATCCAATATTTCTTGTCCAGTTGATGCGCTTCATCTAAAAATTGCATACAGTTTTTAACACCATTAATTCTGAGGATTTTTCGACTTCCGTCTAAATTCTCAACACTGTTTTTGGCTAACCCACCGATTACCGGATAAAGCCGACCCATATTCGTACCGATCGCATCAAACGCTTGTACCGGCATTTTATTCGGTATAATCTGTTCTTCTTTCATCCATGTGTCAATTTCGTCGAAGGTCAAAACTCCGTCAATGATCCCGCGAACCTCAGCGTCATTAACTTCCATTTTTTTGGCCAAACATGAGCCGGCATAAACAATTTTTGCATCCGGATATTTTTGACGCAAAATTTTGCCATGAGCAATCATCGGCGAAACTTGCCGACTTAATGACGATAAGTATTGAGGATAATATATTTCAATCAGATTTTTGATCCCTGCACAGGATGAGGAGATAACAAATTTTTGATCACTCTCATATTCTTTGGTATAAGCCGCGGCCACAGCATCGGCTCCGATCGATGTTTCTTCGATAATTGTAAAACCCAGTTCTCGAAGGATTCCCAAATATTGTCGCGGATGATCTAAATAATACACGGTTGGAAAAACAGCGGATAAACTTAAAATCACCGTCTCGGTTTTTAGCCACTTCTTAATCGTCTCGACATCGCTATGAATTTGTTTCGCATTGTGGGGGCAAGTTGCAATACAAATGCCGCATCCAATACACATCGATTGAATAATTTGAGCATGCTTATCCTTTAGCTTAATCGCTTTTACTGGACAATTTCGAATACATTTATAACAATTTCGACATTTTTCTTTTGAAAAATTGATAATGCTCAATTGTTTTCCTCCCAAATTTTTTCGAATATTTCTTCCACATTCTCAAGTGAAACGCTATAAATAATGTCATCACATTCAACCGCTATGCCATCAGTACATTTTCCCATGCAAAATGATCCAACTAACTCAATATCGCTCTCCAGATGCCGTTCTTTAATGATTTGATCAAATGCTCGTACCACCTTATATGATCCCTTAACATGACACGAACTGCCAACACATATCTTTATTATCTTCATCGCATCTTCCTCTTTAAACTATTCTAATGGCTTCATGGTATCACCAGTTTTTTTGTCTGTCAACGTTTAAGCAAAAATATCGTGGTAAATGACTTTTATTGAAAATCCACTTAAAATAAAACTAAAAAAAACGTTAAGATTTGGGTAAAAAGAACTCCTGTTTCAACGTTTTTCGATCCTTTTCACGGTTGCTTTGATCACTCGTTCCTTTACTTTAAGACATGATTATGATGTTCATCGCTTTAGCTGAACCAATAGTTAATTTTAACCCGACCGCCACTCTGATTATCAATGCGTTTATCGCCATTAATCAGTTTTAATTATATTATTATCGAAATAAAATCATATTGATCTTTAATTATTCGGCCAACACTCTTGCCAACTAAATATATCTAAATTTTGATTGCAAAAATAAGTACTTCTTAGGTATAATAAATACTTAAGTCCAGCCTTTCTAAAGGTAATTTTGTCGGGAGGAAAAGCCATGAGATATGTACCAACATTTTGCCTGCGCGGAGGAATGATGTTAGGAAATAATCTTTGGGGTGAACGAGGCGAATTAATTCTTGCCAAAGATACTATTCTCACTGAAGATTATATCGAACGAATTGCAAAACTGAATTACAATGGGGTCTATGTTGAAGACGACCTTTCTAAAGATATTCAAATTATCAATATTATCAATGATAGTGTCCGTGCTGAAACTGTTAAATGTGTCAAAGAGGTTTTTATTACTTCCGAAAAAAAAGGTCCTATAAAAAAACAAACTTTCAATCATATGCAAAAGCAGATTGAATCAATTGTCGATGAAATTCTTCAAAATAGCAATATCGTTATCAATATGGTCGATCTAAAAGTTTTTGACGACTATACGTATTTTCATTCTGTCAATGTTGCGGTTTTATCGATCGTATTAGGAACCGCTTTAGGTTTACGTCGAGAACAGTTGTGCGATTTAGGCTTAGGTGCGATGCTGCACGATATCGGTAAAGTGTTTGTCAAAAAAGAGATTCTTTGCAAAGAAGGGCTGCTCTCCGAAGAGGAATCTAATGAAATGCAAAATCATTCTACATTGGGTTATGATTATATTAAAAAAGTATCGAATATTAGCATGTCTGCCCGCATCGGTATTCTGGACCATCATGAAAAATTTTGTGGCGGCGGCTATCCCAATAATTTAAAAGAAGATCAAATTTCATTGTATGGACGAATCATTTCCATTGCCGATGTTTATGATGCTATGACTTCTAATCGACCATATCGTAAGGCAATTATTCCTTCGGAAGTCATTGAATATATTATGGGTTCAGCTCACACTCTTTTTGATCCGGATCTTGTTGATATCTTCATCCGAAAAATCGCACCTTATCCAATTGGCACCACCGTCGAGCTGAGCAATTGCTTAACCGGTATCATTATCGAAAATTATGAAGATTTCTCCATGCGTCCAATGGTGCGGATCTTTAAAAAAGATGGCGAAGATATCCCCCCCTATGAGATCAATCTCAGTGACCGGAATTATTTAAACATTACAATCACCGCTGTTTTATAAAACGGTTAAGTCCGCCACCGTACAAAACCTTGAATTCAAGGACATTTTAATAACAGTCTCCGGGCTTGAATCAAGCTATCTCAGCCTAATCCTCAGTTAATCAATGAAAATGTCTGTTCATCAAACTAATTTATTGCCAACTAAATGATTACATGTTAAAATGAATCCATTAAAATAAAACTTACTTAATAGGCAATGAACTGCTTAATCAACCCTGGGGGAACGCCTGGGGATTTTTTTTCCAATTTTTTTATTAGCTTAACTCAATAATTTTGAACTGTCCAGATTTTAAGTATCCTTACTTTACTGTCGATTTTCCCAAACTATTTTATCGCGTTTGAGCGAATAATGAATAACTTCGGAGGTTTTATGAATTGAAAAAAAATAATCCAGAAAAAATAATCCAAGTCCAGAATTTAGTTAAAATCTATGATGGTAAAACAATCATTGATACCATCAATTTTCATATCCATCCCAATGAATTTTTAACGATTCTTGGTCCCAGTGGCTGTGGCAAAACAACGCTGTTACGGATGATTGGGGGGTTTGAAACACCTGATAGCGGTGATATTCTGTTTGAAGGAAAATCACTAATCAACGTTCCGGCGAATAAACGGCCCATTAATACCGTCTTTCAGAAGTACGCCCTTTTTCCCCATTTAAACGTCTATGATAACGTTGCCTTTGGGTTAAAAATTCAAAAAAAAGCCAAAACTGAGATAACCGACCTGGTTCGGGAAATGCTGCGAACCGTCAATCTGCAAAATTATGAACAACGTGATGTTAATTCACTCAGCGGTGGTGAACAGCAACGGGTCGCGATTGCCCGAGCACTAATCAATCATCCCAAGCTGTTGCTGCTTGATGAACCGTTGGGCGCCTTGGATCTCAAACTTCGTAAAAATATGCAATTGGAACTAAAAAATCTGCAGAAAAAAACCGGGATCACCTTTATTTATGTCACCCACGATCAGGAAGAAGCGATGACGATGTCCGATACCATTATCATTATGAATCATGGTCGTATCCAACAAATTGGATCGCCGGTAGATATTTACAATGAACCACGAAATGCCTTTGCCGCTGACTTTATTGGTGAAAGCAATATTCTTGATTCGATCATGCTTAAAGACTGTCTGGTTCAAATTCAAGCGGTGGAGTTTCCCTGTGTGGATAAAGGATTTGCCGAAAACGAACACGTGTTAACCGTTATCCGACCTGAGGATATTGATATTCTGGAACCCGGCGCCGGTCTTTTAGATGGTGTCATTGAATCGGTAACTTTTCTGGGTATGCATTATGAAATTCTGATGAACTGCCAAGATATCAACTGGCTGATTCACACTACTCGAGAATTTTTTGCGGGAGATCAAATCAGCATCCAAGTTGACCCCAATAATATTCATATTATGAAAAAGGAATTTGACCATGAAATCATTTAAGGAATATATTGCTTATCCCTATGGTCTTTGGATGCTTATTTTTATTGCGGTGCCGCTTCTAGTCGTCATCTGGTTTAGTTTTTTATCCAACCCTGATTTTAAAGCCGGAGTGTATACCTTTACCTGGAACAATTATCAGGAGTTTATGAACCCCGTATATCTGGAGCTTCTTTATCGTTCGTTTTTATATGCCGTCATTGCCACCCTGATTTGTTTTATTATTGCGTATCCCTTGGGAAACCTGATTGTTTCTTTACCTGCTCATCGTCAGAATCTAATGATTGTGCTAATGATCATCCCGATGTGGGTCAATTTTTTGCTGCGGACCTATGCCTGGATGGTGCTTCTCAGCGGCAGTGGTTTAATCGCTCAATTTTTAGGTCTGTTGGGCTTTAAAGATGTCTCCTTGTTGTACACTCAGTCCGCCGTTATTCTGGGTATGGTTTATAACTTTTTCCCTTATATGCTGTTACCTATTTATACTTCGCTTAAAAAAATTGATCCCGATTTGTTACGGGCTGCCACTGATTTAGGCGCTAATCATTTTCAAATGTTTCTGAAGGTAAAATTTCCTTTGAGTCTACCCGGGATTGTCTCTGGCAGCATGATGGTTTTTATGCCGGCAGTAAGTACCTTTGTTATATCCAATCTATTAGGTGGCGGAAAATACATGCTCATCGGAAATCTCATTGAGCAGCAATTTTTGACTCTCAATAATTGGAACTTTGGATCGGCCATTTCGATGGTGTTAATGACGATTATTTTTCTGGTTTTAGGGATTGCCCGTTTAATCACCGGGAAGGAACTGGATACCGGAGGTCAACTATTATGAAAAAAGCTTTTAAAAATGTCACCTTTAGTCTGATTCTGCTGTTTTTATATGCACCTATCTTTGTGCTGATTGTCTATTCGTTTAACGATTCAAAAATTATGGGTCCCTGGTCTGGCTTTACCCTTAAATGGTATGTCATGCTTTTTCAGGATCGTTACATCCTTCAAGCTTTGTATTATACCCTCATTATTGCCGTCATTGCGACTACCGTTTCTACTATTATTGGGACTTTATCGGCGATGGGACTTTATCGGATGCGCGCTAAATTAAAAAAAACCTATCTGCTTTTAAATAACATTCCGGTTCTGGTTCCCGATATTGTTATGGGGATTACCCTGATGTCGTTATTTATTTTTATTGGGATGAAAATGGGATTAACGACCATTATTATTGCTCATATTACCTTTTGCATCCCCTACGTTATTCTGGCCGTACTACCCCGATTTACGCGGTTGCCAGAAAACATTTTTGAGGCCGCATTGGATCTGGGGGCAACTCCAAAACAGGCTTTCTGGAAAGTTCTTTTTCCCGAAATTTTACCCGGTGTCACTTCTGGTGCCTTAATTGCCTTTACCCTATCCATCGATGATTTTGTGATCAGTTTTTTCACCGCCGGTAACGGTGTCAGCAACCTGTCGATCACCATTTATTCGATGGCTAAAGCCGGTATCAACCCCAAAATCAATGCTTTGTCAACAATCATGTTTGGATCCATTATGATCTTATTAATTCTTATCAATATTCGAAATGAAAAGAGTGTTAAAAATATTCAATAAAAAGGAGAATCGAATGAAAAAAATCTTATTATTCCTATCGTTACTGTGTTTACCTTTTTTAGCTGGTGGTTGCAGCTCCGATAATCGAGCCGAGCTAACCATCTATAATTGGGGCGATTATATGGACCCTGCGGTTATCGCCCAGTTTGAGGATGAATACAATTGTCGGGTCAATTATGAAACCTTCACCTCAAACGAAGACATGTACGTCAAAGTCAAAAACTCATCAAATACCTATGATGTGCTAATTCCTTCTGATTATATGATTGAGCGGCTGATCAAAGAAGATATGCTCCAACCAATCAGCAAAGACAATATTCCCAATCTCGCCAATATTGATGCTTCTTCAATGAATTTGGCCTTTGATCCTGGCAATCAATACTCGGTTCCCTACTTTTATGGTGTTTTAGGAATTGTGTATAACACTGATCAAGTAACCGATCCAGTGGATAGTTGGAATATTCTCTGGAATGAAAAATATGCTTCCAAAATATTAATGTACGACAGTATTCGCGACAGCATGGGGGCTTCACTTAAGCGCTTAGGTTTCTCGATGAATGAAACTAACGAAACCAATATCAATGCTGCCCGAGATGCTCTGATTGCCCAAAAACCGTTGGTTATGGCTTATGTCACCGATAATGTCAAAAGCCTGATGGCTAGTGGTGATGCCGACATGGCTGTTGTCTATTCCGGTGATGCCGCTATTATTATGAGTGAAAACAGCTCTGCCAATCTCAATTTTGCGGTTCCTAAAGAAGGTTCCAATGCCTTTTATGATAATTTTGTGATTCCCCAAAATGCAAAGAATCCAGAATTGGCTGAACAATTCATCAATTTCATGCTGATTCCCGAAATTGCGGCTAAAAATATCGAATACGTAGGTTATTCCTCTCCCAATAGCCCCGCTTTGGCGCTACTTGATTCAAGTTGGTCAGATAACACCGGCTTCACTGTCAGCAAAGAAGATCTGGCCCGTTGCGAGATCTTTAAAGATTTGCCCAATGATGTAATGGAAATCTACAACCGGGCCTGGACTGAGATTAATGTCTCTAAATAATTTGTTTTTATGGCTCGTACCAAACGAACTGATGTTAAGAATTATTGATTAATTATTTGCTGCCGAATCGGACATGGCTTTAGCCTGTCCGTCTCGGCGACAAACTAACTGACTAGCACAATGCTTCTCTATTTCCTCATTAGAAAGCGGTTTGTAAAAATAATGCCCTTGGCTTTCGTCGCATTTCTCAGCGCTTAAAAAAGCCAGTTGTTGCTCTGTCTCGACCCCTTCGGCAATGACCTTAATTCCTAACCGTTTTGCTAAAAAAATCACAATTGAAACGATTGATTCGTCCTTATCATTCAGCCCAATCCCATTAATAAATTGCCGATCAATTTTTAGTCGGTCTATTGGCAAGTCCTTTAATCGGCTCAACGACGAAACTTCGGTCCCAAAATCAGCGATGCTAATCGTCACACCCATTTTATTCAAATCATTTAAACATTTAATCGCATCATTAGATCTTCTCATTGCGATCCTTTCATTGATTTCCAATTCCAGGTATTTCGAATCCATGCCCGTTTTCGCAAGACAAGCTTCAACAATCGCCACAACATTTAGACTGCGAAATTGTTCAAGCGCTAAATTTATCGCCATTTTAACCGGTTTGAATCCCTTATCCTGCCAGGTTTTATTTTGCGCACAAGCATTTAACAACAGCCATTCGCCAATACTATTAATAAGCCCCGTCTGCTCCGCAATGGGAACAAATACCGCTGGAGAAATCAGTCCTAATTTGGGATGCTGCCATCCCAGCAAAACCTCAAAGCCAACAATCTCATTGCTTTTAATCGAAACCTGCGGCTGATATTCAATAAAAAACTCCTCTCGTTCCAACGCTTGATAAAGACTGTTGCTCAGTA
The DNA here is from genome assembly GCA_965140355.1 of uncultured Acetobacterium sp. Taxonomy (GTDB): domain Bacteria; phylum Bacillota; class Clostridia; order Eubacteriales; family Eubacteriaceae; genus Acetobacterium. The sequence goes on along the minus strand of OZ223192.1, from coordinate 144,706 downwards.
TCATCTTTTCTAAAACATCCTGTTTCATAAAGTCTGTACAAAAAACGACTTGACCTTTTCCTTTACTTTTGGCAACATACATGGCCAAATCCGCATGTTTAATCAAATCATTCACGGTTTCACCATCTCTGGGGAACACCGAAATACCGCCACTTGCAGTAATATGAAATTCCTGTTCTCCGACAAGCACGGGTTGGTGAAACACCGCCATAATTTTTTTTGCATAGTCACTCAGTTCTTCTTCTTTTAAAATCCGCGGGAACAGAATTAAAAATTCATCACCACCAAAACGAGCGAGGGTATCCTGCTGCCAAATAACGCACGATAAACGTTCGCCAATTTCTTTAATCAAATAATCGCCAATGTCATGTCCTAGCGTGTCATTTACTTCTTTAAATTCATCAATGTCTAAAAAAACGATACCCAGATATTGTTGCTGCAATTTAGCCAGCTCCAAGGCCTGCTTTAAACGATTTTCAAACAATACGCGGTTGGGAAGCTTCGTTAGTGTGTCATAAAACGCCAGGTCATTCATCTCTTTTTCGGTTTCCACTTTTGCCATCGCATTAGCCAAAATTTTTGCCAGCATCCGTAATTTTTCATAATCATCAATTTGCCATATTCGCTCTTTTGTCAAGTGATCAAAACCAATAAAACCAATAACACCCGCCTTACTACAAATCGGAACCGCAATAATCGATTGAATCTGCTTACTTAAAAGCTCGTCTCTTTCATTTTTGGCTTCTGGTGGCAATGACTCCCGATCTGGGATATAAATTATTTGATTATTGAGCAACTGTTCTTTACTCCAAGGCCAAGCGAACGTCTCACATATGTCCGTATCGCTGCTTTGACGCTCCACATTTTCGGCCACCCACCGATGAGAATGATTAAATATCATCCCATCTTTCGAGAAGACGCAAATGTAAACCCGATCCGCATTGGCAAAACTGCCACTCTGTCTAAGTAAGTCTTTCACTTTATCATCAAAGGTGTGTCGATTAACCGCGACAAAATTTGTTGTAATGTTTGTCAACATCTTCTGAAATTGTATTTGCTGCTCATTTTCCTTTAAACGCATGATATAAATACGATTGACAAAAGCTGCTAAAACAATCGCGATCAGATAAATAATCAGTCTCCCCATATAATTCACGGCACTAATATCCATTTGGTTTTCCGGCATCATAATTAATAAAAAAGCACCCACGGCAATACTGACAAAAGCAATGATTCCAAACATTTTTTGGTAATTAAAAACAATTGTCATCATCAAATAAATTAGTGGAAGCGTCCATAACACCTCACTCATTTGCGTATCATAGAATCGAAAAATAGTTAGCGGAATGGTGATTGCAATGATCACCGTCATCATTCGATCCTGACCTCGAATTGTCAAACTTGAAGCCGTTAAATTGTATATAATAAGGCCCATAGCTACGAAGATCGTAGCAAAAATCATATCTGTCCACAATTCCGATGGATAAAAGAAACATTGCAAAACGTTAAATACACTGACACATAAATATATGATGGCAATATATCGGACAAATGTTGAGTGCGTATGGTCACTTAAAACATCGCTCACATTTTTCGTTTTTTTTGATTTAGCCGGTGCCATCAAGGCAAATTTTTTTATATTATACGCAAATGTTATTACCGGAATCAAAATAATAATCGGAGCGATGGAAGGTAACTTAAAAGCCAAATAACTATTGGCCAACATTTCCGAGCCGGTGCCAATAACAATGGCCATCGAAAATGATAGCAAGAGATAAAAAGCCTGTCGTCGCTTTGCGGTTTTGTGAACATCTTGATGCCATTTCCAAAGCAAAAACAGTGCCAACAACGCATAACTTATATAGTAAAGATTATAGAAAATATCCCAAATATTATTGACCGGAATATTCCCCCAGCCTACCTGCGTATGAACTAAATTATATTGTGCCGGGGCCAGATTTCCGTCAATTCCAAAAATAAATACTGTCACCGCTGCCGGTATATAAAGAGCGCCAAAAACAAAGCGATTCTTTAATATTGCTTCGTTTTCGGTTAAAATCAGAATAAAATGTAAGATGCAACTAAATGCCACGCCCCATCCCAATGACGCCACCCGGCGCCAGATCAACACATGTTCAATATTATTTAATGAGTTCGATATCGCAAAAGCATAGGACCAGATTGCAAAACTTAAACATACATAAAAGAAACTGCGATTTAATTGAGCCTTTTTATTTAGCGTTAGACAAAATACTCCCAGAAATGCATAAAGAATAAATGTTAGATAAAAAATAATTGAAATAACGATTTGCAACATTATTTATCACCCCCTTTGTTTTGCTGGTTTCTTATCTTTAAGCGTTAAAAATCTCAGTTTCAATGGCTTCACTGGTCATCGGTTTATAGTAATAGTAACCTTGAATCTCATCACAGTTTTCATTTTTAAGAAAATTCTTTTGAGCACTCGTTTCCACCCCTTCAGCAATAACCTTAAGGTTCAACCGTTTTGCCAAGTGGATCATCACCGCAATAATCGATTCATCCCGAGCATTTATCCCAATCCCTCGAATAAACTGCATATCAATTTTCAGGCGATCAACCGGCAGTATTTTAAGCCGACTGAGTGATGAAAACTCCGTGCCAAAATCATCAATGCTAATCACTACCCCCATTTTTTTTAAATTGTGGAGACATTCAATGACATACTGAGATTCTTTCATCGCAATCCCTTCGGTAATTTCCAGCTCCAGATATTGCGGCTCCAGACCCGTTTTATACAAACATTTTTTGACAATATTTTCAACATTTTCGCTCCGAAACTGTTCTAACGACAAATTCACAGCCATCTGTACCGGTTTAAAACCCTGATCCTGCCAAGCTTTGTTCTGAGCGCAGGCGGTCATCATGACCCATTCACCAATACTGTTAATAAGCCCTGTCTGTTCGGCGATCGGAATGAATATCCCGGGGGAAACAATTCCCAATTCCGGATGATTCCACCGCACCAAAGCTTCAAATCCAATAATTTCCTGGCTGATGATTTCCACCTGCGGTTGATAATAAAGAATTAATTCATCTTTTTCAATGGCCTGGTAGAGGTTTTTAGCAAGATTTGCTTTTTTCATCACCGTTTCTTTCATCTCTGCTGAACAAAACAGATACTGACCTTTTCCCATATTTTTAGCCGCATACATCGCCAGATCGGCATTTTTAATCAGCCCATTGACCGTTTCGCCATCTTCTGGAAAAATCGCCACCCCGCCGCTTGCAGTAATAAAAAATTGCTGTTCATTCACCATCACCGGCAAAGCAAAAACCCCCATGATCTGCTCAGCAATTTTATCCATTTCATCTTTTCCGGTTACATCAGGACTCATAATCAAAAACTCATCACCACCAAATCGGGCAACAATATTATCTTTCCGAATACATCTTAAGAGCCGTTTTCCAATCTCATTAAGGAGATAATCACCCCAGTCATGACCAATCGTATCATTAACTTCTTTAAAACCATCAATATCTATAAATATGACTCCTAGCAGATTTTCTCGTCGTTTTGCCAGTTCAATCGCCTGTTCAAGATGACGATAAAATAACACCCGATTTGGCAAACTGGTCAAGGGATCATAATACGCCAAATAACTGATCTCTTTTTCAGTTTCCACTTTGGCAATGGCATCAGCCAGAATATTTGCTAATAATCTTAGCATTTCGTGATCATCGATCTGCCAGTTTTTACGTCTGGATATCCGGTCATATCGAATAAAACCGATAACGCCGTTTTTGCCAGGAATAGGAATACAAATCTGAGCATAGGTGCCTTGCTTTTTAATTTGATCATGCTTAATTCGGGACATCATAAATAACGGTTGAACGCCACAAATCTCGACAATTTTATTCTCAAGCAACTGGATATTACTGGAACGTGGAACCGACGAGTGAATATTCTTCAACCCCTCGGCGATTTCAGATATCCATTCGTGCGTATATTTAACCTGCCATTCATTAGCGTACATCCCAATACAAGCACGATCGGCATTGAGAAACTTGCCACTCCGGGTAATCAAATCTCTTACTTTGGCATCAAAATCAAAAACTGATATTGTTACAAAATCGGTTGAAAGTTCCGAAATCAGCTTTTGAAACGCTTCTAACTTTACATTTGCTTCCAGTCTTTCTCGATAGACTTTTCGAATTGCCGCCGTTAAGCAAATTCCAATAATATAAAGTAGCAACCGCAGACTATATATGGATATTCCAATCGGTGTCGAATAATACGGAAACTTTATCCATAAAAAAATGCCCATTAGAATCGTCAGGATTGCTGTAATATAAAATATTTTCCGATTATTAAAAACTGTCGTAAGGATAATAAAAAAGATCGGTCCCGGCCAGATAATATTAGAAAATGGAGCATCGGCAAAAAATAACATAATAGCCGAGATTGTTATCACTATTAAAACGATCATCAATCTTTCCTGGATTTTAATGGATTGAATGATATATGGAATCAAGGTGACAAAAGCTCCGATTACAACTAAGAAAAAACATAATATCACCGCAAAAAAACGCTCGTTTGGTCGGGTTAAAAGGATAAAAAAATTAATCCCACTTCCCACTACAATGATCATGCCAACATATCTAAAAAGCCTGGTTCTGCCATTGGTATTTAGAATAACACCTTCCGCATTTTCATTTATATTTTGCGGTGCCAACATCAATCCATATTTTCTAATAATATAAAAGATCGTTGCCGCTGGAATCATAATAATAACTGGTGCCAAGGAAGGCAATTTGGTTTGCAGGTAATTATTCGCGATTGCATCGGTAAAACTCCCTAAAAACACCGAGCTACAAAATGCAAATAATAGATCTCGCGCCTGATTTTTTTTATTTTGTTCAGTCGAATTACGATACCATTGAACCAGCATTATCAATGAGATCAGAGAAAAACTCAAATAATATAAGTAAAATAATTTCTCTAAACCATTATTTGATGCTATGGTTATCCAACCCGTAACCGTTTTTGTCAGTAGTATTTGCTCATTTGCAGTTGTTCCATATAAACCAAAAAAGAAAATAATCAGTGCTGATGGACCATATAATGTCAATAACAAAATAGGTCGTTTCTCTTTTTGACTCCATTTGGATTCAGTTAAAATAATAAAAAAGTGAAGCATGATACTATAAGCTACACCCCATCCTAATACCGAGATTCTTCGCCAAATCAGTGCTTCTTCGTATGTAACCGCTGAGTTAACCAATGCAAATGTAAATCCCCAAATCGAAAAACAACAACAAAGACATGTAAACACCTGATTAAGTCTCGCTTCTTTATTTAATGCCAGACTGTAAGTACCAAACATGGCATAGATGATAAACAAGATATAAAACATCATTGATATTAGGTTCTGTATCATCAATCAGCCTCCGTTTTAAAGCAAGCATTCTGCTACTAATTTTTGAGTAAATTCGCAATTAATTATCTTATCATAATTTTTACACTAATCAATTAATCGCAATAATTTTCTAAGATAATTATCTTTTTATTTCTGTACATCGATTTTTCCACTTTCGAAATAGTCGCTTTCAGATCCTTATCTTTTCCAGATATTGTAACATATCCCTAGACATTACTAATAGGGAAAAAATATTTTGGATTTTTTCTTTGCTTTTATTTATCAATTTAACGCCCTTGTTTTCAAGGATTCCTCCCTATCTGAACATAATTTTAGCTAATCTTCTTCAATGCTTCCAATCCATTCTGGCACTGGAATTGCACCACCAATCACAGCTCCAATCGTCATTGGAACAATCCCATTTATTGGAAAACAAATCAACAACAGCAAGATAACCGCTAATGGTTTTCGCATCACCGTCGCAGTCAGTGCTGCAGTTACAATGGCAACACAAAATATTGAATCAATCGGGAGAATCAGTGCAAACGCGTAACCAATTGCCACTCCGGAAAAAATGGTCGGGAAAATTTTACCGCCACGCCACCCCATTTGATGACAAACACTGCCAATTAATAATTTAACAATACCGGTAATAAATAAAACCGCAAAGCCCATCCCTTGCCACGAATTCATAACCTCAGTCATTTGACGTTCACCTGAAAACATTGTATAGGGGAGTATCATCCCAACGACTCCGAGAATAATCCCACCAATGATTCCCTTTAAAACAATATTTTTTTGCAAAGGTTTGACCGCAAATTTTACTAACCGTTTAAAAAGATAATAAAGCATACCGGCCATCACACCGATAAATGCCAATGGAATAGCCGCTGCCCATTCTCCCCCTGATAGCGTTTCAATCGCGGGAAAATGACCCATTCCTAATTTTCCTCCGAATAAATTTTGTAACAGTGTTAAAATCCCATATCCGCTCAAAATCCCCACAAAATAAACAAATATTTTTATATTTTTAGGAATGGCAGTGGGTTTGTTTTCATCTTCAAATTGATTTACAAAAGCAAAAAGTGGCGAACCAAAAATAACGCCAACCGTTGCCGCAACACCAATTTGAGGCAATTCCTCCATTTCCGAAAAAATAAACTTAAACCGATCCGAGAACCAAAAACACAAACCAGCGATTACTCCGCTCAAGCCCGCTTCAGGGCCTAAACTTCCCCCAAAAATTAATGGCAGCAGGGCGGCAATCGCAATAATATGCAAATTATTGTAGGGAATCTTCCCGCCTTTCTTTACTTCATTCAAAACTTCAGCCATTTCACGAGGATATGGACCAAACCGTTGCTCCCAAAGACCAATCAGCAATCCCCCGAAACTACAAACGATAATCGAATAAAGTGGAAAACTAATCGCATTCTTTACGTCGACCCAGAGAAAATGAATACCGGCATCCATAATAAACAATAATCCCCAAGTAATTCCGCCGACAACTCCTCCTAATAAAGCAACAAATAGTGTTATTACAAATATTTCTTTTAATTTAAATTTCACATAAACCTCCATTAGCATTTGTTTCGTGCAAAACTGATCGCAAAACTCGCGACAATTTCACAGTTAACTGATACTTATTTATTAGGATAATCATAAAGAAACCTTAGCATTTAGCTCAGCTTTTATCGGTAACAGCATTTAATGTCTTATCATAAAAACATATTCCATTTTTGCCGAACTCCTTAGCTTGGCTCATTGCTACATCTGCCTGTTTTAACATTTCTATTGCACTTTTTGCATCTTGAGGAAAAACAGAAACTCCAAAGCTTGCACTTATATTTAAAATCATCTTATCAATCATAAATTCTTTTGATAATAGGATTCTTATTCTATCTACATATTCATAAATTTCAGTTTCATTTAGTTTGTGCTGAGTAATTAACACAAATTCATCACCACCAACACGACCTAACATGTCTTCTTTATCAATATTTTTCTTGATTCTAAACGCAATCTCTTTTAGTAATAAATCGCCGACATCATAACCTTTCAAAATATTGATTTTTTTAAAATTATTTAAGTCAATTAGAATGAGCGCGAAGCTATCGCCCTTATCACGTAATGTTTCAATTAAATGTTCCATTTTCTTAATCATCATTTTACGATTAGGTAATTCCGTTAAAACATCAATATATACGAGATAATTTAGTCGCACTTCTCTTTTTTTCATTTTATTATTAACTTCAATCAATTCTAAATTTTGTTTTACTCTTTTTTTTTCTGAAATTGCGAGCTCTTTGTAGAGAAAACTAATTTCTTCTTTTTGTCTGGAAAGTTCGGCCAGTTTTGAGTCCAGCCCTTTTCCATAAAGCCAAATAATACTAATGGTTATAATTGTCCCAATGGGAACACTCACACCAGGTAAAACTCTGGCATTTCCAGTTTTAAGTAAAACAACGATAACTATTATAATCGCAATTAAGTTGACCACTGTTGCAATTGCGTAACCTTTATTTTTAATCGCAATAACCATATATATTGAAATCATCACCTGTATTTGCGCCACAATTCCAACTAAATTTATTGCCGATTTTACCATCTGAATTTGTACGGCAATGATAACCGCATATAATAACAAACAAATACATATTTTAATCCCTAAATATAATTTTTTATCTTGATGCTTATTCTTTTTCCCCAGATAATACTTTTCCAGCTTTGTTTTAAATTTGCTCGCTTCCATGCAAACCCTTTCTCTATTGTTAATAACCGCTCCTCAGTTTGATGCCCAAAACTATCATTCAGGAACTTTAACCCATTAGTTTCACCTATAATAACCGAAAGCATCAAACCGTCCTTTTACAGAATTTCAATTATTTTTTGCTCATAATAATATTTTTCTTTACCGAAAGCCATTTCACTAAAATACTATGCACCTTTTCTTGTTTTTATAATTTGAAGCTCATCTTCATAATATAATTTTGCCAATTCCGGGTCTTTGAAAAAAACATTTGCTGGTATTGATTCAATAATCATTTTGAACATAGCATATTTAAATCAAAATCATAATTAATCGAATTATATCAGAAATAACTATCCTTTGCTGCCCTTTTATTTAATATTTTAACAATTAAAATAAATTATAATTCGAGGCTTTCCTTATAAATCGAATAGTTATCAGTTTTGAATTATTATCGCCCGATTTAAATGCCTATGCCAGACGCACAAAAACAAAACACCTCATTTTCAACCGAATTGAGGTGTTTTGTTTTTTATTTATTCGTTAAGGCAATTAATAATGACTGTGCCTATTTCAAATTTTAGTATTGTATGGCTATTCGTAATAAATCTCATCGATTGCGCAACCTGCTGGAACAATTGGGTAAACCCCTTCTTCATTGGAAATTTTAACATGAACCAATAACGGTCCTTCTTTATCTTTAATCAGCTCCAATACATGTTCCAGTTCGTTTATCGTCGTTACTTGATAACCCGGTATCCCACTGGCGGCCGCCAACATCAGATAATCGGTGCATTGAACAATATCCGTTTGTGCATAACGTTTATCACTAAATAACTTCTGCCATTGTCTGACCATTCCCAATGCTTCATTATCAAAAAGGAAAATTTTAAGTGGAATGTTGTATTTACTAACCGTAATCAGTTCCTGACAGTTCATTCTAAAACTGCCATCCCCGGCAATCAGCAACACATCTGCATCGGGGTTTGCCAGTTTCACGCCGATTGCAGCGCCGAGACCATAACCCATTGTACCTAATCCGCCTGAAGTAATAAACTGCGCCGGACGTTTGACATTCCAGTACTGTCCTACCCACATCTGATGTTGCCCAACTTCAGTTACCACGAAAGCTTCTGGATAAGCCGCATTAATTGTGTTTAAAATATTCTTAGGATGATAGTTCCCCTTTTCCACACAAGGAATAATCCAGCCTTTAATTTTTTCATACCAGTCTGGATATGACTTTTCTTCAATTCCTGCGGTTAATAATGGCAAAACATCTTTGATGTTTCCATGAATCTGAATTTCCGTCGGGATATTTTTGGCAAACTCAGTTGGGTCAACATCAATGTGAATAATTTTTTTGTTACGTACAAAAGCATCGCAGTTTCCCGTTACCCGGTCACTAAAGCGGGCACCGATTGCTATTAGCAAATCAGAATTAATAACCGCCAGATTAGTTTCCTGAAAACCATGCATTCCGACCATCCCTAACGATAACTCGTGATCTCGGGGAATGCCGCCCAGACCCATCAGTGAATTAGCTACTGGAATACCGGATTTTTCAGCAAACGCCAGTAGTTGTTCATGGGCTTTAGATTTTATCACCCCGCCACCAGCATAAATCATTGGTCTTTCGGCAGCATTAATTGCCGCTATCGCTTCATAAACTTTTGATTCCATAATTTCCGGATAAATTTGCCGTAATTTTGGTATGTACATCTTTTCGTATTTAGTTTTTGCTAAAAAAATGTCTTTGGGAATATCGATTACAACTGGACCCGGTCGCCCCGATTGAGCAATCACAAAAGCTTCGCGAATGGTATCCGCTAGATCTTCCACATCAGTTACCAGATAATTATGCTTAGTAATTTGCATGGTTACGTTGGTGATATCGATTTCCTGAAAAGAATCTTTCCCCAATAGCGGCGAGGCAACCTGCCCTGTAATAACTACTAACGGTACTGAATCCAAATATGCATTGGCAATCCCTGTGATCGCATTGGTTGCCCCCGGCCCCGAAGTAGTAATCGCTACGCCCACCGTATCGCTGGTTCTAGCATAACCATCAGCGGCATGAACACCGTTTTGTTCATGACAAGGACCAATTTCGGTAATATCATGCTCCAAACGGTAAAAAGCATCAAATAATGGAATGACGACACCACCGGGGAATGAAAAGACATGTTTAATGCCTTGCTCTTCTAAACAACGGACGGTAATTTCCGACCCTAATAATAATTCTTTGTTATTCAAATTTTCACTTCCTTCCTGTTGTTTGCAATAGGTTTTTAAATAATTATTCTTTCATCTGAGGATTAATACATGTTTATAAGAGTAAAATACCCACCCTCATAAACACGTATTTAGACCCAAAATTTATTTTTCAAATACGGCACCCGTCGATGCTGAGGTAACTAATTTAGCGTAACGGGAGAGGTAACCGGTCTTAATCTTCGGTTCAATAGGAACCCAGGCAGCTTTTCGTTTTGCCAAAACAGCTTCATCAACATTGACCTGAAGCGAACGATTAGGAATATCGATAGCAATGATATCCCCTTCTTCAATTAAACCAATGGTTCCGCCCGCTGCTGCTTCCGGTGAAATATGTCCGATACACGCGCCGCGAGTTGCTCCAGAAAAACGACCATCCGTAATTAAAGCTACATCCTTGTCCAGCCCCATTCCGGCAATAGCCGAAGTTGGAAATAACATTTCCCGCATCCCAGGTCCGCCTTTAGGCCCTTCGTAACGAATAACAACCACATCACCAGCAACAATTTTACCGGCTTTAATCGCTGCCGTGGCATCTTCTTCGGAGTTGAAAATCCGCGCCGGACCTTCGTGTTTAAGCATTTCCGGAGCAACTGCGCCTTGTTTAACAACACCGCCATCCGGTGCCAGATTTCCAAAAAGAACCGCGAGCCCACCGGTTTTACTGTAAGGATTATCCAGTGGTCGAATAACTTCGGGATTTTTGTTAATGACACAAGTCAAATTATCAGCAATGGTTTTACCGGTGACGGTCATCAAACTGGTGTCAATGAGCTTGGCATCCGCCAAAGTTTTCATCACTGCCTGAATACCGCCAGCGTAATACAAATCTTCCAAATGATGGTGTCCGGCTGGTGCCAGTTTACACAAATGTGGTGTTTTCGCCGAAATCTCATTGACTTCGTCGAGATCAATAATCACTCCGGCTTCGTTAGCAATCGCCGGTAAATGTAAAATACTGTTGGTAGAACAACCTAATGCCATATCACACGCTAAGGCATTTTTAAAATTCTCCTCAGTCATAATATCTCTCGGTTTGATATCGCGCTTCCACATTTCCATTACCTGAATCCCGGCTTTTTTAGCCAATCGAATCCGTTCGGCAAAAACAGCAGGAATAGTGCCGTTGCCCGGTAATCCCATCCCTAACACTTCAGTCAGACAATTCATACTGTTGGCAGTGAACATTCCCGAACAGGAACCACAGCCGGGACATACTGAATCTTCAAAAGACTTCAGCTCGGTTTCATCAATTTTACCGGCATTAAAAGCCCCGACTGCTTCAAAAGCGGTATTTAAATCAGTTTCTTTTTGCCCCACCGCTTTACCGGTGAGCATTGGACCGCCGCTAACAACAACCGCTGGAATATTAAGCCGCGCTGCCGCCATCAGCATCCCCGGGACAATTTTATCGCAGTTCGGAATTAAAACTAAAGCATCAAGCGAATGTGCCGTCGCCATAATTTCAATGGAATCAGCAATCAGTTCTCGGGAAGCCAGCGAATATTTCATCCCCACATGTCCCATTGCAATGCCATCGCAAACACCAATGGCGGGAAATTCAATCGGCGTTCCCCCAGCCATCCGAATGCCTTCTTTGGCAGCTTTGGTAATAGTATTTAAATGAATATGTCCGGGAATAATTTCGTTAAAAGAATTTACTACCCCTACTAACGGTTGCTCCAGTTCTTCATCAATATAACCCATCGCTTTAAATAAAGAACGTTGCGGAGTTGTTTCAACTCCTTTTTTTACACGATCACTTTTCATTTTAATTCCTTTCTATGATTGTTTTGATATAAAGATGATTCCCGTTTTGGGCCAATAAAATTCGCCCGCGGTACCAAAAATTTATGTTTTCCAATAATAAATCTTATAAATTTTCGATGATCTTTTGACCCATTTCAACAGTTCCCACTAAAGTCATACCGTCACTGAAAATATCACCGGTTCGATAACCTTGCGCCAATGTTTTCTGAACAGCAGCATCAATGGCATCGGCTTCTTTGGTTAAATCTAATGAATAACGCAACATCATTGCCACCGACATAATCGTAGCAATCGGGTTCGCTTTATTCTGATCGGCAATGTCTGGAGCTGAGCCATGAATCGGTTCGAACATTCCGAATTTTCCGTCTGCCATACTGGCTGAAGGAAGCATCCCAATCGAACCGGTAATCATACTGGCTTCGTCAGATAAAATATCCCCAAACAAGTTTCCCGTCACAATCACATCAAATTGTTTAGGGTTGATCACCAATTGCATCGCTGCGTTATCGACATATAAGTGATTTAACTCAACTTCCGGATAATCTTTAGCGACTTCTTCAACACAACTTCTCCAGAAGCGAGAAACTTCCAAAACGTTGGCTTTATCAACATTCGTCACTTTTTTATTACGCTTCATTGCAATGTCAAAAGCTTTTCGAGCAATCCGCAAAACTTCTGGTCGGGTATATTTCATGATATCCCAAGCAGCATTTTCGCCATCACGTCCTTTTTCACCGAAATAAATCCCCCCGGTTAATTCACGCACCACCATAATATCCAAGCCATCACCGATGATCTCCGGTTTTAACGGACAAGAAGCTTTTAATTCCTCAAAAAGAATCGCCGGTCTTAAGTTGGCGTAGAGTCCTAAGCTTTTTCTTAGCGCCAGCAAGCCGGCTTCCGGACGTTTGTCGCCAGGGACATTATCCCATTTAGGTCCACCCAAAGCCCCTAATAACACCGCATCACTGGCTAAACAAATGTCCACAGTTTCTTGTGGCAATGGCATATTACAAGCATCGATGGCGGCACCACCGGCCAACACTTTGGTATAATCAAAAACATGGTCATATTTTTCAGCAATCTTATCTAAAACTTTTAAACTCGTCCCGACAATTTCCGGACCAATTCCATCTCCTGGAATAACTGCTATTTTAAAATTCATAAAATTCCTCCTTATTAATCTTAATTTTAATGCCAAAATTTAAGGTCTATATTAATTGAAATGTTTTTAACATCACTTTATTTGATTGCGCATCTGTGATTTTTTAATCATCTTTATAAATTCTTACTAATCTGATTAACTCAACCTCCAGCGGCAATAACTTTCTGCATAAAAACTTAAAAAGCCTGACTTTGCCACATTTAACCCCACATGCGCTAGTTGATCCCTTTCGAGGCATTGTCATGTATTTAGTCAACGGCTTTCCCAAATCGTTTCAGTCTGATTTGGGATAAGCCATCATTTCTTTAAAAAATGCTCTGTTAAGTTATCCTGCTTTTGTTTCGCAGATACTCAATAAAAAACGCTAATTATTATTTTTGTCGTTCTTCATCACTTAATAATTTATATTCGATCGAATCGATGAGGGCAATAAGGCTGGCCTCGATCACATCGCTGGAAACTCCAACGTTAGTCCAAATGTCAATACCATCGGAACTTTCAATAAGGACTCTGACCTTTGAAGCAGTCGCTGATCGCGAATCGATAACTCTTACTTTAAAATCAGTCAGACGAACTTCACTAATTTTGGGATAAAAAACTTCCAGTGCCTTTCTAAGTGCTTTATCTAAGGCGTTAACCGGACCATCACCCTCGGCGGCATTAATTTCAGATTGACCATCGACATTAATTTTCACGACCGCTGAAGAGCTAAGTGCTTCTTTGTAATGGGTTTTTTCACCAATCGTTTTGAAATCTTCCAAGACGAAAAACGGTTTGTGTTTACCCAATTCTTTTCGAATCAAAAGTTTGACACTGCTTTCCGCGCCTTCGAATTGATACCCCTGATATTCCAAGTCTTTGATTCGATCCATCACCCGAGTGGTTTCTTCCGATTTTTTGGTCAGGTTAGGATCAACTTCTTTGATGAGTTGTATAATCGTACTTCGTCCAGAAACCTCCGACATCAGAATTCGACGTTCATTTCCGACCGCATCTGGTGACACATGTTCAAACGAAGACGGATTTTTCATCACTGCATCAATATGCATCCCGCCTTTATGTGCAAAAGCTGATTTTCCAACAAAAGGTTCTTTTCCCGTCAGCGCATAATTTGAAATCTCCGCAATTCGAATCGCTGAAGACGTAAATTTCAATAGCTCCTCGTCGGCCAAGCAGCGATACCCCATTTTCAATTGCAAATTGGGAATAATCGTTGCTAAATTAGCATTTCCGCAACGTTCGCCATAGCCCAAAAATGTTCCTTGTACTTGACGAACACCAGCATTGACCGCAATCAGAGAATTAGCCACCGCTAGACCGCTATCGTTATGACAATGAATCCCTAATGGAATCCGGATTTTTTTTCGGACATCCGTCACAATTTTCTCAATTTCAAAAGGCAGCGTACCACCATTCGTGTCGCAAAGCGCTAAACAATCAGCCCCGCCTTCCTGTGCTGCCAATAAAGCCTCAATTGCATATCCGGGATCATTTTTATAACCGTCAAAAAAATGTTCCGCATCAAAAGTAACGTCTTTTCCCTGAGCTTTTAAATAGGCCATCGTTTCTTCAATCATTTTAAGATTTTCGGCCAAGGTTGTTTTAATAATATCCGTAATGTGAAACGTCCAACTTTTTCCAAAGATCGCAACGCCCGGTGTTTGCGTTTCTAAAATCGCTTTTATATTCGCATCATCCTCAACCGCGATCCCACCGCGACGGGTGCTGCCAAAAGCAACTAATTTAGCGTGCTTCAACTGAACATCTCTGATGCGGTTAAAAAATTCAATATCTTTAGGATTCGAGCCAGGATTACCGGCTTCGATATAATCTACTCCCATTTTATCAAGCGTTTCCATTACTCGGATTTTATCTTCAACCGAAAATGAAATCCCTTCGGCCTGGGCTCCATCTCTCAGGGTTGAATCAAAGATTAATATTTTTTCTGACATCTCAACTCCCCCTTCTTACAATTTTAAATTGCTTTGTTCCTGAATTTCTTTATTTTGGTTTTCTTTAATATAAAGCATCTGGTTTACCGCATCAATATACGCTTTTAAACTGGCGTCTATAATATCTGTGCTCAATCCTCGTCCATGGTAAACACGGACGCCATCAGATATTTTCACCTGTGCTTCACCTTGCGCATCAGTGCCATCGGTGACCGCTTCGACTCCATAATCAATCAGCGTCAATTCGCAATCTACTAATTCGCTGATCGCTTTAAAACCGGCACTGATAGGACCATCCGCCAGCGACACGCCTTCAATAAGATCACCATTTTTTCGTAATCGGATAGTGGCCGCCGTCGAGATGGTGTTACCGGTACTAATAACAAAACGATCAAGTGAATAGACTTCGGGAATAGCCAATTGTTTCTGTTCTACCAATGCTAAAATATCTTTGTCCGAAATGATTTTTTTCTTATCCGCCAACACCTTGAATTGATTAAAAAGATCCAAAACCTCCTCAGCGGCAAAGGTATAACCAAGTGACGTGAGTTTATCAACAAAAGCATGTTTGCCGGAATGTTTGCCTAATACCATTTTATTTTCTTTTAAACCGATTGATTCGGGCGTCATAATTTCATACGTTTCTTTATTTGCCATCATCCCATGCTGATGAATACCCGATTCATGAGCAAAGGCATTTTCGCCAACAATAGCTTTATTGGGCTGAACCCGAACCCCTGTTAATTTCGACAATAAGCGACTGGAACGGTAAATTTGCGTGGTATCAATATTCGTATCTACCTGATAAACATCATGACGGGTTTTTAAGGCCATCACAATTTCTTCCAGCGCAGCATTACCCGCGCGCTCGCCAATTCCATTAACCGTACATTCGACTTGACCGGCCCCCGCCTGAATTGCCGCTAATGAATTCGCCACACCCAAACCCAAATCATCGTGAACATGGACCGAAATGGTTGCTTTGTCAATATTGGGGACATTGTTTTTAATTCCTTCAATAAATTTAAAATATTCTCCCGGAGTTGTATAACCGACGGTATCTGGAACATTAACAATGGTAACCCCCTCATTAATAACCCCTTCTAATACCTGATATAAGAATTCCGGTCGGGTTCGGGATGCATCTTCGGCCGAGAATTCAACCTCACCACAAAGATTTCTGGCAAATTTAGCCATCGCAATTGCTTTCTCCAGCACCGTTTCCGGTGACATCTGCAATTTGTACTTCATATGGATATCCGAGGTCGCCAGAAAGTAATGAATTCGCGGATTCGCGGCCCCCTTTAACGCATCATACGCGGTGCTGATATCTTTTTCAGTGCTTCTGGCCAAACTGGCTACCGTGGCATTTCTAATCTCATTGGCAACCAGCTGAACAGACTCAAAATCACCAGGAGATGCAATGGCAAACCCTGCTTCAATGACATCAATTCTCAAACGTTCAAGTTGTTTGGCCATCTCTAATTTTTCTTTCAGGTTCATACTGCAACCTGGCGACTGTTCCCCATCTCGAAGGGTGGTATCAAATATTTTTACGATTCTACTCATTGCATCTCCTTCTCACTTATTTTTTTTTTTTGTTATAAAAAAAGGCAGAAGGTCTTCTGCCTTAGAGGTTGTCAATAAACGACCGTACCGATCAATTGTTAATCTGTTACATGCACGCAATTCGTCCAGTTGCAAGTAAAGCTTTGACTAAAAACAGCCTTCTCGCTGCGACTGTTCGCCTCGAGGCACACAACCTGATCGAACAATTGTCGGTCCGACATTATCTTTTTTTATTAAGAAAACTATTTTTTAATCCAAGACATCATCGTTCTTAATTCAGCTCCGACTTTTTCAACCTGAGTTTCGGTTTCAATTCGTCTGACCGCATTAAAGTATGGTCGATTAGCCTGATTTTCTAGGATCCAATTACGAGCAAAGGTACCGTCCTGAATATCGTTAAGAACACCTTTCATTGCTTTTTTTGTATCTTCGGTAATAATTTTACTGCCGGTGATATAATCGCCGTATTCAGCAGTATCACTAATTGAATAACGCATATAACCCAATCCGCCTTGAACAACTAAATCGATGATCAGTTTCATTTCATGAACACATTCAAAATAAGCACTTTCCGGTTGATATCCAGCTTCCACCAAAGTTTCAAAACCAGCTTTCATTAGTGCTGTTACACCACCACATAATACTGCTTGTTCACCAAATAAATCAGTCTCGGTTTCTTCTTTAAATGTTGTTTCCAGAATACCGGCACGGCCACCACCAATACCAGATGCATAAGCTAAACCAATATCATGCGTATTCCCAGTTGGATCCTGATAAACGGCAATTAAATCTGGCACGCCGCGACCTTCAAGGTATTGACTTCTAACGGTATGTCCTGGTCCTTTTGGTGCGATCATAAAGACATTAACATCAGCTGGTGTTTTGATCTGACCATAATGGATATTAAACCCATGAGCAAACGCCAAACAGTTACCTGCTTCAAGGTTTGGTAAGATACTTTCTTTGTAGATGCTCGCCTGCAATTCGTCAGGAAGAAGAATCATAATGATGTCCGCAACTTTTGCTGCGTCTGCTACTGTCATAACTTTTAGTCCGGCTTCTTCAGCGATTGGCCATGATTTACTTCCTTCATAAAGACCAACAATAACATTCACACCAGAATCTTTTAAATTCAGTGCATGCGCATGTCCCTGACTACCGTATCCAATAATTGCAACCGTTTTTCCATCAAGTAACCCCAGATTACAATCTGCGTCATAAAATAATTTTGCCATTCGTTAATTTCCTCCTTGGAATGTTTTAGTGTTTTAATCCTTTAATTATATAAATTCACTTTACGTGACCATTATATACTTTTTTCTCGTCGTTTAACAATCAATCAGTGCCTCCGTTTAGCTTAATTCAAACTAAAAAAATCCGCCTCTGTTAATTAACAGAGGCGGATATACTATCCACGGTACCACTCTAAATTTGAAATAATTTTACAATTATATCCTCTTCTGGTCTGAACGTAAAACGAACCTAACCATAGCCATTTAACGTTGACATCCATTGTCGGATTACGGCCTTCCCTACTAATTTGGTAAATTTTCAGGTTGGCAACTCGCAAGTGAGTATTACATACCATTGTATTATTGGAATTACACCATTCTCCAACTCTCTTAAATACAATCCTTGATATCTTTCTCTTGGTCATCGCATTTATTATTATTCAGTTACATATCATTTGAGTCATTATATCTATTTATTTTAGCTTTGTCAATCACAAAATATCAAAGACTTTATGATATCGGTTTCTAGTTTTCCCCTTTAATAAGCGCTCCCGTCTAAACTTCTATGATTACGTATTCCTTGTTCCCTAACCCCAATTTGACCCCGTGATCAATAGCAACCTGCCAGTTTGTTTCCGGATGCGTCAAGGTAAATAAATCTTTGTTCTCAGGATCTTCAACATGATGTTCGTGAATTTGGTCATCAACATAGCTGCCACTAATAATCGGTGCTCGATTACAGGCATCAGCGCACGCTATATCCAAAGCAATCGGATCGATAGAAGCAAAAATTCCAACATCCTGAATAATTGGCAAATCATTTTCAACATGACAATCACAATTTGGTGATACATCAATCACAAAGCTAATATGGAATTGAGGGCGACCGCTGACAACGGCCTTAGTATATTCGGCAATTTTTTTGTTGAGTATATCATTGCTTTCATCATATTTTGGTGAAATTGCGTCAAAGGGGCAAACGCCCATGCAACGGCCACACCCAACACAAACAGTATCATCAATGGCGGCCTTGCCATTTTCTTGATGATAAGAAATAGCATTAAAGGCGCAGCTTTTTTCACATATTTTACAACTCCGGCATTTATTTTCTTTTACAAACGGCTTGCCGGAAGAATGCATTTCCATTTTACCGCGACGTGATCCACATCCCATTCCAATATTTTTGAGAACTCCCCCAAAACCGGTGCTTTCATGGCCTTTAAAATGGGTCATCGAAATAAAAATATCGGCATCCATCATCGCCCGACCGATTTTAGCGGTTTTGATACATTCACCGCCATCTAATGGCACCTCAATATCATCCGTCCCTTTCAAACCATCCCCGATAATCACATGGCATCCGGTCACAAAGGGATTGTAGCCATTTTCATAAGCCGCATCCAGATGTTCCAGGGCATTTTTTCGCCGTCCCACGTAAAGGGTATTACAATCGGTAAGAAACGGTTTTCCGCCGTTTGCTTTGATCATATCAACAACTACTTTGGCATAATTGGGTCGTAAATAAGCCAGATTTCCCGGTTCTCCCAGATGGATCTTAATGGCGGCAAATTTATTTTCAAAATCAATAGCCGTCATTCCTGCTGCAACAACCAATTTTTCCAATTTTTTTAAGATATTGTTTGAACCGGTAGTCCGAAGCGTTGTAAAATAAACTTTCGATTTTTCATTCATCTTTTTCTCCAATCTTTTTCCCCAAACATTTAACATTCATATAAATGTTTATATTTTATTTTCATTTAAAACACCCTTATTTCTATAGTAAAAGCATTTTATCACAAGTCTTTTTAGGCCTCAATCTTTTAAATCAGGGATTCTAAAAAGTCTGAGTTAATCGAAGCACGAATGCTTTTTTTATTATCGCTTGCTGCTAAAAAAATTTTTCAGCAGCACCTCACATTGTTGTTCACAAATTCCGGCATAAATCTCCATCTGTTTTGGCAACATCGGATGTTGACACAGGTAAGCCGTCGATTCCACCCCGCCAAACTTTTTCTCGGTGGCCCCATATACCAAAAATGGAATTCGCGCCTGAATGATTGCGCCCATACACATCACGCAAGGTTCCGCCGTAACAAAAAGCTGACAGTCATCCAACCGCCATCGGCCTAGTTTTTTAGCTGCTTCCCGAATCACCAGCATTTCCGCATGAGCCGTCGGATCAGCCAAAGTCTCTTTCTGATTATGGGCCCTGGCAATAATTTCACCCTGACAAACCGCCAACGCGCCAATTGGCACTTCGCCTTTTGCTTCACCTTGTTTAGCGATTATAATCGCTTGCTCCATCATTTCTTGAAGATTTTTTTTGATGCGACTCCCTCCTTTAGCAAAACAATCAAGCTGCCATAAAAACAAAAATTATCTTATCAGTTGTCGATTAGTTTAAGCAACCACTGATTGCAACCATTGAAGAAGGTAATCCCACCACAATCGTGTGCCAGTTTTGGGATTATTAGCCGATTGTTTTTGTCCGACTGGGGCAACAATTGGTGCTGTCCCGGGAGTAACATTGGGATTATTAACAGCGCTCATAAAGCGCTCATTGCCAGCCGTCTGCAGATAACTAATAAAGGCTTCATCACAAGCCGCATATTCACTAATGGTACTGGCATTGGCCAAAGCCGGATAATTACTGTTAGTCGCTAGATAATTATTACAAGCAAAAGTATATAACTGCTCAGGGTTTAGCTCGGCAACACCGACTTTAGCAGCGAAAACCCGTTCACCTTTTGGTTTTGATAAATCATATTGTGCCGTTACACCACTCCACTGTAGGTAACTACCGCTGTTGCTGGGCCATGCGTTATTATTACTATCATTTGCAATTTGATTTGTTACCCCAATTTCAATACTTGTTTCCAACATCGTTTTTATTTCAGCCCCGGAAATTTTTTTGGTTACAAGATAATTTCCGAATGGTAACACATCAATAACCTGACCTTTATTAATATCTCCGGCAGGAATTTCAGCCCGAATTCCACCCGCATTTTCAACCGCAATATCAGCATTGGTTTCAAAACGATAGCTATCAGCTAAGACACGGCCTAAATTTATTTCACCCAATCGGACATCTTTCCATATATTGTCGGTATTTCCGCCCAATTTCACCGGTGTATTTCCCACTACTTCTTTTTTAATCGGTTCTTCTCTAGCCTCAATTTCGGCAATTAAGGCTGTGACTGCCGGATCAGCCGGAATCAGCTCATCAGTCGCTTGAGCGACCGTCGTCAGGGATTCTGATTTACTCGTTATGGTATAATTTGTTGGCGTTACATCCGCTTCAATAGTCGTACCATCCGGTTCGGCAACACTTTCTTCGGTTCCAGCTTCCGCCATCGTTGTTTGGTCCGAAGATGTTTTTTCCTGATTTTCAGTGTGCGTCAATAAACCGGCATTTTTTTCCAATGTGATTTCAACCTCACCCACAGCACTATAAAAACATCCGGTTTGGACAATTAGAGTTCCATTAACCTCGCGATTTTCAACATCGTGGGTGTGACCATCCACAATGACGTCAATTCCCGGTGCCCCTAAAGCAATGGCATCACTACGCATGAGGGTTCCATTATCTGAATCACCAATATGTGTCAAAGCCACGATCACATCACAATCTTGGGCTTTCAGCGCCGCAACCGCTTGCCGTGCGACGGCAATTGTCTGTTCCCGGCTGCCGAAAGACAATCCGGCGACATTAGATGGCGCTGTATCCGAATATATATCCGGGCTGATTAAACCAAACACCCCTATTTTAACCGTTTCACCTCCCACATCAATGGTTTTAATTAAATATTCATCATGGAAAAACGCCGTTCCCGAATCAGAATTCACAACATTATTTCCCAGAATTTTGGTATTAGCCATGGTTCCTAATTCTAGTAGCCGCTGACTGCCATAATTAAAGTCATGATTTCCCGGCGCAATCGCATCATATCCAACCGCTGCCATAAGTTCTGCGATACTGCCGCCGGTTTCAATGGTGGCAAAAGATTGACCATGAAAAATATCGCCAGCATCGACTATTAAGTCGGGATTTTCCTGATTTATAATGGTTTTTAGTTTTGCATAACCAAGCGTATTATTTTTTACACTATAGGTATAACGAGAATGGGTATCATTCGTATGAATAATTTTAAGGGTAATCGTCTGATCGTCGTTTAGCGTTGCCCCCAGAACTGTTGATCCCCAAAATCCCAATACCATAACCACCATCAGCAGATGAACCAGACACTTTTTCCAAATTTTCATTGTGGCACTCCCTCTTTCTTTTCTTCTTTCAAATTTAAAAAAGAACCCCCTAACTAATTCAAAATAAATAATCAGGAATTCTTATCATTGAAACATTAATCAACTGTCTCCGACTGAAACTCATCCCGTGCATACTTACCCCGTTTTAGAACAAACAACATATACTGAAGCAACAGCGTCACTCCTATAAGACCGGATCAGAAATCTGATCCGCAAGCTTTTCGTAAAAACATCTATCAATACTAAAATAAGCAATCTGACAAAAAATAGTCATTCGTTTTATCTTACTGCTTTTATGATTCTTTCGGATTAAAAAAGCCGTTAATTTAACGTGATTTATTTTATCATTGCCTAAAACTGGAGTCAATGCCGTAAAATCGCTATCTTTATTGATTTTTAACCACATTGCTCCAACTTGGATCGATAAACCGCCAATAATTATCATTGTCTCTAAATGAAATGCAGGGTAAAATTTGAAGTAATAAAATAATCATGAGATGGAGAACCGCAATGGAACTTATTAATCATTTAAACATTACTGAAAATGATGTTATCACAATCACTGGCGGCGGGGGCAAAACCTCGTTGATGTTTGCTTTAGGAAACGAACTCTCGGCCCAAAAATTAACCCATGTAATGACGACGACTACAAAAATCTGTATTGCCGATGTGCCGGAAGCGCAATGTTTGATTCGAAACAAGATGTTAGACATCATCACCGAAATATTAAAAGACCCCAAACGCAACTGGGTGATCGGAAAAGAAAAAAACAATGAAGCAAAAATTTCCGGATTTTCAGAAGTCGAACTAAATACTTTAAAACAAGCAATTGTTCCGTTAGTCATTTTAAATGAAGGCGACGGGTCAAAACGCAAACCTTATAAATTTTACAAAGACTATGAACCCTCCATTCCTCAGATGACAACCATCCTGATTCATGTCATTGGTGCCGAAACCCTATTTCGTAAAATCGACGACCAAACCTTTCATCGTTCTGAATTATTTGGCAATGATCAAATGATCTTTAATGAAGAGATTCTTAAAAAATCGTTTAGTGATTTTATCCAAAATAAATTGGACAATACCTTAAATAAAACGGCTACCCGGGTTCTTTTTATCAATAAAGCCGATGGCGAAAACTACCGCAACGCCCAGATCATGGCCAAAACCGGAGCACCCCTGTTCGATCGCTGTTTAATTGGTTCATTAAAAGAAGGCTGGATCGAAAACATCAAAAAAACTGTTTCAGGTTATTAAAACCTAAAACAGTTTAAAAGACACATAAATAAACGACTGCTGTATTTATTGAAGGATTGGGGCTTTGGTGTAACGAAGCAGTGCTTTACAAATAGCGGTGGTCAGAATTCCGGCAACAATCGCTTCGGGAATACCGTTAATCGCAATCACCAATAAGATCACTCCATATAATGTCGATAATGCAACATTTTTCACCTCTGCATAACTTTGACCGAAAAACAGATAAATAAAATTCATAACCAACAACGTATTCGTCAGTGATCCGCCAACGCCGGCAACACTTAATGCTAAAACATCGTTATTTTTAATTTTCTTCATCCCTCGATACAGATAATGAGGCACCACACCAACTAAAATTCGCGGCACAAAACAAATGACCAAACTCCAAAAATTGCCGGAATAAGTACCCAGTGAATAAAATGGAGTAAAAACAAAAGAAGTGACGGTTGGATTAAAAGTGTTGTTAATTAAACTGGTCATCCCAAAAACGAAACCCAAAAAAGCACCGTAAAACGGCCCCAGAATAATACTGCCTATAATAACCGGGATGTGAATAATGGTGGCACGGGTAAATCCCAGGGGGATGTAACCTAAAAATGGCGTCACCGCTAATAAAACAATAATTGCCACAAAAAAGGACAGCTTGACCAAATCATTGGTCTTTAAATTTTTCATTTTTTTACCTCCTGCTATCGTTCTAGTCCAGCTAGATACAATGCAATTATATTTTAACGCTTTTTTAATTCAAATACAACTAAAACTTGTGTTTACTCCAAGCCCCTGAGTTTGGTATAATAAACCTGAATTGAAAACAGTCGTAAAGGAAAGCAAATGAAAAATCTATTAAAAAACAAAACCGTTGTACTCGGTATTACCGGCAGCATCGCTGCTTATAAAATGGCTAATGTCGCCAGCAGTCTGGCCAAAATGGGTTGCGATGTTCAGGTTATTATGACTAAAAATGCCCAGGAATTTATCAGTCCGCTGGTCTTTGAAAGTTTAACCGGCAATAAATGCATTGTTGATACCTTTGACCGCAACATTCGTTATGATGTGGCCCACATCAGTCTGGCTAAAAAAGCTGATTTATTTATGGTCGCACCAGCCTCTGCCAATATCATCGGAAAAATTAATGCCGGCATCGCTGATGACATGCTGACGACCACAATTATGGCCTGTCGCTGCCCAAAACTTATTGCCCCGGCAATGAATACAGCGATGTATGAAAACCCGATTGTTCAAAATAATTTAAGCCAATTAAAAAAATTGGGTTATCTCATTATTGATCCCGCCTCCGGAATTCTCGCCTGCAAGGATACCGGTATTGGCAAACTTCCCGATGAAGAACTGCTGATTAATCATATTCTACAAAATATCGCCTATTATCACGATCTGGTTGGCAAAAACATTCTAGTTACCGCTGGACCAACCTGCGAAGCTATTGACCCGGTTCGTTACTTAACCAATCATTCGAGCGGAAAAATGGGTTATGCACTAGCCCGCGCCGCCATGTTGCGGGGTGCAGATGTCACCTTGATTAGTGGTAAAACCGCCTTAACCCCACCACCATTCGTCAAATTTGTTCCAGTAGTCTCGGCCAGTGAAATGTGTGCGGAAGTTGTCGATCATTTTGAAAAAACGAATATCGTGATCAAAGCTGCTGCTGTGGCAGATTTCAAGCCACAAGCTATTGCCACCGAAAAAATAAAAAAAGACGCTGGTCAAACTGAAATCCGTTTAACACCAACCATTGATATTTTAAAAACGATTGGCGAAAAAAAACGCTCGAATCAATTTATTTGTGGTTTTTCAATGGAAACTGAAAACATGATCGAAAATACTACTGAGAAACTGCGACGCAAAAATGTCAATATGATGATCGCTAACAATTTAAAAGAAAAGGGGGCTGGTTTTAACACCGCCACCAACCGGGTAACGATTATTACCCCTGAAAAAACCGAACCACTCCCACTTCTCTCAAAAGACGATGTCGCCCATCGCGTTCTTGACGCCATTCTGGATGCTTTATAATGACGATCACGCAATTAAGTCACGTTGCCATGGAAATGGGCGTCATCCTACTTTCAAATGGTGCCGAAACCTATCGGGTGGAGGAATCGATGCATCGAATCTGTATTGCTTTAGGCGCTAAAGAAGCGGAAACTTTTGTTGTGCCAACCACGATCATCCTCTCGGTCACAATCGATAATGAGAAACCTTTAACCCGTACCCGACGTATTCATACCCGTAAAATTGATCTCGCCAAGGTAACTGAAATCAATCAGCTCTCACGCCATATTTGTTATGCGCCAACCAACTATAAAGATTTGATTTCGGAGATAAAACGTATCGATACGGTTCCCTCTTATCCCTATCTTTATCATGTTTTAGCTTTTGCTTTTATTTCGCAAATGTTTACGCTTTTTTTTGGCGGCAATTTTTTAGATAGTTGCATCGGCTTTATCATCGGACTGGGAATCAAAATGCAAATGGACATTATGCGACGATTGGATACCAATATTTTTTTCACCAATATTATCGGCGGCCTAATCGCCTCAACGGTTGCTGTTATCGCCACCGACCTCGCTCTAACCACAAATATGGATACCATTATCATCGGCTCGATTATGACCCTGGTGCCAGGGCTCGCGATTACTAATTCGATCCGAGATATCATTGCCGGCGATCATCTTTCCGGGTTGATTAAAGGGATCGAAGCCCTCCTTATCGGTGCTGCCATCGCTGCTGGGGTTGTTGTTCCGCTTAGTCTTTTAAGACCGTTTTGGGGAGGATGAATCGATGGATTATATAGCTCCCTGTATATATGCCTTTGGCGCCTCTTTTGCTTTTGCTATTGTTTTTAATATTCCCAAAAATAAATTGCTTCTTTCGGCTCTTGGCGGAATGTTGGGACAGCTGATTTACGTCATTTCCCAGCTAATCGTTGCAAATGATGTGGCCTTATACCTACTGGCGACCATTTCAATTGCCCTTTATGCCGAAATTATGGCCCGGATTACCAAATCTCCCACCACCATTTATCTGGCGGTAGCACTTATTCCATTAGTGCCCGGGGGCGGTATTTATTACACCATGCTCTATTTTATTAATGGCGAAACGGATCTGGGGGTCTCTACCGGCATTCATACCCTACTGATTTCTGGGGCCTTAGCGATCGGAATCATCTTTGTTTCATCAACGATTAATCTAATTCGGAAGATAATGATTAATCGCAGTAAACGTAAGAAACTTAAGCGTCCCTCTAAAGCAAAGTTTATATTTACTAAAAAAAACTGAAGTTTTCTGGTTACTTCCAGAAAAACTTCAGTTTTTTACTTTGTAAATACACTTTAAAAACAAAGCTTATCGTTATTTGTTAATTCAGAAAGCCATCAATAATCTGTGTTTCGGCTTCCTCCTCCGTCAAACCAAGCGTCATCAGTTTAATCATTTGATCGCCAGCGATCTTACCAATTGCTGCTTCATGAATGAGTGTAGCATCTAAACTGTTGGCGGTAATTTCGGGGATTGCACGCACCACCCCATGATCCATAATAATCGCATCACATTCCGAATGGCCAGCGCAGCGCGTATTACCGTTAATCTTTGAGATAAAGGTCTGTTTAGAGTAATCGCGAGCTACAGAACGAGAAATCAAATTCACGCTGGAGTCTTCTCCATCCATATCCACTTCAAATTTAGATTCAGCAAACTGCTCCCCGTGGGTCATCAATTTTTCCTTGATAACCAACTTGGCATTATCTTTAAGATTAGCTTTGGTAAAACGGCGGGTCGAATCAACCCCTTTTATCTGAGTTGTTTCCATTTCCATATAGCTACCTTCTTCTTGAACAACTTCGGTAACTGGATCGATAACCCGTTTTCCCGTCCCGGTTCCTTCTCCGATATGTTTTTCAACATAACGCACCTTTGAATTTTTCCCCAGAAAAAAACGATGAATCCCATTATGTTCGGATCCATCACAGCTATCTCCGGTACTGACGCCGCATCCGGCAATAATCGTAATCTCCGCATTTTCGCCAATATAAAAATCATTGTAGACCATATCATGAACGCCACTGCATGACACCAGGGCCGGAATGAAAACATTTTCGGATTTGGTATTCGGCTTAACAATAATATCAATGCCGGACTTATCTTCTTTACTGACGATGTCAATATTTTCACTGGATTGTCGGGCTACTGTCTGGCTATTTTCTCGGATATTATAAGCCCCTTTAGGCATTTCTTCCAATCCGGTAACTTCTTTTAGTAATTTTTTTGCTACGTCATTCATTTTTATGCCTCCCGTATATCTTGACAATCCAAACAGTTTTTAGGATCTTCACAATGAAGCAATTCCGGTAAAACCATTCCTTTTGCTCCACGTTTAACGATAACGCCTTCAACCATCGCGATAATTTCATCAGCAACATCTAAAATACGTTCTTGATGTGAGATAATAACAATCGAATTTTCCTTGTCTTCATGCATTTTCATGAAAATATCAATTAAATGATTAAAACTCCATAAATCAATTCCTGCCTCTGGTTCATCAAAAATCGAAAGTTTAGTATTTCTGGCAATAATTGTCGCTATTTCAATCCGCTTGATTTCACCTCCAGATAAACCATCGTTTAACTCCCGATGAATATAATCTTTTGCACATAAACCAACTTCCGACAAATAAATGCCGGCCTCTTTTACTGAAAGTTCTTTACCCGCAGCAATATTAATCAAATTATGAACCGTAATCCCTTTAAATCGTACCGGTTGTTGAAAACCAAAGCTGATTCCTTTTTTTGCTCTTTCAGTAATTGTTAAATCAGTGATATCTTCACCATAAAATGTAATTTTCCCTTTAGTTGGCTTTAATACCCCAGAGATAATTCGGGCCAAAGTCGATTTTCCACCGCCATTTGGTCCGGTAATGGCAATAAACTTGCCCTTTTCAATCGTTAAATTAACGTCTTTTAAAATTTCTTTTTCATTTTCTACTTCAAATGAAATATTTTCGAGCTTTAACATTTTTTCTCCTCATCTGTTTTTCTTCAAACTTTTACTCTCTCAATTATAGCAAATTTTAAACAATTGTCCTAATGAATATTTTCAATGCGTTTGTTAATATCTCTATTTTCATTTTAACATGCCTTCATCAATTTTAAAGCGATTTAACTGATAAATTTTTATCCTAATTTTCCTTTCTAACCTAACCCCAATCGAACTTTTTATCCGGGTTTAATAACATCATCAAAACGTCATTGCTTTTAGATAATCAATTGTTTATAATGTACCTATACGACTGATCCTTAATGGATAGTATTTTTTTACTGTATCGGATAATCTTTTTAAAGATTATCCTGAATAGTATTCTTTATCCTCTTTGCGGAAGTTTTAGAATTATCTTAACTCGATTTATATTAAAGGAGAAAGCCATGAAAATTATCGTCATAGGTGCCGTTGCCGGTGGTACTTCTGCTGCCGCCAAAGCCCGTCGAAACAATGATTCAGCAGACATTATTATCTATGAAAAAGATCAGGATATTTCTTATTCCGGATGTGGACTTCCTTATTTTATTGGCAATCGGGTCCCCTCGATTATGGAATTGACCCCTCGGACTCCCGAATTTTTTAAATCAAAATATGCCATTGATATCAAAATTCGCCACGAAGTTTTAAAAATCGATATTCCTACTAAAACAATTAGCGTCAAAAATCTCGAAACAGGAGCTATTTTTGATGATCATTACGACAAACTTATCATCAGCACCGGAGCTCAGGTATTTATTCCACCGATTAAAGGAATTATTAATGAACATGTTTTTTTTCTAAGAAATGTTCAGAATGCTTTAAAAATAAAAAATTTTATTGTTAATCAACAACCTAAATCTGCCGTTGTGATTGGATCTGGGTTTATTGGTTTCGAGGTCATGGAAAATTTAATGGCGTGTGGTATCCGTGTAACAATGGTTGAACGTGCTGCCAAACTCACCCCAAATCTTGATGAGGACATGTCATTGTATCTCGAAAAGCTACTTAGTAAAAAGGACTTAACCATTCTTAAAAATGCCAATGTCGTTGAAATCACAAGTCAAGGTGTTCTTCTGGATGATGGCACGCTGATTCCCGGAGAAATGATTATTGTTGCCACTGGCGTGAAACCCAATGTCAGCTTAGCTAAAGAAGCTGGTTTATTACTGGGTGTTACTGGTGCAATCCGAGTTGATGACCGGATGATGACCATTGACACCGATATTTACGCTTGCGGCGACTGCATTGAAACGTGGTCGACGATCACCAAAAAACCCCATTACCGACCGCTAGGATCAACGGCTAATAAAACCGGTCGAATTTGTGGTGACAATATCACTGGTGGCAATGAGATTTATGCGGGTAATTTGAGCACGGGTATCTTTAAGGTCTTTGACATCAGCGTCGCCAGCACCGGTATGTCTGAAACTGAAGCCCTTAAGGACGGTTACGATATCGAAATTTCTCATAATATTAAACCTAATCAACCCGGTTATTTAGGCGGACGCGAATTGTTGATTAAAGCCATTGCTGACCGCGCAACTAAAAAAATATTAGGCGTACAAATTATTGGCTATGAAGGTGTCGACAAACGTTTAGACGTATTTGTTACCCTGATTACTTATGGCGCTACGGTCGATGAGCTCTTTAATTTAGATCTGGGTTATGCGCCACCATTTTCAACCACTAAAGATCCGATTCATTATACCGGAATGATTTTGGATAATGCCATTGACAAGAAACGAAATCTTATCACCCCTACAATGCTAAAAAAAAACAGCTAGCGAGCGAGGCCCTGCAAATTATCGATACGCGGATAACTGAACAATTTGAAGCCGGTCATCTCACTGGTGCGATTAATCTTCCCCATGCGATGCTGCGCTCAAAGCTCAACCAATTAAGCAAAACCGTTCCCATTGTTACCTATTGCAATAAAGGGATTACCGGTAACGCTACCCAGAATATTTTACTCAATCACAACTTTAAAAATGTTTATAATCTTTCCGGCGGTTATCAGTTTTATGATGCCACTAAGGACGAATAGAAAAGAGGACCTTTATGAATGCTGATGATGTTTCAGTAAGAATTTTCAAGGCGTTGGGACATCCAGTTCGCTTACAAATCGTAAAATTTCTTTTAGTTGAACCACAATGCGTATGCGTACTCAATCAGTTGTTTGATTACAGTCAGGCAAATCTCTCGCAACACTTAAAAATACTCCGGGAAGCGGGAGTCCTTGATAACCAAAAAATCGGGGTAGAGATGCATTACCGAGTAAAACTAAAAGGCATTGAAAAATTAATTGATGCGATGGATTTAACGGTCGCGGAATATTCCAATACCATCGATTTTTAATTCTTTGACTAGTTTTTCCCAAGATCATTTTAATTTTCAATCAAACCATACCGATTAATTGTTAACTCAACTGAAAGCCTGACAAAATTTTCCTCAAAGCATCGTTTGAAACAACAATTATCGGTATTTTTTAACTTATTAACGTTTGTTTAACCTATTAAACAATTATGCTTTGTAACCGTCGGGATGGTTTTGATGCCAATTCCAGGCGGTTTTAATAATATTACCTAAATCCGAATACGCTGGTACCCAGCCCAACTCTTTTTGCGCTTTTTGTGATGAAGCGATCAACTCAGCCGGATCTCCCGCTCGTCGTTCAGCAATTTCTACGACAATTTCCTTTTCAGTCAGCGCTTTGGCCTGAGCAATCACCTCTTTGACCGAAAAACCTTTGCCATCCCCAAGATTATAAACGTTACTGGATGCACCTGCCATCAGCTTCTCCATCCCTAATATATGCGCCGCTGCAATATCCATAACATGAATATAATCGCGAATACAACTGCCATCCGCAGTCGGATAATCATGGCCAAAGATACTGATTTTATCACGCTGTTTTAGCGCTGTTTTTAAAATCAGCGGAATCAAATGTGTTTCTGGCGCATGATCCTCGCCAATCACTCCCGATGGATGGGCACCAGCGGCATTAAAGTAACGAAATACCATGTATTTTAATCCATATGCCTGGTCTACCCATTTTAGCATTTTTTCAACCGCCAGTTTTGTCTCCCCATAAGTATTCGTCGGATTTTTAGGCGTTTCTTCGGTAATTGGGATTTCTTCTGGTTCCCCGTAAACGGCAGCCGTAGAAGAAAATACAAAATTCTTAATCCCCTTTTCAATCATTGTTTCCAATAAACACATTGTTCCATAAACATTATTACGATAATATTTAAGCGGTTGTTCCATTGATTCTCCGACCAGGGAATTGGCGCAAAAATGCATCACACAATCAATTTTATGAGCTAAAAAAGTTTCTCTGAGGAATTCCTGATCGCGGATATCGCCTTTTCTAATGACCACATGCTCCGGCACTGCACCCTCATGCCCAGTTGAAAAATTATCTAAAACAATTACCTCATAACCGCGGTCCACCAACGCCTTCACAACATGTGAACCAATATATCCAGCTCCGCCACATACAAGTATATTCATCTTATTCCTCAATTCTGCTATTTGTCTTAATCTCGTATTTCACCTTATTATAGTTCTTTTTTTCAAAAAAAGAAACCCCGAAGGGTTTCTCAAACTACTGACAAGGTACCCTTAAGTACCGACAATTATTAATCAGGTTGTTGGCATCTGAGCGGACATGGCCTTAGCCTATCCGATTCTGCCGCCAACAAACGATTAATAATTGGTCGGTACGGGTTTGTAACCAAACTCAGGCCCCCCAGGGTTTCTGATATTACTTTAAAAACTATTTTTTCGCCTCATTTAACGCCGCCTGTGCTGCAGCCAGACGAGCAATAGGCACTCGGAAAGGTGAGCAGGAAACATAACTTAAACCGGCATTATGGAAGAAAGTAATCGATTTAGGATCGCCACCATGCTCGCCGCAAACCCCAATTTTGAGATCTGATTTAGTTTTACGACCAAGCATTACGCCCATTTCAACCAATTTCCCAACCCCTTCGACATCAATGCTCTGGAACGGATCGTTTGGCAGAATCCCTTTATCTTTATAATCGGTAATAAATTTACCGGCATCATCTCGTGAAAAACCGTAAGTCATCTGTGTCAGGTCATTGGTTCCGAATGAGAAAAACTCCGCTGTTTCAGCAATCTGATCAGCAATAAGTGTCGCTCTGGGAATTTCCATCATCGTTCCCACCAAGTATTTAATATCCGATTTTTTTTCTTTTTTAACAAGCTCGGCAGTGTTTCTGACAACCTTATCGAGATAGGTTAATTCTTCATTAATACCAATCAAAGGAATCATAATTTCTGGAATAACATCAAAACCATCTTGTTCTTTTACTTCAATAGCAGCTTCCATAATTGCCCGGGTTTGCATTTCGGCAATTTCAGGATAAGTAATGGCTAAACGACAACCACGATGTCCAAGCATTGGATTAAATTCTTCCAAACCATGAATAACCGTAACCATATCTTCAAAAGCGATTCCCATATCGGCTGCCAGCGCTTCAATATCTTTGGTTTCTTTCGGAAGGAATTCATGCAGTGGCGGATCAAGTAAACGAACGGTTACCGGCCGACCTTCCATGGCTTTATAAATGCCAATAAAATCTTCTTTCTGCATTGGTAAAATTTCGGCTAAAGCTTTTTCGCGCAATTCTTTTGAAGATTCCGCAAGAATCATCCGCCGAACACTAGGTAATCGGCGTTCATCAAAAAACATATGTTCCGTTCGGCAAAGTCCAATTCCTTCCGCTCCAAATTGAACCGCTACGGTAGCATCATTTGGCGTATCGGCATTGGTTCGAACTTTAAGTCTTCGCATTTCATCAGACCATTTCATGATCTGTCCAAAATGGCCGGAAAGTTCTGGTGTCATCGTTTTAATACTACCCTTATAAACATTTCCGGTACTACCATTTAAGGAAATAAAATCACCTTCGTTAAATGTTTGATTGCCAACGACAAATTTTTTAGCCGCTTCATCAACTTTTATCATTTCACAACCGGCTACACAGCATTTTCCCATCCCTCGGGCAACGACCGCTGCATGGGAAGTCATTCCACCGCGAGCCGTTAAAATACCATTAGCCGCATACATTCCTTCAATATCTTCCGGTGATGTTTCTTTTCTAACCAATAATGTTTCTTCGCCATTTGCTACGGCTTCACAAACTGCTTCAGCGGTAAAATAAATTTTTCCTGTTGCTGCTCCTGGTGAAGCCGGAAGTCCGGTGGCCAAAAGTTCAGCAGCTTTTAATGCTTCTACTTCAAAGGTCGGATGCAATAGTTGATCCAATGATAATGGATCTAATCGTAAGATTGCTTCTTCTTTAGTAATCAGGCCTTCTTCAACCATTTCTACCGCTGCACGTAAAGCCGCTGCTGCCGTTCTTTTTCCCGTTCGGGTTTGCAACATAAAAAGTTTGCTTTTTTCAATGGTAAATTCAATGTCCTGCATATCTTTATAGTGATTTTCCAATAACGCTGCGGTATCATGGAATTGTTTATACACATCAGGCATAATGTCTTTTAATTCATCAATATCCTTAGGCGTCCGAATTCCGGCGACAACATCTTCGCCCTGAGCGTTAATTAAAAACTCACCAAATAATTTTTTCTGTCCGGTTGCTGGATTTCGAGTAAAAGCCACACCCGTTCCGCAATCATCACCCATATTTCCATAAACCATTGATTGGACATTAACCGCAGTTCCAATATCATGTGGAATATCATTCATATTTCGATAACTGATAGCGCGATTGTTATTCCATGATCTAAAGACAGCCTCAATGGCCATTAATAATTGTTCTTTCGGATCTAAAGGAAAATCTTTTCCGGTTTCTTCTTTAACGATTTTTTTATATGCAACAACAATTTCTTTTAAATCATCTGTTGTTAATTCCGTATCATCTTTGTAACCATTTTTTTCTTTGGCAGAATCTAAAACATCATCAAATTTATCTTTGCTAATTTCCTGAACAACATCACCAAACATTTGAATAAAACGTCGATAGCTATCAAAAGCGAACCGTTCATTATTTGTTGACTTCGCGATCCCTGCTACCGTTTCGTCGTTTAGGCCCAAATTTAAAATGGTGTCCATCATCCCCGGCATTGAAATTTTTGCACCTGAACGAACAGATACCAATAAGGGATTATCGACATTCCCAAAAACCTTTTCACATTCTTTTTCTAAAGTTGATAAATTATCATTAATCTGGCCAACAATTTCGTCTGAAAGTTTTTGGCCCTGATTATAATATTCAGCACATGCCTCAGTAGTTACCGTAAAACCGCCGGGTACTGGTAAACCGATGTTTGTCATCTCTGCCAAACCGGCACCTTTACCTCCCAGCAATTCCTTCATATTAGCATTTCCTTCTTTAAACAAATAAACCCATTTTTTTGACATTTCCTCTACCTCCTCTTTATATTTGCAAGTATAATCGCTGCAATTTCTTCAATTGCCTTTGATGTGACGTCAATGACCGTACATCCTAATTTATCGAAAAGCTGTTGGGCTTTTTCCAGCTCCAACATCACTCGTTCGTAACTTCCATAGTTTGATGTCCCCGCGAGCCCCATTGCTCTAATTCTTTCTGAGCGGATATTCACAAGATGGTTGGGGTCCAAAATTAACCCGAATATTTTTTTGTTTGATATTCTAAATAGTTCTGCCGGTGGCTCAACTTCTGGCATCAGTGGGATATTGGCTACCTTGTAGCTGTTGTTCGCTAAATAGATGCTGATTGGCGTTTTTGATGTTCGCGATACCCCAATTAAAATAATATCCGCCTGATCTAAATTCGAAGTATTTTTACCGTCATCATATTTTACGGCAAACTCAATGGCTTCTAATTTTTTTGTATAATGGGCATCTAACTCGTGATTGGATGTCAGATTTCGAACCGGTTCTTCTCCGGTGATGTTTCTTAATGTTTCGACTAATGATCCCATTACATCATAAATCGGTACCCCCCTATTTCGGGCCTCAGTTTCCATATGCAGCTTTAGTTCTGACGATGCAAAACTATAAACAACTAAGCCGTTTTCCTGTTTCGCCAAATCCAAAAGATAATCAATACTTAATTTATCATCCACAAAGGGGTGAAAACGGACTTCTCGAATTGAATTCTCAAATACACTTGTTCCTGCTTTAACAAGCAGTTCCCCAATTTCGGAAGGTGTATCTGAAACGACAAAAATTACAATGCTATTCAATTTTCCACCTCATTATTCCGCGTTACTGCCCATATTGACCACATAACGGGTAATGTTTGTTCGGGATACCTTTCCGATTAATACTAACCGTTGTCTTCCCTTTTCATCGATTTCTTTTATCACAATGGGTAATGATTCGACCTCATAATACATCGTTTTGTAAGCGGCATCATAAACGGATTCATTTTGTTCTAAATAAATAATATTTGGCATTCTGGTCATAATCATCGGAATCGGTAATGATTCAACTTCTTTTCTGCCAATCATGGCTTTAATAAAGTCTTTTCGCGATACAATCCCCGATAAATATTTTCCATCAACAACATATAATGTTCCCGCATTTTTGGTAAACATCGTAATGATCCCATCATAAATAGAAGTTGTTTCTTCAACAATTGTAGCCTCAGACTGAATATCCATAATACTAATCGTCTTAATATAGCTTCCCAAAATGTTCAGCAAAGAACGTCCGGTATAATGATAACCAACTTTTCGTTTGGCTTCCAAAATCCCCATCATTGTTAAAATTTTAAGATCCGGACGAATGGTAGCGCGATTGATATTTAGCGATTCCGCAATTTCATTGCTCTTTACCGGTTGTCTTTCTTTAACTATTTCGATTATTTGATTTTGTCTATCTGTTAACTCCATGCTCGCCCCCTTAAAATCTCTTTATTTTATTAAGTATAACACATATCAATATATTGTAAACATATAAATGTTTTTTTTAACTCGGTATGATAATTTATTATTATTAAACATGTATGTAACCTTTTTCATATCGTTATTGAGTCAATTAACCCTTCATATATTTTATCACCAATTCGATTAACTTCTTTTAATTGATCTAATTGCGTGAATAAACCATTTTTTTCACGGTAATCAATAATATTCTGCGCAATAACATCACCGATTCCGGGAAGTGTTTTTAATTCCTCCACTGTTGCGGTATTTATATTAACTTGGTTACTCTGACTACTGTTTGGTGCTTGTATCACTTCGCCAATGGTCGGAATATGGATTTTTTCTTCATCCTGTAGTTTTCTCGCTAAATTTAGCGCGTTAATATCAGCAACATCCGTTACCCCACCAACCAAGTCAAGAGCTTCAACTAAACGCGTATCTTCTGGTATTAAAAGGACTCCTGGCTTGACGACCTCCCCGGTAATATAAACCATGATCTGAGCCGTATCATTGCTACTGTCAAGGTCATTCTCTTCGTCTTGAGTAATCGTCCCATTAAGGTTCATTTCAACACCATTTGTTGTTTTAAAGTAGTACCAACTCCAAAAAACGCCCAAAAAAACAAGCACGATGAGAATGTATAGGATTTTATTTCGATCGAGCTTATCCATGCTACACTCCCAAAGGCTGTACTTCCCATCGGCCTTTTTTTATCATCCAATATTCTTGATAACCACATTTTTTCAAATATGTTTCGGCTTCTTTATATTCATAAACAATTCCGGCGATTGAATGACTGTCACCACCAATTGTAATTGGGATATGACGATTTATCATTTCCGGGATGATCCAGTCAGATGGGTATCGTCCAACTCCTGGACATCGCAGGTTGGCACCGGTATTAATTTCTACTTTAGTTTTAGTTTTAGCAATCGCATCCAAACAATCAGTTACAATTTTTTGATACCATTGCTCGTTTTCATTAAAAAAGCAATGCTCATGATTATATTTCTTGATTAAATCAAGATGACCCAATATATCGGGTTCAAAACCCATAACCATGTTTTTAATCCCCTCATAATAATCTTTAATAAACATCTGAATATCTCCGTGGTAATATTTTTCGATTCCCAAGGCGAAACCTAATTGCGATTCATCGATATATGAAACATCATCGCCAAATGTTTTTCCCATTGTATGAATGGACATAATGGTATAGTCTAATTGTGGTCTAATTTTTTTAGCTAGATCACTAATATCCTGGCGATCAATAAAATAATCAATTTCCATTCCACAATAAAGTTCAATTGTTGCTGCATACTTTTTTTTCAAACGTTTAATTTCATCGAGGTAGCTATCAACATTTTCCACTTTCATCGTCCAATCATTGCTAAATGGCAATGGAAAATGGCTTGATAATCCCATACTCACAAGCCCTGCAGCGACGCCAGCGGTAACCATTTCCTCAAGTTTATTGGTTCCATCACAATAATCTGAATGAACATGATAATTTGCCAGTAACATTTTGATCCCTCCAAAAGTTTGCATGTGATGATTGTATCATGCCACTGAAATTTTAGCAAATAAAAAAAATTGCCTTGCAGACAATTTTTATGTTGTAATTATAATATTTTATTGAGGAAGCTTTTCGTTCGTTCTTCTTTTGGATTAAGTAGCACTTCTTCCGGTGTTCCTTGTTCACAAATAACACCAGCATCCATAAAAATTACCCGATCTGCCACTTCTCTGGCAAAACCAATCTCATGTGTAACAATTAACATCGTCATTCCTTTTTCGGCCAATTGCCGCATTGTCGCCAAAACTTCTCCCACCAATTCAGGATCTAAGGCCGATGTCGGTTCATCAAACATCATAATTTTGGGATCCATTGCCAAGGCTCTGGCAATCGCCACCCGTTGTTGTTGCCCCCCTGATAATCGCGATGGATACTCATCTTTCTTTTCTGACAGACCAACCATACTCAGAAGATCCAATGCTCTGGTTTCAGCTATTTTTTTATCAATTTTTTTCACTATTAACGGAGCAATGGTAACATTCTCAATAACTGTTAAATGCGGAAACAAATTAAAGTTTTGGAAAACCATTCCTAAATCGGCACACAAGGCTTGTAATGTAGCCTGATCAATTTTCATTAAATCTTTATTATTCGCACGTTTATCAGAAAGTTCATTTTCAATATATATTTCGCCATCGGTAATTCGTTCCAAATGATTGAGACAACGTAACATGGTACTTTTTCCTGAGCCACTTGCTCCCAAGATACAAACTACTTCGCCTTGTTGTACTTCCAGATCAACACCTTTGAGTACTTCCAAATCGCCAAAAGATTTGCGTACGTTCACTAATTTTACCATACTCATATTCATTTCCCTATCTTTCGTAAACTCCAAGCTTTTTCTCCATCCGATCAAACACAACTTGAATAATCGTTGTTAAGAATAGATAAATTGCCGCTGCATAAACATAGTAAATCCATGATCCAGTAGCACTTGCCATTGTTTTAGTCGTTCTTAGCAAATCAAATAACGCAATGGTTGATACCAGCGAGGTATCTTTTAAAAGCATAATCAACTCGTTCCCCATTGGCGCGACTAAACGTTTAAAGGTTTGCGGAATAATAATCTTAGTCATCGCTTGACGATAACTCATTCCTAATGCCTTTGCTGCTTCCATTTGCCCACTGTTGATCGATTGAATGGCCGCCCGAATAATTTCTGCCAGATATGCGGTCGCATTGAGTGAAAAAACAACAAAAGCACAAATCATCGGATCAACATTAAAGGCTGAACCAGTCGCTTCCAAATAAATAATTGGAATTGCAAAATAACCAATAAACAATTGCAGCAATAATGGCGTTCCTCTAAAAAACCAAATATAAAACCAGGATACGGCATTGGCTACCTTATTTTTAGAGATTCTTCCCAAGGCAACCACAACCCCGAATATTGCGCCAAAAACAATTGCTACAATGGCAATCTCCAGAGTGATAACGGCTCCATTAAAAATTGCCCATAGTTGGATTTCATTTAACACATTGATCTTCCCTTCGTCGTAAATTTTATATACTGACTCATGTCAGGTTGCAGACAAAACCTTTTTCTACCGTGTTAAATAACTACCACTGAAAAAGACATTAACCACTTAATTACTTTGTCTACAACCCTCACGAACATTTGCTCACATCACAAACTTGAGACCCTTCTGATAAATTTCTCAATTTAATGGGAATCATCGGATGTTAAACTATTTTCTAATCAATTTCATATTATTCTATAAACAAGTGAACAGGACTTGTCACATTCCTGTGCCAAGTCCTAATCCATTTATCTATTTTATTCTCTAAATGCTACTCAATGACTACCAGTTTAGTATCAATATCTTTTGTCATATCTTCACCAAACCACTTCATTGAAATTTCTGACATTTTACCATTTTCCTGCAAAGCTTTTATTGCTTCGTTAAATTTTTCGGTTGATGCGGTATCATCCATCCGAGAAGTAATACCAATTGGTTCATTCGTCAAAACATCTGAACTGACAACAAACAAATCAGGATTTTGAGCAACATAATACATGGCAACGCCTGCATCGGTAATAACATTATCAATTTGTTTTCCCTGAAGGGCAGCAAACGCATCTAACATACCATCAAATTTCTTGATCTCAACATTGACGTTTTCATCAACTTTTAATTTTTCTGCCGCAATATCCGCTGTTGTTTCGATTTGAGCACCTAATGTCTTACCTTCAAGTTCCTTAAAAGTCGTCACTGGTGTAGCGTCTTTTCGAGACACAATAACGATACCGTTAGCCACATAAGGATCTGTCATACTAAAGCTTTTTAAGCGATCTGGAGTGATACTTGTGCTTGAAATGATTGCATCATATTGCTTCGCAGTTAAGCCATTAAAGATACCATCCCAGGCAACGGTCTGAAATTCAACGTTAACCCCTAATTGTTCAGCTAAAGCATTAGCAAAGTCAATATCAAAACCAACGAGTTCATTTTGATCATCTCTAAATTCCATTGGCAAATACGTATCATCCACCCCAACACTTAACACACCATCTGCCAAAACATCCTCTGTTGCTTCCGTTTTTGTCCCTCCTGAGGAACAACCTGTCAAAACAAGTGCTGTTACCAATAACATAAACAATGATAGTCCTAAAAGTTTTCTTTTCATAGTTTTCTCCTTTCTAAATTCCTAATGTTGTTAATTATATATTATTTTGTAAACATTAACAAGTTTTTTTGAAAGGTAACTCGCTTGGTGAAAAAATTTTTCTCCTAATTATGCACATCATCAGGAAAAAGTATTAATAAAAATGCCAATGATATTAAGTCCTCCCAACCAGGTTCCTAAAACGCTTCCCAAATTAGCAAAAACAACAACCATCAATACTTTTGTCACTTTATTCCGCCAAAGTCCTCTGAGGCTAGCTAAATCTTTTGGCAATGATTCGAAATCTTCAACCTTTGGCTTGCGATAGTGCGCTTCGACAATCCCGGCAAACCAACCAGCCGCTAATAACGGATTTAATGACGTAATCGGTGCTACCACGAAGGCCGTTAGGATCGACAGAATATGCCCCCCCGCAATCAATGTCCCCAAAGCCGATAAGATACCATTCCAAATTATCCAGGTTCTAGCTTGTTCCAAACCAGAACTGGGATTTGAGATAAACGTAATTAAAATTAATGCGATTAGCACAATCGGAATCATCCAGCCAATAATCTTGCCGACATTTGATTTTGGCGCGACAACTTCAAGTTCTGCAATATTTTGCTCTTTAAAAAGTTCTTCTTTAATCCCGGGGACATGAGCTGCTCCCAAAACTGCAACAACCTTTTTCCCAGGAGCGTTTTTTATTTTATAGGCCAGATATTGATCACGTTCATCAACCAAATATTTTTTGACGCCCTTAAATGCTGATCCCATTTCCGAAAGCGCTGCTGTGAGCATATCATCCGATTTCAGGTTTTCCAGATCTTCTTCCGTAATTTCTTCATCATCGACCACACTGAGAATAATTGAAAAAAGAACTTTCATTTTTTCCCAGAAACTACACCCGCGCCAAATCCGATTAAAAGTAATCTGAATACTGCGATCGGCCAGCACTAATTCGGCCCCGTACTCCTTCGCGCAAGCCATTCCCTCCATCATTTCCTGACCCGATTCAATGCCGAATTGTTCCGCCAATTTGCGCTGATAATTGGAAAGCAGAATATTTACGAACATAAAACCGGCTCGCTTGCTTTTGATGATCTGAACAATATCCGTGTTCGACCATTTCTCTTTTTGATTAATCGCGTCATACCGTTGTTGATCCAATTCAATGCAAATGGAATCCGGTTGTTCCGCTTTGATGGTTTCGCGCACTTCATCGACACTGTTTTTGGACACATGTGCTGTTCCAATTAAAACTATTTCTTTTCCATTAACACTAAGCCGCGTAATATTTGATTCCAATGAACTTCCTTTCTGTTTAGACATTATATAGGAAAAACTGGTCAACTCAGTAAAATGTATCCTTTACATCGTGCTGACCAGTTTTGCCATCATGCTAATATTAATATAAGATTAAATCAATTAGTGTTTTCGAATCCAGTCCATTAATGTAGTCGGCAAGATCAATGTTTTTTAATACCGCTGATAGCGACTCTTCTGTCGGTTTAATCCCGACTAGCTGCGTTTCTAACTCTTTAATATCGCCATTTCCAAAATAATCGCCATAAAAATGAATTTCTTTAATCTCGCCTTTTTCAACTTGCATCAATACTGTTACCAGACCAAAATCACATTTTCGTTCTTTTTTTACATTATATAATGGTGATTTCCCATAATTCCAATCCCACGTTGCGTATTTCTCTGTTTTTAATTTTTGAATTGCCTGGATTTCTTGATCCGAAAGCATAACTTCTTCAAGTTGCTCACCCGCGAACATCGACTTCAACAAAGCCTGTTTAAAATCAGCTAATGTATAACCATCCTCAAGATAGTCCGCAATGTTCGTGACGCGGCTTTTTACAGATTTAATCCCTTTCGACTCAATTTTATCTTTTTTAACTTTTAATGCGCTTTGGATTGTCGCTAGCTTAGAATTGAACAAAATGGTACCATGATGGAGAATTCGGCCTTTTTTAGCATATTGAGAATTACCCGAAAACTTTTTTCCATCAATGGCAATATCATTTCGACTATTAAACTCAGCTTTAACGCCGATAGACTTCAGTGCTTCAACGACGGGTCCCGTAAACGTTTTAAAATCGAATTGATCTTTGCCATTATCATTAACAATAAAAGTAAAGTTCAAATTTCCCAGATCGTGATAAACCGCCCCACCACCGGATAACCGTCGCACTACTTTGATATCATTTTCCTTAACAAACTCCTGATTAATTTCTTCGATCGTATTCTGGTGTTTCCCCACAATCACAGCATTATCATTTTGCCATAAAAGAAAATAACTTTCGTTTTTATCCATTTGATTAAAAACATATTCTTCAAAGGCCAAGTTTATTTGCGGGTCCGTCTCTTTCCAATCAATATATTTCATAAAAAGTCCTTCTTTTATTTAATTTTTTGAACTGAGTCACGAATATAAACTTCATGAGGGACATAAACGTTTTTGACCGCTCGATCACCATCTTTTTCGCACAACTTAATCAACATCCGCATAGCAATCGCCCCAATATCATACATCGGCTGGGCAACTGTAGTAATCTGGGGTCTGGTCCATTCGGCAATCCAAAAATTATTGAATCCACAAACACTGATATCTTCGGGCACTTTTTTCCCCATTTCTTCAGCACAGCGAAGAGCCCCCAACGCCGTTTGATCATTAAAGCAGAAAACACAGGTAAAATCGACTCCTGAATTGATGGCTTGTTCCATCATGCTATAACCACCCGTAAGACTTAGTTTTTCGCGTAATACACGACTGTCATCAAAGTCAATATTATTTTCTTCAAAAGCTTTAATAAAACCCTTTTTTCTTTCCTGATAAATATAGCCTTCCTCGAGTTCATCGAAAAAAAGCATAAATTTTTGATGTCCCATCTTAATAAGTTCAGTCGCTAATTCATAAGCAGCC
This sequence comes from uncultured Acetobacterium sp., assembly GCA_965140355.1. Classification (GTDB taxonomy): domain Bacteria; phylum Bacillota; class Clostridia; order Eubacteriales; family Eubacteriaceae; genus Acetobacterium. The sequence goes on along the minus strand of OZ223192.1, from coordinate 101,028 downwards.
GTTTCATTATTTATTAAAACACCGCTCAACATGCCGCTATCATCGGGAATACAACCTAAAACCACCTCGCTGGGGGCATTGATCAATTCCGTCTGCATTTCTGCACTGAGATCTTTTCCAACGTAGATAATCCCATCACATTGTTTTTCAACCAGAACGTTCAAAGATTTTCTTTCTTTTTCGGGATCAAAGTCAGTATTGCTTAAAATGATATTATAATGATAAATTCCACAAACATCTTCAGCGCCACGCACAATTTCAGTATAGTATGGGTTGGTAATATCCGGAATCATGATCCCCATGGTATTAGTTTTCTGAATCTTTAAACTTCTGGCAATCGCATTTGGTTTGTAACCGGTTTTTTTAATTGCTTCTAAAACACGTTCTTTTGTTTCTTCATTTACCAACGGAATATTATTGACAACACGGGATACTGTCGCTACCGAAACATTTGCTTCTCTTGCAACATCAACAATTTTTACTCTCATCTCTTTACCTTTCAAATTTTACAAACAAATTTATCGGCCAGTTATTAACAACCTTCCACTGCCTTGATCGCATCGAGGATTAATTGTGGCGATCGACGACATTTTTCTTCCGACACCGCGCAGGGTGCAAACCGAAGTCCCTTTCCCAAAGCGACTACAAACGTATTTTTTTCCATTAAAAGATTACTAATTTCACTCGGTTTATCACAAGGAATACTGATAAAAAAGCCATCGCAATAAGTAACCATCTCCAACCCGATTTTCTTTGCCTCTTCAACAAACGCACTGGCCCGCCGTCTTAAAATATTTTTATAAAAACTCTGCTCCGCCATGGCCTGATTGTATAACTCATCGTTACTGAAAATTTTCGTGATCGTTTCCATTGCCCCTCTTGTCCCATTTGACCAATTCCCGCGATTGGAATAAGTACAGGCATTGACAAATTCGTCAGCGATTTCTGCGCTCGGCGCGACACAAAGGATGGCACCATTTCTCAGTCCATACATCGTATACCCCTTTGAACAGCTAAAGGCATATAAAGTCAGAACATTATTCGGCATCCCCGTTAGTGTTTTCATAAATTCTCTAGCTTCATCACCTTCACCGGCAAAATCAATATATGCTAAGTCCACCAGCAGAATAATTTTTGCTTCCGGCTGGGCTTTTGCTGTTTCTGTTATAAAAGTTTTAATGGCTTCCCACTCATTTAAAGAAATTGTATAACCAGTGGGATTATGGGCTGGTGTATTAAGAACGGTTAATACCCGCTGTTGTTTTTCCAAAAGTTCCAGGATGCTTTTTTTCCAAGCGTCTAAATTGAATTCACCTTTTTCGTTATAAAGCGGAAAGGTGGTAATTTTACGGTGATTTTCATTTGCGATTGTGTGATACGCGGCCCAATACCAATCAGTGAGTAAAATGGTATCGCCCAATTCGGTATAGTTGCAAAAAGCATGCCGCACGGCCCCCGTTCCACCAGGCGTTGCTACCGCCCGAATATGACCTTCTGGTTTATAGTTTTTAAAACAAGCTTCCGTAATCTTTTCTAAAAAGTCCGGTTGTCCGGCAAGTCCTGAATAATCGGCAATTAAATTATTCGGTAAACTTTTTAGCGTCTCATAAACAGCCTTAAACGTTACCAGTTCACCATTATCATCCATCAGTGCTCCGATCGTTGAATTAATAACTGCTTCGGCGCCCAATTCTTTGGTACGTTTTGCCGCTTCTCCGGCAATTCTGAATATTGGGTCTGTTCCACCCTCTCTTAACGACGTTTCAATAACCATTTCAGCTTTTTTCATTTTCCCTCTCCTAAATCCACAACTTATGTGCAAATTTTTTTCTTTCTGTTTCATATAAATTATTTCCCAAAGTGTCAATAACTACAATAGCCGGAAAATCTTCAACCTCAATTTTACGGATAGCTTCAGTTCCCAAATCTTCGTAAGCCAGCACTTCAACGGATTTAATACAGTTTTGTAACAAAGCTCCGGCGCCGCCAACACAGGCAAAATAAACAGCATCATTACTCATCATACTATTAATAACCCGTTCACTTCTATTTCCCTTACCAATCATCCCGGCAAGCCCGCGATCGAGCAGTTCTGGCGTGTAGGCATCCATTCGACCACTGGTTGTCGGCCCCGCAGAACCAATAATATCTCCGGGTTTAGCCGGACAAGGCCCAACATAGTAGATTAATTCATCCGTAAAATCCAGCGGCAACGCTTCTTCGCGTTCCAACGCTTCCATCATCCGTTTATGCGCCGCATCACGGGCGGTATAAATAATGCCGGAAATTCGCACCTGGTCGCCAGCTCTTAACGTTTTACGGACCCTCTTATTCAAGGGTGTTTCTAAATTAACGATTGCCATTTTATAGCTCCCTTTCCACATGTCGATTAACATAACAAGCGATATTTACAGCCACCGGTAAGCCTGCGATATGAGTTGGAAATACTTCAACATTTACGCCTAACACGGTATTTATTCCCCCAAGCCCCATCGGGCCAATTCCAAAAGCGTTGCTTGCTTCTAAAAGATATGCTTCCAGGGCCTCAACATGGGCTATTTGATTATGTTTCCCTAACGGTCTGGTTAACGCTTCCTTAGCCATAATAGCTGCTTTTTCCATGGTCCCACCAACACCGACGCCGACAACAATCGGTGCACAGGCATTGGGACTGCCTTTTTCGACGGTTTGCAAGACAAAATCCTTCACCCCGGCGATCCCATCTGATGGTTTTAACATTTTAAGTGCACTGGTGTTTTCACTGCCAAACCCTTTAGGCAGAATTTTAATTTTCAATCGATCCCCGGGCACAATTTCATAATGAATTACTGCCGGGGTATTGTTCCCGGTATTCGTTCGAATAAAGGGGTCTGAAACAACTGATTTTCGCAAATAACCATCTTCATAACCTTTAGCAACCCCAGCCTGAAGGGCATCTCCAAGATTTCCACCTTCAATGATCAGATCCTGGCCAAACGAGACAAACATCACCACCATGCCAGTATCCTGACAGATTGGTATCTTTTTATTTTCCGCAACTTCAAAATTTCTTAACATCGTTTCCAGAATCTCTTTACCATTTTCAGATTCTTCCGTTTCTGCTGCTCTGCGCAATCCCCAGATCATGTCATCAGACAAAAATGTATTCGCTTCAATACACATCTCCGCGACTTGATCAATGATTTGCTGGATTCCAATTTTCTTCACTAATCGCTCCTTATTTTCATTGATTTTTATGTTCAACTTAATCTTCATATCCTTCATCAATTTCTTTAGCTCTTTCTTTCCCAATTCGAATGGAATGTAACGATAAGTACACCCCACCAAAAAGAATGATAAAGTAAAAAATGATGAGTCGCCATAAAATCATCGCCACCGCGGTATTGCCGGGACCATAAATCGGTCCAAATAGAAGTAAAAAACCGGCCTCCGCTCCGCCTGCCGCTCCCGGAGTCGGCACAAATGCGACCGCTACATATAAAATAGCTTGAAGCGAAATAATCGTAATGGCATTAAATTCATGTAGCCCTAATGAACGATAGACACAATAATTAACCGAAAAAAAAGCCAGAATTTGTAAAATAGATACCCCAAACAATCTTGCGGTCTCCATCTTATTGCTTTTAAGCGCTTTAATGGCAATTTGGTATTCGTTTATAAAATGATCTACCTTTTCGTGATATTTTTGCGGATTTTTGAGAATATGCAGTTTTAATAAAAGACCGACACACCCCATCATAATTGCTTTTGCGGCATTGACATTAAATGCCAGAATAATAATCAGCACTACCCCGGCAATGTTTACCAGCAAACCAATCGCAATCAGCCATTTTGCCGCATCCAGACTTTGATGTAAAGTCGTGATACTTAAAATTGTCGCTACGATCGCAAGAAACGTAACCGTTATCTGATATAGCGCATATTTTTGAACCAATACCGCAGTCCCGGAACCAATGCTATAATTTTTCTTAGACATCTCAAACAGTTGTAACGGTTGTCCCCCCGTAGCACTCGGAGTAATCAAATTATAATACTGCCCAACCATCGTCATCATCCAGGCAAATTGAAAGGTTTCATTTGGTTTATCTCGCCGCATCAGCATTAAAAGCATATAGGCTTCTAATAACCAATAAATAAAAACACACCCTATTCCGAGAATCAGAAAACAACCATTAGCCTGTTTAATTGTTTTTAAAAAGGTTTCTGGATCGACTTGGGTTAAAATTACAATTGCTGTCGCACTGATTAAAAAAACAAAAAATAAATAGCTTGAATATTTCTTCCAAAATTTTGATTCCCAAAATTTCTTTCGACTCTCTGCTTGATCCATTACATACCATCCTAAATTCAATTGAGTTAATTATAACATACTGTTATAGCAAAGTAATGTAATTTTCAGTTATTTTCATGAAATTTTCATACTAAATCAAATCCTGAAAATTATGTTGCCGCAACGCTTCAAATAGCACAATATTAACAGCATTAGACAGATTAAGTGAACGGGCCTTTTCATGATTGCGCATCGGAATTCGAAAACGCCGCTCTGGATAAGCAGTATGAATTGCTTCGGGAATTCCGGCGGTCTCTTTGCCAAACATTAAAAATGCATTTTGGTCATAGTTTATTTGGTGATAAAATTTAGTCGCTTTGGTTGTCAGTAAATAAAGTTTAGCGGTTGGATTTTTTTCGACGAATTGCTCAAACGAATCGTAGACACTAAGTTTTACCAAGTCCCAATAATCTAACCCGGCTCTTTTTAAATGCTTTTCATCCAAAGAAAACCCTAAGGGCTTAATCAGATGGAGATTCGTTTCTGTCAATGCGCAGGTCCTGGCAATATTTCCGGTATTTTGCGGTATTTCCGGCTGATACAGTACAATATTCATATTTTTTTCCTTTTCATTTATAGTTTCTTTAGAATTGATAAAAAAGTTCAATTTCTTGTTGATTTCAAGAAATTGAACTTTTTTATCTATTTATTAGCGTTTATCGCTTTCCATCTTACTTCTTCAAATCTTGCTTTTGATTAGTTTTAGGTAAGATAATCGAAAAAGTGCTGCCCTTATTTGGAATGGATTCAATTTTAATTTTACCATTATGTTTTTTAACAATATAGTCAGCAATATTAAGGCCGAGACCAACGCCGCCAGTTTCGCGATTGCGGGCATCATCAACCCGATAAAAACGACTGAAAACTTTGGCTTTTTCTTCATCTGTTAAACCAATTCCGGTGTCTTTCACATCAATCACTAAATGTCTTTTACCGGGAATCAGACATAATTGAACTTTTCCGCCTTCGGGTGTGTATTTAATCGCATTATCGACTAAAATTCTGACCGCCTGTTTAAGCCGCTCCTCATCACCCCGATATTGTATTCCAAGCGAAATATTGTCACTTAGTTCGATGCCTTTTTCATTTGCCAATTCAGTCATGAGATCAACCATTTGTTGACACATCGAAGATAAATCAAAAACTTCTTTTTCAATAATTAATTGTTGATTTTCAGCTTGAGCAAGCAGCAATAACTCAGAAATAAGTTTTGCCATCGTTTCACCTTCACTGGCAATATTATTCAGCCATTTCATATTGTCTTTAATCTGTTCTTCTTCTTTTAATTTCAGCACTTCGACATTTGTCTGAATCACCGTTAACGGTGTCCGTAACTCATGGGAAGCATTGGCAATAAACTTTTTTTGATCGTCGAAAGTCTCCTTAATCGGTTGCAGTGATTTTCCAGCTAAAAAATAACTGATTGGTACCAACACAGCAATCGATCCCAGCCCAATCAAAAACAGAAATGAAATAACATAGGTAATAATCGAGCGTTCAGTTGACACCTGCTGAAAGACTTGTAATATATAATCATTTGAATTATTTGAAAAGGGCATGGTGTACACCCGGTATTCAACATTTTCAGATAATAATAAATCAAATCGAGGCTTAGCATCCTCATTAATGGCCAATTCATAACCTTTCATGATCAAATTCCGGTCGTCAACCTTCATGGTTTTAACAATATCACTACTATCCCACATGATAAATTGATAGCCGAATTTTTCATGAACAGAATCACCGGAACTGACCGGTTGCGATAATGTTTGTCCATTATTTTGGATGATTTCTTTAGCGAGGTTGGTTAAATACATTTCACCGGAAAGATTGAGACTCCAATTGACCAAAAAACCCAAGAGAAATATAAAGATGAACATAAAAATAACCAGGATCAGCGTATTGAATAAGGTAATTTTGCGCTTAATTTCTTTAAACATAATCCCTAGTTCTCCAACTTATTTTTTCCCAAGTGTATATCCTACCCCTCGAATGGTATCAATTTTAACCTGAGTATCAACAATTTTTTTACGCAGATTGTGAACGTAAATTTCAATGTTATTCTCATTTACTTCTTTATCAAATCCCCAAACTCGATCCAATATCTGTTCGCGGGTGAAAACTTGATTCGGACGTTTTAGCAGCATTTCCAGAATCTTCGCTTCTTTAACCGACAATTTAAATTCTTTGCTTTCGGTCTGTAAAATATTCTTTTTGGTGTTAAAACTTACATCTTCAAAAACGATCGTTTCACCTTTAATCCCATGATCAGGACGACGCCCCAAGGCCCGAATACGCGCAAAAAGCTCTTTAGCCGAAAAAGGTTTGATTAAATAATCATCAGCCCCCAAATCAAGCCCTTTTACTTTATCATCGATCGTTCCTTTGGCTGTCAGCATTAAAACCGGGGTATTAATGCCCTGGTCTCTGATCTGCTGGAGAATTTCGATCCCACTTTTTATCGGTAACATAATATCAAGGACAATGACATCGTAAATGGGATTCAGCGCAAATAATAATCCTTCTTCACCATCATTAGCAATGTCACAATCAATATTTTGGATCTTACATAATTCCTGGAGTGCATCGGTTATCTTTTTTTCGTCTTCTACAAATAATATACGCATAAAGCGACTCCTTCCTTATTTTAAATTATACCTTAACAGTCTAATTATAGAGCTGAAATCTTAAAGCTATATAAAACCATAAAAATATGGTATCATTTAATTTAGGCAATTGCCTATAATTTAATTAATTAGGCGGTACTTATGAAAGAAATATTAATTATTGAAGATGATAAAAAAATATCCCGAATAATTGAACTGCAGCTAAATCATTCCGGCTTTAAAACGGTTAAGGCCTTCAGTGGTCGCGAAGGAATCGAAGCCTATAATCTCAACCCCTCTTTTGCTCTGGTTTTATTGGATATCATGTTACCGGAAGTTTCCGGTTATGAAGTTTTAAAATATATCAAAGCCCAGAATAATCACCTTCCGGTGATCCTGTTAACGGCTAAAGATGATACCAGCGATGTTGTAACTGGTTTTGATTTAGGCGCTGACGATTATGTCACCAAACCCTTTAATTTCGATGAACTGTTAGCCCGAATCAAAGCAAACATTCGGAAAAACACCCCCGAAAACGCAGCCAAAAATCATTTGGTTTTTAAAGACATTGAAATTGATCTGGACTCTTTTAGTGTTAAACGTCAATCCGCGGAAATTGCCCTTTCCCGTACCGAATTTGATTTATTATATTATCTGGTTCTTAATCATGACCTGGTTCAGTCACGAGAACAAATCTTAGCAAATGTCTGGGGTTTTGATTATGACGGCGGTGAAAACATCGTTGATGTTTATATCAAATATCTTCGTGATAAAATAGACCGGAATTTTACCAAAAAGTATATTCAAACGATACGGGGCCGCGGTTATGTGGTTCGATAAACTTAACCTTCCCGGACGAAAAAAACCGCTTAAAATATATCACCGAATTGTTTTATTTTTTATTCTGGCCTTAACCGCTGTTTTGAGTTTGTCCTTTTTGATGGTATTCTTTTTTTCGCAACAGTTAATCTTAAATGAAAGCAAATCAACGATGATTCGCTTTAACAACTATGTCATTAATACCTTGGACGAAAACATGAGTACCTTACTGAGTTTACCAACTGACGAACGACTAAACTTCATCTCGAATCAATTATATCCCTATGTGAAAGACAATTCCCTGATTGCCTATCAGTTAAAAGATAACAATGGCAACCTCTACCAGTCGTCCCCGATTTTAACCGATTTACTGGTCAGCGAAAACCTTGATAAATACGATTTTGATTTGTTTGAGTTTAGTTTTAACGATCATAATGATCAAATGATTTCCGTGAATTCATTACGTTATAACCAGGTCGAATATTATTATCTTGGCTCTTATTATGTTCTCGAAGATGGCGATATCATTTATATCCAGATTGTTAAAAACCTTGATGACAGCTACGTGTTTATGACAACCCTATTTATTCTTATGGTTTCGATCAGTATTCTGAGCGTGATTGCAATTATTTTTCTGGGCATTTATGGTACCAAGCAAACCTTAAAACCCTTAATTGAAATCTCCGAAACGGCTAAAAATATCACCGAAAATAACCTTAATATCCGCATTGAAGAAACCGGCAATAAAGATGAGTTAGATCAGTTGATCATTTCTCTGAATCAAATGATAAAAAAACTGGAATGCGCTTTTAACAATCAAAAACGTTTTGTCTCAGATGCTTCCCATGAACTACGCATTCCCCTTACGGTCATCCAGGGGTATATCGATATCCTCTCCGATTGGGGTAAAAACGACCCCCAACTGCGGGACGAGTCGATTGAAGCCATCCGGGATGAGATTCAGGGAATGAACAGAATGGTTGAAGATCTGTTATTTCTGACGCGCATTGAAAATAACTATTTTGATGACGATTTTGAAATTCTAGATCTATCAGTCCTTCTGGAAAAGATTTTCCACCAATGTCAAATGATCGATTCCGACCATCAATATCTAATGGAATCGTGCTGTCATGCTTTTGTTCGGGGTAATGAAGGATTACTGATTCAAGCCATTCGCGGCCTGATCGACAATAGTCGCAAAAATACACCATCAAACGGAACAATTACTTTAAGCTGTAACGCCAAAAACGAATTTATCAATGAAGTTATTGTCTGTGATAACGGCTGCGGCATCCCTTACAACGAATTGGAAAAGATTAAAGAACGGTTTTACCGTGTCAACAGCGATCGGTCCCGGTCAACCGGCGGTACCGGTTTAGGACTTTCGATTATTGACAGTATCGTCAGCATTCATCGGGGCAAACTTTTAATTAACAGCGAAGTTAACCAGGGCACCCGTGCGGTTATCCAATTGAAAAAAAATTAGTGATGACTATTCTCGTTACACTTTTAAAAAACCCCCGAAATCGCTTATAATGACAATTTCGAGGGTTTTATTTTCAATTTTTCAACGCCTGATTTTATAGACATTCCGAGAAAATTTGAACGGCCTGGTCAATTTCTGCTTTACTGACAATCAATGGCGGCACAAAACGAATCGCATTGCTGCCCGCCGTAATTAAAAGTAATCCTTTATCCATCGCTTTGGCAACGATGGCCGCTAAATCAGCATCAACCTGAACTCCGACAATCAGACCCATTCCACGCACTTCTTGAATCGACGGATGGTCTTTTTTTAACGCTTCCAGTTGCGTTTTTAAATACTCACCTTTTTCAGCCACGCTATCAAAAAATCCCGGGCTTGTTAACGTTTCGATCACATATTTGGCGGTCGCACAAACAAAAGGATTGCCGCCAAAAGTCGACGCATGTGTTCCCGGCTTAAAAACTTCAGCAACATGATCTTTGGCAATAATGCCCCCAATCGGAACCCCGCCGCCTAAACCTTTAGCCATTGTCACCACATCCGGTACGACACCATATTGCTGATAAGCAAACAGTTTACCCGAACGACCAATTCCTGTTTGAACCTCATCAAAAATGAGGACAATGTTTTCCTGATCACATATTTTTCGGACTTCTTTTAAATAATCCGGGTCCGCCGGATAAATTCCGCCTTCACCCTGAATCGGTTCTAAAATAATCCCACAGGTATTGGGACTGATCTGAGCTTTAAGGGCTTCTATATCGTTATAAGGCACATGATAAATTTCCGGCATCAGCGGTTCCAGATTTTCCTGATATTTTTTCTGCCCGGTTGCCGTGATCGCCGCATAAGTTCGGCCATGAAACGATTGCTCCATTGCGATTATTTCAACCGCATCTTTATTCTTTTTAAGTTTTCCATAAACGCGACAAAGTTTTAGTGCCGCTTCACAGGCTTCAGCACCGCTGTTACAAAAGAAAACCTTATCCAAACCACTTTCTTTGGTTAACATTTCGGCCAGTTCAATCCCCGGTTCGGACCAATACAAATTGGAAATATGAACCAGTTTTTCCATTTGGGTCTGCATCGCCTTAAGCAGCCCCGAATGGGCGTGGCCAAGCGAATCCACCGCAATTCCCGCCACAAAATCCAAATATTCTTTACCGTTTATATCCGTCAGCACACACCCCTGACCTTTGTCAAAAACCAATGGATAACGTTTATAAGTTTCCATGATCACATTACTTCCACGTGTTATTAAATCCATTTTATCCTCCTAAATTATTGAACGACGAATCATCGTCCCAACACCGGCCGCGGTGAACAATTCCAATAACATTGAATGTTCAACCTTGCCGTCTAATATATGCACTGAATTAACCCCCTGATTAAGGGCATCAACGCTATTTTCCACTTTAGGGATCATCCCCCCGGAAATAACGCCCTCTTCGATAAGCTTGGGCACATTTTCGGCAAATAAACGCCGAATAATCGAATCCGGATTATCCGGGTCCATGTAAACCCCATCGGTGTCCGTTAAATAAATCAGTTTTTCGGCTTTAACAGATTTAGCAACGGCATAAGCCACATGATCGGCGTTAATATTATAACTCTGACCGGTTTTGTCGGTTCCGATCGGGGCAATTACCGGCAGATAGTCATCTTTTAACAAGGTCAATAAAAGCCGATTGTCAACCCGAATGATATCGCCAACAAAACCAATGTCCATATTATTGACAAATTTTTTCTTCACCTTAATCATCCCGCCATCTTTACCAGATAGACCAACCGCATTTATTTCTCGATTTTGCAGTAGTTGGACCAGTTCTTTGTTGATTTTTCCGGATAATACCATCTCGGCTACTTCAATCACTTTTTCATTGGTGATTCGCAAACCATCAAGAAATTCGGTTTCGATATCCAAATCACTGAGCATGCCGGAAATATCTTTACCGCCGCCATGGACAATGATCAACCGAATCCCAACCAGACGCATCAGTGAGATATCATCCATAACCGATTGTTTACGCGCTTCATCATACATAAAACTGCCGCCGTATTTGATCACCATGGTCTTCTTTTTAAACTGTTGGATGTAGGGCAAAGCTTCAATAAGAATCTTGGCCTTTTCAATATATTTTTCCATTTAATACTTCTTTCTTTATTTAACTTCTGTAATCGCCATTGATTTTAACATAGTCATAAGATAAATCACAACCCCATGCCACGGCCTTTTCATCCCCTTCTTTCATTTCAACTGAAATCATAATGTCTGTTTCTGAAAGAACTTTTTTAGCCTCTTCTTCATCAAAAGCAATCGGTGCTCCGTCATTTAATAAGGTCACCATTCCCGCCTGACTTGAAAAAACTAACGAAACCTTTAATGGATCAAAATCAACGCCCGCATAACCTAAGGCGCAAAGCACTCGTCCCCAGTTGGCATCTTCCCCAAAAAGTGCCGTTTTAACCAAACTGGATGTCACCACTGATTTAGCTAACGTTCGTGCTGCCGCTTTCGTTTCAGCTCCAAAAACATTCACTTCAACAAATTTGGTCGCGCCTTCACCATCGCGGATGATTTTTTTAGCCAACGTTTTATGAACATAGATAAATGCTTCTTTAAAAATCTCAAAATCCGGGGTATTTTCTACTAACGGGTCATTCCCCGCCAGCCCATTGGCGATTACGGTAACCATATCGTTGGTACTGGTATCCCCATCAACCGAAATCATGTTATAGGTATCAATGGTTGTTTCTTTTAAAAGTTTATTTAACACTGCCGGTTCAATGTTAACATCGGTGGTTACAAATGAAAGCATCGTTGCCATGTTTGGGTGAATCATCCCCGAGCCTTTAGCCATCCCCCCGATTTTTATCGCTTTGCCTTGTATTTCCACTTCCACGGCGACTGTCTTGGGATCGGTATCCGTTGTTAAAATCGCCGTCGCCGCCGCTTCGCCGTCCTCAATGCTGTTTCCCAACTGCGGCCCTAAAGTTTCGATTCCGGCAAGTATTTTTTCCACCGGCAACGGCAAACCAATCACGCCCGTCGAGGCCACCAAAACATCTTCTGGTTTTAAACCTAAAACCGAAGCGACCTGATTAGCAGTTTTTTCGACATCTTCTTCTCCTTTTTTTCCGGTGCAGGCATTGGCATTGCCGCTATTCACCACCACCGCTTGTTTATAAGGGTTGGCAATGACCTCATTACACCAGAGAATCGGCGCTGCTTTAACCACGTTGGTGGTGGTCATAATACTGGTGACCCCGGGCACCTCGGAATAAATGATCGCCAAATCTTTTTTCCCGCTCATTTTTACGCCACTACTCAGACCACCGCTTTTAAAACCGACCGGCGTTATTACGCCCCCTGTCTTTATTACTTTCATTTTATTTACTCCTCTATTTTTACTAAATCATTTTGCCCTGCTAAAATGCCTGACACACGTTTTTTAAATTGGAAAATCGGCAATAAAGTCAATGCCGGTTTTTTCTGCCAACCCAAAACAGATATTCATGTTCTGAACGGCTTGTCCAGCCGCCCCCTTCATCAGATTATCAATTGCCCCCACCACAATAACATGGTTGGTTCGGGGATCAACGGTCACTCCGATATCACAAAAATTCGTTCCTTTTACCCAACGGGTTTCCGGCATTCGGTTTTCCAGAATTCTGACGAAATACTCATCTCGATAAAACGCTTTATAAATCTCCTTGACTTCTTCGAGTGTCAGTTTAGCCGTTAAATTCGCATACGATAAAGCTAAAATTCCGCGGTTCATCGGAACCAGATGAGGGGTGAAAAGAATATTAAAATCCTGTCCGTTTAGCAATTGTAATTCCTGTTCAATTTCCGGCGTATGCCGATGCGATCCAATTTTATACGCTTTAATCGATTCATTACATTCTGAATACATCAGTTCCAAGACGGTTCCGCGTCCCGCTCCGGTTACCCCGGATTTGGCATCAACAATGATACTTTTGATATCAATCAAATTATGTTTGATCAATGGTGCCAAACTCAAAATACTGCAGGTCGTATAACAACCGGGGTTTGAAATCAATTGTGCTTTTTTAATTTCGTCACGATGCAACTCGCACAAGCCATATACGGCTTCTTCTAATAATGGGTGATTAAAATGTTCCGTTTGATACCAATCTTCATAGATATTAATATCTTTAAGCCGAAAATCAGCGCCCAGGTCAATCACTTTTGTTTTTTCCAACACTTCTTTTGTGACTGTTTTAGAAGCGATCCCATGAGGTAAAGCCAGAAATACCACGTCTGACTTGTCGGCTAATAACTTAATATCCGTCGCTTCGCAAACAAGATCGGTAATGGTTTCAAAATTTCCATAAACATCACTGAATTTTTTCCCCGCGAAACTCCGCGTTCCAATTGTGACAACTTCAACTTCCGGATGCCGCATTAGAATTCGAATCAATTCCTGTCCTGCATACCCAGTTCCGCCGATAACAGATGCTTTTATCATTTTAATATCCTTTCTTAACCGGTTCGTTAAAGAATAGTAAGAGTCTAGACAAAATTTTAAATTCACAACAATTTATAATCGGTGCCATTGTTTGTCTACAACCTTAACATTCTTAATGGTGACAACTTCTTTAAACATTTATTTTACCAAAATAAGTGTTCCCTGTCTTTTAATTTATGAAATTTCTTAAATTGGTATTTCTGTATTATACAAGAACATTTGTGTATAATCAAGCATTATTATGCATATTTATTAATTATTTCTATTTATTTTCTTTTTATACTTGCATTTCGCCTAGAATGATTGTATAATCATTCATGTAGTTAAATAAATTATATTAAACAGCTAATTATCAGGAGGATATAAAATTGAAGAAAAAAGTAATTCTTGCCTATTCTGGTGGTCTTGATACCACCACGATTATACCATGGCTTAAAAACACTTACGACTATGATGTTATTGCCGTCTGCGTCGATGTTGGACAAGGCACCGAATTGGAAGGACTTGAGGAACGAGCACTTTCTTCAGGCGCCAGCAAATTATATATCGAAGATGTTACCGATGAATTTGTTGAAGAATATGTCTGGCCAGCCCTTAAAGCCGATGCTATTTATGAAAAAAAATATTTGTTGGGAACCTCCCTTGCCCGTCCTTTAATTGCTAAGGTTCTGGTAAAATATGCAGAGCTTGAAGGTGCTGAAGCGATTTGTCATGGTGCTACCGGTAAAGGAAACGATCAAGTTCGTTTTGAACTAACCATCGGTGCGCTTGCCCCGCAACTAAAAATTATTGCCCCCTGGCGAATTTGGGATATTAAATCCCGGGAAGATGCTATGGACTATTGCGTTATGCACGATATCAAAGTTCCAATGTCTATCAGCGATAGCTATAGCCGGGATAAAAATATTCTCCATATGAGTCATGAAGGCCTTGAGCTGGAAGATCCTTCCTTGGAACCACAATACAAAAAACTATTACAAATGACCACCCCTTTAGAAGAAGCTCCCGATCAGGCCGAAATTGTCAGTATTGATTTCGAAGAAGGTGTTCCGGTTAAGTTAAACGGCGTTGCCATGAGTGGCCGGGAACTCCTTGAACAACTCAACACCATTGGTGGCCGACATAGCATTGGCGTAGTTGATTTAATCGAAAACCGGGTTGTTGGGATGAAATCCCGAGGAATTTATGAAACACCTGGCGGTTCGATCCTTTATAATGCCCATGAAGAATTAGAACATATGTGTCTGGATCGACAAACTTTTGGTTTCAAACAACAAGCGGCCGTAAAATTTGCTGAATTAGCCTATAACGGCGAATGGTTCACTCCACTACGCGAAGCTTTAACCGCTTTTGTTGATGAAACGCAAAAAACAGTGACTGGCAATGTGCAGCTAAAACTTTATAAAGGCAATATCATTCTTGTTGGCGTCAGTTCGCCTTACTCACTTTATAATGCTGAAATTGCCAGCTTTACAACCGGCGATCTGTACGATCATAAAGATGCCGAAGGATTTATCCACTTATTTGGTTTACCATTAAAAGTTCGTGCCTTAATGCGACTTAGCCGCGAAGAAAAAGGGGAATAAAATAATGAAAAAAATGTGGGGAGGTCGGTTTTCAAAAAAAACCGACCTTTTAACTGATGATTTTAACTCGTCCATTTCCTTTGATCAACGCCTCTATAAACAGGATATTAAAGGAAGTATCGCGCATGCCCGTATGCTTGGGAAACAAAATATTATTGATCCCAAAGAAACTGAATTAATTATTGAAACCCTTGAAGCGATTTTGCTGGACATTGAAGCCGGAAAAATCGAGTTTTCGGTGTCAATGGAAGATATTCACATGAATGTTGAAGCCATTCTGACTGAACGCATTGGTGATGTCGGTAAAAAATTACATACCGGCCGTAGCCGCAACGATCAGGTCGCCACCGATATGCGTTTATACGTTAAAGAAATTGTCGCTGACAGCAAATTATTAATCCAAAATCTGATTTTGACTTTGCTTGATCTGGCCGAAGATCATACCGACACTATCATGCCCGGTTATACGCATCTGCAACGGGCTCAACCAATTACCTTCAGCCATCATTTAATGGCTTATGTGGAAATGTTTAAACGCGATATGACACGTATGGATCAGGTTAACGCAATGACCGATACCCTACCGTTGGGTTCCGGCGCGCTGGCCACAACAACTTATCCACTGGATCGTCATGCCGTTGCCAATGAACTGAACTTTGCCGCGGTTTCATTAAATAGCTTGGATGGCGTTTCCGATCGTGATTTTTGTCTTGATTTTCTAGAAGCAGCATCCGTTTTGATGATGCACCTCAGCCGTTTTTCCGAAGAAATCATCCTCTGGTGCAGCAGTGAATTCAACTTCATCACTTTGGACGATGCCTTCAGTACCGGAAGCAGCATTATGCCACAGAAAAAAAATCCTGATATTGCCGAACTGGTTCGGGGTAAAACAGGACGGGTTTACGGCAATCTGATGAGTCTCTTAACGACCATGAAAGGGATTCCTTTAGCTTATAATAAAGATATGCAGGAAGATAAAGAACCGGTATTTGACTCCTACGATACCATTTCAATCTGCCTGATTACGTTTGCTAAAATGATTAAAACCTTGACCGTCAACAAAGAGGTCATGAAAAAATCCGCTGCCGGTGGTTTTTCTAATGCTACCGACGCCGCCGATTGGCTGGTAAAACACGGCGTCGCTTTTCGTGATGCTCATGAAATCATTGGTAAACTCGTCTTTTTTGCTTTGGAAAACAATAAGAGTTTAGATGAACTTACCCTTGAAGACTACCAAAATATTTCGCCGGTGTTTGATGACTCAATCTTTGCTGCCATTGATTTGAATGCCTGTGTAAATCAACGCAACATTATCGGTGGTCCGGCCGCAGAACAAGTAAAAAAAGCCATCGCCTTCAATCGGCAATGGCTGGCTCATAACTAATTTTAGTCACTGATAAATACAACAAAATTGAAGTTGGCGTCTAATTTTGGCGCCAACTCCATAACTCCATACCAACAATTATTTATCCCAGGCTGACCCGTAACTTCATTGCCAGTACTCCCACTTCAACGTAATTTGTCAACCGTCTCAATCAACAGTCGCGATTTCTAATAAAACTTATTGCCGCTAAATTTCTCTTTCCACAAATTTTTCATCGTTTCCAGATCTTCCTTAAACGATTTTCTCGTTTGATCAACACCCATCTCAATTTCTTCTAATATCTCAATTTCAAACGCATCATCTTTTTCATTTTGCCACTCACTTTGAAATTTAATCGTAAACGGCGTTTTCGTTTTTTTGGCGAATTCAAACCGATTTAACATTCCTTGCATATTTGGCGTCATATCGATAAATATTTTTCCAGAAGTAATATTTCGGATGATATATACACCACCAACGGATTTTTTTTCTTTATACGCCGCTATGATTTCTTTTTTTGCTTCACTTTTTTTCATTGATTAATACCCCATTTCCTTTAATATTGCCGCTAATCGCCTTAACCGTTCACCCAACAGTTCATCATCTTTTTGGAGGACTTCGGCCACCATTTTGATATCCTCGTCTAAAAAAGGATTTTCAATACAAACAGAAACATCCATGGCTCCACCCTGTAAGGCAATTCGATCGATGTGAGGATTATTCTCATCATATAGTTTTTCAAATTGATAAGCATCACTGAAATACTGTTTTGTCCGACAAACAAAAATTGCCAAATCAATAACTCGATGCAAAGGCATTTCTTCCGACTGCCTCGACCATTTTTCGCCCGTATAACGCCATATTTTCGCCGAAACTTCAATCTTCCCGCGATCATTCCATTGCGCTAGTCCCATCGACAATCCTTTTGCATCGGATTTAATACCTCGTCCATCGATCTGATCATAATCTTCCGAAATAATCACCGGTTTATGTTTAAGTGTTGTTGGAATTTTCATTATTACCTCACTTTAGTTTATCATTTACTAATTTATTAAATTAGTAAATTACTAAATAAAATTTATCATATTATGCCAATTAAGTCAAGAAAGTTTTTTTCGTTGACATTATCTTGTTTTTCACAAAAAACTATGCTATGATTTTAAAATAACTATTATTACGTTGCATTTAAATCTAATTAAACTATAGAAACAGAGAGTATAATATGGGAAAATATAAGGTCGGAAAAGAAACCAAAGAAAAAATTTATGAAACTTCCAAAGCTTTATTTTATGAATATGGCTACACTAATACGACTTGTCTGAAAATCGCCAAGGAATCTGGTGCAAATGTCGGGTTGATCAATTATTATTATGGCTCAAAGGGCGGTTTGGGAATTGATGTATACAATGAAATTATGTCTTGCTATAAGTCTTGTGTAGCGAAAAAACTAACTGAGCTTGGGATCGAAACCTCACTTCTTTTACAAACAGCAGTCGAGATGCGCCTAATGAACAATAATCTCCGGATTAATAAAAATTTTAGCCGTTTCTATTACGATTTACTTTCCGAAAATGTCATTTATAAAGAGCAAAGTGTGATGATCGAATTTTATCGAAATCTCGCTGAAAGTTGTGGGTTAAATTATAGTCAATTTGAAATTGCTTTTATCACTTATACCAATATGGGTGCTACACAAGGTTCAAACCTTGCTTATGATGCCGGACTCATTGATTGTTCTTCCCTCGATTTTGTCAATGCCAACATTTATTTTTTACTTGCTAATATGAGACTTGACGCGAAAACAATTGATCAGGTTATTCTTGAATCGCAAGAAATAGAAAAACTATTTTCGATTCGGATTGAAAAAAATTTTGTCATTTTTTAATCGAGCGTTCTAACGATAAAAAAGAAATGTCTTAGTCAATTTTTAAAGCCGCGTGGTTCTCAAGATACCATTCGGCTTTTTGTTTATTCTTATTCATCTTTTAATCAAATTTTTGCAATTGCAACACTTCTTCTAATTCTTCAGATAAATTTTCACCTTCATGTTAAAACTTGTGGCAGTTATTCAAAATTTTAATTTTTTTCATAAAATCAATGATTTTACTTAATTTTATCTATTTACTTTTTTCTGAGATATTTTAGACGTACTCAAAACTAAACTCGTTTTTTAAAACTTTGTTTTTTTTTTAACATCTCATTATTTAATATTTTTACCGTAATACTAAATATTGATAATTTAAACGTTTATCAGCCACTCTTCATTAACATATTTTCGTAATATATTATTTTTTTATAATTATAGTAGACAAACGTAATATATCATGGTATTATCATCTCATAGTTAAATATAACTAATATTGATCAAATTTAATTCACTCTTTAGTAAAAAGCCCTTAACCATCAACACTGATCCAAATTATCACGTTTCTTTGTTGGAAGACTAAGGCGTGTGTAAACAGTTGTTCAAATCTAATCTATTACAAACTGTTCACTTAAATCATTTTGCAAACGCTTGCTTCATTTGATCCAAGTAAAACATTTTAACTAAAAAAAACTACTTTATTTTGCGACAACTCCATTAGAAAACTAAGGTTTATTATAAAACCCTGTTTTATATATCTGACATAAATTAAAAAAGACCAGGATGCCGTAACGTTATGACGATGATTTCCAATGATCAAACTTGTAACCTAAGCTCATATGTCAGATGAAGTTGTGTAATCACAATTAACACTGGTCTCAAACTATCTCGAAAGGAGGTGCTGAAACTTTCTCATCCAATTGTGTTGTTTTTTGGTCCAACCTTACTTTATTATCGATACTGAGTAATAAAGTATTCTAAGTTCTGACAATTGCATCCTAATGCAAAATTACGCATTCATTACTGGCCCCGTTAAATTGAAATCAGTATCCTTATTTTTAATGTTTATTAAACATAACTTATTCCTATAATAATTAACGGGTAAAAAAACTAAAGTTCTCAATCAATCGAGAGCTATTTTGAAGAAGAGGTACATTTATGAAAAACAAAAATTTCTTAAAAATTGCAGTTTTATCAGTTTTCTTTGTTCAAATGGGTGTTGGAACCATCACTCCAGCCATTGCCAACATTGCGGCCGCATTCCCTGATGTTCCCTTTACTACTTTGTTACTGGTATCTACAATAGCCGTGCTGATGTCGGTCCCAGCAACACTCATTTCCGGCCGAATTGCTGGAACAGCTGTTAAATACAAAACACTAATGATCATCGGTATGATCCTCTTTGTTGGTGGCGGTGTGGCCCCCTATTTTATGGCAACTTCCAGTTTTACTGCAATCTTAGCCGTTCGTGCCATCTTTGGAATCGGTCTTGGGATTGTTACTCCGCTAGGTGGAGCGCTAATTATTGCCTTTTTTGATGGCGAGGTTCGCGCTAAAATGATGGGCTTCAGTAATGTTGTTGCCAATATCGGCGGTATTCTGTTCCAATTATTAGGTGGTATGGCTGCCGGTATTGCCTGGCAATATGCTTTCCTTCCGCATGCTCTTGGACTTATTACATTAATTCTAATTCTATTTTTACCAGAACCTCCTGCTGCACCGGTTCCTAATGCTGGTGAAGCAAAACCAAAATTACCAGGTTCTGTTTTCGGCTTTGCCCTTGCAATTTTTCTAATTATGGCTTTAATTTATCCAATGTTAGTCAACATGTCTACCATTATTGCCGTTTCTGGTATGGGTGGTGCTGCTGAAGCAGCGTTAGTGTTAACAATGTTCACCATCGGTGGCATGGTTGGTGGTTTAATTTTTGCTAAAGTCTTTAGCATTTTCAAAAAAAATTCACTGGCTGTCGGTCTTGCCCTGCTAGCTATCGCTATGGCTAGTATTGGTTTTGGCAACTCCATTGCCTTTATGTATATTGGCACTACTGTTGCCGGGATTGGCTTCGCCTTTATTATCCCAGCCGTTTTCATGGATTTAGGCGCAATTGTTCATCCCAGTCAAATGCCGACGGCATCTGGTATCGTTATGGCCAGTTTAAATATTGGTGGTTTCTGTTCTGCTTATATTTTTGCTTTCCTTGCTGCCATAATGGGTATGACTGATAGCATCAAATTTCCTTTCTACGTCTCGATGACCCTTTTCACAGTTGCTGCTGTTGCTTATCTATTTATTAAACCAAAACAAAGTAACGCACCTCAATCCGAATAATAATAAAAGAAAAAAAGCAGTGCTACAATCATTTTGTCGCACTGCTTTTTAAATTCTACACACTATTTAATACTCTTCAATTTGCTCTACCCTTTTCGTCGGGATAATCGCTAGTCCAATTCCCAAAAAAATAACCACAAATCCAATCAAGGCTATCAGCGATGGTGTTTCCCCAATAAAAAAGAATACCAGAATCGGATTGAGGATTGGTTCCAATAAAGAAACGATTGATGCCTTAAGCGGTGAAATTAACCGTACTCCTTTAAAAAGAAAAACATAAGAAAACCCAATTTGAAAGATCCCTAAAATAATTATTCCCAACCATCCATAAATTGATAATCCCGAATAATCAAGATTATGTCCCATGGTCAGCAGAATGACCAGACATAGAACAATATTATTGAGACCGACCAGTGACATGTCCGATACGGAATAATCCTTTTCCAGAAAATGCTGCACCGCTGCATAAGCGATCCCATTGGTTAAAGCCAACATATCTCCCCAAACATTGCCACCATCGGAAGCACTTAAAATTATAATGATTCCCGCTAAGATAAAAAGCCTCGGCACCAACTCACGTTTGACGATTTTTTTTCCTCTGATCACATAAAATAAATAAAGCCATAGTGGTGCGGTGCACTGAAGAATGATCGCATTCGCTGCAGTAGTAATTTTTGTAGTTAAAACAAAAGCGATACATAAATAACAATACGAAATAACTAAGCCGATATAATTCTTTGAGAACTTGATTTTTTTCCATTGAATAAAAGGGAAAAAAAATAGTCCCGCAATGAGCGCTCTTCCAAAAACAACAGAAAAAGCACTAGCGTTAATGAGTTTGATAAAAAGTCCCCCGGTACTAAAAAGGATCATTGCAATGACCACATACAAGGTTCCTTTCATTGTTTTTTCCATTATAGCCTCCTCCAATGTTTTATCTATGCTTGATAATAACATAAGCGGTAAATATTTTCTCTATATTTTTATTTTTATTTCTTGTATAATACATTTAATAAAATGGAGGTAAACTTTATATGTTATCACAGTTAAAAAGTTGCGGGTTATTGGGAGTAAACGGTGTTATTATTACTGTGGAAATTGACATTTCCCGAGGTCTGCCCACATATTCACTGGTTGGTCTGCCCGACATCGGAATCAAGGAATCGAAGGATCGTGTTTTTTCCGCGATCAAAAATAATGGCTATAAATATCCGATGGAACGGATCACCATTAATCTTGCTCCGGCTGATCTAAAAAAAGAAGGCCCGGCTTTTGATCTGGCCATTGCGCTGGGTATTTTAAACGCTTCAGAGCAGCTTAACTGGGATCATCCCGAAGATTATCTGATTATTGGCGAATTATCGCTAAGCGGCGAGATCCGCAGTGTCAACGGCGTATTGCCAATGGTGCTGGCGGCAAAAGAAGCCGGTATTAAACATATTTTAGTGCCCTTTGACAACCGCTATGAAGCGGCCGTTGTACAGGACGTTGATGTTATCCCCCTCAAAGATTTTAATGAAGCAATCGCTTTTCTAAAAAACGAATTAATTATTAAACCCTTTAGAGTCGATCTCACTGCAATCCTGATGCTTGAAAAAAGCAGTCATGCCATTGATTTTTCTGATATTCGCGGTCAGGATCTGGCCAAACGCGCCCTCGAAATCGCCGCTGCCGGCAGCCATAATGTCCTGATGAGCGGACCACCCGGTTCCGGTAAAACGATGTTGGCAAAAGGTTTTTCTTCCATCCTGCCGGATCTAACCATTGATGAAGCCCTTGAAATTACTAAAATACACAGCATTTCCGGACTGTTAAAAAATAATGCCATCATGAATCAGCGGCCTTTTCGTTCCCCCCATCATACTATTTCTAAAACTTCATTAGTTGGCGGCGGTCGAATTCCTAAACCCGGTGAAGTTTCCCTGGCGCATTTAGGGGTTCTTTTTCTTGATGAGTTACCTGAATTTCAAAAATCGGCGCTGGAAGTGCTGCGCCAACCAATGGAAGATCAGGAAGTCACGATTTCCCGGGTTAATGCTTCCCTGACCTTTCCAGCCAGTTTTACCTTAATTACTTCAATGAATCCCTGTCCCTGCGGATATTTAACAGATCCTGTTCACGAATGTCTTTGCACCCCCCAACAAATTAAAAACTATCAGGGAAAAATCTCCGGCCCGCTAATGGATCGGCTAGATATCTTTATTGAAATTCCCAGCATTAGCTATGACGAATTACAGATCAAACCAAAGGGCGAAACCTCTCAAACCATTAAAAAACGGGTTGATGCCGCCCGTGAACGGCAAAACAAACGTTATCAGGATCTGGATATTTTTTATAATGCCCAACTCACACCTAAGCTATTGGAAACTTTTTGCCAACTTGGTGTGGCTGAAAAAAATCTGATGGAAAAAGTCTACACCAAAATGAAACTAAGTGCCCGGGGTTACCATCGCATTTTAAAACTAGCCCGAACGATTGCCGATTTGGATGACGATGACACAATTTCTGTCACACATTTATCGGAAGCGATTCAATATCGCGGCATGACTAAGCAGTTTTAATTGAATAACAGATCAAAATAAAAAACTTCACCAGGTATCTCAAAGCAGCTTTTTTTATAAAATTATCCTGGAAATGAAAAAAGAGACTGCCATAAATCAATGACAGTCTCTTTTTATACGATCATTTTTAAAATGATCATGTTAGTTTTTAATTAATGAATTATTAAAGCGAACACTATTTTTACGCAGATACCAAACGCCACCAGTACCAACCGCCACTAACGCTAAACTGAGCAGTTGAGCTACCCGTAGTCCCATAAACATCAGACTGTCCGTTCTTAATCCTTCGATAAAAAAGCGCCCGATGGAGTATAACCCCAGATAGACAAACAACAACTCACCATCAACCTTTTTAATTTTGTCCTCATAGAAAAAGAGAAAACCAAAAATTAGAAAATCCCAAATTGATTCATATAAAAAAGTCGGATGAACTTTAATTAACCCTAATGTTGCGTCATTTACCGTGATTGCCCATGGTAAATCAGTTTGAACACCATGGGCTTCCTGATTGAAAAAATTTCCCCATCGCCCAATGGCTTGTCCTAATGGCAACCCCGGAATGATAACATCAGCCAAAGCAAAAAAACTGATCTTTTTAACCTTACACAAAATGAGGGCCACTGTTACACCGGCTATGATGCCACCATGAATCGCCAGACCGCCATGCCAAGTGGCCAAAATTTCGGCCGGATGCGCCAGATAATCGTCTAAGTCAGAACTGAATAAGACATAATAAAGCCGGGCTCCAATAATCACCGCGGGTGTCATATACAAAAAGAAATCCAAAATGAAGTCGGGATCAAGCCCATATTTAGGTGCTCGTCTGATCGCAATCAATAGTCCAATTACAAGCGCTGAAGCAATTAAAACCCCATACCATCTTATTTCAAAACCGAATGCGGTAAATGCGATTGGGTTAGGTGCAATCATTATTACAGAATGGTAGCGATTTGACCGTTTTTAGCCCCAGCAGCATTTCCTTCTTCAACGTCAAGATGCATATCCAGTTTAAAATTCGGGCTGACTCGAACTAATACATTGTCAAATGTCAAACCTCGCGGGCCATCCAATTTAACGCAAACAACGTCTTTATCTTTTAAGCCGTAAGCGGCACCTTCTTCAGTACTCATGTGAATATGACGAGCCGCAACAATTGCGCCTTCTTTGATTTCGATTTCTCCCGCTGGTCCAATAATTTTTACCCCCGGAGTCCCGGCAATATCGCCTGAGTTTCTAAGTGGTGCTTTTATACCTAAACAAAAGCTATCACCAATTGAAACTTCCAATTGTGTTTCCGGTCGAACAGGTCCTAAAATACGAACGCCTTTTAAGGTTCCTTTCGGTCCGACAATATCTACTTTTTCTTCAGCTGCATATTGTCCCGGTTGGGATAAGTCTTTCATTGGTGTTAACTGATAACCTTTGCCAAATAATGCCTCTAAATCTGCCTGTGATACATGAATGTGCTTGTTTGATAATCCTATTGGTACTGTTCTTTCCAATTTATAGCTCCTTAAATAAATATATTTTTAACAATCTTTATTTTATCCAATAACATGCGAAATGTTAAGATAATATTTTGCTCTCTTTAATTTTTTTTGATTTTTTTATCTTTTGGCTTAATTCCAGCATTTCTTGAGCATGTTCAAAGGTTTTTTGCGTAACCTGAGCACCGCCAAGCATCCGTGAAAGTTCCTCTTTTTTACCCTTTTCGTCCAGTGGCACAAAACGAACCTCGACGCTATCCTTAATTGATCGTTTTTCGACCATATAATGTTGATCTGCCATCGCAGCAATTTGCGGCAGATGTGTAATACAGATAATTTGTCGGCCCATTGGCGGGGTCACACTGAGCGTCTGAATCTTTTCTGCCACGACCTGAGCAGTTCGGCCGCTAATACCCGTATCGATTTCATCAAAAACCATCGTTTCGATACCATCTAAACCACCAAAAATACTCTTTAAACTTAACATAATTCTGGATATTTCGCCGCCGGAAGCAACTTTTCCCAGCGGTTTTGGCCGTTGCCCGGGGTTAACCGAAATTAAAAACTCAACGGTGTCTTGTCCCGCGGCAGCAATCCGCTCAGGATCATGTTCAACTGAGATTTCAACTTGAACCTTTTCCATCGCTAATTCGCCTAATTCTTTTTCCAACGCTTTTTTAAGGGCTCCGGCGGTTTTTAAACGCAATTTATAAAGGTTATTGCTAATTCTATAATATTTGTCTTGAATACCGCTTAATTCTTGATAGCTGGATTTCAACCTTTCGTCGCGATTTAATAGATTTTTCAAGCGAAGGCCTATTTCATCGGCATAATTGAGAATCTCCGTAATATCATGGCCATACTTCCGTTTTAGCTTAGCAATCAACGCCAGTCTGGTTTCAATTTCATCCTGATCACCCAAGTTATATTCCATATCTTCGAGATAAGAACGCAATTCAAATGAAAGACTTTCCGCTTCACTAAACAAGCCATTGACACTTTCTAGTTTCGCCTCAAAATTACTGTCAATTTTAGCGATTTCGGCCATTGTCTCAAGCAGTATTCCGATGGTATCAATTAGCGGATTTTGGATCGCATTTTCGCTACTCAACAATTCATAGGCCCGACTGACATTCAAATAAAGCCGCTCTTTATTTTCTAAAATACGTTTTTCCGCCTCAAGCTCGACATCTTCACCAACAAGCAACGCCGCGGCTTGAATTTCATCAATTTCAAACTGGAGGGTTTCTTTTTCGCGTTCCAATTCCCGTTCATTTATTTCCAGTTCATCAATCTGTCCTTTGATACGCTTGATTTCAGCCGCATAAGTAGCCGTCTGTTCCAGGTATTTACGACTTTTTTCGCCCCCGAAGGCATCAACCAACTGCCGATGATTTTCCCGTTTAAACAGCGATTGATGCTCATGCTGACCATGAATGTCGATGAGTTCATCGCCAATTGTTTTTAATTGAGCAACCGTTATAATTAAACCATTGGCGCGACAAATATTACGACCATGATCATCCATTTCGCGAGTCAGGATTAGTTGACCATCTTCCAAGGGGATACCAAAGTCCTGACATTTCTCAATCAGACGGGTTTGTTTCCCTACTTCAAAAAGGCCTTGAACCGTCATTTTATTTTTACCCTGACGGATATTTGTTTTATTCCCACGATTTCCCAGCACCAGCGTTAAAGCATCGATCACAATCGACTTTCCGGCCCCGGTCTCCCCGGTAATCACATTAAGTCCGGGGTTAAAGTCCACCGCTAAATGGTCGATCAAAGCATAATCATTAACAATGAGATTTCTCAGCATAGAGCCCTCCCTATTTCATTAACTTCTTAAATTTGCCCACGACTTCACCAACCATGTCGCGATTACGGACGAGGACAAAAATAGTATCGTCGCCGGCAATTGTTCCGACAATTTCACACCAGTCCATCGAATCAATCGCCAGGGCCGCCGCTTGAGCCATCGCCGGAAGGGTTCTCAAAACAACCGTATTTTCGACATAATCAATCGTTAAGACCGACTCCTTAAACACTGCCGTAACGCGTTCATTATAAATAGTGCCGATGTCTTTAAGTGGTGCATAATGTTGAATGCCATCATGGTTACTGACCTTAATCAATTTTAACTCTTTAATATCCCGGGAAATCGTCGCTTGCGTCACTGCAAAACCTGAATCTTTTAAGGCCTGAGCAAGTTCTTCCTGGGTTTCAATAAAGTTATTTTCGATGATTTCAATAATTTTCAGTTGTCTGGATACTTTCATTTTTTCCCCTCCTTTGATAGCGCCCCGTTCCTAATATTCACAGGAAAGCTTTACTCTTAAGCGATCATAACTACTCATATTGTTAAGTCGGATTAGCCGGGTGCAATAACTGGCTTTTTTTATTTTGACCGTGTCTTCCGGGGTGATTGAGACCGTTGTTTGCCCGTCGAAGGTCACCATGATGTCTTTTTCCCGATCGCCAAACTCCAGATTAATTACTTCGTCTTCGGGCAGAATATACGAGCGATCATGAAGACGATGGGGACAAATCGGGTTGAGAATCATCACGTTAGCCTCCGGTGAAACCACTGGCCCGCCGGCGGCTAGCGAATAACCGGTTGAACCCGTCGGTGTTGCTATAATTAAACCATCAGCGCGAAACTTATCAATCGTTGAACCATTGGCTTTAGCCTCGATATCCATCATGCGAAAGCCGCGACTTTTAATCAGGACATCGTTTAAGGCAACATAAAAACAGGCACTTTCGTTGCGCTTTTTAATGCTGCAGCTCAACATCATCCGTTTTTCAATATAGGCGTTTCCGGAGGTTAGATTACTTAGCGTTTCTTCGTAATTACCCGCTTCGCCTTCGGTTAAAAAGCCGAGTTTGCCCAGGTTTATGCCAAAAATCGGAATGGTATAAAAACAAACTTTTCGAGCTACAAATAACAGCGTTCCGTCACCGCCAAGCACCAGAATACAATCCGGTTTTCGATAAAAAAGCGTTTTGGAATAGTAATTAACCTGATTATGAGAAGAACGTATTTGCCCCTCTAAAAGAGCCACTTTAAAGCCATGAGCAATCAGGTAGTCCATACACTTTTCGGCCAGAACCTGACTATCCGGCTTATCCATATTCAAATAAATGCCAATTTCATTAAACTTTTTTAATTCTGTTTCCAATGCTGTTCACATCCTATTCGTCAAGCGGTGCTTTCTTTTTTGTGCAGTTTTCATGGGCGATCGTCACAACCGAATGGATCAGTGCTGACCAATTTTCTACTTCTTTCGGTTCGGTATTTTCAATAAAAACTAAAAATTCAATGTTACCCTTAGGGCCTTGGATCGGCGAATAATCTAAACCTTTGATCGTAATATTCTGGCTTTCAATCGCCATCAGCACTTCATGTAAAATCGTTTCATGGATTTTTTTATCACGTATCACGCCATTTTTTCCAATCCGGTCACGCCCCGCCTCAAACTGCGGTTTAATTAACCAGATCCCGTTAGATCCGGGTTTCATAAACCGTTTAATGGCGGGGATCAGTTTAGTGATCGAAATAAACGATACATCCATCACTGTAGCATCAACCGGCTCCGCAATATGCTCAGTCGTCAGATAGCGAAAATTGGTCCGTTCCATTGAAACAACACGTGGATCATTGCGCAATTTCCAATCCAATTGTCCATAACCAACATCCACTGAATACACCTTTTCGGCCCCATTTTGCAAGAGACAATCGGTAAAACCGCCAGTTGAAGAGCCGATATCAATAATCACTTTACCAGTAACCGGCATCTTAAAAACAGCCAGTCCCTTTTCCAATTTTAAGCCGCCTCTGCTGACATAAGGCATATCACTGCCTTTAATCAGAATGGTCGCGGCGGGATCGACCAGATCGCCAGCTTTATCCTTAACCTGGCCATTAACCTGGATGAGACCTGCCATAATTGCTTTTTTAGCGCGTTCGCGGGTATCAAAATAATTCAGGCTGACTAATAATTTATCTAAACGTTCTTTCAATTTCTCCTCTTTTCATGGGTACCATTTTCATTTGTAAAGCTATTTTCTAAAATTTTGGTCTCAGTGTCTAGCTATTTCCGCCGTCGGCAAATATAGGTTGCCAATTGCGATAGAAAAGCGGTTCTTGGGCCGATCGGTTTTAGCAGTTCAATGGCTTCAGTTTCAAGTTCAGTGACCCGAATTTTTGAAGCCTCCAAACCATAAAGCGACACAAAGGTTGACTTATGATTTTTTTCGTCACTGCCAATGGGCTTGCCAAGATCCACTTCATCGCCTTCAATATCCAAAATGTCATCAACAATCTGAAACGCCAAACCAATGCGGTGACTATAACTGATCAAACGTCCCTGGGTTGCCGGTTCAGCCTCGGCAATAATGCAGCCACTCTGAACACATGCTTCTAACAAAGCCGCTGTTTTATGTAAATGGATATAGTTCATTTCATCAAGATCAACGATCTTATTTTCACTAAGTATATCGGCCACCTGTCCGCCAATCATTCCCCCAATTCCGGCGGCGCCCATGACACATTTCATCGCATTAAGATAATTGATTAGGGTATCACCTGACAGGTTATAAGCTCCCTCCAACATCGTTTCAACGGCATAGTTTAACAGGCCATCACCGGCCAAAATCGCCATCGCCTCGCCATAAACTTTGTGGTTAGTCGCCTTCCCCCGGCGCAGATCATCGTTATCCATCGCCGGCAAATCGTCATGGATCAATGAATATGTATGAATCATTTCAATCCCCATGGCCAGCGGTTTAATCAGCTCAACATTGCCTTCCAAAGCCCGACAAGTCTCTATCATTAAAATCGGTCTCAGCCGTTTTCCGCCAGCGAAAAGACTGTATTTCATGGCTTCAATAATCACTTCCGGGGTATCCAGATTTTGTTCAAAAACTTTTTCAAGCTCACCATTTATTGCGCTAACCTTGCCATTAAGCAAGGTCTTGAACTCATTCATGCTTCGACACTCCCCTCGAATTCGCTTTCTTCACCATCAATCATGATCGTTATCTTCCCTTCGATGGTATCTAAATCAGCGCTACACTCATTAATCAGTTTCATCCCTTCGGCAAATAACTTCATGGAGGCTTCGATTTCCTGATTATCTTCTTCCAACAGTTCGGCAATGGTCTCCAAACGGCTCATTTTACTTTTGAGTTTTTTAACTGCCACTATTAATTCTCCTTTATGGATTGAATGTTCGCTGCCACCTCGCCATCCACAAAATGGAGGGTGACAAGTTGATCGATCTTTAACCCGGTTATCGAATCAACTAAAAGACCCGCGGCATCGGTCACTCGGACATAACCTTTTTTTTGCACCTTAGCAGGATCCATTGCGGTAATTCGGGTTTGCACATTTTTTAATTGCAAGCGTTCATTTTTAATCTGATTTTTCATGGCCAGCATCATCCGATCCTGGATCGCATCCAGTTGAATGCGCTTATCGTCAAGCCGTTCACGAGGCCGAAAACGCCTTAAACTTCGCCTCATCTGCTCAAGTTCCGCGCGTTTTTTTAAAACTTTCGTTTCGATCAGTTGAATCAAGCGTTTTTTTTGCACCATCACGGCTTCAATCATGCCAAGTGTTTCCTCAGCAACCAGCTCCGCCGCACCTGATGGCGTCGGGGCCCGTAAGTCCGCTACAAAATCGGCAATGGTATAATCAATTTCATGGCCAACCGCTGAAATAATCGGTAATTGCGAATCATAAATAACCTTTGCCAACCGTTCGTCATTAAATGCCCACAAATCCTCGATAGCACCGCCACCACGACCGATGATAATAACATCCACTGATTGAGTTTGATTGAAATAACGAATTCCCTTGATGATTGCCGGGACAGCTTCATCACCTTGAACCGGGCTGGGATAGATCACCATATCGATTAACGGATTGCGCCGTTTAATAATTGAGATCACATCTTTAATTGCCGCACCGGTTGGTGAGGTAACCAGACCTACCCGACTAATAATTTCCGGCAGTTTTTGCTTATGGTCATGGTCAAAATAACCTTGATTTTCCAATTTATCTTTTAGCACCAAGTACGCCTGAAAAAGATCACCAACTCCCTGTGGTTCCATCGAACGAACAGTAATTTGATATTGCCCGTAAGGTAAATATACCCCAAAACTTCCGCGAATGGTCACTTTTTGCCCTTCTTTTGGCAAAAAATTAAGACCGACGGCGGCATTTTTAAACATCACGCAATCTATTTTACTGGCCGCATCTTTTAATGAAAAATAGAGATGTCCCGAAGCCGCCCGTCTGACATTGGATAATTCGCCCTGAATTGCCAAATTCCTAAGTAGACTATTGGATTCCAGGAGCGTCTTAACATATTTATTAACCTCGGAAACACTGAGTATTTTTGAATTTGTCATCCGCTTTACCTCATCTTTTTGTAATAATCCATTCCCATCAAGGCATTACCCGCGGCATTATCCCGAGAGTATTCTCCGGGCGAAAAATAAAGCGACAATCCTGATAATTTCAATTCCTTTTCGACAATCGCTTTAATAATCTGATTTGACATCACCCCACCGGAAAAAAGAACGGCTTGAAAGGAATATTTTTCACTGAGTCCCACAATGCTTTTAGACAGTGTTTTAGCGATCGATTTTAAAACCAGATAAGCGACCAGACTGTGATTGGCACCATTTTCCAAATGTCTTTTAGCCTGATTTTCCTGGCCCGAAAAATGAAAATCAAACCCTTCGAGCGATGTTGAGATTACAAGTTTTTGATCATTATTCGTAATATCAGCCTGCTTCGCCAGCACCTCCAAAGCTTTACCCGCCGGAAAATCACACCCCATCAAAACCCCGATGCGATCAACCAATTGTCCGGCATTAAGATCCAGTGTCTGAGCGATAATTCTACAGTGATAACCGTTTTCCTGCTTTTCGACGAGAAGAACTTCCGAGGTGCCGCCGGAAAAATGAACCGCGCAGAAGACTGTTTCGAGTTGTGGCGAGCCGCTGCCATAAAGGGCGGCCCGAATATGATTTTCCTGATGGCTGACCGCTAACTTGGGCACGCCCAAGTTAGCCGCCAACGAACGGGCCAACGACTCACCGGCGCGAAATACCGGCATGTAGGAGTCTGATAACGGCCGCGGTCGTTCGGAGTAACAAATAACGTTTATATCCCGCTGCTGCCCCAGCTCTTCAAGCAGCACCGGTAAATGTTTGACATGCTGAAAAAGAGCATCCGATTGACGAAGTCCTCTTTCTCCTGACTTCACTTCCAATAGGATGCCCTTGTTATAAATCATGTTTTCATTTTCGTCCACTAAGGCAACCGATGTTGTGTAATTACTGGTATCAATGCCAAGACTAAGGGCACTCATTGAGTTCATCCTTAACAATTTTATTTAAAATACCATTAACGTAATTTTTTCCATCCTCGTCTCCGAATTTTTTAGTTAATTCTATCGCCTCATTAATGACTACTTCAAATGGTACTTTTTCATCCATATATTTCAATTCGCAAATCGCCAAACGCAGAACTGATTTTTCAACCTTAGGAATTCGGTCAATTTTCCAGGTTACTTTAAGATAATCATCTAAAATACTATCTATTTCGGCAAGATGAGCTTCGGTATTGTCGATCAAAGCTTTTCCATACTTCAGATCCAGCTCATTGTCCTCTAAAAAAAATGTGATACTTTCGGTAAAATCTCCTGGTTCTGGGTGAAAGTCTAGTTGAAATATACCTTTTAGAGCATACTCCCGTTCCTTTTTTCGACTCATGTGAACTCCTCGTATTCCTTTTATCCTTTAAAAAGGGGCTTACGCCCCTTAGATGCCTGAACCTTCGATTCGGACATTAACCATTGACACCTGAAAACCGGTCATCGACTCGACCGCAACTTTGACCTTTTTCTGAACCGCTTCCGAAACCTTGATAATGTCAACGCCCGATCCCGTGATGATATAAACCCAGATAATTAACCCTTCTGGGTTTCTAACAATCTTGATCCCTTTAATTGAAGACGCCAGCAACAGCTTATCCATAATTTCATCGGTGATTCTCAATGAAATACGCTCCACACCGTTAACACCTGTCGCTGCTAAGCTGACAATTGAAGCGATCATTTCGTCATTGATATCCGGTGACTGATTGTTTTTCATTTCTGTTTTCATCTTATTACCTGAGTTCTTTAAATTTCCTGATGACAATCACAGCCATCTTCACCACAACACGAAATTTCTTCATTTAGGATAAATGGTGCTCCACATTCCGGGCAAACGACTGAATTATTTTCAAACGAATCAAATTCGGTAATGTAAACATTTCCGCATTCGGGACAAATAATTTCATAATAATCTTCATCATCAAACTCAAATTCTTCATCATCAGCAAAATCTTCGTCTAAAATAAATTCTTCCAGCTCTGATAAATCATCATCGACCATTTCCACAAATTCTTCCAGTTCTTCCTGAGCTTCAGTAATCCCATCTAAAGCATCAACGATATCTTCAAGAATATCCAATACTTGAACTAAAACCTTGCCTTCATTAGATGCCTGGTCTAATTCTAAACCATCTACTAAACCTTTAGTATAGGCCACTTTTTCATTAATGTATTTCATTTTTATACCCTTTCCATGTAATCGCCCGTACGGGTATCAATTCGAATCACATCACCTTGTTCAACAAAAAGAGGAACGGTAATAATCGCACCGGTTTCAACGGTAGCCGGTTTATTGGCCCCTGTTGCGGTGTCGCCCTTGAAACCAGGATCGGTTTTAACAATTTCCAACTCCACAAAATTCGGAGCTGCAACAGAGAATGCCGTCCCTTTAAGAGATTTTACTGTTGCAATATCATTTTCCTTCAGGTATTTTAACGCTTCTTCAACCTGATTCAAATTCAAAGGAATTTGTTCATAGGTTTCCTGATCCATGAAATAGTATAAACCACCATCTTCATATAAATATTGCATTTCTCGTGTTTCCACTTGTGCTTTTGGATATCGCTCGGTTGGGTTGAATGATTTTTCAACCACTGCCCCAGTAATTACATTTCGAATTTTAGTTCGAACAAACGCCGCACCTTTACCCGGTTTTACGTGTTGAAATTCGATAACCGTAAATGTGTTACCATCCATTTCAAACGTTACCCCTTTTTTAAAATCTCCTGCTGAAACCATGTTTACCTCCGCTATGCTTATGTTAATTTTTTCTTTTCATCTTATCTTGTTATTCTATCACAATTTTTTAGAGACGTCATCCCAATTTATTATTATCCGTTGGATTTGTCTTTGTTAATTTTCCGGTTAAACACCGCACATGTCCGCCCAAATCCATTATTTTTTTGATTTCATGATAACCTTGCCGATCTAAAAGAGCGGCAACTGCATCGGCTTGCTCATCACCTACTTCTAATGCCAGCAAACCGTTATTTTCTAAAAACAATGGTGCCTCACGAATAATGCGGTGATAAAAATCCAAACCGGATTCACCGCCATCAAGTGCCAGCTGGGGTTCATAAGCGATGATATCCGGTGCTAACTGTTTCATCTCGGACTGGCTGATATAGGGCGGATTTGAAACAATCACCGTAAAAGTTTCACCCTGTGGAAGCGCTGCCAATAAATCCCCTTGATAAAGCGAAAGATCACCGTTTACCAAACGATTAGCATTTTCCTGAGCCACGGTTAAAGCCGCTTCTGAAATATCACTAAGTGTCACTTGACCGTTTTGATAAAAGTGCTTAATTGAAATACCAATCGCTCCGCTACCGGTACATAGGTCAAGAATTTTCGCACCGTCCGAAAAATTGGCCTGTAAATATTCAATCAGATATTCCACCATTGGTTCTGTATCCGGCCTAGGAATCAGCACCTGCTGATTGACTAAAAAGGCCAACCCCATGAATTCTTTTTTTCCCAGAATATAAGCGACCGGCTCAAGTTGACGCCGCCGCTTAATGGCTTGGCGATAGCAGTCTTCACTAACCGCATCCAACAATTCTTGGCAATGCGTGTAAAAATAAACCCGATCCTTATTTAAGATCCCACTTAAAAGAATTTCGGCTTCTAAACCAGGATATTCAATTTTAGCTTGAGAAAGGGACTTTCGTCCATAATCTAAAATCTCTCTGATGGTCATCTATTTACCTCGTCTCAACTCGCCAAAATAACCATAATGCCTTTGAACAAGAAAAAAGCCGGTTACAAGAACCGACTTTTTCTTATTCTTATTCTGCTGACTCGTTTTTAATACCGTATTTTTTATTAAATCGATCAACACGTCCACCAGCATCAACAAGTTTTTGTTTCCCTGTGAAAAATGGGTGACATGCAGAACAGATTTCCAC
This sequence comes from uncultured Acetobacterium sp., assembly GCA_965140355.1. GTDB lineage: Bacteria > Bacillota > Clostridia > Eubacteriales > Eubacteriaceae > Acetobacterium. The sequence goes on along the minus strand of OZ223192.1, from coordinate 65,743 downwards.
TTTTAATTCTGGTTTAATAGAACCAGTTTCAAATGAATTTCCGCAAGCACATTTAACTATTGATTTGCCGTAATTTGGATGAATGCCTTCTTTCATCGAATCCACCTCGTTTCTTATTTATTTAATTGTTTATTGTTATTTTATCAACCGAGACATTATATCAAACTTTCCTTAAAAGATCAAATATTTTATCGATTAAATTTTATCAATAAATTTTTTCATGAAAGCTTCATTGTCTTTGGTTCGTTCTAGAATGGAAATAATCTTGTCAGTCAGATCATAAACCGTTGTTCCCTTGTAGCGTTTTCGAATATCAAAACTGACGCGTAGTTCTTCCGTCGTTAATAATTTTTCCTCGCGACGAGTTCCTGAGCGGTTCAGATTAATGGCCGGAAAAATTCGTCGTTCTGCTAATTCCCGTTCCAGATGTAGTTCCATATTCCCGGTACCTTTGAATTCTTCAAAAATGATATCATCCATCCGGCTGCCGGTATCCACCAAAGCGGTCGCCAAAATCGTCAAACTTCCGCCTTCTTCGACATTTCGTGCCGAACCAAAGAATTTTTTGGGGAAAAACAAGGCTTCCGGATCGAGCCCTCCAGATAAAGTTCGACCTGAAGGTGACACGACCAGATTATTGCCGCGGGTTAAACGCGTCAGACTATCGACCAGAATAACGACATCTTTGCCTTGCTCAACCAATCGTTTCCCGCGCTCCAACACAATTTCGGCCACTTTAATGTGATTTTCCGGGGGCTGATCAAAGGTTGAATAGACAATATCCGCATCAATCGAGCGTTTCATGTCGGTAACTTCTTCCGGTCGTTCATCAACCAATAAAATAATTAATTCAATCTCCGGATGATTAGTGGTAATTCCGTTGGCAATTTCTTTGAGCAAAATGGTCTTCCCAGCTTTAGGCGGTGCCACGATAAGACCCCGCTGACCTTTTCCCATTGGTGAAAACAGGTTAATCATTCGGGTTGACACAATGTCCTGGGTCGTTTCCAGATCAATCCGTTCTTCAGGAAAAATCGGCGTCAGTTGTTCAAAACGGGGACGGTTGGCAATTTTTTCAGGAATATCGCCATTGACCTTTTCAACATATAATAACGCATCAAATTTTTCATTTTCGCTGGACATTTTAATTTTACCAACAATTTTGTCGCCGGTACGAAGATTAAAGCGCCGAATCTGATTAGCGGCCACATAAATATCGTGATCCCCTGACAGATAATGGTTCGTTCTTAAAAAGCCAAAACCATCGGGGTTTACATCTAAAATTCCTTCTTGAGCAGTTTTAAATCGTTCCAGATCTTTTTTTTCATCAACATAAAGCATGCTGTTGATCTTTTGGATAATATCCGCCGTTTTGGTACCGTTAACTTTTTCTAAAAATAACATCGCCGAATATTTTTCGCCGGTTTTTGGCGGCCGTACCTTACCACTTAATAAATCGCCGGTTTCAAGTTTGAACTTTTGTATTTGCGATCCTGAGATATAAACAAATTCTTCGTTAGTCTTCATCTCTTTGTTTTTTACAAAACCAAATCCTTCCGGTAAAATCTCCAGATTTCCTTCCACCACCACGACATTATCCATCGAGTCTTTTATTTTATAATATGGTGACCGCGGATTGTTTCCATTCGTTCCATTTGAATTTCGTTGGTTTGACTGCAATGGCTGTTTTTCATTCGACCCTTTTTCATTGCTCATTTTTTTACCAATTTTTTTTGCGGTCGTTTCTTTTTCAATTATCAATATGTCATTTTCCTTTTTGTCATTCGGCTTTTGCGAGCCTTGATCTTTTTCGTTTTCAAGTTTTTCTTCAATCGCCTCGATCAATTCAATTTTTTTAAGTCGACTGATTTTTTCGATCCCAAGACGCTCCGCCTGTTTGCGCAATTCAACAACGGTTAAGTCTTCCAATGATTTCTTTTCCAAATTTATGCCTCCATGGGTAGTTAAATGGTTTGAATGGTTTTGATAATTTAAATAGAGTTTTAATATTAAAGTATTTATTAATTTTTGTAATCAATGTAGATATATCTGAGAATTTTTATGTTTGTAGATACCTTAATCTACCACAAATATCTATTCTTGTCAAAACTGCATGTGGCATTCATCACAAGGTTACTAACTTTTTATTATTAACTTGGTCACATTTATCCCTAAATTTACGACTGTTCACCTTCAATAATTGAAATCATAATCGCATTTTCGACCCGGCAGCGTTCAATTTCACAGCTGACAAAATGAGGTTTCATAATTGTTCCGTTAAAATTATAAGCATTAGCATGACAACCGCCGCCGCAGAAATATTTAGCCCAACACGTTTGACAGGCTTCTTTTTCCAGCAGATTTCCGGCATCAAAAATCTTCTTAATCTCACCATTGGTAATGCCGCTATCCACATTCCCCATTTTAAAAGCTTCATTCCCAACAAATTGATGACAGGGATAGATGTCACCTTCCGGGGTAACCGCCACATAATCTTTGCCAGCGCCACAACCAGATAAACGTTTATAAACGCAAGGGCCATGATCAAGATCAACATTAAAATGAAAAAAGTTATAATTAAGATCTTCTTGATGACGTTTTAAATAAGTTAACGCAAGCGCATCATATTCGTTGATAATGGTTGGTAAATCTGCTTCTGTCAGGGCATAATCGTGACTGGCCTCGGCGACTACCGGTTCCACTGAAATACTCGTAAATCCCTCTTTTGCCAAAAATTGCACATCTTCTGAAAAATCAAGATTGTGATGGGTATAAGTTCCCCGCACGTAATGATCTTTACTTCCCCGCATTTTGGCCATCTCTTTAATGTTATCAATAATCACATCATATGAACCCTGATCGTTAACCGTTTGACGCATATGATCATTAACTTCTTTGCGTCCGTCCAGACTAAGAACGATGTTATCCATCGTTTCGTTAAGGTATTCCCGGGTTTTAGCATTTAATAAAACACCGTTAGTCGTCATTGTAAATTTAAACTTTTTATGGTTTTTGGCCGCCATCTGATTGCCATAGATAACGAGTTCCTTAACAACATCCAGATTCATCAGCGGTTCACCGCCAAAAAAATCAATTTCCAGATTTTCCCGGTTCTTGGATTGTTCAATAATAAAATCGATTGCTTTTTTCCCTACTTCAAGGGGCATCAATAGTTTTTCACCATCAAAATCGCCTTGAGCAGCAAAGCAATATGAGCATTTTAAATTGCAGTCATGGGCAACATGGAGACATAAAGCTTTGATTAAATCTCCATTGGCATAATTTTCCCGTTGATAGTTGATCTCCTGAAATAAAAGTCCTTCTTTTTTTACTTTATCCAATTCGTCCAGACATTCACTTATTTCTGCAACTGAATATTTTTGCTGATAAAATTCAATGATTTCAGCTCGTGTTTTTGTTTCATATAGGTTTAAGATGTCATAGGTCAAATCATCGACCGTTAATACGGTACTGGTATCGACATCTAAAACAATATTCAATCCGTTTTTTTGATATTTATGAATCATTTTTTCTCCTTTTCATGAAAAAAGGGACTATCTCTTGCGAGACAGCCCCTCTCAGGCTCATGGTTATTATTTTTCAGTCGTTTGTTTGCATTTTTGATTTCCTACGGTACAGGAAGTTTTACACGCTGACTGACAGGAAGTTTGACATTCCCCACATCCTCGATTTTTTACGTCAGTGAGTTTTCCTTCTTTAATGATTTTAATGTGTTTCAAGTTGTTCACTCCCTTCAAGATTGATTTTTATTTGTTTTCTTCTTCAACTTCTTCAAATTCTGCATCGACTACGACTTCTTCATCTAATTCTTCAAAATCATCGTCATCTTCGGCAGCGGTCTCGGTAACCGTAACAATTCGGGCAATGGCTGATTTAGTTATCAACGCTTTATTGTAATCAGGCAATAATTCGATGGTCACGTTTTCTTCGCCAATTGCATAAACAATCCCATAAAATCCACCAATTGTAACAATTTCATCCCCCGGTTTCATACTTGCCCGCATTTCTTTTACTTCTTTTTGTTGTTTATTTTGTGGTCTTAAAATAAAGAAATAAAAAAATACAAGTACTAAAATCAAAGGAAGAATTAATGTAAAATCCATTCTTATTCTCCTTCATTCTTATTCAGCAATGCCAAATTTTTTAAAGAAAGCTTCTTTATAGGCTAATAAATTGTCATCCAAAATGGCCTGTCGAATTTTCTTCATGGTTACAAGTGTAAAGTATAAGTTATGATATGTCAATAACCTGGCTCCTAAAATTTCATTGGTTTTAATCAGATGTCGAATATATGCTCGGGTATAGTTTCGACAAACGAAACAATCACATTCTGGATCAACCGGAGAAAAATCTTCCTTGTAGGTAGCATTACGAACGACCACCTTTCCGTGACTGGTGAAAGCAGTCCCATTTCGGGCAATGCGACTCTGCAATACACAATCAAACATGTCAATGCCACGAATCGTCCCTTCAAAAAGCGCATCCAACGAACCAACGCCCATTAAATAACGGGGTTTATCTTGAGGCAACAACGGTACGGTCGCATCGAGCATCCGATACATCACATCTTTAGGCTCGCCGACACTTAAGCCGCCAATTGAATAACCGGGGAAATCAATTTCCGTCAGTTCTTTGACACTTTGGGCCCGCAAGTCTTCAAACATCCCTCCTTGGACAATTCCAAACAAAGCTTGCTCTTCCGGACGTTTATGGGCTTCTTTACAGCGTTTTGCCCACCGGGTGGTCATTTCCATTGATTTTTTTGTATATTCATAATCGGCACCAGCCGGGGCACACTCATCAAAACACATAATAATATCAGCACCAATTGAATTCTGCATATCAATCGCTTTTTCCGGAGTCATGAAATGTCTTGATCCGTCAAGATGTGAAATAAATTCAACGCCATCTTCAGTGATTTTTCTTAAATCATTTAAAGAAAAAACCTGAAACCCGCCACTGTCTGTTAATACCGGCCGCTTCCAATTCATAAACTGATGGATGCCGCCAGCTTTTTCCATAATCTCCTGACCCGGTCTTAAATAAAGGTGATAAGTATTGCCCAGAATAATATTAGCATCCATCTCCACTAAATCTTCTGAAGACAATGATTTTACCGTTGCCTGAGTTCCCACCGGCATAAAAATCGGGGTGTTAATTACCCCCCGAGCGGTATGGATTTTTCCTAATCTGGCACCGGTATCCTTACACTCTTTAATTAATTCATAACGAAATTCACTCATTCTTCTCTCCTGTTTTTTCTCGATATCATTAACTGCTAAAAATTAAATCATTATTACTTTGTTGTCACTTTCTCATTGCTGATCATATTTTTTATTCGATAAACAAGGCGTCCCCAAAACTGAAAAAACGATATTTCCAGTCAATTGCGGTTTGATAGGCAGCCATAATTGCATCCCGATTATAAAAAGCAGCGACAAGCATCAGCAAGGTTGATTCCGGTAAATGAAAATTGGTAATCATCGCATCCACTATTTCCCATTCGTAACCCGGGTAGATAAAAATATCCGTCATTCCAGTATAAGCCGTCACCATCCCATCATGAAGTTTAGCATTGCTTTCCAACGTTCTGACCGAAGTTGTGCCCACGGCAATCACCCGACCGCCTTTTTCTTTTGTGCGCATAATTGCTTTGGCCGTTTTTTCTGACACTTCATAATATTCTTCATGCATATGATGTTCTTCAATTACATCGCATTTCACCGGACGGAAAGTCCCAATCCCGACATGCAAAGTAACCTCAACTATTTCGACCCCCATATTTTCGATCTTTTCAATCAGATCCGGCGTAAAATGAAGCCCCGCCGTTGGTGCCGCCGCTGAACCTTCACGTTTAGCATAAACTGTTTGATAGCGATTGTTATCCTTTAGGGTTTCATGAATATAGGGAGGAACTGGCATCAAACCAATCGCATCAATGATTTCCTCAAATACGCCCTGATATTCAAAACTGATAATCCGCAATCCGCCCTCAGTCGTACCCGTTATTTCACCTTTAAGCGCTGCGCTAAAAACAATTCGGGCTCCCACTTTAGCACGTTTTCCCGGTTTAACCATGATTTCCCAATCTTTTTCAGACAAATGTCGAAGCAACAGGATCTCGACCTTTCCACCTGTGTCTTCACGGGTGCCAAATAATCGACCCGGCAACACCTTGGTGTTATTCATGACCATTAAATCGCCCGGTTTTAAATAATCAACAATGTCATAAAAATTCCGGTCTTCAATGGACTGACGCTCCCGATTAATCACCATCAATCGGGAATTATCCCTTTTTTCCAACGGACATTGAGCAATCAATTCATCCGGAAGATCATAATAAAAATCCGCTTTATTCATCGATTTCTTCCTCATTATCATAAAAATTTATTTTTAGCTGCTGCAAATCCAAGACGTTATTCATTAATGTTTCCAGTCCCAGATGTTTATACCCGCGACCGGTAATCATCCGCCCCCGGGGTGTTTTGGAAAGAAATCCCAGTTGAATCAAATAAGGTTCATAAACTTCTTCAATGGTGTTTTTTTCTTCGCCGATTGCCGCCGCTAAGGTGTCGATCCCCACCGGGCCGCCATCAAATTTCTCAGCGATAGTCTTTAACATAATCCGATCAATTTCATCAAGGCCAACAGCATCTACTTCAAAAAGATCGAGAGCTTCACGAGTAGTTTTCAGATCGATAATCCCGCGCCCTTCGATTTCACAATAATCTCGGACCCTTTTAAGCAGTCGGTTGGCAATTCGAGGCGTTCCCCGCGATCGGATAGCCAACTCAATGGCACCTTCATCATCCATGTCAATGCCAATAATACCCGATGAACGCCTGATAATGGTCGCCAAATCTTCGGGGTTATAAAGTTCCAACCGTTGGATCACCCCAAAACGATCCCTCAGCGGTGAAGTTAAAAGACCGACTCGGGTGGTCGCCCCGATCAGAGTAAACGTCGGCAATTCCAACCGAATTGATTGTGATCCCGGCCCTTTGCCAATGATAATGTCCAAAGCATAATCTTCCATTGCCGGGTACAATACTTCTTCTACCGATCGCTGGAGCCGATGAATTTCGTCAATAAAAAGAATATCGCCTTCCTTTAGACTCGATAGAATCGCCGCTAAATCGCCAGCTTTTTCAATTGCGGGGCCTGAAGTGGTTTTAATCCCAACCCCCATTTCTTTAGCAATAATATTGGCCAGAGTGGTTTTTCCCAGCCCCGGCGGTCCATAAAGAAGCACATGATCTAAACTTTCATTTCGTTTCTGAGCGGCCTTGATAAAAATGCCCATTTGCTTTTTTACCTTTTGTTGTCCAATATATTCGTCCAAACCCTGAGGTCTTAAATTTTTTTCAATTTCCACATCCAATTCCGTAAAATCAGAAGTGATGATTCGCTCTTTCATGGTTTACCGTCCCTTCAGTGGATTAGCCGATCGGAGTGCCCCAGTGATTAAATCTTCGATACTGCTATCCGGTACAAACACAAAGGACACCATTTCCGATGCTTCGGCAACGCTATAACCTAAGCCGACCAATCCATTGATCGCCTGGGTAACATTATCATCTTTTACCCGTATCCCAATCGTTTTTAAATCTGCCACCGCAACATCCTTGTAACGATCTTTAAGCTCCAAAATAATCCGACTGGCGGTTTTAATGCCGATTCCCGGGGCTTTGGCGATGCTTTTGGGGTCATCGTTGACAATATGACCAATCAGTTCATTCCGGCTAAACTGAGACAAAAGCCCCATCGCGGCTTTGGGTCCAATACCTGAAATTCCAATCATCGTTCGGAAAATTTCGCGTTCATCGATGGTCGCAAAACCATATAATGAAATTTCATCTTCTTTGATCACCTGATGAAGAAAAAGCTTAACCTCCGAATGCAGAGTTGGCAGCTCATTAAGGGTATTGGCGGATACCTTAATTTTGTATCCCATATGGTTCAAATCAATTACCACATAATCTGCGGCTTGTTCTTCCAAGCTTCCGATCATATATTCGTACATAAACGCTCCTTCAAAATTGTAACGTGCTTTATCTATTGTACCAAAACAAAAAAATAATACAACCACAAAAAAAGCACCCATAGGTGCTATCCCAACGTGTCGTACTCCATTTTTGACGCCCTAACGAAAGTTAGGTGGGTGTCTTGTCTTTAGTTTCTGTTTTCCACTGAAATATATGAGGCCTAACATCTACTAACGAACAATCAGACTCCCTGAGTATTGATGTAGGTTCAAAAATAAAGTAAAACGAACACTTTGGGATAATTTAATTATACATGGTTTTTGGTTAAATTGATAGTATAAATTTTTGTTTATCACTGCGAATCGATATTGCTCCGCTCAATTCCCTGTCCTTTATAGCAAAATATCCAGGGCCGCCCGGATATTGTCCACCGGAAAAATTTCCATTCCCGTCACATCGAGCCCTTTTTTATTTCCTTTGGGAATGATACATCGCTTAAAACCCAGTTTTTTTCCTTCAATCAACCGTTTATCAATATGTTGAATATTACGAACTTCTCCGGTTAAACCGACTTCTCCCAAAATCATTAAGTCGCCAGGAATCTGAAAATCACGGAGACTGGAATAAAGCACCGCAATGACCCCCAGATCTAATGCTGGTTCATCGACCTTAATCCCGCCAACCACGTTGATATAGGCGTCCACTGACTGCAGCTGAATACCAAGTCGTTTTTCCATAATCGCCATCAGCAAAACCATCCGGTTATAATCCATTCCAGTTGCCATACGGCGAGGATTTCCAAACCCTGATGCTGACACCAGACCTTGTAGTTCAATCAGCAACGGCCGAGTTCCTTCAAGACAAGGTACCACGACCGAACCACAGGTATTTTCCGGTCGGCTGTCCAACATCATTTCAGAAGGATTAACAACCGATTGCAGTCCTTTTTGGGTCATTTCAAAAATACCGATTTCATTAGTCGAACCAAAACGGTTTTTAACCCCCCGCAAAACCCGATAAGCATGATATTTTTCACCTTCAAAATAAAGTACCGTATCAACCATATGCTCTAACACCCGTGGTCCGGCAATGGCCCCGTCTTTAGTGACATGTCCCACGAGCACCATGGCGATATTATCTTTTTTTGCCAATTGCATTAAGGCCCCGGTATTTTCGCGAATTTGACTGACGCTTCCCGGTGCCGATGAAATATCCGGGCTATACATGGTTTGGATTGAATCGATGATCACAATGTCCGGACGTTCTTCTAAGATTACAGTCAACAAATAAGGAATATTAATTTCGGATAAGAAAAAAATATTCTCTGATTTAACTGCCATCCGTTCGCCGCGCATTTTTAGTTGTTGTTCGGACTCTTCACCAGAAATATATAATATTTTGTAGCCCTGACTTCCCAAGGTCTCGGTCGTTTGCAGTAATAATGTCGATTTTCCAATCCCCGGGTCGCCACCCAGCAAAATCATTCCCCCAGGAACAATCCCGCCTCCCAAAACACGATCAAATTCCTCATTAAGGGTCTGAAATCGGGTATCGCCAGTATAAGTTATTTCCGCCAATGACTTGGGTTTTGAATAAATCCCCCGCTCTCGGGTAGTTTCTTTGTTTTTAGAAAAATCCACTTCTTCTACCAAAGTATTCCATTGATTACACTCAGGGCATTTTCCCATCCATTTTGGAGAATCATAACCACAATTCTGACAAACAAAAATGCTTTTTTTCTTAGCCATAACTCCTCCTAATAAATTCTATTCCTTATTGAATCCATTTATAAATCAAATAACCGATGATGCCGCCAAGCAGATTTAAAATAATATCATCAATATCGGCTCGCCGACTGGTCAAAAAAAGATATTGCAAGAACTCGATCGAAAAGGTTGTCCCCAAGATCACCACAAAGGCATGAAAAAAACCGGTCGTTTTCTTCCGGGCCAATGGGTATAATAAACCCAGTGGCATAAATAAAATCACATTTCCGGCCAGATTTTTAAATGAATCGGTAAAAGTATAAGCAACAATATCAAGAACGCTTGTTGGTTGGGTTGCCAAAAATTCCCAATTAATAAAACCATTGGCCATTATGTCATAAAAAAAGTTATCGATGGTCGAAAACGGAACCAGGTTGACCGTGGTTTCGTAAGTAATGTTGTTTGCATCTGGTAATAATGTTAGTATCCCTAGAAATCCTAAATAAACCAGCAAAAGCAGCTTAAATAGAAAAGTAACGCGATTGTTTTTGCTCATGCATTGTCCTTCCCTCAGTTAATTGGTGTTAATAAAGCCTTGCTATTATAACCAATAAACCTTTAAAGTGCCACCGATATTTAAGGGAAAAAAAGAAAAAATACCGAAAGATTCTCCTTCGATATTTTTATTCTCTGTTTTAAACTACAATACATTATTGTATTCATACTAATTTAAAACGCAGTATTAATTTTTTACTATAGCAATTATATCCAACTTAATAGCTTTTGTAAAGGGTTTCGCTTGTTAGATATATAACTAACGAAGATCATCCTTTTAAGCCAATTTTTCCAAACAACCATCTTTGCCTACACTTATTTTTCATTTTTCGAGATGACTACATCGACAAAAACCGCTTCCCGCATGATTAATTGTGCAGTTCCGCTGGTTTGATCTTCAACCCAGGCTAAAAAACTGTGCGTATCGGCCACCGGAATTTGAAAAGCTAAGGTTACGTTTTCGCCGAAATCTTCGTTAACCGGAATCACGCCCTTTTCCAACAAACCATTACTTAAGCTCCCATAACTGGAATAACTGACGATTAGATCCAGTTGATCCGAAAACTGTTTTTTAATCATCGTACACTGATTAAGAACATCGCCGGCACCGCCGCCATAGGCCCGAATCAGCCCTCCGGTTCCCAGTTTAACTCCGCCAAAATAACGAACCACTACAATTAACACATCTTTAAGGTCCCAATGGTTAATCACATCAAGAATTGGTTTACCAGCCGTACCGGAGGGTTCGCCATCGTCACTGGCTTTTTGTCGTTTCGGATTCGTATTTAATACATACGCCCAACAAATATGGGTCGCTTTATAATGCTTTTTGCGAATTTCAACCAGCAACGCTTCAGCCTCGGCCTCAGTTTCAACATGAAAAACCTGATTGATAAATCGTGATTTCTTGATTTCAATTTCGGTTTCATCGGATATCAATACGGTTTTATAATCATCCATTTTTTAGCCCTCATTCACCTGGTACCGCTCAAAAAGATGTGTTGGAAACTCATCGGTCATGTCAATCGTCACCATATTTCCCGCAGCCTGGTAATCAATTTCCTGAACCACTTTCATTTCATGAAGAAGTGCCAACGATTTATTGTCGTCATAAGGAATAAGTAGCTTTATTTGGCGTTTTTCGCCAATTAACAACCAATTAATAGTTTCAAATAAAGAAGCCATTCCCAGCGTCTCCTTGGCTGAAATATATAGCGCCTGAGTTTCCTTCGCGGTCTGGTTTTTTAATAACAACGCGGCGCGTTCAGCTTGCGGCAGTTTGTCAATTTTATTATAAATCATCATTACCTTTTTATGACCGGCTCCAATATCAGCTAAAACTTGATTGACAACACTTATTTGAGCTTCATAATTGTGATTGGACAGATCGACCACATGCAACAATAAATCGGCCGTTTCGGCTTCCATTAAAGTCGTTTTGAAGGCCTTAATCAAATCGTGGGGCAGTTTATCAATAAAACCAACGGTATCGGATACCAGATAATCACCTTGCTCCGGATCAACCTTTCGCAACGTTGAATCCAAGGTAATAAACAACCCATCTTTGGTAATTACCTCACTTTGGGTCAGCTGATTAAATAAGGTGCTTTTTCCCGAGTTGGTATAACCAATTAAACCAATCGTTTTAACCTTGTTTTTTTGCCGCTGCAATGCATTAATCTGATTGCTCCTGTTGATCCGCTCGATTCGCGCTTCCAACTCATCGAGTTGCTTTCTAATATGCCGGCGATCGGTTTCCAATTTTTTTTCGCCCGGGCCCCGGGTGCCAATTCCCCCACCGGTCCGCGACATCACAATTCCCAGCCCCTTTAAATGACTCATCCGATATTTTTGCTGGGCCAATTCCACCTGTAATTTACCTTCTTTTGTTTTGGCATGACGAGCGAAAATATCCAGAATAATCGTTGTTCGATCAACCGTTTTTGTCCCTGTTGCGGCCTCAATATTAGCAATTTGTCGCGAATTCAACTCATCATTAGCGACAATCAGATTAATATCATTGTTCTGAATGACCTTGATCAATTCCTGCAGTTTACCTTTTCCCACATAAAAGGCGCTGTCAATTTGGCTGCGGGCCTGACAAACCTGTTCAAGCACCGTTCCCCCGGCCGTTTTTACCAATTGTCGTAATTCTTCCATTGAATCAACCAGCTCCACCCCTTTATTACCGGGCAAATCCAAACCGATTAGCAGTGCCCGTTCCTCTTCATCTTCCGCATCAAACTTATTATGGGGATCGTTTTTAATAAATCGATTCGCTAAGAGAATATAATGCTCCAGCGGAAAATTATTCAGTTCTTTGAGGGTTTTAAAAAGTCCCTGCCCGTATTCCATGGTTTCTGCTTCAATAATCGGGACGCCAATACTGTAACCCAGGGGAATTTTTTCATCCACGCCAATAGCAATAATACATTGCAAACTTTGTTTTTTGGCCGCTGAAAAATCCTCTACCGATAACCGTGGATTACCGCCGGGATGGGTATGTATCACGCGGTATTTATTTAAGGCTTTAACGTGGTACTCCATCTCGGCATTTCCGATATTAACGGTCGAGGCATCGCCAATATTCACCCACTGAATGCGATTTTTTTCATTGGTGCAAATGAGAATTTCCCGTTTAGTCGCCAATGTCAAGCGTTTCATTATTTCTAATATATTTTCATCCAAGAAAACCTGGTTTTCCATTTCATATCCAACCAGATCTTCCAGTTCTTTGATATAGCTCTGGCGAACGCCATTTTTAGTATTATCTGCCATCGTTTTTTCCTTTTAATTTATAGAATATCTTAAGCCCTTGCAGAACTCCTGCCACCAAACCATCGTGGCTTAATTCAGTTTTTATAATTGCCTAAATAGTGCCCCTTATTATAACACAAAACCAGGCAAATGATTGCCTGGTTCAGACTGTCAAAAAAGATAACGGAGAACCGCCAATTGTTCGATCATGTTGTGTGCCTCAAGGCGAACAGTTGTAGCGAAAAGCTGTCTTTGACCAAAACTTTGCTTGCAACTGTCCGAATTGCGTGCATGCAACAGATTAACAATTAATCGGTACGGTCGTTAAATCGATCATATTGTTTATTAGCTGCCAAATCGGGCAGCTATTTAAATTTCCCTAAAGTTTAATCACTTCCGATTCGGCTACCGCCGTCGCCATCATCTGCACCATCATTTCCGAAATCTTTTCTTCGGAGCGCAGCATTTCCGAAACCTTAGGTTTGGTTTCCGGATGTTTGGGCACAAAAATAGTGCAACAATCCTCATAAGGCAGAATCGACGTTTCAAAGGTGCCAATAGTTTCGGCAATCTTCACAATTTCGGTTTTATCAAAACCAATCAGCGGTCTGAAAACCGGTAGTTCAGCTACCGCATTGGTAGCCGCCAGCCCTTCCATCGTCTGGCTGGCAACCTGACCGAGACTTTCTCCGGTAATCAAGGCTTTGGCACCTTCATTGCAGGCAATCATTTCAGCGATCCGCATCATGTAACGACGCATGATAATAGTTGTTTGGCGTTCCGGACACATCTCCACAATCTTGGTCTGAATTTCCGTAAAAGGCACCACAAAAAGTTTGATCTTACCACAATATTGACTCATGATTTTGGCTAAATCAGTAACCTTTTCTTTGGTCCGATCACTGGTGAAAGGAAAGCTATGAAAATAAACGCCGATTACCTCAACGCCCCGTTTGGCCATCAGATATCCCGCCACCGGACTATCAATACCACCCGATAGGAGCAACGCACCTTTTCCACTGCAACCTACCGGTAAACCGCCGTTACCGGCAATAAACTCGTGGTACATATAGGTTTGTTCGCGAACTTCAACCCAGAGGTTTAAATCGGGATTATGAATATCCACCGTAATTTCCGGCACCGCATCCAAAACCACTTCACCCAAACGACAACATAAATCCGGTGATTTTATTGGGAATTTTTTATCACCCCGTTTAGCGGTGATCTTAAAAGTTTTAATCCCTTCTGCCGCACGCACCTGCTTTATTGCATTTTCTTCAATCACTTCGATATTGCTGTCAATAACAATGGCGGGACTAATCGAGACAATCCCAAATACTTTTTGCACCCGTTCCATCGCCTGATTCAGATCTTCAACATCGACATTAACAATCAATCGTCCCTGTATTTTTTTCACCTTTGCCGACGGCACACTCCGCAGGGTATTTCTAATATTTTTCGCCAGTAATTCGATAAAATAATTACGGTTTAACCCCTTTAAGGCAATCTCCCCGTAGCGAACCAGAATAACATGTTCCATTAATTTTTTTGCTCCTGTCATCTATTTTTTTCTTGGTTTTACCAAAAGTCGCAAACTTGGCACAATCTCGGCAATCGCTGCGACAGCGGTATTAACATCGTTTTTGGTAATGTCTTTTGAAAAGCTGATGCGGATCGTTCCTTCTTTATATTCTTCGGCCAAACCGATAGCTTTAAGCACGTATTGTTTTTCTTTTTTATGCGAAGAACAAGCCGAGCCAGTCGATACAAAAATGCCTTTGGCTTCGAGACTGTGCAGCAACACTTCACCCCGCACCCGGTTAAAAGAAATGTTCAAAATATAGGGGCTTCCGTTTGGATCACCGTTTATTTTGATATCATCAACTGTCGCTGTGATCGTCTCAATAAAATATGTTCGCAGCTCTCGAACAGCCTCATACTCATCATTAAAACAATCCTTTCTTAAGCGGATCGCTTCACCAAAACCGACGATGCCCGGTACATTTTCCGTTCCCGAGCGCATGTTGTTTTCCTGTCCGCCGCCGCGAATCAGCGGTTTAATATCGGTTCCTTTTTTGATATAAACAGCGCCTATCCCTTTGGGACCAAAAATTTTGTGGCCGGAGATAGTCAAGGCATCCAAACAACAGGCCTGAACATCGACTGGTATTTTCATAAACCCCTGAACAAAATCAGCATGAAAAATACAGTTGGGATTAACTGACTTGACGATCTTGCCGATCGCCGCCAGATTCTGAATCGTTCCCAGCTCATTGTTAACCCCCATTACGCTAACCAGAATGGTATCTTCGTTAACTGCATTTTTAAGTTCGTCCATGTCAATGTGCCCCTGGCTATCTACCCCTAAAACAATCACCTCAATTTGATGGTTTTCATAAAAGGTAAACACATCCAATACCGATGGATGTTCAATAGCCGAGGTAATAATTCGCATTTTATTGCGTTTTTTATTTTCAACAATCCCCTGGATAATCATGTTGTTTCCTTCGGTCCCGCCGGAAGTGAAATAGATCTCCTGAGCTTGACACCTGATATTTTGGGCAATTAATGACCTTACTTCTTTTATCGCCAATTCCCCGTTAATGCCCAACCGATGAAGCGATGAGGGATTGCCGTAATTATTCACTAAAACGTCCATCATCTTTTCAGCAACCTGGGGATGAACCCTGGTGGTTGAGGCATTATCTAGATATATGTCTTTCATTTTTTCCTTCTCTCATCAGGTCCAATATTTAATTGAACCCGCCTAACATTCCTCATCCAAAAAAATCCGACTCCCGATTGCTGAACGTTGCCCCTGATATTTACCCTGATAGGGATTTAATGCCATATCATCCATCTGCGCAAAGACCAACTGACAAATCCGTCGTCCTTTTTCGAGTTTAATCGGCAACCGATTGGCATTATAAAGTTCAAGGGTAATTTCGCCTTCGAAGCCGGGATCAACCCATCCCGCATTCTGAATAAATAAGCCCATTCGACCAATCGAACTGCGGCCTTCAACAAACGCCGTCAAATTACACGGCAGCTTAATATATTCCATTGTCGTCGCCAATAAAAAAGAGTTTGAAGGAATAATGATCTCATCTGCTTCCATCGAAATATACTTAATCTCATCTGTCAGCGACATCGCCTCAAAATTATTTTCATCCAGCTTTAAGAAACTGGTTCCCAAACGAATATCCACCGATGCCGGCTGCACCTGTCCCGGTTCTAATGGCTCGATAACCAGTTCGCCACTTTCTAAATATTTATAAATGGTTTTATCCGATAATATCATTTTTCCTCCCATAACTTCCAAATTCAATGCGTTCCAAAATTTTCCCATTAATTGTATTATTAATCCGTAGCGCTGTCAATTTTTTACTAATTCGGCCTTCCCAAACGACAATAATGCCGACCATTTCGGAGTTTCCTAAAGATTAACAATCGTCACCCCGGAACCACCTTCATTCATCGCACCCAAACGGAAATCTTCGATTAAAGGATTTCCTTTGAGATATTCATGAATGATCTGGCGGAGTCGGCCGGTGCCTTTGCCGTGGACGATGACAAGCTGCTTGTTTCCCGAAAGCATCGCATCCCCAATCATTTTATCCACTAAAAACAATGACTCTTCACCATTCTTTCCGCGCAGATCCAATTTAGTCTCCATCACATGACGTTCGACCTTTTTATAAGTCACTTTTTTCTCTTGCGGCTTAGCCAACGCCACTGATCGGGCCAGATCACCCACCGCAACCTTAAGTTTAATCATCTCTGATTGAACCATTGCTTTATTTTCATTGGGAATCAGCTTAATCACTTCGCCTTCACGACGCAAACTATTAATATAAACCTTCATCCCAATGCTGATGTCATCCATTTCTAAGGCCTGACCCTGATATTCTTTAGGTTGATTGCCAAATTGATAAATGTTTTTCTCTTTTTCTTTAATTCGCTTACGAATCGCTTCCAATTCTTTATTATCTTTAACCGCATTGGTGGTGGTTTCCTGAATGGTTCTGATTTCCCGATAGATTGCTTCGGTTTCTTCGCGCGTTTTCTTGACGATTTCCATCGCTTCTTCTTGCGCTTTTGCGATTAAGACCTGCTTTTCTTCGTCAAATCGTTCTTTTTCACGATCCATCTGTCGTTTGAGTTCTTCAGTATCTCTTTTTAAGCGAATGATGGCATCATGTTCAGCTTCGGTTCGGCGCCGTTTTTCATCGATTTTAATCAGCGTTTCTTCAAATCGAATGGCCTCATTTTTGATTAATTCTCTTGCATTTTCGATCACTGTTTCAGCGAGTCCCAGACGAACGGCGATTTCAAAAGCATTCGATTTTCCCGGCACCCCAATCAGCAACCGATAAGTTGGTCGCAAGGTTTTGATATCAAATTCCACACTGGCATTGACCACCCCCGGTGTTACCAAGGCAAATTCCTTAAGTTCACTATAGTGCGTCGTGGAAATGCTGGTGACTTGGCGCAGATGCAACGCATTAAGAATTGAAATAGCCAAGGCCGCCCCTTCGGTCGGATCGGTTCCGGCGCCTAACTCATCAAACAACACCAAAGAATCATGATCGGCTTTATTCATGATTTCGACGATATTTGTCATATGCGAAGAAAAGGTGCTCAAGTTTTGTTCAATACTTTGTTCATCGCCAATATCGGCAAAAATGTTGGTGAAAATCCGTGTTTTGCTGCCCTCGCGGACCGGGATAAAAAGTCCCGACTGAACCATCAGATTCAACAAACCGATGGTTTTTAAGGATACCGTTTTTCCCCCCGTATTGGGACCGGTAATGACCATCGTATCAATCGCTTCTTCAAAATAAATATCCGAGGCAACAACCTGTTCATCCGGAATAAGTGGATGTTTTGCCCGCAATAAAGCAATCCTGCCCGTTTCGGACACATCTGTTTTTACCCCGTTAATTGCCAAACCGTATTTACCTTTGGCAAACTGAAAATCAAGATCGATCAGGATATCATAATTACAAATAATTTCATCCCGTTGGTCGGCGACATTTTGGCTAAGTTCCTTGAGAATCCGAACAATCTCCTGTTCTTCTTCGGCTACCAGTATTTTGATATCATTATTTAATTCTACCACTGCTATCGGTTCGATAAACAAAGTCGCCCCGCTGGCCGACTTATCCAAAACAATCCCCGGCACCTGACTACGGTATTCCTGCTTAACCGGAATAACATAACGGTTATTGCGAATCGTGACGATTTTTTCCTGTAGCATTTTATCATATGAAGTTGAACTGATCATGTGGTTGAGTTTCTCACTGATCCGTTTATATTTAAACTGCATCTCCCGACGAATTCGCGAAAGCTCTCGGGAAGCGTTATCCGCCATTTCTTCCGGGCCCAATATCTTGCGGCTGATTTCCTTTTCGAGTTCTTCACAGGCTTCCAGTGATGTAAAGAGATCTTTTAATAAAACGAGCGTATCCATCTGGGTATCACCATGATAATAATTATCCATATCTCTGGAAATACGAAGCAATGTCGCAATCGCAAGCAGTTCCTTCATCGATAACATTGAACCAATTGCTGCGCGTTTAACATAATCACTGGTATTTGGCACATCCGATAAGGGGGGACGGCCATTTCTAAGCATCATCCCCAAACTTTCATTGGTTAAGTCAAGACTGCGATTCACGGCCGTCAAAGTCTCCAATGGCAATAGTTGACTGGCCTGTTTTTTCCCCCCCTGGGTAACGCAATAACCTTCTAAAATTTTTAATACTTTATAATATTCTAAGACCTTTAAACTTCTTTGATCCATTAATTATTTCACTCCTCGTTTAAAACTTCCCCGGGTCGACCCTGCAGTCCCAAGGCCTTCCGGTAGCCCCCAATGTTTGTCATAAATCTGCTGGTGATAATAGTCGATAATAATTTTCAATGTTTCCAGGCTCTCATTTCGATGCATAATTCGCCAGGTATCGACAGCCTTTAATTCAAGAATTTCTTCCCTTAAAAATAAGGTATCCCCATTATAGATATGATTTAACCCTTGGGTATCGCGTTCAACCGGAAATTCAAAGCCACGTTCATCCACCAGTTTACCGCTCATGGCCTGATGGCAACTCCCACTTACACCCTTTTTCTTTTCCGAACAGTTTTGGCAACCAAATAAGCATTTCTTGCTGACCATCAGCTCCTGTGCGCCGTAAACCGGCAGCACCATGGTAACTTCAGAATGTTCAGTAATTTCTTGCAACTCAGTTTCACTTAATTCTGGAGATAGCACCCCGCCATTAACACCCCATTCCTTTAATGCCCTGGTTGCCAAGGTGTTAAAGAGGTTAAACGATTGATCAGCCTCTACATAATAAGTAGTTTTATTTAATAGCTGCAGGGCTTCATAATTTCCAATTAAATAGCCATCATGGTTAAGCTCTTTTTTCAGCAACTGACGTACCGTTTTCGTTAATTCATCATCCATTATTTTGGGAGTCTTAAGTAATACCGCAATTCCCTGATCCTTTAAGAGTGCCGTTTTTTCGGCCACACCAGCGCCCAGTAACGGCAATACCACCTGGTCGAGGCCTTGATTCGCCAATAACTTTAAAAACTGTGAATCCGGCATGTTCGCAAAATCTACCGAAACTTTTTTGCGATCGGCTGAACCTTGACTTTTTTCGCTTCGTTCAGGTTTTCTGTGAAGTTCTTTTTCCAGCGGAACAACGGTGATTGATTGCTTTGAAGAAAGTCTGTTTCCCGTCATTTTTGCGGCTTCAGTCAGCGTATTTGCCAGTTTAATCAGAACTTCTTTACGCAAGGTATTTAACTGACTCCGGGCTAAGAATATCTGTTCATCCATATCAATATCAATGTCGCCCAGTTCGTATCCGGTGCCCCCGATTCGGGCAATTTGTTCGCGCACCATCGCCGCATCAATAGGATTTTTTAGCGGTGTTTCCGGACTAAAATCAGCTTGGTAACAGGCTTTTTGTCCCTGCGTTTCAACCTGTATTTCAGCCGGTTGACCTAACTTGAGGTTAAGTTTGAAGTTCACTATGGCGCCTGGTCGGTCAAGTGACTGTGACCCCCGTTGTTTAAGATTATCCATCAAATTTTTATCGAGATTTTTATAAAGTGCGGTGCCGGCCAATACGTTATAACGACAGGGAATTGTCACCGTTTCACCACCCAAACCTTTTTCTAGGCGGCGTCCTTCCGGGGTAAAAATCGCATCGACCTTCGTCCCTATTTTCCCGTCTTCCCCAAAGGATAGGCCATCACCAACATTAAGTTCGACGTTTTTATTTAGACGAATGGCCAATGGTTGGTAGGCGCTTTTTTTATTGGTGTTTTTGAGATTTTTGGCGTTGCTAACAACCTGACCAATTAAAACACCCCGATTTTTACCAACTTGAGCATTTAACAGATCGGCTTCGTTAAAAAGATGACCTCTCGTAAAATCGCGGTTAAATACCTGCATAACCGCCTGATCATCGATGCTTTTTGTAATTTTCTCACCGGCCGCAGTATCGAGCCCTTCCCGATAAGCCCGGCTAATCCCATAAACATATTCCGGCGTCTTCATCCGACCTTCTATTTTTAATGAGTCAACTCCCGAAGCCATTATTGTCTCCAAGTCAGCCAACGTATTTAGATCCTTAGGACTAAGCAGATACCCTGCCTGAATCAGACGATTATGCTCATCAAAAAGTTGATAATTTTTTCGGCACGGTTGCGCACATAACCCCCGGTTGCCACTGCGGCCGCCAATCATACTGCTCATCAGACATTGCCCGGAATAGGCATAACATAAAGCGCCATGAACAAATATTTTTAATTCAACCTTAGTTTTTTTCTTGATCTCAGCTACCTGCTCTAATGGCATTTCCCGAGGGAGGACAACCCTTGCAAAACCCAGTTTTTGAAAAAACAATACCCCTTCCAGGCCGTAAACCGAAGCCTGAGTGCTGGTCTGAAGTTTAAATTCCGGAAAATAATGGCGAATCAAATAGATCAACCCAATATCCTGCACAATTAAACCATCCAGATTAAGCGTTTTAAAAAAATTAAGGACCTCAATTACTTCGCTTATTTCATTGTTTTTAATTAATATATTCAGGGTTATATAAACCTTCACCCCATGCTGATGGCACAATGTCACTGCTGTTTTTATTTCTTCATCCGTCATGTTTTCGGCATTGCGACGGGCGTTAAAAGCTTTGCCACCAAAATACACCGCATCCGCGCCACCATTAATGGCTGCAATAACTGATTCCATCGTTCCGGCTGGCGCCAGCAGTTCTGGCTTTTTAATCATTTTTACCTCAAATTTCTTTAATTAATCGGATTCCGTATCTTCTATGCAATTGATTATTATAACATAAATATTTAAAATAAAGAAGTTTTGAAGCTGCTTTTCAATTTTTCTGATCCTTCCTGACCAAGTACCTATTATTTTTCTTGATAAATCGTAGTAAAGAAAGTA
This sequence comes from uncultured Acetobacterium sp., assembly GCA_965140355.1. Taxonomy (GTDB): domain Bacteria; phylum Bacillota; class Clostridia; order Eubacteriales; family Eubacteriaceae; genus Acetobacterium. The sequence goes on along the minus strand of OZ223192.1, from coordinate 44,246 downwards.
TCATAAATAAAAAGTGTTCTCTTTGTTCGACCCAGATTCAATTGTCGTGCCAGTTTAAATCAAAAAGCTAAGAAAAGGAGTCAACTATGAAAATTACCATTCTAACGTTGGGAACCCGTGGCGACGTCCAGCCCTTTGTCGCCCTCGGACAAAAAGCTTTGGAAAAAGGGCATCAAGTCGTTATTTGTACAGGCCAAAGTTTTAAGCCTTTTATTGAGAAGATCGGCATCGAATTCCAAGAAGCCGCTAGTGATTTGATGGCGATGTTATCAACCAACGAAGGTCAAATCGTCTTCAAGCATGCCCTTAGACATCCCTTTTTAACAAAACGTTATTTACATAATGTGGTCAATCCCGCTTTTCGAACAACGCTTGAGCAATTCTATCAGGCCGCCCAAGGAGCCGATGTGATCCTTTATCATCCCAAAGCTTTTGGTGCTCCGGATATTGCCGAAGTGCTTGATATTCCTTGTATCAGCATTCCACCGGTGCCGATTACCTTTCCCATTGTGGAATTTCCTAACCTCGCCATCTCCCCAACCAAAAACTTCGGCAAGCAATTCAATAAATGGACGTATTCGGTAATGGCCAAGGCCGAACAGGCCAGCATCAATGAAGTCAATGATTTCCGCGAAAAAACCTTACACCTTCCCAAAAGAAAAACCGGGAGCTATACCTTTTCCCTAAACGGCAAAAAAATTCCGATCATCTACCCGATTAGTAAAGCCTTATTCCCGGAAGTTAAAAGTTGGGAAGGTCACGTCTTGACTCCCGGTTTTTTTTATCTTGATTCCCCAAATGATCAACTCGATTCACGATTAAGGGCCTTTTTAAGTGCTGGGCCGCCGCCTATCATTATTTCTTTTAGCAGTATGCCACTTAAATCTCCGCAACAATTTAGCCGTTATCTTCTGGAGGCCCTTCATGCCACCCACCAGCGAGGAATTATTTTAACCGGTAACAGTGGTTTTGCTTTTACTGAAAATAATGATCTGCTCACGATCAACGCTGCTCCCCATTCGCTCCTGTTTCCTCATGCTAAAGGCATTATCCATCATGGTGGCGTCGGAACCACGGCAGCTGCCATTAAAAGTGGCAAACCCCAGTTAATCATTCCCTTTTCCGTTGATCAACCTTTCTGGGCTAATCGACTCTATCAACAAGGGTATGCATTAAAACCTTTAAAAGAAAGCCAAGTTTCAACCCGGACCCTGATCCAACGGTTTATCCAATTTGAAAACGAAGTTGTCCAATCGAAGGCACAAATGCTAAAATCAGCCATTGATCAGGAAAACGGAACCGCAACCGCCTTGACATTTATTGAAAACTATTGCCGTACCAATTGAGCAACTCTAATCGCCTAAGTTGATCAATTAGCTAGCCGCTCCTAACCTTATGAATAACAAAAAAACTTAAGCACCACGCTTAAGTTTGAGGTTGTCGATAAACGACCGTACCGATCAATTGTTAATCTGTTGCATGCACGCAATTCGTACAGTTGCAAGCAAAGCTTTGGCTAAAGACCGCTTTTTCGCAGCAACTGTTCGCCTTGAGGCACCACAACATGATCGAACAATTGTCGGTCCTACGTTATCTTTTTTGACAGTCTGAAACTTAAGCATCACGCTTAAGTTTTTTATATTATTCAATATGGTAATCTGTGTACCCTTTTTTAACCTGTTTGATTTGAGTAAACGTTCGTTTCATTACAATTGATTGCAAGACTAGAAAAACTCCGACGATCCCAAATGCAATACCAACGATCGTCACGATCATACCCGCCGGCCCCATTGGATCAACAAAGGCATATATTCCAAAGGCAATCATCGCTACGCCGACAACGATCTTGACGACCTTTCCGACTTTACCCGAGTTAGCTGAAATGACCAGTAAAAAAATTCCGGTGATAATCGCCCAAATCCCAATAATGAAAATAAAAAATGAAACAATCACATTGGGAAGCAGTAAAAAAATGGCACTAAGAATCAGATTAAATAACCCTCGGCCCAAACTAAAACCCACATCTGAACCATTGTGCTTCCTGATTACCAATGCTGCGATAATATAAATTGCTCCCATTATTCCGCGATAAATACCAAAAATAAAAACCAACAGGGTAATTGCCAGCTGACTGTTGAAAATCGCAAAGATGCTCAATGCCACAAAACAAAGCCCATCCAACAACATCAGCCACCATTTACCATAAGATCGTTCCAATAAATCGACCCCTAGGGATTTCGCTTCACTTTGATTCATATAAAACCTCCGCAAATTTTATTTCGATCTTTATTCTTTTTCGATCGCATCAACAACCCGGTCAAAAACTTCGCCGGCTCGAACCTTAACTGGATTACAGGCCGTCACCTCATCACGATGATGTTTTTTTATATAAGCGCAATCCAAACTGCCAAACTCTTTTTCGAACTCTTCAACTAAAAGCTTGGCGGCTTTGGTTATCTTAAGCTGCTCTGATGGTCTTTCTTCGGCATACATTGCGCTTAATGCGGCTAATGATCCAGAAAAAGCACCACAGGTTCTTTCGGAATAAAATCCCGCCCCGAATCCTTGTAACATCCGGAAACTTTCTTCTGACAAATTCAATTTATACTTGTCATTGGCCGCCCGAAGCAAAACTTCTGCACAATTCATGTGATACTGAGGTTGTTCCTCAACCGGTTTGTCTTTCCCATAGACGTTGTAAGTCTCAACGTAACTTTTCATTATTTCCTCCAATGATTTTTTAGCGCCTTGCGAAATCGAACAATGATTACTCGATACTCCCTTTTCCAAGCAACTTTTAGCTTAAAAAAAACTCTAAAAAATCACCACAGATTTAAAAAATCGTCAAGCTCATAATTCTTTCGTAATTAGCCAGAATTAGATCTTACTGATTAGCATGAGTTGCATCATCAATAATTCTTTGTTTATTTTACCATAATGCAACTCATAAAGTGAAAACAAAATTAAAAAAGTTTAACCGTGCTTGTTTAATTCTATCAGCTTGCCTAATTTCAAAGCATGCTTTTTAATTTTTCCACCATGTCCAATCGTTCCCATGGTAAATCTAAATCAGTTCTACCAAAATGTCCATAGGCCGCTGTTTGTTTATAAATCGGTGCCCTTAAACCAAGATTTTTGATAATTGCAGCCGGTCTTAAATCAAAGCATTTTTCGATTAGTGCAATAATTTTATCTTCAGAAATTTTTCCAGTGCCAAATGTTTCAACATAAATAGAAACGGGTTTTGCCACACCAATTGCATAAGCTAATTCCACTTCACATTTATCAGCCAGTTCCGCCGCTACAATGTTTTTAGCGACATGACGGGCGGCATAAGCTGCCGATCGATCAACTTTTGTTGGATCTTTTCCAGAAAACGCACCGCCGCCATGACGTCCATACCCCCCATAAGTATCAACAATAATTTTTCTCCCAGTTAAACCACAATCGCCTTGAGGTCCTCCAATAACAAAACGACCGGTAGGATTAACAAAATATTTAGTATCTTCATCTAATAGCTTGGGATCAATTACCGGTTTGATGACTTTTTCAATCATATCTTTTTCAATCGTTTCAGAAGCAACGTCGCTACTGTGCTGAGTTGAAATAACAACGGTATCAATTCTAGTTGGAATACCATCATTGTATTCAACAGTAACCTGTGTTTTTCCATCTGGTCGTAAATAATCAACGACTTTTTCCTTACGGATGTCGGTTAAACGTTTGGCTAACTGATGCGCTAATGAAATTGGTAATGGCATTAGCTCTGCTGTTTCATTGCAGGCATAGCCAAACATCATCCCCTGATCGCCGGCTCCGGTCGCTAAATCAATTTCGCTCGTCTGTCCTTTTTTAGATTCCCAGCCTTCATCAACACCCATTGCAATATCCGCAGATTGTTCATCGATGGCAGTAATAACCGAACACGTATCACAATCAAAACCATATTTAGCCCGATCGTAACCGATTTCTCTAATGGTATTTCTAACCAGTTTAGGAATATCAACGTAACAGCCCGTCGTAATTTCCCCCGCTACCAGCACCAATCCGGTAGTGACCATCGTTTCACAGGCAACCCGAGCCATCGGATCCTGTTCAAAAATTGCATCGAGAACCGCATCGGAAATTTGATCACAAATTTTATCCGGATGGCCCTCGGTAACCGATTCTGAGGTAAATAATTTTTTCATTGTCTTCTCCTTTTTTAATTATGTAATGTCCATTTACCTAATCACTATAATCACAAAAAACCTCGTCTAACGACGAGGTTAATGTTTTCCATTAAATCCCATCATTGCGAAAATATCGCAGGTATTGGCACCATGCATACGCTGGTTGCCGGGTTTCATCGGGCCTGTCCCTCCACCTCTCTGGATAGGTAAATATTCAATTACTTTTCTAAATCATACACATCAATTTTTTCTTTGTCAAGTGTTTTATTCAAAAATAAAATCTTCACAATTAAGTCTAAAGTCATTCTTAATCTTCTCGTTACAACACTTCACAACCATCCTCAGTAATCACAACATCATCCTCAATACGAATCCCAATTCCAATTTTTCCCAGATATAAACCCGGTTCGACAGTCATCACCATTCCGCTTTCAAGGATCAGTTCCCCCGCCGGTCGAACGTCGTGCGTATCCAAACCTAATGGATGGCCAATGCCATGATAATAAAATTCGGTTATGTCATTATTCTCGGGAATAAAACCGGCACGGCTACATTTTTCCAAAAATAAATTTTTAGTCAGATTTTGTAGATCTTTCATTGCTGCTCCCGGTTTATAGGCTTTAAACATTTCCTTTTGCACCGAAGCCACAATCTCATATAATTTTTGCTGAGTTGAAGACATTTCTGTGTTAACCGCAAGCGTTCGACTTATATCCCCACAATACCCATCAACCCGGGCTCCCAGATCAAAAAGAACCAGATCTCCAGCTTTGATCGCACAACGATTTGAGACATAATGAAGAATTGTAGCATTTTTTCCTGCAGCAGCAATGGTTTCAAACGCCAGTCCTTCGGCTCCTTCTTTTTTAATAAAATATTCAAAAAACGCCGCCAGTTCATATTCGTAGATTCCCGGTTTTAATAATTTTTTTATTTCAGCGACTCCGGCTTTTGTTATTTGGTTGGCCTTTTGAATCGCAGCGATTTCTTCGCTTGTTTTAAGCATCCGCATTTGCGCCAGAATAGGATAAACATCTTTTAAATCGCATTGTTTAATTATTTTTTGCAGTCCTTCATCCGCCGTTTTAAAGCTTTGGTGTGATGGTGTTTTAAAATCAAAATACAAGGTTTTAGCGGCCGCCATCCGACTAATCTCAGTCGCCATTGCTTTGCTGTAATAAACCTCTGCTATCCCTGAAACGGCCTGAGCTTCATTGCGATCGATCTTTTTACCCACCCATTTCTCTTTTAATGGATCACTTTCGTCAATATAAAGCTGTTGTAAAACCTCACCTTCTTTGTTTTTCATTAAAACAAGAACGACATTAGGTTCTCTGATTCCCGTTAAATAATAGAAGTTATTATTGGCATAAAAGGGATAGTTTGCATCTTCTGATAACACAACTTCGCGCCCTGAAAACAGAATTGTTAAACTTTCAACCGATAGCTGTGCTGCTAATTCTTTTCTTTTATTAATATAAAAACTTTGTGTTAAAGACATTTCCTACTCCTATCCTAATTATTGCTTGATTACTAAAATAATGATAATCCGCCGGCAACAAGCAGTGAAACAATCATCCCGGCGGTTGCCGAACCTAAAGTCACCGAAATCATACTCCGCTTAAAATCAAGACCTATTAACGAAGCAGCCAGGCACCCCGTCCAAACGCCGGTCCCCGGTAAAGGAATGGCAACAAAAAAGAACAATCCCCAAAATTCGTACTGAATGAGCTTATCCGTTTTTTTCATTCCTTTGGCAATCAGCCAATTCGCCATTTTCCCAAATATTTTTGTCCCTGACATCCATTTAAGGATGGCCGGAATAAACAATAAAATAAACGGTGCGGGTATGATACTCCCAACGACACCTAAAAAATAGGCTTGCCAATAAGGCATCCCATAGGCTAAAATCGCCAATGGAATGGCCCCTCTCAGCTCAACAATTGGAATCGCCGAAACGACAATGATTTCCAACCAATCGGGTAAAAATGCTAAAAAATTAATAATTGCCTGCTGCATATAATAAATCTCCTTTAATTCTTTCTTATTAAATGGTAAAATGACTTTAGCATATTAATGAAACTATATTGTATCGTTTATGGCTATTTTTGACAAGTACAGGTTATCAGCAATTATAACTATGCATCTATAAAAAACAGGAGAACCTTATGAAAAAAATTCTTGGCCCCCTTCGTCGGGGGGTAGAAAAATATGAAATGATCAAACCCGGCGACCGTATTGCTGTTGGGCTTTCCGGTGGCAAAGACAGTAGTGCCCTATTGGTTGCCTTGAAACGCTTTCAACGTTTTTCACCAGTCCCCTTTGAATTAGAAGGAATTACGTTAGACATGGGCTTTGACGGGATGGATCTGACGCCGCTCATCGACTTATGTGCAAAACTAGAAATCCCTTATACGATCAAAAAAACGGCTATTGGACCGATTGTTTTTGAAGAACGCAAAGAAAAAAGTCCTTGCTCGTTATGTGCCCGAATGAAGCGCGGGGCCCTTCACGATCTCGCTCTTTCACGTGGCTGTCGAACCATTGCCTTTGGTCATCATGCCGATGATGCCATTGAAACTTTTTTTCTCAGCCTTTTTTATGAAGGCCGGATCAACACTTTTTCGCCCGTAACCTATTTAGACCGTAAAGATATTACGCTGATTCGACCCTTAATTTTCGTTAAGGAACGGGATATTATTGGCAATCTTGAATTAAAGGAAATTCCGGTGATCAAAAGCACCTGTCCTGCCAATGGTTTTACCAAACGGGAAGATATCAAAATTATGATTAAGCAACTACGTCAAACCGTCCCCGATCTTGATGACCGGGTTTTAGGGGCGATCCAAAATAAAGAGCAACTAAATCTCTGGTTTTAAAGCTGTTGTCTTTTAACTTTAAAAATTGCTCGCACTCATGACCATTAACTCATCCAGCGGATTCGACGCTACCGATGCAGCAGAACTTTTAAACATTATTAAAAATTTTACGATCAAATTTATTTACGAAAGCAGGAACCAAAATGAATGAAAAAATACTCGTTGTCGATGACGAAGCATCGATTGTTGATTTAATAAAATTAGAACTCGAATTTGAAGGTTATCAAGTGGAAACTGCCAGTGACGGTATGGAAGCTGTTGAAAAAGCATTGCAAATCCATCCCGATCTGATTGTTCTGGATCTGATGCTTCCTAAAAAAAGCGGCTACGATGTCTGTCGTGAACTCTCGCCCCAACTGGGTGTACCGATCATTCTTTTAACCGCTAAAACCGATATTATCGACAAAGTTTTAGGCTTAGAATTGGGGGCTGATGATTACCTCACCAAACCATTTGACAATCGCGAACTATTAGCCCGAATAAAAGCCCATCTGAGACGTTCAAATACAATCATTGAACCGCAAAAACAAGAGTCTCTTTTAAAAAATGGTGATCTAAGCATTTACGCCGACGAACGGATGGTAACGCTGGAGGGAAAAGAAATTCATTTAACACCAAAAGAGTTTGAATTACTTTTCTTATTAGCGTCCAATCTTGAACAGGTCTTTCCGCGAGACACGTTACTCGAAAAAATTTGGGGCTATGATTATTATGGCGACACCCGAACGGTTGACATGCACGTTCAACGAATCCGTCGAAAAATAGATACTCAAGGAAATAAGTACATCCAAACAGTTTTTGGAATTGGATATAAAATGAGGAAACTTTAATGCAATTAAGCTATCGAATTCGAATGATACTATACAACATTCTACTTTTTGCCTTTGCATTTTTAATTGTTGTATTTTGCGTCTTTCAAGGCACTTCCTATTTTTTTATCAACCAAACCAAAGATATTTTACTAAAAGCAACTCAGGACTCGACTTTATTTATTAGTCAGGAATTAAAAAATTTACATAGTTCCGACTCACTTAACAACCAATTTGTTGCTAACAGCCTTTATCTTTCAAAAAACATCTCAGAAAATGAAAATCATCGGGTTCTGCTTTTTGATACCGATGGTAATCAGGTTGCCGATACTGTCGAAGAAATTTCAATCTACAATATCTTAGAAACCGAACTTGCCTTGTCGATGGCCGAAAGTGCTCCGGTTTTTACCCTGAAATCAATTAATGATACCAGTACTGCCTATTTTACGTCACCGGTCGTCATCGATAATACTGTTATTGGTTATATTGGTTTTACTTATTCAATGTATGAGATGGATGCTTTTTTGCATGTTGCCAGCATTTTTTTTGCTATTGGCGGATTGATCGGACTCTTATTTTTGGTGATTGTTACCTTATCATTTTCCCGGCATTTTTTTCAGCCGATCAAAGATTTAACCAAGATTTCCAAAGAAATTAATAATGGTAACTATAATCTGACTATTTATTACAAACATGTCGATGAAATTGGTGATCTGACCCATGCTTTTAATGGCATGGTCACAAATATAAACAGTGTTATTCTCCAGTTGGAGTCGGAGCGAAAACGCCTGGCCGGGGTTTTGGCTTCAATCGATGATGGCTTATTGGCGATTGACAAAAACGGCAATATTATTACTTCAAACAGCTATATTAAAACATATTTTAATGTTAGTAATCCCAAAACGATCTATGACTTTCAGCATCAATCTTTTTTGCGGGATATCTTCGACAGTTTAAAAAATGGCAAAGATCACATCTCCGAAGAAATTGATTGTAATGATCGTAATCTGTTATTAATTGGCAGTCCGATCCGGGAAAAAGGCTTTGAAGAAAATTATATGATTATTATTCGTAATATGACTGCCGCCAGACATATTCAAGAAGAGCAACGTAAATTCATCAGCAGTGTTTCTCATGAGTTGCGCACGCCATTAACGACCATTATCGGATATACTGATATGTTAACGCGCCGACAAGTGGTTGATCAGGAAATAATCACCCGTTCATTAAATACCATCAACCGCGAAGGTCACCGACTTTTACGTCTGGTTGATAATCTTCTAAATGTCAATAAATTTGATCGCGCCGAATTTGATTTCAAAAAAACGAACTTAAATATTGTTTTATTACTTTCCGAAGTGGTCGAGCAAATGCAGATCAAGGCGAGCCAATCAGACATTGAGATTAATTATGTTTCAGATGAACTTCCCGAAATTTTAGGTGATTATGATCGCCTTCAACAAGTCTTTATCAATATTATTCATAATGCCATTAAATATTCAAACAGCGGTGAAATCATTGATGTTATTTCTGCGATCGAAGACAATCACATTGTTGTATCGATTCGCGATTATGGTCCCGGTATCTCGGAAATTGAACAGAAACGGATTTTTAACGCCTTTTATCGCGTTGAAGAAGATCGCTCGCGAAGTTCTGATGAAGGCGGCTCCGGTCTTGGTCTTTATATCGTTAAACAGATTGTTGAAAAACATGATGGAAAAATTGACATCGTTAGTCAAGTTGGTGAAGGTACCAATATTATTGTCACCCTGCCGATTTTATCGGTCTTAATTTATGGAGGTGAAAGCGATGAAAAACGCAACAAATAAAATAATCATAAGCGGTTTTGTCACTTTAACGCTATTTCTATTCAGTGGTTGTCAAAACTTATTCATCCCAACCAATGTTCCGGTTATTTTGCATAATAATCAAGTTTTAAGTGAGCCTTCGCCACAGCAAATCAATATTCAATCCTATACCATGATTGCCTCGGGAACCGTCCAAGATATTACCAATAGCGGGAATAATCTCATCCTTTTGAATTCTGGTTCGACCTATAATATTAATACCTATAATACCGAAACAATGCAAACCACAACTTTTTCAAATTCTGACAAAATTGTATTAAACGCTCTTTATGATACCTTTGATACCGGAATGTATTATACCGAAAAACTAACCGATACCGCAACTGGTAACACTGACAGTCAAATTTTATGGTCTGACATTAACAAAAATATCACTCGCGTTATTTCGCTTCCTGAAGAAAATGTTTCGCAATATTTTGGTATCGGGGATTTAGGACAGGTCGTTTATACCAATAACAACAACCAAATCATCTTAGCCGATAATGAAAGCAATCGCCAAGTTTACAGTCTCCATAAGAACTATAATATCATCGACATTAACTATATTGGCACTGAAAAAGGGTTTGTTTTTATTGCTACCGATCCCCAAGATGAAGAAAAAACAAATCTTTATTATACCAAAATAGAAGATACTTCCGCTGAATTAACGGCTTCGTTAATTTCTGAAAATGTCAGCAGTTTTGATATTAATGACCTAACGAACCAAGTTCTTTTTATCAAAAACAACGGCGATTCTAAAACCATCCGAACATGGCAAACTAATATCCTAAACCCCATCAGTATCGCCTCTGGAAATTATGATTCAGCCCGTTTCACACCAAATGGCGAACGCATTATTTTCACGCAGTCGACCTCAAACTCTGATTCGCATACCGAATCAATTTGGATAATGGATGCAAACGGAAAAAATGCTTTGCAATTAACGGCGCCACTTAATATTAATTCTCAAATCATTTGTCATCCCTATCAGTCCATTTTATTTTTCTCAGTTGAAAAAAATGCCGATAATATCAGTGCCAGTGAAAATCGCACCTTATCGCAAACCTATGAACTCACATACAAATTTGATTAATTTGACCATCAAAAAATGACCGCAGTGTTAGCACTAACACCGCGGTCATTTTTATCTCACCTTATTTTATTCCATTTGAAGGAATAAGCGCATTACATCATCTGGACTCTACCTTGATATACAACGCCACGTTTGGGGTCAACTGAAATAAGCTTACCATGTTCAAGCGTTTCCAATGCCTTAACAACATTGACGATAACCGGAATATCATAATGAAGTCCGGCGATAGCACCTTCCGAACTAAGACCACCCTCTTCAGTAATAATCGCTGAAGCTAATGGCAAGATGCTGTTAACCTCTGGTGTAAGCGCCTTGACAACTAAGATATCACCTTCCTGAAAATCTCCAATATTAGCTGAAGTAACTAATTTTGCATAACCCGTCACAGGGTTTTTACCGATCCCAACCCCATTAATAATGGCATTTCCAACCGTATGCACCTTAATCATATTGGTATTTCCCTGTACTCCCAATGGGACTCCGGCAGCAACAATGGCAATATCTCCAAATTTAACGTAATCCTGCTCAACAGCCTTTTTAACGGCATCCTGAATCATACTGTCGGTATCTCCGAATTCAGCGGTATAAATGCAATTTACCCCCCAAACAAGCGACAAACGACGAACCGTGGTTACTTTATCGGTTACGGCCAAAATTCCGCAATCAGGTCGATATTTGGAGATCATCCGCGCGGTATGACCCGACGATGTTGCCGCAATAATCGATTGTGCGTCCAGCTGATCAGCAATCTGACAAGCGCCTTCACTAACAGCGTTGGTAATCGTTAACTCTCCGTGATCGGGTTTTTTTCGTCGCGCGTACTCTTCTGAATCTTCACTGTTAACGACAATGTTACACATCGTTTTAACGGACTCAATCGGATAAGATCCGGCTGCTGTTTCACCCGATAACATCACGGCATCGGTTCCATCAAAGACGGCATTGGCAACATCCCCGACTTCAGCTCGCGTTGGTCTCGGATTACGCATCATCGAATCTAACATCTGAGTCGCAGTAATAACCGGTTTACCCAAAAGATTACATTTTCTGATAATGCTTTTTTGGACCAGCGGCACTTCTTCAGCCGGTATTTCTACCCCCAGGTCGCCTCTGGCAACCATGATTCCATCTGAGACATCAAGAATTCGATCGATATTTTCAACCCCTTCCTGATTTTCAATTTTTGAAATAATGTAGATACCCCCGCCACCATTTTGTTCTAAAACTTTTCTGATTGCTAACACATCGTGTGGTTTTCTAACAAAGGAAGCGGCCACATAGTCAACTTTTTGTTGAATTCCAAAAATAATATCGCTTTTGTCTTTTTCTGTCAAAGCCGGCAACTCAATGTTTACCCCCGGAATATTAATACTCTTTTTACTTCCTAAAGTACCACCATTTAAAATACGACAATTAATCTCGGTTGCACTTGTATTTTCCACTTCCAGCTGGATTAAACCATCATCAATTAAAATTCGACAACCAGCAGTAACTTCCTTTGGCAGATTTTTATAAGAGACGCTAAAGTGTTTTTGATCGCCTGAAATAGGTTCAGTTGTTAGTGTGACCTTTTCACCAGTTACCAATTCCACTTTTCCCGTTTCCAAGTCACCGGTCCGAATTTCTGGCCCCTTTGTATCGAGCATAATGGCAATGGGAATCCCCAGTTCTTTACGTACCTCTTTAATACGTTTAATTCTTGCTGCGTGTTCTTCATGACTACCATGTGAAAAATTCAGACGGGCCACGTTCATTCCATTAAGAATGAGTTCTCTTAATACTTCCTTGGTATCTGTTGCCGGACCTAATGTACAAACTATTTTCGTTTTTTTCATATTTATACCTACTTTCTAATATCACTTCATCAAACTCAAAAATGCGCTTTTATAGGTGTCCTTTTGTTTTTTAAACCTAAATGGACAGCACCATTGCAATATCATATATATCTTGACGGAATACCTTTGGTATCTGAATGGCTTCCTCCAGAGGAATCCCCTGATAACCGCCAAATCGTTGAACCATAACACTTCCGGTTTCCTTTTTAATTATTGCCTGAACGGCATTATATCCCATAAAGCAGGCTAAATTCCGATCGATATTGGAAGGTGATCCCCCCCTTTGAATATATCCTAAATTCGTACCTTTGGTGGTAACTTGGGTTCGTTCTTCAATTTGGACACAATAATCCCGATAATTGCCACAACCTTCAGCAAGCATCACAATACTATGAAGTTTTCCACGATCTTTGCCAACTAAAAGGCGCTGACAAATCTCATCCAGATCCGTTTTTACTTCTGGCAAGATTAACGCTTCCGCGCCACCGGATAACCCTGAATAAAGGGCAATATCTCCACATTTTCGCCCCATTACCTGAATCACATTAATACGATTATGGGAGTACGTCGTGTCTCTAATTTTACTGATTGCATCCAGTGCGGTTGTTACTGCGGTATCAAAACCAATGGTATAGTCACTGCAACCAATATCATTGTCGATCGTTCCCGGTATCCCAATCACACTAACGCCTTCTTTTTGAAGCGCCAAGGCCCCTTTAAAACTCCCATCACCACCGATTACAACCAGATGTTCGATTCCATATGCTTCAAGGACTTCAGCACCTTTTTTAACGCCAGCATCGGTCGCAAAAAATTCGCTTCTGGATGTTCTCAGAATGGTGCCTCCCCGCTGGAGAATATCAGCTACGGAATAAACATTCAATGGTACAATATCTTCTTCCAATAATCCCGCATAACCGCGATGAATCCCATAAACTTCAATTTTGTTAAAAATGGCGGTTCTTACGACGGCCCGGATCGCTGCGTTCATTCCCGGCGCATCGCCACCGCTAGTCAAAATCCCAATTCTCATATTTATTTTACCTCCACGTTTTTTATTCCTAAAATTTGGCCCAACTCTTCAATCAATGGTTCACTAAGGGTAACCCATAAATCTTTATTGGCACCAAACTGTTTTTGCTCGTTTTTTATATATAATATCACGGGGATCACTCCCGGATACTTAATTAGAATCGATTTAATTGTTTTTATCAAGTGTTTTTCTGTAAAATTATCTAAACTCAAAACTAACTTTTCCCGGTTTTTTAGGTTATTAGCCGTTTCATACTTTGATGTAACTTCTTTTACAATACTTTTTTCATGATTTTCCTGCGGTTCGCCAATCGGAAATATCTGTGCGGCAATGACCGTTGTTCGAGCCTCTTCATTATAATTTATCCGACCTTTAATCACTACTGGCTGATCAGCCTTTAAGTAACGTCGGTATTCATCATAGGTTTTCGGAAATACCACCACTTCAATCCGTCCATATAAATCTTCCAATGTTAAAAAACACATCATCTGACCCTTTTTTGTCATCATTGTTTTCATTTCAATAATCAAACCGCCAACGCTAACCGATTGCCCATCGCGAATTCCCGCATCTTTTAAATCCTGATAACTATCGATACTATTCGAAAATAATGTGACTGTTTTTTTAAGAATCTCTTCATATTTTTCCAATGGATGGCCGGTAACATACAATCCTAAAACTTCTTTTTCCAGCGCTAATCGTTCTTCTTTAGAAAATGGCTGCTTTTGCGGAAAATGATCTTCTTTGAGACTCGTCATTGTTTTTGAGTCACCCATTCCGGCCATATCTAAAAGCGACATTTGTCCCGATATCCGATCTTTTTTTTCGCGTTGTACCTGATCGACCACCAATTCAGCAATCGCCAGCATTTGCGCCCGACTGGTTCCAATCGTGTCAAATGCCCCACCCTTAATCAGGCTCTCAATGCTGCGTTTATTAAGTGACTTCAAATCAACTCGTTCACAGAGATCCCGAAGGCTGAGAAAATTCCCCTTAGCTTTGCGAGCCTCAATAATTGCGGCAATCGCATTTTTGCCAAGTCCTTTAACAGCACCCAAACCAAAACAAATGGAACTGCCGGAAACGCTAAACTTTTCATAACTGGCGTTAATATTTGGCGGCAATACATGAATACCCATTTTTCGGCAATCTTCAATGTATTTAGCAACTTTTTTTTCATCATCCATAATACTTGACATTAAAGCGGCCATAAATTCGGTCGGATAATAACATTTTAGCCAAGCTGTCTGGTAGGCAACGACCGCATACGCCGCAGCATGGGATTTATTAAATGCATACTTGGCAAAATCTTTCATTTCTTCAAAGATTTTTTTTGCCACAGGTTCGGGTACCCCCCGTCGAATAGCCCCTTCAACCAGAATTTTTCCATCTTCACCAGTTTCGCCATGAATAAAAACCAAACCTTCAGCTTCCATCACACTAATCTTTTTCTTGGACATGGCCCGTCGAACTAAATCACTTCTCCCCATCGAAAAACCGGCTACATCACGAAAAATTTGCATGACCTGTTCCTGATAAACCATACAACCATAAGTCACATTTAGGATCTTCGCTAAAATCGGATGGTCAAAGGTAACCTTTTCAGGATTTTTTTTATTTTCAAGATAGCGCGGAATCTGTTCCATTGGACCGGGACGATAAAGCGAAATGCCGGCAATAATATCTTCAAAATTTTCTGGCTGAAGATCTTTTATAAACTGCTGCATGCCCCGACTTTCCAATTGAAAAACCCCTAAGGTATCGCCTTTTGAGAGCATCTCATAAACTTTCGCGTCATTCATTTCCAAACGATCGAGATCCAGGCTTTGGCCAGTGGTGGATTCGATATTTTCAAGTGCGTCGCGAATAACGGTTAACGTTCTAAGGCCGAGAAAATCCATTTTAAGTAGCCCCAGATCTTCCAGCAGCCCCATTGTAAATTGGGTGGTGATGACATCATTATTGCGATAAAGCGGAATATATTCCACCAGTGGCAAATCGGATATGACGACTCCGGCAGCATGCGTCGACGCGTGTCGCGCTAAACCTTCAATCGACTGCGCCGTTCTTATTAACTTAGCAATCTCAGTATCCGACTCAGCCATCTTCTTAAGTTCCGGATTTTCTTCTAACGCATCTTTAATTGTGATATTTACCCCCGGATGAATAGGGATCTCTTTAGCCACCCGATCAACTAAACTATAAGGCATATCTAAAGCCCGACCAACATCTCGTAGCGCCCCCCGGGCCGCCATGGTTCCAAATGTAATAATTTGAGCAACCCGGTCTTCCCCATATTTGGCCACAACATAATCAATCACTTCCTGGCGTCGTTCATAACAAAAATCGACATCGATATCCGGCATCGTTACTCGCTCGGGGTTAAGAAAGCGTTCAAACAGCAATTGATACTTAATTGGATCGATGGTGGTAATCCCCAGACAATATGCAACCAGACTTCCGGCGGCGCTGCCGCGACCGGGACCCACCATAATCTGATGATCTTTCGCATATTTAATAAAATCCCAAACAATCAAAAAATAATCATCAAACCCCATATTATGAATCGTTTCCAATTCATATTCCAATCGTTCATCCAGTTCTTTAGAACGCGCCTGATATTTCGCTGTCATTCCTTGGCGACAAAGGTTTTTCAGATATTCTTTGGCATTTTCATTAGGCGGTAACTCAAACTGCGGCAAATGCGTTTTTTCCAGATCAAAGGTGACTTGGCAACGCTCAGCAATCCGGTTTGAATTTTCGATTGCTTCCGGCACATCCGCAAAAAGCTTACTCATTTCTTCACAATTTTTTAAATAAAACTCATTATTGGGAAAGCGCATCCGCTTATCTTCCTGAACCGTAGCAGCGGTTTGGATACACAATAAAATATCATGATTTTCACTGTCCTCCTTACGCACATAATGAACATCATTTGTGACAACCAACGGAATCTCTAATTTTTTTGACAATTGCATCATCCGTTCATTAACTAAGGCTTCTTCCCGCAAACGGTGATCCTGGATTTCCAGAAAGAAATTATCCTTTCCAAAAATATCCTGATAAATCAGACAACGTTCCTCAGCACCAGCAATATCATTTTTTAGAATTAATTGCGGAATTTCTCCGGCAATACAAGCCGACAAACAAATAATGCCCTCACGATTCTCACGCAGACAGTCATGGTCAACTCTGGGTTTATAATAAAAACCATCAATAAAACCTTTTGATACAATCTTCATGAGATTTTTATACCCGATGTTGTTCTCTGCTAACAAAATAAGATGCGCTCGTTCCTTATCATAAACGGGATCTTTTTTTGCCAACCCTCGCGGAGCCACATAAACTTCACACCCGATCACCGGATGGATTGCTTCTTTCAGGCAGGCTTTATAAAAATCGATCGCCCCAAAAAGCACCCCATGGTCAGTAATCGCGATACTATCCATGCCACTTTCGGCCACCGCTTTAACTAACTCATTTATGCGTCCAAAGCCATCCAAAAGACTATATTCACTATGTACATGAAGATGTGTAAATTGTTTTTTCATTATTTCTACCATTCTGCAATTAATATTTGTTTCATTATGCTCAAAACTCCGATTTTTTTATTATTATATCATAGATTCCCAAAAATGAATAGATGGTCTGTCCCGGAAGGATGATATTGATCCCAGTAGCAAAAATTCCTTATAATAAGGTTGTTTCAACTGCCTGTAAATTCAACTTAAACCGAGTGAACAGCCACACCAATTTGAGTTGTTATTTATTTAACATAATTTTTCATCAGTAATCCTTTACATTTTTTCTGAATTATGTTATCATATTTTTGAAATAAGTTTTAGCTATTTTTAAATATTAATTGCACCAAGATTTAATAATTTCATATATTGGCAGGAGTTATGGAGGGCCGTACTTTCGTTTTTACATTAAGAGAATATGTAAATCTGTTAGTATGTGCTTTTTTTGTTTGTTTTCTTTCCTTTTCTATGATTTCATTATGTTTTATCAAGCATAATTAAATAAATAATAAAATAAATAGGGGGTTATACTTATGAAAAAGTATATCTTATCACTGGATGCAGGAACCACGAGTTCAAGAGCGATTTTATTTAACCATGACAGCGAAATCGTCAGTGTTGCACAAAAAGAATTTACTCAAATTTATCCTAAAGCCGGTTGGGTTGAGCATGACGCCATGGAAATTTGGGCTACTCAAAGTGGTGTTGTTACCGAAGCACTGTCAAAAATCGGTGCTACAGCTGAAGATATTGCAGCAATCGGTATTACAAACCAACGTGAAACAACTGTCGTTTGGGACAGAAAAACAGGCGAACCTATTTATAATGCTATTGTCTGGCAATGCCGTCGAACCGCTGCTTTCTGTGACGAATTAAAAGCACGCGGATTAGAAGATTATGTTCGTGAAAACACCGGACTTGTAATCGATGCATATTTTTCCGGAACAAAAATTAACTGGATTCTTAATAATGTCCCTGGTGCTCGTGAAAGAGCTGAAAAAGGGGAACTTGCTTTCGGAACAATTGATACCTGGTTAATCTGGAAATTAACTGATGGTAAAGTACATGTAACTGATTATTCAAATGCTTCTCGAACGATGGCATTTAATATTAAAACCCTAAAATGGGATGAAAAAATGTTAAAAGAACTGGATATTCCTGCTTCTATGTTACCTGAAGTTAGACCTTCTTCTGCTGTTTATGGGAGTACCACCCTTTATGGCGCTGAAATTCCGATTGCCGGTGCTGCTGGCGATCAGCAAGCTGCGCTCTTTGGACAAGCTTGTTTCGAACCTGGGATGGCTAAAAACACATATGGCACCGGTTGCTTTATGCTGATGAACACCGGTGATAAACCGGTTAAATCAAACAGCGGTTTGGTTACTACGATTGCCTGGGGTTTAGATGGCGAAGTTGATTATGCGCTTGAAGGTTCAATCTTTGTTGCTGGTGCCGCTATTCAATGGTTAAGAGATGAAGTCCGACTCGTTGATTCTTCACCTGATAGTGAATTCTACTGCAATAAAGTACCTGACACCAATGGTGTATATATGGTTCCCGCTTTTGTTGGCCTAGGTGCTCCCCATTGGGATATGTATGCTCGTGGCGCAATTTTAGGATTAACCCGTGGTGCCAACAAATCTCATTTAATCCGTGCAACTGTTGAATCTTTAGCTTATCAAACTAAAGATGTTTTGGATGCCATGGAAAAAGATTCCAACATTAAATTAGCCGCTTTAAAAGTTGATGGTGGTGCTTGCGCTAACGACTTCTTAATGCAATTCCAGGCTGATATTTTAGGCGTTCCTGTTGATCGTCCTTCAATTGTTGAAACAACTGCAATGGGTGCTGCCTATCTTGCTGGTTTAGCTGTTAAATTCTGGGATGGCAAAGCGGATGTAACTTCTGCCTGGAAACTTGACCGGTCATTTAATCCTGCAATGGATGCCGATGTTCGGACTAAGTTATATGCTGGCTGGTTAAAAGCTGTTGAATGCTCAAAAGGCTGGGAAGACGTCGAATAATCTACGCAATTAAAAAGACTTATTAACTCTTATTGTCAGGGTGTCAACGGCACCCTGGCAAACTTGATTTTTCTCTTTCCTATTTTTGCGATTGTGTTATAATGGGTTTGAAAAATATGGTCCAAATAGGGAGGCGCTTAATGTCAACGAGAAAATGTCTTCTCATGTTTCAGGAAAACCCCATTATTGTTGCTGTCCGTAATCCTAAGGATATTTATGATGCTATTCAATCTAAATCTCAAATTATCTTTTTGCTGACCGGCAACGTTTTTAATCTTAAAAAAATGATTGAACTTTGCACTAAAGCTGATAAATACGTTTTTACCCATTTAGATCTTATTAAAGGTTACTCTCAGGATAATTATTTTATTAAATATCTAAAAGATGAGATTAATCCGACGGGAATCATTACGACCAAAAATAATATTATCACGCGAGCCAAACAAGAAGGTCTGATGACCGTTCAACGTTTATTTTTATTAGATTCTTCGGCAATGGATATTTCGATTAATTCGGCCAAAAAAATTAAACCGGATGCCATTGAAATTCTACCCGGCTTAGTTCCAAAACTGATAACAGCAGTTAAGAAAGAAGTCAATATTCCAATTGTTACCGGAGGATTCATAGAGACAGAAGAAGAAGTTCGTTCGTGTCTTGCTGCTGGCGCCATATCAGCCAGTACTTCTCACAAACCTTTGTGGGATAAAATACAGCTTATTCGAGATGAGCAAAAATTATTACTACAAGAATAAACTAAACTAAATACAAGGCAACGGAGAGCCATACTGTTTTCTTAAATGAGTCTTTCATTTAATAAAATTGTATGGCTTTTTATTTTGTAATCCTTAAGGAGGAATTAATTATGTATGATATCGCCATTATTGGAGCTGGTATTGCCGGTTCCTACATTGCTCGGGAATTAACCCGTTACAAACTGGATATTGTTTTGCTGGATGGTGAAAACGATGTTGGAAACCAGATAACAATGGCCAATTCTGCTATTGTTCACGCTGGTTATGATGCCCCATCTTATAAGTTGAAAGGAAAGTTCAACACCACTGGGAATCTGATGTATGACAAGGTCTGTGATGATCTGGATGTTCCCTTTAAACGTTGCGGTTCTTTGGTTGTTGCCCATGACGAATACGAAATGGCGACGATCCACGAACTTTATAAAAATGGTCTGGTCAATGGTGTTCCTGATATGAAAATTCTTTTTAAAGAAGAAGTTCATGCCATCGAACCAAATTTGAATGAAGATATTTGTGGTGCTCTTTATGCCCCTAGTGCCGGTATTGTTTCACCTTTTGAACTTTGTGTTCATGCGGCCGAAAATGCTGTCGATAATGGTGTAACCCTTAAATTAAATCACCTCGTTACGGATATTAAAAAACTAACTGATCACTTTAAAATTATTACCAATGTCGGCGACATTGAAGCTAAATTCGTTATCAATGCCGCTGGTGTTTATGCCGATGATATCTATGAAATGGTTGGCGAACCTTATTTCCAATTACTGGCCAGAAAAGGTAATTATTTCATTTTTGATAAGGAAGCCGGATCATTAGTTAACAACGTTATCTTTCCCTGTCCATCAAAAAAAGGAAAAGGTATCTTAGTCGCTCCGACTGTTCATGGCAACCTTTTAATCGGTCCCGATGCTGAACCGGTTGATAAAGGCGATGTTTCAACCACTAGTGAACGCTTAGATTATATCAAAAAAAATGCCCTTAAAAATTGTCCATCGTTGCCTTTTAATAAGATCATCCGATCGTATGCCGGCTTGCGAAATACCCCCATTAAAGATACCTTTACAACCACCGATGGTGACTTTATTCTCGAAGAATCCCCCGTCAAAGGATTTATTAATGTAGCTGGTTATGAATCACCAGGACTCACTTCAATTCCGGCCGTCGCCCACTACGTCGTGGAGGAAATTGTAAAACCACTGATTCCCGATCTTGAAGAAAACGATAATTATAATCCCAAAGTCCGTAAGCATCTCCGTTTTGATGAAATGACCGACGCTGAAAAAGCCGAAGTTATTAAAAAAGATCCCAAATACGGTAAAGTTATCTGTCGTTGCGAAACTATTACCGAAGGCGAAATTATCGATGTCATTCATCGTAGTGCCGGTGCCCGGACGGTTAAATCGGTTAAAAAACGAACGCGGGCAGGAATGGGTCGCTGTCAAGGTGGTTTTTGTTCGCCCCGAGTCGTTGAAATTCTAGCCCGTGAACTCAACTGTTCATTGGATGAAATTATGTATGACCAACAAGACTCGACCTATATTCTTTCCGGTCATACGAAATCCGTTAAGGAGGAAGCATAATCATGATTTATGATGTTGTTATTTTAGGTGGTGGTCCTGCTGGTTTAGCCGCTGCCGTAGAAGCCAAAAATGATGGAGCTGAAAATGTCCTGATTTTGGAGCGAGACCGTGAATTAGGTGGTATTCTTAACCAATGTATCCATAATGGATTTGGTCTGCATACCTTTAATGAAGAATTAACTGGTCCTGAATACGCCGAACGTTATATCCAAAAAGTTAAAGATCTGGGTATTCCCTATATGTTAAATACCATGGTTCTCGACTTGCATGACAATGGTGATCTTAAATCGATTCACCTGATCAATGAAGAAAATGGCTACATGGTTATCGAATCAAAAGCCGTTATTTTGACGATGGGCTGTCGCGAACGGACTTCCGGTGCCATTGGTATTCCCGGCTACCGTCCTTCAGGTGTTTTTACTGCCGGTACAGCGCAACGTTTTATCAACATGGAAGGTTATATGCCCGGTAAAGAAGTAGTTATCCTCGGTTCCGGCGATATCGGACTGATTATGGCTCGCCGCATGACGCTCGAAGGCGCCCATGTTCAGGCCGTTTGTGAACTAATGCCCTACTCGAACGGGTTGGTTCGAAACATCGTTCAGTGTCTGGACGATTATGATATTCCTTTAAAACTAAGCCATACTATTACGTTTATTCATGGCAAAGATCGTTTAGAAGGTGTTACTGTTGCCCAGGTTGATGAAGGTTTAAAAGTGATTCCCGGTACCGAAGAGTTTATCCCCTGCGATACCCTTTTACTTTCAGTCGGTTTAATTCCAGAAAACGAAATTACCCGCAATGCTGGTGTTGTTATGGATAACCGCACTAACGGTGCGATTGTTGGTGAACTTCGTCAAACATCTATGCCTGGTGTTTTCGCCTGTGGTAATGTTGTTCATGTTCATGATCTCGTCGACTTTGTCAGCGAAGAAGCTGTGCTCGCTGGTAAAGGCGCTGCCAAATATATTAACGGTAATCTGAATACTGAAACTACCTTTACAACAACTAATGGTGACGGCATTGGTTATGTAGTTCCGCAACAAGTTGCGATAAAAAATGTCGAAGAAAACGTCACCTTTTATATGCGCGTTCGAAAAGTGTTTAAAGATAAAGTTGTCAACGCTTATATTGGCGACCAATTAATCGCCACCAAAAAAGAAAAAAAATTATTGCCCGCAGAAATGGTAAATTTTAAAATCGCTAAAGATGTCCTTGCACACTATCCTACCGGAGAAATTCGCTTTGTCGTAGAGGAGGCAAAAAAATGAAAAAAGATATGACCTGCATCGTTTGCCCCATTGGGTGTCAAATGACTATTGAAGAAAAAGCTGACGGTACCTATGAGGTAACTGGCAATTCCTGTAAACGGGGTCCTAAATATGCTATTAATGAAATGACTAACCCAACCCGGGTGATCCCGACGACGGTAGTGATCGAAAATGCCATGCTCCCTCGACTTCCTGTTAAAACGGCTGAACCTATTCCCAAAGGTCAGATTTTTGACGCAATGGCAGTTATCAACCAAGTTGTCGTAAAAGCGCCCATCAAAACCGGTGACGTAGTGATCAAAAATCTTTTAAATCTCGGTATCGATGTCGTTGCTACCCGAACAATGGATAAATGCTAATTTCATCGTTTTTTAAGAGCCTGAAAATAATTATTATTATTTTCAGGCTCTTTTTACGTCACTAAGCTAACACTCGTAACAACTAAAATATTAATTTGTTACAAAACAGACATTGAATTGCAACTATCTTTTATGGTAAGTTTAACCATGCAAATTATATACAAAGGTGCTTATCATGGCAGAAAAAATAAAACAATATTTAACTAAAAACCGCGTTATTTTTATTCTTGTTATCCTTAGTATTGTCCTCTTTTTTATAATATATCAAATCGATTCTCATAAAAATTCAGCTTTAGATGACGGTGTTGAAGTTCTAGTTTCTTTAGAATCACGGGATCTTTATACGCTGGAAGAAAAAATTGATTATATGAAACGAAAAGCTGTCGACGCTAACGATTATTCGGCCCTGTTTGGCTCTTCTGTAATTTTTGGTGACTCCATTGCCGAAGGCTTAGGTCTTTACGGTTTTTTAAGCGCCACTTCATTGGTTGCTGTGATGGGGGAATCAACTGAAAACAGCGTAAACAACATCCAAAAACTGATTGATCTTGCACCGCATCATGTTTTTTTTGAATTAGGTCTCAACGATATCAGTCATCCTTACACTACCTTGGATTCATACATCAGTTCTTATGAAAACCTCATTGATTTGGTCCAATTAAAATTACCAAACGCGCGGATCTATATCTGCAGCATCTTCCCGGTTACTGACGAAGTCCTTCAGGATGACCCCGCTTTCAACCAGATTGAAAGCTATAATGTGGCCCTTGAAGAAATGGCCGCACGTAAACATGTTACTTATATCAACACCTATGATGTTTTAAAACGCAACCCTGAATATCATAATCAAGATGGTATTCATGTCCTCCCCGAATTTTATCCGCTCTGGCTGGACACGCTTGTTAATAACAGCGATCTTAAAAATTTATTATAGAATTGGACACCCATGAAAAAAATATATTCTTTTCTGTTTATTTTATTATTGGCCCTTCCCTGTTGCGGCTGCGGTTCAACTACACCACCGCCACTATCTCAACTGGAACCCGAACTTTTAGCCGTATCTCAAAATCTCAATGGCATGGTAAAAGGTGATGGTAAAGCGCTAAAACGTTATTATGGTCTTAATCTTAACGACTTTGAAGAAGTGCTGATTTATGTCCCCGCAAATTATATGGATGTTTCCGAACTCCTTGTGATTAAAACCAAAAATACCGAACAACTGGATCTCGTTGAAGACGCTATCGACACTCGTCTTGCGATGCAACAAGAAAGTTTTGCCGGATATGGTCCCGAACAGGTTGCCCTACTCGATGACTATGAGTTTAAAATAATTGATAACACCGTTTTTTATTGTGTTTCTCCCGAAGCACCACGATTAAAAAGCACCTTTGTTAATGGCATGAACAACTAATCAGCAAGGAGCGACTATGGTTTTTAGCAGTATTTTATTTATATTCAGTTTTCTCCCTGTGGCCTTTGGCCTGTATATGATCGTCCCCAAACAGCTAAAAAATCTGATCTTACTTCTGGTTAGTTTATTCTTTTATGCCTGGGGCGAACCCGTTTATGTTTTTTTGATGCTTTTTACCATTGGGTTCAACTTTTTAATGGGCCTTCTCATGGAAAAGCAGCCTCATTTATTGCGTAAGCGTATTTTTATCGTCACTCTCATTGTCAATCTAAGCATCCTGTTCTTTTTTAAATACTGGGGGTTCTTTCTGGACAATCTCAATCAGCTTTTCAATCTGGGAATCGCTTACACCCCACTGACTTTACCGATCGGTATTTCTTTTTATACCTTTCAAATACTTTCGTACATCATCGATATTTATTTAGAAAAAGTATCGGTTCAAAAAAACATCGTTTCTTTTGGTCTGTATGTAACCATGTTTCCCCAACTCATTGCCGGGCCGATCGTTCGTTATAAGGACATCAATGATCAGCTCACCGACCGAAACATCAGTCAAGAAAAATTCGGAATAGGGGTTGAACGATTTATCCAGGGCCTAGCCAAAAAAGTCCTGCTTGCTAATAATATCGGTTATATCTGGACCCTTATCTCAGCCATGGAAATCGGGCAATTATCAGTTTTAAGCGCCTGGATAGGTATTATTGCTTTTACCTTTCAAATCTATTTTGACTTTAGCGGTTATTCTGATATGGCTATTGGTCTGGGTAAAATGTTTGGTTTTGAATTCCTGGAAAACTTCGATTATCCTTATATTTCCAGAAGTATTTCTGAGTTCTGGCGTCGCTGGCATATTTCCCTTGGCACCTGGTTTCGCGAATACCTTTATATTCCGCTTGGGGGAAATCGGGTAGCGATTCCACGATTATTTTTAAATCTCTTTATCGTTTGGTTTTTAACCGGACTTTGGCATGGTGCCAGCTGGAATTTTGTAATTTGGGGAATTTTTTATGGGCTTATTCTTTTTGCTGAAAAAGTATTTTTAGGCGAATTGCTGACTAAAATACCCCGATTTTTCCAGCATTTTTATACCCTCATCCTAGTTATGATCGGGTGGGTTTTTTTCGCCAGTCCAAATTTAGACTTTGCCTTATCGTATCTCAAGATCATGTTTTTTTCAGCTGGCGCTGCCTTAATCGACGCAACCGGACTTTATTATTTAGCAACTAGCTTTGTTTTATTAATCATTTGTGGGATCTTCGCGACACCAGTTGTTCATCAACAATTTACTAAATTAATCCATCGCGAAAAAAACTGGGTTATCCCGTTTGGATTGGGTTTAAATTGTCTGCTGTTATTTTTATCGATCGCTTACCTGATAACCGAAACCTACAACCCCTTTTTATACTTTAGATTCTAGGTGAATTAAATGAGCAAAACCAAAAAATACCGTGAACATGAACATTATCATCACTCGTTAGTTTACAAAAAGTACCTTAATCTGTTAGGTTTGCTTTTTGTAGGCATTATTGTCTTTTTTTCACTGCTTTCGTTATTCCTCCCTGACACCAAACTATCCGAAAATGAAAACCGAATTTTAACCCAATTTCCCCGTTTTTCGATCGACAGTATCATCGATGGACGATACATGAAAAAAATGCAAAAATATTCAGCCGATCAGTTAATTGGCCGTGATTTTTGGATTTATACGAAAACCACAACCGATCGTTTAATCGGGAAAAATACTTCTAACGGTGTTTTTTTAGGAAAAAACTCAACACTCATTGAAAATTTTGAACCGTTACCAGACGATGCCATCGATCAAACAAAAACAGCCATCAACAATTTTGCCGAAAAACATCCCGATTTACGGCACTATTTTATGTTAGTCCCTAACGCTATCAGCATCAATGCCGAAAAACTACCCGCTAATGCTCCGGTACTCGATCAAAACACTTATATTGACAACTTTGTTGCCGGTTTAAATGAAAATATCCGTTTTCTTGATTCCCGACCAATATTAAACGAAAATAAAGACCAATTATTATTCTATAAAACGGACCACCACTGGACGACCCTGGGTGCCTGGCTCTCTTTTCAGGGGATCTCCGCATCTTTAGGAATCACCCCACCAGGCGCCGAAGCTTATACTATTTATCCTGTTACGCACTCTTTTTCCGGTGCCTTAGCATCTAAAAGCGGGTATTTAATGTTAACCAACGATACGATAAATGTTTATATTCCCAATAGTGAAGCTGACTTTTCCGTTGTCAATTATGTTGAAGAGCAAAAAAAATCCCCTTCCCTCTATGCTAGCGAAATGTTAAAGGGTAAGGATAAATATGCTGTTTTTCTAAATGGTAATCATCCCCTTGTAAAAATAAAAAATCCGGTCAATAACGGCAAATATTTGTTAGTCATCAAAGATTCTTATGCCAATTCGTTGATCCCTTTTTTGACTCCCTATTACAGTGAAATTACCATCGTTGATCCGCGTTATTACTATGACAGTATCGATACGCTGATTACTGATGCCCAGATTACCGATGTCTTATATCTTTTTAATGCCAATACTTTTTTTAAAGATACCACTCTGGAACCCGTCCTGAATGATGACTAAAGCAATTTAAAAAAGGTTTCTACAAAAATGTAGAAACCTTTTATTAGACATCGATGCTTCGATATTCACAGGTAATATTGGAACACATTATACAATCATGATCTTTTTTTGCTAATTCAATATTTTTGTCAGCACCATAAACATAGCCTAATGTCTTCACTGGATTATACATAAACCCTTTAGTTATACCAACCGGAAGCAGCTCTTCGGCATTGACATGATCCAGTATTGTTTTCTGCACCTGCATGGGGATAATATTGTCGTCGGGCGAATAACGCAATGTCAAGGCATATCCCTGATCTTCATAGATGTCCTTTTTGACGGTTTCGTAATAATCGTTGGATGCATTAAAAAGCAATATATCCGCCATAGAGTCAATCATCAGGCCTTTTAAGAAGTTTTTATCCGCAAAATATTGCGTCGACACTTCACTGATTTTTGGTCCTAATGTCACCATACAATAAACAATATGACTCACTTCACAAAGACCTTTATGAATCTTTTTATCATCATTGTTTCTTTTTAAGACATGCATTGCCTGAATATCCAATAAATCCGGCAAAGTCTCCAACAAATTATTATAACTTCGTTCAAATTCCTGATACTTTGGCCGATCTTTTGAAATATGCAATCGCTGAAATAGTTCTTCTTGATCAATACGATATGGTAACTGGCTAATCTTTTTCAAAGCATTTACACCTACTCTTTTCGTTTCTTTAATTTTCGTATTTTATAAAATTTTACCACATTAAAAGCAAGATGAAAAGGTTTATCGATTAATCTTTATTTTCATTTTTTGTTTTAACCATATCAACCGCCCATATTTTCGTTGAAAATCCCTCTTTTTGATTGTCTCAAAATAAAAAACGTTACCTATGATAACCATCGGCAACGCTTTTATAACACAATTATTTTTAATTACGATATTCATATTTTAATTTAATTTTATCACCACGAAAAATAACTTTTGAATACTCAAAAGGTTTATCCTCTTTATCATAAAGGATATCCTCTAAAACAAGCAGCGGATAACCCTGCGATACCTTAAAAAGCTTACTCTCTTTTTCAGATGCGGTAACCGATTCAAAGGTTTCCATAACCCGACTTGGTTTTAAGTTATATTCGCGTTCCAGAAGTACACAAAGTTGTTCTTCTTCAAGCGCCCGATCACTTAAATTTTTACATAAGTCATAAGGAATTCTGGAATAATGAAGACTGATTGGCTCGCCTTTTAAAAAACGCAACCGCTCAATTTCCAGAATTGGCGCTCCCTGAGGAATTTGCAACCGCTTCGCGACACCAAAAGACGCATCTTTTTCGGTAACATTTAAAAGTTCCGTGGTAATTTCATAACCCATTCGTTCCAATTGCTCTCTAAAGCCCATATAAGCCAGCGATTCCGTCATAATTTTAGGTTCAGCTACAAATGTTCCTTTTCCCGGCACCCGGTAAAGAACGCCATCCTGTACCAATTGAGAACATGCCGAACGAATCGTCATTCGACTTACCCCATACAAACGGTTCATTTCACTCTCCGAAGGGATGGCCGTATTCGGCTTCCAGATGCCTTCTTCAATATTGTTACGAATCAACTCTTCCAATTGAATGTACAATGGTTTCGGGTTTTCTCGCTTAATTTTGTACATATCAATACTTCCTTCCATAAAACTCCTTGAGCCACATATTTTGCTGATTATCTCTATTTTATCATAGACCTTATCGAATTAAAAGAGCGATCAACTTATTTTCAGTTATTTTAATTGTGCAAATTGTGAATAAATGCCATCCGTATTTGATTCCATGTATGAAAAAATATGATCCCTATTTCATTTTGTTTTCACAAATCATCTTATTTTCTTGGCTTACTTAATTTATTCCTTTGATAAGTACAACTCAGATCCTCAGGATACGAAATTTTTTTGAATAATCTTAAAAAACTTTTTTGTCCAATGCCTCATACACATTAACAAAACGATTATAAGCCGCTTCATAAGCTTCAAAGTTTTCAGGATTCGGCTGGTACGTGTCTGAGATATGAACAGCATGATCCGCTGCCGCTTTACAGCTTTCATAAACGCCAATACCGACCCCAGCGTAAAGAGCCGCTCCTAAACAGCCGGTTTCGCTGGTTTGTAGGATATGTACGGGTTTCTGGAAAACATCGGCCAACATCTGACACCACAACGGCGATTTTGCCGCCCCGCCAGTAATCCGAATGCTTTCAATTTTAATGCCTGCTGCTTCTTCAGCCCGCACAATGTCATTCATTTCATAACAGATTCCTTCCATCACTGAACGTGCCATATCAGCTTTCGTTGTTCCCAGTGACATTCCGACAAAAGTTCCCCGGGCATTGCTGTTAATGCGCGAACCAGAAGCGCCCTGCAAATAAGAAAGGAAGGTAATGCCATTTGCTCCCGGAGAAACGTTAGCTATCTGAGCATTGATTAATTCATAGGGATCAATTCCGGTTAATGCCCCGGCGGCCTTTTCCAGATCGCAAAACGTATCCCGATACCAACGATAGCTTGATGCCGCTGTATTTGAGAATGCTTCAATGGTCCAATTTTCGACCCCATGATTCCCTTTTACAACTAAACGACTTTGTGGATCTCTAATGGGTTTATTTGATACTACAAAACACGAGCCAAATGTTCCGATCACCATCACCGCGGTCCCATCATCGACGGCGCCGGCACCAAACGTACAGCAGTTTTGGTCATGAGCACCCATGCACAGCGGTGTTCCCTCAGCTAAACCCGTTTTTTCAGCTACAGCTGCGGGAATATGCCCGACAACTTTTCCCGGTTTTGTAATAATAACCGGACGTTTTTCGACCGGAATTTCAAGCATATCAAAGATCTCCATTGCCCATCTATTATTATTGACATCACACATTCCATCACGACTGGCTGATGACAAATCCGTATAATAGCCATCCGCACCAAATTCTTTCAAAAAATAATCCTGATGCGTTGAAAACATGGCTGTTTTGGCCCAATTTTCCGGTTCATTTTCTTTTAACCAGACTAATTTAGTCAAACTGAAAATATTCCCCAAAGGATCACCGGTTAATTGATAATAATCTTCCCGCGGCATTCTGTCCGTGACCCATTTAATTTCTTTTTCGCCGCTCCGCAGGTCCTGCCATCCAACAAATGGACGAATACATTTTCCTTCCTCATCCAATAAACCGATAACCGATCCCTGACTTGAAAATCCAACCGCCAAGATCTCTTTAGGATCTACTCCAGATTTTTCAATGGCGGCTTTACATGAAGCGAATAAAGCCGGAGTAATGTCTTCTGCCGTTTGTTCAACCCAACCTGGTTTGGGATAGTAACAAGGATACTCACGGTAATCTGTTCCAATCATCTTTCCATCTAAGTCAAAT
Source organism: uncultured Acetobacterium sp. (assembly GCA_965140355.1). Lineage (GTDB taxonomy): Bacteria > Bacillota > Clostridia > Eubacteriales > Eubacteriaceae > Acetobacterium. The sequence goes on along the minus strand of OZ223192.1, from coordinate 13,649 downwards.
ACAATTGTTTTACAACCTGTCGTGCCGCCATCAATACCTACTAAATATTTTCCCATCAAAATTTCTCCTTTTTCGAATAATTTTAAACGTTTTCATTTGAAGTAAGATAAAATGACCATTTATTAATTATTGATCTTGCCCTATATAAGCAGGACATAAACCAATTTTTCGAAGATCCTCCACGGCATCCAATATTTCGGCTGCACCCTGGGTTCCAATCAGCTCCGCACCGGCCGCAAAAAAAGCAAACGCATTTTGAGGCCGTGGCGCTTTTACCCCGGCTACCTTAACTTTTGTTTGAGTATCCTTTAACGCATCAACCATGATCATCACGTCCTGAACTGATGGCCCCACATATTGACCCGTTGAGGTTTTAACCCAATCGATTCCGGCTTCAGCTACCAACTTGCAGGCAACCGCTATTTCTTCCTTTGTCAACAAACATGTTTCGATGATCATTTTTGTCATCATCCCACCCGCGGCACTGACATACGCCTTAAATTCTCTGCTAATTTCATCATATTTTTTATCTTTTAATGCGCCGACGTTCATGCAGTTATCAAGTACAGTAGCCCCCATTCGAACTGCTTCCTCCGTTTCAAACGCTTTTACCGCACTGCTTTGCTGGCCAAATGGAAACCCAATGGCAGCACCAATCATTAAATCTGTTCCCTGCAGCTCCGCAACAACAACTTTCGTCCAATACGATGATGAGAAGCAAAATGCCTTAGCGTTATATTTTATCGCATCCCGGCAACCTTGACGAATCATTGCCTCGGTCGAATTTTTGGGCAACACCGAATAATCAAACAGCTTACCCATTTCCCACTTTGTCATTTTTGATAAATCTACCATCGTCTCCTCCTTTCGTTTTAACCAATCAAATCTTGACTATCGATTCAATTTTTTGTTTTTTCTCAACTTAACCTTCATATTCTGGAATCAGCTTTATTTTTCGCATCATATCCAACGCGTCAATGATTTCTGGTGCCGATCGTGATCCGATAAGTTCCGCTCCCGCCAGCAAAAACGCATAAGCATTTTGCGGTCGGGGAAATTTCACCCCCGAAACTTTGACCTTGACGTTTGTATCTTTTAAGGTATCAACCATGATCAACACATCTTCCATACTGGGACCTTGCCATTGACCGGATGCTGACTTGGCCCAATTCAGTTCTGCCTCTGCGATGAGTTTACAGGCGGTTGCAATTTCTTCATCGGTTAGAAATTCGGTATCCAGAATCATTTTAGTCATTACCGGACCGGCCGCTTTTTTAAAATCCTTAAATTCCTGTAAAACCTCAGCATATTTTTTATCTTTTAATGCGCCGACGTTCATACAACTATCTAAGACAGTCGCTCCCATCCGTACTGCTTCTTCCGCCTCAAAAGCTTTAACCGCACTGCTTTGCTGGCCAAACGGAAATCCGATGGCGGCACCAATAAGCAGATCGGTTCCTTGTAATTCTTCAGCGACAACTTTTGTCCAGTATGACGATGAAAAACAAAATGCCTTGCAGTTATATGCGATGGCTTTCTTGCATTCGCTACGAATATGCGCTTCGGTTGTATCCTTCGGTAAAATTGCATAATCAAAACATTTTCCCATATCCCATTTTGTCATTTTTTTAAAATCAATCATTCAATTCTCCTTAAACAAATTTGTCAATCGCCCACGTATTGTGGTACTAAACCGATTTCCCGCATTTGATCAAGGGCATCAATGATGGCAATGGCGGCACGGGTACCGATCAAGTCCGCACCGGCTAACAAAAAAGTATAGGCATTTTGGGGCCGGGGAAATTTCACCCCCGCAACTTTTAGTTTAACCACTGTTCCGGTCAAGGTTTTTTTCATCACCAAAAACTGTTCCATACTGGGACCTTCGAATTGTCCGGATGATGTTTTAGCATAATCAATTCCAACTTCGGCAATAAGTTTGCAGGCCGTCGCAATTTCCTCATCGGTTAAATAACAAACTTCCATAATACACTTGGTAATGTGTCCCTGAGCGGCTTTTTTAAAGGCCTCCAATTCGTCTTTAATTACATCATATTTCTTGTCCTTTAATGCTCCGACGTTCATAACAATGTCCAAAACCGTACAACCTGCTTTTACTGCCTGTTCCGTTTCAAATGCCTTCACGACTGCGGATGATGCCCCAAAGGGAAAATCCAAACCGGTTCCGATCTCTAGATCCGTTCCTGCCAATTCTTCGAGAACCACTGGTGTCCAGTATGGTGTCGCTGAATAAAAAGCTGCGCAGTTATAAGCAACAGCTTCTCGACAACCGGATCGAATGTCAGCTTCTGTGGTGTTTTTGGGCAACACGGAGTGATCAAAACATTTTCCCAACGCTTTTTTGTCGAATTTTGATAAATCTACCATAATAAATTGCCTCCTCTTTTTTTATAATTAGTAGTTGTGAAACGCCCTCCGTATTTGCTGTCTGATTACCAAAAAACAAAAAACAGTTAGCTTTATTGATTTCACAATTCCCTAATTTTTCATAACACAACTTCTTTTAGTTCTTCGATCTCATCAATCACGTAAGCCGGTTTTAGTTTGTTTAAAACTTCCGAATCCCCATATCCATATGTCACTCCGCAAACATCAATGCCGGCATTCGTTCCCGTCAAATAGTCGGTTTTTGTATCTCCAATAAGAATGGCCTGAGATTTTTTACATTGGTAATGGTCTAAGATCGCATTAATACAATCAGGATGGGGTTTGGGATTGTTTACATCGTCAGCGGTCACAAGCATATCAAAATAATCAAACAAACCCAACGTTTTCAAGATTTTAACTGTAGCGCTTCGAATTTTAAAAGTTGCTACCGACATCGCTTTTCCCTGGGACTTATAGTACTCCAGTGTCTCGACTACTCCAGAATAAGCAAAAGTTTTTTTGTCACAATTTTTTGTATAATGATCGACAAATAAAGGCAAAATTTCACTGTCAATCAATGCTTCGTGCTCTTCACCAATCGCTTTTAAGAGCACATTTCTGGCACCGCCACCAATACAGTTTCGAATAAACGCATCACTTTTTTGGTCAAATCCGTAACGGTTGATAAGATACTTCACCGATTCAATGATATCCGGACACGTATCCACCAAAGTTCCATCCAAATCAAAAATAAGATACTGATAAAAATTAGCTTCTTTGTTTTTTATAATCATCCGCATCATCTCCTAAACGTTTACATGAAATATTGATCAATCTAATTAAAGATTCATCAATATTTCATTGTTTTCAAAATACTCCAGTGTAACGCCGCACTCACCAATCGTTCTCACTTTTTTATCGGTCTTTTTATAATCAGCATGATAATCCGATCCCCCGGAAATAATCTTTACTTTATCTGAATAATCGTTTTTCACCTTTTGAATAATCTCATCCTTAGTCATACTACCATTATAGGTGGTTTTATCATAAGTATAGGATGCTTCAATCCCATCCAAACCGCCATCGATAAGCATATCAATAAAAGCCGCCCGGGTCATCATTCCCTGTCGGGTTTTTACTGTCTCATCAATCAAATAAGGATGTGCCAGGATGGCGACACCGCCACTTTTATGAGCAAGATTTATGATCTCAATGGCCTCGGGTTTTTCTCGTTTCACCGCAAAATCAGGGTTATTTCGAACCAGTAATTTGGCCTCAGACCAAGTTTTGACATATCCTTTTTCAGCCATAAGATTGAATATGATTTTCTTTTGAACATCTTCGGGCTTTCTCGGAATATCATCATAATTAAGAACTTCCTCCCATGTAATGGGGTACCCATGCTCTGCTAAAACAGCTAATAATTTTTGATAAGAATATATTTTACTTTCGATGATTCTTCTATTTATTTCCAAAATTTCCGGATTAGAATAATCACACCCCAGCACTACAATGTGCACATCTTCGACCTGAGTTTCACAGGAAAACTCAATCCCAGGTAGCAGCTTCATTCCCTTTTTTTGGGCATATAAAACAGGATCGACCATCACCCCATTGACTTCAATACGTTCTGGCGGAATGACATCATGATCGGTAATGACAATAACTTTCATTCCTAATGCAGCCGCATTGTTGATAAATTCGGTTGGCGTATCACCACCATCCGATCGTGTTGTGTGACTGTGTAGATCAACCGGATAATTCGTTTGTAGTTTCATCATTGCTTCCTTCCTAATTCATCTGACTAAAAAATTGAATGTGTTCCGTTACCACCTTTTTAACTTCTGCTTTCACAAATCCATCCAACTTCAAAGGATCATTCTGTTCCGGATGGGTTTTTAGATAAGCCGCCATCCCCTGACAATAGGCAATCTTGATGGCGGTGGAAATATTGATTTTAGACGCCCCAAGCCCAATCAACCGGTGAAACATCTCATCGGTTAACCCAGTTCCCCCGTGAAGAACCAGCGGACATTTCGAAAATCCATTAATTTCTTCAAAAAGATCATAATCAATATTAATCTCACCTTTATAGACCCCATGAGCTGTTCCAATTGCCGGTGCAAAAGCCTGAATCCCGGTTTCATCTAAATAGCGCCGACAATCCTTTGGTTTCGCATGGGCACCAGCTCCTTCTTTTACAAAAATATCATCTTCAACGCCGACAATCGCGCCCAGTTCTCCTTCTACCGTTACTTGTTGGGGTTTTGCATAAGCGACAATTTCTTTGGTATTTTTTATATTATCTTTTAACGCTAACTGCGAACCATCATACATCACCGAAGACCAACCCCCATCGATACAAGCTTTTGTAAAGGCAACATCGGTTGAGTGGTCTAAATGAATGGCTACTTCAACTTTGGCCTGCTCCGCAACTGGTTTTAAAAAACTCATCATTTCAGTGATTCCAAACGCTTTAACTGTTTTCACCGAAGTTTGCAGAATAATTGGCTGCTCAAGTTCTTCCGCTGCCTCAACTGCTGCTTTTGCGGTTAAATAATTGACTATATTAAATGCCCCGACTGCGTAATGATTTTTCCTGGCATTTTCTAGAATTTTTTTCATGTTAACATAACTCATAATCATCATCTCCCTTTAATAATTGCTTAAACAACTGCGAATTTAAGTTTATAAAATACACACATCCTGATCTTCACAATTACCTGATTATCTCAATTTTATAGTGGTCATATTCAACTATGATCAGTTATGATCACTCTTCTTTTATTATAGCACGATTATCGAAAAAATCTAGGCTAATTATTAACCTAATTCATAACATTTTTAGCTTGATTTTTTAACCGTTTGCTAGATTCAAACGCACTACTGATACAAAATCACCCTATTTCAATCTTATCTCGCTATCGTTTTTAAACACGCTTGGCTGCTAAATTTGTAAAATACAACGTTTATCGGCCAGATTGAAGCCATACTCAGGCCTAAATTCGAAAAAACGCATTGCTTATATAAATGCGTTTTTTTAATATCCTACTTTATTATTTTGATCAGATGCCAATTAAAGATTCCCACCTTTTCAAAAGCATAGCATCATTTTTCTGCTACATTTTTTTACGATGACAAAGTTTTGATGTTTCGGGTACAGACCAGATCAACACCTGTTCCGGCAATATTTGCTACAACGACATCGCCAACCCTAACCGGTGGTTCAATTTCCAATTTTCTAATCACATTCATAACTTCAAACATCTTTTCTTTATTCACCGGATCTTTAGTTTTAACCGGCACAAAAGGCAAAGCTCCAGATGTTAATTTAACCGTAGTCGTGATGGTTCTTTTGGGTTCTGTAAATTCCGTTTCCGCATATTTTAGCCCTATTTTGCAATTGTAACCACTGATTTCATGAATTTTTTTTTCATGATGCTGTACTTCCAGACTACACCCTCTGGGACATCCAATGCATATAAATTTCTTTGTTTCCATGCTTTTCACCTCCATCTTTTTAGGCTTGTTCCTTAGAAATTGTGATATCAATTGATGAAGTATCCTTCGTCACAAACTCTCTTGGTAAATTGAATGTTACCATGGTGCCCGGCTCGACGATTGATTTTTTTAAATTTAGCAATGTTTTATCAAAATTATCTTTAACGATTAAGCGAACATTCTCATCCGGATTTTTCACCCGCAGAAAAAAATTAATCGTTTGTTCCGTATTATTCAACGCATCAATATGCTGAGGGACAATGTACCCAATATTATTATCATGCGTGATGATAACGTCCTTTTCTTCTTTATTCATTTTATTATTGATAAAATCAGCTGCTGCTTTGCCGGCAATTTCAGCCTCCTGGGTTACATTATCAACCAAATCGTGAACGTGAAGAACATTTCCACAGGCAAATACCCAAGGTATATTTGTAATCCGTTTTTCATTTACAACCGGACCTCTTGTCACCTTATCCATTTCACATCCTAAATTGTTGGACAACTCATTTTCAGGTATTAAGCCAACGGATAGCAGTAAGGTATCGCAACTCACATAGTGCTCGGTGCCCTCAATTGGCTTTAGATTTTTATCAACTTCTGCAATGGTAACACCTTCCACTCTTTCTTTTCCATGCACTTCAACAACAGAATGACTTAATAACAAGGGAATGTCAAAATCGTCAAGACATTGTACCTTATTTCGTATCAGTCCGGTCGAATAAGGCATCAATTCGATAACCCCTTTCACATTCACGCCTTCAAGCGTTAGTCGTCTTGCCATAATCAGACCGATGTCCCCAGAACCGAGAATAACCACCTCTTTGCCGGGAATATAACCTTCCAGATTAACATAACTTTGCGCTGTGCCAGCAGTCATAATCCCAGACGGACGGCTCCCTGGTATGGTAATTGCACCCCGAGTTCGTTCGCGACATCCCATTGCCAGAATCAATGCCTTTGTATCAATCTGAAGCATCCCATCATTTCGATTCACTGCAATTACTTTTTTATCTTCAAGAATTTCCATAACCATTGTTTCGAGTTTCACATCGATGTCAGAATTTTCTACGTCTTCAATAAAACGGCTTGCATATTCGGGTCCGGTCAGTTCTTCCTTAAAATATTGCAGGCCAAAACCATTATGAATACATTGATTGAGAATCCCACCTAAATAAGGTGCCCGTTCACAAATAAGAATCTTTTGCACCCCATTTTTTTTCGCTTCCAAAGCGGCCGCAAGACCTGCCGGACCGCCCCCAATAATGACTAAGTCATACGCTAATTTTTTCATAATTTCTATCTCCTTCGTCTAAAGATAGTTCTTTATTCTTAGCCGTCAGAACAAACGATTTATTTCCCTTTTGGGTCACCTCAAGTGGTGAAATCACAAGTTCTTGACTTAATATCGCCACCACTTTGGGGCCGCAAAAACCGCCCTGACATCGCCCCATGCCAGCTCTAACGCGCCGTTTGACGGCATCAAGATTCGTCGCCGGAATCGGTCGGTGGACAGCATCGATAATTTCGCCCTTGCTGATTGATTCACAGCGACAAACAATTTCACCATAATCCGGATTTTCTTCAATTAAGGCGGTTCTTTCTTGATAGGATAAATCTTTAAGCATAATCGGTGGCTTTCGCCCTTTTTGATAATTTGCTTTTTCAGAAAAATCCAAATTCATATTTTGTTCTCTCACTAAAGCTTCAACCATTTCAGCAATGGCCGGTGCCGAGGTTAATCCCGGCGACTGAATTCCCGCTACATTGATAAAACCTTTCACCGTTTTTGCCGGTTCGATAATAAAATCTTCATTGGTACTTGATGCTCTCAGTCCGGTAAATGTCGTAATCACATCCCCCATTCTAGGCAGTTCCGGAAATAAATGCGAGATTGTACTGGTGTAGATCTGATCCAGCGCTGGTGCGGTTGTTTTTAAATCAGTTTTATCGTCAACGGCTTCGGCATTTGATCCCGCTAATATATTACCGTCGATGGTCGGTACCACGATCATCCCTTTAGAAACTTTTGTTGGTGCCGAATAAATCGTATAGGTTAAAATATCACGCCATTTTTTGTCATATAAAAAATATTGCCCTTTTCGGGGTTTGATTTCGAAATCAATGTTTTCGACCATTGCCGCTATTTTGTCTGCATATAATCCGGCGGCATTTATAATCACTTTTGCTTCGATATCACCTTTATTTGTTTTAACACCTTTTACAGTTTTATTTTCAATCATAATATCCCGGACTTCCGTGTCCAATAAGACTTTTACACCATTAATGACAGCGTTTTCGGCAAGCGCCACGGTATATTCAAAGGGATTAATAATCCCGGTTTCCGGTTCGAATAAACCATATTTGGAATCTGGATTTAAGTGGGGTTCCAGCTCATGCAATTCTTTCTGGTTAAGTAGTTTCATCCCCTGAATACCATTTTTGATCCCATTTTTCATGGTTTCTTTCATTTTTTCCAGATCTTTTTCTTCAAATCCAACAGTTATTGAGCCCAATGGTTTAACTAAATCGACGTTTAAATCCTGACATAATTGCTTAATCACTTTATTTGCTTTTAATACCAACTGGCCTTTTAATGTGCCACCATCAATATTAAAACCGCTATGAATCATTGCCGAGTTTGCTTTACTCGTCCCCATACAGATATCGCTCGCTTTTTCAACCAAAATTATATCCAGATTATACTTAGCAAGCTGATGAGCAACAGAAGCACCAATTACACCGCCACCAATGATTAAAACATCTGTTTTCATGGTGTCACCTCCATACCTTTTTAAAATTTTAATTTGGGAGCGTTTATATCGGCCACATATAAGCCGCTCCCAATAGTTCAAATTATATTTTTATTTATCTCTAACGATCATTTGCCCATTCTAAATTACAATTAATGGCTCGTTTCCAACCATTATACAAATCGGATCGCAGTTCTTCATCCATTTGCGGATGGAATACCTGATCGACTGTTCTTTTTTGTACTATTTCATCCTGACTTTCCCAGAATCCAACTGCTAGTCCTGCTAAATATGCGACCCCGGCAGCTGTTGTTTCGGTGTTGTCCGGTCTTTCAATATCGACATTGACAATATCCGAAGTGAATTGCATCAACAAGTTATTATTACAGGCTCCCCCATCAACCTTGAGAATGGATAGTCTTTCGCCTAAATCTTCTGAAAACGCATCGAACATATCGCGGGTCTGATATCCCAAAGACTCGAGCACCGCTCTGATAATGTTGTTTTTAGTTGTCCCGCGTTCAATCCCAACAATAGCAGCTCTTGCATAAGAGTTCCAATAAGGTGCACATAAACCGGTAAATGCGGGAACAAAATACACGCCACAATTACGTTCTTTTTTTGTTTTTAAAGCAAAATATTCTGAATCTGGTGATTTCATCAAGCATGTCCATTTCATCACGCAACCATTGAATGGCTGAACCGGCGGAAAAAGCAACCGCTTCATAAAATATTCAACTTTACCATTAATTCCCCAACCAATCGTTGTTGTTAAACCGTTATTTGACAAAAATGGTTTTTCCCCAATATTGACGGTCATAACGCCAGCTGTCCCATAAGTAAATTTAGCCATTCTTTTTTAAAACAGCATTGACCAAATGTGGCGGCTTGTTGATCACCGGCATCGCCGGTAATCGGAATTTCCCGTTTAAATATCTTTGCCGTGACGCCAAACTGTCCGCTGCTTTCCTGGACTTTTGGTAACATACTTGCTGGTACGTTTAAAACCTTTAATAACTCTTCATCCCATTCAAATCATGAATGTTATACATCAATGTCCGAGATGCATTACTATAGTCTGTCGCATGCGTTTTTTCCACCGGTAAGTTTCCACATAATCCAAGTGTCAACGTTTCCAAAAAGGAGTTCACCTTTTTCGGCTTTTTGCTCTTGCCCCTTCGACGTTGTCGAGTATCCATTTGACTTTTGTCCCTGAGAAATATGAGTCAATCATCAATCCCGTTTTGTTTCTAACCACAGCTTCGATCTCCGGATCATCCGCTTTAAGTTGATCACAATATTCTGCGGTTCTTCGGTCCTGCCATACAATAGCATTGTAGACCGGTTCGCCTGTATTTTTATCCCAAACAATCGATGTTTCGCGTTGATTGGTAATTCCAATTGCAACGATCTCATCTTCTTTTATGTTAGATTTAGCCATTGCTTTTTCAATAACTTCACCTGTAACTGACCACATTTCCATGGGGTCCTGTTCAACCCACCCTGATCTGGATAAAACTGACTAAATTCTTTTGCATGTACGCCAACCGATGTCACCATCATGATTAAAGAAAATTGCTCGAATACTGGTCGTCCCTGATCAATACTTAAAATATACTCCTTCATCCGTTCTTACCACCTTTTTTTTATTAAAAATACATTTGGAATGCATCTTTTTTCAATTAAATTTGCTTTATTAAACGTTTTCTTTTGTATAAAAATCAGTTTTTTATTTTACGATTTATGTTTTTTATACTATACACCATTGGCTCTTGATTTTTTGACCGATGTGAATTTTCGTTATAACAAAATTGTATAAATTTCCAACTATTCAATTCTTATGAATAATCATCTAAATTGAGTGATAATGACTATTTTTAACTATTTAAAGCACCAAGATATTTGTAAATTCTTCAGCCGTTATGCCCGAAATGAAGTCGTTTACGTTGCAATAACTAAGTACCTCCAATAATTCCGATTCCTTTAGTACCTTTCCTTTTAGCAGTTTCTCCAATTGATGAATGTCCTGATTCCCTGAAAATTCGCCGGTAATAAAATAAAATCAATGATTCCCTGCTGTAAAACATTCATTGCGATTATCAGCTCACCGCAACGAATTTCCGGTTTTCTGTATTTCATATCGGGGTGATTTGCCATAATTCCATTCCCATGTCGATTATTTTGTTTCCTGAAGTTGTTGAATTACTTTTTGATCTTTATTGCTCAAGCTTAACGGACAGGATCATTCTTTTTTGTAATGCTGGCCATCAAACAATTACTAAACTGTTTGATAGAAATTGGGTTAGACATATGCTCAACGATATTCGTAATGTGACTGCGCACTGATTTAACCCCTTTACTTTTGATCGTATCAGCTTTTACTGATAAAGCTTGTCGCAAAAAATCCAAATCTGAACTATATAATAAAGTCCCCATGATGCAATGCCTTACCATTTTTTACCGTTTGAGCGTACCGGAAAATTTGCGTCCATCAATGACCAAATCGTTTCGATTATTACATTCGGCCTTGATTCCTAACTGATCAAGGCGGTTTCGATGATCGGAAGGGCAAATTGCGAAAAATCAATCTTACGACCATTTTCACAATTTTGAATAAACGAATAATTTAAATTTCCCAATCATGATAAACAGCTCCGCCACCGGTATTACGCCGTACTACTTTGGTATTCATTTTTCTGACAAAATCCAAATTAATTTCTCTGATCGCGTTTTGATTTCGCCCAATTACAACGGCATTATCATTCTGCAGAGCATAAAAAAAGATTCTTTAATTCAACATTAGAAAAGATATACTCTTCTAATGCAAGATTATAATATGGATCTGTTGATTCACTGTAATAAAATAACATAACCAGCTTACCTCATTCGTTTCAAGCCTTTGTCACGCTATGAATATTGAGCACCCATTCTTAAAGGTGCTCTAATATTCACTTTGTCCTTAATCATCATCAAATCAATACTATAATAATAAATAGTTCTTACTTCACTAGATATGAATGGCCTGTCCCACTACGGCATGTGCAGCTTCCATAATTGCTTCCGAAACGGAGGGATGAGGGTGAAACAACCTGTGCAATATCTCTGCTGTAAATTCAAGATCAATATAAGCAGTTGCGGGCACTAATTAATTCCGTCACGTGCGCCCCCACCAGGTGGGTTCCCAAAATCTCATTATATTTTTTGTCAGCAACGATTTTAACAAAACCCATTGTTTCATTCATTGCCACTGATTTTCCATTTGCGACCAACGGAAATGTTCCCACTTTGACATCATAAACCGCTGCTTTAGCCTGTTCTTCGGTTAATCCAACACTGGCTACTTCAGGATAGGTATAAGTACATCTGGGCATATTCGCCATATTAAATTGTTTCACCGGTTTACCGAGAATCGCATGAACAGCCGCCAATGCCTGAGCTGAGGCAACATGCGCTAATGCCAGCTTTCCGGTCACATCGCCAATTGCATATACCGATGGGCAACTTGTCAATAACTGATCGTTACTTCAACCAATCCCGTTCGGTCAGTTTTTACGCCGGCTGCTTCCAGGCAATATTCCTCAACATTTGCCCGAACACCAGCGCGAAACGAGAATCTTGTCACATGGAATTGACTCCGTTTTACCCTTCTTTTCAATGATAAGGTTGAATCCCTTACCTTCGGCAACACTGAAGTGACTTTACTATCGACTTTTAACGGCGATGTCACGTTTTTAAAAGCTCTCTGAATTCCTTTGATACATCTGCATCTTCATTTGGTAAAACCCGCGGTAACATTTCGACAACAGTTACCGCCGCTCCATAACTCGCCCAGATACTGGCAAATTCCATCCCGATGGCGCCAGCTCCCAACAACCGTAATTTTATCTCCGGGGTTTATTCTGTTAACTCCAGTGCTTCTCGAGCCGTCATGATATTAGGATTGCTGTAATCAAATTGAGGAATTTTAAAGGCATGGGAGCCGGTGGCAAGAAATTATGTTTTTTGTTTCCAGCACTTCACCGGTAGGCATTACTTTTACCTTGGTTCCACTAAGCAAACTTCCTTCACCTGAATCACGGTCACTTTATTTTTTTTCATCAGACTTTTAATTCCCATGGTCAGCTTCGCTGACTTCCCGGCTGCGTTTTTGAGCGGCTGAGTAATCAGCTTTTATTTCATTGCTATTTAAATCAATTCCATATTTATTTGCTTCTTTTACGGTCCGAAGGATTCTGCGTTATGAACCAGAGCTTTTGTAGGTATGGCATCCCCAGTTTAAACAGACTCCTCCGAGATCAGCTTTTTCTACTAAAGCTGTGTTCAGGCCCTGTTGCGTCGCATAAATAGCTGCCACATACCCACCTGGTCCACCACCAATAACAACTAAATCAAACTTACTCATGCTTTTTCTCCTGTACTGAATCATCGGGTCATCGTTAATTTTCCCGGTCATCTTAACGTTATTTTACATTAAGATTTTCATCGGGTCTTCCAACAGGCTGCCAATATAGGCGACAAACTGCGCTGCGTAATCCCCATCAACGATCCGGTGATCAAAACTCAACGTAATATTCATCATTGGCCGAATCACGATTTCATCATCAATTACAACCGGAGTCTTGATCGTGGCGGCTAAAGCCAGAATTCCACATTCCGGAGGATTGATAACGGCTCGGAAACTTGAAATTCCCCGGGCGCCCAGATTACTGATGGTAAACGTTCCTCCCGATAAATCGCCTTGGATATTCGCTTGTTCTTTTGTTCGGCTAACCAAACCAGCAAATTCTTTTGCCAGTTCTACTACCCCTTTGGTTGCAACATTCTTCAGCACCGGAACCATTAAGCCCCGATCAGTATTTACCGCGATCCAATGTTAATCTCTTCCATTTCATAAATATCCGTACCATCTGCCGCCAGCTGTGGCATTCATCATCGGATATTCCTGTAAAGCCCGCGCACAGGCTTTGGCTACCATTTCATTAAAACCAACCTTTACATCAGCAATTC
>OZ223191.1:0-432653 GCA_965140355.1 uncultured Acetobacterium sp. | reverse complement strand
GGATTGAGTAATACGCCACATTCCAACTCTCTTAATGTCTTAATATGATCAGAAATATTTTCGTTAATAATAGAACCATGCTGAGGTGCAATCATCGCAATATCCATCCCCAGAAACCTTTCCATTACTGGCCGGATAATATAATTAGAGGGCATGTAGTGTTCATGAAAAGTTTTCATCTTTTCCATGTAATCTGCTTTTGCATAAAGACTCCACTCATAAGAAAAAGCGCCAAAGAGATCACTGGAAAACAAGATTTTCGTCTGATAGTCATAGGTCGTAAAAGCACCTGGAAAATTGCAAATATGGCGTTAATATAAACCCCAGTGTCCGACCCGATTTCAAGGTTAGTTTGAAGTCGTTTTCATTGACGATATAGTAATCAGACTGAATTCCATAATATTTAACTAACGTTTGCGTCCGCCAATGTGTCACAATTTTAAATATACCCCCTTTTTTCTCAAAAAGTGGCACTGCCGAACACAAATCTGGATCCTGATGGTGGAGAATCACATATCTAATTTGATCTATTGGTAGAATATTACATACATTTTCGTAGACATCTTCAAAATCTAATACCGAACCGGGATCTAGCAAGATGCCTTCACCGCCATCAACAATCAAATAAGGATTGCAATGCAGACCCCCATCTTGTTCACGGCCACCTACCCAATAAATACCATCTACTATTTTTTCAGTTCGCGAGACTACCATCTTTCCCTCCTAATATGAAAAAGCAATAGCTAATAGCGGAAGTTGCCATATGCTTTATCTTCTATTTCATATGTAACTATTTTACCTTAAGTGGCGATTAATTCAAATCATTTTGTTTTTAATATTCAAGCCAATCCACTTGTAAAAAACTGATCCTCTCTTGTCGGAGTTCCCGCAAGCCAGTTGGGATACCAAGTATTTACCATCAGTTGCATCTCCTGTTTTTGGGGAAATCCATCTTTCCATTCTTTAATGAATTGATTATCGACGTAATAAGCCACTCCGTCTTTGGTATAATCAAAACGATAATTATGGAAATCTGCTGTTGGATCAAAACCTAGCTCTCCGATATATTCGTTTTGTACTTCACCTTCAGCATAAGTCGTCAATAAAATTACGCCTTCTTTATTGTTATATATTTCAATATCTATTTCATAAAAATAATCCGGGGGTGCATAGAGGAAAAAACCAGTAATCGATGAGTCTGCTTCCGGCAGTTTCATCCGGATTTCATAACTACCATAGGTCATCGCCTTTTGATTGACAATCTCGCCGCCTGTCAAGGTATTCGCTGGTAATCTAATGTTTAGAAATCCATCTGTAACTTCAATATTTTCAGGGTTCAACTGGCTTCGGCCCAGTTTTTTGCTTGATGTCGTCCATACTTGTTCATCCAGAATATCAAAGTTATCTCGATTTATTTCTTTTTTTATTTCGTTGTTCCGTTCCTGAAACAAATTGTTATCACGAGTAATGAATACTATAACACCAATCAGCAAGATCGCTATTGCAACCGCGGGAATAACCAATGACCTCTTCATCATCCTAACGTTTCCTTTCTTTACTCACGACGAACGGAAAAATTACATGCGCAGCTCTGGGTTCATTTAATGTCAAAACCACCATCTTTTCCCTCTCTGTTGCTTCCCGGAAATGATTTTATGCGACGCCGTTTACCGTGATATTTTTCTTCGCTTCCAGAGAAAGCACTAATTTCAACAACAATAGCAATCCCACAAAAATAATCAGTCGCAAGACTAATACTCCTGGCGACTGAATTGAAAGAATATTTTAATCTTCAATTTTTTGATTTTACTAAAAACTATTTTTGTAATCTACATTCCCGCGCCATAAATCATGCCGGATACCATTGGAATAAGCCAAATGAACCAAACAAAAATGCTAAATTTGCTGAATTCCAATTTCATTTTTTCATCATTTCTGACAACTACGATTGTCGCCCAAATAGCGTGGAACAGCATCAAAATAATGGCAGTTATCCCCGTAATCCCGTGAAAATTAAACTGAAACACTCCCCCAGCCAAAGTTCCCATGATACTGGTGCCCAGTGTGTCAAATAAAAAACCACCCCAGAATACGCAGACATGCCAAACCTTCAGTTTTTTCTGAATCTTTTCGGACCACACCCCAATCGTATATAACAAACAGGCGGTACTAATAAAAACAATTGCGTAAATAAGCATTTATGACTCCTTCTTTTTGGGTTGAATTTTAATCCTTTTTATTCTAAATTTATTTATACCCCATTGCAACACATTTAAATTGCACTGGCAAATTATTTATGAACAATTAAGAAAAAACAGCTGTACACTATTGCACAGCTGCGGATTAATTTAAGCGATTAATTATTTTCTCGCCCATTTTCTTTGAAAAAATTTCACAATTTCAACAATTGGTATAACCACAACCGCTAACCCCATTGCTGTAAAATATTCGGTGAAGCTGATTGCTTCAAAATCAAAAGCGACCGCAATCGGTGGAATAAAAATAACTGCCGTCGTCAGTACCAACGAAGTGACCATGGCCAGAAATAGGAATTTATTCTGGTGTGTCATTCTAAATATCGATTGCCGTCTACTACGCATATTCAGCGAATGAAACATTTCAGCCATGGACAATGTCAAAAACGCCATGGACATGCCATCGGGGCTCTCTGCAATTTCCCAGATTCCTGCTTCGATAAAGTGTCCGACAAAATAAGCAATGATTGTGACAATCGCTACCATCGCGCCTTGCCAAATGACGTCCACACCAAGTCCTCTTGAGAAAATACCTTCATGAGATGCTCGCGGCGGATTTTTCATCGTATCGGCTTCTTCGGCCTCCATACCCAAGGCAATCGCGGGAAATGAATCCGTAATCAGATTGATCCAAAGTAAATGCACTGGCTTTAATATGGTAAATCCGAATAACGTAGCGATAAAAATTGCCAATACTTCTGAAAGATTTGAAGATAAGAGAAACTGAATAGCTTTTCGGATATTATCGTAAATTCGACGCCCTTCCTCTACAGCATTAACAATTGTTGCGAAATTATCGTCAGCAAGCACCATATCGGCGACATTTTTTGTTACATCCGTACCGGTTATCCCCATTCCAATACCAATATCTGCGGTCTTAATTGATGGGGCATCATTCACCCCATCGCCAGTCATGGCCACAATCATACCCTGATTTTGCCAAGCTTTAACAATTCGCACCTTATGTTCAGGTTGGACCCGAGCATAAACAGAATATTTTACGATATCTTGTTTTAACTGCTCTTCGGATATTTCATCCAGCTGAGCTCCTGTGATCGCCTCCGACTTATCACAAAGAATATCCAGTTGGGCGGCAATAGCCATGGCTGTATCGGGATGGTCCCCGGTGATCATAATCGGCCGTATTCCCGCCGACTTACACTCAACAATCGCATCCTTTACTTCCGGTCGAATCGGATCAATCATTCCCGTTAAACCGATAAAGCAGAGTTCTTGTTCCAAGTTATTGGGGGCCACATCTTCCGGTAATGCTTCCCAGTTTCGACTGGCTGCCGCCAACACCCGCAAAGCTTTAGCCGCCAGGCCTTGATTAGCCTGTCTAATTTCTTGACGAATGCTATCGGTAAACCGTTGTTGCGTTTTCCCATCCCAATAAGTCGTACACCGCGAAATCAAAACATCCGGTGCTCCTTTGGTGTATTGAATAAATGCTCCCGTTTCCATTTTGTGACCGGTACTCATTAATTTTCGGCCGGAGTCAAACGGCGCCTCCATTACTCTCGGCATTTTATTTTCCAGAACCTGTTTTCCAAGACCAAGAGAAAAACCGTAATCGACTAAAGCCGCCTCGGTGGGTTCTCCTTCGGCCTTATTATCATCATTTAAATATGCGTCATTACATAATGTCATGGCTTGACCAAGTAATTGTTCATCAAAACCAAAATAATCCACAACCGTCATTTTATTTTGAGTCAATGTCCCAGTTTTATCGGAGCAGATAACCTGGGTACATCCCAATGTTTCAACCGCCGTTAGTTTTCGGATCACTGCTTTTTCTTTGGCCATATTGGTAACCCCAATCGACAAGACGATGGTGACCACCGCAGCTAAACCTTCTGGTATAGCCGCTACCGCCAATGAAACGGCAACCATAAAAATATTTAAAACCCCAATCCCAGTAATACCTTCACCTAAATATATACGAACTAAACTCAAAGCAAAGATAAAAACACAAATTCCCAGTACCAGCCAACTTAAGACCTGACTCAACTGATTCAGCTTTATTTGTAGCGGCGTCTGATTTTCTTTGGCTTGCGTAATTGCATCAGCAATCTTACCCATTTCTGTGTCCATACCGGTTGCCACAACGATGGCACTACCTCGACCATATACTGCCGTACTTCCCATATATACCATATTCTTGCGATCTCCCAAGGAAATGTTTTTTTGATCGCCAAGATTTAATGCGGTGATTACCTTGCTAACCGGTACGCTTTCACCAGTAAGGGCAGCCTCCTCAATTTTAAGACTGGCACTTTCCAGCAGTCTAGCATCAGCTGGCACCGAATCTCCCGCTTCTAGCAAAATCACATCGCCAACTACCAAATCTTCGGTTTTGATTTCCTCAATATTACCATCTCGCAACACCCGGGATGTATTGGCTGCTATTGCTTGCAAAGCCTCAATCGCTTTTTCAGCCTTACTTTCCTGATACACACCCAGAACCGAATTAATCATCACGACAACCATGATGATGACGACATCAGCAAATGATTCCCGCGAGTAAGCAGCCGTAATTCCGGAAATGATTGCGGCGACAATTAAAATTACGATCATTGGATCTCTTAATTGATTATAGAGACGTTTTGCCAACGAATCCTTTCTTGCTCGCTTTAATTTGTTTTTCCCATTTTTTTCAAGCCTTTCATTCGCTTCATTCTGGGAAAGTCCTTTGCTATCCGAGTTCAACTCTTTTAAAACTTCTTCTGCAGTCTGCAAATACGTCTTCATCCAATCCTCCTACAATTTTTCAAACCATTTGGCAGTTCCAATTTTTTGCATAAAAAAACCAAGTGTTTCTACACTTGGAAAAAATAACCCAAGTACAGAAAACTGTACATGAGTCTCACTCATTAAGATAAGCCAGGTATTTTATTACCATGCATGTTGACTTATCACGCAAATCGCGCAAATTACTCCCTCATAACGTTTATATTTTATCGTGTAGCATTATATTTGTCAATATAATGTTACACGATATTTCTTATCGGATTCAAAAGACATTAACTTTATACTACATCACTTCGCGAATAACATCATACTTGGCATCATTACTTTCGACAAACCCTTCAACCGGTGACTTGATATTCGGGGCCTTAACGTATTCGACAAAAGCTTCTTTTAAAAGTCCACTGAATTCTTTTGATAACTTGGGATTAATGGCAATGGCATCTTTGGGAATCTCTGATGTTTTTGCAATAATTCTAAATTCATCCGCGCTTACTCCATTTTTTGCCGCGCTTGCCAAAGCTTCATCATAGGTTGCCCCAGCATCGTACTCACGGGATAAAACCGCCTTAATGACACCATCATGTCCTCCTAAATAAGCGGTTTTACTAAAAATACTATTTGGATTCATCCCTGCCGACTTAATAATATGCCGGGCATAAAGAAACCCTGATGCACTGCCTTCATCAACATAAGCAAAACTTCGCCCTTTTAGATCCTGCAAATTTGTGATCCCACTATCATTTCGCGTAATGATATATCCAATATAAGAGACTTTTCCATTGACTCGAGGCGATACTAACGGTTCTATTCCTATTTTTTCATGGGCATTAACATAAGCAAATGGTGAAAACCAAGCGACATCAATAATCCCCTCTTTCATCCCTTCACTCAAGGCGTCATAGTCTTTTACAATCATCGTTCTTACTTTATATCCAATTTTTTTTAAGACCCCATTTAAAATTGGTACATACATTGTTTTAATGTTTTCCGGAGAAGTAAAGGGATTGATGCCAAAAATAATTTCATTATTATTTTTATTTTTGGCGGTTAATTTCTGGACATTGCTACCCATTTCGGAAAGCTTGGTACAATAGCTTAACAATTCTATGTTTTTAGACTTCTGAGTTGCAATCGTATTAATGGTATCGGTTGTCAGCTGATATGTACTATCCACAGCATCAGCAACCTTTGCCACCGCCGACTGAATTCCATGTGAAGCATCAACCTGAACGCTTGAAATTTCTTTAATTTCATTCATAGAATCATTGAGATTAACCAAAACCTTTTGAATTTCCTCGATGACTGCTCCCGATTTTTGAGCTGCCCCTTCAATATCCGTTGTCCGGGTTGTACAGTGTTTGATGGCTGTGTTCGAACGTTCTACTTCAACAATGACGCGATTGACAATCTGTTCAATTTCCGTTGCAAAGTTTGCCGTACTTCCAGATAATCGCTTGATTTCTTCAGCTACAACTGAAAAACCCTTTCCTGCCGCACCGGCTCTAGCTGCTTCAATGCTGGCATTAAGAGCCAGCAGATTAGTCTGGCGGGAGATATCTTTAATATAATCTACAAATTTACTAATTTGTTTCGACGAACTATCTAATTCGCAATTAATTTCGGAGGCCTGCTTAACACCATCAGCGAGTTCCAAAAGCAGTGCCGAAATGCTGCTGATGGTACTTCTATTTTCATTCAGCATCTCAACCGAATGACTGGAATTTTCTTCAATTCTGATGATATTTCCCTGCAACTTATCAGAAACACCAGTAAACTGATTGATTTCCGAGTTAATCTCGTCAGTGCTGGTAGCATTTTCTTCACTGAGTTTTGAAATCTCTTCGGCTTGGGTTACAATTGTATTAAAAACTTTTACATTTTCTTCCGAAAACCAGCTTAATTTCTTGATATCAAAATCCATCGTTTCCAACAGCGAAAAAAGTTCACTGTTAATCATTTCCTTTTCTTCAGCTGCCATGCTCGCATTTTTATCCGCCATAGTAGTCAATAGATTTAGCATCTTATTGATTGCCATTTTGTTCTCGTTTAATATTTCCATTGACGTTGTTGAACTTTCTTCAAGAGTCATGATATTGGTTTTTATGTCATCTGAAGTTTCGGCAATGGCCTTGACCTCTTTATTAATATTCTCCAATTTGATTCCATTGTTGGTATCTTCCATTATCTCTCTCCGTTCTAAAATTTTAGGCCCCTACCTTATGCCCAGTTGCCATTTTTAAAGATACAGACTTTTTGCCCTTCTTTCGTGATTCCGGTAATACTAAGATCTTTTGTCCCAATCATAAAGTCCACATGCGTATCCGACTGGTTACCACCGGCCGCAATTAATTCTGCTTTTGTCATTTTTCCACCGTCTTTAATATTAGTTGGATAACATTCTCCCAAAGCAAAATGACAAGAAGCATTTTCATCAAACAAGGTGTCGTAAAACAGAATCCCGGTGTTGGATATTGGCGAATCATAAGGGACCAGCGCAACTTCGCCCAATCGATGTGATCCCTCATCGGTTTCAATCAGGTTTTTGAGAAATTCTGCGCCTTTTTCCGCTTCAAAAGCTATCACTTTTCCCTCATGAAAAGTCAAACTAAAATGCTCAATGATATTGCCTTGATAAGAAAGTGGTAAAGACGAAACTAATTTTCCTTCAGCGCGATTCCGATCCGGAGCAGTAAAGATTTCTTCAGTTGGCATATTAGCAAAAAAATAAATTTGCTCCGGTGTAAACTCACCACCGCCTTCCCAAATATGATCCTTTTGAAGACCCACTGTAAAATCAGTTCCTAAACTATTCTGATAATGAAGGGCATCAAAATGGGCCGTATTAAGAATTTTGCATTTTTGGGCAAGAAATGCTTTATGATCATTCCAGGCTTTTACCGCATCTTCCTGACCGATGCGTACAGCCTCAAAGATGGCATCCCAGAGTTTTTCAACGGCCTCCTGTTCTCCCAGTTCGGGAAATACTTTTTGTGCCCATTTTCGTTCAGGCACTGCCACCACGCACCACTGGAATTCACTATTCATCATCTTTTTATAATACGGTTCAAAAGCCTTTGCTGAAGCTTTACTGTTGGCCTTCAACTTTTCACTGTCAACGCCTTTATAAGCTTCTGGATCATTACCGACAATTGAAATGACCGCCGCTTTTTGGGCGGCATAATAGTTTCGTGACTCAGCCAACCAGTTTGGAATCTCCTCCAAAACCTCCAGACTAACATTATCGTAACGTAAACGGCTTGTTTTTACATCATTCCAGAATACGATTACATCTTTTGCTCCTGCCTGATAGGCTTCATTAACAACCATTCGGCCAAATTCAAAATTTTCTACGGCACAATTGATTAACACCAATTGATCATTTTGCACATTCGCTCCCGTTTTTACAATGAGTCGCGCGTATTCATGTAATTTTTCTTGATGTTTCATTGGTTTCCTCATTTCCTTTTTTTGATTATGTCATCTTAAAACTCTGTCAAATTCCAAGCAATCCTAATTATCATTACCGCAATTTTCCTTAATTAGTATTATTTAGAAATTACCTTTTATTTTTAGTTTTGTATCATTCTATTTAAAATTATATCACGTTCATTAAATAATGATATGAGAAATATTTGTGATATGATCGCAACTGTAAACTAAACATGATCTATTTGTCGATATTTTTACCAAATAGTGTCCAACAGTTGAGTCGTCATATTAAATCAAAAAAAACAGAATTTCTCTGTTTTTCCTATCGTTTGTTTATTAAACGCCTAAACCCAAACCGGGTTTTACTGCCCCAAAAATAATCTTTGACTTTTTTAGCAATCAATCCTATTTATTATCTTTATCACCGCAAAAAATATGCGCTTTTTCTTCTCCTCTTAATAATCTTAATCCTCCCAGCGCCAACGCTTCCAATTCATTTTCACCTGGCAGACATCTAATCGGTGCCAGAAATGCGATATAAGCTTTTACCAGCTCAGTCAGTTTTTCTGAATAAGCCATTCCCCCCGTTAAAATAATTCCATCTATTTTATCTTTAAAAACAACCGCGATTTCGCCTATCCCCTTGGCAACCTGATAAGCTTGCGCTTCATAAACTTGTTTTGCCGTTGCATCCCCGGCACAAATCCGCTTTTCAATTTCTCGAATATCGCCAGTGCCCAGATGTCCTTTTAGTCCACCACGTCCCCGTATTTTTTTATAGATCTGCTTTTTTTCGTATTGGTGACTGTAAATTAAATCGACCAAAGCAAACACAGGCAAACTTCCAGAACGTTCCGGTGAAAAAGGGCCGTTATCATCAGAAATAACATCAATAATTCGCCCTTTTTTATGGGCACTAATAGAAATACCACTCCCCAGATGAGCAACAACGAGATTCATATCGTGATAGTTTAGGCCGCATTCAGTTGCATATTTCCGGCCCATCGCTTTGCTATTTAAAACGTGGCAAAGGCTTTTTCGCCGAATTTCCGGGAATCCGGTAATCCGCGCAATATCGTCCATTTCGTCAGCTGAAACAGCATCATAAATAAATGCTGGAATCCCCAACGGTACTGCTATCGCATCGGCCAGTAAAGCCCCTAAATTTGACGCGTGTGGCGAAAGACGGCCTTCCCATATCAGTTGCTTCATGATTTCATTTACACCATATCCACCGGCATCGATAGGTGGCAATAAGCCGCCTCGCCCTACAACAGCCGAAAGCTTTTTCAAATCAAATTGCTGTGCTTCGATACTTTCCAGCACAACATTTTTTCTAAATTGAAATTGATCATTAATTGTTTGAAAGGATTCTAAATATCCATCGTCATGTTCAACTGATTGTGTAAATAGCTCTTTTTCATTTTCATAAATTCCTATCTTAGTTGACGTCGAACCGGGATTAATGGCTAAAATAAAGTATTCACACATCTACAGTCTCCTTCTTAAATCGATCATTTAGATAATTGCGAAAATGCCGTGAGCTTTGGGCCCAGTTTCGCACAAAACAATTTCTACACTGTCCGCCTACACGTTACAAAATTGTTTGTAGAAACTGCACCCAAAGCAACCTTTGTTCGATGTTTTTTTATTTCGCAATTACCTACAACTCATCATTCATTATTTTTGAGAATCTTTTTTATTGAGATCAGCGCTTTTCCATAAACGCCCCTGCGATTGGTCCGGGTGCAGCTTCTCCTTGTGGAACTACTTGAATTTCAATTCCTTCCAGCCGATACCCAAATCCGGCGGTTCCCGCTTTTTCACCATTTTTAGCCCATCCCATCCAGCCGACGTTTTGAGCGTGAACACGATAATACACATCAAATTTGTTTGCATCAGCACCTGATAGATTAATCATAATCGCTTCTAACCGCAGCGATTGACCACTCGTTCCACTCGTGACTCCATCGTTCTTCCACTCCTGCCAACCAAAGTTCTGGACGTGGGTTTTATATGTGACCCCCAAATCATAATCCGGGGAATCGATCTTAACCTCAATTCCTTCCAACCGCAAGGATTGACCCGTTGTCCCACTCATCCCACCATTGCTTTTTACGCCCTGCCAGCCCATGTTCTGAACATGAGTACGGTAAAAAATATTGGGTAAAACAACCGGCTCCTGGCGATTTGTAAATGCTTTTATACAAACATTGACGTCATCTTCCGCCGAAACATCGTACCAATCATTCGTATCATCGACACTCAAAAAACTTTCGCCGGCATTAGCACTTGCCGCACTGCTATAAGATGGAAACGATTTTTCAACCGGAACAGGTTCGGTATTCCCGGGAGTTGTATATTTAATAACGACTGCAAAACGTTGACCTTCCGTCAAGGGAATTGGATCGTCCAATCTAATGGTATAATAACCAGCCTGCGGGATCGTGACCGTCTTAGTCGACTTTAACATCCCACTCGTTGGTTGGCCAGCGTTAACATTAGTGTAAATGCTAATCTCCCAGGTTGTTTGTGGACTTAGTGCATAGGAGCTTATCGCCGAGAGATTTTCACCAGCCGTCGCCGTAAAAATATTCGCTCCTAAAACGGTATTAATCGTGTCATCATAACCCACTGCCGTGGTCGCACCTAATGGATCATACTGATAAATGTGGCTATAATTATCGATAGCTTCAGCATTATGAAATGCCGTCACTTCATTACCGGCATAGGAATCATAATAGGACATGTAGAAATAACCAACATCGCCGCCATATATCCCCATACTATTTTTAAGAATCCAAGCTCCATCGCCTGGTGGTGTAATAACAAATTTATTTCGATCAAAGGTGTCATCCCAACCGACAATAGCAACATCATGATCAGCCGCTGCACTCCCATTATAATAAAATGCCGCATTGGGATCATAATAATAGTCATCATTACTAAATGCCTCCGAATGCATTGCCATTGACAAAGCACCACCGTCCATCAAAGCTTGTTTAATCGCAGTTGGTGAATTGATATAATTAACTTCCTGGATATGATATCCTGGTAACAATCCGGTTTTCTTTGCCGAACCGAAAGGATCATCGCTTTCACTTACCGGTCCACTCCAACGCGTAAGATAGGCAATGGCCATGTTGACATTACCGCCATCATTCGGTTCCCCGTCAAACCCATTATTCCAGATCATATTATTTTCCGAAAAATCTGTAGTGTCATCTTTTTTGAGATAAGATTCTAGTGATGCCAAACTGGAAAAAGCCCAGCCACACCAATATGGTTGCTGATTTTTAACGGATGTAATCCGTCCATTCGCCCTCAAATCGTATACGGCCGGAAAACTTAACAATCCATCTATAGTTGAATTCTGGATATTTTCAGTATTTTCAAATCGTTTCAAAGGCGCTGGAATATAGCCTTTCGAGTCATCATTCTCCGCTAAACCCTCGATAGTTTCGTTATCTAAATCTTTCATGTACTCAACATATTCCGAATTGAGCGGTGCAAAGCTCGGCTTTACTGAATTTTGTAATTCATTCGCCCCTATTTCACTGGGGATCACGCATATCAATATAAAGATGACAACCAAGCTCGATAAAGCTTTTATAAATCCTTTTTTCATCACTTGATTCTCCTTTTTCTTTATTAAGTGAATCAGAAAAGCACAACAAGACGTATGCAAATTTCACAATCACATATTCAACAGACCTCAATAAAATGTAAAATACTTTATTGAAATAAGTGTGAGCTTGTCAATAAACTACTATACCATCTAATTATTAATCTGTTACATGCGCATAATTCGCACAGTTGCAATCAAAACTCGGACTAAATTTATTTTTTTATTATACCAGATCTACCAAATAGTTTCATTTAATTATAATACTTTTTACCCCAACATTTTTTCGTTTAACAGCTTATTCTAACCAAAACAACCAAGCGAATTTTCAGGAAAATTTTATATAAAGCTGTCCCTCTAAATATTTTGCGCCTTGGATGGTTTTATTTTTTAACATATCCGGTAACGTAAAACACCGCTTTTCATTTTTTATTTGAATCATCAATTCATTCCCTTTTTGACTCATATCCATGTCCTTTTTATCTACAAAAGGGATATTTAAAACATATGAATACCCGTCTATTTCCTTTTTCACTTCAAAGATAGTATCCTTGAACAATATTTCAGCAGGGTCCGTTTCGCCAAAAATCTGATTTGCTGCTTCAAGTAGTGTTTCGACACCAACCAATTCTTTTTTTAGCAATAATAGCGTCAAAACCGGGATCGCTGAAAAACTTTCTCTTATTTCTTTCATCCCTTCTTCTTGTAACATAATCCACTTTGAAAAATATCCATCCAAAGCTTTGCGTGGATAAACTTTATTGACAATCACCGCATCAATATTATAATCATACAAATGAAGATAAGAAAAATTTCTTTTCGCTTCTTTTATCACAATTCGCTCCGGCGTTGTCACAATGCGAATACTGAGCACTTCCTTATTTGTCATCAGGGACTGAAGCGCAAAAAGTTTTTCATTGAGCTGTTCCACATCATCAAAAACATGATCATCCGGCATTGGCATTTTCATAATTTTCTCAACCATCGGTCCAGCTACCTTAACTGCTTTCTTTTTCATCGGTAATACATTTTTAATGAGATTCCCAAACATTTCCGGAAATTTAAGCAGCGAAAGGGTTTCCCCCGTCGGAGCACAGTCAACAATCAAAACATCGTATTGGTTTTGATTATAAATATCGGTAATCTTAAATAATGAAAATAATTCTTCTAGTCCCGGAAATACCAGCAATTCTTCAGTTTCAATTCCACCATCGGCCTTAGTGGTAAGCAATTCTTTCATATATTTTTTCATATTTCCCCATGCCCGTTCACCTTCAAGAATCGCATCAATTTCCATGCCCCAAAGTCGTTCTGATATTTCAACAGGGGTATTTTTTAGTTTTACCGCAAACGAATCTGACAGACTATGCGCTTGATCCGTACTCATGATCATGACTTTTTTTCCGTCTTTCGCCAGTTTTACCGCGGTCGCTGCTGCTACACTGGTTTTTCCGACACCACCTTTTCCGGTGTATAAAATGATTCTCATTTTTTCTCCTTCTATTATTGTCGAATTCAATCAATGACGATTTTTTTTGCTTTTTTTTCATCATCAGCTTGTTCTTCTTTTACATCACTCACAACACCATTTATATCCAGTGCCCATTCTTTTGCCACATCAATAATCATCCCTTTTACTTCTTTTTCAATGATTTGAAGATGTTCTGATATTGCTGGAGAAAGCAGTGATCGCAGTGCCTCACGTTCATATTTTTTTGCCAGGATCATGTTTTTCATAAATTCTCGATTCATTTGATAATCTCCTCTTAAAATTTTCCAACTTCAATCTCATTTTGCCAGACAATACCACAAACGTTGCCTGAGCAAAATAAGTAACCTGCATGCAGACTGTTTCTTATTGAAACGAAATCGTTAGGATGCTCTGCTCGAACTTCGCTCCTGCAACATCCATTCCCCGTAGTGTATTCGGCAGTGGAATGTTGCGTTTATAGTTACCTATTTTAACGACCACATCCGTTCCCGCCAAGTTTACTGACACCTCATCCTTTTCGACATTCGGTAAAAACAATTTTAAATGATAACCTTTTTCTGTTTGTTCATATTGTTCGCCTTCAATATCAGTTTTAATCGCGAATAAATCGGCCTTTTCACTAAAAACATCTTCACAGATCCGGTTAATCGAATCCATCCCAAGCAAATCGGTATCATACCAAGGGATATAATATTTGGGAACCTGTTGAAAGCAAGTCTCAATTTCTTCGATATATTTTTTTTGGATTGTAATCCATTCATTAAAGAAAGGATTGTTCATATCTTTAGGTAAAATTCGGTTGATAAAAATGCCATCGACATTATAATTATAAAGTTTCATATACATATAATTTCTTTTTGTTTCTTCCACCACCATTTTTTCAGGAATAGTCACCAATCGCACTGAAGATACTGCTTTGTTTTTTAATAATTCTTGCAATTCAATCAGCTTCACATAAAGCGTTTCGATATCATTCATTGCATGGCGGTCAGGAATCTGTATTTTAAATAGCGATTTTGAAACCGGTGAAAGAATCCGAACGGCCACTTTTCCAATTGGAAAAAACTTATCCATATACCAACACATCAGTTCCGGAAACTTAAGTAGCGATAACGTTTCACCGGTTGGCGCACAATCTACAATAATCCGTTCGTAATCGCTATGGCAATATAACTCTTGGATTTTCAGTAAGGCAAAGAGATCCTCCATTCCTGGCATCATAGTAAATTCATCCAATTCTATCGCATCCGAATTAACCGAAGCAATCATGTTATTAAATGCCCGCATCAGATTTTTAAAATCGTTCTCCATTACATAATTGGGGTCAATTTCCAGCGCGTAAAGCTGATCGGCCACCTTTATTTCTTCTTTACCAACAGGAGTATTAAACAAATCTCCCAGATTATGTGCCATATCGGTACTGATAATTAACGTTTTCTGACCTTCCTGCGACGATTTAAGGGCATGTGCCGCGGCCACACTGGTTTTACCAACCCCGCCTTTTCCTGTAAAAATTAGTATCCGTTTCATCTAAATTCCTCCTTGTTTGTGCTTATTCGCCAATCCATCATTATCTAAAATTTCGAGTTCTGATTATAATTCTTTTATCGAATAGTTCGGTCATCGAAATATATAGTTTAAAAGATGCTGCCTCCTGGCAGCTTTTTATTATTCGCATCATCACTGTTTTCTGAAACACTAACCGTTATCAGACATTAAATTACTATTTTATTCAATCATAATTTTTCTGATTTTAGGTTGTTTTTGCTTTTGATCGATTCTATCAGCGTCATCGCCTAGTTTCTCTAATACCTTGTCAACCATCCTAAACATCAACGTTATTTCGTCGGAGCTAAAACTTTCAATGATCAGTTGACCATAACGAACCATCTCGTTGATGATATTCCTAATCGTCATTCTCCCTGTTTCAGTCAACTTAATCGTAACCACCCGTTTATCTTCCGAACTTCTTTCCCGGACTACAAAATTCCGTTTTTCCATCCGTGCAACAATACCTGTAGCTGTGTTTAATGGCACCGCTAGATATTCTGCGATCTGAGTCATGTTGACATCACTTCGGCGAAATAACAAGAGTAAAACAAACACTTCATTTTTTGAACAATTAAAAATCTCATTTCCCCAAAATTCAGATGATAGCAAATATTTCATTTTATCAATATAGTCGAAAATTATCCCTTCAAGATTTTCATTAAATGTATTATCCATTTTTCCTCTATTTTCCTTTTGTAAGATACTTCGCTTCAAGAACTATTTTAATTCTACTCCCGAAGTATCAAGTTGTCAACTGTTTTATTGACGACTTTTACTCTTGGGAATTTAAACTTTAACATTAATATTTTTTAAAGAACCCTTAATGATTTAAAGTTATAATATAATTCAACCTTTTTAAATTATCATAAACACTACTTGCTGTTGTTTCCCGTAAACTGCTTTCACATGGTTTAGCTGCTCGTTACAACATCATGAAGTATTACCCTTAAACCCCTTATCAACCTATTTTCAATTCATGATTGCTCGTTAATTCAGCGGTCATTTAGTCTAATACAAGGAGTTTTCATGAAAACAGCAAAATTATTATTACTCACAACATTAACAATCACCACCGTTTTTCTCGGTCTTTATGTCTATGCCCGATATATAGAACCCAATCGCTTGATGGTCAATCGTATTTCGCTTAAAAACTCCAAAGTTGAAGCTCCGCTTAAAATTGTTTTTTTTGGCGATGCTCATATGGGAAAATTTAATCATATTGAACAACTGGATCAAATTGTTCAAAAAATAAATTCTGAAAATCCTGATCTTGTTATTTTTACTGGCGACCTGATTGATTCCGAAGCTGGTAATTCGGTCAATCCTGAGATGATTTCCTGGAAATTATCAAAAATTCAAGCCACCTATGGAAAATTTGGCGTCATGGGGAATCATGAATATGCCTTACTTGATGAATTTGACTATCAGGAGCTGATGAACGCTGGCGGTTTTCAAGTTTTAACCAATGACTGGCTTGATATTCCCGAGCTTAATCTGCGGTTACTCGGACTGGATGACGCTTATCGGGGATCGCCAGATCTAAATCTAAGCGATGACGCGCGCACGGATACCTATAATATTTTACTTACCCATGAACCTGACATCATCGATAAAATGGACCTTGCTAACATCCAACTGGTTTTAGCCGGCCATACCCACGGGGGCCAAATTACGATTCCTTTTTTAACGGAAAAAATACTACCGCTTAACGGTCGAAAATATGTAAAAGGTCTTTTTAAAATCGGCACTGGCAAGCAAACCAGCCTATTTGTTACCAAAGGCACCGGAATGACCAAACTACCTTTTCGCTTTTTAAATGTCCCCGAAATTGTATCAATTGAAATTAGTCCTTAACTGTTAACATGCTACGTTGGTAAATTATTTTTCAAATCCCTCCTAAACTCAATAATTTCAGCAGTTGCTCATTACTCAATTCGGTAATCCAGCCCTCTCCAGAGGACTGGATAATATCGCCAGCCAATTGATTTTTATCTTCAATCATCTTGTCAATTTTTTCTTCAATGGTCCCAGCCGTAATCAATTTATGAACCATCACATCCTTGGTTTGACCAATTCGGAAAGCTCTATCGGTTGCCTGATTTTCGACTGCCGGGTTCCACCACCGATCAAAGTGAATAACATTGTTCGCCCCGGTCAAATTAAGCCCTACTCCGCCGGCTTTTAGCGACAATACCATAAAGGGAATATAAGCTTCCCCATTGAAAGTGTCTACAAATTCTGTCCGTTTGGAGACACTTGTTCCGCCATGAATCACCAGTCCGGGCCGATGAAAAATTTCTTCCAGAAACCGGGATAATGGCCCCGTCATTTCTCTAAACTGAGTAAATACGATCACACGCTCACGTTTTTCATAAATCGTTTCACAAATATTTTCAAGCATTTCAAACTTTCCGCTGTAATTTGGTTTATATGCATCCTGACCTAAATACTGATCGGGATGATTACAAATCTGTTTAAGTTTTACGATGCTTGTCAACACCAGGCCTTTTCTTTGAATACCGCCTGCTACTTCCAGATTTTTTTTCAATTCCTTAACCAGATTCTGATAAAGAACCATTTGTTTTTTTTGGAGAACGGGGTATTCCTTAATCTCGATCTTCTCTGGTAAATCAGAAATAATCGCCGCCTCGGTTTTTAGTCGCCTAAGTATGAAAGGGTTCACCAAGTTTCTCAATTTTTCATACCCGGTCGGGTCTTTTTTTAGACCTTTTGTAAATCCTGTAAACGCCTTACCATTTCCCAACAATCCGCTATTTAAAAAATCAAAAAGCGACCATAAATCCGACAAACGATTTTCAATCGGCGTTCCAGTCATTGCGATTCGCGCATTCGCTTTCAATCCCTTGATTGTTTTCGTTCGTTTGGTTCCGGGGTTTTTGATGGCTTGAGCTTCGTCCAGGATAATAAGATCCCAGCAAATTTTTTTCAGTGCCGATACCCGAATCGCCATCCCATAGGTGGTAATGGTTAAAAACTCCGGATCATCCAAGTATTCGTCGGCATTATGGGTTGCATCCAGTCCGTGTAAAACATGATAGGACATCTCCGGCGCAAATTTCATAATTTCGTTCTTCCAGTTACCAATCAATGATGCCGGAAGAATCAGCAATGCCCGCGTTTTTTTGTGATTTCGCAAATGTTCCAATAAAGCGATCACCTGAACGGTTTTACCTAACCCCATATCATCTGCCAGGCAAGCTCCCAATCGCAGATTAACCATGTATTTCAACCAATTAAAGCCAATTTGCTGATAGGGTCTTAACTCGCCCCGAAAACTACCTTCTGGTTTTTGGCCTTCTAAAGCTTGTGGATTAGCCATCGTTTCTTTTAATTTCTTGAGCCAATCGCCAGTCGCCACATCAACCGCTATTTCCCTATTTTTGAGTCCCAGGAGCTCGCCCGGCTGTAGTTCCAGACGCATCGCTTGTGCCAACGTAAGTTCTTCATTTTGAGCTAATACTTCGGCTTTTGATAAAGCTGCCAAGGCCGCATTTAATTGGTCATGATTGAGTTCCACCCATTTCCCTTTTATGCGTGCCAATCCTTGCGTTTCTTCCAACAATTTCAGAATTTCTTCTTTTGATATGATCACATCACCAAATCGGAGATTTGGTTTAAACGACAAAATAGCATCCATTCCAACCTTAGCCGGTTCCTTTTCGCCCACGGTCAAACTTAAGCGAAGACGATTTGTTTTTTTACGCCACCAATTTGGAATGCGACACGTAATCCCAACTTCTTCATAAAGTGGGATCTCAGTCAAAATAACCATTGCTTCCTGGGCTGTTAATTTTAATGGTGAAAACAAATCGTCATTTTCCATTAAATTGGCAATAAACGTACTCCGCCGGGCCGCACGATTGACCGTTGACAATAATTGGAGTAAACGATCCGGCTGGTTTTTATATTCCTGCAAAGCATTTTTTAAAGGCGTATGCAATGCTTTTTTACCATCTTCAGGCATTGTGGAATAAGTGGCCAAAAAAGCGAACGGATACTTAATATCCTCTTCATTTTCAACAAGATGAAAAAAAATTCGTCCGGCTAAATTAATTCCGGCATGACGTTCAGTTAAAAACGTCGCTATCGACCCCGGATAAACGCGAATAGTCTCTTGATATACATTAGTCAACCGTTTCCAGATTCCCAAAATCCAAGCATCATTTACATGTGCCATCCCGTTTCCAAAGGGAATTATTTTTCTGACTTCCTCCAGTTCATCGGGAGTTAAACTTAAGTCAGCGTTTTCTCGAGATAATTCCATATCCGGTTGTTTAGCTATTTTTTGGATGAATCCAGTTGACAATTGATGAAGAAATGCCATCGTTGGGGAAAGAAAATCTAAATTTTCTAAAAATCCAAAATAAAAAAGAGCTTGATCTTTATTTGTTCTGAATCGTGCTTGCCATTCCTGTTCAAACTTTTTCTTTTCTTCAGTAAAGTCTTTTTTTGCCACCGATTCAAAATCCAAGATAAAGTCATTTCGTGTAAAGCTGGCAATTAATTCGCTATAATCTGTCATTTTCAATTTTTTCCTTTGATAGTTTCACCCAACCAGTTGACATCGATCGATTTTTTATTTTTTTCGCGATAAAATCCCAATTGTTGAACGTCCTGGCAATACAAAAGCGTGTTCTCCAAGGGTTACGCCAATTTTTTGGGTTTCATTCCCAAACATTTTAAACAATCGCGTTTGTTCCTCGGTTGACCAGTCCTCACCATTTCCAGGTACATAATCCTGAACCGCTTCCCATCCAGTTTCTTTTTTCACTTCATTAAACACAAAAACCTTCCCAATGTTCACCAATAAATTCATCATCTCGTCGATCATAAACTGATCCATCGAGTCATCAAGCGTTTTGGCGTAGTCATCTAACTCAGTGCCCACGGTAACAATGTAGGGATATACCACCTCACCCGCGGTTACATATCCTCTTAATAACTGACTCTCAAAGATCGCTTCATCTACACTCACACTGCTCTCACTTTTTTTGGTAATTTGAGCTTTAAAATAAATTGCCTTCGGTTTAGCAATTTTCTGCAACATTTCAAAAAGCGGTTCGACAATATCCAACATGCTTTCTCGGTTGTTCAGATTCAGCTTTTCATTAAGAATCTCCATATTCAAATCGTAGGGAAAATCCAAAAATATCTTTGTATCCATTTCTCTGCCTCCTGTTGTTTTTAATTATTAATCCTAACCAAATTTATAAGCCACAGCTATTTATATTATATACCCTTTTATCAGATTATGAATATTTTTAAATTTAATGATTTATGGGTATAATTATTCTAAATTTAAAATCTTATTGGAGGCAAATACATGAATGAACTTAAAGACGCTAAAAAAGTTGGTTTAAGGAATATCGAAACCGAAGAACTGATTGCCGTATATCCTCACAAACCAGTTGGAACCGATACTGAAATTGAAAAAGCAGTAAGGGACTGGTACTATGAACAAAATTGCGCCGCTGAAGAAGCGATGCGGTATGCTGTTGTTGAAGCGTTGACCGATGCCGAAATCGAATCGCTATAAAAAGCTTATCTAAAATCTTAATGTATTAAAATTATGACGGTCACCAAACTCCGTTTATCTTTCCTAATATAATTTTTGTTACTCAATCCGAGCCCACTAAAAAAGATACCTTGACTTTTAAAGGTATCTTTTTATTATTCATTGCTAATTTTATGACTGATCCTGTTTTTTATTTAAATCGTTTTTTTCATCATCTGATTTTTCTACTGTCAGTTTTTTATTTTTTCTGCTTTTTCTAATTTTTATGAAAACAAGGAAACCCAATGCAATAATAATGGCAAAGGGAATCAGCCTGAAAATCAATACAATCAAAAAAGCTACAATTACAAGCAACAGATTAATCGATGTGATAAATCCCTCTCCTATTTTGGTAAACAACTCAGAAAACGGCGAATTCACAACCGTCGAAGAAATTTTTTTCTCATACAACGAAACGTAAATTGTTGAATAAGCCATTTCGATATCCCAGTTTTTTATCGTTGTCGTCCGAGTATCTATTTCCGTTCGCACGCGGCTCAATTCACTTTCAATCGCCAGCATATCTGCGACATTAGTTGCTTGCTTCAAATACTCAAGCAACCTCGTTTCTTCAATTTTAAAATTATTCAACTGTGCTTCTACATCCTGGTATTGCTGTGAAATATTAGTGCTGCTAACATTTGAGTTAATAGGACTTCCAAAAGTTTGAATTTGTTCCATCGCTTCCGAAAATTTATCCGTCGGTACGCGTAAGGTAATATAACCGGAGTTCGCTTGACTATCGGCTTCCGTCGAAGTATAGTTCGAACCTGAATCCTGAACAAAACCACCAAGTTCAACTGCATAGTTATTGATTTTATCAAAGCTGCTTTGATATTCTCCAACATTAAGACTGATATTTCCCGAATAAATAATTTTTGATGCGTCAAATGATGTATTGGCGTTTGCGGGATCAACGGTCGCAGCTGATCCCGCTACCGTACTGGCGGTGTCGCCAGTCACCTCCTCAGTATTCATCGATTTAAAATCACTCGCCTGATTACGATCTGTCTTTACGCCTCCCCAACAACCACTTAATGTCAACAGAATCAAGCCACATAAAATGCTAACAATAGCCCATCGTAAATTTTTTTTACGATTCAAAAATTCCATCTGGTTTTTTCCATTTTTAAGCCTAATTTTATTTTGATCGCTATTCATTCCTATTACTCCTTACCACTTATTAAAAACCCACGTACATTTTATTTACTTACCCAATTAGAGCTTAAAGATGCATCTCCAACAGTTTATTGTTTTATGACAGTTAATTTTTTTTCATTTTATCAAATTGTTATTATTGATTCGTCCCTTATTTTTATTATAACGATTTAATATTATTTTTCAATTTAAAATCTCAATTTTGACAAATTTATAATTTATTAAGTTTGACTATTTTATCAAATATGATAGGATATATGATATATTTTAATGTAATAGGAGATTCCCATGTACGAAAAAGGTATTCAGACACGCAATCATCTTTATCAAATTTCAAAAAAACTTTTTTATGAACAAGGTTATGAAAATACTAAAATTAAAGATATCGCTACCGTCGCTGATACTCCTATTGGACTTTTTACCTATTACTTCAAAACCAAAGATAATATTGTTCACGAAATTTACGCTGATTATTATAAACAAATCAATGATTTTTTAAATGAATTGTCCATTGCTGAATTTGACAATTCAATCCTGCGACATGCTGCGTTAAGCCAAATTTATTTTGATTTGATCCTTAACAATGAAAATAATCGCCGCTTTTACTACGAAATTTTAAAAAAAGCTTCAAACTATCGTATTGCCGGTGATTTTATTCGGACTACCTATCGCGGTTATATTCGAGACTATAAACTTGTCATTAGCGATCGTGAATTTGACAATTTACTTTATCTTGATTTTGGTGGACGACGCGAATATTTCCTTAAATATTTTGAAAAACCACTTAATGATTCTATTGATGAAATTGTATTTCTACTAAATGGCATTCTTCCCCGTTTGCTTGGAATCGACCAACATGCTATTACCACGCTCCTTTACAAAGGTATTCAGATTGCCAAAAACATTGATTGCAGTTCAATCCATTTTCTTTGCGAATAAATTATTTTATGACTTCAAAAAAGGATGTTTCAAACCAATTGATGCAGGTTTGAAACATCCTTTTCTAATTGAAATAATCATTTATACTTCTTTTAATTTTTTAGTAGCAATATCTTTTTCCATGTCTTTCATTTTTCTGGAAAGAACGATAAAAACAATTAATCCAAATATCATAACTAATGCGGGATATAAACAAAAACCGTTTTTAATTCCTTGAATTAGCTGTGGTGTCAGTGACATATCTGCAATATATCCCGCTGAAGCCAATACTGTTGTGATAATAACACTTTTAATGAAGTTTCCCACTTTAATTGGGGTGGTCAATAACGCCATGATAAAACCACGAACGTTTTTTCCAGTTCGCCACTCCCCATAATCAACACAAGAAGCATACATAGCAACGACCAGAGAATCCGGCAAACCATGTCCAACAAAAGATACTAACATCACTATTTTAAACGCAGTTGGTGTCATTGGTACCAGCCAGGTAATCAGTAAACCCGCAATAAAGATACATAATCCACCTAACCATTAAATATCAATCAACAAGAAGCCTTTTTTACAAAAGACTTCTTGTTGATGATGACAAATTTATCTGTATCTTATAAAGCTGATGAAATTTTTTATTACTTCCTAAAACATTTCCTTTGTCATTCTTTCAATCTCTTTATTAATGGTTTCATATACACCGGGGAATGAGTCGATTGGCAAACCCGATGTCTGACACGGAATAAAGAAAAGTTTTCCGTTTTCGCGACAAGTCTCTTCAACATATTTAGCAACAATTTCCGGTGTCCAACCCGGGAAATCAACTAAACCACTGTGAATTCCCCCCATAAATGTAATTTTATCGCCATATTCTTTAATTAATTCAGGAATTTTATTCGTGTTCATAACACCTTGCCAGATGTCAATCCCCATCTCAATCATTGCCGGAACCAAATTGGCCGCATAGCTATCACTATGATGAACGATCAGTTCAACACCATTGTCTTTATAATAACCGTATATTTTTTTATAAGCAGGGACAAAAAACTCTTCAAACATTGCCGGAGAAATAAACGAGTTAATCTGACTGCCCCAGTCATCGTGATGAAAAACAGCATCTGGGTGAAGATGGTCAATAAATTCTTTTGCCAACTTGAGTTCAAATTCGACAAGATAATCAATGAGTTCATGCATCGCTTCAGGTTCTTCATAATAAGCCACGAGTGCTTCTTCCATACTCATGAGATAATGAACGTGTTCAAAAATGCCCGGTGCCACGAATACGGTAACATATTGATCGTTACGATCAACTGCCTGAGCGTCCGCCATCGCCATCGCCCATGCCTCTTCAGGATATTCCAGTTCCGGGGCTTTAACATAATCCCGCCATTTTGTGATATCTTTTATAACAATATGTTCTTTGTCATGAACTGGAAATGAACCTAACTGTCCTTCCGGCCAACTAAGCGTCACACCCCATTCATTAACAATTGATCCTCCAACCGGTGGTTTTAAACGCGTAATCGGAGTTTTCATCATTAATGCCAATGCTTCATATTGTTTTACAAATCGATCCGGCTTTCCACCCTTCATCACTTCTACTAAATTCTGTCTTTTTGTTAACATTATATCTTCTCCTTTGCTACAATCAATTTTAGGCAATTACAAAAATGCCGTGAACTTTGTGCCCAGTTTTGCACAAAACAATTTCTACATGGTCCAGCGAACAGTTCAATGAACGGTTCGCCTACACGTTACGAAAAAGAAATTTAAGTCGTTACTAGTTCTTTCGCTTTAACGGCTGCACTACCGGCATCTGCTGCATATCCATCGGCTCCAACTTCAGTCGCATATTCCGGTGTAACCGGCGCCCCGCCAACAATAACTTTCATCTCCGGGTATGCGGTTTTAATGGTTGCTACAGCTTCTTTTAACGCTGGCATCGTGGTGGTCAACAGCCCTGAACATGCAACTATTTTAACATTATCATTATCTTTAACCGCTTGCACAAAAGTATCTGCTGGCACATCAACACCAAGATCAACCATTTTAAATCCGGCACTTTCGATCATCATGGCAACAAGGTTTTTTCCAATGTCGTGTAAATCGCCAGCAACGGTTCCAATAACGCAGGTGCCTAACGAAGCCGAACCATCTCCTCCCATAAGCGGTTTTAATACTTCTACTCCTTTTGACATCGCCTTGGCGGCAATTAGCATTTCAGGTACAAAAATTTCTCCAGATGAGAATTTTTCTCCGACAATCCCCATCGAATCCACCATCGCCTGGAGAATTTCGTCAGGCTTGTTACCCTCTGCCAATGCTTCTTGAACTAAGTCAGGCACTAATTTAGATTTTCCGGCTTCGACTTTTGCTTTTACTTCTTCAATTTTTGACATTCTAATTTCTCCTCGTATAATAAATTAATTCAATTAAACGTTATTTTTCTGGTCTGATCATAGATGCAGCAAATCAGCCTCATCTATGATCATTTTGTTATTCAACAGACTTCTGTTTTCTTGCTTCAACTTCAGCACTTATTTCTGCCATTTTTTTCGGTGTCAATGTGTACATTTTTAACATTAACAGTAAACCAATAATCATAATGATAGACGGATACAAAGCAAATCCATTTTTAATTCCCTGAACTAATTCCGAAGTAACTGCCATATCTGCAACATAATTAACGGATACAAGTACGGCTGAAATTATAACCGAGCGGATGAGTATCGATGTTTTTATGGGAATGCTTATTAATGACATAATAAAACCACGGGCATTTTTACCAGTTTTCCATTCACCATAATCAACGGTAGCTGAGTACATGGCAACCCCAAGGGAATCCGGTAATCCATAACCAATATACGCAACAAACATAATAATTTTAAAAGCGTTGGCATCCAAAGGTAGAAACCAGACCATCAATAAACCAATAATTAAAATCCCTAAAGAAAGCGCATATGTATATTTTTCACCAAGTCGTTTGGCTACCGGTGCCGCGATCATTGCGGCAAAGAAGCTGACAATCGTTAAACCAGTCAAAAATACTGCCAAACCCGGCAAATCATTAATGACATATTTAAAATAGTAGAATGCCATTCCAAAAATAATAAAGCGACCCAGATATCTTCCTAATTCCACTAACATTAAACCAATTAACGGCGGGTTAACAATAATTTGCTTGATCATTTCGCTAACCGGCATTTTATCAGCTTTTCCTACTGCTGTTATGCTACCGTTTTGAGCATAGTCTTTTATCGTAACAAAATAGATAATATTACAGACAATCATAATAACGCCAGTGATTGCCGCCATATACGTATAACCTAATACTGGGTTTCCAACACTGGCACCAATTGCCGTAATTGATTTAACTCCAAAGTATGAAAAAACCAGTGCTCCAAGAGCATTAAACATCCCACGATTACTAGCCATTGTAATCCGTTCTTCACGGATAGTGGTTAACGCATTATTTAAAGAAATATGCGCAGCATAAAAAGTATTCCAGACTAAATGGCTAATCGCAAATCCTAAAATGATAATGATTGCCGTGACTTCAGCCGATCCCCCAATTTGTGAAAACTGAAAGATATAAAAGAATGCCGCAACTGGTGGCCCAACTAACAACCAAGAACGGTATTTCCCCCATTTCATATTACTTTTTTCTAGAATAACACCAGCCGTTGGAACCGAAACGATATCGATAATACTTGTAACAAGCAAAATTGTGCTGACTAATGCTAAAGGTATTTTTGCAAAATCAGTTAGAAATGCAGCGAATAAAAAGACTTCAATGTTAACGAGTGTCTGAAATCCAAAAGATGGTAATCCATAAAGATTAATTGCAGACTTTTTTAAAGGTTTGTTCATATTTTTTCTCCTTCATTACTTTTAGTTTAATATAACAATAATGATTCCTTTTAAAAGACTATTTCTAATATCATGAATAAAAGCTCCGAGCCACACACAGCAACTATTCTAAAAAAATCTATTTGTACTTTATTCTTTTACCTTTGTATTACTCATAAATTAATGAAACCGTGACCTCCATAATTCCTCCTTTCTCAATAAATCAATTTAATTATAAACGTACAATCAGATTTTGATTATTTTAACGCTACGTCGAAACGCATTAACTTAAACAGTAAAAAACATTGTATTTACTAACTTTTTTATAATATTATTGTACTCGTATTCATCACGAAAGTCAACATATTTTAGTATAATTTATAATATTACCGAAAATATAGATAATGTAATCGTTGTATATTGCACATTTTATCATTTTATTTCGATATTTATTGTTATTCAATATATTCGATGCTTCCAAAATTATTTTTTCATTATCTATATATTGATTATTATAATGTTTTTACAATTTTTTATTGATTTAGGTAGTTTTCATATGATTTATATGACGATTACTGACCGTCTATTTTATTAGTTGTTTAAATACTGCGAAAACGGTATAATTATTTGTAAGTCTATCCTTGAACTGTAATTTAGCGAAATTTTCATCACTACAATCGCAGCGATAAAAACATCAAGTTGTTTCACTGATGTTTCATTTTTTAAGCGATGTAATAAATTTTATAATGATAGGAGATCAGTAATGGATGAGAAGTTATGTCAGAGTTGTGGAAAACCAATGGGGATCAGTAATAGCTTGTACGGAACCGAAAAAAACGGCAGTAAAAGCAGCGATTATTGTAAAGATTGCTATAAAAACGGTGAATTTACAAGTAAAATTACTAAAGAACGCATGATTGAGATAAGCATCCCTTACCTCATGAAAGAAAAACCGGAACTGAGTGCAGAAGCGGCAAGAAAAGAAATGGAAACTTTCTTTCCAACTTTAAAACGATGGAAAAATGTATAATTTTCGCTACATTATTCTTAGTCAATTATTTCAATAAAAATAATCGCCAGGTTAGCAAACTGCAACCTGGCGAAATTGATTGAATCATTTTCTCTTAAATTAACAAATTCATATAAAAATCAAATGTTTCTTTACTGAATCGTTCAAAATTTTCTCTGGCAAAATCTGGTGTTAATGGATAACTCAACTTAAATTCTTCCCAATCAAACAGATATTGTGATTGTGGTTTAGGAACGATCCTTTCATCAAAAACAAACCCTTCACTATTAAGTGGTTGTCCAAAGGTTCTTCCGGGATTATCGTATTTTGCATAATCACGAATAAACTCAGTTAATGCCGCCAATGTTTCCAAATTTACTTCTTTTAATGTAAGGGGATTTTTATCAAATCCAAAAATATAACCACCACCCGGTAACATGATATCTAAGAATTTTTTTGCTCGATCTTTAATTTCTGCTGGCGTATCGGTTTTAAGTGAACTGCTGGGAAATAATCCGGTAATCAAGAATTTTTTACTCAGCTTGTCTTTAATTGTTTGCGGATCGCCGTATTCAAATTGCAATTGGCAACCAGCAGGTATTTCCGACTGCAAAATATCCAAGTAACGGCTCCAATTATCTTCACAAAACATACTCGGTCTTGCGCCTACCGCAGCATATTGTTGAAGCATTGTCTTATATGACGGCAGATAAATCTCAGCAAAATCTTTTTCCCGCATAAATGTTGGCATATGTAGCGGAATAAATACCGATCCTTCCGGATGAATATTTGTTGGCAATCCCCAATGATACAATAAGGGCATCACTGCATCAGCCGCCTCTTTTAATTGCGTTCTGTGTCGCCGAAGATCCATACTGATGCCCGAAAAACTTCGCAGTTGATCAGCAATAAAATCAATCGGTGCTTCGGTAAAATTAAACGATCCCAGCGGACTTCCCGTGTAATAGCCATGTGTCTGGATCATTTCAAAAAAGGTCGGCAAAAATGCCATTTCATCATTTTGGAGTGCCATCTTTCCCATTTGAATAGCTGTTGCCATTTTAATGGGGTTTTTAGGATCAAGATTTTTATGTTGTCTAGGAATAACCGTTTCTACCAGAAAATCGAATTTTTTTGCAATCAATTGCGAATATTCATCGTCATTCATTCCGACAACTTCAGGATGTTGAACAAATCCGCCTTTGCCCATCACGAATGATTGCGACCCATATAACTGATACATTGATGGCGTTCGGGATAAAAGAAAACTAGCTGGCATAACCGGACACGAATCCGAATAAATTTTTGCACAAAGCGCTTTAGCCGGACTTGCTAATTTTGAATAGTCAAATTGAAAATCAAAGAGATTCTGGCCAGCATATTCGGCCTGCAAATGCTGCGGTAACGTAATACCGATAGGCATTCTCTCGGGAATTATATTTCCATAAAAATCACTGTATAGTTTTCCACGTTCCTGCTGCAAAGTTAACACATCACTCATTTTTTGCCTCCATAATCCTTATTCTGTTTGAAATTATTTTTTAATTAATTGTCCTAATTAGATTGAATATTCAACGTTTATTTCAATGAGGTTATGATAACAGATAAAAAAGCATCGTTCTGTCTTGCGCAAGACAGAACGATGCTTTTTTTGTAAATATAATATTTTTTAAGAAATATTATATGTTTTTCGAACAATAAGTCCGCATTTTTTCCATATTTAAGATAAATATCTGATTTCTACGTGTTTCGATAACTTTTTTTTCCCGTAGCACTTTGAGATATTTGGCAACATTTCCCCTGTTTAATCCGACAAACTCACCAATAGTATATTGTGAAAAAGGGATTCTATTGTCGTGATCACTGGTATTGGATAAATATACATAAAAGAAGTTACAAATTTTTTCCATTCCGGTTGAAAATAATTGATTAGCCAGCTCTTGACCATTCAATGAAACTAGTTTAATATATGCATGATACATCGCCATATTCAAACTTGAGTTACTATTCACGTATTGGTCAAATGTATTACGTTTAAATACGTAGACCTCTAGATCAGTTACTGCTGTAAACGCAAAAGAACGCATCAGCTCAATCTCTCCTGGAAAATACAAAGGTGCCAAATAGCCTTTCCCATAAAAAGAAGATATTTTAACATTACCAGATTCATGGATAAATGATCCTGACATCATTCCACTTATAATATAATACATCTCATCCATTGGCTCACCATAAGCATTTACTGGTTCATTCTTTTTATATTGACGTTTTTTGTGTTTAATTTCTGAAAAGTAGTTTTCAAAAGCAGAAAAGTCATCAGAAAAATAATATTGAAGTTGCATTATATATCTAACCTCTTTCAGATCATGTCATATCTATAACGATTTATTGATCTAATTTTATGACTCCCAATTTATTCATAACTTCAACCAGTTTATCTGTATCCACAGGTTTAGCAGCATAGGCTTCACAACCAATATCAAATGCCGTATTCACAAATTCAGTATCTGCAAGGGCCGTAATAATGATAATTTTTACCTTTTCTTCCGGTGATATATTGCGTTGTATTTCAAAATCCCGAATCGCTTTCAAAACTTTGACCCCATCAACCTTTGGCATCATGATATCCAGACAGATCAGATCATAAGGATCTTCTTCTTTAATTGCAATAAGATAAGCATCCAATGCCTCCATGCCATCCACTACAATGTCACATTCTCCATAGCGAGCTAAAAATTTCCCTAGAAATCGTCGACTTACCATATCATCTTCTACAATTAATATTCTCATTTCCCATTCCTGTCCTTTTCTTTTTTTATAAATCAACTTATACTGTTTTTTTATAAACTGAATAAATATGATTGATTTGTTTGACTTTTTCCGTTGCTGCTTCAAAATTTCCACGTCTGGTATCTAACTCTATTTTAAAAGCAATCACCTTTAAATTTTCGATATCTAAATTAATCGAAAGTTTTTTTATTCGATTTGCCAGTTTTTCAA
Source organism: uncultured Acetobacterium sp. (assembly GCA_965140355.1). Taxonomy (GTDB): domain Bacteria; phylum Bacillota; class Clostridia; order Eubacteriales; family Eubacteriaceae; genus Acetobacterium. Next base: position 402,032 of record OZ223191.1, on the reverse strand, counting down.
AATCTTCAACCGTTCCATCGTCAACCTTCATATTCAATTGTTTTATCGCATTCGCTAATTCTTTTTCTAATTTTTCATTACAAATTTTCCTGATCGGCAAATCTGTTACACTTTTCTCTTTAATAACAATTTCCCCATTTTTATCAATACACATTTCAAAATCATTTGATCGTCTAAACTGTTCTTTATGCGTCAGGCATTTTTCAATTTCCAACACAAGCGTTTCGACTTTAATCGGTTTAGAAATATAACCATCCATTCCCAACGACAAAAACTTTTCGCGATCCCCATGAAGAGCATAAGCGGTAATTGCTAATACCGGGATTTTTTTATTAATCTCCCGAATCCGTTTTGTCGTCTCAATGCCATCCATTTCTGGCATTTGAATATCCATCAAAATAATATCATAGTTGTTTTTTTCAACCATTTTAATGGCCTCAAATCCGTTACTGACACTATCTACCTGATAATCACATTCTTTAAGCATCCGCGAAATAACTAATTGGTTGACTTTATCATCATCAGTTATAAGAATCTTATATTTCTGATTTATCTTTGCATAATTTGAACTGATTTGAGGTTTTTGATCTTCTATTTCTGCTAAAGCAAAAGTCAATTGAAAGAAAAAACGACTCCCGACACCAGGCTCGCTTTCCACCCAAATTTCGCCTCCCATAAGTTCTACTAATTGCTTTGTAATGGCAAGTCCCAATCCCGTACCACCAAACCGTCTAGTAAAAGAACCATCTACCTGACTAAAACTTTCAAAAATTTGTTGCCTTTTTTCCTCGGCAATACCAATCCCGGTATCAGCTACAACAAATAACAAGCGCGCCTGAATTTCGTCAGCAAAAAGAGTTTTAACCTTAACCCATATTTCTCCGTTATCTGTAAATTTAATGGCATTGCTGATGAGATTATTAAGAATTTGTTGAATCCGATGTAAATCACCTTTGATGTACCGTGGTGTCGAGGCAGAAAAAGCATAATTGAGATCAATTCCTTTACTGCTTGCAATAGGCGCTTGAGCCTTAATGGTGTGCTCAATCAACGATTTGATATCAATTTTTTTTGTTTTTATCTCCATTTTTCCGGCTTCTATCTTCGAAAAATCAAGAATGTCATTAATAACATTTAAAAGCGCATCCACACAAGTTTTTATAATCTTGATGTTTTCTTGCTGTTCTCGATTTAAATTGGTCAAACGCATTAAATTTACCATACCCACAATACCATTTAAAGGCGTTCTTATTTCATGGCTCATATTGGCTAAAAATTCGCTTTTGGCCTGATTTGCGCTTTCAGCTTCTTCTTTAGCTGTTTTTAGCGCCTGCTCCACCAATAAACGTTCACTAATATCTCGAGCCATCGTAATGGCGACTTTTTTTTCATTTAAATAACAATGATTGCATAATAATTCAACGGGAATAAGCGAACAATCTTTTCGTTTCGCCTGTACTTGGCCTGAAATTTGATTTTTTTTAAATAATTCCTTATAATACCGTTCAACATCTGAAGAATCGATGAGTTTTGAAATTGGATCATCAAATTCAAAAAACTCCTCATAACTGTATTGAAACATCTCGCCAGCCGTTTGATTCACTTCAATTAGTTTTCCATGAGTCCCATTTTCCCGTACTTCCTGAAGGAAAATAGCATCAGCTGAGTTGTGAAAGACTTGCCGAAACTTTTCTTCACTGTCAATTAGCGCATTTTGCGAATTTTTTCGTTCTGAAATATCGCGAATAATACAGACAATCACTCGTTCATCTTTTATCGTTGTTGCTTTTGCACTCACTTCAACCGGAATTAGTCTTCCTGCTTTGTTGATATGAAAGGTCTCAAAAAATAACCCTGTAGCATCGCCTTTTTTCATTTCTTCAATAGCGATTGATTTACCTTCTTTAATCAAATCAAAAACCTTAAGTTTGAGAAGTTCTTCACGATTATATCCGTATAAATCGATCGCGGCATTATTAACGTCAATAATTTCACCATTCATTTTCACAAAAAGAATGGTATCACGAATTTTTTCGGCGAGCATTTTATAGCGAATTAAGCCTTCTTCCAGAGTTTTGCGTTCTGTGACATCAATGCCAAGCCAAATATATCCGCTATTATCATTCTCAGCCTTATAGGAACGATTGTAAATCGCCTCGATCCAACGATATTCGCCACTATGATGATGAATTCGATACTCAACGCTAAAGGATTTCTGGCTTCGAACTGCCTGGTCTATCGTTGTTTGATAAAGCGCTCGGTCTTGCGGATGAATCAGTTCAAGCCACTTAATTCTAAAAGAGTCGTTATTTTGTTTACCGGTGAATAAAGACCAACTGTGATTAAAATAAATCACATTTCCTTGCCGATCTGTTTGCCAGATAAGGGAAGGGAAATTTTCAAAGATCTGATAATAATAGTCGCGGGCTTGCTCAAGTGATTTTTCTTTGTTGATTCGTTCGGTAATATCAATAACTGTTATTACAGCATGTCGTTTGTTTTTTCGAATCATTGAAGCGATACTTACTTTGAACCAATAATCATTTTCTTGATGATTTAAAAAAATACTTTTCTGGAATTCTATCTTAATCGGATTATCTTCAAATTCAATCACCTTTGTGAGCGAATTTCTTAATTCGCAAAACTGGCAAGACGGATCAAAACCACAACCCTGTTTGTTTATCATACTATTTTTGCACTGAAAAGCATCACCGAAAACTTTCCCTATAAAATCTTCCCGAGTTCTATCAAAATAATTCACCAGAGCATTATTGACCCCGATGACTTTTTCGGTTTCATCCAGAACGATCACACCAACCGAAATAGCATCAAAACACCGATCTACAATTTCCATCGTATCAAATAACATCTCCTTCAGCACTGCACATTGTTTTTTACTTTTTTATTTATTAAAAATTACCACTTAGTATTATTTCATCTCTTATTTTTCTACTTTAGAACCCCTTAAATAATCATCTTCTGATGCCAAATATTAATATCCCCACTGCAAACCTCCAGTTCGATCGTTCGACTAACTGTTTCCCCTATTTCAGCATAATGGATTTTTAAATTCAGATCCCTTAAAATGCGTTGTATTATTTCCAGATTTCGTTTTCCCACCTTAAACGTATCATTCTGCCGCGTCGAATTGGCGCCACCAAAAATCCGAATGACCAATTCATTTTCCGCACAACCGTATTTTCGGGAAAATTGATGGATAAAATAAGGAACACCTGTCGTTGCATAATAGCAATAGCGATTATTAGCATCTTCGATTCGGGCTGGCCTAGGTAAAGCAATATGGATAATTCCGCCAACTTTTTGAAGCGACGAATATGCAGTAATCGCCACACAGGAACCCAGTGCAAAAGTCTTAATTGTATCATTGAGATTGTCAGAAATCGCCATTTCTCCGATTCCAATAATTTTTTTCATGTATTTTACCTATTCCTTTATAGCCGAAAGTATATGGGTATGAATCTTTTCCAGGGCAGCCTGAATGGTTACAGCCCCCATATTAAAAGCAACCTTATTCATCCCATATACGACTGAAGTCGCTTCATCCTGTCCTATTGTTAAAGCACCTTTGCGGCGGATATTAAGTAATCCTTTTGCTCCATCATAACCCATTCCAGTAAGCAATACTCCAATTGCCCGTGCTCCCGCTTCCTTCGCAACTGATTCAAAAAGGATGTCCACCGAAGGACAATGTCCATTAACTTTCTCCCCTTCAAACACCTCAATGCGATACTTTTTTGCGATCCGTTTAATGCGCATATGCTTGTCTCCTGGAGCAATATATACCCAACCATTTTTTAGATAATCACCAGTTGCTGCCTCCTTACATTGAAACGTCGTCTGGGCATCCAGTCGTTGGGCAAACATTTTTGAAAATATCGGCGGAATATGTTGAACAATGACAATTCCCGGACAATTCGGTGTCAAATTTTTCAAGATTTCATAAATTGCTTCCGTTCCGCCTGTTGAGGCACCAATTGCAATTAATCGGTCTGCAAATTGGTCCTCGTTACCTGACCGTCGGGGTATTGTTTCTACTACCATTGATCCAGGTAGAACAACTTTTGTTTTTGCAGCAAGGTGAATCTTCTTAGTTAACTCAGCAATAAATTTTTCGATTGTTATTGCTAAGTCACCTTTGGGTTTTTCGACAAAATACAGTGCCCCTGCTTTTCTCGCATCGGCCGCCGCACTAGCATTACTGCTTACAACGATCACAGGCACCGAATATTGAGGAAGCAGCCGTCTAATAAACTCAATCCCATTCATTTTAGGCATTTCTACATCACAAATAACGATATCGGGATCGTATTTCAAAATTTTATCACGGGCATCAAAAGGATTATTAGCAGTTGCAATCACATAAATAGAACGTTCCATTGATAATTTTCGCGAAACCATTTCTCGAAAAAAGATACTATCATCAACGATGAGAACACTTATTTGCTCTTTTTTATTCACGATCATCCATCCTTTCTCAACCCGAGTAACCCTTTAATTCATGGTGAAACACATGCTTTTAATCTATAATAATTATCTACTTGTTTGCTGTCAAGATAATCATATAATAAGCGTAAATCCTTTGCTACCATAAAAAACTTTTTCTAAAATAAGTTGCGTTCTTTTTTAATATTTTCCAAACTCGTTATCACTTAAAGCAATCCGGGTTGCTTTTGAAATCGGTGACTTGCCTTCAGTTTGGTTCGTTCGTCTGGTTTGTCGCTGATTTTCTTTCGGTGGATCAAACCGATCTGATGATTGGTTTTCCTTGGCATTGTAATTAAAATACCCAATATTTTTTAATTGAAACCAAGCGGCCTGTTCTCTTAATAATTCCGCCTGACTGGATAATTCTTCACTAGCCGATGCGCTTTCTTCCGATGTTGCCGAATTTACTTGAACCACTTCTGAAACCTGCATAATCCCCTGATTAATCTGAGAAATACCAATGGCTTGTTCATTTGAAGCTGAGGCTATATTACCAACAATATCCGAAACTTTCGCAACATTACCAACAATTTCATCGAGTGCATCCGCCGTTTTAGACGCTATTTTTCGGCCATCATCAACCTTCTTAATTGAGCCTTCAATCATTCGTGTTGTTTCTTTGGCGGCATCAGCTGATCGTGCTGCCAAATTCCGTACTTCTTCCGCTACAACGGCAAAACCTTTACCATGTTGTCTGGCTCTAGCCGCCTCAACAGCAGCGTTCAACGCTAAAATGTTCGTTTGAAATGCAATTTCATCAATTACTTTAATAATTTTAGAAATATTAGCAGATGACTCATTAATTTCTTCCATCGACTGCAGCATTAATTTCATTTCATTATTTCCCAGTTCAGCATTTTCTTTCGTAATTTCTGCTAATTCATTCGCTTCATTTGCATTGTCGGCATTAATTCTGGTCTGCGACGATATTTCTTCAATCGATGCCGTTAATTGTTCGATCGAACTCGCCTGTTCAGTTGCTCCTTGCGATAATCCTATGCTGGAATCGGCAATTTGTTTTGAACCAGCAGCTACCTGTTCGGCGGCTGAATCAATATTCGTCATAATTTCGTTAATATGACCAGTCATTTTTTCAAATGCTAACCCCAGTTCTCCCACTTCATCCTGACCATCAATTTTTATCATCACATTCAGATTCCCATCCGCAATCTCTTCGGCCGCTTCAACCATCCGTCTAAGTGGCTTGCTGATCATATTGGCAACCATTAAACCAAGCCCGATCGCGAGGGCAATTCCAATTATGATAAAGATAATCATAATGGTACTTTGTGTTTGAAAACTAGCAGTGTTTTGATTTAATATCTCCTCCGCAAAAGTAGTATTATATGTTATCAACGCCTCTAAATCCTGATCTACTGCCTCTCTTGCCTGAGTTACCTGATTTATTTCTGCCAACGCCTGATCGTATTTTCCATTTTTCAGTAAATCAATATTTTGATTACGAATGTCACGATAAGTCGCTACGCTTTCTGTCAGGGTTGCAAATAAAGCCCGATCTTCTTCATTTCGGATATTTGTTTCATATTCTTTTAATAAGGTGTTATCCAATTCTGACGCAGTATTAATCACATCCAATCGCGTTTGCAACGTTGCCGGATTGCGTTCGTAAACTGCTAATAATTGATTAGCCCGAATCTCTCCCAATGTTGCCTGAATACTAGCCAACTCTTGCGAAGGCAACAAATTGTCATAATACATGTTTTTAGATTGAGTATTAATACCGTTCATGGTATAAATACCAAATCCGCCAACGACCGCAGTTACCACAGCAAGTAGGATAAAACAGGTGATCAGTTTTTGTTTTATTTTGAGATTTTTAAAGAATTTCATTCCGTATTTCCTCCATCAAATTTTTTAAATAATTGCCAAACCCAAAACTTCTAACAAAAATTATCCTGTTTCCGTTTTCAAGCAATTTAATAACATCTCGGCACTCGAATAAAAATAATTTCGTGTGAAATTGCGTGTCGTACTTTAGCTCTTTCACAATCCTTACTTTCGACATTTTCTTTTAATTTTTAATTCATTTTTTGCTAATCATCCATCATCCTCCAATTTTTCCATTTCATCATTTTCAAGCAGTTTATGACAGTCAATCAATAGTTTTATCTCAGACCCCACTTTTCCAATTCCCTTGACAAATTGCCGATTATAACTTTGATTCAGTTCCGGATGAGGCACAATTTCATCAGCCGAAATTCTAACGACTTCCGAAACACTATCGACAATAAGTCCAACCGGCATATTAGCAAGGTCAACAACAACAATACAGGTCCATTCATCGTACTCTCGCGGTGGTTTTTCAAATCGCAACCGAACATCTATAACTGGAATAATCTGACCGCGAAGACTGATAATCCCTTTTACATATTCCGGTAATTCAGGTACTTCAGTTATTTTCTGAATTCCAATTATTTCGGCAACATAAATTATTTCCAAAGCGTAGGATTCGTTCCCCAACGCAAAAGTCAAAAACTTATCTTCCTCCGTTTCGTCATCTTCATCGAGTTCAATTTCTTCAATCTCATCTGACATCTTTTATCTCCCCTCTATTAAATAATCGCTAATTTAACTAATTGTGAGCAATTAACCCATTCACATCCAAAATAAGACTGATATTTCCATCTCCTAAGAGGGTGCATCCAGCTAAGCCATCTATTTTTTTCATTCGCCGAATATATTGAGGTAAAGTTTTAACCACAACTTGTTGTTCCCCCAACAATTCATCAGCAAAAAGACAAACTGTTTTATTTTCACCTTCTAACATAATCAGAATACCTTCTTCAATCGAAGTTGCCCCAGTTTTTACTTTATAACGTTCTTTGAGACGCATAATGGGATAACACTGACCTCTGATCATAATCATCTCATTTTCATCGGTATCTTTAATTATCTCATTTTCCTTGGGAATAAACGATTCTTTAATGGACATAATCGGGAGCGTGTAACAAGACTCTCCCACGCGAATATTCATACCTTCAATAATCGCCAAAGTGAGTGGAATTCTCAATGTAATTGCTGTTCCTTTTTCCTCAACACTTTCAACCAAAATATTTCCGCCAACAGCTTCAATATTTTTGGCCACAACATCCATCCCAACCCCTCTGCCCGAAAATTCTGTAACCGCTTCTTTTGTCGAAAAGCCTGGCGCAAAGATGAGATTAAAAATATCGGAATCGGACATATTTTCTGCAACCTCATCATTAATTAATCCATTTTCCAGTCCTTTTTTTAACAGCGCTTCTTTATTTAAACCTTTCCCGTCATCCTTGATAACGATTAAAACCTCGCCCCCAGCATTCTTAGCTTCTAATGTAATCATTCCTGCTTTTGGTTTTCCCAAACGGATTCGAGTTTCAGCCGTTTCAATACCATGATCAACTGAATTTCTGATAATATGCATCAATGGATCACCAATTTGTTCAATGATATTTTTATCGACCTCTGTTTCTTCGCCAAAAATCTTCAAATTGATTTCCTTGTCCAGTTTTTTACTGATATCTCTGACAATTCGATTCATCTTGGCAAAAGTAGGTCCCAATGGTACCATTCGAATCGACATCACCATATCCTGAAGTTCATTGGTTATTTTTTTTAACTGTCTGGCTGATTTACTGAAATTGTCCAGAACTAGCCCTTTAAGATCGGGATTTTGAGTTACCATTGATTCTGAAATAACCATTTCACCAACCAGATTCATAAGTTTATCAAGCTTTTCGACGCTAACTGCGATCATGCTCTGACTGTGATTGCTATTGTTATTGTTATTGTTACTGTCTTTTCCTTTATCACAGGCTTTTACCACCTCTTTAAGTTGTGGCACAATGATTGGCTCATCAGAAAGCCGGATTGTCGGCTCATCTTGAGGTTCCGGCCAGCTGTTAATTGGTTCAATTTTGACCGTTTCGATAAATGCCATCGCCGAGAAAAAAGCCGTTAGTTTTTCTATTGATTCTGCAACCCTAATTTGGAGAATAAAACCATCTCTTTTTATAATTTCAACACAATCAGGATCATTGATAACATCCTCCGGAATATTCTTAAACGTTTCCGTAAGTTCCTTCAAATTGTGAATCACCGTAAACGCTCGAATATTCTCCATCCCGCAGTCTGCTTCAAATTGAAGAATCACTTGATATGTTTTTAATTCACTGGCTTTTTCCGATTTGTTGGCACTGATATAATATTGTTCTTTTATTGGTTCGTTATTAACAATTTGTGAATGGATCAAATCATTTTTTTCTTTTAAAAGCACTAAATGTGTTTTTATTTTTTCTCTTAATGGTTCCGGGTCTCCGTCTGCCTCATTCCCCTCTTTTATTTTTTCCAATTCAAGTTTCATAAAATCAATCGCTTCAAAAACAAGATCTGAAAGTATTGATACATCAATGTTTTCGGGATTTTCTTCTCTAATAAAATAAAATAAATCCTCTGTTGTATGAGCAAGGACAGACATGTTATTAATCAGCATCATCGCTGCTGAACTTTTGATGGTATGCATAATCCTGAATATTTCATTGATGGTATCACAGGGATAACACCCCAGCGTTTCAGTTTTAATCACGGACTGTTCCATTTGTTCCAATTGCTGCGAAGTTTCAAAGATAAAAACTTCCTGCATGGGATCATTCATATATTGATCTGACAATCGTTCCCCTCCTCAAACTGTATTTTTTAAAACTTATTTAAAATCTCTTGAACCATTGCGGATGTTTTTTCTTTTATTGAAAAACCAAATTGACTCATTCGCCACCGCAAACAAATTTCCTTACTCCCACCCGTCAAAATGTTTTCGAGTAAAATTGGATCGATATCAGACTTAATCAATCCTTGTTCTTGGCCATTCTTTATTGTTTTTATAATAAACGCGGCTCGCTTTTTAATGATATTACTAACTTTTTCTGATAATTCCGCATCACACATTAAGCTGTCATAAGCCTGAACTACCACTGTTATTTCCGGATAGTTTTGATAATATTCGGCATAGGCGTTATAAAAATATCGAATAGATTCGATTGGTGAAAATTTTTTCCGACCACAGGTTTCAACAATTGCATCATCATATTGACTGAATTGATCTACCACGGCCTGCATGATCGCCGTTTTATTCTTAAAATGCCGAAACAGCGTTCCTTCCGATACACCTTCTCTTTGTGCTATCAATTTCGTAGATAAATTTTGAAGTCCAACAGCATTTATTGTTTCAATGGTAGAAACAATAATACTCTCACGTCTTTTTATTAAAGATCCATTCATATCACTGCTCCTTACCGGAGTGAATACTTACTCCTATAGTTTGCATTATATCCTCTTAATCCGAATTGTCAACTTTTTATGTGAATTTTTCACAAATTTTTTATTAATTTTTAAACTACTAATCCTTTTAAATAGTATTTTGAAAATTCATTACCCGATTAAACAATTTATGATCGGTTCTTTACAGCCGCCAATTTTAAATTTAGATGCTGTTAATCTTCCCTTATTAATCCATCATTTTTTTATAATTCTGACAAAGCTCATGTTATAATAATTTTAGCATCGATGAAAAATACTTCATTTTAATATCTTTGCTTAACTAACCAACTACAGGAGGCTTAAATGATTCGAATTCCTAATCTTAAACTCAGAATCAATGAAGCGGCAAATCATCATGCTGAAAAACAGGCGCTACATAATCTGATCCTTTCTAAACTTAAGATTAATCGTAATGAATTAATCACCTTTAGGATTTTTAAAAAATCCATTGATGCCAGAAAAAAAGATGCCATTCTTTACGTTTATACCGTGGATGCAACCGTCAAAAATGAACCTGCGATCCTCAAAAAAGCTGTTAAAGCCGGTATCACACCCAGTCCGGATTTATCGTATAAAAAAGTAAACCCAGGCAAGGAATCCCTTGTTCACCGACCCGTAATCATCGGAATGGGGCCGGCCGGTCTCTTTGCCGGTTTAATGTTGGCTAGCAATGGTTATGCCCCAATCATTCTCGAGCGCGGTGATGATGTCGATGTCCGAACTGATAAAATTGAAACATTTTGGAAAACCGGCCGCTTAGACCTCGAAAGCAATGTTCAATTTGGTGAAGGTGGTGCTGGAACCTTCTCTGATGGCAAACTTACAACCCTTATTAATGATACCCGTTGCCGCAGTATCCTGGAAACCTTTATCAACGCCGGTGCTCCTGAGGAAATTTTGTATCTGAGCAAACCCCATATCGGTACGGATCTTTTACGAGAAACAGTAAAAACGATTCGAAAGCAAATTATCGAAAACGGCGGCGATGTCCGCTTCCGAGCTAAAGTGACCGATTTTATCATTCAAGATCACCAACTTACCGGATTAATCATTAATGATACCGAAAAACTGGATTGTACCACCGCGTTGCTGGGAATCGGCCACAGCGCTCGGGATACTTTTGAAACCCTTCACCATCGTGGAATCACACTCACCCCCAAACCATTTTCAATTGGTGTCCGTATTGAACATCCCCAGCAACTCATTAACCATTCCCAATACGGTTCCGCTGCCACAACCGAAGGACTGGGGGCGGCCGATTACAAACTTTCATACCATTCACCCAAGGGACGCTCCGCCTACACCTTTTGTATGTGCCCTGGCGGCTATGTCGTTGCGGCAGCCTCTGAAGAAAACAAAGTTGTCACCAATGGCATGAGTAAACATCGGCGTAATGGTGACAACGCCAATGCCGCGCTGCTGATCGGCGTCCAACCAGAAGATTTTGAAAGTGACCATCCTTTGGCTGGAGTCGCATTTCAAAGAAAATGGGAAGGTCTTGCTTTTACGCTAGGAGGCGGAAATTATCATGCTCCGGCTCAACTTGTCGGCGACTTTCTCGCTGACAAGCCGAGCAAACAATGGGGTAGCGTAAAGCCAACCTATACCCCCGGGCTTACCTTTGCCCAGCTCAAGGACTGTCTTCCAGATTATGTCGTTGCGACAATTAAAGAAGCTCTGCTTCATTTTAATAATAAAATTAACGGCTTTACCATGGCTGACAGCATTATGACCGGAGTCGAAACCCGCAGTTCTTCGCCTGTTCGAATCAACCGAGATGATGACAATGTCTCAAATGTTTTAGGACTATACCCCATGGGCGAAGGCGCCGGTTATGCCGGCGGGATCATGTCTTCAGCGGTTGATGGCGTAAAAACTGCTGAAAAAATAATTATGAAATATGCTCAATTTAGCGCCTCTGACCAAAGCGCTTTACTCGATCCATAAAATCATAACGGCCTTTATCCTATTCAAAGAACGGTGTTGTTTTTTACCGGCAAGCACGTTTAAACCCAAAGAACTCCAAGAAATTCTTTAAAAAAATTCCTTGGAGTTCTTATCCAATCATATTAATGATTTTAAATTGCTATTATTTTTGGTCAGGAACCTGATAAACCACTTTCCCATTTAGAATCGTCTTTAAGACTGTAGTATCACGAATTTTTTCCGGTGTTGCTGTTAATATCGGCGTATCGATTAATACATAGTCGGCATAATTGCCAACTTCAATCGAACCCATTTTATCATCATCATGCGAAAAATAAGCCGAACTCTTGGTCCACATAATCAGTGCCTGAGACGCTGTTAACACCTGTTCCGGACTCCATACAACACCATCGGCAACACTCAGTCTGGTAATTGCACTGTACATTCCTAAAAATGGATTACAGTCGATAACAGGACAGTCACTACTGCCACCAACAAGAATACCAGCATCCATAAAGGTTTTATATTGCATATATCGCTCTGCCAGTTCTTTCCCAATAAGACCTTGTTCGCCCATCAATGAATTAATTGTTGGCTGAACGGTAATGGGAATATTATAAGCTTTCATAATCGGAAGCTGATCAGGCTGCATGACTGCATGATGAATAATATAGTGTCGCGCATCATTATTATTGACCTTGTAGGCCTCAACAAATGACTCAATTGCAATATCAGCTGATTTATCACCGCAGCTATGAACCCCAATCTGCCAATTATACTTTGCTGCCATTTTGGCAACATCAATCATTTCATCGGCAGTAATCGTGGTGTAACCGCTAGTCTCCGGAATATGCTCATAGGGCTTACGCATCGCAGCGGTACCGGTTGCCGGAATGCCATCAAAAAGAATCTTGATCCCGTTCAGTTTAACCATGTCATTACCAAAACCAGTAACGGCTGGCATTTCTTTTATTTTATTTAAATGATAGGGTATATCGCCACTATTTTTATCAAGATAAAACATCATGTTCGCCCGATATGTCAATTTTTGATTCTTATCAGCTTGTAAATACGCTTTCATATCATCGATAGCCAAATTAGCATCAATACAACTGGTTATTCCACTTTCATTGAGTATTTTTCCCATCTCAACAATTCCCTTAATTCGCTGTTCCTCAGTTAATTCGGGAATGATGTTTTCGATCAAGCCGATTGCCGATGATTCATATAATAACCCATTGGGATTTCCGTCTTGATCGCGTCCGATAATGCCACCATCGGGATCGGGGCTATCTTTTGTCAAACCAGCCAGTTCTATTGCCTTTGAATTGATAACGCAAACATGATGGCATAGTCGCGAGCATATAATCGGATGTTCCGTTGATACCTTATCCAAATCGTCTTTTGTCGGCGCTTCTTTGATGTCCCACACTAATTCGTTCCATTCGTTTCCGGTTATCCACTCCCCCTTTGGAGTAACCGCGGCTTTGGCTTTTAACAATTCAATAAACTCTGCCTTTGTTTTTGCCCCTTTCAAGTTGACATTTACCAGTTCCAGACCAGCAAACATTGCATGGATATGTGAATCAATCAAGCCCGGAATTAAAATATTTCCTTTTCCATCGATAACTTCGGTATCTGGACCAATCAGTTTTTCGTCCAGCTCACTTCCTACTGCAATTGTTTTTCCATCTTTTGAAGCCACATAACCATTTTCGATAATTGAAAAATCCGTTTTCCCTTTCCTTATTTCATCAATCGTTAAATCAATCGTATATATAGTTACATTCTTAACTATTAAATCTGCTGTCGGCGACCATACTTTTTTCATTTTCATCATTCTCCATTTCAAAATTTAGTAATTACTTTTTTATTTAAACTAAAAAAGGGCGCTTTGTATAAATACAAAACGCCCTCGTTTAATTAAAATTAAATTTATTTAATTGAGATTATCAATAAACTTACCGTACCAACCCATTGCTGATCTGTTACATACCCACAACATAAAACAACAGTAGTCGGTCCGACATTATCTTTTTTGACAACCTGAAAGTAAATTTATTTTATTATACCTTATTAAGCATTAAATAAATTGTAAAAACAGGAACTCCTTATGTCAAACAGTGAAAATTTATCGTTGTTTCTGATCAGCTTTGACGCCTCCAATTTATCAAAATCACGAATAAATCTTCGCAATATCCTGACTAAACCAAAGTTTTAATTCACGCTGATATGATTCGCTTGAATCACTGCAATGAATCAGGTTATAACAACTTCTATTCTCACGGTTAGCGGCTTCCATTGAATCATTTCCCAAATCACCGCGAATGGTCCCTTGAGCCGCTGCCGCAGGGTCGGTGGCTCCTGTTAATGCTCTCGCATTTGCAATCGCATCATTCCCTTCCTGACTCAAAATCACTGGGATCATCCCTTTTCCAACAAAATCTTTAATAACCAATGCTTTAAACCAGTCTCCTAATTTTTCAATTACCTCCTGATAATGATTTAAAATCAAATCTTCAGTAACACATTTATAACCAACCATTTCAATTTTAAAACTATCTTGAATGAAACGTTGGCTGATCGTGTCTACTAAATCTTTTTCAAGCGCATCCGGTTTCATAATAATCAATGCATAATCTTTCATTCGTTAACCCTTCATTTTTTAAACTAATCGACGATTTTGACCTCATATCAACTCATTTTACCACTATTTAAGCACTTATTTTATTAACGCATACATACAAGAATCGAGGACTTTTCCATTCTTATAAATACTGTTCTTAAAAATTCCTTCCAGTTGAAAGCCTGCCTTTTCCAAAGTTTTTCGGGCTCTTATATTTTCGGCAAAAGGTCGGGCGTAAATTCTAACAAGATCCCACTCATTAAAAGCCATTTCACATATTTGAGTAATCGCATGTTTCATAATACCTTTACCCCAATAAGGTTCACCTAACCAAAAACCTAGTTCGCCACTTTTACAGCTAACATCTTCCTGCATCAACAAACTAATTGATCCCGAGGCAGAATCATCAATAATAATGGCTTTATTCCATTGCATTCTTTTATTTTGGTGAATGCTTTTAGAAATAAAAAGATGGGCATCATCTAAAGTGTAAGGATAAGGAAACGTATTGCGCAAATTTCCAGCTATTTTTTCATTATTTGCTAATGGGACAATACTTTCGGCATCTTTCAGTTTCCAATCTCGCAATTTAAATTCCATATTTTTATTCTCCTTCATCATTTTCGAGCCCGTCATCAGGGCACCATTGCAGTCGGTTACACTTCTACTACTTACGCATTCAGTATTCATTTTAAATAATTCTCCTTCTGATAATTTTTAGCTACTTGCCACTTATGCTCATATTAGATAATTCAACGTTTACTCAATAACTTTAGTTTTCGGCATCATAATTTTTATCAATTTTTTACCACCGCCTTATTTGTGTTACGCTCTTGAATTTTCATTTAAGAAAATAAATATTGCTATCACTGATTTTCGATTTTCATAAGGTTAACATCTTCTTTTCGAGATGTCAATATTTTTTCTTTTAGTGACAATATATTGCATTTACTTGTTTGTTATTTCTCAAACAAGTAAATAATTCCATAATATATTGTTTGTTATTTAACAAATTTTATTTAATTTCTATCTTCAATTTTGATCGATCTTTATTCGGGTAACATTAATATTCTTATCGCCTTATCAATTAAACTTCTTGTATCATTCTAATTCAATTTTATGACAAGATAAAAAACGCTTTTATTTTTTTGCTACGATAAAAAGACTGACCCTATCACCTTAAACGATTTCAGATCTTGACGTCGCATTTAGAGATTTCGTTGTTAAATCATTAACTTTTTTATTTCATTTATTAAAAATGTCATAAAATATATTCATTCGAACATATTAATCCTAAAAAGTTACCAAATAAATCAACTTGTATTATTTTATATCTTTTTAATTATTCAATTTTATGACGATCAGAAGCCTATTTAATGTAAATTTCTTTTACTGAATCAATCTTAATTAAGCATTACTTAAGATAGCGACTCTGAAAATTGACAAAATAAAAAAGAGATCCTTGCAAATCTCTTTTTATGATAAATTAATTAGTAACATTTAATTTTTTTCAAACTTTGTCAAAAATAATTTAACACTCATAAAATTAAATGCCCTTCCGTTTTTATCGCGGATGTTCAAAGTCCGCTTTTAGAATTTGATCGTTTTGGGTTCATTCACAAAGGATGAAATAGTGGCGGTCGCATCTTTCAGATACAAAACCTGCGTGTTGTCATCCGATGCTGAATACATTTTCTGTAAGCTTGGGTAAGCATCCAACATACTTTTTTTTGCTTCAATACGGTCGTCCTCAACGACACTTCCTTCAATACGAATCCATGTTTTCCCATTAAAAGCAGATATTTCAACTTTGGGGTTTGTCAACATCTGTTTTGAAACATCTTTTATTTTTCCGGTTTGAATATAAAGTTTATCTTCAAATATGTTAATTGTTCCAAACGGACGAACCCGCGGTTGATCACCTTCTACGGTTGCTAAAAAATATGTGCCACATTTTTTTAAATAATCATATACTTCTTCCATTTTTTTCTCCTTCACTTCATTCTTAGTTTAAACGCGTTATTATTACTATTTTAATTTTATATCATATCGTAAATAAAACAAGTATAATTTTTTATTATTATTTTGCAAATTTAGATCGGCTTTTTATCATTTCGATTTATCTGGTTGTTTAAATCGGTTTTTAAACTTTCACCATCTTCAATTTTTTATTCAACCTATTTAATCGCGGTAATACCAGGGCTTCTAACAAATCTACTTTTGACAGCGGGTAACGCTTTAATTGACAGAATACCATTGCCATAGTAAGCTTATTCATGCCACATTAAATAAAAAAATCACCTTAATTGAAATAGTTAGGTATTAAAATGACAAAAAAAGCCGAAATAAAAGTATCTGTTCGAAATCTAGTCGAATTTATTCTTCGTTCCGGGATATTGATTCCCAGTTCATAAGCAATGCCAGCGCTTTGGAAGGAACGCGAGCCCATCAAAAAATTCAAAAAGACAACCAGGATAAGGGATATCAACCGGAGGTAACTTTAAAATATCGTACCGAATATCAAGATTTTATCTTTATTATTGAAGGTCGGGCCGATGGCATCATCACCGATAATGATACCATCATTGTGGACGAAATAAAATCGACCAACCGCCCACTCGAACAGATCGACGAAAACTATAGTGAAACCCACTGGGCCCAGGCAAAATGTTATGCCTTTATTTACTGTGTTCAGAATAATCTCAAAACAATCGGTGTTCAGATGACTTATTATCAATTGGAAACGAATGAACTCAAACAATTTTTAAAACCATTCACCCACAAAGAATTGGAAAGCTTCTTTTTTAACCTTATTGATCAATACCTGGTTTGGGCAAAACTCACCAGCGATTGGATTACGAAACGTGATGCTTCGATCAAAATATTGCCATTCCCTTTTTCCAGCTATCGAAAAGGACAACGGGAGCTGGCCGTAGCCGTCTACAAAACCATTTGTGACAATAAAAAACTTTTTGTTCAGGCCCCCACCGGTATCGGAAAAACTGTGTCGACGTTATTTCCCGCCATCAAGTCGATGGCTGAAGGACACACCGCCAAAATCTTTTATCTCACCGCCAAAACCATCGTTCGCGAAGTGGCTGAAGAGGCTTTTTTCCACATGCAGGAAAAAGGTTTAGCCTTCAAAACAATCACCCTTACTGCCAAAGATAAGATCTGTTTTCAGGAAAAATCTATCTGCGATCCAAATTACTGTGAATATGCCAAAGGTCACTTTGATCGTGTTAACAATGCCATTCTTGATTTACTTCAGCAGGAAAATACGCTTACGCGACCAGTGATTGAAAATTATGCCTACAAACACCAAATTTGTCCCTTTGAATTTTCGCTGGATCTCACTCTCTGGTCTGATTGTATCATCTGTGATTATAATTACGTCTTTGATCCCAGAGTTTATCTCAAACGCTTTTTTTCAGATAATGGCGGCAACTATACCTTTCTTATTGATGAAGCTCATAACCTGGTTGATCGAGCCCGTTCAATGTTTTCAGCCGAATTTTATAAAAAACCAGTCCTGACACTAAGGCGCCAGTTTAGGGATGTTGATCCCAATATTGCCAAAACTCTGGGAAAATTAAACACGTATCTTATCTCATTACGAAAACTGACCGAAATAAACGGGCAACATTATCTTCAGAAAGAAGCCCCTAAAGACTTCTTCCCGCTGCTGATGAAATTTATCAGTCAAGCTGAAGAATGGCTAGTTAAAAATGAAGGGAATGAACTGCATGAAAAACTGTTGGAACTCTATTTTAACGCCCTCACCTTTATGCGTACCAGCGAATTCTATGATAAACGCTATCTCACCTACGTCGAAAAGACTCATGAAGATACCAAAATAAAACTATTCTGTCTCGATCCGTCCCATTTGTTAAGTGAAGCGTTTAAGCGCGGCCGAGCCGCGATCTTTTTTTCGGCAACCTTATCCCCGCTTAACTATTTTTCAGAAATCCTAGGCGGTGGGAACGAAAGTTATAAGATTTGTCTTTCCTCTCCTTTTGAAACTAAAAATCGGGAGTTGTTGATTGCCGACACCATTTCAACTAAATTCAAGAATCGCGAAAAAACCGCTCCTGCCATTGTCGAATGCATCAACACTATCTTGACTCAGAAGCAGGGCAACTACATTGTTTATTTCCCTTCATATAAATATATGAATGAAATTCACAACCTGTTTGTCGAAACTTATCCGACTATCGATACCATTAAACAATCCACCGAAATGAGCGAAGATGACCGCGAGATTTTTTTAAACGCTTTTCGACCAATCCCTCCTGACAAACCCAAAGCAATTCTGGGTTTTTGCGTTTTAGGCGGTATCTTTTCTGAAGGAGTCGATTTAAAACATGAAGCCCTCATTGGGGCAATTATCATTGGTGTTGGTCTTCCTCAAATTTGTTTTGAACGAAATATTATCCGCGATTATTTCAATGCCGAAAATAACCACGGTTATGAATATTCTTATCTATATCCTGGCATGAATAAGGTACTGCAAGCCGCCGGCCGGGTTATTCGGACTGAAACTGATCAGGGCATCATTGTTCTGATTGATGAACGATTTAGCCACCAAAATTATCTACAGTTGTTTCCGCAAGAGTGGTTTCCTCATACGCAGGTTAAAAATTCCAAAGATCTAAGCACAGCATTGCAACACTTCTGGAAAAAGCAATGATTTAAGCAGTTACTTTATTAAATGCTTAATCACGCTTTTCGGTTTGCAAAAAATCATTCGCGGGCCACTAAAACGCATCACCATTTTAATCTGCTGCCGCTTTTCCTGATTATAACAATGTCTGTGACATTTATTACAGGCCCCTTTATTTTCACCATATTGGCAATGTTCCAAGCGCTTAAATGCGTAGCTCAGAAGTTCATTGCAAGCATCACATAAATCGTTTGTGTGATGCTTTTTTTTACAATATTTTTTTATCATAAATTCCAGAATAGCTTTTTCTTCCGTGATTTTTTGCATATATTACTCCTGTTCGTGGATTTTATCTGCTCCTTGCTTTTTTCTTCCGACTTTTTTGCATTGGCAATTCTTCATAAGATTTTGCAATAAACGCCGTCAAAAAATCCCGATCATCCAGATCGCTGATCAAAAACATCGCTTTTGCCCCATGATAAGGCGGTGCTTCCTCCGGTTCAACAAGCAATGCTGCCCCGCCCGCAGTTTTTTTAACAAAAAACTGATTGTCGCAAATCAAACCGATAATCTTCCCATTACAATAAACACCATACTCTCCAAACATCTTGCGGCTGCTAATTTCACCAGCGCCACTTATTTGTTCACAAACGTAATCTACAAATTCTTGCGATGATGCCATCCTATTAACTCTCCCTATTTTACATCCTTTTAATTATCTTTCCTTACTTTCGACAAACCATTTAGGCGCTTCATAATAAAGGTACACTTCCTTTTTTTGGATCTGACAGATGTAGCGCATCCCTTGTCCGCCAACCTTGAGCGAAACGCCTGGACGCATATCCAAGATTCGTTCAATCTCAAAAATGCGACCATCCTCCCATAAAATTTGCTGCGGCATGATTCGTCCATCTTCTTCAAATTTTGCAATCACCGGTACAAATTTTTTAATTGCCATTTTTTACATCTCCTTTAAAAATATCCAATCGGATAAATTACGTGATCTTTTTTAGGATCCAGACAACTCATCTGATCACCAATCGTTACCGCTCGCCGAACCGCTAAATTACCAAAACGCTTTCGCAATCCGTCAACGGTATCATCAAGTCTGGCTTGTCGCACCCGCTTTTCTTCATTGTCGAAAACATCCAACTGAATGGGGATCGAATTCGGTACCAGATCCGTCACCCGGACCCCCATTGACCGAATATCTGAGCTAAAATCATAGTTGTCTTTAAATAACTTAATCGCAGCGGCGGCAATTTCGTTAGTCAGATCGGATGGTTTTTCCAGCTTTAACTGTCTGGTGAAACTATGTAACTCTTTGTTGCGGATATGAATGGCCACCGTTAAACAAAAACACCCGGTTTCTCTTAATCGCATCGCAACGCTCTCAGTGAGCATATAAATAATAAAATTTACATCTTTGAAATCTTTTAAATCTCTGGGGGTGGTAATACTGTTACCGATACTTTTAAGCATCCGTTCATTGCCATTATAATGTTCATCAAATTTTTTTACCGGACTGTCATCAAAACCATTCGCAAACTGCCATAACACCGCACCCATCTTTCCCAATTGAAGCACCAGAAAATCCCGCGATGTTTGGGCTAATTGACCAATGGTATAAATCCCATATTTCATCAGCTTTTTCTTCGTTGATCGGCCCACATAAAGCAACTCGCCAACTTCCTGAGGCCATACAATTTTTTGGTAATTATCCCTTGTTATCATCGTGATCGCATTTGGTTTTTTATAATCCGAACCAAACTTGGCAAAGATCTTGTTCCATGACACCCCAATGGAAACGGTAATTCCTAATTCGTTCTGTATATCACGGCTAATTTTTTTGGCAATTATTTCTCCGCTGCCATGGATTTTGACACTGTTTGTAACATCCACGTAGGCTAAGCACCCCGCGCCTTATTATGTCACCATAACAGGTTTCAGGTTACTCGCCTCCAAACCGTACGTACACCTCTCGATGTATACGGCTTTCCATCTATATCAGCTTTAAATTTTATTCACCTTCTTGAGCTACTACCAATGCTCATTTTCCTTTTTAAGTCGTTATCTTTTTTATCTGCTGTTTTCCTGCCCGTCGCTTAACTATTTCTGCTGGGATATTTTTGGTCAACGGTTGATTTTTTTATGCTCTGTCTTTGGCCAAATCCGTTTTGATAAAACATCATCTGTTTATCTTCTCCTGACGAGGCCTGATTAGAAATTGTGAAAACACCATTTTGGGTATATTTTTTTTTGATTTTTATCATTGAGCAGCGATATTTGCAGGCGAATGTTTTATCCATACTATAGGCCATTACATAATAGAATTTGTTGAGTACCGATACATTATTTGCCAATACATAATAATTATACATTCCGTTAATTTCGCCATTATAAGCCGCTATAATTTCTTCCGGGCGACGATTTACAAAACTGCTTCTGGCAACTGGCATCCATTTTTCTTTTCCGTTGCGGTCTTTTTGAATCCATAAAATCTTTTGATCAAGCAGGCTCCCCATCCATTTCTCCTTTGGGATATATAATTTAATTAACCCGTTTGGTTTTATGAAATCAGTTGTTATTTTTGATGTTGTAATGTCGTATCCCAGAAACCGGACTTTTTGGGTCGCATGGATGATCTGTGTTTGTTTTTCCGATAACTCCAGTTTTAACCGTTCCTGAAGAAAATTTTTAACAGCGTCTTTTACTTCTTGGGCATCTTCTTTATTACCAATAATTCCGATTAGAAACGCATCGGCATATCGACAATACATCAGCCTGCAATGACTTTTGTCGAAATTCTTTTTATAGTTATCAATAAAAACGTCCAATTCGTGCAAATAGATATTTGCAAGTATTTGGCTGATACCCGGTCCTTGAGCCGTACCTGAATAAGTTTTATGATCTTCCCACTTGTCAAGATATCCAGCTCTTATAAACTTCCAGATTAATCCTAAAAAATATTCATCGCGGATCCTTCGGCGGAGAATTTTTATTAACAAATGTTGATCGACCTTCTTAAAGCAACCGTTTATATCGCCTTTGATAAACCAATTTAGGCCGCTGTAATGGGACTTTATTTGCTTGAGGGCGGTGTGACAGCTCTTTTCCGGGCGAAATCCATGGGATTGTTCTAAAAATGTTGGTTCATAAATACTCGTCAATATCATGCGGATAATTTCTTGTACTATTTGATCATCAGCGAATGACATCTCCCATAATCTGGTTTCGCCGTTTTTCGGGAACTGATCTTTTGGTTTTACAGATTTTGGTTGATAGCTATAATTTTTTAGGCGTTTGATAAGGCCAGTTAGTCGATGTTCAGTGATTCCGGCGGTTCGCTTTTCTTTATTATGATAAAGCTTCTGATCGGCCAATAAGTAAAAGTTTGGATTATAAAGGTTTCGATAGATTCTTTGATATTGGTAGTTTTGACTGGTTGCTTTATTTTCTAAGCTGTTTAATACATCATTGGGATTTCTCAATGCCTCACGCACCTTTCCTAATTTATGCATTAATATATAGACTGCTCTTCTTCGCCATGTACCAGGCTTTCCCTGGCGCGGACTACTACAAAAGCTCCGTTGCCTTATCCGATTTTCAAAGACTTAATCTTATAGCAGGTATTAACTGCGTTCAAACTTAGGCAATCCCCGTTTAGTCCAGAAATAAACAACGCCTCAGCATTGTCGGATATGACTTTCACCATTTTTCCGCTTATTGCGGCGACCGATTTAAGGACCTTTATGAATTTCAAGTTGGTTTTAAAATTCAGCTTAAATCGCATAGCGTTTCAATCAACTTTCGCTATGGTTGATGATCGAACATCTCTGGTTATCATTCAGGCAGTATCGCTTTTATCCTCATATGCTGTTTTCATCTCAACATTCAGTCGCTGCCTGCTGATTGGCAGACTTATGTTTTTACCGGCATGCTATTGTCATCGTCGGGTTTCCCTTATCGATTAAGCCAGTTGATGATAGACTTTTAGGTCTGGTCTAGTGTCTTGCGATTGACACATTTTATTTCTGACCACGTTCCGATTGATTACAGAACTTACGGGCGCACCCAACTTTCATCTAACCCAAATGGTTCGACCTGATCAGAATAACGATTGTAGATCTTTCTTGCCAAGCGGGAAAAACGCAAATACAACTCGTAATTAGGAGGCCTGATGACCAGCGTTGGACATTTTGTTTGAGCTTGCCATAAAGCTTCTCCCGTTTTTACCCCAGCCTCTTTGGCTTTCTGATTTTTGGCTAAAATAATGCCATGACGTTTTTCCGGATTTCCACCAACTGCTACGGGAAGTTCTCTTATCTCGGGATGATATAAGCACTCCACGTTCGCATAAAAACTATTCATATCTGAATGCAAAATAACGCGTTCCATAATTCACCTCTTTTGAGCTTAACGCAAATTAGTACATATGTTCTATTCTTATCATATACTTATTTATGATTATCTGTCAACTATTATCTTTAAAGATCGTTGTAAAAAAGATTGTAAATTTAGTTTGACCAATAAAAAATTTCACGATCAAGACGAAAAAGATTGAATTAATCATGGTTAAAAAGTACAATAATAACAGTGTTTTCCAGCAAAAATTTTTATTAACTAACGCGTTTAGAAAGTTCATCCGCAACAACCAGCATCACAAACAATGCCTTTCTCATTCTACCTAACTTGGCATTATTTAAATTCGTTTTCGATCAGATTATTGCTTACTATCATGCTGAATACAGATCACTAGAAAATTGGAGAAAAACAATTGCATATATCAAATCAAGAAAATTCGATTTCAGAAGAAAAAATTGATATTTATAAAATCGTTCAAACAAAAAATTTAGTCGCTTATTTTCAACCCATTATATCGGTAACGGCTAAGAAAATAATCGGTCTCGAAGGCTTGATCCGGGGCATTAAACCCGCCACCACCGAATTTATATCCCCGCTGTTTCTTTTTGAAAGTGCTTATAAAGAAAACCTGGCCACCGAACTTGATCGTGCCTGCCGGGATAAAGTGTTGACCGCATTTCAGCACTTTTATCAATCCGATCCAGAACTACTATTATTTTTAAACCTCGATACCGCTATTATTGATAATGTCGGTGGCTCCGATTATTTAAACGAGCAGGTCAAAAAAATTGGTTTAAACAGCAAAAATATCGTCATTGAAATAAATGAGTCCAAAGCTCAAGACACCTTAAAACTTACTCAATTTGTCAATACCTATAAACGCTATGGCTACCTAATCGCACTCGATGATGTTGGTGCTGGTTTTTCAAATATGGATCGTGTTGCCGAATTAAAACCGGACATCATTAAAATTGATCGATCAATTATCCAGAATATAGATTGTATTTATCATAAACAGGAAGTTTTTAAATCACTTGTTAATTTAGCCAATAAAATTGGTTCTTTAATTATTGCTGAAGGCGTGGAAACTAAAAATGAAGCGATTCAAGTGTTGAAACTCGGCGGTCAAGTTATTCAAGGTTTTTATTTTTCAAAACCCCAGGAGCATTTTATTGGCAATGAGACGCTCATTAATAAGGCAACTGATGTTGTTAGCGAATACAAAGCTCTTTTACTTAAAGAACTGGAAGCCTATAATCAAAAATGTTTAAACTACACCCACATCGTAAATGGAATAATAAAAGCCCTTATCATGGTCGATACACCTGCCGAATTTAACGTTCAACTCCTAAATTGTATCGATCATGCCGATTCAATCGATTGTGTCTACATCCTTGATGAATCGGGAATTCAATTTAGTAATACGATCGGCGCAAAAAATATTGGGGCCTGTGAAAAATTGGTTTTCCATTCAGCCAAAGTTGGCGTCGACCATTCAATCAAAAATTTCTATTACAATTTAATTAAACGAAAACAAGATATTTACATCACTGACCCTTATGTATCAATGGCCACTGGAAGTCTTTGCATCACCTATTCCCGAGTTTTTAAACATCTTAATAAAAAATACATTTTATGTGTCGATTTTCTGGAAAATCTAACCTCGTTCCCCATCACCTAAGAGGAAACCAGCAACAAAGATCACGATACTTTCGTAAACTTTTTAACCTATTTCATAACCCATAATCAAAAAATCACCCAAGGCAATCCGCAACTTTAAATAAATTTATCCCTAGCGATTGCCTTTCTTGATTAGCTGCCACTCTTCCTATTTTGAATCGAATTGAATTAACCAAATTATTAATATCATTAAGCAAATAACGATCGAATTCATTTTAATTACTCCAAATATTCAACCTCAGCACTGTGTACCGTTTTATTAAAACAATTGTATTAAATAACTGCATTAAGTCAATTGCAATCCAAATAGCTTGTTTTTATACGTCCACACCTGGTTAAATGGCAGAAAATATGTAAAAAAGATTCAAAAACCATTTAAAGCATTTTTTGATTGATTAATTTTTTTATTTTTCATCATCTGAGTCTCATTTGTCATTTCGAAAAATCATTTGTTTAAAACTATTATCTTACTTTAAATTACTTTGTCAACTTCTCCTTTGGTTTTCCTTAACTGTTCATAACCACAATTTTTTATTTGATTCATGTTTTTTATGAATTTTCATGTTTTTTTGTTTTTTTACCCGCACAATGGGAATAATAAAAAAAACTAAACATAAAATAATCACTTAATTCCAAAGTATTTTTAATCTAATTTAAAAATTTATTAAAAATCTTGACTGCAGGTTGTTCAGATCTATTCCGGTAGAATTTATAAAAGCATAGCTATGTACTATGTCAAGCTGCGTTAATAACGATAAGGAGGATCATTATGGCTGAGTGCCCTAATCTTCAAAAATGTGGTTTCTGTAAAAAATACAATCATTCAAAAAGTCTTGCTGTCCAAGGATTTATTAATTTGTACTGCAAAACAGAAAAACAAAACGAATGCAAACGAAAAGCCTTCAAAGAAAAAAACGGAACTCTCCCTGCGGACAATATGATGCCCAACGGTGCATTTATTAAGGAATAATGTCTCAATGCTCGACAACTTTTAACCTAAAACAGACAAGAACCAATGCTCTTGCCTGTTTTAGGATTATTTAGTTTATATCAATTTTTAGATCTTATTTTGCTAATCGCTATTGTCGATGTTTTAATTAAATTAACTTGTACGCTACGAGTAGCTTTTCAATATCTGTTCCCTTAATCTTACTGAGTACCGCCATGACCATCGCTTTTTTATTTGGATCTAAGTCCAAATCGGTTAGCTTTTTACCATCGCTCAAGCATGCCGTAGCATTAAGTAAATCACGAACATCATAAGTACTGCCCCA
Source organism: uncultured Acetobacterium sp. (assembly GCA_965140355.1). Taxonomy (GTDB): domain Bacteria; phylum Bacillota; class Clostridia; order Eubacteriales; family Eubacteriaceae; genus Acetobacterium. The sequence goes on along the minus strand of OZ223191.1, from coordinate 375,676 downwards.
AACTTCCGGTACCCCACGATCAATATCTAAGAGCGTATAAACACTTTCCATTGCCGTACGAACAGAGTATTCAATAGTAAAGATAGTATCACGAACGGTTTCTGCAAATTGACCTAAGAAAGCGAAATTTACACTCCCTTCAGGAATAACATTAGGTCGGTCTCCCGCTTCACGCGGCATAAAGAAAGCCGTAATGTAAGGCATCATGCAAGGGATCGTGTTGGCACTGCGTTCTGCCATTTCTTCAATTTCATTAACAGGAACACCGATATGATACAGCCATTCCATACAGATTTCTTTACCGGTACATTCACGCATGGATTTTTTGACGAAATTACCGGGTTTGTCGGTAAATAAACCATAGACCCAGCCGACTAACTGATCTTTTGGTTGAGTTTTAAAATGTGGCTGACGATTGAATGTCCAACTAAGCATCCAGTTTGAATCCTTAGCTGTAACAATCCCACCCGTAACTACCTTGCCACTAAAAGGATCGCGCTTGCAAATATTCTGGATATAAGGCGGAATCCGATCATCCAACGTCGTTACCGTCGCTGACATCCAATTGCTTTGTTCGGCATCATAACAGAATTTATCGGGATGCCCAAAAGAAGGGTCTTGAGCTGCAATCTTACGCCACATATCCCAGCCGCCACCTTGTTTTATTTCTTTGTTGAAGGTTGCCGGCGTGTTTTGATCCCCCAGTGATGAATTTTCGACACAACCACCATTGGTTATAAATACCAAATCATTTTCGGTTAAATCAATGTGTTCTTCATTATTATCGCGAGTGATCTCGATTCGCTTCGCGATTTTTTTATCTGTTTTAGTATCAAAAATTATATTTTTCACATTAGTACCATAATGAAACTGCACATTATGGTCTTCTAAATACTTAACTAAGGGCTGAATCAATGATTCATATTGATTGAATTTTGTAAAACGCACCGCGGTAAAATCAGGCATCCCGCCAATATGATGAATAAAACGTTTGATATACAGCTTCATTTCCAGCGCACTGTGCCAGTTTTCAAAAGCAAACATCGTTCGCCAATACAGCCAGAAATTTGAATTTAAAACTTCATCACTAAATAATTCGGAAATGCGTTTGTTATATAGCGCTTCATCCGGGGTAAAAAACAAATTCACAATTTCTAACATCGCTTTATCGGATAAGGCAAACTTTCCGTCGGTATGAGCATCTTCGCCTTGATTGACGGTTGCTCGCATCAATGAAGAGTTTGGATCATGTTTGTCAAGCCAATAAAATTCATCTAAGACACTGGCATCAGCTTTTTCTAATGATGGAATGGAATGAAATAAGTCCCACAAACATTCGTACCGATTATCAACTTCACGCCCTCCACGAATGACATAACCAAGATCGTTATATTTATAACCATCACAAGCACCCCCTGGCAGGACATCCTTTTCAAGAATATGAATTCTTTTGCCATCCATTTGGCCATCGCGAACAAGAAAAGCGGCGGCGGCCAATGAAGCCAGTCCGGAACCAATTAAATAAGCTGATTTACGTTCAACGCCTTGTGGTTTTTCAGGTCGTGACAGCGATTCATAATTTCCTTTTGAATAATACATAATATTACCTCCATTTGTGTTTGATTTCTTTTATACTTAACATTATAGATTTTTCTGTTTTTGTTACAATAAACAAAACAATGGATATGATAAAAGTTACATCAAATTGGTAATATTGTCTGATTTTTAATCATTATGAGGAATTTGATAAGATTTGTCTTTTTGATATCTTTTTAAAGCTCTTGAAACATCGCCATAAACCAAGGTGCTGAGCCGCTCAATAATTTCTTGCGGATCTTCCTGCATATCCTTTTTGATCCAATCCAATAATAAGCCAACAAAAGCAAATTTATAAAAATTAGCGATAAAACTTTTATCCGACTCGGAAACATTCAGACCGACCGCTTCTTCTTCCACCACGCCGATTAACAAATCATAAGTAATGGTGTACAAATAAACTTCGATTTGTTCGCGGCTGATTGAATGGTAAACATTGGTAATAAACGATTTGTTTTCAAGCACCATTTGAAATGTTTGCAAAAATCCCTGTTGCCAGGTCTGATAAGTTTTTTTCCCATCAATAGCTCGCGCAGCTTCCTCCATGCATGACCATTCTACTAAGTCATAAATATCTTTGAAGTGGTAATAAAAAGTCATTCGGTTAATTCCGCAATCATTAGCAATGTCTCCGATTGTAATTTTATTAAGTGGTTTTTTCCGTAAAAGATTTTTAAGTGATGCTTCTAACGCGCGCTTAGTTGTCTGTGACATTTAGATAATCTCCTTTGAATATAATATTTGTGTCCTGGGCTTGGTCCGATATTTTTTAATTTCGCAATTAGCGATACGATATTTTAATATCCTACCAGATTAACAAATAAAAATATCTTAAAGTATTTGAACCGGCTTTTACTATTAACACCGAAAAATACTTACTCAATACAAATTTTTCTACTGGTGAAAACGAAGACAATCGGATAAAATAAAAACAAAGCTGCCAGACGAAAGGAAAAAAAGATGTTACGAGAAAAAATTATCGCGGCCATTGAGACCGTCGGATTTGATGAATACCGGGAGATCGAAGCCACAGAGCTGATCTTTAGTGAGGATGTATTTGCCAGTTGCAAAGCCAATACTTGTGGCAATTACGGAAAAAACCATTCATGCCCGCCGCTGTCCGGCGATATGCAAAAAAACCGCAACCGTTTTACCGCCTATAAACAAGCAATTATTCTAAATAAAATCATGTTCCTCGGTAATTACTACGAAAAGATGGAAGCGTGTGGTCATACCGTTGCCCACTTGCTTAACTGCCTGCGCGAGAGCTTATCTGACGAACCCGTGCTGATTGCCGGTCCCGGTGGCTGCGACCACTGCGATCCCTGTGCCGCTAAAACGGATGAACCCTGCCATTTTCCCGACCAAAAACGTTACTCCATGGAAGGGAGTGGCATGGACATTGTCACCCTTTCACGCCGCCTCAACATGACCTATAACGGCGGTGATAAAAAAGTCGGCTTTTTTATGGTGGTGATGTATTAATCAGGCCATCATTTTTCTTTCCGATCGTTTGCACGATCCTATCCCTCGTAAACGAAAAAGCCGTCAGCGAAAGCTGACGGTTATTGGATAATAAAATTGCAGGTAGATAAGAAGTATTACCAATTCACCGCAGCATTTTATATAAAATGCTGCGACCTGAAGGTGTACATAAATTTTTCTTTTTGACAATCCTAACGATTCTGTAATCATTGCTTTTTAGCCAGTAATTTCAGTTTTATTGAGATCATTATATTTTTCTATCCCAATTATTTATTTATCTTCAAGCCCCTTTTCCACTTCTGTCACCTTTCCCTTAACCAGTTCCTCAGATAAAAACATCAATCCACAACGAGGACATGTTGGGATTTCGGTGTTGAAATTAAAACCGAGATATGAAAATTTATTTGTCTGCATTTTTAGCGGAACATTGCATTTCAGACAAATTAATGTCGAACTTTTTTCATCTTCGCTCATCACAAGCCCTCCTCTATTACAAGCCGATGACTATAAACAGTTTCCAACCGGAATCCATCTTTTTCAGGTTTGTATATAACCCAAAAGGTGATGTTTCCTTCCTGGAGATGACCGATAAAATTCCCCGTTGACATATCCATGATCTTTTTCCCGGTTGATTCGCAATACTCGATCGTCCTCTGAACATCTTCCTTTAAAATAAAACTTCGGTCCATTTTATTATAAACTTCCGGGGCAATAAATACCTTGATTTTCTTTATCGGCTTATCTTCGGACACCATTTCTATTCCTTCTATTTCTATCTCAAGCACCTTTTTTAGTTTAATCCGGTTTTCTCTACGCTGAGTCAATGTCGGTGGTTTTCTGGCTGCACTGGCCGCGACATCGTCACTAAAGAGCAAATCAAGAATATGAACCGCTGATTTGCCAGCGGTTGCAAAAGTGTCTCGACAATTGGTACAATAGGTAACATAATCATGCGTTGTCGCTTCGACCCGAGTCTTCACAATTTTATCAAAAAGGGGCCTATTTACTGCCTGAATCTGGCCCCCATAACCACAACACTGAACCTTCCCGGGGTAATAAGGCAATTCCTCCAGTTCGTAGCCTGAATTTTTTAGAATAATTCTTATACTATTCTGAGTTTCCGGATCATAACGGCTGGCACAAGGATCAAATATCGTCATTTTTTTACTTGCAACGCTTTTATTTACGCTATTTTCCTGCGCTGCCATTACCTGCCAAAGCGATTGCACTTGTATTTCAGGCAGATATTTTTCAAACATTTTCCGACAGGAAGGACAGGCCAAAATTACTTCCGGTCTTCCCTGATTTTCCCAAATATTTCTGATCCAATCAATTACTGCCCGATGTTCATCTTCTCTGCCGGCCCATTGCGCCGGGGCACCACAACATCCAATCATCATCGCTGGTTCTTCCTCAAGATGCTTTTTTAGATAGTTATAGGCATTGATGACATAATCCGGATCAGAGCCTCCCAGCTGACACCCCGGGAAAAAAAGATAGCTGCTTTTATCACCGCCATTAGCATTTATTATCATAAATGCTTCTTCCGAGTTGGAAAATTCCATATCCCGCATCCAAAAATCATGAAAAGCCAGTGGTAGCTTGCCACCTTTGTGCAGAACTCTTCGACTGGACATAAACAATTCTTCAAAATCAATATTTTCCGGACACACCTCTTTACATAAACCACAAGTATTACAAGAGTTGATTTCCCGGGAAGCAATATTTGTCGTAAATGCTTTTACGATATTCATCGAAGCCTCAACATCATCGATGATTTTTTTAGGATTTTTTTCGAAAAACGACAACATTTCACAGGAATTCATGCACATATCACACCCGCATTGAAGACATCTTTTTGCCTCTGCTATCGCTTCCGGTACCGTGTATGATTCTTGATTTTCAGCGACTATCTGCTTTTCAAACACCACCCCATCGATATCCACGCTGAGTCGTGATGGAACCACCTCATGACAGCCGGCCATCCCGCCCATTGTTCCAATTTTTAAATAATTTTCAATCGCTTGCGCAACCCGAATCCCTTCCCGCACCGGAATTAAAACTGAACTTTCGCTTCGCTTCATTATGCTTCCGCTAATAAACGCACCCTTCCTCAGTGTGCCCAGAGAAACTGGATCAAATCCTGGTTTTAGGCCAAAGCCATTACCGCCCCATCCTGTTGCAATGTAAAGCGCGTCAAATTCAATTTCATCAAGCGTATTTATTTTGACACCTAAATGCAGACTGATCTCTTCTTCCTGAATGATTCGGGCTAATTCTTTTTCGATAATCTGGAGTGGAATCAAATTTTCTGATTCCCTTAAATATCCTCCCAAACCATCTTTTTCTTCATATAGATCAACCGCATAGCCTTTTCTAGCTAATTTAACGGCACAACTCAATCCGCCAAGTCCTCCCCCAATAATGGCGATATGTTTATTTTTTCGGGAGATATAATAGTTGGACATTTCTTTTATATCAACGTAATCACAACAAGCCTGCTCTAATTTTTTCACCGCTACTACTTCATCTATTTTTGATCTTAAACAAACTGTTTGGCAGGGTTTATCACAAAGTCTGCTGATAATCTCCGGAAAAATCACCTGACTGCTATAATATTTATAGGCCCCTTGAAAATCTCCTAAAGCAATCCTGGCCGCCAATTTTTTCACGTCAACACTAAGAGGGCACTGGTTTGTACAAAATACCGGTTCATCTCTGGTGCATTTTTTTTTCAAATTTTCAAGTGTCTTCATATCCATAACATTGTCCTCATTGGTTTAATTTTAAAAAATTTATAACAGTGACAATATTAATAAATATTGTCACTGTTATGTCATTAAACGATTAAATTAATTTTATCAAATTACCCAACCGTCACTGGGTTTGCTTTAATGTAATCAATTGTCTCGTGCAAATCAGAACCAAGGAAATATTTCTTATCTTCTATTTCTCGGCTTTCTGCTTTCGCTGCTAACAACGCCTTTACCTTTTCCGGTCGGGCCGGCAATTCTTTAATTCTCACCCCGCAGGCATTATAAATGCCATTGATAACAGCGACATGCGGCGAACTCTGGAAAGCTTCAGCACAGCCCGACGAACCGTGCGGTCCTGTCGGTCTCGGCGTTTCGATAAATTCAATACTTATATTGTCCGGAATCGTATTAATAAATGGAAATCCGCTGCCAATAAGACTGGTATGTTTTTGAATATCCTCATAATCCTCTGATAATGCCATCCCAATTCCGTGTTCCATTCCGCCAAAAGCCTGGCCTTCAACTGCTAAAAAATTACCAACGACACCCACGTCAGCAATACATTTTATGCTGAACACGGTAGTCTTTCCAGTAGCGACTTCAACCTCAACCTCTGCCATAAATACGCCAAAAGTATACTCGGCGGTGGGATTTCCCTGACCGGTATTGGGGTCAAGATCCGTCGTTTGTCCGGTCGTATCCGAGATCCCTAAATATTTTGTGGGAATCCCGGCACTGACCATTTCATCATAGGTCCGGTAAGTGCCATCTTCTTTACGCATGGCGTTCATCAGTTGTTCAGCCGCATTAATTGTTGCATTACCGGCCATGTAGTGAGAACGACTCCCCGCTGCCGGTCCGGTAATCGGAGCCAGTGCGGTATCGTTCATGCACAAATGAATCTGATCCGGTCGTAATCCCAGCGGTTTGAGTGCTTCATGGGTATGCACAAGCGTGCCAATATCTGCTCCCTGGCCCTGATCCTCCCATGTGTTATAGTGCGTCACGGTTCCATCGGGATTGAGTCCTAACGCAACCTCGGCATGATCATTCGGGCCGCTGGTGACATTGTATTCTCCGCAGGCAATCCCCACCCCTCTTTTTCGTTCAGGAGTGGATTCTTTTTTTGCTCTTTCTAATGCTTCGCGATAACCGGGTCTCAGCTTATCCAAAATCTCAACCATCGGATAAGTATCGAATTGATTCCCATTCAGGCTGCGATCACCTTCTCGATAAACGTTGATATAGCGGAACTCCAATGGGTCCATGCCAACTTTTTCGGCCAGCATATCCATGAGCTGTTCCGAACAAGTGTAACACTGCGGTGAACCAAACCCTCGATAGGCTGTTGAATGTGCATGATTGGAAATAACCGCTTTAGAGAGACCTATGGCATTGGGGATGGCGTAAGGTGCCCCCATAAAACGCAGACCTTTCTGAATGAGTACATCCGCTGCCTCCGTACAAGATCCTTTATCATAGGCTATTTCATATTCAATCGCTGTCAGTTTTCCTTTTTCATCACAGGCAAGTTTTCCATTTGAGAAAGCGGGTGCCCGCTTCCCGGTAATATGCTGATGTTCTTCATAGCTGAGCGTAATCGTCACCGGTTTTTCAGTCGCCATGGTTGCCACGGCCACAATTGCTGGCATCAGCGGTGAAATAGCATAGCCAAAACTGGCCCCAGTCGGATTTTCAATAATTCTAATCTTCTCCACCGGGAACCCAATGCCGGCACCAATAACGCCCTGGGTCAGACCAAGTGCTAAACTTTTGCATTGAATGGTCAGACGGCCTTCATCGTCAAAATATGCCTGATTGGTATCTGGTTCAATGACAAGGTGTGGCTGTCGTTGAGAATAAAAACTGCCTTCAACCACATGGGCCGAATTCTTAATCACTTCTCTGGTATCCTGTCCTTTGACAAGTGGCGCTTCAATATATATGTTCGGGTATTCCGGATTGATCTGGGGTGCATCAATTGCCATGGTTTCAAGGATATTTAAATATTCTGGCAACTGTTCATATTCAAACGTGACTTTTTCTGCTGCTGCCCGGGCTTCTTTCTTCGTTCGTGCAGCTACAACAGCAACAATATCGCCGTATCTATATATCTTGTCAGACACTAAAATTTCATGATCAAATCCATTTGCTTTGGCCCGGGCCCCACCAACTGGAAAAGTAATGCGATTAATGCCTTTAACATCTTTATGCGTTATTACTTTTTCGACTCCCGGCATCTGTTCTGCTTCTGATGTATCAATCGCTACCAGCTTGGCATGAGAAACCCGTGCCAATACAACCGCAAGATGGAGTGCCTCCGGCATCTTCATGCCGATATCATCACCATAATCACACACCCCCGTTACTTTCGCCAAAGCCGCCGGTCTTGGATACCTGGTATTATAAATGCGTCCATCTTCAGGTATATCAAAGCTCAGTTCGTCCATCGTCATTTCGCCCCGGATTACTTTTGCCGCCGCCATTACGGCATCAACAAGAGGTTTATATCCGGTACAACGACAGGCATTACGATGTTTTTGGAACCAGTCCCGGACTTCCTGTCTGGTCGGACTTGGGTTTATATCAAGAAGACCTTTTGCCGAAACGATAAATCCCGGCGTGCAAAATCCACATTGTACCCCGCCATAAACAATCCAGGCCAGTTGAAGAGGGTGCAGATGTGTTGGTGAACCAATTCCCTCAATCGTTGTTATTTCACTGCCATATTCAACATTTTTCATCTTTTTTGTGCAGGAACGAATAACCTTACCATCAAGGATCACTGAACATGCGCCGCATTGGCCGGTTCCGCAACCAACCTTCGTCCCTGTTAAACCAATCCGTCTTAATACATCAGACAGCGTATCCGACTCTTGATCACAAACTAACATCCGTTCTGCGCCATTAATTAATAACATCATTTTTCTTTTCGCCATTTTTTTCTCCTTATGAATATAGTATTTTGAAATAAGAATCCACGCTAACCATTGGAAACGCAAAATTCACTTTAATTACTTTCATTTGGTTACTTATTTTAAAACAATATTTTTTCAGGTACCGAATTTTTGAATTTTTTAGCCCTTACTTCAGAAATATGGTTATCAAAATTAAATCTATCAGTATTAAAATTCGACTTACCTAGATACTTATTACGATATTCATTCATACTCATGAACTCTTTTTCTTTAAAAAGTTTATATAATGTCCTAACTGAATCAAATCCAACTAACTCTGCTATTTTCTCAATTGAACAATCATACTCAACCAGATATCTTTTGGCATATCCCAATCTGATTTCCAGCAATGTTTTGTTAAAAGACGTATTGAAATACTTTTTAAATATTCGATTAACATGTCGAGGCGTGGTATGAAAAATTACTGCCATTTTTTCAAGTGTTATTTTTTCACCGATATTATTATGAATATGCTTTGTCATAAGAAGTGCTCTATTTTCATATTTTAAATAATCATTTAGTCCATTATCTTTTCCTATAAGTATATTCTGAATCATACTCATTAATATAAGTGATATTAATCCTTGAAGCTTCAAATAATAAAGATGCTGTCTATTGAGAAACTCTCCGCAAAGGTCATCGATCAATGCGATTACATTATTGGTATCTTTAGATACCGAAAATTTGCCACTATTTTTTAAGCTCGTAATCATTTCATCAATTTGATATTCCAATGCTGTCATTTTGCTATCATCACATTTGTTTTTTATTATTTCAAAGGTAATCAGAAATCGCTCATTTCCATAAAAAGTATCTGTCTTCATATTATGATCAACATTGGGTGCCAAATAAAGTGTATCATTTTTCTCAAGTTCCAATTCTTTGCCATCACAGATAACAACCATTCGGCCGTTTAACACATAATAAAGTTCATGGAAATCGTGACTGTGTGGGAATTCGATATGATCCTGGTTCATAAACTGGCTATTATGGATTACAATACTGTAAGAGTCATAAGATAATATCATGTATGTTCCCATCAAATCATTATATCTTCTGCGCTCATCAAATGAATAACTCATTTTAGCCCTCCTGTTTTTATTAATTATTCCCATGCAAGCAGAAATCGTTTGCATCTATAATTTATCACAATTATACCATATCTTATCTTTTTTTTGCATTGCTATTCTATTTTCATTAAATTGCTAAAAAAATAAGACCTATTATGAGTACCTCCTCAGGTGAACTTCTTCTTAATCCGAACTCGACATTACGACCTAAATTATCAAAACTCTACTTCATTTCTGCTTATTACATCATTTTGCATCGCCTCACTCAACTCATTAAAGTAAGCTGAGTAACCGGCAATCCTTACCACAAGGTCTCTATAAGCATTGGGATCTTTTTGTGCGGCTCGCATTGTTTCGGTGCTTACTACGTTGTATTGAACTTCCATTCCGCCTTTTTCAAAATAAGCTTTTGTCATATTCAGTAATGCTTTTTTTGCACTTGTCGTTTGTAACGATGACGGATGAATTTTCAAGTTCAGTGCGATTCCATCCATATATTTTCCGTGGTTTATACAACAGGCTGAATTGTAAATAGCAGTTGGCCCATTTTTATCTCTTCCCTGTCCGGGTGACATGGCATCCGCCAATGGTTGACCAGCATTTCTGCCGTCGGGAGTCGCTTGAGTAACAGCACCTTGAACAACATGTTGAGCAGCTCCATAAAGTCCTGCTTTATAAAATTTAGAGCGTTTACTATAACATTCCTGACAATTATCATAATAGATATCCGTAACCCACTTCATCATTTCGTCGGCATACTCATCATCGTTTCCATAATGGGGAACTTCATTTAAAATCTGCTGTTGCAATACTTCATAGCCTTTCCAATTGGCCATTATTGCGTCATAAATGTTTTTTGCGGTACAAATTTTCTGATCAAACACCATATATTTGATCGCCGTCAACGAGTCGGCTACAGTAGCCAAACCGGTAGCTGTCCCTCCATAGGAATTATATTTAGCACCACCCATCGCACAATCCTTACCCGACTCCATACATCCTTCTATAGAAATGGATAAAGCTGGTGAAGGTGCATAAAATCCGGAAAGGTTTTCAACATAATTTTGAATGGTGACAGACCATTTATGGAGATAATCAAATTGGGTTTTATATGCTTCTTTTACGGCATCAAACGACTTCATCTCATAAAGATATCCGGTCTCTAACCCTCCCGCTTTTCCATTAGAAGGATTCACCCCGTTATTTAAAGCCGTTAGCAAAACATTCCCATGGCTTCCTAATCCAGCTTTTCCATGAAGACCATTCCCGGCCGGATAATCATTCCCTGATCCAACGATTTCCTGACAACCAATGATGCTATAATCTCTGGCATCCTGAATGGTCATACCCAGTTCTTTTACAAGACCGGGAATAATTTCCTCATCATTTTGGAACAACGGTAATCCGCCAACCTTCCGCGTCGTCTCAATTGCTAAATCCCATAGTTTTTCAGGTGAATTTTTATGGATCCGCAACGATACGGTCGGATCATGAAGTGATAGTCGCTCCAACGTTTCAAGGACCATATAGGTTACTGGATTTGAGGCATCTTCACCGGTTATTTTGTTTACTCCACCAATGGTTGTATGATGGTAGGTAACACCTACCCCGGTATATGCTGCAATTTTGGGATTTGAGGCCCTGTAAAAACAATTCGATTTAAGAAAAAATGCATCGACTATTTCTTGTGCCTCGTCCAATGTCAATCTTTTTTCTTTTAGATCAGCCTCCAGGAAAGGCCATGTATATTGATCAAATCTTCCAAATGCAAGGGCCGGATGTCTTGCCTCCATATAGAGCAAAACCTGATACATGATTACACCCTGGCAAGCCTCCCAAAATGTTCTGGCAGGATTTTCGGATATCCATTCAAGTCCATCCGCCATTTTTTTAAGTTCTGATTTCCTACTGGCATCGTGACAAGCTTCCGCTTTTAAAATACATGCTTTAGCATAATTTTTGATCATCCCGATTGCGGCATTACAAACGATAACCGCCCCTTTATAAAACATGTATTTTTCGACATCATCTCCCATTAGATTCCCTTTATGGATGTCAATCCAATTCTGAGCTTCGCGTCTAATGGTTCCATAACCTTTATTAATGACTTTCTCATAACCGGCGACCAGATGGCCGGTTTGAATGGGTGCTCTCATTTTTTCGCCCATTTCTAAAATCCCCAAACCAGCAATTTCTTCAAAGCCGTCAGGTCCCCATGAATCTAAATACTGGGTAATGGTTTTATCTTTCCAGAAATCACGATAACTCATAAACCGTTCAATCTCGTCTTTACTCATACTTAAATGAACCCCAGATTTGTCTGTGCGGTGGTACAATCCATCATCCCAACATTCCCAAAGCTCCTTTTTTTCCAGTTCATTCCACAACCAACTGGCATCCCATTCCGGCCACATACCTGAACCTAAAAACTCTCTTCCGATATTTCCGACGATTATTTCAAAGTCTTCGACTCTCGTTGTCATATTTGTGCAAATTTCATGCGTGACTAAAGCCATTTTTATACTGGGGGGAACTTTATCCCATTTTTGATATGCGTTTGTTATCAGCTCTACCCTTTCAGCATCCACCGCAATAACTCGGTCTCTAATAAGCTGTCTCATCTGGTTTATTCGTTCTGTTACAGGTTTAAATTCATACATGATAGCTCCTTATTACATTCTCAATTCAATAAAATCATTAATACCGAGCGTTTAATGTATTTCGAGGTGCTAGTATTGTACTTAGTTACTTAAGGTTGTCATTGTAAAATAAAGAATCATATCCTCGATACATTGCATTGTCTCAGCAACATCGTCTTTCGCTTCTTCCGGAATTCCATATTTTTTCAAAGTCTCATCCAATTCAGTATAATATTCACTTATAATTTTTTTATCCATAATATGCCTCCTAATTCCTTCCGTATTCATGAACAGTATCTAAGAGTGGTTGAAAAAGATCCCAATTTATTTGTGTTGCAATTAAAATCGATTTGTCAAAATTAAATATATACTTGCCATCCACTGCAAGGATGTCCAAATATTCCTTAGCCTTATCACATACTTCCTGTTTTGTTCCACTTTTCATAATACTTACTGGAAAAAGTCCTGAGATAATATGTCGATCACCAACTTTTTCTTTGATCATTTTAGGATCACCATACTCAAATTGAAGTTCACAACCTGGTGGCAGTTCATTTAAATAATCCAGTAAATGCATCCAGTTTTCTTCGCAAAATATATTTATTCCAAAACCTTTTTCATAAATTGCCCATACCGTTTCTTTAAAAGAAGGCCACCAGAATTTTGCAAAAAATTTCTCAGACATAAAAGTCGGCATATGAAGTGCAAAGAAAATTCTAGACAATCTGTTTGGATTCTCTATCTGTCTCGGACAACCCGATTTTATCATCAACGGTGTAATCAGGTTAACGGCTTCAAGTACTTCGTTCGGATTTCTTCTCATATCTACCAGTGCTCCAGTAAATGATCTGAGATAATCTGCCAGATAATCGAAGGGGGCACGGCTGATTCCCACAAAAGTTGGAAATGTCGACTTATTATATTTTTTCATAAGTGCGATATTTCCTTGAGCTATTTTTCCGTTTATATGATCTGAAGCCTTAATTGTTTTCGCCATCGCTAGCGCCGCTTTCATTGGCGGAGCATCAAACTCTGTAAATATCCTCGGAATTACCGTTTCCCAAATAAATTTCAATGGGTCTGCCAAAAGCTGATCGTATTCATCTGATTCCATTCCATGAACATTGGGATGCTGTATAAAACCATCATCCCCCATTACATTTGTTCGACTTCCGGTGAATTTATTCAACCATGGTGTTCCCGGCCATGTTCCAATTAAAGTATCGGTATTATATTTTGCATTTATTTTCTCCGTTGCATCCAATACCTTTGTAATTCCATATTGTGCATATCGCAGATCATAACCGGCTAATTCTAACGCCGCGCAAGCATTAACGCCCATTTTTTCAGGAACTCGATCCGGCTTATTTCCTGAATAAATATCCGTAAATAGTTGTGTTTTATACTCTGTACTTAATATTTCTTTCGTCATATCATTACTCCTCTACTACGCGACTTTTTTTATTTAATTTAGACATGCTTTCCACCGTTTCCATTAAAAACATCGCTCATAATAGACGATCCTTGATTAGCTACTAAGAATAATTTGCAATGGAGGTCGTATCTATTGCCCAAACAACTGTATTTAATCGTTTTCATTTTGCCCAATTATCTCCTTTCTTGTCGTTTCATATTTACCGATTCATTTGTAAAATTTTATAGTTTTCCAAAATAAATTGAATTAACTTAATTATAACTACTTGCCATATTCTCTACAATGCCTTAAAAGGACATCAAAGAGACATCTTTTGTCCCCATTTTGTCCTGTTTCAAACAATTTATTCCTTATTTAAGAATTTTTAATTGCACAAACCCCTGCCCTGATACTTGTAGGGACGCGTTTTTTTTTTTTCTGGTCCCGATATATCATTGTTTAAACGGTTTCATTGCTATAAAATTTTATTATAATCAACATTTTTAAATAATATCCTACAAATTCCAAGGGAGAGAATTATCAATGAGTCAAGAAATAATCGGCCGAATTTATGACATCCAGGGATTCTCCGTTCATGATGGTCCGGGTATCCGAACAAGTGTTTTTCTTAGCGGTTGTCCGCTAAGTTGTCTCTGGTGTCATAATCCAGAATCCGTTCCCTTTCACTACGTACTCTCATATACTTCAGTCAAATGCATTGGCATTGAGAAATGCGGATTGTGTTTATCGACTTGTAAAAAAAATGCCATTAAAGCCAGCCAGCCAAACTATTCAGCTTTGTCTGAAAGCGATATTACTCTTATTGACGTTGACCGGAAAAAATGCACCGATTGCCTCGATTGTACTCAAGTATGCAAGCCAAGAGCCCTTATAGCTTCAGGAAAAGACATGAAACTTGAAGATGTCATGGCTAGAATTCTAAAAGATCGGGCTTACTTTAATAACTCTGGCGGTGGTCTAACCATCTCTGGTGGCGAGGCCCTCGCACAAATTGATTTTACGGTTGCGTTATTAAAAGCCGCCAAAAATGAAAATATCCACACGTGTTTAGACACAACCGGCTTTGCTGCTTGGAAAACACTGGAAAGAACCCTCCCCTATGTTGATTTATATCTCTACGACTTAAAACATATGGATCCAAACCAACATCAGAAATATACCGGGGTTTCTAATGAACTGATCCTTGAAAACGCCCAAAAATTAGTTACCGCTGGCGGAAAAATTCAATTTCGTTTTCCGATTATTCCAGGTGTCAACGATTCTGCAAAAAATCTCCACGCCACCGGTAAATTCATTAAAGATCTTGGTCCTTCGATCCAGCTGCTCCAACTACTTCCCTATCACCAATTGGGCCTTCTCAAATATAATAAACTGGGAAAAGAAAATGAACTTAAGCATTTAAAATCGCCAAGCGATGCCGTGATGCAAGAATACAAAAAACTCTTAGAAAGCTATTTTACACCCATTCAAATACACTAATTTCATACTTTAAGTTAATTATTACACCATTAATCTGGTTGTAGTGACTATAATTTTCAAGGAGGTAATTTCGATGTTTAAATTTGCTGCCGTAAGTCCAAGAATTCAAGTTTTACGCGACAAACGCAGTGCCGCCAATAAAGGGCGGACTATTCTGGATGGTGAGCGAACCAAAATATATACTGACTACTATAAAGCTCATGAAGCCGAACCCAACATTTTAAAACGCGCTCATTGTCTTTATGAGTGGTGCTCAAATAAAACCATTTTAGTTGAAGATGAGGATATTTTTGTAGGGCAGCTCGGTCGCACCTACCGGGCTCTAAACAGCTTCGTTGAGTGGGATGCGACTTGGCTTCATCAAGCCTCTCATGATGATGATAATAGTTTTAAAGCTGCCTGGCAAAGTAAAGATTCCTTTGCCTACATGAGTGACTCCGATCGGGAGATTTTTAAAGAAGCTTCCGAATACTGGATCGATCGATCACTATCAGCACGTTATCTTGAAATCATCCCACCGTTTCTTCAAAATTTTCAAGGAAATGGATGCTCAGATTTTTTTGCCCGCAAACCTAATTTAGGTGGTGTTCCTCAGGGCCATTATAGTCCCAATTATCAGAAAGTCATTGTTGAAGGATTTGGTAGTATTAAAAGAGAAATTCGCCAAAAAATTGATCAGCTCCAAGGGCAAATCTATGGAAATGACGCCGCTAAATTTCTCTTTTATCAGGCTACCGATATCGTTTGTGATGCCGCGATCATTTTTTCTAAACGATATGCTCAGGAATGCGCCCGCCAAGCTGAGAACCACGCTAATCCAGAGCGTAAAACGGAACTGCTTAACATGGCTGATTCGCTTAATTGGATCATGGAAAATCCGGCTCGTAATACCTGGGAAGCCCTACAAGTGATTATTCTCTACCAGTTAATGCTTGTTGCCGATGGTCAGCAACATGGATTATCACAAGGTCGAGTTGATCAATACGCCGGTTGGTTTGCTGAAGATGAGTTAAAATTAGGAACGCTCACAATGGCAACGCTCCAAGATTATTCGGATGCTTTCTTCCTTAAATTAAACGACAATCTTATCCAGGTTCGCATGAGTAGCAACGATATGCTGTCAAAAATGTACAGTGGCAAAGGTTATTCGTATAACACCGGTGGTCACCACTTCACCATCGGCGGTGTTAAAAAAAATGGCACCGATGCCTCAAACGTTTTAACAAGATGTCTCCTTCATACCACTGGTCGCATGTTTCTTGCAGACCCTTCCGTCGACATCCGCATCCATAAAAACACACCTTCCGATGTGTGGGAATTAGCGATTGAATCGAGCAAAGCCTGCGGTGGGGTTCCCTCCTTTGAAAATGATGAGCTTATCATCCCCATGCTTATTAAGCGCGGACGAACCCTTGAAGATGCTCGCGACTACTGCATCATCGGATGTGTCGAACCATCCGGTTCAGGAAATGAATGGTCTGCCAGTGGTGGTCCTGGTTCTGAAGTCTTCTTTAACCTTCTGGGACCCATCATTATGGCAATCCATAACGGTAAAAATCCGCTTACCGGCTTCAAAAGAGGTCTTAAAACCGGTTATCTCTACGATTACCAAACTTTTGAAGCCTTCAAGGAAGCATTCGCTGCCCAATTGAAATATTTCCTCGATTGGCAGATTACCGGCGGAAATTGTTTTGAATTAATGTATGCCGATCATTTCCCCGCCGTTGTTGCCTCTACAACAATGGACGGCTGTGTAGAAAGCGGAAAAGATGCGCTCTCAGGCGTCTGTAAATACAATTCTACTGGTTTGACTGGTTGCGGAATCGGCAATGTTGCGGATTGTCTGATTGCAATCAAAAAATTATGCTTTGATGATAAAATCGTTACGACCAAAGAACTTTACGAGGCTTTGTGTGCAAATTGGGAAGGATATGAATCACTTTATCAAACCATTGTTTTTGATATTCCCCATTACGGAAATGACATTGATGAGGTTGATGAGCTTGCCGCATGGGTTATGGATTTAGCTAACAGCTACGTTTCCGCAGCTACCAATCCGCGAGGCGGTAATTGGGCTTTTGGAACCTTCACCATGACAGTCCATGTTGATTATGGTTCCAAAACTGCTGCAACTCCTGATGGCCGACGAAAAGGTGAAGCACTTGCTGAAGCGATCTCTTCCCGACAAGGTTTTGATCGAAATGGGGTTATCTCCTATCTCAATACTGTTTCTAAACTACCGCAAAGCATCTTAGGCAATGGCGATCAAATGAACCTCCGTTTCAGTCCTTCTTGTGTCGCTAATAAAGAAGGTGTTGAGAAACTTCGTCAATTAATTACGACTTACTTTGAAAATGGCGGCATGGAAGTCCAGTTTAACGTTGTGGACACTCAAACGCTTTATCAGGCTCAGGAAAATCCTGATGAATATCGTAATTTAATCGTACGCATTGCCGGCTTTTCAGTCTATTTTGTGGAAATGCCTAAAGTTTTACAGGATGATTTCATCTCCAGAACGGAGCATTGTGCTCTTTAATTACCCAAACAGTTATCTTAGTTTTAATTTTTGACGATTGTTTTTTGAAACATGTTCCTGTTTGCAATAGAGTTTCTTAAAAGGTTATATTATTACTTAAAATAACATCATCTTTTAAGCATGATTCCTTGAGCCTTCCATTTTTGATCCCCAAAATTATGATCAAAAAAATATCAGGTGTTTTTTAATCTTAAAAAATAAATTAAGCGGACCTCAAATTAAATTCTAAATATATTTTAAAAGGAGTATTAATATGTACAAATTAAGTCCCATTACCGATCGTGTTAAGACCATCAGGAAAAAATATCGTGAGACAAAACCCAAGATTGATATCAACCGCTATCGGCTGGTAACGGAATTTTATATGCAAAATCCACAACTGACCGGTATCTTAAAGCGCGCCCAAAACCTAAAAAATCTTTTCGAACAGATGCCGACACCGGTATTTGATGATGAGGTTATCGTCGGATTTCAGGGAACGGCATATCGGTGTTGCGCATTGTATCCGGAAACTTCCTTTAAGTGGTTTATGGAAGAACTTCGCGCCGGGATAATTCCGACTCGCAAAAATGACCCCTATGTTCTCGATCCGGAGGATACCAAATATCTGTTAGAAACGGGCGATTACTGGGTGAAAAATTGTATGAGTGCCATTGTTGATGAATACATGCCAAGAGGGTACAAGGATATTGCCAATAATGGCGTATTGTACTTTGGCAAACAGGATAACTGTCAGTCACCGGTTGGTCACTTCGTTGCTAATTTCTGGACTGCAACCCAAAAGGGATTTCGGGCAATTCATGACGAAGCGGAGCAAAAGATTCAAGAATTCGAACAGGAAGGCATTTTTGGAGAGTCCATTTATCAGTACAATTTCTACCGTGCAATCTCAATCGTTTCCGAAGGCATCATTATCTGGTCTAAGCGATATGCCAAAGAATGTGAGCGGCTGGCTGGCGTAACGGCAGATCCAGATCGCAAGAAGGAACTTCTGGAAATGGCCGATACCCTGAATTGGATTATGGAACATCCCTGTCGCAGTTTTCACGATGCGGTGCAGTGCATTTATTTGTACCAGTTAGCACTATGTCTGGATGGACAGCAGCATGGTATCAGTTTCGGTCGTATCGACCAGTATCTTGGATCGTATTACGAAAAAGACCTCGCCGCAGGAACGATCACTCCGGAACGAGCCCAGGAATTAATGGATCTTTTTTATCTGAAGGTGGCCGAATGCAACAAAATTTGGTCCGACGCCGCGACTGCCTCAAATCCGGGCTACACCAGCGGACAGCTGATGACACTGGGTGGCGTAAACAAGGATGGCAGTGATGCTTCGAATCCAGTTTCCTATATGATGCTGCAGTGCTGTGGGCGTTTGCTTCTGCATACACCGCCACAGGCGCTGCGTATTCACCAGAATACTCCCGATGAACTCTGGGAAGCAGCAATTATGACTAACAAGTTAGCTGGCGGTGTTCCCAGCTATGAATATGATGAAACGATTATCCCTGCTTTGATGAAACGGGGCATTCCGCTGGAAGATGCCCGAAATTATTGTCTGATCGGCTGTGTGGAGCCGCAGATATGCGGCAGTGAATGGGCCCAGCCGGGCGGAACCGGCACCGAATCGTATATCAATATTGTCACGGCCCTCCTGCAGGCAATCAATAATGGGGTGAACCCCTTTGCGTTCCCCGGAGCGCCTGAGCCTACAAGAACGGGTCCGGCAACCGGCTATCTTTACGAGATGGAAAATATCGATCAAGTTCTCGCTGCGGTCAAGGAACAGATTGATTTTTATTGCAAATGGCAATGCAGTTGTATCAACGCCTGGGAATCCATGAGCTCCTTTCATACCCCATTACCGATGCTCTCGGCAACGGTAACGGGCTGCATGGAAAAGGGCAAGGATATCCAGTCCGGCGGAGCAAAATACAATTCAACGGGCAATTCTTGTGTTGGCCTTGGAAACGTTGCCGACAGCCTGAACCTGATTGATTATATCTGTTTTCGGGAAAAACTGGCAACGACAAAAGACCTCTATGAGGCAATCATGCACAACTGGGAAGGTTATGAGGATCTGCATCAGCTGATCATCGGCAAGGCCCCACATTATGGCAATGCCGACGAGAATGCCGATAAATACCTTTCTTTTGCTGCCTCTACCTATGCAAATGCCATCAACCAGGCGACCGGACCTCGTGGAAATCATTTTTCTGCTGGCTGCTACCCGGTAACGCTAAATGTTGTATTTGGTATGTTCACGGGAGCAACACCTGACGGTCGTAAAGTTGGCGAACCGCTGTCGGATGGTATCTCTCCGCTGCAGGGGCAGGATAAGGGCGGCCCGGTGACGACAATCAACTCTATCCTGAAGTTTGATCAGACCCTTTATGGCAATGGAACGCTTTGCAATATGAAATTCCATCCCACCTCTCTGAATGGGGCGGATGGCATTAAAAAACTACAGAGTGTCATGCAGAGCTATTTTGAAGGCGGCGGTATGGAACTGCAGTTGAATATCATCTCCGGGGACACCCTGCGCGCAGCACAGAAGCATCCAGAAGATTATCAGGATCTGGTGGTTCGGGTAGCTGGATTCTCGGCCTACTTTGTCGAAGTATTTAAGGAGTGCCAGGACGATTTGATCTTCCGAACAGAAATGAACATGTAAGGAAGAATCTTAAAAATAAATGATTTGGAGAACATTATGGAAGAAAAAATATTGACTGGACGCCTGTATGATGTGCAGGGATTTTCCGTCCAGGATGGACCAGGGGTCAGAACCACTGCTTTCCTAAAAGGTTGCCCGCTTCACTGCCCCTGGTGCCATAGTCCGGAATCGCAGGCTTTCTATAAACAGCTCAGTTGGATGTCCATGCGGTGTCTCGGTGTCGATGCCTGTAAACAGCGATGTATTATGGCCTGCCCCAATAATGCCATTGAGCTTGGAGTTACCCAAAAAGACGTAAAAACTGGCACTGATCTACAGCTTATTCATGTCAAGCGTGACCTCTGCGATAACTGTGGCAAGTGTGCGGATGCATGTTATGTGGAAGCGCTTTATCTATGCGGCAAAGATTATACGGTCGATGAACTTGTCAACCGACTTCTGCAGGATAAAAAATTCTATGACCGTTCCGGAGGCGGTGTAACGATCTCTGGCGGAGAAGCCCTGAGTCAGTTGGATTTTGTCGTTGCGGTATTAAAGCGCCTGAAAAACGAAGGCATTCATACCGCGCTGGATACGACCGGATATGCAAAATGGGAAAAAGTAGCACTGACCATGCCTTATGTCGATTTGTATCTGTATGACCTTAAACACCTGAATAGCGAAAAGCATCAGGCGGTTGTCGGTGTCCCCAATGAAGTTATCCTGGACAACGCACTAAAACTTGCCGAAAATGGCAAAAAATTACAGATCCGGATTCCGGTAATCCCGATGTTTAATTACGACGAAAAAAATATCCGTGATACGGCACACTTCTGTAAACGATTGGGAACCGCCGTAGAAGTTGTTCAACTGCTTCCCTATCATAATTTGGGCGTAATGAAGTATTTGCGCCTCAGTGATGATCCGGTTGCCGAAGCAACGCTTCCTAATGATGCCTATATAGAGAAACTGAAGGGGATCTTTGAAGAGTATGGACTACCGGTAACCGTTCACTAATTCTTCGGGACTCTCTGAGCCACTTGATATGCGACCGCTTAAAAAAACACTATTCATTTTGAAATAGTGTTTTTTTGTTTATTTATAATTTTAAGTTAAGCACCTCAATAATTGTATCAATCACACCATCTTCTTCATTTGTTTTATGTGTGATATTTTTGGCAACTGCTTTTAAATCTGGATGAGCATTTTTCATCGCAAAAGTATGTTCACAAACTTCCATTAGCGACAGATCGTTGAGAAAGTCACCAAATACCATTGTTTCCTCCGGTTTTGCTCCAATGTTTGCCATTAACATCTGCAAAGCTTTTCCTTTGTTTTCCCCTTTCTTGACAATATCAATCCAGTTTTCTCCTGAAGGAATAAGATCATAACGATCGGTAATCGAGAACAGTTTTGGCCACGCATTTGTCAAAGGGTTAATCCCATCAACATTTGATATCTTACAAATTTCTTCCTGATTAATTACTTCTTCAAAATTTTCAACAATTACTGTATTATAAAAAAAACGTCTCACCTGTGCTTCAAAAGCCGGTGATCGATCCATTATATAAGTCGCATGAATCCCACATAGTGCTGGACGTAATTCATCAATTTTTCCAATCAGTCCCAGTAATTCCATGAGGTCTTTTTTTTCAATAGATACATGATAGATCATCTCACCGCAATCTAACACCACATTTCCATTTTCACAAATCAATCCAATCTTATGAAAATGTTCGAAGAATTGAACTTTAAGGGTATGTACTGCTCTTCCGCTTGCTGGAACAAATCGTATTCCTTCACGATTTAAGGCTTTAATTAGCTTTGGAAATCTTTCTGGTAATTCTTTTTTACTATTTAGTAATGTTCCATCAAGATCTGACACAATAATCTTAATCATACAAACTCCTTGTCCCATACTTTATCTCAAATACACAAATATAATCTAAAATGATTTTAAATCTACTTACATGACAGTCTCAAAAAACGAGATCCATTTCTCATTGGATAACTGTTTAGGATTACTCGACATACTCGTACCAAAGCTAGCCTTTGCCAATATTGGAAAATCTTTTGGCGCTATATTCAGATGCTTATAATTAGGCTTAATTCCCATATAGTTATTAAGTTCAAAAATAAAATCAATTGCCGCTTTGGCTCCATCACCTGGTTTATTATAACGCTTTCCTATCAAAATTTCACCAATAATATCCATGCGTTCTTGTGCAACATCCGCGTTAATTTTCATAATATGAGGAAGCATAATTCCACAAGATTCTCCATGAGGAACATGATAGGCAATGCCAACGGCCATTGCGATGCCATGAACTGCTCCTAATCCCGAATTTGCGAATGCCATTCCACCTAAAAGTGATGCCGCACACATCCCCTCCCGTGCTTCCATATCGTTACCATCATCAAAAGCTCTTTTTAAATATTTTCCGCCAAGTCCGATCCCACTTAAAGCTAAACCATCACTAATTGGTGTTGCTCTCCAAGTTGTGTAGGCCTCAATTAAATGTGTTAAGGCATCGATTCCCGAAAATGCGGTAACGCTTTTAGGACATTCTCTCGTTAATTCTGGATCAAGAAGTGCAATATTAGCAATCATCGTATCGGAACGCATTGAACGCTTAAAATTTAAAACACGTGAGCCTAAAACAGCGTTTTTAGTTACTTCACTACCAGTACCAGCTGTTGTTGGACAAGCTACAAATGGAACTGGTATTTCGGTAATTTTTTTACCTTTTCCCACCACCTCCATATAATCAAGTGCTGGTGTACCATTCGTAATGAGTGCTGCAACTGCTTTACCAACATCAATACAACTTCCACCACCAATTGAGATAACACAATCACATCCATTTTTTATTGCTATATCTGTGACTTCATCGACTTGTTCTACTGTAGGTTCTCCCTGAATCGCACTATAAAAAACAGTTTTTTTGCCATTACTTTCAAGCTGAGTCTTAATACTCTCCAAAATAGGCGAATTTGCAAAAAAGCTATCCACCACAATTAAAAAATTAGTTCCAAAATTACATACGTACTGATCTAATTCTTTGATCACACCTTGTTTTAAAACGATCTTATTTGCTGTAAAAAACGAAAATTCCATAGCTCCTCCTTGTTTCCATCCTAGAAAAACATTTTATTCAATCAAAAATTTTTATCTTTTCACATAATATTGTTTTTTTTATAATAATTTAAGGGGGATTAGTTCCCCCTTACAGATTGTCAAAAAAGATAACGTAGGACCGACAATTATTAGATCATGTTGTGTACCTCAAGGCGAACAGTTGCAGCGAAAAGGCTGTCTTTAACCAAAGCTTTGATTGCAACTGTACAAATTGCGTGCATGCAACAGATTAACAATTGATCGGTACGGTCGTTTATCGCCAATCGCTAATGGGGGTTAATTCCCCCATAGACATTAATTCTTAAAATTTTATTTGTTTTGAAATTCGTAAATTTCTGAAAATCCACTCTCAGCTAATCCCTTGTAGCATGCTCTAAACATTTTGTACACTTCATTATACCGTGCTACATTTTCTGGAATTGGTTCATAGCTATCCTTCACATGTACCATATGTTCCGCTGCTTCATAAAGATTTTTGAATACACCAGCGCCAACAGCACCAATCATTGCTGCCCCAAGTGCTGTCGCTTCTGGTGCATCCGCTGTTTCCACCCGACAGCCATAAATATCTGCCTGCATTTGATTCCATAACTTTGAGCGCGCAGCTCCACCAGTAATCCGGAGTATTTTGAATTCGGCAAAACCAGCATCTTTTAACGCCGCCAGCATTTCTTTCATTTCAAAACAGATTCCTTCCATAGCAGCTCTTAAAATTTCAGCTTTTGTTGTACCTAATGTCATCCCTACCAAAGCACCACGAGCTTCATCATTATAATTTGGGCAATTTGCTCCAGCCAGCCAAGGTAAAAAAATAGTTCCTTTTGATCCAATCGGCGCTTTAAAAGCAATTGCAGTCATAATATCGTAGATATCAATATCAGATAGTTCTGACACGGTCATTTCAAATTGAGAGATTGCATTTCTTAACCATCTAAATGATGAGGCTGCCGCAGAAGCATGTCCTTCCATGGTGTATCCACCTGCTGGATGTCCTAGGACATGACATTTTCCATTTGGATCTCTTACTGGCGTTTTAGAATAACCAATACATAGTCCTGCAGTTCCCAAACAAACCGATCCAAGACCAGGTGTTCCTGAATTTCCAACCCCTGCTGCGCCACATTGTTGGTCACCTGAACCAACAAATAATGGTGTTCCAACGGCAAGTCCTGTTTTTTCGGCAACTTCTTCCGTAACTGCACCAATAGGTGTTCCCGCTTTCATATTTCTCGGATATTTATTAATATCCATTTCAAAAATATCACATAGCTCTTGGTCAAATTCAAAAGTATCACAATTTGTCACTAACCACCAGTTGGCATCATCTTCTTCATCATACCAATCATCTGCACCAAAGGCGTAAGCAAGCATCGCATGAGGTGTCACCATTTTCCAGGTTTTTTCATATAATTCTGGCATATTGATTCTAAACCAAAATGCTTTTGTTCCACATTCTACTGAACCTAATGGATGCCCACAACGATTGTATAGATCCATTTCAGTCATTCCATATTTTCCAAGCTGTGCTCTCGCCCAAGGAAAAATTTCAGCGCCCCGTTGATCTTGCCAAATAAACATGTTATGTAAGAAATTCCCATCTTTATCAATTGGCGCCCAAGTTGTTCTTTGATTGGTAAAGCTAATTGAAATAATTTCAGAAGCATCCACATTGCTTTTAGATAATGCGGCTGCAACTGATTTATAAGCTAAAGCAATTACGTCATTAGCATCTTGTTCAACCCATCCTGGTTTTGGATAAAATGTTGGAGTCTCAAAATAAGCACTTGAAACTTCATTTCCTTTTAAATCAAAAATTACACAACGCACGCCCATTGTTCCTGCATCAATACCTACTACATAGTTACCCATGACTTTTTCTCCTCAACTTTAATATTTTTTGACACTACCTCGATTTAGCATCCTGTTTTTTAAGTTCTTTGGGGTTAAAATGTCAACGCATGTTGCGAATGAATCCTTTTTCTTTTTTGTTCGTCGCATTTGTTATAACTTAAAACTAAATAAGCGAATTTCTATTTAATATCATTATTGTATGCCCGCAAATAATCGTTTACATTGCTTTGGAAAAAATGAGCAGTTTCTATTTTGAAACCACTCTTGTCATGCTTTATTCAGAGCCTTTTTTTCTGTTATTCCAACAAGACGATTATTTAACTTCAATGCCTTTTGCAAATCTTTCAAAAATTTCTAACGCGTCAACAATTTTTTTAGCTGAGCGTGTGCCAATAATATCTACACCCGCTGCAATACACATTAATGCAATATTTGCAGTCCAAAACTGACCTGTTCCCGCAACTTTTAATTTACAGCGCCCTTTGCAGGTTTTTACAAGAAGGTCTATGATTTCCATATCAGGACCGCCAAATCGACCTGTAGAGGTTTTTACAAAATCCCCACCACCGTCAATAACACACTCGCAAGCTGTTACAATTTCCTCCGGTGTCAAATAACATACTTCAATGATAAATCTTGTTTCACGGCCATTTGCTGCTGCAACACAAGCTTTGATTTCTTTTAACAAATGATCTTTATTTCCACTTTTTAAATGACCATAATCAATCACAAAATCAATAATTTCTACGCCATGCTCAATCGCTACTTTGGCCTGATTTACCTTATCTTCAATTGATCCGGTTCCAAATGGGTAGTCAATAACAACACAAGCTTTAACATCAGTACCTTTTAATTGTTTTGCAACTCTTTCAAGATAGTTTGGATTTACACAAACAGAATTTGTGTTGTAATCCAATGAAATCTTTACTAGTTCATCAATCTCCTGGGTTGTTGTAAATGGATTAAGCAATGAACCATCAATCATTTTCGCTAGGGACGCTTTGTTAATTTCTTTACCGTTTAATACTAACATCTTTTTCTCCTTGTATTTTAAATTAGCCAGAGTGTAAAGTAACCGCTCGACCTTTTAACAAATCCTAATGTGGAACTTCTTCAAAACAAATCGCTTAAATAACTAAAATTCGACCTTAATCTTTCCACAATTTCAGTATAGCACCTTACCAAAATCGAGTAAAACAACGGTTAATTGTAACCCATTACAACCAATTTAAAAGATTGTAAAAAAAATATCAAAAATTGACAGCTTGTTCTCAATTTGATAAGATAAATTCATAAAATCCTTTGTTTTTAGGAGTTTTAATTTTGGATATCAAAAGTCTTGAATTCTTTGTGCGGCTATGCAAGGATAGTAACGTTTCTGTTGCAGCTGAAAACTTATTTATTTCCCAACAAGGATTGAGTCGAATGATCAAACGAATGGAAAATGAACTTGGAGTAAAACTTTTTAGACGTAGCAATCGCGGTGTTACTCCAACGGTTGAGGGAAAAATTCTTTGGGAACATGCCGAAAACATTTTAAGCGAATATCAAAATGTAACCGACTCAATCAACTTAAAAAATAGCTTAATCCATGGTACTGTAAACGTTGTATTAGAACTTGGTTGCCTTCCTCTTTTAACTTTATCTCCATTTTTATGCTTTATTGAAGAATATCCCAATATTGATCTCAGGTTTGGTGAACATCGTGAGACTATTTGTCAATCCCAGCTTTCTGATGGGACTGCTGATGTTTTTTTTGCTGTGAAATCGCTCGATAGTGAACAATTTAATGTTTCTCCATTCTACGCCCTTAATTCTATTGTCTATGTCCCCAAGACCCATGTTCTTGCAAGAAAAAACTTCATTACTGTTGAAGACCTTCGCGATACAAAACTCGTCTTGTGCGGCTCCACCAATTACTATACCGTGGTTAAAGATTGTGCCGAGGCTAACTTTATTCCAAACATCGTCGTTTGTTCTACTGACATTAATATAACCATGCAATGTGTTCAATCCGGTCTGGGAGTGAGTCCTTTTATCCTTGGTATGAACAAAGCACTCCCAAGTTCAGAAGATATTATTGTACAACCATATCGATGTCCAAACATACCGCAAATCCATATCCTAACCTCAAAAAATACACCTCTTTCTTTAGGTGCCCAAAAATTTTGCGAATACTTTTTTCGATATTTTGAAGCTCGAACATAATAATCCAATAACACATTTCTTAAATACAAAACACGCCTTAATCTCAGCTTCATTTGTAAATTTTAATTGTAAGTACCTCACATCATTATTTAATGGCGGGAATACTGCCGATTGAAAATAAAAAAAATGAAAGAAATATAAAAGTAAAAAAATCTCTTTTTTTAGCCTGTTTCTTAAGTACACAACAAATTTTATAATTTATGGTTAACAAGTGCTTATGATATAGCACCTGAATTCGGTCAATCATTACTGGACGGCAATGTTTGTATAAGCGCAAAAAAATGTTCAGCTTCACCGGTACTAAAATATGCATACCAGGATTCCAATGTATTTGCTTGAAAAACGCCTAAATGCTCAATAATTTGTTTTGCCCACAACAAAGCTCCGGTAGAACTTGCTGTAATAAGGTTGTTATCCGCTACTGATAGTTTGTCCAGATAAAAGCCTTGCCCTTTATAACCAGGCGAAAACATTTCAAGAAATCCCGGTCCATTGCTGGTATGCGGACGGTTATCAAGTATCCCAAAGTTGGCAAGGGCGACGGTCGCTCCACAAATGGCACCCACCATCCCTCCTAAAGAAAGAAATTCGCTTGCTTTTTCGATGATCGCGCCATGTTTTGGGTCGTTCCATGTATCTGCGCCCGGTAATAACAATGTGCTTGTTTCACTCACAACAATATCATCAATTAAGCAATCGGGCACTATTGTCATCCCCCCCATTGTTTTGATTGGTTCTTTAGCATAACTAACCGTTTTGAGCGATATCCGTTGCTCACCCTTTTTAAAAAATCGGCCAGAATTCAGCTCCGAAATAACATACCCCAGTTCCCAGTCAGCCAACGTATCAAGAATATAAACATAAATTGTAACCATCAATTTCCTCCTTCGTTTGATTAATTTGTTTGCTTTTTTATTATACCTTGCAATTGTTGACAACAGTATGGCAACAATCTATAATAATAACAAGAAATTTAGGAAAGTGGTGATCCGATGAAAGTTGACAGACTGGTTAGCATTATTATGATCCTCCTTGATAAAAAGCGTATCGGCGCACAGGAGCTAGCAGCGATGTTTGAAGTTTCACCCCGCACAATCTACCGCGACATCGACGCAATCAACATGGCCGGTATTCCTGTTCACGGGACATCGGGAGTGAGCGGCGGCTTTGAAATCATGCCGGAATACAAAATTGATCGAAAGGTTTTTTCGACTGCCGATCTTTCCACTATCTTAATGGGTCTTACCAGCCTTTCCAACATGATCCGAGGGGATGAACTGGTAAACGCCCTTGCAAAAGTCAAAAGTTTTATCCCCGCTGACAGAGCCAAGGACATTGAAATAAAAGCCAATCAAATCATTATCGATTTAAGTCCGTGGATAGGTAACAGGAACATCCAACCCAATTTAGAAATTATCAAAACAGCTTTACGAGAAAGCAAACTCCTTTCGTTTGAATATGCAGACCGCTACGGAAACAAAACCGCACGAACAGCCGAGCCGTATCAGCTAGTACTAAAAAACAATCATTGGTATTGCCAAGGATATTGCCATAAAAGAAATGATTTTCGCTTATTTAAGTTATCCCGAATATCAAGCCTGCAAATGGAAAAGGAATTTTTTACGCCCCGAGATTATCAACCACCACAATTAGATTTTTCTGATATTTTGGCAACGATGCAAATAAAAATCAAAATTCGCATTCATCGCGCTGTCATGGATAGGGTCCTTGATTATTGTGCTTATGAAGACTTTTTGCCCGACGGTAATGACCATTACATTGTTAGTTTTCCTTTTATCGAGAATGATTACTACTACCATATTCTTTTCAGTTTTGGGGATCAATGCGAGTGTTTAGAGCCGTTGCATATTCGCACCGAAATGAAACGTCGAATCCATGATATTGCTACCGTATACGAAAATTAAAACGATATCACTTTAATTCGTCTTGTTATCAACCGGCTTTATCGCTCTTCTTTATACATTTCAGATAATCGCAAATGGTATCGCTGTTAACTACTTTCTAAATCCGTGTTTTATAGATATGTCTGCTAAATTGATTTATATTATCAAAAATCAATTTAGCGGAGCAATATTCACTACGTAACACAAGCAAATTAAATAAAACACCAATTGTAAATCTTTTTGCGCCTAACCCATACTAATATCGTTCAAATAAAAAAAGGAAGTTAGCCATTGTAATGACTAAACTTCCTTTTTTATACTTTAATATTCCTTATTAAGACGATTTAATTCTTCAGTAATTGCTTCATATACGCCAGGATATACACTACCCGGTCCACCTTGAGTAATACAAGGAATGTAATAATGCTTACCACATCGTTTAACCGCATTTTGAACTTCAGCACTGACACTTTCCTGTGTCCAGTTTTCTTCGTCAATCAGGGAATTATCAATATCGCCCATGAAAGAAATTTGTCCGCCATATTTCTTAATCAGTTCAGGAACATTATTTGAAGAAATACAACCTTGCCAAATATCAATTCCCATTTCAATCATGTGCGGAACCAAATTGGCCGCATAAGAATCGCTATGGTGGACAACCAGCTCGACGCCGTTTGCTTTATAGAATCCGTATATTTTTTTGTAAGCCGGTACAATAAATTCTTCAAACATATCTGGTGCCATGAATGAATTCAAAGAACTGCCCCAGTCGTCATGATGGAAGAGACAGTCTGGTTTATAATATTTGATCAATTCAGCAGCATAACGTAATTCATAGTCTACAATATAATCTATAAGCGCATGCATTTCTTCTGGTTCTTCATAAAAACCCATCAAGCAATCTTCCATGCCCATTAAATGATGACATTGTTCAAAAACACCCGGAGCAACAAACACAGTTGCAAAAACTTCGTTCCGATCAATCGCTTCGACTGGAGGTAAAAATGGTGCCCATGCTTCAGCGGGAAGGTTTGTCTCGGGGGCTTTTACGACATCTCTCCATTTCGTAATATCCTTAAGAACTCTGTGTTCATCATCATGTAAAGGAAATGCACCTGGTGTTCCATCTGGCCAGGCAAAGGTAATTCCCCAGGCATTTTTTGCTGGTTCTCCACCAGGCATGGGAAAAGCACCCTGAGCAGTAATTGGATCTCCCATGATCATTCCATAAATGGCATCCGTACACATAAAAGCTTCATATTGATTAACATAGCGGTCTGGATTTCCACCGTTAATCGTTTCCAATAAGTTCTGTCTTTTTGTTAGCATATTCATCTTCCTCCTATGAATGTTATCACACTACACAAATTAAATGCGTGTAACTATTGTAAAATTAATTATATCACCAGTTTTTAAAAACATCAAGCTAAACTTAACCGGTTAAAACATATTTTTCATTTACCTTAAAATGTCTTTTTATAGGGCTTAATCAACATTTTTATGGTTTTTTATTTACTCTTTAAATATTTTCATATCGTAGATATCGGATAATTTACATATTTGGATTTCGCAATATAACAAGTCCGTGTCAAAATGTTTTCTGTTTTCTAGTAATAAAAGTAACCTTACCATGAGTTTGATCTGCCTGCCAATCATAATCTTAGACAATAAGCCGATAATAACAAATAAAGCCATTAATCGTTTTATTTTTTCCTGAACATATTTTTGTCCTTATTCTTCGTATACCCATTTTACTGTTGACTATCCCTTTTTGTGATAATCGTAACCTTTTATTTTTGAATTTGATCATCTAAAACGCTTTTTCATATTTTTACATGTTTGATATCCAATAATTACGGCATTTGAATGACTTCGAAAGTTTTGACACTGATGGGCTTCAAACTCTGATCACCAGCATTTTTTAACATCTTTATCATTTAATCCCCTGATACTGTTGCTTGATTTGCCCATGTAAGAGAACAGTAATTGCTTTCTGGGGACATGCGTTCACACACCGATAACAAAGCGTACAGTTCCCTTTAGGTTCAATTTTTTGTTCAATCGGTTCGAGGTTTTTCATTGGACAGATTTTTACACACGTTAAGCAAAGAATACAATTATCCGTAATGATGACATCCTTTTCCGCTTTTTTCTCAAGTCTTGAAAAAGACTTGCGTTGCATCCATAAACCCAAATATTTTGATACCGGATTGAATCCGCGTTTTTTGACAACTCCATTACTAATATTTTTAACTACGTTATCAAGGCGCTTTTCCGCTTTTTTGACATAATTGACAATCTTTTTCGGATTTCCAACCGATAATAACGGTATGTTGCAGATATTATTTGGCATATTGAAATGTTCAGCATAAAGAATGTTAACGGTAACGCCTTCTAATAATTCGGTAAAAATCCGAGCGCCATCTCCTGAAAACATCAGTTGGGTACTGAGAATGATCAAGTTTTTTTGATCAAAAAGTAAACGATTCCGTGTAACAAATTCACGCATGATTTTGGGTACACAAGACCCATAAATGGGGTAACTAACAACAATCGTTTCTGTCACTGACATTATTTTCTTAAAATCAATTTCTTCCTCAATGGAATGGCACTCCGCCCCCATCTTTTGTGAAAAATGTTCGGCAATGAATTTTGAATTTCCAGTTCCTGAAAAATATAATGTTAGCATAAATTCTCCCTATATAAATATAAAATCAACTCCGATTTAATCTGATCATTTCTAATTGAAGTAACATCCTGTATTTTAATTAACTGCTCGTTGCTATTTCATGCCAGATGTCTCACACGATGACAGTTCATCACGATAATAGTTCCCCTTGTTAATAGCACTATAATTTATTCCATTTATCCAATCGGTATCGTATCAATCAGACGACTAATCACAAACAATCCTGCGATAATTAAAGTCGCTATTATAATGGGAATACTGACCAGTTTGAATGTCAAAAAACGACCAATTAGGTAGATTGCTCCAAATATCAAAAAAAGCATGATCCAGGCGATTAAATAAAACCAATTCCGGTAGCGCGCTTTAATCTGTGTCAATGACAGTGACGTCTTACACGTATAGTTTACAATGAGGTTAGCAATAATTACAATTATCAAACCATTAATTACATCTCCCAAAGTCAAAGATAATTCCCAAACCATTGTTTTATTTAAAATCCCGTCAATCATACCACTCATAAGCCAAATCACCAACATTACACCAGTCAATGAAAAAGCTTCACTGACTGTTATCAGGATTTTTTCTTTTTTCGACTGCGGTGGAAAGACATTAACAATTTCGTCACAAAATAATTTAAAATCTTCACCAATTATCACTTCAATGTTTTCATTTCTTGCTTCCCCATCTGCTACCATTCGCATAATGTCTGCTCTAACCTCTTCTTGATGATATTCCGAAATGTTACACCCGCGAAGATAAACAACAATGTCCGTAAGTGCTTTTTGGTTACGGTCATTTAAGGTTTTTTCAAATTCATTATTTTCACGTAATAATTTTCTGGTTTTACGCTTCACAAATTGACCTCCTTCAAATAATTTATCAGTTGATGCACGGCCTGATCTAATTCTTCAAAACTATCAAAAAATTGCTTTAGTTCATTTTTACCAGAGTCAGAGAGACCATAATACTTGCGTTTGGGTCCTTGACCGGACTCCCGATAGGTCGCCTCTACCAATCCATTTTTTTCGAGCCGAAGCAACAAAGGATAAATTGTCCCTTCTGAAATATTGCCAAAGCCAAATTTTTCCAATTGCCGCGAAATCTCGTATCCATAACTATCCTGTACACTGATAATAGCTAAAATACAACCTTCCAGTGTTCCTTTAAGCATCTGCGATGGAATCATCCGATCCTCCTTTTACTAACATGCAATGCATAGCACTAACTATATTGTAATACATGTTAGTGGATAATGACAAGCATTATTTTTTTGCTAAAAAAACTTTGTGTTTCTCCGTACCAAGATCACTTAGTCAGTCCGGCAGATAAATTTCTTATTATATATTTTAAACACATTGACAAAGATCAGTTGTTAGTTTATACTGTGCTTACAGTGCATGCACAGTATAAATATATGGAGGTGGCATGAAATTGAATATAATCATTGTAAATTCTGCGGATGTACCGATTTACGAACAGATTATGAACCAAGTTAAAGCTGCCATCTTATCTGGCGAATTAAAAGATGGGGATATTTTACCTTCGGTTAGGAGTTTAGCGAAGGACTTAAATGTTAGTGTCATTACCACCAGAAAAGCCTACGATGGCTTGGAAGCCCAAGGTTTTACACTCAATATGATGGGTAAAGGTTCTTTTGTCGCACCACAAAATATGGAACGCTTACGAGAATCGCGAATGGTAGAAATTGAAAAAAAGCTCACTGAAATTATCGAGTATGCAAAACCGATTGGCATTTTAGGCGAAGATTTAAAAAAAATAATTGATGAATTAATCGCGGAGGAATAAAATTGGAGAAGGCTTTAGAAATTCACAACCTATGTAAAAATTATGACGAATTTAGCTTACAAAATATCAATATGGCATTGGAAAAAGGAACCTTGACCGGCTTTATCGGACCTAATGGTGCCGGAAAAACGACCACGATTAACAGTATCTTAAACATTATTAAACCGGATAACGGCGAAATCATGGTTTTAGGTATGAACAGCATTACCAATGATTTAGAAATTAAATCAAAGCTCGGCATCGTTCTTGATGATGGGCATTTTTACGAAGATTTAACCCTACAAAAAATGAAAAGTCTGATTGCACCCATGTACCCGACATGGAATGATCATGATTATCAGTTTTATATGAAAAAATTTAAACTACCGGAGCAAAAAAAGATTAAGGACTTATCTAGAGGCATGAAAATGAAATACGCGCTTGTACTAGCCCTTTCGCATGGTGCGGATCTTTTTATTCTGGACGAGCCGACATCGGGCCTTGATCCATTAGTGAGAAGTGAATTATTGGAAATTCTCAAAGATCTTGTCTGTGAAAATCATAAAACAGTTTTGATGTCAACACATATCACCTCTGATCTTGATAAAATCGCCGACTATTTGTTTTTCATCTTCGGCGGTAAAATTATTCTACACGGACAAAAAGATGAATTAAAAGAACAACACGCCATTGTAAAAGGTGATCCTGCCGTATTATTGCCAGAATATGAAAATCATTTTATCGGAATAAACAAATCCAACTATGGTTTTGAAGGACTGACCGCTAACAAGGCGATACTCAAAAAACTACTGCCTAACAAAACGGTCTATGAAGTCCCTACGATCGAAGAGCTGATGCTCTATTACACAAGGAGGCACCAATAATGCACTCAAATTTTCTTAATTTCACCAAAATGCAAATTGTCGCATTAAATCAAATTGTTTGGTTACAGCTGCTTTGTATTGTGTTATACCCGATGTTTTTTAGTCAAATTAATGTAGCTAATGATTTTATAAATATCATTACTTACGCGATGGGATTATTAATGTTATCCTATTTATTGCTGCGGAATTTTGCATTTAATGATGAAAAATATCAGACGAAATTATTGTTTGGTATTCTCCCCGTCAAAGCGACAACAATCATTGGCGCAAGAGGCATCATTATCTACCTGTTCTGTTTAATGGCAACGCCGCTCATTATCTTCTTTTCTAATGTAACCCACGCGATTCAACCAGAAATGTTCGCAATTGTGCCAACACATATTCTACCGGATGGATTATTGTTAGCTTCTGTATTTCTACCCATTGAATTTTTAATATTTTATCTGTTTGAGGCTCAAAAAGCCGATATTATCGGAGCCATTGCAATTTTTCCCTACATGGCGTTGATGGCACTGTTAGAAAACTATTTGATGAATAGTTTTCTTTGGATTGTCGTCTTTATGATTGCTATTTTTATGAATATAACTTGTTTTGGGTTTTCTAATCAATTATATCATCGCAACCGCTTCAATAAAAGCTAATTAGCAAACAACAATCGCTAACTTGAAAACCATGAACCTTCTTAAGAAATTACTATCAGGAAGGTTCATGGTTTTAAAATGAGATAACCGTCAGTATTTTAGAGTTTCATAAATCGTTTAATCAAAAACCGAGTGGGCTTGTAATAAAAACCTTCCATGGTTTTAGCAACGGTTACTAACTCATCTCTTATCTTTATATTTTGCGGGCAATGACTTTCGCATTTTCCACATTTTGAACAGAGGGAAGCATTACTCGTTTTACTTTTAACACTGGTTTGCATAATATATTTGCTCAGTGCTGCTGTTTTACCTTCAATTTCGCGATCATTATAGGTTGAAAAACAGGTGGGAATGTCAACTCCTTTAGGACATGGCATGCAATAATTGCAGCCGGTACAGGGGATTTTTATCTTATCGCTTAATATTTGCGTAACTTGCTTAAATAATTCAAAGTCAGCAGCAGTAAAGCTATTAGCTTCCATTTCTGACGCAACTTTGATATTTTCTTCAACCATCGCTTGTGAGTTCATGCCCGACAAAACGACGGTGACTTCAGGATGATTCCAAATCCAGCGAAAGGCCCACTCCGCCGGTGAACGTTTCACATCAGCATTATCCCAAACCTTGTAAACCGCTTTCGGTAAATTGGTAACCAGTTTACCCCCTCTTAAAGGTTCCATAATCATCACCGGCAACCCTTTGGCGGCTGCATATTCCAGTCCTTCTTTTCCCGCTTGTTTATGTTCATCCAAAAAATTAAACTGAATCATACAAAATTCCCAATCGTAGACATCAATCAGCTTTATAAATTCGTCTCGACCACCATGGTATGAAAACCCAATATTGATAATTTGACCCGCTTGCTTTTTTTCTTCAATCCATTTTAAAATCCCTAATTCGACAAGTCTTGTCCAAATGTTCACATCGGTAAGCATATGCATAAAATAATAATCAATATGATCAGTTTGCAGCCGTTCCAATTCCGCATTAAAAATTTTATCTAAATCTTCATATTTTTTTATTAAATATGGCGGCATTTTGGTGGCTATTTTGACTCGATCACGATAACCTTTTGCCAACACCCGACCTAAAATTGCTTCGCTTTTGGGATAAATATAAGCCGTGTCAAAGTAATTGACGCCATTTTCAATCGCGTAAATAATTTGGTTTTCAACCTCTTTTTCATCTTTGGCAAAACGCATACAGCCAAATCCCAGGGCTGAAAGTTTGTCACCATTTTTAGGATTAATCCGATATTTCATTGTTTATTACTCCTTCATTTTTTATTTGTATATTTATGTTCCTGCTAATTCGACAGTAAATTTAAATTGGCACCAGTCTAAAATTGCTTTTTTACAAGCTATCCGAACCTATAAATGACTATTTAGTCATCTATAGGTAAAAAAATTAGTTTTTAATACTATCCCAAAGAAAACTGAATGATGTTTCTAGAAAGTCATCATCTCCCGCTAAACTGGGATTATCGATAAAATAATAAGTGTTTGCATTCATGATGCTCATTAATAAACTACTCATATAATCCAGATTAACATTTTTAATAATTTCCTGCTCAATTCCCTCAGACATTAAAGCCATAATTTTCTTAAACTTGCTTACCCCTTCTTTCCGGGTTGTCTCCCCAATACAAGGCGCGTTGCAAAACTGTTGAAAAAAGAGGAATTCATCGGTATGATCAAGACTCCAAACAATATAATTAATATATATTCGTTTTAGCTTACTTCTAAAAGTGCTCTCCTGTTCAAGACCTCTGGATAACCCATTAGTCAAAGAATCTTTACACGACAAATAAAGAACATTGATTAGTTCTTCTTTATTTTTAAAATAATTAAATAATGTTCCGGTGGCAACACCTGCCTCCTTAGTGATTCGAGCAGTTGGTGTATTATCAAAGCCATATTGATTAAAAAGTTCTAATGCCGCCTTTAATATTTTTTTTCGTTTATCCATTCTGTGCCTCCTGAACCTGTTGAAAGTGATTATATAACAAAATGACTGATTAGTCAATTTTATCGTTAATAATTAATCTTAAAAATAGATTGCGACTCAACGTTGATTTGCTAATTCTATTCTTATTCTTCTTGATCCTTATTATAATATATTTACAACGCCAATCGCTCAACGCCAATCGCTTCATTTTGTCCGAACATTCTAATAACACTAAAAATAACATCACTATTTATTTTGGGCTTTTAACTTAACTTTATTACCATCCACAGATATTTCGTCAATACTTCTTAAAAAGCTTGAAAACCGACTGTATCCATAATCTTTCAAATTAAAATGACTGTGTTTCGTTTTCAATGCGTTATGTAATATTGATAAATTACCAATATTACCACGGTTATTTTTTATAATCTGTATTATTTCTTTTTTAACGGTAAGAAAATCAACATCATTTTTCATTTTAACAAAAAAAGATCCCTCTTTTTCTTCGATTTGAATTTTAGAAAATTCTTCGCGAATAAAAACATTAAGTTTCGTATAGCCATAATTTCTAACATCAAAATCAGTAAATAATTTACCTAACGAAGACCCGACTTCACCAAGCGTAAGGCAATCTGATTCGGTGATCATATTTAGTATTGACTCCTGGATTTGATTAATCGGGGTGACATTTGATTCCATTGACTCGATTATTTTAGGATTTTTGTCATTCTGTACCGCCGCTTTGATCCCTTCGACCTTTGGTTCATCTGAGGCAATCAAATCGAGATGAACAAATTTATTACAGGCTTTGGTAAGTGCAATTGGAGTTTTAGATTCACCCATGCCAATGACATAGGCTTGCGATTCTCTTAATCGCATCGCTAGTTTTGTAAAATCGCTGTCACTGGTTACAATGCAAAAAACATCGATGTTATGACCATAAAGTATGTCCATTGCATCAATAACCATTGCCATATCAGTCGCATTTTTTCCTTTTGTATAATCGAATTGCTGAATTGGTTGAATTGAATATTCTAACAATACATCTTCATTCCATCCATAAGTTCTTTTCCAGTTACCATAAATTCTTCTAATAGATACTGTTCCAAAAGCATTTAGTTCATCAAATATGCTTTTAACATATTTTGCACTGACATTATCAACGTCAATTAGCAATGCTATGTTACTGTCACTCATAAAAATTTCCTTCCCCTTATTTATTTTAGAATTAATTAGTTTATTTTTTGCTTTCATATGGTCTAATTATCTTTGATCTTTGATCCTGCTCGATAAATAAACGATACCTCATATTAATTGCTGTAGCCTTTAATTTACCCATTATCTGTTTGTCTTAACATACCCTTAACGCCTACATATTATCAAATGATTCCTAAACAGCTTCATTGTCCAGATTTTTAAATAAGAACTCTCTAATGTCACGTTTACTTTAAATTATTTAAAATCGACTTGCTTTTTCATACTCCAGACAGCCAAAACCGCGATTACTTCAGCCAGTCCATTTTTTACAAGATTTACCTTGACCGGATAAAAAAATCTTGGTTTATCGTTGTAAAATTGATAATCCGCCGGTAAATTTTGTTCTGATAAACTTGCCATTTTTTTAAAGATTTTAAACCAAATCAAATTTCCTAAATCAGGACGAATTTTTTGTTTATCAATCATCGCACGATAAAACTTTTTAGCGCTTTTTTCAATCGCCTGATCGGTCTGATTTCGATATTTTAGGGTCGTTTCCCAAGGGGTTGTCGTTATTTTCAATTCACAAATTTTGTGGCTGCCGCCAAGGTTCATGGTAAGGGCTTTAATCACTTTTTCCAAACCAGAACCGCCATTAGCAACCAGCATCAGAGACTGATTAAAAAACTTCGGCCAATGTAAGCTATAGGCAAACCGATCCATAAAGTTTTTCATCAAACCACTGACATTTTGGGTATAACCGGGTGAACTAAGAATAATTCCATCCGCACCCAGCATTTCTGTCTCAATGGACTTGCGGTCATCTTGCAACGGGCAAAAACTTTCACCTTTAGCAATACAAGCAAAACAACCAATACAGGGCTGCAAATTGACATCTTTTAAAAAAATATACTGGAAATCAATGTCACCCCATCGTTTTAATGCCATTTCGATTTTTTGAACAATCTGGTAACCTTTTCCCTTATGGGGACTCCCCATAATTGCGATAATTTTCATCAGTTTGACCTCCAAAAGCTAATGTTAGTATTTTTTATTATTAGTATCACCTTTTTATCAAAGAATTATATTTAAAAGCAAAATACAGTAGTGTATAATAAACTAATTATTAAAAATTAGTTGCATAATTGGGAGGGCTTACATGACGAACATACATAAAAAATCAACTTTTAATAAAAATTTACCGAATTCGACACTTATTCAGATCCGTAAAAATATCAACGCCATTAATTTTAAACGGCTTACCTACTTTTTTATTGCGATGCTTGTTATTGAACCTTTTATTATCGTTCTTTTCGATATTCAGGGGATGTTGCAAATAGACTCGCAAAAAAACTGGTTATATATCAGCTATTTTATTATTCACTCGCTGTTATGGTTTCTTGCGCTGATCTGGGTCTTGGCAAGACGCTTTCTTCAAGACCGCTGCGACGAAAATTGTCATCTGAGTACGATTAGTGCCGCATTGGTGCTCGTTTTATTAGCTATGGTCAATGGACTCGATCAGTTAAAAGAAATCGGCATAACCGTATATATTGCTTATGTGCTAATGTTTGGCATTGCACTGCTGTTTACTTTTCCAACTAACCTGTTCGTTATTTTGCCATCTTATATTGTCTTTGTTTTTGGAATATTTCTATTCCAAGCTAATCCAGATGATAAAGTAAGCAGCATCACCAATGGTTCGATTTTCTTTTTAGCGGTAATTGTCATTTCCTCCTATCTTTATCAGACTTATTTTGAAAATTCCCTTTATACATTGGAATTAAAAATCGCCAATGAGAAACTCAATTATTTGTCAACCCATGATAGTCTGACAGGGCTTTTGAATCGCCTGGAATTTGAGCGAGAATTGTCATTATTAAATCAGACCACTACAGAAAAAGTAGCGTTAATCCTTTTGGATATTGATTATTTTAAAAATGTCAATGATCGTTATGGTCATCTGATTGGTGATCAAATATTGATCGAAATTGCTAAAACAATAACAACTGTCGTTCCCATTGAATTTTTGGTTTCTCGATGGGGGGGTGAAGAATTTTTAATTGCCGGTCCGATGGAAAATATGATCGAAGCGCTATCCATGGCTGAGTTAATTAGAGTCAATATAGCCCAAAAGACCTTTACTTCAGATCAAGGCAAGATCAATATAACAGCCAGTTTGGGAGTCTCGTTGATGACCGGGGATAATTCTGACGTCTTCGAACCGTATTTTAAAGAAACAGATGACTCGTTATATCGGGCCAAAGAAAAAGGCCGAAACCGTGTCGAGTCATCACAAAATCTAAATAGTAAGGGATAATACCCGTTATCAGGTAAATCCAGTTGACCAAAATGATCATTACGAAAAACTTTTGATTAACTGCTCCTGTTCTTGAACCATTTCTTGATAAACATGGAAGTGCGAAACGCCATCTTGAACGGATGATTTACAAACCTCATCGATTTCATTCAAATTATTTTGAATAATCTTAAATACTGGTTCACCATGCTTTCCCAAATATTCGTCTTCGAGAATTTGAATTATCTGATCTGCAGGCAACCCTTTTCGGTAGGGTCGATCTTCAGAAAGTGCTGTATAAATGTCAGCATAAGATACAATGTCCATCTCCAATGAAATCCCGGCTTTAAAAAGATTCATTGGATAACCTGTTCCATCGTGGTTCTCATGATGGCCGGAAGCCCATTCAACAATCTCCTCTAATCCTGAAATATTCCCCAGAATTAAATAAGTAAAATAAGCATGGGTTCTAATATCAGCGCGTTCAGTTATAGTTAGTTCTTCTTTTTTTTCGATAATCTCCGTAGCTACGGCGATTTTTCCCATGTCATGAAGCAAACCGGCAACTCTTATTTTTCGGCATTTTTCTTCAGAACAATCCATTTTTCGAGCCAGTAAATAAGCAACTTGACTCACCCCAAATGAATGGGAAATGGCAAATTTACTGCGTGAATCAATAATTCTCGAAATAGTCAGCGCAAACTCCTCTAATAAATCCATTGACATCTCAATCTCATATTCTTTAGAAATGGCAAGACCTAAAATTTTATCCATATCCCAGTTATCAAAATCCAACCAAAAGGAATCTTTCTGAGCCTGTTCTAAAAATGCGGTTATCACCTCTGGATGGAATACAGTTCCACTATATGATTGTATTTTTGTTAAAACATCCTGCTTTTGAGCCAAAATTGAATAATCGGGTCGAACTAATATATCCATCCGATCAGCAACATGAAGAATATAGGCCTCTAACGGCACTGGACCAAATGCCGATATATAGTTAAGATCTTGATCATAATGCCAATGGTGGTAGAATACTATTTTAGAGATATCCTGAAAAAGTGAAAATGAAGATAGCATATAACAACCTAAACTGCTATGAGGGAAAGGGTTTTCGACATCTAATTGAATTAGTCGATCACGTTCATTAACGGTAAATGCTCCAATATCATGCAGTGATGCAGCGATTACAAGGTCGCTTAGTTTTTTTGCGGGCAACCCCATTTGCATCCCAATATGATAAGCGGCTATCGCCGTACGACGATGATGGTTTTTAAGCAAACAATTGTAAAGATCAATGGATTTTGTAAACGATGTAATCAATTCCTTCAATGTAATATTCATGTATAATTCCTTTACCAAGTCATAATTATTAATCTTTTGAAAATCATTTTCTAAAGATAGTTTACACGTATCAAACGATTTCGTCAATGAATACAATTTTTACATTGCAGATATTAGAACTCAAATTAAATTTTATCGACCCAAAAACGGGAAAAACCAACAAATTGGCTTTTCCCCCAGTTTTACTTCCGGTCTAATGACTTAAAAACACACTAGTCAATCCATTACAGATTAAAATCGACTAAGCCAAGGTTTTTTTATACGCAATGAACTCATCATAAGTAGACAAGCGATCGATGATCCCCTCTTCCCTAATTTCAATAATCCGATTTGCCACAGTTTGCATGAATTGGTGATCATGGCTGGCAAAGAGAAGAATTGATTTAAAATCAATCAAACCGTTATTAACGGCGGTTATTGATTCCAGATCCAGATGGTTAGTAGGCTGATCCAATATTAAAACATTCGAACCAAACATCATGATTTTGGAAAGCATACACCGAACCTTTTCGCCCCCTGACAAAACTTGCACTTGTTTATAGATATCATCACCGGAAAACAGCATCCGTCCTAAAAATCCACGAATATACGTTTCAGTGATTTCTTCAGTATACTGCTGTAACCACTCACAAATGTTGAGCGTACAACCATTAAAATAGTCGCTATTATCTTTGGGAAAATAAGATTGACTTGTACTGACTCCCCATTTAAAAGTTCCTTCATCTGGTTCTATTTCTTCCATTAATATTTTAAATAGCGTTGTCATCGCAATTTCATTTTCCGCAACGAACGCAATTTTATCATCCTTATTAACTCGAAAGCTCACATTATTCAAAACTTTTACGCCATCAATCGTTTTAGACAAATGTTCAACTGTCAAAATCTCTTTTCCTGGCTCTCGATCAATTTGAAAACCAACCCATGGATATTTACGTGACGATGAAGGCATATCTTCAATATTCAATTTATCCAGCATTTTTTTACGGGAGGTCGCTTGTTTAGATTTAGATTTATTAGCTGAAAATCGAGCAATAAAACTCTGCAATTCTTTAGCCTTATCTTCATTTTTTTTATTTTGATCTTTTAATAATCGCTGCATTAATTGACTGGATTCATACCAGAAATCATAATTACCAACATAAACCTTAATTTTACCAAAGTCAATATCGACGATATGAGTACAGACGTTATTTAAAAAGTAACGGTCATGAGATACCACAATAACAGTTCCTTCGTATTCCATTAAGAATTCTTCCAGCCATTCAACCGCTTGAATATCTAAATGATTGGTAGGTTCATCCAAAAGAATAATTTCTGGTTTACCAAATAAAGCCTGTGCTAATAAAACCTTAACTTTTTCATTTCCGGCAAGGCTTCCCATATCGGCATCAAGAATGTTAACGCCGAGTCCCAGACCCTGGATAATTCGAGATGCATCTGATTCGGCTTCCCAACCGCCCATTTCTGCAAATTCACCCTCAAGCTCACCCGCTCTGATTCCATCCGCATCAGAAAAATCTTCTTTCATATATAATGCATCTTTTTCTTTCATAACCGAATAAAGATGTTGATTTCCCATCATAATGGTATCAAGAACCGAAAATTCATCAAAAGCATAATGATCTTGTTTTAACACCGACATTCGCATATGCTCAGGAATAAATACATTACCTGTTGATGGCTCGATCTCACCTGATAAAATTCTCAAAAAAGTGGTCTTTCCAGCGCCATTTGCTCCGATAACCCCATAGCAATTTCCTGGGATGAATTTAATATTTACGTTGGAAAAAAGATTTGTTCCACTAAAATTCAAACTTAATTCTGATACTGTTATCATTAATCAATACTCCTTTTTTCTTTTCTATCTTGTAGGTACTAAAATATCGATGATGCTATTTTTTAGCTTTCTATCAACTTTCTAAATTGCTTCTTCGATTTAAGCAACTGCCTTGTCCTCTTCGCGTAAAGAAAAGGCCTTTATCATCATCATGATAAAAGCCTCTAATACAATCTTTATTATTATATCCTTTTTTATCGTTAATTTCCAGTCCTTTTATAAATTTAAAAACTATTTTTTAAAGTTTAGCCTGAATATGAGCATTAATCTAATGAATTGTAAATTTAAACTTCACATTATTTTTTCTTTTTCAGTTTTTTTTCCTTTTTAGTTTTTTCCTTTTTAGAATGTCCTTTATCTTCACCATAACCATAATAATCCGAACTTTTTTTGAATTTTACTTTGGTCAAAACAACCCCTAATAGTACGCCGCCAACTTTGTCAATCGTCTTTTTCGCCTCAACAATCATTGCTTTTTTCGTTTCGTTCGCCG
Organism: uncultured Acetobacterium sp.; assembly: GCA_965140355.1. GTDB lineage: Bacteria > Bacillota > Clostridia > Eubacteriales > Eubacteriaceae > Acetobacterium. The sequence continues at coordinate 330,849 of OZ223191.1, read as the reverse complement.
CTATAACAAGTAACGATCCATCTGCAACTTTTGAAACAATACTGGCATCAGCAAAATTTAAAACCGGCGGAGTATCAATTAAAATGATATCGTATTCCTTTCTACATGCTATAATTAATTGCTCAAAAGCATCGGAATTCAATAATTCCGTCGGTGAAACCTGCCGATCTCCAGCCGTTAAAATTTCAAATTTTTCTAAATCTTTTACTTTATTTAAAACAGAATCGAGTATTAAACCATCAACAAGCATATTTGATAACCCTGGTTGATTCAAGCTGATATCGAATATCTTTCCAATCCGAGGAAGCCTTAAATCAGCATCAATCAATAATACTCGCTTTCCTGATTGTGCAAGTGTTATCGCTAAGTTAGCGATAGTTGTCGTTTTTCCTTCTTCTTTAGCTGCACTGGTAAATAATAATACCTGATATTTATTTTCAAGATTAATAAAATTTAAATTTGTTCTTAATAATTTATAGCTTTCAGTTACATGTGAAGTGGGATCATTTAATGTTATTAAACTCGCTAAATTCATATTATCTAGCCTCTCCTTTAAATTCCGGAATACTTCCCAGAACTGATACATCAATTAAACTTTTTATATCATCCTCATCTTGAATGGTATCGTTAAAGAAATACATGCTTATAATAATAAATAATGACAACAGCAAACCTAATAAACCACCAATAATTGCATTTAATAATTTGTTCGGTGAAATCGGTTTAACCGGAACCGTAGATTGATCTAAAACCCGAATATTTTCAACTCCAACAATTTGTGAAACGGCAATCGTTAATTGCTTTGCCAACTCATCCGAGACTTTTTTGGCAATTTCAGGGTCTGGATTTCTAAATCCAACCGTAAAAAGCCGCGAGTTTTCAATCGTTTCGATTACAGTGTTATTTCGAAACTCTGTATATGTCATTGTCAACACATCACTTGATGCATTATCGTTTAAACTAACCACGCTATTCCTTGATTCATTATCCGTAATATTCAATCCTGTGTTTTTTATAACTGCATCAATGACCAAACGTGTTAAGGCAATTTGTTTGTAGTCAATAATTAGCTGACTATCCGCTTCTAGTTGGCCCAGAGAAACATCAATTGTTCCAAGTCCTGAATTTTCCCGTCCGATATACAATACCGTCTTTGCTTCGTAAATCGGTGTTATCAATTTAGCCGTAACGAAATAAACCGCACCAAATCCAACTATTGTCAGCAAAATGATTAGCCACCATTTTTTCAAACCAATTCTAAAAAGTTCTCTAAAGTCAACTTCTTCTGTTTTACTCATCATTGTCCCCTTTCGTTTTGATCTTTTATTCTTTCCAGTTATCCAAATTCATTTCTTCTTTATGGTCAAATAACGCTTTAATCGTATCTAAATCTTCTTGATGATACAATTCATACCATAAGCCATCGATAATCTCTCCGTAAGTTTGAAGACGATGATTTTCATAAATAATATCTGTATCCTTGCTGCTCATCTTAATATAATCAGTTATCTTAGTTAAATTAGCATCCGTCTCAATTCCCCGATTATAATATTTCGTTACCAATTCGATTTTTTTACTTAAACTGGAAGTCTTCAAATATTCTATCAGGGAAATTACCACTTCTTGTTGTCTGGCAATCCGTCCATAATCGTATTCATCATCACTTCGGAACCTGACATAAAAAAGCGCTTGTTCTCCCGTTAACAATTGACTTCCCTGATCAACAACAAGCGTTCCATCGGAAGCAAAAAATTGCTTTTTAGCGTTAATCTTGACTCCGCCTAAAGTATCAATGATGTTAGAGAAGGTATCAAAATTCAATTTAATTGTAAAATCAAGTTTAATATCTAACAAGTTTTCGACAACTTGATTGATTAATTGCTCTTGCCCATAAGCATAGGCGGCATTAATTTTATTCATCCCGTAGCCAGGAATATCGACTCTTGTATCTCTTGGAATCGAAACGATAAGCATTTTTTTTAAAGTCGGATCATATTTAACTACCATAATGATATCACTTCTTCCATCTTCAGTTGTTTTATCATCAATGCCATAAATAGCAAAAATAACTGGTTTCCGTGTGTCCTCTAACTTGAGCAAATCCTCATTATTACTATTAAGAACATCTTCAATCGAGACACTTGTGTCATCGCTTTTTAAATTGACAGGTTTCTCGTTCGAATTCACGTTATGACTAAACAAGAGATAGCCACCAATTCCAATAATTAACGAAGTAAGACTTATTAAAATGATCAATATCGCTTTTTTTCTATTGTTCATTATGGCCGCTCTTTTCTTTCTCATCGTTATAGTAATCTACACGATATTACAATTGATACTATTATAATATTTTAATTAATTATTTTCAATTCTTTTGCTTTATTTACTTCAATACTATTTCTGTAAGTAGGAACAATTTCTTTTACCATATTAATGAGTTGATTTGTGTCCTCTAATTTCACGATCTGTGATAATTCATCCAGTGATTTTTTTAACTCTGTATAATCGATATCAATCGGCTTTCCAATGTGTATTTTTTCAAATTTCGTGTCAATTAATCCCTCTTCATCCATAAGCAACTCTTCATAAAGTTTTTCTCCTGGTCTCAGGCCAATTATTTCAATTTTTATATCTTCGTCGAGTTTAAGCCCTGAAAGTTTAATTAAATCTACCGCCAGATCATATATTTTTACTGGCTCTCCCATATCAAGGATAAATATCTCGCCCCCTTTAGCAATTGCTCCAGATTGTATTACCAATTGGGCAGCTTCTGGAATTGTCATAAAATAACGAATAATATCTTTATGTGTGACCGTAACCGGCCCACCTTCCTTGATTTGTTTCTTGAAGAGTGGAACAACAGAACCATTACTATCAAGAACATTTCCAAATCTGACTGCGGTAAATTTGGTTTTGCTTTTTTTTGCAAGACCCTGAATGATCATTTCACATATACGCTTACTGGCTCCCATAATATTTGTCGGGTTAACGGCCTTATCTGTCGAAATTAAAACAAAGCGTTCGACATCATATTCATGAGCCGCTTCAGCAACATTTCGAGTTCCAAATGCATTGTTTTTTATCGCTTCACGGGGTGAATGTTCCATTAGTGGCACATGTTTGTGCGCCGCAGCATGGAATATTACATCAGGTCGTAAATTTGCGATAATTGCAAAAATATTATAGCGATCTCTTACCGAAGCAATAATAATTTCGAGATTTAACTTTGTTCCGTATTCTTTTATTAGTTCGTTCTGAATTTCGTAGGCATTGTTTTCGTAATTGTCAAGAATAACCAGTTTTTGGGGATTAAATTTAGCGAGTTGTCGGCATAATTCCGAGCCAATAGAACCGCCGCCACCAGTTACTAAAATAGTCTTATTCTCAATGTAACTAATTACTTCTGTGACATGTAAATTAACTGAATCTCTGCCCAAAAGATCTTCTATCTCAACACCTCTTATTTTATTAAGCGAAACCTGGCCATCTATCACTTCGCGAATGCCCGGCATAATCCGAACCTTGGCATCCGTTCGTTTACACTCTGCGATAACCATCCTTACCGTATAAGGACCAGCCGTCGGAACCGCAATAATAATTTCATTGATGTGATATTTATATACAATACCATAGATATCATGATAGTTTCCTAAAACTTTCACTCCCGAAATTCGTTTATTCAATTTATTCTCATCATCGTCAATAAAACCAATGACTTGACCATAGCTTGATGCGTGATTTCTAATTTCAGTAGCAATCAGAGTTGCTGTTGATCCACTTCCTATGATCAATATTTTTTTCTCATGTTCCTGTTTGTTAAATAGATTTTTATTTCTTAGATTTCTAATCAGTCGATAGCTAAAACGCACTCCGCCAATAAATCCAACTTCTAGAATCATTGCTGTTATATAAACGCCAAAGAATAGTTGCGCTCCCATTAATATGAGATATGCAGTACTAAAAACATTTGTCACAAAACCCGCTATTAGAATTTTTATGAATTCATCCACTGAAGCATATGACCATAAACTACTATATAACTCAAAATACCGATAGATTAAAATTTTTCCAATCGTCAAAATAATAAAACTATTCAAATAAATAGTTCTAATTACTGTTGGAACATGCCCCTCATAATGTAACAACAATGCCAATAGAAAAGCAATATTTAGTAATAAGATATCAGAAACAACTAGAAATAGCTGCCTGCTTGTTTTCTTTTTCACGGTATTTATTCCTCACTTCTCAAGACTGCAATATGGGTTTGTTTGAATATGTTAATTTTCCTATGTATAGGTTACTCATTATAACATATTCTGAGCAGTAAGATAACTACTCCCTCTAATTAAATTTTCGTAACTGTTTAATAAAAACTATTATTTTACATAAAATTTAGATATATTATTTAAACTTTCTATAAAAAAAACCCATGGGCGGATTATCATAGGTTTTTTATCAATTCATCAATCTGAACCGTTATTTTACTTTTTTTGATCTAAAACGATTGTTCACTTCTTTTCTCATATTAAAAGAAATGAAATCTTTTCACTTTTTTTATATTAATCGCTGCTAATTCAGCATTTTCAATCATTGATTTAGGATTATCAATAAATAATATCTGTGCCCACTCTTTCCCAACCGTTTCTGAAACAATGTCATAAGCCATTTTCATCACCGGCGGTCGCCATTCTATCCCATGTCCATCTGACGCAACAATATGAATCAAACCGTTTTTTATCATTTGAAGCGCCCTTTTTCTTGTTTTTTTATTCATAATATACTGAGAAGTTATTTGTCCATAACTCCCATAACGGATTAATTCCTTAAGTTTTTCAGGTTCCTTTTTGAAAATATCATAACGTTCAACATGAGCTAGCAAAATTTTATATCCTCTTTTTTGTAAATCTTGAATCATGATCTCGTGAAATGGATAAAACTGATGGATTGGCAATTCCAATAATACATAGCGTGTATTCCCCATAGTAAAAGCCAGCCCCTTTTTAACCCCTTCGACATCTTCTTCACTTAAGTATATCTCATTCCCCAGATGTATTTTGAAATCTATTTGTGCGACTGAAATATACTCCTTAAGTCGGAGATACTGCTCGATCACCTTTTGATTACTGTAAATAGGAATATTAAAATGAGGGGTCAAAACCATCTCATTAACCCCGTCATTCATTGCAATTCGCAGCATCTGAATCGCAATATCCATATCTTTTGCGCCATCATCAACTCCGGGAAGCAAATGTATATGTGTATCTATCAATTCCAAACCTCTTTCCATCAAAGATCATACCAGCTATTTTTATCAATAATCAAGCATAAACCATTAGAACACGCTGTTTGGTCTTTCATAACCCAACTTCATCAGTCTTTATATTGAACCCCGACTTTTCGCATCGTCATTATTTGTTCTGAAAACTCAGCTTGTTTCATATCATTAAGCTTATTTAGAATAAAAATCATATGTTTTCTTGCTTCCTCAATAATATTTTTGAATTTTTTGTATTCACTGGAATCAGCTGGAAATATCGTTAATTGTCTTTTATAAATCTCGATGTAATTCTTTTCTAATTCAAGTGCAAATTGCAAAAATTCTTTATCCAAAGGTGAATTGACACTGTCGCAATTATTTGCGATATAGTCTGCTTGTTGCAACGATATCTCTGACACCATTTTGTCCAATTGGATGTTTTTGTATTGATCATCACTTGCTAAATCAATCATCAATCGTTTATGTTTAAATTCTTCCTGAGCAAAACTGCGAATAACCGGTTTTAACTTTTCTGAACACACTTCAGAAAATCTTTTATATAGCTCTGCTCCATCCTCTTCAACTTTAGCAAGTAGTAAAAACCATTCCTTTAAATTCATCGCTTGAAACTCTTTTTTCTCGTCAAACTCTGATGGTTCTGAATCAACAGCCTCTAACGTAACAAGTGAACTATTACTTGATTTTTCATCTAAATAATCAGGTGTAAATCGATTCATATCTGAAATATTTGATTCTTTAAAATTGTCCTCTTCTTCTGTCGAAACAAACTTAAAGAGATTTTTTTCACTACTAACCTGTACTGATTCAGGTTTTATAAGGCTGCTACGATCCGCAAATTCTTCATTAGTCGGCGAATCGATTTCTGACTTGTCTCTAAAATGAAACTGCACTGTGTTAGCTCCAGGCAATTCAATTGATTTACCTAAAAATTGAATCTCCTCACTATCAGATTTTTCACTAATTACTGCAGACTGACCCGGTGAATCAAGTGGTTTTTCATTATTAAATAATGCGTGAATATTCTCAATCACGGGTTTCTCATCATCATACAAAGAATGAACTTTTTCATGAACTGTATTTTCTTTGTTTTTAGAATACTTATTTTCATTCATTGAGATTTCAGTCTTTTGTGAACTTAAAATTTTTCTTGAGTTTTCTATTTCTTCATTTGTTTTTGACAGTTTCTCATTAGCATTATATAATTCTTCACTTGTTACCTGTAGTTCAGTTTTCATCGTATCAAGTTCGTTTTTTATGGTTTCCAACTTCTGTTTCAGAAGTTCTGGTAATTCATTCCCTTTTTCTAACTCCTTTTTTTGATTATCCAATTCAATATTAACAGTTAGAAGTTCATCTTTCGACAACTCTAAAAGATTATTATTAATCCGCAATTCATTTTTACTCGTAACTAGTTTTTCGTTAACACTCTGTAACTCTTCTTTCGAGATTATTAATAATTCATCATTATTCTGTAATTCTATTCGACCTTGATTCAGTTTTCTGTCAATTTCATGCAGCTCTGCCTTTGATTTTCTCAATCGTTCATCATTGTTCTGCAATTCCGTTTGATCTTGAATCAATTTTTCACTAATAGCCTGCAACTCTTCGTTCGATTTTTCCAATCGAAGATCGTTGTTCTGCAACTCTGTTTGCTTTTGTTGTAATTCTTCATTGACTTTTTCCAACTCAGCTGTTGCTGTATACAATTGATCGTCATTATTCTGTAACTCAACTTGAACACGAGTCAGTTTCTGATCCATGTTTTGCATTTCGACATGCGCTCGACTTATTTTCTCAGTGATTTTCTGCAATTCTTCGTTCGATTTTGCCAGCCGTTCATCATTGCTACGCAATTCAGCCCGATCTTGAATTAACTTTTTACCAACTCGTTGCAGTTCTTCTTTTGAGGTTTCCAATAACATTATATTATTTTGCAATTCTGTTTTGTCTTCACTCAGTTTTTCATTGATTGTCTGTAATCCTTCTTTAGCTGTTTCTAATAATTCATTTGTATTTTGCAATTCTGTATTATTATGAGCCAGTTTTTCATTAACGCTCACTAATTCGTCTTTGTATTTTTGCAAAAGTTCGCTATTATTCTGCAATTCGGTACGATTTGTTATTAGTTTTTCATTAATTGTCTGTAAATTTTCCTGTGCGATTTCGACTAATTGGTCATTCATCGCTAAATCGCTTTTAGTCACATCCAACTTTCCGTTTGTTTTCTGCAACTCTATCTGCAACATCTCATAAATTTCATTATTTGTCTGTAGTTCACTTTTGATAGTCGCTAATTCTACATATTTAGAGTTAAGGGTATTCTCAATTTTTAATATTTCTTGTTCAGCATCCATTTGTACTTGAAGATTAGTTTTTTCATCCAAGAAAATTGGATATCTTTGACTTTCGATTGCGTTTTGTTGTAGCTTAATTTTATTCGAGGCATTTTCAAAAATAACGATAAATAACGCTGGTTCCTCCTCATGATTCTCTAAGGGTCCCACTGTGAGATTCACCAATACATACCCACCGATCGTTTTAACTTTAAGGTCTGGTGAATATACAATCTTTTGTAGTGTCACGGCTTCATTCAAAGCCACTGTAAGTTTTCGTCGTATGCCAATACGAGACATTTTCAGAATATTGCTTGTCCCATTATATCCTGGCACTGGTTCTAAAAAAACGCCCGTTTGTCCATGGATAAATTGAATTTGTCCTAATGCATCAACAACAACTGCCGCTGGAGCAAACTGTTTTAAAAGCATGCGTTCAGTCAACCACCGCAACGATTTTTTTACCGGTTTTGATATCTTAAAACCGGTTGTTTGCAATTCATCATCGCCTGCTGTCATCTGTTCAATAAATTGATCATTAACTTTGTAGCGGGGATAATCATCATTATCTGTTTTGGCATTTTCAGCCTTATTTTTTTGTTCCGACATCGTATTTTACTCCTTCCTACAACTAGATTTAATTATTAAAACTTTAAACATCCCAAAATTCGAAACCTTTTTATCAATAATTCATCTAAATTGTATCTATTTAAAAACGTTTTTTATCCGAAAAGTAATTCTCTGATCCGATTATAGCAGAACTTTTTAAGGTTGTCAAAGAATTTGTAACATTTTTGTAAACAAATATATTCAAACCATTATTTTAGTGTGATTTAATTTTCAATATAACATGATGTTAATCTCTGCTAAATATATCTCTGGTATACACCTTATCTATAACATCTTTAATTTCATCTGTAAGTCTATTTGCAACGATAATATCGGAAACTTCTTTAAATTCTTCAAGATCGATAATCACTTTAGAGTTGAAGAATTTATCGATATTTAGAGTTGGTTCAAAAACGACTACTTCTATTCCTTTTGCTTTAATTCGTTTCATAACTCCTTGAACAGCTGATTCTCTAAAATTGTCCGAATCCATTTTCATTGTAAGTCGATATATCCCAACTATTTTAGGATTTTTCTTGATAATCATTTCAGCAATATGATCTTTTCTCGTTCTATTTGCGTCAACAATAGCCGACATGATATTTTGAGGAACATCTGAATAATTAGCAAGGAGTTGTTTTGTATCTTTTGGCAGACAATATCCGCCATAACCAAAAGAAGGATTATTATAATGTTTCCCAATTCTTGGATCAAGTCCGACCCCTTCAATAATACTTCGAGTATCTAGTCCTCTTACTTCAGCATATGAATCAAGCTCATTAAAATATGCCACCCGCAAAGCAAGATATGTATTGGCAAAAAGCTTTATCGCTTCCGCTTCAGTTGATTTAGTATAAAGTACATCAATATTTTCTTTAATTGCTCCTTGCACCAGCAATTTTGCAAACACCTTAGCTCTAACTGATTGCTCACCAATAACTATTCTTGATGGATAAAGATTATCATATAGTGCTTTGCCTTCTCTTAAAAATTCTGGTGAAAAAATAACATTTTCCGTCTCGAATTTTTCTTTAATAATTTCCGTATAACCAACGGGTACCGTTGATTTAATTATCATAATTGCATCTGGATTTATTGAAAGAACATTGGCAATTACAGCTTCAACTGTCCGAGTATTAAAATAATTTTTCTCTGGATCATAATTTGTCGGTGTAGAAATAACCACATAATCAGCATCTTTAAAAGCAATATAATTATCAGTGGTCGCTATTAAGTCTAGCTTTTTATTCATTAAATACTCTTCTATTTCACGGTCAATGATCGGCGATCTTTTGTTGTTAATCATATCAACTTTTTCTTTGATAATATCAAGTGCAATAACCTCATTATGTTGTGCTAACAAAATCGCATTTGACAAACCGACATATCCTGTTCCAGCAATTGTAATTTTCATTTTATTCCATATCCTTATTCTATAAATTCATCTCATTTTTCTTTATCTGAATTATCATTATAATTTATTACTTCTACAGTGTTAAAATCCTCCTAAAGCATCCGGATTCAATATTTTCCGTTTAAAATGATACTTTAGGAGGAAACAATATAATATTTTATTGATAATACTTAGTCTTAAAATCATTATTATAGTCCATAATAATATCCTAACTTTCGCTCTCAAATTACCAATCAATCGTAATCAAGTTTAATTTTTTCCATCCACTAGATCATATTGACATAAAAGTTTTACAATATCCGTTTTTGAATTAAACATCATTACGTCAATTATGGACAGGTTTGGCAAAAAAGTATTCTTGAATTGCTTATATTCAATTGAATCTTTTGTTTTTATGAACTTTAAGGATAAATTGTTTTTCCTAAATCTTTTAGCAGAATATAATTCCATCCCGCCAATTGCATTAATATAGCTATCCGCTTTTAGTTTCTTGCATGTCTGTATGATCGAATCTTGATAATTCAAATCCGCTGCTGAATTTATCGTTGATTGCATGATAATTGTTACTTCAATTCCTAGATAATTGCATATCTGCTTTAAACTATTACCAGTAAATTCCGCAACATTTTTATTACTAAAATTAAATATTTCTTCTAACAATTCATAACACACCTTAAATTCAGGTGCATTACGATATGCATGATAAATTGTCTTCATTAGCTTTTTTTCGTTCTTTTTATCAGGATCATCAACAAAGTAACGTTCATTAATATTTAAATGTGAACTCGCTTTCACAACTGGGAGTGTGATCATATAATCTTTTCCATCTAATAATATTCTATTTCTATTTATCCATCCTCTATTGATATATTGAACATTATCATCAATGATAAAGTAATCAACATAATTGATCATTTGAAAATATCCAATATATGGAAATAGATAAGGTTGCATGATCGAAATATCCACTGTCTTTTCCTCTCTATATTTTCACGGATAACAATTTTAAGTAACGACTAACTATATTTTATGCATTTTTACGCTAAAAAAGCATCTTTAACTTTTAATGATTTCACAAATTCGATCAATATCTTCTAAATCTAAATCTGGATATAATGGAAGTGTCAAAACCCGCTCTGCTGTATGTTTTGCAACCGGAGTTTCAGCTGAATTAAATCTATTTGCAAAACATTCATAACTAGTTGTTAACGGATAGAAATATTTCCTAGCATAAATATTATTTTTTTCTAGTTCTTCAAAAACCTGGTTTCTTGATTTAGGGTATCCATCGAATACGACAGGAAAATAAGCATAATTACTTTTTATTCCAAGTTGAGGTTTAACAAGTTTTATGCCATTTATATTTTCTAAATTTTCCCGGTAGCGTTCTGTTACCCTCTTTCTTTTAGCAATATCCTCATCAACGTGTCTAAGGTTACAAATGCCCATTGCTGCCTGAAACTCGCTCATTTTGGCATTACCACCAACATATTCCACCGACTCAGCTCCAGTAATTCCAAAGTTTTTTAGATAATAGAGTATTCTTTCAAGATTTTCATATTGATAGGTTACAGCACCACCTTCAATAGTGTTAAAAACTTTTGTAGCATGAAAACTAAACATTGCGGCGTCTCCAAAATTGCCTATTCCGACACCATCAACAGTTACTCCAAAAGCATGTGCGGCATCATATATTACTTTGAGGTTGTATTTCTTTGCAATGCTTTCGATCTCTTTCACATTACATACATTTCCATACACGTGTACTGGTATAATAGCACATGTGTTTTTTGTGATTAAAGACTCAATCTTATTCACATCGATAGTATAATCTTTTTCATTAATATCGCAAAAAACCGGTTCTAAACCATTTCTAAGAATTGCATGTGTAGTTGACGCAAAAGTAAAGGGTGTCGTGATAACTTCCCCCGTTAAATCAAATGCCGCAATGGTACATTCAAGTGCTAAATGACCATTAGTAAAAAGAGATGCCTGAGGCACATTCAAGTATTTTGTTATATCGATGCAAAATTGTTCGTGTTTTATCCCCATATTTGTTAACCAATGGCTTTCCCACAGATCTTTAATTTCTTCGACATACTCTTCAAAAGTTGGCATTGAGGAGCGCGTGACATTGATTATGTTACTCATTTTTAACTCCTTTATTTGAAACCATAACTATTTTAGATTTAACTAAATATTATTGAAATTATTTCTATAAAATCTTTTGCAACACGCTTAAATCTATGTTTTATGATCTAATATAAAATGATTTTCAACAGCTTGTTTGAAATTCCAGTTTTCAAATAAACTATTCCAATTCTCTATACTATCCGTATTTTTCATGATTTTTTCAATCATTTCGAGAAATTCATCGCGTGAAATCATTTCAGCTCCCATATTTTTAATATGCTCAGAAACTGAAAATCCACAATCTACAACAATACCATCTATTTCACTTAATCGTAGCAATAGTCCAATCGATGCTGCCGTCGCTGCATTATCTACTCGTCTAAACATCGACTCAACTTGAAAACACGAGCCAATCATAACTCCATATAATCCTCCGACCAATCGCTCATCCTGCCAAATTTCTATGGAATGCGCGAATCCCAATTCGTGTAACTTACAGGATGACTCAATTCGTTCTGGCGTAATCCAAGTAAATTCTTTTCTAGTCTCGCGACAAGCACAAATTACATCTCTGAAAGCTTTATCTGCTGTTAAAACATAATTGTTTTTTTTAATAATTCTTCGCATTTTTTTTCCGATATGTAGTTTCTGTGGAAATAAAACATACCGGATTTCTGAAGTCCACCAAAGAATTGGTTGTTTATCAAAAAACAATGGGTAGATTCCTTTTTTATAGGCTAAAATCATTCGTTCCGGCGTCAAATCTCCGCCAAAAGCCAGCAATTCTCCACTCGATTCAATTCCCATTCGGATATTTTTATTTGAAGATGCATGAGGAGGAAAATACAACGCTTTCGTTAATTTATACGCTTTTCCCCGATAAGCAAGATGCTTCGAATAACACCCTTTAATATTTTCATTAAAAAGAGTTTTATCGATTTTAAAAAGCAACTCTTTAATTTTACCAACTTTCATTTTTAATTCTCCCATATTTATCGCAATATGTTAACTTAGTACACCACTTATTGATATCAATATAAAATCGAACCGATCTATACAAAATCAATACTTTCTTTGATATGTAAGAATTATTAAGCACTTGCTGTTTGTGACTTTTGTTTGAGATGTTTTTCAATAGCCAATCTAAGATCCCAGTTTTCAAATAAACCGCTCCAATTTTTGACAATGTCCGGTTCACACACGCTGTGCTCCAATATTTTTAGATACGCTTCGCGGCTAATAATCTCAGATCCCATTTCTTTTAAGTATTTCGTTGGCCAAAACCCACCATCTACCAAAGAATAATTTAATTCGTCTAATCGGAGGCATAATGCAACCATAGCGACTTTTCCCGCATTACTTACTCTTGTAAACTGAGATTCACCATAAAAATATGATCCCATAGCAACACCAAATGATCCCCCGATCAATTGATCTCCGTCCCATATTTCAAAAGAATGAGCAATCCCTAATTCATGCAATTTACAAGAGGCTGTAATCCTTTCAGGCGTAATCCAAGTGGATTCCTCTCTCGTTTCCCTACATGCATATACAACATCTTTGAAAGCACTATCCACGGTAAGACGAAAGTTTGTTTTTTTTACAAAATTTCGCACACCTTTAGAAATATGAATATTATTAGGAAATATAACACATCGAATTTCTGAAGTCCACCACAAAATTGGATAATTTTCGAAATACATTGGATAGATTCCATTTTTATAAGCAAAAATCATCCGCTCCGGCGTCAAATCTCCTCCAATTGCCAGCAGTTCTCCACATGGTCCCATTCTCAAATTTTTATTTGATGTCGAATGTGGTGGAAAATAAATGTCTTTCGTTAAATTATAAGCTTTTCCCTTGTATTTAAAGTAATGCAGGTAATATGCTTTTATGCTCCCTTTTAAAAATCGTTTATTAATCTGGGTAATGCTCTTTTTCACTTTGTCGATTGTCATGTTCCACTCCTTTTATCAAAAATTTAAAAGCAGATTCTAATAATAAGAAAACCTTCGAATATAAATTCTATATAAATCTATTTATTGTTTGGTTGAGTTATTATAAAAATTAAATTCAAAATATTATGTTTACATTTAGAATAATTATTTTTAATTTTCTAACCATCGTTCTTTATAAAATAAAACTAAATCATCGATTTTCCTGAAGATGTCTTTCAACCGCCATTTTGAGATCCCAGTTTTCAAACAATTCTTCCCATTCTATATTTGTGTCTGGACTACTAATGCTTTTATTTACTAGTTTCAAGTACTCATCACGATTAATAATTTCAGCACCATAATTTAATAAATTATTAGTCGGCCAAATTCCCAAGTCTATCATAAAAAAATCCAACTCCTTTAACCTGAGACTTAATGCAACAAATGCCACTTTTGAACTATGATCAACCCGCTTAAACATTGATTCGAGATAAAAATAGGATCCAATCATAATGCCAAATAATCCCCCTATTAAGTTCTCGTTCTGCCAAACTTCGACGGAATGAGCAAATCCAGACTCATGAAGTTTTATCGATGCATCTATTCTTTCAGAGGTAAGCCATGTGTCACCTTTTCTTAATTCTGAGCAGGCATTTACAACATCTTCAAAAGCTCTATCTGTTGTCAGATTGAATTTTTGATTCTTCAAAAATTTTTTTACATCTCTTCCAATATGTAATTTTTCCAAGTATAAAATACAACGCGTGTTTGAAGTCCACCAAAGAATCGGATCATTCTTAAAAAACATCGGATAAACTCCATTTTTAAATGCATAAATTATTCGTTCTGATGACAAGTCTCCTCCGATTGCTAATAATTCCCCTGACGGTCCCATTCGAACATTACTATTAGAAAAGGTATGTGGAGGAAAATAAATATCCTTTGTCAACTTATGGGCTTTGCCACGATATTTAAAATAACGTGAGTGCCACGCTCTGATATTACCTTTTAAAAAAAGCATATCCATCTTTAATATTCCCGCTTTGACCTTCTTTAGTGCCATCTTAACCTTTCTTTTTATATCCATAATTTACTCCATAAGTAAAATAAAATCCGTACTGCTCAGAAGCACAAAGGTATTTTTTTAGCTTTACCTTTTCCCATTAGTAAAAAGTTCTTTTCCCGTAGAAATTAAATATGTAAAGCTTTCCAACTTTAATATTTTTGCCATTCCAAAATATAAAATTATTCCAATACTAATTTGAACGATTATCGTTAGACCGGGATTCATTTCAAGCAATGAAAAACAATAAATTACACTGCCCATTATCAATGAAAGGATGAGTGACGGCATTATATCTTTTATTTGTTGTTTATAACTGTAATCTAATAACTTCAAATTTGGATAAGCGTTTACGAAAGAAGAAATAATATTAGCAACAAGTAGTCCAATCGCAATTGCATAGATACCATAAAAGATAGATACAACAAGAATTAAAACATCAATTGTTTTTTTTATAATCTCTAGTTTTAAAAAAATATCGCTTCGACCTAATGCATTAATCGCTTGTAAATTTGATGTGTGAATTGGCATTAAAGCATATCCTGCGCATGAAATTTGTAAAAATGGTACACATGGTAACCACTTATCCGTTAGTAAAATCTTTACTAACGGTTCAGCGATAACTGCTAACCCAACCATCATCGGAAATATTAAGAAAGAGCTGGTTACAATTGCTCTGCGCACCATTGTTTTAACTCTTAGTTTGTTATCTTGTTGAGCTGAGAGGGCTGGAAACATTACCGATTGAATTGATCCATTCACATTAATTACAACAAGTCCTGGAAATTGTTGACCCCTGCTAAAATAACCCAACATTGCTGGGTTATACATTTTACCGATTACAAGGCTATATGAATTGATATAAAGTGTATCTATTAATGCCGATATTAACAATTTCCATCCAAATGAAAACATACTTTTCAAGCTCTCGATAGAAAAAAGAAGCTTTGGTCTCCATTTTACTGTAAACCAAAGTATGACCGCGATCGCTAATTGATTTATCAACTGTTGCATCACTAACGCCCATACACCATAACCAATATAAGCCATTACAATCCCAACAATTCCGGACACTACAATTGCACCTATACTACTGTAAAATAGTTTTTTAAACTCTAAACTTCTAGCTACAACAGCATTTTGTATCGAATTTAAGGCTCCAATAAATAATGTTAACGCTAATACTCTAAGCAATGGAACAAGCATTTGTTTTTCATAAAAACTAGCTATTAGTGGAACCGTAAAAAAAAGAATACCATAAAGCAGTCCTGCCACCGCTAAACTTAAAAAGAAAACGGAAGAAAAATCCGTATCATCGGCGCTTTTTTTTTGAATAAGTGCTGTATTAAAGCCGTATTGCACAAGTATATTTGCTATAGAAATAAAAATTGTTAATATCGCAATTAGTCCATATTCTTCGGGAAGAAGTAGGCGCGCCAACACTATCTGTATTATAAATTGTATCCCTTGGGTTCCTCCCCTCTCCATGAGTTTCCAAAAGAGTGATGAAATGACTTTGGATTTTATTTGAACGTCGTCCATTTTTTTCTCATTTCTTATTTTAAAATTTTTGATGAATTCATCTCGAATTTATTTTCACTTTATATAAACGGAATAATAATTATTACTTTCTAAACATTCGATAAAGCGTTTTTGATAATCTTTATATAATTATACCTATAGTTTTCTATTAAATCAACTTACAATTATACTCATTTAGAATCGTTAACAATAATTAAATTAAAAAAACCTTTCTGATTAATGACTTTTTATCGTTAATCGGAAAGGTTTTACTTCTTAATTTAACTATTTATACGCTATCTGATAACTATATTAATAGCATTTCTAACTTATAAAGAAATTTTATTGCCTGCAATATTACCATTAAAAGTACAGTTATTATCAATCTCTATACCGCTTACAGAATTAGAAGAAGCAATCGCAATACCAGATCTTTGAGTAGGCGAGCTCTGATTATCAATGAATTCACTATCCTTGAACTGAATCCCTTTAATATATCCTGAAGAATCTGCATTGCTAATTTTTATACCATCTGCAGCTCCTGCTGAATATTGACTATTGTTAGCAAATGTTGACTCTTGAAAAACAACGTTTTCGATTCCTGAACTTTGAGATTTTGCAACCAATTTTACACCAGCATCATAATTTTCTGAGATAACTGTATTTTTGAAAATAGTATTTACTATATCACTTCGAATTTCAACCCCAACCCAATTATTAGCAATCTTAGTATTACTGATAGTAAGATCATTAGCTGTGATTAATGCAAGACCCAAATCACCATTATTGATTAATGTACTATTTGAAATCTCAACCCCTCGAACTGTTCCACTTTTACCATATAATAAAATCCCTACTCCATTATTACCAGAAGTCTCAGTGTTAATGATTTTAATATCTTCAGTAACTTGATCCTTATTTGGTTCAATGTCAATGCCAGATTCCGGTGCTGTTCCATTTGTGTTTTTAAATACACTGTTGCTGACGATTACGTTTTTGGCACTTGTAATTGATAAACCTTGTCTTCTATTGTTATCACTAACAACGTTATCGATTAAGATTGAACTAACCGAATCTTCGTTAATGAATCCACCAACATAGATGCCATCGCCCCAACAATCGCTAATAGTAATATTAGTTACTGTGATACTTTCTGCGCCATCAATTATTCGAATTCCCATTCCCCATTCACCAGTTGTTCCCTTATGGCTATTTCTTTCGCCAATTATTCTTCCACCAGAGATATTTACATTCTTTACTCCAGAAACAAGAATAACAGCATTGGATTCACTTGAGGTTGGAATCGCTTTTAAAACAGCATTTGCACTCATTGTGATTGTTTGATTCGAATTGACTCGCAATGATTGATCAACATTAATCATATATGTTCCATCCGGAATATAAACTGAATTATTTTTATTCAATGCATTTTGGATTGCTGATGTATCATCTGCAACACCATCGCCCTTAGCGTTATAATCTTTCACATTTACCGATTCACTACTTGGTGCAGCAACTTCTTTTTCTGGTTGAACTACTGTTACAACTTCTGGTTGTGGAGATGGCTCTGTTGCCACAACATTTCTACTAGGATTATTATCACTATAATGATATGCTGCATTAACTGGCACCATACTAAATGTCATACAAAGTGCTACTAATAAAACTACTACCTTTTTCATGATGGAAACTCCTTTCGGTAGCCGGCTGCCATTTTACAGGCCCTTGGCTTTGCGTCCCAACTTTTCAGTTGGTTTGCCTTTATCGTTGGAAAACATTCCACGATCTTTTCTTAATCTTTAATTCTTACAACAATAATATCAATCAATCTTTTATAAAACAAAAACTTTCCGTTTTCGGTAACTGGCTGCCATTTTACAGGCCCTCTAGCTTTGCGTCCCTATCTTTCAATAAGTTTGCCTTTATCGTTGGAAAGCTTTCCACGATCATATTCACTTTTATAACTACCATTTTATCTGTCTTTTACAAAACAAAAACTTCCCGTTTTCGGTAACTGGCTGCCATTTTACAGGCCCTTTAGTTTTGCGTCGCTATTTTTCAATAGGTTTGCCCTTATCGTTGGAAAGTTCCAACTATCTTAATTAGCATCTCCAAATATTACATTTTAGTAATATTCTCTTTGGTATCTATAATTTAACATAGTTATTCTAATCTGTCAACATTTTTTTAATATTTTTTTAATTTAAATCTTCCTATTTTTATCATATTTCAAATTCTTCCTTCTTGCTTAAAAATAACACGTCGAACCGGCCATGAAATAATTTGATAAAATGAGAATCCTAGCGCGGCTCCTTTATGATCAATTTCTATAAAGGCCTTTTTGATCAATTTTAAACCAACATTTTTATCTGCCACAGATCTTATGACCACCCAAAGATATAATGATTCTGAAGCTTTAATGGCTTTCTTATTCGTTTTAATTACGTGTGCATATTTCATCAAAGCATAATAATAACTTATTTTTTTCAGCGGTTCAATCTTTTTTTCTTTAGTTGCACTATAACTACTACCACATGTGGTAACATGTCGATAAGCACTCATAACCTCGCGGAAGCAATAAATTTCCCCATATGTTGCAA
Source organism: uncultured Acetobacterium sp. (assembly GCA_965140355.1). Classification (GTDB taxonomy): domain Bacteria; phylum Bacillota; class Clostridia; order Eubacteriales; family Eubacteriaceae; genus Acetobacterium. Next base: position 311,961 of record OZ223191.1, on the reverse strand, counting down.
GCACAAAAACCGTAATTCTATCTCCCGGCACTAAGTTGCTATTACCGAGAATACTTATATCATACTTACTATTATTATAAATATTTTTGCTGACAATCGAACCTGACTGACCCGGTAACAAACCTTTTTTATAATGCTTAAAAGTATAACTGCGATCTTTGCATTCTGGATACTTTTCCTTAGTTTTGTTGCCAAATTCGTCTACAATTTCCACTCTATGCGCAGTAGCAATGAAATCCTTGTGATTTTCCAAATAGTCAACTTGAATTTGAAGTTTTTGATTTGATATCCAATAATCATCGCCTTCTAAAAATGCGATATATTTACCTCTGCATTTTTTTAAAATATCTTGTTCGTTTTTATGTGCACCAATATTCTTGTCACGATAAATCATAACAAATTTATCAACATATTTTTGTTCGTATTCTTTCAAAATTGTTCGTGTATCATCAGGTGAACAGTCTTCACCGACAATAATTTCATATTCAAAATTCACTTTCTGCATGAGTATGCTATCCAATGCCTGGTTTATATATTTTTCATGTCCATAAGTTAGAACCACTATGCTTACTAGCGGATTATTATCATCCATTTTTACATCTCCTTTTAATTTTAAATAATCCATAGATACGGAATTGTAGCGTGATCCTTAACAATGAAATAAATATAAATCCAAAATAAAATTAAATATAAAACGATACCCATAGCAAAAAATAAATAATTTTTATTTTTCAAAAAAACTCGCATGTATACAGGAACTACGATTACTGCTGCGATAAGAAAATACTGAGCTATTCGATCAACATAAACCACTTGAAATGTCCCTAGCGCAGATACAATAACACCTAATACAGTTAGCGTGTAGTAAATATAAAAGCCTTTATATTGTTCCAAACACTTTTTATACATAAACACCCCGGGAATTAAAATCGGTAAATACAAAATCGTTTTTTTGATTGCAATATCAATCGATTTATTCGAGTATCCAATATACTGTTTATAATAACTAATGCTATCTAAATTTACCACAGATAAAATTCGTTCCAAAATTGGATTAAAAAAAATCAATAATATACATACTGCGGTAAATAAGAAATACTTCTTTTTTGAGTTTTTTTGTAGCGGTAACACCCAATACATTGGAATTGTCGCCAATGCCGTTATATGAAAACTAGCAGCTAAAAAAGAAAACAGCAAAAACTTAAGTAATTTTCGATTCTCAATATTAGAAATATTATATAAAAATATACTGACCGCTATCATTAACCTGATTATGTTAAACGAGCTTTGGTAAAATAAAAGCATGAAGACAAACGCTCCAAAACCTACAGAAATAACCTCCTTTTTTATCATCAACGCCTTTGAAATAAAAAGCATTGTTATTAACGAACCTGCAAACATGATGCTTTGAGACCCAAAACCAATTTTTGCTAAAAACAGATTCAGATAATAAAATCCAACCTCTAAACCCGCCCACCTGACATTTAATCCATTTTTAATTTGATCAAATCCATGAATATATGAAAAGTAGTCTGTCCCAATTGAATATCGTATTCCAGCAATAATTACCGTAATTGCAATTGCAAAAAAAAATCCTAACTGACGTGTCAATTTATACCGACCTTGACCTGCTATATAAAAGGCAATAGTCGATGTTATAATTGTAAGTGCATATATTAGAATTGTTGATACTAAGCTCATCCTTTTTTCCTTCTAAACTTATTTAAAACTAACTTATATTTATAGCTACTACATTTAATCTTCTCATGTTTCCCCAAATTTAAATATATATAATCAACGATACCACTACTTTTTTACTTTCTTAATGCGCGTTCATTCCTCAAACGCTCTTTTATATCCACCAGATATGATCGATATCTGGGATAAAAGGAAAGGTATCTCAACAATTGCAACCCCGATCTAAAATTCATACAATTCATAAAAGCAATTCTTAATTTAAAAAATCTTTCTGATTTTTCAATCGTCTTATATTTATTACTCCTGTTTAGACAAGTTGTTGGCATATTATTTTTACATATTTCTATTATTTTTAATGTATTTTCAATTTCTGCAATCCGGTTATTTTGTTTTTTTTTCTTGCTCATGGCACTTTCATCATGCCTTCTTTGGAGAATTACATTCCTTTTAATTATATAGGCTCCATCTAAAATACTAGCTATATTCCATAATAACTGATCATGAGGATAAAACTCCATTTGCATTTTATTTACATATGGCAATAATTGTTTTTTAAAACATAAAGCACAACCAGGTCTCTGCGTTAAATAAAATCTTCCATTCCATTTTATTTTCCTTAATTTTCCATTATTTAACATATCCGTAGTCTTAAACAAACTTTTTCTTTTTCCATTAACATCTACTTTGACATTATTCCCACCAAGAACTTTAATATTTGAATCTGATTTCATAATATCACTCATTAACTCAATTTTATTATACAACCAAATATCATCCTGATCCGCACAAAATATAAGATCACAACTTGTTGATTTAAATAAATGATAAAAATTTTTAATCCAGCCAACATTTTCGTAGTTTTTAATTATTTCCCAATTGTCTAGCTGGTATCGATTTATGTATCTACTGAGAAATTCAGTTGTTCCGTCTGTCGATGCATCGTCACAAATAATTACTTCATCAGGCTTTAATGTTTGTAATCTGATGCTGTCTAGTTGCTCTTCTATATAACGAACGCCATTGAATGTTGCCATAACAACTGCTATCTTCATATTCTTACTCACCTGATTGCCACCATTACCTTTATCAGAATTTATAATTTTTATAAAGCACGCTCTAAATTACTTGGCTTTTTAAGAGATTATCAAATTTTTTCACCAGTATAAATGAATACCTTACCAACGTAACTATTCATAAAAGCAATAAGACAATACTTTGTCTAAATCATCACTCAATAATTTTAACATTCCTTGTAAAATGTTGTTAGGGTAAAGGTTGAAAACCCCACCCGAATGTTCTTTGAAAATTAAAACTTATTGTTTGGATCAATCAGCGACACCTGGATTTTATTTTCCTAAACATCGTGCTAAAATCGCTTTGTCAGAGAGATCGATGTGCGTACCTCCTGGATCCCTTTTTATCAAAGGACTTATCCGTAAAAAAGCGTGTCACTCCACAAGGACGATTCGATGTTTAGCTGGTTGGGCCACCCTCGGGTGTTACCCGTTTCAAATGCAAGGTTGTCTAGCGTTCTTCTTTCGTGGATGCTCTGATTGATTAAACAGAAAGGCTGTGTTTTTATGTCTGAATTCTTAAATGATTTTGTTGTTGGCATTGACGTTTCCTCAAATTTTTCTGTGGTCGCCATGCTCGAGCCCAGCGGCTCACTGATTCGCAAGCCCTTTCGGATTGATCATAATCCGGCGGGTTTCAATAAGCTGCTCACAATCCTCAAAAAAGAAGAAGAGCGGCTGAAACAAAAGCCCATCTACTTTGTAGAATCTACGGGTATCTTTCATTTGCCACTCTTCTTCTTTTTGAAATCGAATGATCTCAAAGGATTTGTCCTTAATCCTCTATGTGTTCATTCTACCAAAAATTTCGACTTAAGAAAAGTGAAAAATGATGCAAAAGATGCCGAAGCCATTGCCAGGCTTGCTAAATTTCAGGATGTCAAATATTCGCTGGTTCCAGAACCTCAGATTCTTGCTCTGCGGATGTTGTTGCGTGAGTACTATGCCATTTCCGACATGCTCACCGAACTGAAAAACCGCTTGTGCACCGATCTGTATCTGCTCTTTCCCGGTTATCTGGATGTGTTTAGTAATCCTTTTGGCAAGTCCTCACTGAAAATTCTCAGGGACTATCAAACGCCTCAGGACATTCTTTTGGAGAATCCGGATACGCTGGCCCAAATGATCGCCAAAAACAGTCGCAAAGGTCTTACATGGGGGCAAAAGAAAGTTGCCAAACTCCTTGATATGGCTACTCTCTGCCTGTCAATGCCCATGGACTTTTCCTGCCTCAGCCGAAAAATTCAATTTCATCTTGATGGCATTGAAACCTTTCAGGCCAATCTGGAAGGGCTGAAAATACAGCTGGTTGATATGATTGCCAGTGATTCTTTCCCCAAAAATGTCCGGAACTCCATTTTTCTTCTGGAAGCCATGCCGGGGATCGGTTTTTTGACTGCTGCCACCATTCTGGCTGAAATCGGCGATTTTTCCCGATTTCACTCTCCAAAAGCACTCGTGGCTTTCTTTGGCCTTGATCCCAGTGTCAATCAATCCGGCAAGTTTAATGGTGATCGCAATAAGATTTCCAAACGGGGCACCCGATTCGGACGCAGAGTGCTTTTTACAGCCGCTCTGGCTTCCATTCGCACCACCTGCAAAGGCGATCCCATCAATCCCATTCTTCGGGATTATTATCAGAAAAAGTGCCTGAACAAGAAGAAAAAAGTGGCTCTTGTTGCCGTCATGCATAAGTTGTTACATTACATCTTTGCGGTTCTCCGTGATCAGAAACCATTTATCTTCAGGAGTCCCGAAGATCATCAGACCTGGCGGAACAACAAAAATTCTGGCCTTTCTCTGGCCGCTTAACCAGACAATATTTGACTATCTGATTTTTTGCCATTGTTCGGATTTTTTAATGGCTTGTTTTATCACGCCCTTTTTATCAAACCTCTTTTTCTAAAAAATATTGATTTAACTATTGACTTTTATTAGCTGGTCTTTTTTTAAAAGCCATCCGCTACAAACGAATCCCAAAATTCGTTTCTTTTTTTATCTAGTTTATCTTTTTTATAGGCTTTAGACGATTCCAAGTTCATTTTTGTGAGTGCTAAAGAATAATCTTTTTCTCTGATTATTCTTTCGATTCTACTCGCTAAACTTTTGTAGTCACCGGTTTTATGAATACAACTATTATCGATTAATTCTGGAATTCCACCCGCATTTGAGCCAACAATAGGACAACCTCTACTCATCGCTTCAATTACGGCTCTCGGAAGACCTTCCTGAAAACTTGGCTGAATATATATATCCATCTGATCTAACCAGTTTAAAACAGGTTCTCCACCTGGTAAAACCCCACAAAAATTTACTTTACTACGAATTCCTAATTTTTGTGATTGATTTTCCCATATTTTGACGTCGCCATCTCCCAAAATATAGAATTGGAAATCGATATTTTTTCTATCCAATAACTGAAAAGCTTTTAGAGCGACACCCAAACCTTTTATTCCATTTTTCAAACTTCCTATCATTCCGATTTTAGTTGGACCATTATTCGATTTTCTACTCCTAAGTTCTAAAGCATTTTCATAAACTTTATAAATCTCAACATCCGAAATACTTACTGATTTACCTCTCGTGGGATATCGTTTTTGCAAAAATTCACCTGTAACATATAATGTATAAGGTGAATCTAACACTCGCTCTTTCATTTTTTTCATTGCAATTGGAGCATAAATTTTAGCAAGCAGTTCTCCGTGATTCCACAGTGCATCCCACACACATGCAACAACCTCAACAGCGTAAAGCATATTTAACTCTTTTGCAATACTTATTGCCAGATTTCCAATTTCACTTGGTAAACGAGCAATCAATACATCAGCATTCATCAAAGCATTGCGAATTATTTCTTTAGCTTTCTTTTTATTGGAGAATTGTTTGATTGGTCCACTCAATGAAGGCACTGAAACTAGTTGAGTTTCTTTTAAATCAAAAGGATTATATATTTTATTACTATTTTGATCCTGTAAATTTTCGACTCGTGCCAAAACTGTCACTTCATCAAAATGGTTTAAATATCTTTCCCATATCTGATTATTATAACTACCGCCAGTAAATAGATTTCCATTTTTATCCAGTTGAAATAAATGATCATGCGCAAATACTAGTTTCATCTTATCCCCCAACTATATTCGTTTAAGAATCTCAGCATACATTTTTTGATGTTTAGTTAAATTATTTTCTAACGAATATACATTCTTCACTCTCTGAAAATTACGTTCTTTTTCAATGTTCATCGCTTTTCTATCCTCACTATACAGGACAATTCTTTTTACAAACGCATCTGCATTTTGATAAACATTACCACAATTTCCAACAACTTCAACTGAACCACCGGCATCGGTAGTAAGTACAACGGTCTTCCGACTCATTGCTTCAACTAGTGTTCTACCAAAAGATTCCGTATTATGATCTGATGTTAAGATAAAAACATCTATATCATAATAGAATTTATCCATCTCTTCGATACTTATATTAATTTTCCCCTCAAATCTAGCTCCAAACGTTTCATCTAATTCTTGAAACATTTTATTAGTTTCTCTCATAGCATTTTTGTCTAAGCAACCAACCGCCATTTTAATATTAATTTCAGCGCCTAAAATATTATTAAGTTTCTTAGAAATCTCAACTGCTAAAGGCCAATTTTTCCAACTACAATACCTACCAGCAAAACCAATTGTTAGTTTTTCCTGATCTTCAACATTGAATAGCTCATCATAGCTTTCAAATAATTTTCCAGCTGTATTTTCAATAATTCGATAGTTTAACACAAAACCTTTTTTTTCCAGCGCTTCTTTCCAATACTTCATATTAAACTCAGTTGTCGTAACAAGCATATCAAGTTTGCTCATGAAAAAAAAGAAAATATATTTAAAAAAATTCTTGTACTTTGTATATAGACCCCGTTCTGTATGAATTAGATAAACATCTTTTGAAATAAAATGAAATTTTTTTAGCAAAGCAACCATAAAAAAACTCACTTGTGCTTGGGTATGGATTATTCGGGGCTTAGAAACTTTGATAATTTTTCTAATGCCTAAAATATACTTAATAAAAGCGACCGGATGTTTAATTACTTGCTTAAGTCTTGTCATTTCTGTTATTTTAAAATATTGAACTCCAGATTGTGGATTTTTGATAAAACCAGGTTGAATTACACCAATTCGAAATTTTTCTTTACAACCATTGATTATTATTTTAGTTGATTCTTGTTCTCCACCAACTAAATCAAGATCGTTATCCGTCATAACGAGAATATCCAACTCAACGCTATTCATATTTAACGCCCAGTTCTGTTAACTCAATCGACTCTTTGAATGTTCTAACCCAATAGTTATCAATGTAATCACTCATCGATCTTTCATAAACTAAATTACCAAATACTTTATTAATAACATCTACTCTAAATGCCAACAAACTTAATAACCCATTGAAAAGTCTAGTCAATCTTATTTTTTTACCATGCACAGCTGCGATGTTTTTTACCATTTCACTGGTTTTCACATATTCACTATTTTGAGGAAAGAAAATCCCATTATCCGTTCGTTCAATAATTACTCGAATAAACTCACAAAGATTATCAATATGTAACATGCTCCGCTCATTATCAACATCAGGAAATACCGGAATTTTTTGAGCTATTTTCGCAAGTTTCGGATAATTTCCTTTTGAATTCTTCCCATAGATCATTGGCGGCCGTAATATAACAACTTTGAACCTTTCCCCATCGAGTGCTCTAATTCCTTGTTCTGCTTGAAATTTACTGCTTCCATAAAAATTAGAGGGCTGTGGTAAGGTTTCTCGAGTTATTATTCTTTTTTTGTTCATATGACTGCTATCGCCATAAACTATGATACTACTCATAAAAATAAACTGTGTCACGCCGTCTCTCTTAGCCTTTTTTGCCACTTCAATAGCTAAGTCGCGATTTACCTTTAAATAAAGTAATTTAGTATCCTCCGTTGTTTTTTTTATATCGACATGTGCAATTCCCGCCACATGAAAAACAATGTCATAGTTCTCAAAGCTTTTTTCAATCCAGCTATGATCTCTCAAATCAATGGTACTGACACTATATTTATCTGAATATTTCTTTAACCACTTCTCAAAACTAGTTCCGATATAACTTTCCGCACCGGTAATTAATATTCGTTTCATTGTATTTTAACTCCTTAATATAACTTATTTTCACTCTTGCTTAGGTTTTCTAATTGTTTTTAACAATATTTTTTATCTACGCTTTTGTTTCAAATAAATTAAAGTTGAAATGGTATCGATTTATTCAGTAATTTTATAGCCTAGGAATAGAACTTTTCATCCTTACAATTAGTGTAAATAAAGGCTTAACAAACTAAAAACTCCAGTCTAACAAAATATTCTTCATGCATATTAGTCAGCAATCGTTATTATTTTAAATCAGACTTTCTTTTTATTTCCCCATTCTTAATTTTTCCAGTGCCACCTTCAATAATTCCATCTTTTTTTAATACATTTTTAATCGTTCCAAAAAAACATTTTGCATCGATTATAAACCCGAAATTTTCAACATACTCTCCATCAAACCTTGCTTTTTCATCAATCGGAAGTTCATCTCGCCCATTGATTTGCGCCCATCCAGTAAGGCCTACTGGCACATCATTGGCCCCGTATTTTTCACGTTCATCAATCAAATCATATTGATTCCATAGTGCTGGACGAGGACCAACAATACTCATCTCACCGACTAGGATATTCCAGATTTGCGGCAATTCGTCTAAACTTGTTTTCCTTAAAAACCGCCCAACTTTTGTAATATAGTGCTCTGGATTCTCCATGAGATGTGTCGGTGTATCCGCTGGCGTATCAACTCGCATGGTTCGAAATTTTAACACATAAAAGTGAGTTTTATGAACACCGACTCTTTTTTGTTTAAATAAAACAGGGCCAGGTGAATCAATTTTAATCAAAACAATAATTAATACAAATATTGGCATTAATAATATAAGTCCAATCAAAGAAAGTACCACATCTATAATTCGTTTTATTATTAAGTAAATAATTGCTTCCACCCCCATTCATCTTTCAAATGATAATACGTCGTTTATATTAACTTTTAAATGCCCTGATCTATTTTATCTTGATTTATTAATTATAAATTATAAATTCATACGCTTAATCGCTACTAATCGCCTTCGGTTAATTATATAGTATACTATGTATAAAACCAAAAATAAAGCATCTTCATCAGAAACATCTTCCTTAAAAGAAAATTATCCCTCTTGTTTTTTAACACAAGCATTGGGTATAATAAATAAGAGGTGATAGTTTATGAAAGTTGAGTACAATAAAATTGTTCGGGATAAAATCCCCCAAATTATTAAAGACAGCGGACGTACCTGTGAGTATAAAATTCTTGGCAAATCGGAAGTAAAAGATGCCTTAAAAGAAAAACTTATCGAAAAAGCTCAAATATTTTCAGCGAGACCCTCAGAAGATGAGCTTTCAGATATCTACGAATTACTCGATGCCATTGTTGAATCCTTTGAATATGAACCACTCCATATTGATTATTTAAAAATTCAAAATAAAGAAAATAAAGGTACCTACTCTGAAAAAGTTTTTCTAATCTCTGTCGATGACGGCCAATAATAGCTTCTAAAACAAACAGGATTGTTGCAATAAACAAACAGCAACAATCCTTTTTCATTTCTATTTAGCACTTATTTAAAAAGAAAATGCACCTTCAAAATGATTAATGATTTGTTGCCCATCTTCGATAAAGTATATTTCAATGACATCAAAGCGGACATTCATATCTTCGATTTTCTTTTCCTTTAAATACCAAAGTGCCGTTTTTGTTATTCGCTTTTGCTTCGTCCGGTTTACTGCTTCTTTGGGATAACCATACTCCAAATTCTTACGATATTTTACTTCAGTAAATACCAATGTCTCCCCATCACGCGAAATTATGTCGATTTCACCGGTTGATTTCCTATAGTTACGATCACAGATAAGGTGATTGGCATTTTTTAAAAAACTTACTGCCAATTTCTCTCCGGCATTCCCTTTTTTAACATTATGTGTTTTCATCATAAACCTAAATTTTTGATAAAACTTTTTCGGTGAATCGGGGTCGGCCCAAATTTACGAAGGGCTTCAAGATGAGTTTTTGTGCCATAACCCATATTATGATCAAAACCGTATTCCGGATATTGCTCATGATAAAGCTGCATCAGATTATCTCGATAAACTTTAGCAATAATACTCGCAGCGGCAATCGCATAACTTCTGGCATCTCCATGAATTATGGCTTTTTGGGCAATTTTCGTCTCTATTTGTAACGCGTCAATCAGTAATAATTCCGGTTTCACGGTTAAAGTATCCAATGAATCCGTCATTGCCTTTTTGGTAGCATTTAAAATATTAATCTCATCAATCATATCATTTTCGACCTGCCCGATCGCAAAATCCAAAGCATCTTCGATAAGTTGCTGACATAATATTTCCCGATTCTTTTTAGAAACCTTTTTTGAATCATTAACATACAATCGCTGGGATTCAGGTTTTAAAACGATCACGCAGGTTACCACTGGCCCGGCTAGCGGGCCACGCCCAACTTCATCAATCCCACCAATGTTTTTAACACCCTTTTGATAAAGTGCATTTTCGATTGATTTCATTTTATTTATCCGCTTAATTTCATTGTTTTGTGCGAGAACCTTTTTCTCTAATGATTCAGCTATTTTTTTTACGGCCGATCGGGTATCCACCTTTAAGTCCATGATCAGATCTGGGTATGATTGAATATCTAAAGTTGCGACATAGTCCTTGAGAGCTGTAACCGTCATTGTTTGAAATTGATTCATATTTACCTCTTTTAATATTTTCTTTTATTGATATTGTACCATTATTATACTATAGCTTAAAAAATTAATATCATTTTTCCTTAATTTTTGATATGTTTGCAAACTCAGATGATAAATCAAAAAGCAATCAAATCCACTAAAACGGAATTTAATTGCTTTTAATATTTTTTTTCTTATGATTAATCTTTATGGTCTTTCCAAAGTTATTCTTCCAATGCGACCATTTTTAAAATCGTTAAGAATCAACACGCTCGTACGCGCATAATCATATTCGCCACCTTTAATCAGAAGCCCTCGACTTTTGGCAATTGCCTCAAACACTTCCGTAAGATTTTTATCTTGGAGTGCTATCTTATACATAGCTTCCAAGTCATCAGGATAATACGTTATCAAATATTTTAATAAATCAGCGGCAATATTTTCTTTTTCATAAATCGTATCTTTAATTGAACCTAACCAGGCTAAATGCAAACCTACCATAGGATCTTCAAATTTGGGCCATAAAATCCCCGGAGTATCTAATAACATCAAATGATCAGGTGTACTTAACCATTGTTGCCCTTTTGTCACTCCCGGTTTATTTCCGATCTGAGTTTTTTTCTTACCAATGAGACTGTTAATGACCGTCGATTTTCCAACATTAGGTATGCCACAAACCAAACATTTTACCTGTGCCTTTTCTTTGGTATTTAATGCTTGAATTGTTCTGACTAAGTCAGTTTTCATCCGCCTGTCAAAAGCGTCATACAACACAATTTTTTGAATCGTAGTATTTTTTTTATACCAATCAATCCAGTCAAGACTAACCTCTGGATCAGCTAAATCAGCCTTATTTAAAAGCAGAATATGTTGTTTATTCCATGTGTATTGATTAATTTCAGGGTTTTTACTTGAAGCCGGCAAGCGGGCATCCACAACTTCAATGACCACATTGATCAACTTAAGTTTATCTTTGATTTCACGATTTGCTTTCGCCATATGTCCTGGATACCATTGGATGTATTCAATCTTCTGGTCAAACATATTTATACCATTCCAATTTCTGTTAAGGGCCAAATTCTAAAAATCACTTTTCCGTCGATCGCATCTTTATCTACAAAGCCAAGGCTGGGATAACGGCTATCCGAACTATTCGCGCGGTTATCACCCATAACAAAATATGTTCCCATCGGAACCGTAACCTTCGTAAAATCTTCATACGGTTCAGTATTAATATAATTTTCGGTTAACGGTTCACCATTACGATAAACAACCATATCTTTAATTTCAATCGTATCTCCACCTTTTCCAATCACCCGTTTAACATATTCAACGCTTTTACTGTATCTAAGGATGACAATATCTCCATAGTCCGGTTCCCCAATCGTATAACCGATTTTATTAACAATGAGTCGATCTCCCTCGACTAGCGTTGGAAACATTGAGCTTCCTTGAACCATAACAAAGTCAAACAAAAACATTTTGATAATGAAAGCAAGAACAATCGCAATTACCGCTGACTGAGCCCATTCTTTAAGTTCCAAGTTACCTTTAGATTCCTTATCTTTTTTCATTTTTTCACTTCCTTGCGAATCGTTATTTTATTTTCGTAAATAAACTTTACACCAATAACCAAAAAAGAGGCTTTTCAGCCTCTGAATTATGCTCTTTTTTCTTTGACTTTTGCAGCTTTACCAACACGATCACGAAGATAATTAAGTTTAGCTCGACGAACTTTACCACGTCGAACAACATCAACCTTTTCAATTTTTGGTGAATGAACCAAAAATGTTCGTTCAACACCATATCCAGAAGATATTTTTCGAACTGTAAAGGTTTCTCCAACACCGCCGTTTTGTTTTTTTAGAACAACGCCTTCAAAAATCTGAATTCTTTCTTTTTTTCCTTCGATTACTTTTACATGAACTTTGACAGTGTCACCAACATTAAACTTTGGTGGTTCTGCCTTCATATTTTCTAATTGAATCTTTTTAATAATGTCCATTTTTTTCTCCTTAATATTCGATTCCCGACGTTCTTGTCTCATGTACAGAGGACCGTCTCTCTTAATAACATACTGATGTATTATACATTTTATTTACTCATTAAGCAAGCATTTTTCATGTTTTTTATATAAATCAGGTCTTTTTTTTCGAGTTTTTTCTCGCGCATTTTCAAATCGCCATTTATTTATCGCTGCATGATCCCCCGAAAGCAATACTTCCGGCACTGGGTGCCCTTCAAATTCGCGGGGTTTAGTGTATTGCGGATACTCCAATAAATAATGTTCAAATGATTCCTCTGATAAACTTTCACAATTTCCCAGAAAACCAGGAATATGTCTGGAAATTGCATCCGCTAAAGTAAGCGCCGGTAATTCACCGCCTGTTAAAACATAATCACCCACCGAAAACTCCAGATCCACATAATAATCAATCACTCGCTGATCAATTCCTTCATAATGCCCGCAAATAAAAATCAGCTCCTTATTCTCAGCGAGAACCACACCGTCGCTCTGGCTAAAAGGTTTACCCCCTGGAGTTAAATAGATAACCGGAATTTCAGTATACTTATTAATACTTTTTAAGGCCGAAACAATCGGAGGAGCCGTCATCACCATCCCTGCTCCGCCACCATAAGGTGAATCATCAACTTTATGATGCTTATTGCCTGAAAAATCACGAATATTAATAATTTGATACTCAATAAAGCCATTTTTTACAGCCCGACCAACCATCCCCGTTTCAAAATATGTTTCAAATATTTCCGGAAACAAGGTTAAAAAATAATACTTCATAAATCCAATATTTCCTGAGGGATGGTTGCCTCGATCCGGCCACTGCTAACATTAATCTCTTTAAAATAAATTTTTCGAGCTGGTACGCAATAATTTTTCCGGCCATTAGAAATGGTATAAACATCGACTCCGCCAGTTTGCATCACATCCGTAATTTTCCCTAACAGAACACCATCATTAAAAACTTCCAGTCCCATTAGTTCTTCAATAAAAAACTCATCCTCGGCCAATTCTACCGCTAAATCTCTGGGAATGCACACTTCTTGGCCAATCATCGCTTCCGCATCATTTCGCGTCGAAATGCCTTCCAAAAAAAGTAATACATTCGTTTTATGCAAACGGCAACTAGTAATTTTATAAACTTCTTCCATTTTACCTTTAATCAGGGTAACAACATCCAGTTCGTAAAAACGACCCGGATCATCTGTCAATGGCAAAACTTTCAATTCGCCTTTTATACCATGAACACCAAGAATACGGCCAATAATGATTAAACGGTTATTTTCCATTTTTTTCTCCTGTTTTGATTAGCAACTAAAAACGCCCGAAAAAAAAGAGCTGTATAAACAGCCCAATGCCTTTTATTGGATAATCTCCAACATGACACGTTTATCTTCTTTCGTGGCAGCGGCTTTTATGACGGTACGAATTGCTTTTGCGATGCGCCCCTGTTTTCCAATGACTTTCCCCATATCGTCATCAGCGACCTTTAATTCCAAAATAATGGATTGTTCGCCTTCAACTTCTTGGACTGATACGGCATCGGGGTGTTCAACAAGAGCTTTGGCAATAATTTCCACAAGTTCTTTCATCATTTACCTCCTGGTACTACTCGATTACGTTTTCTCTTTTTAATAGGTATTTAACGGTATCTGTTGGTTTTGCACCATTAGCTAACCATACTTTTGCTTTGTCTGCATCTAATTTAACAAGTGCAGGATCAACACAAGGGTCATAGTATCCAATTTCTTCAATGAATTTACCGTCACGTGGTGCTCGCGCATCAGCAACAACGATTCTATAAAAAGGTTTTTTCTTTTTACCCATTCTTTTTAATCTAATTTTTACTGCCATATTTGTTCCCCCTTTCTTAATATCTTTTATCTAATGACTGAGTGTCCTTGATAACAACAATAATTTACATAAACGGTAGCTTCATGCGACCCTTCTTAGCAATATTGGGATTTGAGAATTGTTTCATCATTTTTTTAGACTGCTCAAATCCTTTTAACAACCGATTGACGTCAGCTACCTTGGTACCGCTTCCTAACGCGATTCGTTTTCTCCGGCTGGCATTAATAATTCCTGGTTTATGCCGTTCTTCCTTGGTCATTGACAAGATAATTGCTTCGGTTTGCTTAGTATTCGCGCCACTTAAATCCATGTTTTTCATGGCTTTTTTATTGGCTCCCGGTATCATTTCCAATAAACTGCTAATCGAGCCCATATTTTCAATTTGCTTAATCTGATCAAGAAAATCGTTAAGATCAAAATCCTGATTCCTGAACTTTTCTTCCAGTTCTTTGGCTTTTTCCTCATCCATCATGTTTTGGGCCTTATCAATAAAAGAAAGAACATCTCCCATTCCCAAAATACGTGATGCCATCCGATCCGGATAAAAAAGTTCGATATCTGTCAATTTTTCGCCAGTACCAATATATTTTATGGCTTTTCCAATCGTATAAGTAATTGATAACGCTGCCCCACCACGGGTATCGCCATCCATTTTCGTTAAAATGACTCCCGAAATATCCAAAAGCCGATTAAACTCATTAGCAACATTGACTGATTCCTGCCCAGTCATCCCATCAACGGTTAATAAAATCTCGGTCGGATTAATGGTTTCTTTAATTTTAACCAGTTCTTCCATCAGAGCTTCATCGATTTGCAATCGTCCCGCTGTATCAAAGATAACCAGATCATAATGCTCTTCTGTTGATTTTTGAAGTCCCCGTTTAGCGATTCCGATAGGGTCTTTGACATCATGTTCTGAATAGACATCAATTTTTAATTCGGTTCCTAATATTTCAAGCTGTTTAATGGCTGCTGGACGGTAAACATCACAGGCAACCAACAGAGGTTTAAACTTTTTTTCTTTTTTTAACAAGTTAGCAATTTTAGCAGCAGTTGTCGTTTTACCGGCGCCCTGAAGACCAACCATCATATAAACATTCTGACGTCCCTGAACAAAGTCCATCCGCTCAATTTCGCCACCGAGAAGGGTTGTCATCTCATCTTTGACAATTTTAATGAATTGTTGCCCTGGAGTCAGACTACTTAACACTTCTTGGCCAATCGCCCGCTCACCAATATTCTTCGTAAATTGTTTAACTACTTTAAAGTTGACATCGGCCTCTAACAAGGCCATTTTTATTTCTCGATTTACTTCTTGAATATCTTTTTCATTAAGCTTACCTTTGCGTTTAAGCTGGGTAAAAATATTTTGAAATTTTTCATTTAATCCTTCAAAGATCATCTGTCACCTCTAGTTTTCTTCACTGACTTTAATCAGTTTTTCGACCACCAGCATCAATTCAGATTTAAGTTGTTCGTCTTTTTCACGAGCAACACAAGCTAATAACTTTTCCTCGATTTCCTCCAGGAGAATTTGCGATTTTAAAAATTTGGCAATGAGTCCCAGTTTTTCTTCATAGGCTTCCATCATGGCTTTAGAACGTTTAATGACATCAAAAATTCCTTGTCGGGTAACCGACATGACCTCAGCAATTTCGGCCAAACTATAATCATCATCATAATAATACTCTAAAATCCGTTTTTGCTTTTCTGTTAATAGCTCACCATAAAAATCAAATAAATATTGTTCGCCAACTTTTTTTTCCATACGCACCTTCATTATTGTCGTAAAGGAATTTTACTTGACGACCTTATTATTGTAAGTCCTAGCGTTAAAAATGTCAAGCTTTAATTCTAGCTTAACATGACATTTCTTTAGCACTTACTGCTCAAACAGCAGGTCAACAAACTTCTTGGGATCGAAATCAATCAAATCTTCTGATTTTTCGCCAATGCCTACATATTCAATCGGAATCTGCATTTCATCGATAATTGAAATGGCAATTCCACCTTTGGCAGTCCCATCCAATTTAGTCAATACAATGCCACTGATCTCAACACATTCATGAAAAACTTTGGCTTGATTAATTGCGTTCTGACCGGTAGTAGCATCTAAGACAATTAAGTTGTGAATGGTAAAATCGCTCCCCTCACGGCTAATGGTTTTGCTAATCTTTTGAAGTTCATTCATGAGATTTACTTTATTATGCAAACGCCCCGCAGTGTCACAAATTAAAATATCCGCTTTTCTTGCTTTAGCTGCCCCAATAGCATCATAAACAACCGAACTAGGATCAGCACCGGTAGAACTTTTGATGATGTCAACCCCAACGCGTTTTGCCCATTCATCCAATTGTTCGACTGCTGCCGCCCTAAACGTATCAGCTGCCGCAATAATGACCTTTTTACCCTGTTTTTTATAACGCTCCGAAAGCTTAGCAATGGTGGTTGTTTTTCCAACCCCATTAACCCCTACCACTAAAATTATGGTTGGATTTTGCATTTCTTTTGTCTCAATCGCAACCATTTCAATCAGGATTTCTTTCAAAAATCCAACCACTTCTTCTTTACTCTTTGAACGTGTTTCAATTATCTTAGCACGCAGCGCTTCTGTGACTTTTACCGACGTATGCGCTCCTAAATCGGAAAGGATCAACATTTCTTCCAGTTCATCAAAAAAATCATCGTCAAAACTCCCCATATACATAACATTTTCGATTTTTTCTTTAAAACTGTCTGCTGTTTTAACTAATTTGTTGCGCATTCGTTCATATAAACTTAATTCCATTATTTCCTCCATCCTTATCTATTGATCAAATCATGCAAGCCTAACAGCCTCAAACCGGCAGTTCGCTTTTTTCGCATGGTCTTAGCGATTTCGTTTTAAGCATAATCTGAGAGTCTCACCGATACTAATTGGGAGACACCATCTTTGGACATCGATACCCCGTAGAGATTATCACACACTTCCAACGTTTTTCTTCGATGGGTGATAATTATAAACTGATTATACTCGGATACTTTTTTGAGATAATTAATGTAACGATAAATGTTATGATCATCCAGCGCTGCATCAACCTCATCAATCACACAAAAAGGTGACGGATTAATCTCCAGAAATGAAAATAACAAAGCGATGGCCACCATTGATTTTTCGCCTCCCGACAACAATGAAATGTGCCGCAAGCGTTTCCCTGGTGGTTGCGCAACCAGTTCAATTCCGCCTTCCAAAACCCCCGCAGGGTCAGTAAACTCCAAATATGCCCGGCCACCTTCAAATAAAATCCCAAAAATCCGAGTGAAATTTTCCTGAAGCTTAATAAAGTTCATTTTAAACTGCTCAGTCATCGCCTCATATAGAGTATTAATAATATCGAGTAATTCACTTTTCCCGGCTTTTAAATCATCGATCTGTTCTTTCATAAACTGATGTCTGGTCAGAATTTCTACATATTCGTCGATGGCATTCAAATTGACATTACCAAGGGCTGCTATTTTTTCTTTTAAAATCCGTTGTCGTTCTTCAGACAGATCCAATTCATCCAACTGATGATTGCATTTGAGCTGTTGATAAGCATCTTCGACCATTAAATAGTTCATTTCATAACTTTTGTACATATTTTCTTCCCAATGATTTGTTTGCAGTTCTAAACCGTTTAATTGAGTCGTTAATGTATTTTTCTTATCATTAGCGGTTATCAGCTGATGGTTTTCATTTTTAATTTCTTCCTGAAGTATCTCCAACCGTTGGGCATTTTGTTTCTGAAGTTCGAGTGATTTTTTATTTTTTTCGCGTTGCGATTCAATCGCTTTATTCAATCGTTCATGATCGCCAATAAGATTATTTTGAACCACAGTAAGTTCCCTGGAGTTTTGTTGATACTTCGCTATCTCTACTTCCAGCTCTTTTTGACGCGTTGTTTGATGGTTAAGCTGCTCTTCCATCAAAATGATTTGCTGATCTAAACCAGCCATTTTCTCTTTTATCTGAGTTATAGCCATTTGACTTTCGGATATTCTTAATCGCAAATCATCCAGTTGTTGTCTAATTTCTTCGGTAACTTTGTCTGAATCCTGGTTTTTTGTCGCTTGCTTCGTCTGATTGCAGCTTGCCACCGTCGCAATCAGCTCTTGATTCAATTTCTCATTCTGCTCAGAAAACACCAGCAACTTTTGCTTAATTTTAACTATCGACTGCTGCCCGACTTGATATTTCTCTGATAGATCTTCCGCTGTTTTATTTTTTTCCCATAATGCTTGTTTACAACGGTTGTATTGTGCTTCCATAGCATTTAATTGCTCGACATTCTGAGCTAATGCGTTTCGTGATTCGGCCTCAAGTTTCTTCTCACTAAGCAGTGCTTTTTCCTGTTTAGTTATTTCCTTTTGGAGATTCACAATTTCAATTTTTTTAGAAAACGGCGATTGACGATTATCCTTGTTCTGGCCGCCAACGATTGCTCCGCCCGGATAAAAAATTTCACCTTCTAGAGTCACAATCGTAAATTTTGATGCTATCTTTCGTTGCAGGTCTTTTCCTGATCTAAAGTCGCTGACAACAACAATTCGGCCTAATAAACTATCAATAGCATTTTGATACATACTCTGAGTTTTGACCAGTTCACTGGCAATGCCTTCAACTCCAGGCATATTTTTAAGATTTTTTTTCGTTTTTTCATCAATTAAACTGTATTTCAAATTATTTAATGGTAAAAATGTTGCCCGACCAAGACGTTCCTTCTTGAGCAAATCAATACATTCACTGGCTACTTTCACACTCGCAACGACAATATTCTGGCTTTTAGCACCTAATGCGATATCAATCGCCTGAAGATATTTAGTCTCAGTTGTAATTAGTTCCCCAACCGGACCATAAACTTCATGAATGACCGGACCCAGCATTTTTTCCGAAGTCATTAGTTTGCGAATAGCCGGAAAATAATCCTGATAATTTTTCTGAATATTTTTTAAATATTCTACCTTAGAAACATTCACTTGCAAGTTGTTCGAAATTAAATGCGTCTGATCGAGTAAGTTTTTCTGTTCAGCTAATTTTTGTTTGTGTTCAACTCGCAAATTTTCATACTGTTCTGCCTGTTGCTTTTTCTCCTCAGTCAATTTGCCGATAACTTCTTTGGTTTGATTTAACGCCACACTTAATTGTTTTTGATTGTCGTCTAATTCCTGCAACCGTCGTTCTAAAAACGAGGCTTCGGTTTTAACTTCCTGAATACTGCTACTTAGTGCTAGCCGTTTTTCTTCCAGTTGCTCATAACGAGACTGATGATTTACAATCGCTTCTTGAATACTTTTGATCCGATCTTTTTCCTGCTGCTCTTGCTGTCGCAATTCATTTAACGTCGCTTCTAATTTTTTTAAAACTTCCTGATTATTTTCAAGTGTCGCCACTAGCAAGCCCTTTTCGTCCAACATCCCGCTAATTCGTTCCTGGGTTCCTGCCATTCGTAAAATCAAATTCTGTTGTTCCGTTTTTAACCGTTCCAAGGTTATAACATTTGCTTCCAATTGACTTTTACAGCGAACATCTTCTTGCTGAATCCGTTCAATCTCGGCTTTAATACCCGACAGGTTCTTCTTTTCGGTATCAGCTAGTACATCCAATTCCCGATTTTCAATCGTCAGTTTCTGATATAAGTGATCTTTCTTCTGAATATTTTGATCAATTCGCTCGCACTCATTAATCTGATTTTCCAGACTTTTTCGCAAATCTGCCAGTTCAGCTAAAGCAATATGCATCTTTCGACGAAATATAACCAAATCAACTGTTTTTAATTCATCATGAAGTGTTAGCCATCTTTGGGCTTTTTGTGATTGATTTTTTAATGGACCCACTTGTTTTTCAATTTCGGACATAATATCCCTAAGACGATCCAAGTGACCTTGAGTTTGTTCAAGCTTTTTTTCAGCTTCGTTTTTTTTTGTTTTATAAGAGACAATCCCAACCGCTTCTTCAAAAATGTTTCGCAGTTCCGTAGGACTACTGGCTAAAATATTTTCGATACTTCCCTGACTGATCAGTGAATAACCATTTTTTCCTAAGCCAGTATCCATAAAGATACTATGCACTTCTTTTAATTTACATCGTTTTTTATTAATCGCATAGTCACTTTCGCCAGACCGGAATAGTTTTCGTGAAATTGCAATTTCCTGAGGATAATTTTCCAGATTTCCATCTTTATTATCTAAAATTAAAACAACCTCGGCATAGCCGGAGGCTTGTTTTTTTTCTGTTCCTGAGAAAATAACGTCTTCCATTTTTTTTCCGCGCAGCGATTTAACACTTTGTTCGCCCAGCACCCATTTGATGGCATCCGTAATATTACTTTTTCCACTACCATTAGGGCCAACAATTGCAGAAATACCTTCTGAAAACTCAAGGCTTACAGGGTCTGCAAATGATTTAAACCCTGACAATCGCAATTTTTTTAAATACAAGCCCTCACCTCAATTTATATTTTTCTAGCCTTAATTAAATAATTTTTAGCAGCATCCTGCTCCCCTTCTTTTTTACTTTTTCCAATTCCATGGCTAACACAGTTACCATTAAAAATTAAATTAATATAAAAGGTTTTGTTGTGCTCCGGTCCTTCGGATCGGTCTAAAATATATTCAATTACGTTATCATTATTTTTTTGGATATATTCTTGTAATTCTGTTTTATAATCTTTTACTAAAGCACCCGATAATGCGAGCTGGATGTTACTAGCTAAAATCTCTAATACCACTTTCCTGGTTGTTTCAAAATTGCTATCCAAAAAAACGGCACCAATTAATGCCTCAAAGGCATTGGCTAGATTCGATTTGCGTTGCCTTCCGCCGGTTACAATTTCGCCTTTTCCCAAAAAAATATGATCCCCCAGTTGGAGCTCATATGCTGCTTTAGAAAGAGACTCGGCACATACAATATTGGAACGGATTTTCGTCATCTTACCTTCAGATAATTTGTGAGATAAAAATAAATACTCACTGATAATCAGTTCCAATACTGCATCCCCCAAGAATTCGAGCCGTTCATTATTTGTTGAATTACCTGAATGCGAACTGTGCGTTAATGCAATTTTCAATAATTCTTTTTTTTTGAAACGATAATCGATCTTTTCTTCGATTGTCACTTAATATCCCCCCTTAATGATCACGAGATCAACACACCATCGGTGTTCCTCGTTATTCCCAGTCACAACTGCCAATCCTGCGAAATTTCGGGTCTGACACAATTATTTATTAAAGGTGCTATCGATTTACAACAGCACCTACTGATTTTTTACTATGAAATTGCGTTAATAATATCGTCAACTGTTTGGATATTTTCTAATGCTGTTTCATCAATTTTTGTTCCAAATTCGTCTTCAAATGCCATAATCAACTCAACAACATCCAATGAATCTGCTTCCAGATCATCAATGAGTGAGGTTTCAAGTGTAATTTTTTCAATCTCAACATCAAGTTGTTCTGAAATAATTGCAGTAACTTTTAAAAATCGTTCATCCATGACTTAAGCCTCCATTTTTTTTACATTATCAGTTATTTTTTGTAGCACATCATTTTCAATAAATTTAATACTCTGTCTAATTGCATTTTTAATTGCAAAAGCATCACTGCTACCGTGAGCTTTAATGATTCCGCCTTTCACACCTAAAAAAGGAGCCCCACCATATTCCGCATAATCGAATTGTTTTTTAAAACTTTTTAGATTGTCTTTAATTAACATTCCGCCAATTTTGCCTTTTGAGTTGCTCATAATTGATGTCTTGATTCCCTTTAGTAGATACTCGGCAATACCCTCGGTTAATTTCAATACAATATTGCCGGTGAAACCATCGCATACTAAAACGTCTGCTTTAGTTTCTGGAATATCGCGCGCTTCGACATTGCCCAAAAAATTAAATTCTCCAGCTTCCAAAAGCTCATAGGAAGCTTTAACAAGGCTGTTTCCTTTTTTTGCTTCAGCACCAATATTGATTAAACCGATTCCCGGATTTTTTTTACCTAAAACATTTTCTGAATAAATCTTCCCCAGTTGGGCAAATTGTTCCAGATACTCTGGCTTACAATCAGCATTAGCACCGGTGTCAATCAGGACAAAAACACCGTCGCTTTTAGGCAGCGTCGCTGCCAAAGCCGGGCGTTTTATGCCTTTAATTCGGCCCAGTTTTAATAACCCACCCGATAAAAGCGCACCGGTACTTCCCGCCGATATCAACACCGCATTTTCTCTTTTTTTCATTTCATCCAAAGCAACAACCAATGAAGAATCCGGTTTTCGTCGAATTGCCATTGCTGGTTCTTCAGTGTTTTCAATAACCGTTTCCGCATGCAGAATTTCAATTTTATCTATAGGGTACTCGTATTTTGAAAGTTCAGCTTCAATTGCCGACTTTTGACCCACAAGCGTTAATGATACATCATATTCTTTAACTGCATCAATTGCTCCCTTTACGATTTCGTAAGGAGCATGATCGCCACCCATGGCATCTAAAAAAATATTCAAAATTACGCCTCCTTTATATCTGTCTATTATCCCAGAAAAAATCTACACAGTAAATACTATTGATAAAAAAATAATCCCAGATAGAGAAAAAACAGAGTCTAAACTCTGTTTATTCGTTAAAGCTGATTACGCTAGTATCTTTGTATGTGCCACAAGACTTGCAAACACGATGCGGTATTTTTATTTCACCACATTTGGGACAAGTACTCATTCCTGGAATATTTAATTTGTAATGCGTTCTTCTTTTGTCTCTTCTTGACTTTGAAGTTTTTCTCTTTGGTACAGCCATCACTTACACCTCCTAATAATAAAGTCATTTCACTTACAATAAATCTTTCAATGCTTCAAATCGAGGATCATAATCACCAAATTTGTCACATTCACATTGTTCGTGATTTAAATTATTGCCACATTTTGGACACAAACCCGCACAATCATCACTGCACAATACACGGAAAGGCTCATTAATATAAATGCATTCTTCAACGACGGGCAATAGATCTAGAATTGTCACATCATCTTCAACCGTTACCGTGTCTGAATAGTCATAACGACAATCGATTGGGGTTGGTTCTAGGCAACGCGCACAGGGATAGATCATGGTCATCTCGACGGTAAAATTCACAAGAAATGTGCCTTTAGCCAATTTCTCAATCGTTCCACGAACCAATGCACCATTTTTGTTCAGTTCTCCCTCGATGTCATTTAAATCCGTATTTTTTACACCAAATTCAAAAGGGATTATTTTTTCCTGTAATAGCTTATTGATTTCAAAATTCATTTTATCACTCCAAACGGGCAATCATCATTATATAGACGATTGCCCGTTTTGTCAAGTGAAATACTTTACATTATTTTACTAAAGCAAGGGTGTCTCGGGCAATCATCAATTCCTCATTCGTTGGAATAACCATAACCGTTACTTTAGATTCTTTTTCAGAAATAATTGTTGCTTGTCCTCGCTTACTGTTTTCAACCGGATTTAAAACAATCCCAAAATATTTTAATCCACCGCAAATTGCTGCACGGGATGTGGTTGAGTTTTCGCCTAAACCAGCAGTGAAGATAATACCATCAACCCCGTCCATTGCAGCAACATATGCACCAATCGTTATTCTGACCCGATAATGGAAAATATCCAATGCTAATTGCGCGCGTTTATCGCCTTTATCGGCAGCACTTTCGATATCACGGAAGTCAGAGCTGATCCCAGAAACACCTAAAACACCCGATTTTTTATTCATAATGGTATCCACTTCTTCAACTGAATAACCTTTATTCACTAAGAAAGGAATAATCGCTGGATCAATATCGCCACAACGGGTTCCCATTTCTAATCCGGCCAGTGGTGTT
Source organism: uncultured Acetobacterium sp. (assembly GCA_965140355.1). Taxonomy (GTDB): domain Bacteria; phylum Bacillota; class Clostridia; order Eubacteriales; family Eubacteriaceae; genus Acetobacterium. The sequence continues at coordinate 287,628 of OZ223191.1, read as the reverse complement.
AATCCCATTGAAGTATCAACTGATTTTCCATTTTTAATCGCGCAAAGACTGGCTCCATTCCCTAAATGACAAGAAATTAGTTTCAAATCTTCAATTTTTTTACCCATTAATTCAGCTGCCGCTAAACCAACAAATTTATGCGATGTTCCATGGAAACCATATTTTCTAATTTTAAATTTTTCATATAGTTCATAAGGTAGTGGATACATAAAAGCTTCGCCTGGTAATGTCTGATGGAAAGCAGTATCAAACACTGCGACCATTGGTGCATTTGGCAATAATTCCCGGCAAGCGTTAATACCAATCAGGTTTGCCGGATTGTGAAGTGGTGCTAATTCTGAACATTCTTCCAGACTTTTAATAACAGCATCATCAATAACCACTGAATCAGAAAAAGTTTCAGCCCCATGAACAGCTCGATGACCAACTGCTGAAATTTCTTCTAACGTCTTGACGACCCCATGATTCGGATCTACCAAAGCAGCCATGACAAGGTTTAATGCTTCTTTATGCGTTTTCATTGGTTGTTCCAATTTCACTTTGTCTTGACCCGGAGCTTCATGAACCAAAATCGATCCTTCAATACCAATTCTTTCGACTAAACCTTTTGCTAAAACTTCTTCATTGGTCATATCAAGCAGTTGATATTTTAGTGAAGAACTACCACAATTAATAACAAGTACATTCATTAATAAATACTCTCCTTTAGTTTTTTATTGAATACATTTCATACGTTCTATATAATAACAGTTATATATCCATAATACCATTATTTTTTTGTCATGTATTGATAATAAATAAAAAAATTGCTATTTTTTTCACAAATGAAAGGTTCTCATGAAAATTCTTGGTATCATCGTTGAATATAATCCATTTCACAGTGGTCATTATTGGCAAATAAACCATTCAAAAAAAGAAAGTCATTGTGACGGCGTCATGGTTTTGATGAGTGGCAGCATCACCCAGCGCGGTGACTTTGCCTTATTAAATAAATGGGAGCGCACACATTTGGCCTTAACTTCCGGTGTTGACCTGGTCTGTGAACTGCCCTTTGGATACGCCTGCCAAAGTGCCGAAGCTTTTGCGCAAGGCGGCATTAAAATTTTTAACGCCACTGGTGTTGTTGATGTCGTGTCTTTTGGTTCTGAATTTGGGCATCTAAAACCGCTGGCTAATCTGGCCCAAACTTTAGTTTCCGAACCTGATGAATTCAAAACCAACCTTAAAGAAGCACTCACTACCGGCGTTTCTTTTGCCAAAGCAAGAGAATTAGCAATCCGCTCATTTCTGGGTAGTGAAGCAAGCGATCTGTTAAAAACACCGAATAACATCTTGGCGCTTGAATACCTCAAAGCCTTGGATAAAAGTCACAGTAAAATCAGACCAATGACGGTCAAACGGCGAGGTGCGGATTATCATAGCTTAATACCCGCCGAATTTCTTAGCGCCAGCGGCATCCGTAATATTTTAAAAGCAGCGCGTATTGATCCTAAGTCAGAAACGACAAGCCTAAAATCTTTAGAAAATAAACTTCCCTACGCAATAAATGATTTATATCTGCCCTTTAAAAATAACTATAATCCCGAGGGTGATAAAAATTTTCTCAATGCCCTTCGCCTGCAAATTCTATCGCGGGATGTTGGTCATCTAAAAAACACACCCTATGTCAGTGAAGGGCTTGAACATAAAATCAGAGATGCGTTTAAAACCGCCCCCACTCTAGACGATTGCATCAATGCCATTATTTCTAAACGAATCCCACAATCGCGAGTCCGCCGGATTCTGGCTAATCGGCTTTTAGAATTAGATAAAGAAACGCTTAGCAGTTTTCAGGCGGAATCGTTTCTTCCTTACCTGCGGGTATTAGGTTTCACTGAAAAAGGTCGAATGATACTCAAACAAATCAAAGCTAACACGGAACTGCCGATTATCACCAACTTGAAAAATAGCCGATTTAAGCTTTCTTCGATGCAAGAAAAAATGCTATACTATGATTGTCGAGCAACAGACCTGCATAATCAATTTTATGAAAACAAATATTGTTACCATCAAGATTACCTGCGCAGTCCTATTCAATATTCCAAATAAAATAGTTTACTAACATAAAGGAGCATCGCATGCTATTTTTTAATACCCAAAAAAACGAATCCTCAAAGCACCCGATCCTCAATCCGCCCTGTGGTCCTGTCCAAGGCCAATTTAAAAAAGGCGTATTCAGTTATAAAGGTATTCCTTATGCCATGCCACCGATCGGAGAAAGGCGTTTCAAAGCACCCGATCCAATGCCGCCCTGGAAAGACGTGCGGGATTGTTCAAAGTATGGCCCTTCATCACTGCAAATGGGCGGAATTACAGTTGATTCGCCAAATACTTATCAAATGGATGGTAAAAGTGAAGACTGCCTGTTTCTGAATATCTGGACGCCAGCGACCGCATCTACCGAACGCTATCCCGTTTACGTCTTTATTCATGGTGGCGCTTTCTCTTCCGGTTCAGGATCGGAGATTCTCTATGACGGCGGGCGGATGGCTCAAGAAGGCGTAATCGTGGTAACCATAAATTATCGGCTTGGCGCTTTAGGTTTTTTGGCCACCCGCGGGCTTTTAGAAGAAGCCGGTATGACCGGCAATTACGGACTGCTTGATCAAATTCAAGCGCTTCGTTGGATTCAAAAAAACATCGCAACTTTTGGTGGTGATCCAAATCAAGTTACCATTGGTGGCCAATCGGCTGGTGCCTACAGTGTTACGGCGCTGATGCTTTCGCCGTTAGCCAACGGGCTTTTCCATCAAGCCATCGTTGAAAGCGGATCTATTTTTTCAATCTCGGCATTTTCCGTGCTCAACCGCGGCGATATGAAAAAAACACTTGATAATGGAAAACTCTTTTGTGACTTATACGGCATTGATGATTCAAAAGATGGACTTCCTGATTTGAGGAAACTGCCTGGCGATATTTTTGCGGCATTATCAATGGTTAAGTCAAACCAGTCTACCGTGCCAAATGCCTTCGGCTTTTGGCCCGTCTATGATGGTATTGTTCTCCCGAAAGATCCGGTCGCCGCCCTTAAAAATGGCAAAATTAATAAAGTGAACATTTTAATTGGTTATAACACCAACGAATCTTCATTATTTATTAAAGGACATACTAACCTTGGGATCTTTCAAATGTTATGCTTTCATATTTTCGGTCCTGAAAATGCTCCCCAGGTATTGGATTATTTTTTTGTTGACGACAATCATCCCCCCCTGGCAAGAGCTCAAGAAATTTATACCTATTCGGCTTTTTTAATTGGCATGGTGATGATGGCTGCTGTATATGCCGGTTTGGGTCTTGATGTCTATTTTTATAATTTTGATTATGATCCCGCGATTCTAAAAATAGTTGGCTTAAACACCGCCCATGGGATGGAGCTGCCCTTCGTATTTGGCAATGGCATTGGGCAACGACGAACCACTAAAATCAGCAATTTATCTTGGATCATGCAACAATCATGGGTAAACTTTATCAAATCCGGCAATCCAAACTTTAAAAAATCCTACAAAGGCCAAATCATCTGGCCAAAATTCGATCCGGAGAATAAATATATCATGGTCTTTGACGGACGGCTATCCAGCAAAAATTTACCCAATCAAGAAGACCTCGATTTTTTAGAACACTTGATGTTTGATTAGCTGTTCAATTACTAACCGCTACTATTCTACTATGTTTAATTTTTTTCAGCAAATTATTATCTGCCATAATTCTTGCAAATAAACCAAAATAATGATACATTTATTAATAATTATAATCATAATTAAGATGCTTGATTTGGGATCATTTTACCACTGAGCATCTTTTTTATTAAATAGGAGAATAGATCATGATAATACGCAAACAAAAATATTTTTTAAGTCACATGCCTGATGTTCAGGAATGCAATGACCATATTTCGTCATTAAATAATCAGTGGGATAATATCAAACTATTGTCTGAAATAAATTGTCCCATTCAATCTAAAAGCGTGCTCCCAAATATGACTAAAATTCAATCCGGTTTTATTGATTTACAACAAGAATTAGTCGATACTCTGGTCTCAGAGAAACTTAAAAAAATGGAACAAAAAATCACTTCAAAAACGCAAGTCGCCATCGATATCCTAATTCGTAACTTATTCGAACGAACTGCCGATATCGGGTTTCTGGCAACGGATAACGATATTCGTCTTTTTGTCGATAATCCCGAGCGTACCGACAGTGATCGCACTTTAATTTTAAATCGCATGCGTGATTATGTGGCGAAATATTCTGTTTATGAAGATATTATTGTTCTTGATAGTAATTATCGTGTTCTGGCCAATCTGGATGAACAAAACGAAATATTAGGAAAACGAATTGCGGGACCTAACCTCATCAAAACAATGGAAGGTAATGTACCTTTTGTAGAGTATTTTAAAAACTCAAAACTCCAATATGGCAATAGAAATTCTCATATCTTTTCAAGTCGAATCTGTCGTAAGGACACTTCACAAACGATTGGTTTGATTTGTTTATGTTTTCGATTTGAAAATGAAATGACGCAAATCTTTGAAAAGTTAACCAATGATTATGATGGTTCGGTGATTACTATTATTGATGATACCAATACCGTTATTGCCAGCAGCGATATAAATCATGTTCCTGTCGATACAGTAATCGAACCGGTCGAATCTGACGTCAACGGTATTGTTTATTATCGTGGTTCTGCTTATATTGCAAAAACGATCCCTACCTTGGGATACCAGAATTATTTTGGACTCGGTTGGAAAGGTCATATCATGCTCCCTCTCAATCTCGCCTTTCATGATAATCAAAATCTAAAAACTATCGATTCTTCGGTTACTTTGGGTTTAATGCATCAAGCGGATTCTTTTTCTACCGAACTGAATGCCATCATTCAAAAGACCCAAACCATTAATGGATCCCTTAAACGGATCGTCTACAACGGTCAGATTATTTCCAAAGATGATCATATTGACGAAGAATATTCTCGCCTTAAACCAATTTTAAGAGCAATTGGCCGCATCGGATCAAATACCAGCAGTTTATTTCAAAGCTCAGTTGCCAATCTATTTTCAACAGTCGTTTCGACCAGCCTTGTTGACACCAGTTTTCTGGCATCGCTTTGTGCTGATATTATGGATCGAAACTTATATGAACGGGCTAATGACTGTCGTTGGTGGGCATTAGATTCAACTATCAGAGGAATCCTTTCCCAAGAAAAAATTAGTTCTGATCATCAAAAAACCTTAACCGATATTTTGATTTATATCAATAACCTTTACACTGTTTATAATAATTTGTTTATTTTTGATAAAGATGGAACCATTATTGCTGTCTCTAATCCCAATCAATCAGAAGCTCTCGGCAAACAATTAGTCAATCCCTATATTAGTGAAATATTATCAAACACAAACCCTGAAAAATATTTTGTTTCACCATTTGAACAAACCGATTTATATGATAATCGCTATACTTATATTTATGGTGCCACTATTACTGATTTTAATAATCCAAACCGTATCGTTGGCGGTATTGGTACTGTTTTTGATAGCGAATGTCAATTTAAACACATCCTGCAAGAATCGTTGAATCCTGATAATGACACCTTTGCTGTCTTTACCGACCGCCAAAAACAAATTATTTCTTCAACCAATGATGCCTACCAAGTTGGGAGTATCCTCAATCTCCCCGATCAGCTTTTTACCGTCCCCAACGGTGAAACCCGGTCTGAAATTCTGGTTTATGAAAATAGTTATTATTCAGTTGGTTGTGCTTGCTCAACCAGTTATCGTGAGTACAAAAAATCGGATGGCTATCACAACGACGTAATTGCCTTTGTTTTAGAAAAAATGGCGGATTATTCTGAAATCACCGTAACCGAAAACACTGATAAGGAAATAGAACAATCTGATTTTTCTTTTTCCGCAGCAAGCGATCTAAAAAAGCTGGCCACTTTTGTCATCAATGGACAAGTTTACGGCATCGAACAAACTTACGTTGTTGAAGCACTGGAAGCCAGTAAAACAATTTCAATGCCCGGCACAAACGCGGTTATTAAAGGTGCTGTTGAATTCAATGATCAGTATTATGCTGTAGTTGATGCCCTTGCGCTCTTTGACAAAGATATCCCCAGCCTTAATCCTTTGCATCTCCTGATGCTTCAACTAACTGATGACGAAATGATCGCAATTCAAGTTGAAAAATTAGGTAGTGTTCTTGAAATTAATTTAGCAGATATTCAACCCGTCGAAATTTCATCTGCAATAACCGGCATTATTTGCTTAACCGACGGTTCTGACCGAACCATTCTGGAAATGGACCCCCAGATTGTTCTTGAAAAATTAATTGAAAATCAAGTAAGTGAAAACCTTGCTGCCGCACTACCGCTGTTAGAAACTATCGAAACAATCTAAAATCTTATGTAACACATTAGATGATTCATTCAAAAAAAAGTTTAACAAATTAATTATCGAATCATACGATTTCTAACTTCAAATGCTCTTTTCGGTCACTTTTACTTTCGATAAACTAAAAAAAATGGGCTCTACCGATGAAAGTGCCATCACAAATATTTGTGATGGCACTTTCATTTTCCTTGATATGGAAATCGGTTATTAAACCTCAATATCAACCAGAATATCATTTTCTTCTAATTTAATCGGATAACTTTGCTCATCTCCGACCTTAAACTCTAAAAACAAGATCTTCGGTTTTCCTAATGCCTTGCCTGTTTTTACATCAAATTTCGCACCATGCCTAGGACAAGTAATAACCCCGTTTTCTAAATCACCTTTAAATAACGATCCCCCCATATGGGGACACTTATTTGCAATAGCATAATAATCATTTTCAACTTTCGTAATCAAAACTTCTTGATCATTTACAACAACAAGTTTCTTATCATTTTTTTCGAAATCTTGTTTTTGTGCAACTTTTTGAAAACTCATTTTAACCTCCGTTTTATTGGTTTTTATACTAATAATTTACCCTTAAAAGCAAGTTCAAAACAGTTCCTCACAACTTCTTCGAATCATTGACAAATTTTAAAAAGCTACATATAATAATAGCAACAATATTACGCCATCAAAAATTGTTATCTTTAAAATTTTAAGAAGAGGTGATCATATGTCGCAAAAAAAAGTATTTACATCTGAACAAGCAAAAGAAATTGGAAGAATGCTTGGTATTAGCTGGAAGAAATTTGACATCGAACAATTCCGAATGGGTCTGGATGTTGAATTGGAACATGGAACCTGTGATTCACATACAAATGTAACCGGAGATGATGGATTTGTAACCGGTAAAATCGCCTTAGCGCATCTCAATGAATTTCCCGACTACTATACGCGTCTGGAAAAAATGGAAGAAGAGGCAGAAACCTTCTGGGAAGGCAAATAATTACTCTTGGCAAATAAAATTATCGCTTAAAACACCCAAAAAGAATCCTATAGTTTCAAGGATTCTTTTTTTCGCTATTTACCTTTAAGTAACGCTCTTCTTTTGCGGTATTCAATAATCGGCGCATCACCCTGAATGAGATTTTCATTCATTTCCAGTTCGGTTTTTTTCGGAATTTGGGTCAATACCACATGGCGGTCCTGATGCAAAATAAAACGATTCGTCACATTACTAAAATGATTAACTATTTGTTTTAAGATCGGCAAACGCATAAATCGCTGATAGAAGCGTAAATAAATTTTAGTGTGATCTTCATCGATTGGCGCAAATATCGCCACTATTCTGACATCCGGACTAATTTTATTTTGCCACATATTCGGCATTTGAAACTCCAAACTGAATAAATCCTGATAGTTTTCAATCTCCAATGGTTTTAAAGGCTTTAAGTCACCATTATCGACTTGATTGTTGACATAAAAAGTCATGCGATTGTCTACCCATTCGACCACTGGTCCATTGACCAACGTTTTATTTCCCCGACCAATGGAATTAGCATGAACAAAAGGTAGATGGACAACATCCAGCTGATTTTCGATAGCTCTGGTATAGTGTACCGGCCAGACTTCCGAAAAACTCCCGTATGAGAATCCTGTCCGCAGATATTCAAAAAACGGAATTTCGGGCAGCACTTCCTGAAAGGCGCCATACCATAACCAGATAAATCCATATTTTTCTTTCACGACATAAGCATTCACTTTAAAATGTTCTGGAACGGGTGTTTTTTTTCCATTAGCCGGTATCTGCACAACGCGACCCGTTCCATCATAAGAAAAACCATGAAAAGGACATTTAATCGTATTATGGTCTAAAGTTCCGGCACTTAATGAAGCACCACGATGACAACACTGATCAAAAACACACTTAACTGCACCTGCTTCATCTCTCCATAAAACAAGTTTTTCTCCCATTCGGGTCACTCCGGTTAATTTATTTTTTTTTATTTCATTGCTGTTTAATATCCCATACCACTGATTTTTAATCATGTTAACTCCTTAATGGATCATCCTATTTATTCACGAAATGGTAAGTAATAATATGATGATATCGATTTAATAAATTTTTGTCAATAGCAATTTAAAACCGTTTTACGCAACGCAACTAAACAAAAACAAACGCCATTATAGTCATTTCGAAATAATGGCGTTTATAACCGCTTGATATTAACTTTTCAGTTTTTCAAATGACTTAATTCTGATTATTAAAGAAATTACCAATTTGTTGGAAAAAATCTGCCACTTGCTGAAAAAAACCTTGCGTTTCCTGACCCGCCTCAAGCAACTTGATAAATGTATCAGGATCCATATTTAAGGTGTTAAATTTATTAACCAGCGTGAGAATCTCTTCTACTTGTTGATCATCCAAATTGGTATCATACTTGTCGGCGGTTTTAAGAATTAGCTGGCGGATTTCATCATCATCCATATTCTTGGTCTGGGCAATTTCTCCTTTTAAGCTGTTAATAATATTCACGGCATCGTCACCAATCTCATCTTGAAGTTCGCCAACAACGGCAACCTCTTCGACCGCGGTTGATTTAGCGGCTTCATCTAAACTTGTATCGGTCGCCGCTTCATACGCTTTATAAATACCCGTTAGTGCCCCGGTTCCTGACACTGGCGTATAAGCGGCCACGATCACCTTAGCATTTTTAATCCCGGCCGTCCCCAATGCCGATTTGTACATTGCATCGGTTACCCAATCAATATTATGGGTTTCCAGATCAATCCCACCAGATGATTTTTCCTGCACATAAACACTGGAAAGCGCAAGCGTTCCAATTTTATCTAAAGAAACCACATCTTCCAGATATTCACGCTCATCTTCATTCGTGACTTTGATTTCCTCGACAGCGCCTCTTTTGATATTAAAATAGCTGTAAACAGTCTTTAATTGACTTTCGGTATTATCCGCTCCGATAGCAACACAAGCACTTTTAGAATCGGCTAAAACCGGGTTAGTCATGGCTACTAACAAAAATATCGTCACTAAACTCAATATCTTTTTCTTTTTCATTTCGGTCACCTCATTTTAATTTTTACATCATTATTTTAGCAAATTAGACAGGATTCTAACTTAATTTTATAAGTGATACACGCAATAAAAAAAGCCGACTACCTAAGCAATCGACTTCCATCCTTAATATTGGTGCGAGAAAAGGGATTTGAACCCTCACTGCATTGCTGCAACAGATCCCTCAAACCTGCGTGTCTGCCGTTCCACCATCCTCGCATAAGCAACAGTTTTTTACCCTGTTTTCTTATTATAAAGGAATGAGAAATAAATATCAACTGTTTTTTTTATTTTTGTCTTTTATTATCCCGATTGTCAACTTAACGAAACTTAATTCGTTAATTATTTTTATTGCTAAAATATCCGTTAACGGCTATCAAAAGATCCTCAAGACTCCCATTGTTTTCAATGATAATATCGGCACGTGCGATCTTTTCTGCATCGGACATTTGCATATTGATTCGCTTAAGAGCCTGTTCTCGATTGAGTTGATCTCTCTCAATAATTCTTTTGACCCGTGTTTCTTGGTCTGCTACCACGAGAATCGTCTCGTCTAAATGATCATCAAGATTTGTTTCAAAAAGCAGCGGACAATCATAATAAACTGTTGTCAAACCTTTTTTTTCATAAAATGCAATTTGTTGATTGTACAATTTTTTAATTTCAGGGTGCACAATGGCATTTAGTTTTTTTCTAGCTTGTTCATCATTAGCAATGATTTCACCTAACTTGCCGCGATTCAATTCCGCTGTTTCGGTTAAAATACGTGCACCAAAAGTTTCAACAATTTTTTTAAGGCCCGGCGTACCAATCTCAACCGCTTGTCTTGCCAATTGATCCGCATCAATGACGATGCAATCAAAATGCTTTCTTAAAATATCCGTTACTGCTGATTTTCCCGAGGCAATTCCACCGGTTATGCCAATTACTTTCATCGTTTTTCTCCATTATTTTAAATCAAACCAGGATGTTCCGCTATTAACGTCAACCGTCATCGGCACACTCAAGCTTGCGGCCCCTTCCATTTCTTCTTTAATCAGGCGCTCCACCTGCGTTTGTTCATTTTTGGGCGTATCGATAATTAGTTCATCATGGACTTGAAGAATTAATTCAGCTTTCAGATTTTCATCTTTAAGCCGGTTGTATACCTTAATCATCGCTAACTTAATAATATCCGCAGCACTCCCTTGGATCGGCGTATTTAAGGCCATTCGCTCACCAGCCTGAACAAGCATGCCATTACGGGAATTCATTTCCGGGATATATCGTCGTCTCCCCCAAATCGTCGTGACATAACCCTCTTCTTTTGCTTGCCGTTTGACATTTTCCATATATACCTGAACCTTTGGATAACGTGCAAAATAAAGGTTAATATAGTCCTGTGCTTCATTTCTGGAGATTCCTAAATCTTTTCCCAAGCTAAAGGCCTGTTTTCCATAAATCAACCCAAAATTAATCGCTTTTGCCTGCCCTCTTTGGATTCGAGTGACCGCATCAAGTGCTACCCCAAAAATTTCTGAAGCGGTTCTGGTGTGAATATCCTGTTCCTTTTTAAAAGCATCAATCAAATTTTCATCCCCTGAAAGATGCGCTAAAACCCGGAGCTCAATTTGTGAATAATCAGCACTTACCAAAATACGATCTGGCGTTGATGGTACAAAAACCCGGCGGATTTCTCGACCAATCTCTGTTTTTACCGGTATATTTTGTAAATTCGGGTTTGAACTGCTAAGTCGTCCGGTTGCTGCCACCGTTTGATTAAAGGTTGAATAAATCTTATGGGTTTCAGGTTCAACAAATGCGATCAGACCCCGGCCATAAGTCGAATCCAACTTTGATAACATGCGGTAATCAATAATTTTTTCAATAATCGGATGAAAATGAATCAACTGCTCTAACACATCAATATTAGTAGAATATCCTGTTTTAGTCTTTTTCACCACTGGCAATTTCAGTTGTTCGAAAAGAATCTCACCCAATTGTTTGGGTGAATTGATATTAAATTCATCCGTCTCAGCCAATTCATATATTTCGCGGGTTAAATCTGTTAGTTTTTTTTCAAATTCCATTGAAAGGATTTCCAATTGACTCAAATCAATTTTAAACCCTAACTCCTCCATCGCTGCCATCACTTCTAATAATGGCATTTCAATGGTTTTAAACAAGGTCATCATTTCGGTCTTGTTGAGCTCTTCTTCCAAAACTGCTTTTAAATCGCGGATTGTTTCACAATTCTTAACAAAATAATCGGCTAAAAGCTGTTCATCCAGACTTTCAGCTGCAACCATTTTTTTGCCTTTTCCAAACATCTCTTCATCATCCAAAATATTACGATCCAAATATTTATATGCTGCCGTTTTTAAATCATAACGTTGATCGCCTGGGCTCAAAAGATAAGTCGCAATATAGGTATCAAAGCCTTCATTGATTACCTGAATCTCATTTTTATGAAAAATATGAATCAGGTTTTTGAGATCCTGACTAGCAATAGACAATGTTCCAATCGTCGGTAGATTCCTTAGTCGTTCGAAAAATTTTAACCCATCAACAGCTTCGGGGTTTAAATAATAAAACTCATTTTCTATTCCCAGCGCCAAATAAATTTTCGTTTCTTCCTGATGATAATAAATAACAATTTCTTTGGTCTGTCCAAGAATCGCAAATAAATGATCCATTTCTGAACTTGTTTTAATCTTATGACACGATACTGACTTTTCAATGGTTTCCACCACTTCAGCAGCATCTATTTTTGATAAAAGAGTATTAAATTCTAATTCTTTTAGTAGTTCAATGCTTTCGGGATTAAAGATATTATGAAAAGTCAGTTCTTCATAATTGCCTTCCCAGGGAACGTCCCGTTTAATGGTCCCCAACATCCGACTCAAAAAAGCGTCATCTTTTCCGGCAACAATTTTTTCTTTTTGTTTCCCCTTTTGTTCCTCAATGTTTTCATAAATCTTTTCCAGGGTTCCATACTGCTTCAAAAGTTTAATCGCCGTTTTTTCACCAATCCCGGCAATCCCGGGAATATTGTCTGATTTATCCCCCATTAAAGCTTTTAAATCAATGAGGTCTTTAGGCGTAAGACCGTATTGTGTATTGATCCACGCTTCATCCACCTCTTCCAATTGAGAGATGCCTTTTTTTGTATAAAGCACTTTTATATTAGGCCCAACTAATTGAAAAGCATCGCGATCGCCAGTAATAATTTCTGTTTGAATGCCTTTTTCCGAACCAATTGTTGCCAGCGTCCCAATGATATCATCAGCTTCAAATCCTTCCCGTTCAATTATGGCAATATCCATTTTTTTTAAGAGTTCTTTTAATAACAAAAACTGTTCCGCCAAAAGTTCTGGCATTTTTTGACGACCGCCCTTGTACTCATCATAAGCTAAATGTCTAAACGTTGGTCCTTTTAAATCAAAAGCGACCCCCAGATAGTTTGGCCGATACTCTTCTTGTATTTTTACTAATATATTGACAAAACCATAAATGGCATTTGTTGGCACCCCTTTTGAATTAAACATTTCTCGAATGGCATAAAATGTACGATAAAATAGACTATTCCCGTCAATTAAGACACTTTTCATTTTGAACTCACTTTCTTTTTCTTTTTTCTTAATCAAACACATAACCATATTATACCAAAAGTATCTCCGCTTGAACATTGAATATATTTAATTCTTCTTGGCAATCATTGTAATCAACATTTTGTAGCTTTATCGTGCCTTTTATTCTATTATCATTAAATTCTAGTCTTATGCAAAACGTTCGTTTGATTTTTACGATTAATTTATACAACAAAAGGATAAGCGTAACCAAATTGAATTACTCTTATCCTCTTGTTTTAATTTTTATTGATTTAGTCTAAATATTTAACATTATTAGCACTTCTCAATTTTATATTATTTTGAGATAAGCCCCTTATTTAATAAAAACTCATGGGCAACCTCTTCTGGCGTTCTGCCATTGACATCAACTTCATAGGTCAGATCCGTCATCGTTTCTTCAGTGAATTGGCCACCCAAACTATTTAATACTTCTTCAAGGTTCGGTGCAACGTCACTAAAACGATCAAACAAGTCATTTCTGACGAGCAAAGCATCGTAATATTCCGGGAAAAAACTTCGATCATCCTCTAAAACGACCAAACCAGCTTGTTTATTGAGTCCATCCGTTGTATAAACAATAGTAACATCAATATTCCCATTTTCAATCGCCGTATACTTTAAGGCCAGATCAAGAGGTTTATTTTCTTTAAAATTCAGACCATAAAATTTAGTGAATGGTCCATATTTCATACTTCCTTCTTCCGTGTAAAAACCATGTTCAGCACCAAAAACAAGTTGATCAGAAACGGCAGCTAAATCACTGATGGTTTTTAAATTATATTTTTCCGCCGTTGCCGGTAAAACACCGACCGCATAAGTATTTTCATAGCCTAATTTATCAAGCATATGAACCCCTTTTTCCTCTGAGGCAACTTGATTTGCGTAATCGTAAAGCGTCATTCCTTCCGGGATATCGGCCGTATCTAACTTTAAGAAGGTTGTTAATAAGGTACCATCGTAAGTGTTTAGGATATCGACATTCCCGGCGACCATTTCTTTGAATGTATTAACTTCATCCATTTCATCACGAATATCAACGGTCGCATCGGTATGGTCTTCAACAACCATTTTAACCATTTGATGAACAATTCTCATTTCCGAAAATGTTCCATCATAAATAATAATTGACGCCTCATCTTTGTTCGTGCTACAACCAGCAACAGAAAGTGCCAATGCTACCAGAATAATAAAACTCATTAACTTTTTCATAATTTTTCCTTTCACTCCTAAAACCAACCAGGTCATTGCGAAACGCGAAACAGCAACCAATCATAGCTTTGTGTTCGGTTTTCACAAAGCTCACGGTCGTATCGCAATTGCCTGCTAAAACCAATGTGGGTTATAACAAAACGAATAAAAACCACTGCTTTTTATTCGTTTTTCCAGCACCCCACTAACGACATTCTCTTTTCATTTCATAACAGTTTTTAATTTGATGTTTGTTTAACCAAATGACTATTAATCCAAATCATTAAAACATCAAAAAATATTGCCATAATCATTAATGCTGCGGTACCAAAGAGAATTAATTCCATGTTCTGAGTTCGAATTCCCTGGTAAATAACAGCGCCTAAACCACCTCCTCCTACTGAAGTTGCAAAAACAGCAACCCCGATTGTGGTAACTGTCGCAATGCGAATACCGGTAAAAATCATCGGAAACGCAAGTGGTACTTCAACCGAAATGAGCCGATCAACTTGCGTTAATCCCATTCCTCTGCCTGCCTCTTTAATCCCACTATCAACCGTTTCTAAACCAATATAAGTGTTATGAACAATCGGCAACAGTGAATAAAGTACCAGTCCGGCAATAACCGTTAATTTTCCCGGACCTAAAGCGATTATGATCAACCCAAGCAGGGCTAATGCCGGAATTGTTTGTAATATTTCAACTGCCCACAAAATAATTTTTCGAACCGCGGGTTTTAGATAAGCTAAAATCCCCAATGGCAATCCTACGATAACGGAAAACAAAACCGTCATCAACACCAGATAAAGATGTTCAAATACTAATGAAAAATCCATTACTTCACACTCCTTAACCCTTTAGGAACAACGACTCGACGAATTACGTCAATTAACAAACTCAAAATAATCGCCATAATAGCTGAAGGAATCGCACCCGCTAATATTAATTGGTCATTATTTGAGGCAATGCCGATATAAATAAATTCACCCAGGCCACCCAAGCCAATCATCGCTGCTAAAACAGCCCAACTAACCGTATAAATGGTCGACATCCGCAAACCAGTAATGATGGATGGTGATGCTAATGGCAACTCTACTTCAAACAGAGTTTGTAACGGCGACATTCCACACCCTTTGGCGGCTTCAATATATTCAGGTTTGACATCCAATAATCCGGTATAGGTATTTTTAAGAACAGGGAAAATTGAATAAACTGCCAAAGCAGTGATAACCGTTGCGGGAATCATCCCTAAGTATAAAAAGAGTATCCCAATAAAAACAATCCCTGGAATTGTCTGAAAGATCGAAAGAATCGGCATGATGACTTTGGCGTAGCGAGGAATACGAGACAGAAGAATACCCAGGATGAGTGCAACCACAAATCCAATGGCAACAGAGATCAATACGTAAAATAAATGTACTTGAATGGCAGTAATCAAGCGATCGCCATATGTTTCAAAGAAACTCATTGCATATCCCCCCACAAAGTATCCGCCATGGCTGTTGCCATGCTTGTTTTGGAGATGATTCCAGCGATGGTTTTATCATTATTTAAAACAACGACATAGCTATCACCAGAGTTGTAAAGTTTATCAAAGGAGTCTTTGGCATTTTCGGTGATGTCAGAAGTAATATTTTCATACGGTGTTATTTCACCAATCGAACCTGACGATTTTCCATGTTTTTTAATGTCTTTAATACTAATGATCCCGGCATATGTGTCATCTTCGTTTTTTATTAAAAGTGAATCAATATGTTGCCGCGCCATTAAATCCGTACACTCACGGATACTTCTCTTTTTATAAACACTAATCGCATTCGTCCGCATAAAATCGGCTGCCGTTAAGTTCAACGGATCTGAAGTGGCTGATGATTTTCGCATAAAATCACGAATTAAATCATTAGCCGGATTCGCCAGCATTTCATCAGGTGAGGCCATTTGAACTATTTCACCACGCTCCATAAAAATGATCTTATCAGCCAAGTCTAAAGCTTCATTCATATCATGGGTAACAAAAACAATGGTTTTTTTCAGTTTTTTCTGCAACTTGACAATTTCTTCTTGCAGCGTTGCTCGGGTCATTGGATCAAGCGCTCCAAATGGTTCATCCATTAATACAATTGGCGGTGATGCGGCTAAGGCACGTAGTACCCCAATTCGTTGCTGTTGTCCCCCCGAAAGTTCGGTCGGGTACTTATGAGCATATTCATCATAAGACATACCAACCATATCCATCAAATCTTTGGTAATTTTCTTAATTTCGCTTTTTTCGTATTTCAGCCGTTTTGGAACAAGTCCAATATTTTGTTCAATCGTCATGTTCGGAAAAAGGCCAATTTGCTGAATGACATAACCAATCTTACGTCTGAGTTTGACTGGATTGACTTTTGAAATATCTTGTCCATTAACAAATATTTTTCCCTCTTCTGGAGTAATCAACCGATTAATTGACTTTAAAGTTGTTGTTTTTCCACAGCCACTTGGACCAATTAACACTACAAATTCTCCTGGTTCAATATTAAAACTTATATTATTCAGAATAATTGTATCACCGAATTTTTTCTTGACGTTTTCGAAACGTATCATCAATATTTCCTTTCTTTTCCACTGCTTATTTTTTTTGCCATAATCATATTTAAACTAATAAAAAAAGCAACAGTTCTATGTTGTAGTAATTGATAAAACCAATCGATGATTTAATCGCCGCTAACACCATTTAGCTATTGCTTTAATATATAAAAATAGAACAATATAATTTAAACGTGTATTTTAAATTTTTACGAACTTTTCAAGTGTGTATAAGTTATCCTTATCAAATTTTTAACATCTCAGACTTTTTCCCATTACAAAGCTCTTCTTTTGAATAAATTTGCCTACCATTAAAACCAATTTAATTGTATCCTTTTATTATTATAGCCTAATATTTTGATCTTGTCAACTTTATCGATTTATTTTGATCATTATGATAGACATTCATCAAAAAATATGCTAAAATATTCCCATTTTTTGATGATTTTTACAACAATATATCACATAAAAAAAAACAGTTTAAAGGTCATAATGACCTTTAAACTGTTTTCATTTTTTAGTGTTTAATGACCTTATTTAAATTACCCTGAATTTCGTTCATGAGGTAATCGGTATAAGGAATCTCAGTAAAAAGTCGTCCTTCTGAATAAGGGACTAACTTCACTTCACATGAATTATCATTTGTTTTGATCATTCCACCAATTTTAAGATTTTCAAACGCCGTGTTGCTTGCTCCGACCGTCTTTAAAATCTTGCCTGGACAAGCCGAACCTAAATCAGTTGACAAAATGCCTGCAATGTCTTTAACCATGTTAACAGTGCTCATTCCCAACGGATTATCAACCGCTTTTTTAACCTTACATAATCGACCTTCAGTATTGACAAAAGTTCCGTTCACTTCTGGAAATGCCAATGCTGGTAACACCACATCTGCTTTAGCGGCAGCATCTGTCAAATGAGTATCCTGTACCATCAAAAAATCATATTGGGTTAAATCAGCATTGGGGTCTTCACCAAAAAGAAGCATCGCTTTGGCTGAGTTTAAAACGCTGGCTGAGTTAACAACACCTAAGGCTTTTAATCCCTGGCTGTTGTTTTTGACCGCAACTCTAAAGATCCCACTTCTAATACCATCCGTTTTATCCAACAACCCTAAGATATTAGCCACCAATGCCGAAGCTTCTGCAGTGACGTATTTATCACCCATAACCACCACTAGATTCTTGGCCTTCACCAGTCCTTCACCGATAACCTCTGCCTCTGCACAAATATCCAAATGCTGGAGTGATTCTTTGAGACCGTCCAGATTTTTTAAATCCTGCTTTAATTTCCCATTTTCAATCACATATTTGGTAATTTCAGCCAAGAATTCTAAATCATCACAGTCGGTAATAAATTCATCACCGATCTGATCAAACCCATTTTCGAGATGATTAATGACCAAAATGTTAGCACCATTTTTTGAGGCCTGACTTAATTTATATTTAATGATCGGATTATTCACTGCCAGCATTCCCAAGACCAGAATCGTATCGGCCGTAACAATTGCTTCCATATCATGAACGGCACAGCTTCCCGTTAAAACCGCTTTTTCGCCATAATCGCGATTGGAAAAGCTAAACGTCTCAACCCGAAGTACTTTTGCCAGTTCCGTCATCATATATATTTCTTCATTTGTATATTTAGGTGAAATCCCCATTTTCAAAGCATCATTTCCATAACGGGCAATGATACTCTGAGATTTTTTAGCAATCATTACAAAAGCATCATACCAGCTGGCTTCTTCCAATATTCCTTGTTTGTTTCGAATTAGTGGTGTTGTTAAACGATCACCCCATTGCACCAAATTCGTCCCAAAACGACCACGTCCACACATAACACCCTGATTGAGTTCGGCATAATTTTTTTGCGGTACCGCCTTAATGATGGTGTCGCCTTTTGATTCAATAATGATCTGACAGCCGGCGGAACAATAACCGCAGGTTGATTCTGTTTTCTTGGTGTCCATCGGTACTTGTTTAACGCCAACCAATCCTTCTCTTAACGCGCCCGTCGGGCACACACTGATACAAACCCCGCAACTAACACAGCCCGTTTCCGCTAACGGTTGTCGTAGTGCCGGTTCTACAATTGTTTCAAAACCACGATCTACCAGGCCAAGCGCTGAAGCTCCGACAATTTCGTCGCAAACACGAACACACAATCCACACGTAATACATTTGCTATTATCGCGAATCACAAAAGGATGATCATCTTGTATTTTTGCTTCCGGATTTTTACCCTTAAAGCGCTCAGGCTTGACTTCATATTCATTGGCATAAGCCACCAACTTGCATTCAAAGAAATCCTGACAACCGCATTCAAGACATCGCTTGCCTTCTTCAACTGCCTGTAATGGTGTATAACCTTCGACTACTTCCTGAAAATTATCATTTCTGGCATCTGGCGTTAAATGAACCATCACCGGGCGTTTATTTTTCTTAATACCTTCCAAATAATCCTGATCAACTGATTCTCGGATCACATAATAAGGTTCGTGATAAGCAATCGTTTCACCGTTTAAATAAGCTTCTATAAACGCAACCGCTTTTTTTGCATCACCGATAGCTTTTATCGCAATCGAAGCACCGCTATTGATGCAATCACCACCCGCAAATACACCTTCTAAATTGGTGCGGAAAGTTTTTTCATCCGCTAATACCGTTTTCCATTTTGTCAGTTCCAGGTCGTCAAAACCACTGGCATCAATGCCTTGGCCAATCGCTAAAACCAGCGTATCAATATCAATAATCTCTTCTTCTCCGTCAATCGGAATCGGGCTTCGTCTACCGCTGGCATCTGGTTCTCCCAATGCCATTTTTTGGAGCCTGATCTTGACGATCTCGCCATCTTCACCTTTGATGACCTCAATCGGATTTGCCAGATTTTTGAAAATAACGCCTTCTTCTTCAGCTTCGATTATCTCAATTTCTTCGGCTGGCATTTCCGCTTTAGTTCGCCGATAAATATTATAAACTTCTTTCGCACCCAATCGTAAAGCGCTCCGGCAAGCATCCATCGCGGTATTTCCGCCACCAACAATAGCCACCTTTTCACCCAACACAATTGGTTCATTATTGGCAACCTGCCGTAGCAATTCAATTCCCCCAATGACACCTTTAGCATCAATTCCTTCGCATCTAAGCCCTGAGCTGGTCCAAGCGCCTAAAGCAATAAAAACAGCGTCATGACTTTTCCGAATCGTTTCCAGACTGATGTCTTTGCCAATCCGAAGATTATTTTTAAAACTCACGCCCATCGCTTCAATCAGCCCAACTTCTTCATCGACAATACCTTTAGGTAACCGATATTCAGGAATCCCATAACGCAGCATCCCCCCCATTTTGGGCATCGCATCATATATTGTGACGGCATGGCCAGATTGAATCAAGTAATAAGCTGCCGTCAGTCCGCCCGGACCGCCGCCAATTATACCCACCGATTTCCCGGTAGCTTTAGCGATCTTTGGCATAAACATGTCATGCGTTAAATCGAAATCAGCGGCAAATCGTTTGAGCCAGGCAATTGAAATCGGTTCATCCACTTCGCCGCGCCGACAGGCGGTTTCACAGGGATGAGGGCAAACCCGACCAATCGCCCCGGGCAGCGGTAATTGTTCTTTAATCAGCTTCAGGGCTTCCTCAAACTCACCATTGGCAATCAGTCCGACATAGCCCTGACAGTCAGTCGTCCCCGGGCAGGCGCGTTTACAAGGAGCCACACAATCACCAATATGTTTTGACAATAACAATTCCAGATTGGTTTTTCGTGATTCAATCACTCGGGGAGTTCTAGTATTGACAATCATATTTGGCGTAATTTCCGTGGCACAAGCTTTTAAAATTTTCGGAATCCCCTGAACTTCTACCACACAAAGGCCACAGGACCCATAAATTTCCAGCCGTTCATCGTAGCAAAGTGTTGGAATATCAATTTTATTTTCGCGGGCCACTGCTAAAATTGTTTGCCCTGGATATCCCGTTACTTCTTTTCCATCAATGTTTATGTTATATTTTTTCACTTTCCCACTCCCTTCTAATCTACAATTACGGAATCAAATTTGCAGACCGAAAAACATTTTCCGCATTTAATACACAGTTCCTGATTAATTTCATGAACTTTTTTCTTTTCACCTTCAATGGCGGCTACCGGGCAATTCTTTTTACAAGCGCCGCAACCAACACATTTTTCCGAATCGATGGAATAAGTAAGCAAGGGTTTACAGCTTTTGGCCGTACATTTTTTATGATAAATATGATCTTCATATTCATTTCTAAAATATTTAAGCGTTGTTAAAACCGGATTGGGTGCCGTTTGACCTAAGCCACACATTGAACCTTCCTTGATTTTATAACAAAGTTCTTCCAATAATTCAATATCGCCATCTTGACCTTCACCCTGCGTAATCCGGTTAAGGATTTCCAGCATTCGCGTCGTTCCCACCCGACAATAAGTACATTTGCCACAGGATTCTTTGCAGGTAAAATCAAGAAAAAAACGGGCCATATCAACCATACATGTGGTTTCATCCATAACTACCATTCCGCCGGAGCCCATAATCGCTCCCGTTTTGGTAATTTCAGCATAGTCAATTTGGGTATCAAGCAGTGCCGCCGGAATACATCCTCCCGATGGCCCCCCCATTTGAACTGCTTTAAAGGCCTTATTTTCTTTGATGCCGCCACCAATCTCATAAATAACGTCTCTTAGTGTTAATCCCATGGGGATTTCCACCAAACCACCGTGTGCCACCTTCCCGGTCAAGGCAAATACTTTGGTTCCTTTGCTTTCTTTCGTTCCCATAGCCGCATAAGCTTCGCCACCGTTTCTAAAGATCCATGAAACATTTGCAAATGTTTCAACGTTATTAATATTGGTTGGTTTATTCCAGTAACCTTTTTGCGCTGGGAATGGTGGTTTTAACCGCGGCATGCCCCGTTCACCCTCAAGCGAGGCAATTAGTGCCGTTTCTTCACCACACACAAAGGCCCCTGCTCCCGCTTTAATTCGCAAATCAAAGTTAAAACCGGTATTAAAGATATTCGTTCCCAGATAGCCCGATTCCCGCGCCTGATTAATCGCTTTCTGAAGCCGCACAATCGCCAACGGATATTCAGCCCGAACATAAACGATTCCTTCATTGGCTCCAATCGCTTTGGCCCCAATGATCATCCCTTCGATCAGGGCATGCGGGTCGCTTTCAAGCACTGAACGATCCATAAATGCCCCTGGATCACCCTCATCAGCATTACAGACCATGTATTTTATTTTATCCGCTGATTTTTTTGCGGCATCCCATTTGAACCACGTCGGAAATCCGGCCCCACCACGACCCTTTAGACCGGCAATTTTGATAGTTTCGATAATCTCATCGGGAGTCAAGTCAACAAGACATTTTTTTGCCGCGACATAGCCATCTACTGCGAGATAATCTTCGATTCGTTCTGGATCAATGAGACCGGAGTTTCTTAAGACAATTCGTTTCTGTTTTCCGATTGTGACCAGATCAGCTTCGGATATTCGCAGTTCCTGCAATTCATTTTGGTTAATTATATAATCATTGACAATACTTTTAGCATCGGCTTCACTGACATTGACAAAGGTTACTTTTTCGCCTTTATTGTCAATCACATCAACAATCGGCTCAAGATAACACATCCCAATACAGCCGGTCTTTTCGATGGCAATATCCAGTCCCTTTTCTTTTACTATTTCTTCAAAGGCGACCTGAACTTTATTGGCGCCTGCCGCAATACCACAGCTTCCTTCTCCAATAACAATTTTCATCTGTTTTCCTCCTAAGAAATAGTTTTTTCGGTTTCTTTTATTTCAGCAAGAATATGTTTCACCTTATCTTTAGTTAGTTGACCGTAGGTATCATCATTAATCATCATTACCGGTGATAAACTACAACAGCCTAGACAGGCGACATTATTTAAGGTGAATAGTCCATCCGCTGTTGTTTCCCCTTCTTTGATTTCAAGATAGTCCATCACTGCTTCTTCGATCATTTTTGAACCATTAACATGACATGCAGTCCCCTGACAAAGCATAATTAAATATTTCCCGACCGGTTCAAAGCGAAATTGCGTATAAAAGGTCGCAACACCATATACTTTCGCAATGCTATTATGGGTTTCGATAGCGATATAGCGCATCAATTCTACCGATAAAAAACCATATAATTCCTGTGCTTTCTGTAAAATAGTTATTAAACTCCCGGGGATGTCGGCGTAATTATCCAAAACTGGGGTTAATTCTTCAAATTGTTTTTGCCCATCCTGACAGCCGCAACCACATCCATGTTCATGTTCATGTGTTTCATGACTCATATGATAAAACTCCTTTCAACTCTGCAGATTCATTTTTCTATTGATCGTTATAATTATACACTTTTTTTAGTAAAATAAATTGTACATTTGCTTCCAATTTAAGTAAAATAGCAAAAAAATATTTAGACCGCTGAAAATTAATTCCCAGCGGTCCTTTTCAACTGATCAAATTTACTTTTTTAGTGGGTTAAAACCTTCCCGCCCCGCTGCAAACCGGTATCTCCAGAACGAACAAATTCCAAAATACCATAAGGTTCGACCATATCAAAGAAACCTTCGATTTTATAACGCGTTCCGGTAATTTCAATGACCAAGCTCTCTCTCGCTACATCAACAATGTTGGCCCGAAACATATTGGCAATTTCAACAATCTGAGATCGGGTCGTATCATCGGCTTTAACCTTAATGAACACCAGTTCTCTAATAATTGCCTCGTCGGGTTTTAGTTCAATAACGGTAATCACATCAATGAGTTTATTTAACTGTTTTTTAATTTGGGTCAAAACTTGTTCATCACCCGTTACAGTGATGGTAATCCGTGAGAGCTCAGCGTTCTCAGTTGTCCCTACAGTTAGACTGTCAATATTATAACCGCGTCTTGCAAAAAGCCCCGATATCCGACTAAGCACGCCAAAATTGTTTTCTACCAATAATGATAAGCAGGTTTTTTTCTCCATCGTCACTCTCCCTAAATTCTAATGAAATCTGGATGAACCTGGCATTGAATCAAGGTTGGCCCTTGATGTTTAAGCGCTTCCGGCAGAATTTTATTAAACTCTTCATTTTTATCTACCTTGAAACTTTTTATGCCATAGGCTTCAGCTAATTTCATAAAATCAATATCAAAATCGATATCCGTTCCGCTATAATGACCTTTTCCATAAAAGTCAAATTGCAACTGTCGAACCATACCTAATTTTGTATTCGTAATTAAAATTATATTTACATTTAACTGGTGTTCAGCAATCACACCTAATTCACCCATACTCATCTGGAAACTGCCGTCACCACAAACCACAAATATCTCTTTGGGTTTATCTAAAGTTGCAAAACAGGCTCCGCAAGCAGCTGGAATACTATAACCCATCGTCCCTAAACCACCGGATGTAAAATATTTACGCTCCTTAATAATCCGATAATAAAGCGCTGACCAAAATTGATTTAATCCCACATCACCGACCACTGTGGTATTATCAGCAGTCATCGCTGATAAATCTTTAAACAAAATCTTAGGATTAATCAAATGACTACATGGTGGGTCTGCATCATAAACCAGTGGGTTAGCTTTTTTGATTTCTTGAATTGCCAAATGCCAATCACTGCGATCTTGAAGCATATCTTTTTGAATAAATTCAGATAAAACACTTTTGACATCGCCAACGATCGGAATATTGGTCTCCATATTTTTTCCAATTTCAGCCGGGTCAATATCGATATGAACAAATTCCGTATCGCTTTCAAAACTAGTTAGATTAGAAGTAGCCCGATTTGACATGCGTGCTCCAATATTAATAATTAAATCAGCGGAATTCATGACTATATTCGAATATTTGTAACCATGACTGCCAACGATCCCACAATATAAAGGATGATCTTGTGAAAAAGATGCAATTCCCATTAATGAAGTAATTACCGGAATATTATTTTTTTCAGCAAATTCCAACAATTCTTTCTCACCATGTCCCAAAATAACACCACCACCAGCATAGATCACCGGTTTTTTAGATTCCTTAATCTTTTTAATGGCTCTTTTGATCTGACCGCTATGGCCATTTTGGCATGGTTTGTAACCAAGAATGTCTACTTTATCATAAGTTAATCCCGTTTTAACATTTTCTAATTGAACATCTCTGGGAATATCAATCAGTACCGGTCCTGGACGACCGGTTGACGCAATGTGAAATGCTTCTCTAAATATTCTGGGGATATCGGCAGCATCCTTAACTAAATAACTATGTTTCGTAAAGGGAGCAGTTGCTCCAGTGATATCAGCCTCTTGGAAGGCGTCGGTTCCAATGAGTGACCGATCGACTTGACCAGTAATGGCAACAATTGGAATGGAATCGAGATAGGCGGTTGCAATACCAGTTACCAGATTAGTCGCTCCCGGTCCTGAAGTCGCCAAACACACGCCAACCCGCCCAGATTCTCGCGCGTATCCACTCGCATAATGCGGTGCTGTCTGCTCGTTTCGCACTAAAATGTGTTTAATTGGAGATGATCTAAATGCTTCGTATATCGGTAACAAAGCACCTCCCGGATACCCAAACACAAACTCAACATTTTCTCGTTCAAGACATTTTAAAATTAATTTTGATGCTAACAGTGGAATCACTCCCTTTTTAAGTATTTCCTCTTATCTTATTAAATCAGCCCTATTTTGTCAATATTTTTTTTTGAAAAGGAGCCCTATTTTTACTTATTTTGCTGATGAATTTTCTTTGTCTTTATAAATTGTTAATTTCCCCAATAACGGTGTTTTTATTGAAATCGCTCCTACTGGACACATTTCCTGACAACAATAGCAGCGAATACAGCGATTGTAAAAATACAGCGGATACTTTCGACGTTTTCGTTCGACGATCCGAATTGCCTTTTTCTCAACCGGACAGCTTTCTTGACAAACTCCGCAACCAATACATTTTTCTTTATCGACTACTGGTCTTTGAATAACCAGATCCTGAACAATCTTTAATGCCGAAAGTGTTGACGGTTCACCATCGCCAACGGGCAGTCGGACGACATCAAAATCAGGTTTATAAAATTTTTCAAGCGGTTCTCCCATGAGCTCAATGTTTTCCGCGGTCCAATATCCCAATTCCATTTCTTCTCCGTAAGTTAAGGTGGGAATAAAACTGGGGTCCAAATTAATCATCCTGGCAAAAGTAGCATCTAAGGCGACTGGATCATCCGATACCAATAATACCTTCATTGGAACTGGTTTTCCCGACGCCGGACCATTGCCTTCCATTGCCACAATTCCATCCATTACAAAAAGCCTGGTTTTAGGGCTGAGGTAACGGTTCAAATCAACCAGCATTTTTGAGAAACTTCTGACATCAGGATAATGCGCATGGGACATTCCTTTCTTCAGCCCGTAAACACAGCCAAACTGGTTTTTAACCGCCCCAGTAATGCGGGTCAAACCATGTGTTTTCATCTTTGCGAGACTGATAATCGCATCGCTTTCTAGAACACCTTGAGCAATATCATATTTTTTTGTTCTAATTCCCAAGAAAAAGTCAATTTGTTGACCACAACTGAATTCTTTTAAGGGAATCTCATACTTCGACGCCACTGCTGCCAAGCCACTATCTTTAGCAGCACTGGCCGGTGCTCCAAAACCTGGTGAATCCCCATAAAATAAACGATTATAACGCCCCTCTTGTAATAATCGAATCATTGCTTCAAAAACAGCGGGATGAGTCGTTACGGCCGCCTCAGGTTTTTTTCCTCTCAATAAATTTGGTTTAATCAAAATTCGCTCTTGCGAACTAACAAATTGATCAATACCACCAAGAAGGTCAATAGCAGCTTTCAATTTTTCATAAACCAACTCATTATCATAAGACTCGCAGCCCATGATAACAACCCGAGATTTTTTATTTTCCATTTTTTTCAATGCCTCTTTCTGTGATTTTTATTTTCTTCTCTTTTAACAATTTACCCACTGCCCGCTTAAATGAACTTTTACTCATATTAAATTCCTTTTTTATGATAAAAGCGTCGGTTTTATCATTATACGGTAAAAACCCTTGACTTTCATTTAATTTTGTCAAAATCACAACCGCATCTTTAGGAATTTCTTTATATGCTTTTTTGTTAGGACTTAATACTAATTTTCCATCATTTCGTATTTCCGAGATCCGAGCATGAATCTTTTCCCCACAATGAATATCTGAATTGCTATCTTTCGTCAGAATCAAACCGTGATATAGATTATCAATCGCAACAAAAGCACCAATTTCAGGATTAATTTGATAAACATATCCTTCTACCCATTCACCCATTTTATAAGGAGCATCGGCTTTTAATAATGGATAAATTTTCATGGTAGCACACAAACGATCACTTTTATCCGTATAAAGATTAATCAGGTAATCGCGGCCTTTTTGAACTTTTACCGTTTGTTCATTGTATGGCAACAACAAATCTTTCTCTAATCCCCAATCGAGAAATGCACCAACTTTGGTAATATCCACAACTTTAAGTACCGCAAACGAACCCAATTCAATTTTTGGTTGTCTGATCGTTAAGATTAGTCGATCTTTTGAATCACGATAGACAAATACTTCGATTTCGTCTCCGACACGTGAATTTTCGGGGACTTCTTTTTCTGGCAACAGAACCACCTCTTTTTCATTTCTGCCGTCTGATAAATATGCTCCAATTGCGGTAATCCGTTCTATTGTTAATACTTGTGTTTTTCCAACTGTAATCATTTTTATACCTCTTTTATTTTAAAGAATAAGCATAAAAAAGGCCGTGTTTTTCACACAACCCTTTTTGCCGAATTATTTGATGTTTTTTAGTTCGCGTCGATTTTGTTCAATTTGGTCATTCAATTCTTTTAATTGAATTTGAAAACTATAAAGCAGTTTATCTGCATAGTTCTGAGTTCCTATTTTTAAAGCCTTGGCACTGGCATTGGTATTTTTCATAATTTCGTTAGCATTAGCTGTCGCTGTTTTAGTAATTTCGTGTGTGTCAATTAACTCTCTTAGCCGCTTTTCTGCTTCCGCTTTGATATGGTCTGCTTCGCTCTGCGCTGAAAAGATTATCTTTTTCCGTTCGGCAACAATTTTTTTCGCCTCGGCCAACTCTTCCGGTAATGAATCTCGTATTTCATCGATGATCTCAATCACTTCTTCTGGATTTACAAACGCCTTGGATGAAAAAGGAAGCGTGTTTCCTTTCTCCACGACTTCTTCTAACTCAGCTAATAAGTCAAGTACCCTCATTTCATACATCCTTCCTCATACTTCTTATGGATAGCATTCTCAACGTTTTTAGGGATAAAATCTGACACATCCCCTTGATATTTAACAAGTTCTTTTACTAAAGTTGAGCTAATATAAGAATGCTTATTGCTCGTAATCATAAAGAACGTTTCAATCTCATTATCAAGATGCTTATTTGTTAACGCCATTTGAAACTCATATTCAAAATCCAAAAAAGCTCGAAGCCCCTTGACAATAATATTGCTATTTCTCATTCTGACATAATCGATAAGAAGTCCGTCATAGGAATCTACTTCAACCTTTTCCATTCCACTAAGACACTCATTGATCATTTCCACACGTTCCTTACAGGTAAAAAGATAATTTTTGCTGCTGTTAACCATCACACAAACAATCACCTTATCAAATACTTTTGTCGCTCTTTCAATTATATCAAGATGACCTTTTGTAATGGGATCAAAACTCCCTGGGTAAACTGCAATTTTCAAGCTCATAATTCTCCCTAGAATAATAACTTATCGTCGTGATACCATAATGTTTTGATTTGTAACACGTCAATTTATTTTTTACTAATGGCATTATAACAGATTTTTCTGTTTCTATCACTAATTTTCCGTTTTCCGAAAGAATTTCTTTTTCCGATACAACTTCCAACAACTGATAAATTTCATCAACCTGATGATAAGGAGAATCAACAAAGATAATATCACACCTGATCTTATTTTGCTCAAGCATATCAACCCCACGCAACGCTGCCTGATGAAATACCTCCGCCTGATTTTGATAACCAAGTAAGGCGATGTTTTTTTTGGTAATTTCGATACTCTCCTGCGAAACATCGAAAAAATAGGCCTTTTCGACCCCTCTGCTCAAAGCTTCTAACCCCATCGCACCAGTTCCTGAAAATAGATCGACAAATATTCTGGCCTCACGTATTTCATTCTGAAGGCTATTAAAAATCGCCCCTTTAACTTTATCTGTGGTTGGTCTGATTTTATCACCTGTAATACTGACCAACTTTTTTCCCCGTTTTTCACCAGCAATAATTCGCATGATCGCTCCTAATTAAATGATATTTCTTCTATTTCTTGATAAAATGATTCCAAAACTTTATTTCTAAAGGTCATCATCTCACTATTTTTTGACTCAAAAATCGTTTCAGCAATTTGTTTGGTCCGATTGATCATGTCCAATTCTTCACTCGGGTTCAGTAAACCAAGTTTCGGTAAACCATGTTGTTTATAACCAAAATAGTCCCCCGGACCTCGGAGTTTAAAATCTTCATCGGCAATTTTTCGGCCATTGGTATTGTTCACAATCACTTTCATCCGCGCTAAGGTATCCGCACTTTTAGAATTCGTTACCAAAAAACAAAAGGATTGATGATTTCCCCGACCGACCCGTCCACGTAGTTGATGCAGTTGTGATAATCCAAACCGCTCGGCGCTAAGAATAACCATGGTACTAACATTTGGAACATCGATGCCAACTTCAATAATACTCGTTGCCACGAGACAGTCAATTTCCCCAGCGTTAAAGGATCGAATCACCGCTTCCTTCGCCTCATTTTTTAATCGACCATGCAGACAGGCAAGCGTATACCTCGGATCGATCTTTTTATTTAATTCCATATAAACGCTTTCCGTATCCCGAACCTCTTCAAGCTCTTCGGAAGCTTCAATAAAGGGACAAATGACAAAACTCTGACGTCCTTTTGCCATTTCATCCTGCATAAAATTCAGAATTTTATGCAGGGTTGCCTCATCATAACAATACGTTTTAATTGGTTTTCGTCCTTTGGGTAATTCATCAATATATGAAACCGCTAAATCACCATATAATATTAGCGCCAACGTCCTTGGTATCGGTGTGGCACTCATTACCATCGTATGCGGCTGATCACCTTTTTGTGATAGCCGACTCCGTTGTTTGACCCCAAATCGATGCTGCTCGTCAGTAATCACCAAACCCAAATTATAATAATCAACTGACTTCTGGATTAATGCATGCGTTCCAATAATAACAGACACCTCACCATTTGAAACCTGTTCGAGAATTCTTGCTTTTTCTTTTGCTTTAAGACTTCCTGTTATTACTTCTACGGTGATCCCCATATTTTTTAAGAGCTCTTTAAAATTTCTGCCATGCTGTTGCGCCAAAATCTCAGTCGGTGCCATATACGCCGTTTGGTAGCCATTTTGAGCCATTAAACAAGCAGCTATAATAGCAATAATCGTTTTGCCGGAACCAACATCACCCTGAACTAAGCGATTCATGACCTGTCCGCTTTTTAAGTCAGCAATCATCTCATCAATGACCCTTTTTTGGCTTTGCGTTAGTTCATAAGGTAACTTGTTAATTAACGGTTTGATTCCGGTAAACAGATCAAGTTTGACCTCCGAATATCTTTTTTCGCGCGCATTTGAGATAATGCCAATATTTATTTTGAGCGCTTCATTAAATTTCAGCCGCTCAATTCCCTGTTTTACATCGGTATTTTTTTTAGGAAAATGAATAACCTTTAACGCTGCCAGCAGGTCTAATAATTTTTCTGATTGGCGAATTTCTATTGGCAGATCATCTTGAATTTCCAAATCGCCACTAAATATTTGTTCTAATAGTTTCGGGATAACACTTTTAGTGACCCCTTGAATATTGCGATAAACTGGGGTTAACTCAAAGAAATTACCGGGATTTTGGGCCGCGACAAATTGGGGATTTATAATTTTCAGATTGCCATTTGATGTTTTTATCCGCCCATAAAAATAATACTCACCGTTTTCAATAAACGCATTTTTCAAATACGGCTGGTTAAAAAACACCACCGATATTTTTTTTTCATCCCATAGTCCTGACATTGTCAAAACTGAAAGATTTCCGCGCATACGTTGTACCCGGCCAATATTTAAAACCGTCGCTTTTATCGAAATTTCCTGTTCAAAAGGAAAATCATCATAATTTTTTAAATTATTCCGATCAACATATTTGCTGGGATAATAGGTTAAAAGATTTCCGATTGTTTTAATCCCGGCTTTTGCTAATGCTTCACGCCGTTTTGGTCCCACTCCTTTTAACTGTCCCAGTAGATCATCCCATTTCATGTCAATTCCTTTGTCAATCAATTAATTATAATTATTCGACCGAAACAATATAATAATATAACGGTTGTCCGCCATAATGCAGTTCGACATCACAATCCTCAAATGTTTCCGAAAGTTCTTCAACCAAAAGGGCCGCATCTTTTTCCGAAACATCTTCGCCATAATAAATCGATATCAACTCGCTGTCTTCATTCACCATATCATTTAGCAGATCTTCGGTAACTTGCTTGATATTTTTGCCGGTAAATTTTATTTCCCCAGCTGAAAGACCAATCACATTGGATTTTTTTATTTTCAAGCCGTTAATTTTAGTATCTCTGACGGCATAAGTAACTTCTCCGGTAGTCACATGTTTAATCGCTTCGGACATCACAGCGACATTTTCGTTCGCTTCTATTTCAGGTGCAAATGCTAGCATTGCCGCAATGCATTGAGGAATGTTTTTAGACGAAATGACATGCACTTGTTTATCGGATATTTCACTGGCTTGTTGAGCCGCCATGATAATATTACTATTATTAGGAAAAATAAAGATTGTTTCCGCATTAAGTTTATCCACTTCATTTAAGAAATCTTGGGTACTGGGATTCATCGTTTGACCACCAGTAATAATTCGCGTAACCCCTAAATCTTTAAATAATGTTGTTACTCCGGCCCCCGGCGAAACCGCGATAAATCCATACGGAACAGTCGCTTCATCGGCATTGCTTCCTTTTGATAGAAACTGATCCCGCATATTATCTATTTTTATCCGAATCAAGCCGCCCAGGCTCCCGCCCCGTTCAATCGCCAGACCAGGATTATCAGTATGAACGTGAACCTTAACAATCGCATCATCTTTGACAACCACAACACTGTCCCCAATTGTATTTAAATAAGTCCGCAACTCTCCTTCATCAACTTCGGTGGCTTCTTTAATAATAAACTCCGTACAATAACCAAACGTGATATCTTCAGGGCGCATATGTGAATCATCGACAAATTTATCTAAGTTGCCGGATTTAACTTCGATTTCAACCCCAAGCTCTTCGTTTAAAAGTGCCTTAAGGGCCCCTTCAGCAATGCAAATAAGACCTTGTCCCCCAGCATCAACTACGCCTGCTTCTTTTAATACCGGAAGCATATCCGGCGTTTTTGCCAGAGTCGCTTTGCCATGATTGATCACATCCGTTATAAAGTCTTCAAAGTCGCTGTAAGTATTGTGCTTTTCAACGGCAAACTCGCCCATTTCTCGAGCAACCGTCAGAATGGTTCCCTCAGTCGGTTTCATCACTGCCTTATAAGCCACATCAGCCGCTAATTTCAGAGCGTTTGCCAAAGCTGGAATATCTAATTCTTCATTAATCTTACACCCTTCTGCAAATCCTCTTAATAACTGTGAGAGAATAACTCCAGAATTTCCCCGTGCCCCAATCAAAGCTCCGGAGGAAGCACTTTTTGCAACACTATAAACATTCAGTTTCTCTATTTTATCAAATTCTGATACTGAATGACTAAAAGTTAATGACATATTTGTTCCGGTATCCCCATCGGGCACTGGAAAAACATTGAGTTCATCCACTATTCGTTTATTAATTTCTAAATTTTTTGCTCCATAACGAAACATTTTTACAAGCATTTCTCCATCAATTGTCTGGCTTTTCATTCTGTCCTCCATTTACACACGCACGCTTACAACATTCACACTGATTCGTTTCACTTTTAAGGATGTTTCTTTTTCTACTCTATATTTAACATTTGAGATGATATTTTCTGCCACAACAGATATTTTAATCGCATATTCTACAATAACGTAAAGATCGATAATCAATCGATCGTCTTCAATGATGACGCCAACACCTTTATTGGCCTGATCACCTGAAAGGATTTCGATCAAACCATCTTTTCCTCGTTTATGGGCCATCCCTACTAAACCGTAACAATCCATCGCCGCATTTCCGGCGATATCTGCGATTGCCTTTCGGGTAATATCAATGTATCCTAAG
Source organism: uncultured Acetobacterium sp. (assembly GCA_965140355.1). Classification (GTDB taxonomy): domain Bacteria; phylum Bacillota; class Clostridia; order Eubacteriales; family Eubacteriaceae; genus Acetobacterium. The sequence goes on along the minus strand of OZ223191.1, from coordinate 254,394 downwards.
TTATTTTTTATTTTCATCGAATTGCTCCTTTAATTTTTCTTTCTCTATTTTACATAATAATTCTATTGAAGTCAAAAATTCTGTTGCTTTATTTTTTATATTCATGATATAATACACCTTGTTTTATAAAAGGTAAGCGTAAGGGAGGTTATGTCATGGCTAAAGAATGTTTTGTATGTAAAAAAACCGTTGTTAGTGGCAACCAGGTTAGTCATTCAAATAAACACAATAAACGAGTTTGGAAACCCAATTTGCAAAGAATTAAAGTTGTAATTGAAGGTACTCCACAACACGTTAGTGTTTGTACACGTTGTTTAAGATCCGGAAAACTCGAAAGAGCTTAATTCTCGATTTTTGGAAAAATAGTTAAAGAGTCTTTTTAAGACTCTTTTTTCTTTTACGTCAATGACTTTAATATCGCTTATTTTTAATACCACTTGTACGGATTTTTTAGTTCAATTATGGTTATTAGTCCTTTGGAAGAATCATTACTAACATTCCCTTTTTAAAATCAATGACCTGCTTTGCCTGATTTGTAACGTTACTTACCCCATAAGGGTTATTCATCGTCATTTTTCCGTTGTTAATCGGATATTCAAAACCACTGATTGTCAGTTCTTCGACATCACCCCCAATCGGTAACAATGATATAACTGTTCCTATCGGGAATTCAAAGGTATCTTTTTTTCCAATTAAGCGAATGACATTTTTTTCATTAACGATTTCAGCCTCAATATTTTCATCGAACAGTCGTTTTAATAAATATATATTTGCCAAACTATGATCCATTCGTGATCCCAGTCCACCTAAAATTGTCACTTTAGTGGCGTTATTTTTTATCGCATAGGTAATCGCTAATTCGGTATCGGTCTCGTCCTTTTGAGTAGGAAAAGATAAAAACGCGGTCTCCCGATAAAAAGCTTTTGTTTCTTCATCAATTGAATCCATATCGCCTAAAATAAGATCCGGTTTAAGCTTAAGTTCACGCGCGTAATTAGCCCCACCATCGGCACAAATGATATAATCGGCGTGCGCTTCCAAAATATACTGTTGATAAAAAGCCATATCCTGGTAAGTGCCATTCGTAAGAATAATAATGTTCATCAATAATGTTCCTTTTTTATTTCATCAAGCATACTTAAATAATGTTCATAACGAACCGAACTAATTTGGCCGTTCGTTACTGCTTTTTTGACGTCACATCCCGGCTCATTTTTATGCAGACAACTCTTAAATCGACATTTTCCACGCGAAAATTCTGGGAAATATTCACGAAGCTCTTCCGGTTCAATCATTTCTGATATTTTATAAGATGAAAATCCCGGCGTATCCAATAAAAAGCCGCCATTTTTTGTTTCCAACAACTCGACATGACGCGTTGTATGTTTTCCGCGTTTAAGCTTACGACTTAACGCCCCAGTTTCCATCGTTTGATCGGCGCAAAGATAATTTGCCATTGTTGATTTACCAACCCCCGAGGGCCCCGCCATAAAAGCCGTTTTTCCACCTATTTCAGCGATAATCTCATCCATCGTATGATTATCATTCTGACTGAAAAAAAACAGCTTATATGGCGTTTTTTGATAAATTTCTTTGATCTCTTTTTCTTCCTCTGTACTAGTCAGATCCCTTTTGGTAAAACAAACAATTGGTTCAACATTTTGACTTTCCGAGCTAATTAAAAGCATATCAAGTAGCAATAGATTTGGCTTTGGATTTGTCATTGAAAAAACAATCAGACCAATATCAACGTTCGCAACTGGCGGTCGCAAAAAAATATTTTTTCTTGGCCGAATCGACTCAATCATCCATTCCCCGGGATTATCCGACTGGATGATAACCTCATCGCCAACCGTCGGAATAATTTTTTGATGTCTTAGTACCCCTCGCGCTTTACATTCGATGACATCATCTTGACCGTCCGTTTTAACATAATAAAATCCGCCAATTCCTTTAATTATTTTTCCCTGCACTTGTTCCTTCACTATCAAATAGGAAACCTCCATGTTTATTTTTAGTTTGGATTATCTTTTTTATTAAATTTAAATACGGGTTTTTATCATCACTTTAACCATCGTCTCAGACGAACCTTTCAGCGAAATGTGCGAATTGAGGAAAGTAATTGTAATATAAAAACCCGTATGTTTAATTTAAAATTTTAATTAAAAATCAATGTATCCGGTTCCGACACTTGAACCATCGATAAACACTTCGTATGTTTCACGTCCATAACCTTGAACGTTAACCGAGAAAACATCATCTGACTTATTCGTTCCTTCATATACAACGGTGTCACTATCGTCATTAGACGATAAAACCACCTTTACCTTAACCGATTTGGCCGGTGTTGTTTGAATATAATCGCTTAAATCAATCGTCAGTTTCTGAGTAGTTATTTTTCCGCTACTAACGACAATTGACACTTCGGAATTTTTGGCAACCTGGCTTCCGTCATTTGGTGTTTGACTAATGACGATGCCCTTATCATAATCGCCATTGGCCTCATAAGTAATATCCCCGACGGTCAATCCGGCATTTGTAATCGTGTTTTTGGCATCAGCAAGAGCTTGTCCAATAACGCTTGGGACAGTTCCCAAATCTTCACCTTTACTAACATAAATGGTGACTTTAGTTCCTTCATTGGCAGTGGTATTGCCATTCGGATTCATTTGAAAAACAACATCAGCTTTATAGTTGCTGTTGTATTCGCGTTTTATTTCACCAACAACAAAGTTAGCCGCTTCGATGGCTTTAACCGCTTCCGATTCACTCATTCCAATAACGGAGGGGATGTTTCCGGTTTTCACCCCTTTGCTAACTGTAACCTTGATCGTTTTCCCACTACTTAATTCTTTGCCATTTTCAGGATTTTGAGTTATGATTAAGCCCGCTTCGACATCAGCACTATAAACTTCTTTTTCGACTTCCAAAACTAATCCTAAATTATCAAGTGTTGTCTTTGCTGCTGAAACTGTTTTGCCTTTAATATCCGGAACCTCAACCGTTTTTCCGGAATAAAAAGCGTAAGCCATCATCCCAATAATAGCCACTGCTACAACGGCTAATACTGAAATGAGAATGATCTTACGTTTCTTTTTCCTGGCTGCGGTTTCTTTGGGTGTTTCATAATAGTATTCGTCATCATCCTCTTCTTCTTCAGGATGTATAGTTGCATGACTCCCGGTATTTTCGACGTGAAAAAGACCTTCACGAATAATATGCGTATCATTACCCAAATGATTTCCATCACCCGTTCCAAAACTTTGATTTTCCAGAACTGTTTCGAGATCTTCCATCAATTCATCAGTATTTTGATAGCGTTCATCCGGCTTTTTTTGGGTCAATTTGATAACAATTTGATTGACCTTTTCTGGTATCTTGGGTTCTAACATCCGTGGTGGAACGATTTCTTCTTGAATATGTTTGATCGCAATGGTTACCGTATTTTCTTCATCAAAAGGCAACTTTCCGGTCAATAATTCATAATATAAAATTCCCAACGAATAAAGATCTGAACGTTCATCGACAAATCCACCTTTGGCTTGCTCTGGAGAAATATAATGAACCGACCCCATCGTTTGGTTTGTCATCGTTACCGTTGAACTTGTTATCGCCCGGGCAATTCCAAAATCAGCCACCTTGGGCACTAAATCTCGGGTTAGCAAAATATTATGCGGTTTAATATCCCGATGGATAATTTTATTTTCATGAGCACAACGCAAGGCGTTCGATATATCCATCACAAATCGTGTTGCTTCAGTATAATCCAGACGGCCTTTACGATTCAAATATTGCTTTAATGTAATTCCATCGACATATTCCATAATAATATAATAAATACTGTCCTGTACCCCAACATCATACACTCCAACAATATTAGGATGAGATAAACAGGCAACTGCTTGAGATTCCCGATCAAATTTTTTAATAAACTGCTCATTTTCCGTATATTCTTCACGCAGTACTTTTACGGCCACATAACGATTCAGTTTTAAGTCTCTGGCTTTATAAACATAAGCCATACCGCCCCGTCCTATCAACTCCACAATTTCATATCGTTTTCCCAATATTCTACTGAGCATTCGGCACTCCTTCCAAAGGCTTGAACAGGACAACGGTAATATTGTCTTTGCCTCCATTTATGTTTGCCAGGTCAATGAGCTTTTTGGCCGCATCTTCCAGACTATTTTCCAATATTATTGTCTTCATGTCTTGATCACAGACCATATTAAAAAGACCATCTGAGCAAATCAGATAGATTGCATCCGGATTTATCTCATAACGGTAAAAATCCACATTTAAAGTATTATCCGTTCCTAATGCCCGGGTAATTACATTTTTTTGGGGATGTATTTCAGCCTCTTCCTGTGTAATTTTTCCTTCATCAACCAGAATTTGAACCAAAGAATGATCTTTTGTCAAACGCAGAATCTGATCATTTGTAATACTATAGGTGCGACTGTCGCCAACATGACAAATACACAGGTAATTTCCGTCAACAATACACATGGTTAGTGTTGTTGCCATACCTAAACGAGTCGGTTCATCGTCTCCTACTTTTTTCAACTCTGAATTTATTGATTTTACAAACGACATCATTTCTTCAGGATCAAAATAATTTCGTATCCCGGATAAATTATTTTTTATAAAATCAACCGCCGTTTTACTGGCAATATCTCCACTTGGGTGTCCGCCCAGGCCATCTGCTACTGCAAAAACATAAGAAATGCGATCAACGTTTTTTATGGTTGCTGCCAAATATGCATCTTGATTGACCTTTCTTTGTGATCCAACGTTGGATCCGTAGGCACATTTCATACACTCACCTTATCCTCATATCTTTTTTTTCGAAGCTGACCGCATGCTGCGTCAATTCCTCTCCCCATTTTTCGTCGCATTGTCACGTTTATTCCCTGTTTTTCCAGTTGATCCAAAAAATAACCAGCTCGACTACTTTCGTTATATGGTGATTCCTTTACCGCATTCAATCCAATCAGATTTAAATGGTTTTGATTTCCTTTTAAAAGCTTGACTAATCCAATGATATCTTCATCCCGATCATTAAATCCATCAATCAAAGCATACTCATAGGTAATCCGCCTTCCGGTCTTTTTAAAATAATCATTACAGGTCTCCATCAAGTCATCAAAATCATATTTATTTGCGATCGGCATTAATGCTTTTCGACGCTCTGAAAAAACCGAATGTAAAGATATCGCCAGATTAATTTGAAGTGCTTCTTCAGCTAACGCTTGAATTCCCGGAATAAGCCCGCAAGTTGAAAGACTAATTTTTCGCTGCCCAATCCCATAACCAGTATTGGCAATTCGAATAAATTTAATCACTTCATCATAATTTTCAAGCGGTTCCCCGATGCCCATAATGACAATGTTAGAAATCCGTAGTTTTTCTTCAACTTCAACAAGAAATATTTGATCTAATATTTCTCCTGCGGTTAAATCTCTGATTTTTCCACCTTTTGTTGACGCACAAAATTTGCACCCCATATTACATCCAACCTGTGTTGACACACATAAAGAGGCCCCATGTTCATAGTGCATTAACACAGCTTCTATGTATTGACCATCATCAAGTTCGATCAAATATTTTGATGTGTTATCTTGCGAATCTTTTTGGATTTCATCAATCTGACAATGCCACAGTGCATATTTTTTCATCAATTTAGCTCTTAGCTGACAAGAAAAATTAGTCATATCATTGAAATCTGTACATTTCTTCTCATATAACCATTGAAACAACTGATGCCCACGATACTTAGGTTCACCAAAGTTCTTCATGAGTTCTATACACTCATTTATGTCTTTGCCAAAAATATTTTCCTTCATGTTTACTCCTAAACTATCAGCGAAGCATTGCCTTCAATAAGATGCTTTACATAGATACCATATTATATCAAAAAATTTGATTGAATTCAATTTTTTCACTATTCTTTTTAACTTATGTTGACAATTCACTACTCATCATAAACTTATTAACAAAAATAGTCTATCATATTTTAACCATTTTTTAATAAGCACATAAAAAAGCTGTCACATCCATCTTTTAATGGGCTGGTATAGGTATAGTCATTTCCATTTTCATCTGGTACAATCTCTAACTTCGGATATTTCATGATAATTTTTTTTATCTGATTTTCATTTTCATCTTTATTGACCGTACAAGTTGAATAAAGCAATTCGCCACCTGGTTTTAAATATCTAACGGCATTTTCAAGCAATGTTTCCTGAATTTTTACCAGTGCTTTACGGTCTTCCTTGCTATTATGATATTTTATTTCCGGCTTTCGCCTGATAACCCCCAAACCAGTGCAAGGAGCATCAACTAAAATTTTATCAAAAGTCGCTTGATCCTCATTAATAAACACCGTGCCGTCTTGATCTTCAAGTATTATATTAGTACACCCTAAACGCCTTAACTGTTGTTTAATCAGCTTCAGCCGATGCGCAAAAACATCTCTTGCAATTATTTCGCCTTCATTATTCATTAATTGACTCAGATAAGTCGTTTTTCCACCCGGTGCTGCACACATATCTAAAACCCGCTGCCCTGGTTTCGGGTCAAGCCGTTCAACAGTTATCATTGCGGCCTGATCCTGAATTAAAAACTGCCCTTCCTGGTACAACGAATCCTCTTCAATATTGCTTTCAAAGATTCCTAAATTTGCAAGTTGAATCGCATTAGGTGAGTATTTTCCGCGAACCGCTTCAACCCCAGATTTTTCGATATTTTTAATCAATTGATCGACTGTTGTCTTCATCGTATTACATCGAATTGTAAAAGGCGGTTTTTCATTTAACAGCGGGATGATTGCTTCGGCATTTTCTACTCCAAAAGTCTCATAATATTTATGGACTATCCAAAGCGGTACCGAATACCGGATTGCCAAAGCTTCTTTTTCGTTATCCCAGTTTTCAAATTTAAAATCTTTGCCGTCTTTTTCTGTTTTTCGGATAATATTTCGGATAACACCATTAATAAACCCTTTAGCTTGGGGTTGAAATTCGTTAGCTAAATTTACGGATTCATTAACGATGGCATAATTAGGAATTTTATCCAAAAAATATATTTGGTAGATCGCTATTCTTAATATTTCACTAACTTCTTTATGCAGTTTATTTACCGGACGATTGCTTTGTTGCTTGATAATATAATCCAGGTATGTCTGATTTTGAAGGCAGCCATAAACAAGATTTAAATATAATCGTCGGTCTTCATCTTTTAAAAAACGATTTTTTAAGACCGATTTAACTTCCAGGTTTGAATACGCACCTTCATAATTCACTTTTAAAAGTGTCTCTAACGCCTGTCTTCTACTATTCATCAGTCTCTTGAACCTCTTAAAATAAGCAATCGCAAAAGTGTTAATAAAGACATTAAGGCGGCCGCTACATAGGTCAGGGCAGCCGCTCTTAGGACCTTTTTCACCCCCATTACTTCACCCGGTTGAATCAGATTATTATCGACCAGTGCCGCAATCGCCCGCTTGCTGGCATTAAATTCTACCGGCAACGTAACAACGCTAAAAAACAGACTAAACGAAAATAAAATAATCCCTAAATTCATAAAAGTAAGACCCCAATTTGAAGCTTGTCCAAAGATTAGTCCAATAAAAAAAATAGGCCACGCTAAATTTGATGCAAAACCGGTAACTGGCACGATAAAACTTCTAAACCGCAACGGCCAATACCCTTCTTTATCTTGGATTGCATGACCGGTTTCATGGGCGGCAATGCCAACCGCAGCAACACTCGCCTGTTGACCAACTCCAGATGATAAACGCATCACTTTATTACTCGGATCATAGTGATCAGAAAGATTTCCTGCGACATTTTCAATACCAATCGTACTTAGTCCATTAGCATTTAATAATCGCCTTGCTGCTTCAGCTCCGGTCATCCCATTTTTGGTGGGCACCCTGCTATATGCCTTATAAGCACTACTGACCTGATGTTGAGCATAAGCTGCAAAAATGATGCCCGGAACAAGGATCAGATAAGTCCAATAATACGATACAATAAACATTGTTTCATCCTCCTCTTACTTTTCTAACATTTCATCGGTAATTGCGAATATTTCGTGTACCTTGTTACCAATTTATCAAAAACAACAAAGTAACTGCTACTAATTTTTTGCTATCCCACAATCGCTTAATCGAAAGCTTAACACGAGTTCCTAAATATCTGCTTAGATTAGTTTAAAATTGTTCCGACTTCCATTTTTTTTCCTCGCAGAAACACTTTTGCGTCCATTCTCGTTTTCCCGGGAAATTGGAGTGATCCAATTTTTATTGCTGCATCTTTTGTTTTGATAATCAGGCCTTCGCGGTCATTAGCGATCAAAATCGTTCCCGGCTTTTCGTTACGATCGCAATTAATCACCTTGGGTAAAAATATTTTGATTTTATTTCCCTGATAAAACGTATATGCACCAGGGATTGGATCGGTTCCATTAATCAAGGATAAAATCTCTTGGCTGTTTCTCGACCAATTAATCGCGCCGGTATCTTTTAAAATCTTCTCTGCATAAGTTGCCAGACTATCATTTTGAGGTTCCGGTTTAATTTCACCGGATAAATGATTTGTTAAGGTGTCAATTAATAAATTGCCCCCCAAAATTGCTAGTTCTTCATAAAGGTTTCCAAAAGTAGTCGTTTCTGTGATCGAACATTCGGCTTTAGCTAACATCTCCCCAGTATCCATACCTTCACTCATTTGCATAATCGTGACCCCGGTTTTTGTTTTTCCATCAATGATCGCCCGTTGTATCGGTGCCGCCCCCCGATATTCAGGAAGTAATGAGCCATGAATATTGATTGCCCCGTAAGGCGGTATTGTTAAAATTTCCTTAGAAAGAATTTGACCATAAGCAGCAACAACAAAGATGTCGGCCTGATAACTTTTTAATTGCTCGACGATAACCGGATCTTTAATATTTTCTGGTTGTAAAACAGAAATCCCCAATTCCACCGCTTTCTTTTTTAAAGGCAGGATTTCAATTTTTTTGCCTCTTTTATTCGGTCGGTCAGGCTGACAAATAACTGCCACAACATCAAATTTTGCGGATACCAATTTTTCCAGTGCTGGAACACCAAAATCCGTGGTTCCCATAAATATTACTTTTATCTTGCTCATTTTTCAACACGATCAATAAAGAGAATCCCATCAAGATGATCTGTTTCGTGACAAACAGCTCTTGCTAATAAGTCCGAACAAAACAACTGAAAAACTCTGCCATCCAAACCAGTCGCTTCAACCACCAGCGATTCTGGCCGTTTCACCACTCCTGATTGCTCCGGAAGGCTTAAACACGCTTCCTCATCTTCGGCTTCTCCTTCAGTGGAAAGAATCGTTGGATTGATAAATACCATCGGTCCATCACCAACATCAACCACAAATAAGCGTTTCAAAACCCCTACCTGAGGGGCTGCTAAACCAACGCCTTCTGCTTGTTTCATCGTTTCAATCATATCTTCGCTTAGAGTTACAATACGTTCATTTATTTCGTCGATCATCCGGGATTTTTTTCTAAGAATCGGATCATCATCAATTCTTATTTGTCTAATTGCCATTTATTACTTCCTCCTCAATAATAGTATTTATTCTTCCGTTGCTTCATCAATTTATTTCGATCGAGACCTTTGATTTTAACTTCTCAATAATCCCTTGTTTAATAACTTTAGGCATAAAATTTTGAAACATCCGTTGTTCCGATAATTTTAAAATAACTTGATAGGTAATGTTCCCACCTGCTGACCGTCCCATCCGGACAGGTTTAAATATCGCGTATGATACTCCTGACGCTTTCAGTTCTTTTTTTAAATCAACGTATAAATGAAAAGCATCATTTTCAACTTCTTTTTCATTTTTCTGGAAAATCCCAAAATTGACCATGGTGATAACGGGTGGATAATTCATCAACTTACGATATTGAATTTCGCCGCGATAAAACTCCTGGAAGCTATCATTTATAATTGAATAAATTGTCTCATTCTCCGGTTCATGGGTTTGAATCAGCCCGATTGTCTGGTCGTCCATCGCTTTTTCAAAAAAACGCCGATATGTTTGATAAACGGTTTCCGATGCGTAATAATTTCCCTGATTGAGATCGCGATCAATCAGCACTGCCGCCGCTACGCCAACATTTGTTAAATTAAAATGTTTTATAATAACCTGAGTTCCAATTAAAATGTCAATGTCTGACCGCGCCAAATCTTTGTTCACCTTATTTATTTCGGTTCGATTCATATTTCCCTGAACAGTGATTATTCGTTTGTCAGGAAAAGTTTTCTTTAAATACTCCACTAATTGATCAATTCCAAAACCCATCAGTCTGATTTGATCACTTTTACAAACCGGACATTGCTGTGGAACCGGGGTTTTATAACCACAATAACGACAATGAAGTGACCGGTCATGATTAAAATATTTCATCGCAATTCCACAATTGGGACACCTTTCAAGATGTCCACAATTGCGACAAAAGACACTATTTGCATAACCGGTATTATTAACAAATAATACACTTAATCGCTTTTGTTCCAATGACGTTCGCATTTTTTTTAGTAATAACTGACTCAACAGGCCCATGTTTCCATGATGTATTTCCTTTTGCATGTCAACTATTTGAATTGCTTTTTGTAGCCCTTTATTTTCACCAATTTGAAGCTTATTCAATTCGTTTTTTTCGATTTGATACCAGGTTGTTATCCGCGGTGAATCATCAGCAATGATTAAATCAGCGCCCATAATTTGGGACGCTTTTTTAGCAACATCAGAGATGTGAAATTTCGGTGTTGAAATGCTCACGTGGGATGTATCATGTTCGTCGTCAATAATAATTAAACCGAGCCTCTCAAATGGTAAAAAGATCGCCGATCTTACCCCAATCACCACTCGCAGTTCACCATCTTGTACTTTATAAAAAAGGTCCGCTTTTTGTTTTGCCGTTAAACGACTATGAAAAATTCCTACCTGATCGCCAAAATACTTATAAAACACTTCCATTCTCTGAAATGTCATATTGATTTCCGGGAAAATAACAACTGTCGAATTGCTCATTTTCAATTGTTCGGCAATCGCATTAAAAAATATTTTATATTTACTAGCTCCATCAAAAACATGAAAAAAAACACCCTTCTTATTTTGGCTCAATTTTTTATAATTTTGATAATATTTTGCTTCTTTGGTATTGAAAACAATTTGCGGGTGTGCCTCTTTGCTTAATAATTCAGCTTTTCGATCATTTTTAAAGTCGCTTTTTTTTTGTACATAATTTTTTTCAATCAGGGGTTTTAAACTCTTATCAAATTGTTTTGAAATCATTTTAAGATCCCCAACTGTCATTTCTTTATGTAACAGACATTCCATCATCATGCGCTGATTTTTTCCAATTGATTTATCTTGTTTTATTAATGCTTTTCGGCCCTCTTCCGTTAACGCATATATTAAATCAGGGGTGCTTTCTTTGCTTATTCTGCTCAGTGCCGGTGCCCATTTTTTTTCTAAGCTAATAACTTTTTTATTAACAAGTTCAGCTAAAACGGTTCGATCTTCAGGTTTTATTTTTTTTAACAACGCCACTTCATTTTCTTTGGCGAAATAATGCTCAATAAACCAAGTTTCCCTTAAATCCAAAGCAAAGTTACCGGCCTTTTTAGAACAACAAATTTCCGATTTTATTTTTACTGAACTGGTAAAATAAGATAAAGCTTCATAAAATAAAGAACAATAGGCGGTCTTCATCCAAAGACACAATTCTATTTGTTCTTTATTTAATACTGGCTCTATATCAATATTTCCGATAATTTTTTTCATTTTTCCGGAAAACGTAGTTGTTTCTTTAATTAATACCACAAAACCTTCAACCTGGCGATTCCCGATACCAAATGATACCACCGTCCGCATTCCAACTTTTATGACCGTTTCCAATTCTTGGGGAATTTCATAATCGTAGCTATGGTCAATACGTTTGTTTTTCTGATTTAAAAAAACTTCGGCAATTTTCACAATCGTACGAATCCTAATCCTTTATCAAAGATGATTCGTCCTGTTCATCGGTATCAAAAAGCATCACATCTGATTCTTCGCCAATTTCAATTAACTCCGGATCAGCTTCTACCTGAACTTTATGAACACAATGAATCATCGCTTCAGAGATCTCATTGGTTGCAATGGTAACCGGATTATCAATTTTTATTTTTACTAGCGGTTCATCCCCTTCCACTATTTCTCTTGCCCGTTTTGCTGTCGCCAATACCAGTGAATATTTATTCCCGGCTTTATTAATTAAATCGTTTAATGCTGGATATCGCATTGTTACCTCCCAAGTATATCTTCAATTTTATTTTTCAGTCTTTCAGTTCGACATTTTTCAGCGGTAATGATACTTTGCACGCGTTGCGCCGCATCTTCAAGATCATCATTAATGACAATATAGCTATAATCATCCGCATTCTTCATTTCCTCATAGGCGCAATTCAAGCGCATTTCCATTTGTTCCTTACTTTCAGTACCCCGTTCTTCGATACGTCGTTTGAGCTCCTGCATCGAAGGTGGCACGATAAAAATATAAATACCCTCTTTATAGTTCGTCCGAACTTTTGCGGCTCCTTGAATATCTATTTCTAATATCACATCAAAACCTGATTCCAATAAATTTTCCACGTAATCTTTGGGTGTTCCATAATAATTTTCGTAAACAGTAGCATATTCCAAGTATTGTCCTTGCTCAATTCGCTTTTCAAAACATTCCTTAGCAATATAAAAATACTCTCGCCCGTGTTTTTCATTGTTTCTTGGCTGTCGTGTTGTTTCTGAAATTGACAACCGAAGATCCGGGTTTTTACGACAAATGATTTTACACACACTCCCCTTGCCCGCACAAGACGGTCCCGATATAACAATAAGAATACCTTTTTCGCGTTCAAAAAAGAGCTCTGCTGACTCTTTTAATTCGTGGTTTACTACTGGACAATCGCTCATAGACTTATTTAACACCCCTACTCAATATTTTGTATTTGTTCTCTAATTTTCTCAATCTCACTTTTTACATCAACAACAAGATTTGCAATTTCTAAATCGTTCGCTTTTGATCCAATGGTATTGATCTCTCGATTTACTTCTTGAATCAAGAAATCAAGTTTCCGTCCCACTGGTTCGGTTTCTTCAGCCATACTTTCTAAGCGGTTCAAATGGCTTTGCAACCGAGTTAACTCTTCATCAATATTCAATTTATCGGTCATCAGGGCAATCTCAGTTAATAAGCGTTTTTCATCAATTTCTACAGATTCTACATAGGATGATATCTTAGCACGTAATTCCTCCCGGTATCGTTCCAGCATTTCCGGACTTTTTTCTTTGATTAATTGAACCTTTTCACGAATAAAGCCACAACGATTAGTCACATCCTTTTTTAGAGCATCTCCTTCGCGTTCGCGACTGGCTTCTACTTCTCGAATTGTTTCTCGTAATAGCGGTTCAATTTTTGCCCAAATGCTTTCGTAATCATCAATATCCTCTTCAATCATAATGACATCAGGAAATTTTGAAATCAAGGATAAGCTCAAATCATCTCCAATCATTGAATCAAGTCGACGAATTTCATTTAATACTGAAATATAGTTTTTAGCCAAATCCCGATTAAAAACAATCCGGCGATTTTTGATCCCTAATTCAGTATACTTTATAAAAATCTCAATCCGGCCTCTGGCAATATTTTGCGAAACCGTATTTCTTATTTTTTCTTCGATTGGATTAAGCGTTTTGGGAATTTTAACAAAAAAATCTCTGAATCGATGATTAATTGTTTTAATCTCTATCGAACAATCAATTACCTCGTCACGATAATCTTTTCGCCCAAAACCTGTCATACTTTTCATAATGTATCCCCACTTCCATTTTAATCCACCAAGTTAATTTCAATTTGTTTCGATTGATTTACTACTACAAATAAAAAAGTAATAACTCAGCCACCGCATTCTGTAGTTACATCTATTCAATTGTAAGACTATTAGGTATTATGCTTTATCTGCTAATATTTCATAGTTATCTAGTTTATACACTATATCTAATTCTTATAAAAATGTCAATATTTTCCGACTTATTGAACACTAAATAGAATTTAACTTGACAATACTTAAGCAATTCTTAGTTGCCCGCATTTAAAGTCCTTTTATAACCGGAAAGAACGTGATAAAATCAGCACATCAAAATTAACGATGTCAAAGGAGTATTATTAATATGGCTTATGATGGTGTTACCCTATTTCATTTAATAAAAGAATTTAAACCGCTCTTAATCGGCGGACGGATACGTAAAATTTATCAACCTGAAAGCGATGAAATCAGACTTTTAGTTAACCTGGGAAATCAGAAACATCATGTTTTGTTATCCGCTAACGCGAGCAACCCCAGAGCTTATCTAACTACGAAAATAAAAGAAAACCCCAGTTCACCCCCTAGTTTTTGCATGATTTTAAGAAAATATATCTTAAATGGGACGATTGTTGATATTGCTCAACACGAAACCGATCGCGTCATGGAAATATCTATTTCGTCAAAAAACGAATTTAATGAGACTGTCGTACGAAAACTTCTGGTCGAAATCATGGGCCGTAACAGCAATGTTATTCTCATTGATGAATCTATGAACATCCTCGATTCGATGAAAAAAGTCGGCTCAACTTCCAGTCGATACCGTCAAATTCTCCCTGGCCGGAATTATATTTATCCGCCTGAAAACGGACGACTGAGTTTTTTGGATATTGACATCGAAAATTTTATGACGCTGCTATCGGACCATACTGAATTAAGTGTCGAAAAATTTTTCATGCAGGTCTTTTTAGGAATTAGTCCCAATATCAGCAAAGAAATTGCCTTTCGTAGCGGCATCACTCCCCAGACCCGCCTCGCTGATCTCACCAAGAAACAAAAACAATTTCTATTTGAAAGCTTTTCTCAACTAATCACCACCATTAAAGAAAAATTTGAACCAGGGATTCTCTATCTGGGTCGAAAGATGGTCGATTTTTCAACCGTTGATTTGCATTATTTACGACATGATCATCACTTTGAAAATTATTCGACGATTTCTGTCATGTTGGAAGACTACTATTTCAAGCGTGATAAAGCACTTCGTTTTAAGACAAAAGCTGCTAATCTTCGGCACCAACTTGATACCCTGGTTAAAAAAAATATCAAAAAACTGGAAAATCTAAATCATGATGTGGAAACATCTCATAAAAGCGAAAAATTCAAGCTCTATGGCGATCTGATTACTGCCAATATCTACAACCTCAAAAAAGGTCAGGAAATTGCAACGTTAACAAACTATTTTGATCCTGAACTTCAAACCATTGAGGTCCCATTAAAAGTAAACCGAACGCCAGCTCAAAACGCTCAACACTATTATAAAAAATACAACAAGAGTAAAATCGCTTTAAAACATTTAGCTGGTTATATTATTGAAACTGAAGAAAAAGTATACTACCTGGAAAGTTTGATCAATAGCTTAAATCATTCGACCGAACTAGCCGAATTAGATGAAATCCGGCATGAATTTTTGCATTCAGAATTTAATCAAAAAACCCTTTCAAAAGAAGACAAAAAAAAGCAAGCACCTTCCAAACCGCTACACTACATTTCTTCCGAAGGCTTTCACATTTTTGTCGGTAAAAACAATTACCAAAATGATTTTATTTCGACTAAGATGGGCACGAATGAGGACTGCTGGCTTCATGTTAAAGACGCTCCCGGTTCACATGTTTTAATCGTTGCCGGTGGTCGTTTTATCACTGAAAAAACGCTCCTTGAAGCTGGTAACCTAGCTGCCTGGTATAGTAAATCAAGAGGTTCCGGAAATGTTCCGGTTGACTATCTTGAGTTTAAATATTTAAAAAAACCAAACAAAGCAAAACCCGGTATGGTTATCTTCACGAATCAAAACACCATGTATGTAACCCCCACACAAGATGCTGTCGAGAATATGAAGGTCATTATTGAAACACCCTAAATCTATTTTATATTTTTTAAGATCGTCTGAAAATCATTTGGTAACGATACCCTAAAAACTAGCTTTTCACCAGTTCTTGGATGGATAAATCCCAATGTATGGGCATGGAGACATTGCCCCGATGTTTTAAAAGGGTTATTTTTGTCCCCCTTCCCATACAACGGATCACCCGCAAGGGGATGTCCAATTTTATCCAAATGAACCCGAATCTGGTGTGTTCGTCCTGTTTCTAGTTGAAAACGTAGTAGTGTATACTGCGCGTAACGTTTGACAACCTCAAAATGGGTAATTGCCGGTTTCGAGTTTTTTTCAACAACCGCCATTTTTATTCGTAACTGCTCGTGTCTCCCAATAGGCATATCGATCGTTCCCCGATTGGGTTTAACCGTTCCCTTAACCAAACCATAATAACGTCTGAGGATGGTATGTTCTTTGAGCTGTTCCGATAAAATTCGATGGGCCTGATCATTTTTGGCCACCATCAGTAACCCTGATGTATCCTTATCAATACGATGAACGATTCCGGGGCGCAGAACACCATTAATATTTGATAATTTTTTTGTATGAAAGATCAGTCCATTTACAAGTGTGCCGCTTAAATTGCCCGGAGCCGGATGAACTACCATACCCTGAGGTTTATTGACCACAAGCACATCCTCGTCTTCAAAAACGATATCCAGTGGAATATTCTCTGCCTGCATATGACATTCGATCGGATCAGGAATCATCAAACTTATTTTTTCACCGCCTTTTAATCGTAAACTTGCTTTCTTTTTTTGCCCATTAACTAATACATCACCACTACCAATCAACTTTTTAATATATTCTCGTGAATAATCACCTGGCAAAGTACAACAAAAATGATCCAATCGTTCATCTATTTCGGCTGGCGCTGTATATTCATACTGTTTATTCATAACGAGCAATTCTCCCTTTTTATCTGTATTGATCAATTTCCAAACGGATATTTCCTTTTTTAGTCCGTTCGTTCATGCTAACAATCCGAACTTTCCCCTTGCCCCTCAATGAAATAATATCTCCCGTTTGCAGTCTGAAGTCATTTTTTTCAATTTCTGTATAATTCACCCGAACTTTCCCCTGTTTAATATACACTAAACTGTTTTGTCGAGAAAATCCCCATATTTTATTAATAATTCCATCTAGTCGATTGGAAGCTACAACAACGGATAAGCGTCTAAACACCTTTTGAAAGCCACTAATTTGGGTATATTCTTTAAGTCGGACATTTATTTCGCGGCCTTTAATCTGATTAAAATTGATCCATAAATAATCATGCAGGCGTTGGTGAGCTAAAATCTGAACCGTTTTATCGCCAACGTTGATATCCCCAATGCTTTCTCTTGTTATTCCCAAATGCATCAGTTCACCCAGGACATTGCGATGATCAAATGGAAATGTTTTATCAAATTCGATGGCAAAGATTGGCCAATCAAGTTCTGTTTCTAAAATATATTCTGGATAAATGCATAACATTTTTCGTTCTGCATCTGGGTATCCTCCAAAAAATAGATAAGGGACACCATTATTATCAATGGTGTCCACTATTTTTTTTTGTAATACTTCATCATAAAAATCAAAAAACTGTGGTTCAAAATTTCGCAGACAAGCATCTGTTATCCGTGATAATAAATAAAGGTCTTTTTTATCTGTCATTAGTCGTCCTTTCTCCTTAACGTTACCTTTTCTTAAAAAATAAGAACGATTAACATTCGATAAAGCGGAAATATAACCATTTGCAATAATAAGATTGCAGCAAAAGCTGATAAATCCAATGGACCTATAACTGTAAAACGACGTAATGGTGATAGAATTGGTTCAGTTAAACCATAAATAGTCTTAACAATGATATTATTTGGATCTGGTCTAACCCAGCTGAAAATAATATTGATAAAAATTAATAGTGTAACAAATTCAAATAGTAAATTGCCGGCCTGAAGAAGAATTCCCTGGATCATAAAAAAACCTATTCCATCTCTTCATCCCACTCTAATATTGGCGCATTAAAATCTAAATCATCCTGAAGCGGATTAGTTAATACGGCTACCGCTTTAGGTGCTAAAATAAACACATTATCAGCAATCTTATTAATTGATCCATCGAGTGCAAAAAGAGCACCACTTAAAAAATCAAAAATTTTACGACCGTTTTCATAATCAGTATTTTTTAAATTTAGTACGACAGTTTTATTGGAGCGAATCTTGTTACAAAATACTGGGAGCATCTTTAAAAACTTCCGGTTCCAGCACTAAAACTTCTGGGCCATCTTCAAAGGATAGATCGCTACGTCGCGAAGTTGTTGGTTTTTTAGCTTTCGGAGCACTAAATGCACTTTTTGTATCTTCAACGTCATCATTGTAAACATCTTCTTCATAAATCTCGTCATAGCCATCCTCGTTATCCACTTCCATGCCAAAAACCTTAATAATTTTATCTTTAAATTTTTCTGCTGCCATTATATATCTCCTAACTAACTAAATATTTTACGTCCAACTCTTATCATATTGGAACCTGCTTCTATTGCAATGGTATAATCATCAGTCATCCCCATGGACAGGTAGTTCATTTGTACAACCGCATCCACAGAATTCTCTCTTATTCTATCATAAATTCTTTTTAATTCCACAAAAATATCACGAATTTTATCATTATTTTGCGTTAATGGACCAATTGCCATCAATCCCTTTACCTTTACAAACTGGTATTTTGGCAATGCTTCCAGTACCGCATCCAAGTCTTCTCTCAGTATCCCCGATTTGCTGTCTTCACGTGCTAAATTGAGTTGCAATAACACATCTGTGACAACTCCCTGTTTTTTACTTTCCCGTTCAATTGTATCAAGTAGACCAATCGAGTCTACGGAATGAATGAGAAATGTTTTTCCAACGAGGTATTTTACCTTATTCTTCTGTAAATGTCCAATAAAATGCCATCGCGGCCGATCTCCTAACACTTCATACTTTTTTAAGAAATCTTGAACCTTGCTTTCCGCCAGATCAACAACTCCAGCGTCTAAAACCGCTTTTGTATCTTCAATACTTTGATACTTCGATACCGCAACAAGGGTCACGGAATCAGGGATTTCCGATTTTATGCGCTTAATATTATCTACTATCACTTGTTTTCACATCCTTAAGGAAAAATGCTGATACGCGTGCCACTACTTAAGCTGGGATTATCGACAGACTTTAAAACAGCATTGCCTTTGTTGTATTTTTCCACAACAACCGGTAACGATTCGCTGAAATATCCTTTCGTAACGGTATCAATCATTGTTTCGTCATCTTTTTTATAAACAGCACTCTTGGGAATCTCAAAAGCACTGTAATCTTGAATATATACTTCCGATTTTCCAATAACGACCTCCGAAAAATCATTAACATAGTCCTTAAGCATCAGCACAATTATTTTCTGACTGCCTTCCTTCGATATATTAACAAAATATCCCGAGTAAACCTTATCTCCA
Source organism: uncultured Acetobacterium sp. (assembly GCA_965140355.1). Classification (GTDB taxonomy): domain Bacteria; phylum Bacillota; class Clostridia; order Eubacteriales; family Eubacteriaceae; genus Acetobacterium. The sequence goes on along the minus strand of OZ223191.1, from coordinate 234,882 downwards.
TATTCAAATCTTAATTTCGGATAATAGTAAAGTTGATCGACACGTTTGATTAAAAAATCATAATAGCTCTGATCAATACCACTATCTGCCGTACCCATCAATTCTGTTTTTAAAGAAATAACCTCATCTTCCCCCATAATCGCTTTATCAGCGGGAATCGAAAAAGCTACGTAAATATGGTCATTGTTAACAACTTTTAAAACACCCTCAGACTCCTGATCAACTTTACCAACTGTTTTTAAAAAGGTTGTGTTGATATAGGGAAGGATGCTTTCACTCAACGTTTTTTCAACCGGTTTTATGGTCGTGTAAACGTAACCGCTTGACAATAAACCTAAGTCATTAAGGTCAATATTTCGCAAATTTCCACCTAAAAGGCCAACTAGAATTTGCCGTTTTTGTTGCAATGCTGGCAAATCAAGCCCCATGTATTGGACTGATTCGATTAAAAATTTCTTTTTTTCTCGTTCAGCTTCGCTAATTTGGTTCGTTATATTCGTAATTCCTTGATAGTTAGAGACAATGTCCCCAACGATCCGGCTCCAATTATTATAATATTCTTCATCAATGATTTTATCAATCACAGCTATTTGCTCATTTAAATTATCAACATTGATAACTTTAGGCGTTTTTGTTAAGGGTGTATAACCATTAGCCTTTTCGCCTTCAAGTAACGAAAGTTCACTCGCCTGGAAACTATCAATAACCCGATAATTAATATCCTTAAAAAAATACATTTCGGTGCTATAAGATTCTGTATATTCTTTTTTCTCAAGCAACATACTCATATTACTACGATAACTCGAAATAATGATTATTGCTACAATAAAAAAAAAACGATGCCAACAATAATTCTTCTTAATGAATTGACCCGTCTATTATTTTTTCTCTTAATTTGTCCCATATTTTCACCTTATATAAAATGGTCTGAGTGAGAGGATTTGAACCTCCGGCCTCTTGACCCCCAGTCAAGCGCGCTACCAAGCTGCGCTACACCCAGACAGTAAATACATTATAATGAAAAAGAATGAATTAATCAAGTTTTTTTTTCATTCCGATCATCATAATTTATTTAAACTTAAGAGTATCCGATCTTAATTCCGGATACTCTTAATGATTTAATGCCCCATTCTTGATTCCATTGGCGTTTTTTTTGTCTCGTTTTTTTCGATAATCGCCGTCACCATCGGTTGATATTTATTATTAAAAAGTCCCTTTTGATCAAGTTTTCGAATGACAAAGTAGACAATCGCAGTCAGACAAAGGCCTGCTAAAAATGACGTCACCACTTGATCCCAACCAATATTTAACACTCCGACCAGAAAATAAACACCACTGCTTCCCAAAATGAAAGCAACTAGTGGTATTCCATACATAATAAAAGCCGCAACAAATACATTGGCAAACTCCATTTCAACCTCGACCGTTTCCCCTATTTTGGCATTAATCGGGTTATTTGCAGTTGTCAGCATGACCGATTGATCTTTACTGATATGACAAGCACCACAATCGCCACAAGCTGCATTTCGTTTGATCTCTATTTCGGCGTTTTTTCCTTTTAATGCTTTAACGGTGCCGATTTCTTTCATTACAATTCCTCCACATTAATACCTAAATCAATCAGCTGATCCAGACTCGCACTCGCTGGTGCATCCATCATCAGACAACCATGATTTTGAGTTTTGGGAAACGCAATAACATCACGGATATTATCATTATCGGTAAGAAGCATCACTAATCGATCCAACCCAAATGCTAAACCACCATGAGGGGGCGTTCCGTATTTAAGTGCTTCTAACAAAAATCCAAACTGTTCCCATGCCGATTCTTGAGTGAATCCCAATGCTTTAAAGACCTTTTCCTGGATATCCTGATTATGGATACGAATACTTCCGCCGCCTAATTCTACCCCGTTAACAACCATATCATAGGCATCGGCGCGTACTTTTAGCAGATCAGTTTCCAAATATTTCAAATCTTCTTCAAGAGGCATTGTAAAGGGATGATGTTTAGCCGTATAACGTCCTGCTTCGGCATCATATTCGAGTAACGGGAAATCAGTAACCCATAAAAAATTATACTTCCCACTTAAATCAAACTCTAGTTTGCGTGCTAGCTCTAATCTTACTTGACCAAGCGCATTACAAACAATCTCATTAGAATCTGCAATAATAAAAATTAAATCACCTGGTTCGGCGCCTGTTTTCGCAAAAATTGCTTCTCTTTCCTGATCTGAAATAAATTTTATTATCGGTGATTTCATCTCGCCTTCGGAAACATCAATCCAAGCTAATCCCTTGGCCTTATAAATTTTTGCAAAGCTTTCAAGACCCTTAATTCCTTTTTTGCTTAGTTTTGCTTGCGCCCCTTTGGCATTAATCGCACGAACGCTGCCACCTTTTTTAACGGCTCCCGAAAATACTTTAAACTCAGAATTTGCGACAATTTCAGATAAGTCAATTAATTTCATCTCAAATCGCGTATCCGGTTTATCTGAACCATATTGATCCATCGCTTCCTGATAGGTCATTCGAGCCATTGGAACTTGAATTTCAACTGACATCACTTCTTTCATAATTTTCGCGATCATTTCTTCACTGATCGCTATGATATCATCTTTGTCAATAAAAGACATCTCCATGTCAATTTGGGTAAACTCCGGTTGTCGATCCTGTCGTAGGTCTTCATCGCGAAAACATTTCGCAATTTGATAATAGCGATCCACCCCAGAAATCATTAAAATTTGTTTATAAAGTTGTGGTGACTGTGGCAATCCAAAAAATTTTCCTTTTTGAACCCGCGACGGAACCAGAAAATCGCGTGCTCCTTCCGGTGTTGGTTTTGCCAAAAGTGGCGTTTCAACTTCGAGAAATCCTTTGTCATTCAGAAAATTTCTCGTAATCGCGGCTGTTTGATGACGAATTCTCAGAATTTTTTGATACTTGGGTTTTCTTAAGTCAAGATAACGATATTTTAAACGAACAGCTTCTTTCGTTTGATCATTGTCTTCAATGTAAATTGGTGGTGTTTCTGATGAATCAAGAATTTTGATTTTAGTTATGTCGATTTCAATTTCACCCGTTGGAATGTTTGTATTAATATTTTCCGGGCTTCTTAACTTGACCACCCCTTTAACTGATAATACATACTCATTTCTAACTTTTTCAGCAATTTCAAAAAGTTCTTGTTGTTCTTCATTAATAACCAGTTGAATTTTCCCTGAACGATCACGTAGATCGATAAATAAAACCCCGCCCAGATTTCTGCGATTATCGGTCCAGCCCGCTAATTCTACAGCCTGACCAACGTTTGCTGCTGTTATTTCTCCGCACATTGTATTTCGATAATATGTATTCATTCTACCTCCGACGTATTATATAGTAATTTATTTTATCTTCTTAACCTTTATATTATAATGAAGTTGTTAGGAGTATGTCAAGGAAGAATAACGGAAAACAATTTTAACCCTCACCTTTATTTAATTAATTCCAGCTTCTTTTCATCATCATCAATAGCAACAAGTCATTTAAAAAATCGGGATAACGATATCCCGATTGAGGTTGTCAATAAACGAGCGTACCGACCAATTGTTAATCTGTTGCATGCACGCAATTCGTACAGTTGCAAGCAAAGCTTTGGCTTAAGATAGCCTTTTCGCGGCAACTGTTCGCCTTGAGGCACACAACATGATCGAACCATTGTCGGTACGACGTTATCTTTTTTGACAGTCTGAAGCGGGATAACAATATCCCGATTTTCAGTTTTTAAAATTTGTTGTTTTTGTGATTAAAATAAACTTGATAAGCCTTGATTTTTTTCGCAACGATTTCTTCAAATCGTTCATTGTAAGTTTTTACATCTTTAACCGTAAAAACCTTCTGCACCTCGTCTGTTTCCTCGTAATAGAGGTTTCCCGTGGCACCTGCCCCAATTCCAATGGTCGCCTGACATTCAGACATCATCAAAATATTGTAGATTCCTTCGTGCCCGGGTTTCGCATACCCAATATTTTCGCTATTATCTTGGGTATATTTTAACCGATATAAGTAATACGGTTGATAATTTTCTAAATTTAGACGTTGTTTTACCGCCTGATAAAAAGCTTCCCCATAACCTTCTTTAACAACAATGCCCATTTGATCTTTGATCCGTGAACCTTTTTTAATGGAAAGATTATGAATTGTGATATTTTCAGGTTCAAGTGCGATCACCATTTCCAGTGATCGCCGAAAATCATCAGCTGTTTCATCCCCTAATCCCACGATCAAATCCATATTCAGCGTTTTAAATTTGAATGATTTGATCAGTGCCACTTGTTTTTCAATTAAACCTGCTTCCCATGGCCGTTTTACACTAATGAGCGTCTGTTGATTCATTGATTGTGGGTTCAAACAAACCCGTTCGACTCCATGGGCCTTTGCTACTGCCAACTTTTCGCGATTAATTGTTTCCGCTCGGCCTGCTTCCAAAGTATATTCTCGCAACTGCGACAAATCAAATGCGTTTTCCAGAGCTGTCATTAGTTGGTCTAATTGACGAGCATTTAAAACGGTTGGGGTACCTCCCCCAATATAGAGCGTATCAATGCGAAAACCTTGCGCCTTAACAACTTCTCCGGTTCGCTGAATTTCAGCCAATAAATGCGTAAAGTATCTTGTCAAGTTATCAGCATTTTTATCAACAATCGTTGAAACAAACGAGCAGTAATCACATTTAGATGGACAAAGTGGGATTCCAACATAGATGCTGATTGATTTATTCGCACCTTTTTTTTGTGTCGGTATAATAAAAGCTGCCTGGCGATTGGCAATGCTTAACATTAGATCAATACGATCATAACTCACGCGGTAATATCTACTGAACCGTTCTCTAATGGCTGCTTGACTCCAGCCTTTGTTTAAATATTTAAACACCATTTTAACTGGTTTTATGCCGGTAAGTGTTCCCCATTCCAACTTCTTATCAAAATATTCACATAAAAAATCATAAAAAAACCCCTTGTAAACACTGTTATCAAGAGGATCATCATTTTTCATAAATTGATAAGTGCGCGTTAATCCTTTTCCATCGTCCCAGTTCAGTTGCAGTGTGACCGTACGCTCTTGAGTTTTTTGGAGCAAAACCCCATCTGCATGACCAGACAGAATATTTTTAACTCCCGGGTCAAAGGCCTGGTATAACTCGTGAAAATAATATTCCAATTCCGGACGTTGCAGATCAAAACGAAGTATTCTCATTGATAGGCTCCTAAAAACGGCCCTTTAAAAAAGGATTATTCCTTTTTTCATAACCGATGGTGGTATTTTCACCATGTCCCGGTAAAACAGTTATCGCATCATCCAAAACAAATAATTTTTGCGAAATCCCGCTTAACAATTCATTCAAATCACCATCCGCAAAATCGGTTCGTCCGATTGAGGTATTAAATAAAGTATCTCCCGCAAAAAGTTGATCTTCAGCCAAAAGGCAAACGCCACCTTTTGAATGACCAGGGGTATGGATCACCCGAATTGTGATGTCACCCAATGCAACGGTCTCATCTTCTGTCAAAAAACCATCTGCCGGTTCTAATACCAAAGCCATTCCAATTAAGTCCGAAAGATTTCGCTGAGAACTGGTAAGACAATCTGCATCATTTTTATGAATGAGAACCTTGGCATTTGTTAGATTTTTAAGTTGACTAACTCCGCCCAGATGGTCAAAATGACCATGGGTCAATAGAATATACTTAACTTTTAAGTGATTTTCGTTAATAATATCAATAATCTGTTGATCCTCAAACCCCGGATCGATAATTGCCGCTGCTAAGGTTTTTTCATCCCAAAGCACATAACAGTTGGTTCCCATCTGTCCGAGGGATTTTTTTATTATTTTCATCTTTTCTCCCTGAATTATTCTAAAATTCTTTTTCGCTGTCTAACAGCAAGGTTACTGGGCCGTCATTTTCAATCAAAACCTTCATCTCCGCTTGAAATACACCCGTTTCAATTTTTTTTATTGGCTGCTTTTTTAATTTTTCAACAAATAAACTATATTTTTGTTCGGCTTCATCGACTGGCCCGCACCGACTAAATCCCGGGCGCCGGCCTTTTCGACAATCTCCATAAAGTGTAAATTGGGAAACAAGTAACAATTCACCATCAACGTCAAGAATTGAGCAGTTCATTTTCCCTGCATCATCTTCAAATATTCTCAAATTTACCAATTTATTAATAATATAATCCATATCTGATTCATTATCATTTTCTTTAATCCCTAAAAGTACATTTAATCCCTTGCCAATTTTTCCAATTGTTTCCTGATTAACTTGCACCTCAGAATACGATACTCTTTGTACAACTGCTCGCATTATTTCTCCTTAAACCCGATAAATTTGGATGATTTCTTTTATTTTATTCAAATTTTTAATCAGCAAATTTAATTCGCGGCGACTTTTTACTTCAAAAGTCGCTGAAAAGAAATCATATTCATTTTTTTCATTTTTAGCGTTAAGTGCTGTAACCGGAATTCCCATTTGCAAAAATGTCTTAGAAATTTGAATAATCGTTCCTTGTGCTTCTTTTGCTTTAATATGAATTTCAGCTGTAAATGAACCGGTGCTATATTTATTCCATTCTACTTCGACAATCCGGTTGGGATCAACTAAATTTAAAACATTTGCGCAGTCAGCACGATGAACAGAAATCCCTCGGCCTTTAGTAATATAACCAACGATGGTATCCCCCGGAACAGGATTACAACATTTAGAAAAATGCACATCAATTTCATGATAGCCGGCAACAATAACGGTACTCCCATTTTTTTTGGGTTCTTTTGAGGGCTTTTTAAGCACAATTTCTTCAATTTCCTCTGGAAATTCCTTTGGAAATAAAAGTTTCATTTTTTGAAAAACAGTGCCAATTTTTATTCCATTGTAACCAATTGCCGCATAAAAATCATTGAGTGTTTTATAACTGCATTTTTCCGCTAAGAGTTCTAAGTTGTTAAGATTTAATAAATTCGATTGTTGCAAGCCTTCGCGTTTAATCTCACGTTCTAATATGCTACGGCCTTTTTGAACATTTTCATCTTTTTCTTCTTTTTTAAAATACTGTTTAATCTTATTTCGGGCATGAGCACTTTTTACAAAACCAAGCCAGTCCCGACTGGGACCATTCGAGTTTTTGGATGTCATTATTTCAACAATATCACCACTTTTTAGGGGACTGTTCAACGGCACGATTTTGTTGTTGACTCTCGCTCCAACACAATTATTACCAATATCACTATGAATACGATAGGCAAAATCCAAAGGACATGAGCCTGCCGGAAGTGGCACTACTGCGCCTTTTGGTGAAAATACATAAACTTCTTCGTTAAGCAAGTCAACTTTAATTGTTTCAACCAATTCCCCGGCATCTTCCGAATCTCTTTGTAATTCAAGCATTTGTCGAAGCCAGGACATTTGAACTTCATACTTGTTGTCTTTAGCATCCATTCGACCTTCTTTGTATTTCCAGTGAGCAGCTATTCCATATTCTGCTGTTTCGTGCATTTCTCTGGTTCGGATCTGAATTTCAAACGGTTCACCTTTTGGGCCCATCACCGTTGTATGAATGGATTGATAAAGGTTTGGTTTAGGCATTGCAATATAATCTTTAAACCGACCAGGAATCGGGGTCCATTGAGAATGAACAATCCCCAACACACCATAACAATCCTTTAATGAATCGACAATCACTCGAACAGCAATCAAATCATAAATTTCATCAAAACTCCTGTTTTGACTCTTCATTTTTCGATAAATACTGTAAAAATGTTTTGAGCGCCCATAAATCTCAGCATGGGTTCCCACTTTTTCTATTTCTTTTGCTAATATCTCAATCACATCGGCAATATAAGCTTCGCGAGCGCTTTTTTTCACTTTAATTTTATGGACTAAATCATAATATCCATCAGGATCCAGATATTTTAAAGCAAGATCTTCCAATTCCCACTTAATCGTCGAAATTCCTAACCGATTAGCCAAAGGAGCATAAATATCCAATGTTTCTTTGGCCTTCTCAATTTGTTTAGTCTCTCGCATATATTCCAGCGTACGCATATTATGTAATCGATCAACGAGTTTTATCAATATCACTCGAATATCTTTTGACATTGCCAATATCATTTTTCGCAGATTTTCCGCCTGGCTTTCTTCTTTTGACTGAAATCCAATTCGCCCGATTTTGGTAACACCTTCAACCAAATTCGCAATTGTTTCATTAAATTCTTCCTTGATATAATCATAGGAGTAGATTGTATCTTCAATTACATCATGTAAAATGGCAGCAACAATTGTTTCGGTATCCATTTGCATTTCTGCCAAAATATACGCAACAGAAACGGGATGAATTACATAATCTTCTCCAGATAAACGTTTCTGATTCTGATGAGCTTCTTTAGCTAGATTATAAGCTTTGTAGATCATTTCCGTATCAGCTTCTGGATTATTCGCTTTTACCAGGTTTATTACATTGTCAATTTTTCCTTTTACTGCATCATTATCCATATCGTTTCTGCCTTTAATGAGTATTTTAGATTTAGTAAGGGTACGTTACAATTGAGTGTACAAAGTAGTCTTTAAGCAACTCCCGACCGCCCAATTCGGTCAGTTCAATCAGCGTAATAATTCCGGATATTTCACCGCCCAAGTTTTCAATCAACTTAGTCGCCGCCATCATTGTTCCGCCGGTTGCCAATAAGTCGTCGACGATAATAATCCGATCACCAGGTTTAATGGCATCCTTTTGAATTTCAACAATATTTGATCCATATTCTAAATCATAAGATTCTGATGTGACTTCACCAGGGAGTTTTCCGGGTTTTCGCACTGGAACTAAACCCGCTCCAATTAAATAAGCCAGTGGTGTACCAAAGATGTACCCCCTCGCTTCCGGAATAACGACTATGTCGGCATCAAGTGCTTTAGCAACTTTCACCATTTCATCAATTGCATATCGAAATGCTTTGGGATTTAAGATCAAACTATTAATGTCTTTAAAACTGATTCCTTCTTTAGGAAAATCGGCGAAGATACCAATATTTTTTTTCAGATCCATTTCTTATCTCCTTATTTATTCACTAGTTATTTTTACTAATTTTATCATTAGTTTCGTCTTTTGAATATCCTTTTTTTCTTTGGTTTCTAATATTTTAGAAAAAATCAAACCTTCTTTTAGCCGATAAGCAATTAAGCCAACTTCTCTTAATATTTCACATGACATTAATAAATGAAACGGTGATATTTTAGCCTTATCTCCAGCGTAGAGCGTTACTCCATGATCATTCGACTTTTTCAAAAGCAGGTAAACTTTTTTAACCATCTCACGGTCTAAATAAAGATCCGCTAAATTTATTGCCACTGCTTCGAAATCAATTTCTACTTTGGGATTTTGTTGTTGGACGATCGTTTTTACTAAAAACATTGCCCTATCGATTTGCCAAATCGGATTAATTTTAATATCTTTAATTAATACTTGCAGCGTTTTATTTCCCTGATAATCATTTACATCCAATCGACATAACATTTTTACTGCATTTGAAACACTTTTAGGTAATTCTTGAAATTTTTTATTAAAATTACCTAAACCAAACCCCACCCCGCGAATATCATTTTTTAACGTTAGACGAAGGTGATTATTTTCCTTGCCCATTGTTCCCATTGATTTTATTTCGGGATGATTTAATACAAACTGAACGCCCGGATTTCCAATTCCACAAGGTTCAAAACGTGTACATTCATTTAACAGCTCCCAACTAATCTCTGCCTCATCGATGATTGCGTCATACGAATATGTCTTAACCAAATATTTTTTTATGCCAACTGATTCGCCATAAGCTTTCACCCGGGCACTCATCTCTTTGATATTCTCGGTTTTAATACTAAAACCAGCTGCTTGATCATGACCACCAAAGCTGGCAAAACAGTCACTACATGATTTCAACGCAGCAAAAATGCTAAAACCCTCTATGCTACGACATGATGCTTTCCCGATATTATTTTCAACACTAATCACAATAACAGGATTAAAATATTTTTCCTGAATACGACTCGCGACAATGCCAATAACACCAGGATGCCAATTTTCCCCAACAACGATAATAATATCATCATGAAACAGTTTTTCATTTTCAACTAAAGATAGCGCTTCTGCGAGAATTGTTGACTCCAAATCCTGTCGTTTACGGTTTTCCTCACTGAGATAGTGTGCCAAATCCATTAACTTAGCAGGATCTGATCCTGTTAACAACTCAACAACATAATTTGCTTCACCTAAACGTCCGGCCGCATTAATCTTTGGACCTAAGATAAAACCAAAATGCCAAGCTTTTAGCACGGTTAATTCACTAACGGTCATTAACGCCCGAATTCCCAAGTTACTCGGATTTGTATTTAAATAGTTTAGCCCGATTGAAACCAAGCTCCTATTTTCATCTTGAAGAGAAACCAAATCAGCTACCGTCGCTAAAGCAACACACTCAATCGCATTCTGAATGTCCATTTCTACTTGAAGCCGCTGGCTTATCGCCTGGGCCAATTTAAAAGCCACCCCAGCGCCGCATAAATCCTTAAACGGATACGTTGAACCCGGAACTTTAGGGTTAATTATACCATAAGCTGGCGGTAAAATACCTTGACACTCGTGATGATCCGTTATAATCACATCCAAATGATTATGCTGACAAAAATCAATTTGTTCATTGGCAGAGATGCCATTATCAACGGTAATCAGAAGCGTAATACCATCATCGATGATTTCCTGCAGCGGAGTTTGATGTAATCCATATCCGGTAATTAGACGATTGGGAATAAAAAAAGAAACGTTAAAACCATTACTTCTCAGAAAATTCAATAATATCGCAACCCCTGTCGTTCCATCCGCATCATAATCACCATAAAGACATATTTTTTCATGTGTTTCTTTTGCTTTTAAAATTCGCTCAACAACTTTTTCCATGTCCTCAAACAAAAACGGATCATGTAAATCAGCCAGTGACGGATTAAGATAACGGGTAGCCGCTTCAACCGACTTCATTCCCCGATTAATCAGTATTTCTGAACTTCGACTTCCTAACTGAAGTTTTGTCATTATTTCTTTTTGTAAAGCATCATATTGATCCTTACCCAATTGGTCATCTTTTTTATTTCGATACAGCCATTTCGTTTTGATTTCTACTCACTCCTTTTACTAGTCCAATCCTTTTAAACGGTCACTTCTTCCATCAAATGCCTAAAATGAAAGCGTCAGGGAGTTTCCTCCATGACGCCAATCGTAATTTATGCTAGCTTACTGATAATATCAATAACTAGTTTTTAACTGCTGTTTTCTTACTAAATTGAAATTCTTTAATTTTACACCAAAGCACACTGGCGATAAAGATCGATGAATAGGTCCCGCTGATAATACCAACCATTAATGGCAAGGCGAAATCTTGAACCGCCGGCACACCAAAAACATAAAGCGATCCAATCGCTAGCAAAGTCGTAAATGATGTATTAATACTCCGTCGCAGTGTTTGTGAAACACTGGTATCAATTAAAGCCGCATAATCATATTTACTAAACTTAAGTCGATTTTCCCGAATTCGGTCAAAAACAACAATGGTGTCATTAATTGAGTACCCTAATATTGTCAATAGTGCTGCAATCAAGGGTGAATTAACTTGAATTTGAAAAATAGAATAAACCCCTAAAACAATGATCAAGTCGTGTACTAATGCTACAACCGCTGTTAAACCAAACATAAACTCAAAACGGAAAGTAATATAAAGCAACATCAGCAATACCGCAACAACCGCTGCTATCATAGCGCTATTTGTCATTTCAGCACCAATTGAAGGACTGACTGTATCAATCGATAAAAGATCGGTACTCTCGAGATTATATTTTTCCTGAAATTTATCAAATAAGGCCTGTCGCTCTTCTGATGATAAATCATCTTTAGTTGAAATAATGACTTGAGTCTTAGCATCTCCCGCATAGGTTACGTCGGCACTGGAATCAAATTCGTCAATCAGGGCTTTTGCTTCACTTGTTTCAAATGGAGTGTGCAACTCGATTGTAACAATCGTGCCGCCAATAAAATCAATTCCAAAATTCAACCCATTTATAAAAAGCGACCCGATACTGATCGTAATGAGGATTAATGAGAAAGCAAACCATATTTTGCTTTTTTCTGCAATTTTTATGTTTTTTTTCATTATGGTCTCCTATCTATATTCCGTAAAAAGCATTGCTTTTAAACAATTCCGTTTTTACCAGCAAAATAACCAGATGTTTTGTAATCACGACTGCCGTAAACATACTCACGAGGATACCTAAAATCAAAGTAACGGCGAACCCTTGGACGCTCCCACTACCTAGAAAGAAAAGTACTAAACCTGCAATCAGAGTCGTTACATTTGAATCCAAGATGGTCGAAAATGCCCGTGAAAAACCAGAGTCAATGGCCGTTAGTAAAGATTTTCCCAGTCGCGCTTCTTCCTTAATTCGTTCAAAAATAATAACATTGGCATCGACCGCCATCCCAATCGATAAAATAAGTCCCGCAATTCCCGGCAAGGTTAAGGTCACATTGAGTGCTGCCATAATCGTCATAAAAATAATGATATAAATAATCAAGGCTAAATCTGCAATAATTCCCATGCCACGATAAAAAACCAACATGAAGAAGAGTACCAGTCCAATTCCGATCATTCCTGCCAAAATACTCTTTGATAATGAATTTTGACCTAATGTCGGACCTACTGTCCGGACTTCAACCGGATTTAGTTTGACCGGCAAAGCTCCGCCGCGGATTAGCGAAGCTAAATTTCCTGCTTCGGTAATATCTGCCATTCCTTCAATAACCGCTTTCCCATTCGTAATGGCTACATTAACCGTTGGTGATGAAATAATCTCATCATCTAATTTAATTTTAATTACTTGGCCAATATATTTTTGGGTAGCCTCAGCAAATAGTTTTGTCCCTTCGTCATTAAACTTTAATGTAACCACTGCCTCTTCAATACCACTATCGTTTTTTTGCATCACACCCTTTGAATCAACTACGTCTTTTCCGGTTAAAATAACGGTATCATCTGGTGCTAGAAACTCAAGTTGCGCCGTTTTTCCGATCAAATTCAAGGCTTCTTGCTGATCATTCACTGATGGAATCGAAACACGTATTCGATTATCACCTTGCTTGGTAATCGTTGGTTCTGAAACCCCCAGAGTATCAATTCGTTGGCGAATTGTCAGCATCGCGGAATCAATTTTTTCTGCCGTCACCGGACTTTCATCTGTTCCTTCAGCTTCCAAAACGACATTTACCCCACCGGTCAAGTCTAATCCATAGTTAATGTTTTGACCAACATCTCCAATATCATAAACCCCAACTGACACTCCACTGAAGAGGATATATCCAACAACGGCAATCAATAACGTTATCAGGATTAGCTGGACCGCACTTTTACTCTTACTGTTTGATTTTTGTTTATTCATGTACTTTCCTCCCTTGACTTATTTATCTATAATTCCATAACCGATGCCATTGACTTGACCCGGCTTAACACCTCATCTTTTCCCAGCACATCCATAATTAAGGCCAGGTCAGGTCCATGCATTTCGCCAGTAATCATGATTCGACTTGGCATGAATAGCAATTTACCTTTAATTTTTTCTTCTTTTTGAATCTCCTTGAGAATTGCCTTTCCACGAACTGCATCCAATACTTCCGATGCTTCAATTTTGGTAATAAGGGCCTGATACAGTCGCTTCGAAGATTCTTCTTTCAAGAAAACCTTTGCTTCCTCATCTTCAATCGTATCGCGTCTTTTCAGAATCATTTCCAATTCTTGCGGAACTTGCGCAAAATACTCGATCCGATCCCTTAATATTTCAGCTACTTTTAGCAGCCAATCCTGTTTTGTTCCTATTTCATCTTGACGGATTATTTCAGCTTCAATCAGAAAAGGCGTCATTTTTTTTACAAATTCGTCAGTATCTAATTGTTTTATATAATGAGCATTCATCCAATTAAGTTTAGCCCGATCAAAAACGGCCCCGGATTTGTTGATTCTATTTAAATCAAAAACTTGAATTAACTCATCAATTGAAAATATTTCCTGTTCCGTCTCGGGACTCCAACCCAGCAGTGCTAAAAAATTGACCAATGCGTCTGGCAAGTAACCTTTGTCCAAAAAATCGCCAACCGAAACATCGCCTTGTCGTTTACTCAATTTTTTTCGATCATCATTTAGAATGTTTGGCAAATGAACAAATTGTGGTTTTTCCCATCCCAGACATTCATACAAATATACATGTTTAGGGGTAGATGGTAACCATTCTTCGCCTCTAATAACATGGGTAATTTTCATTAAATGATCGTCAATCACTACCGCCATGTGATACGTTGGATAACCATCTGCTTTTAGCAGCACCTGATCATCCAAATCGTTGGTATTGATTTCAATAACCCCTCTAACTAAATCATCAATGCGAATTAAATGGTTTTCAGGCAACTTTAAACGAATCGTATACGGAATTCCGGCCGCAAGGTTAGAAGCTATTTCTGACTCAGACAAGGTTCGACATTTTCCATCATATCGCGGTGTTTCACCCTTTTCTTTTTGACTGTTGCGCACATTTTCCAAACGCTCTTTCGTACAAAAACAATAATAAGCTTGTCCGTTTTCTAATAAGATATTAATATATTTTCTATACACATCAAGACGCTGTGATTGAATATAAGGACCATATTCTCCGACTTGGCAAATAACATCATCTTTTTTTATCAAGCCTTCATCAGGAATAACACCCGTCATATTCAGCGCATCAAGCAAATTATCCACTGCTCCCAACTCAAGTCGTGTCTGGTCTGTATCTTCAAGACGAAGTAAAAATTCGCCCCCCATTTTTTTAGCATATAAATAATTATAAAGTGCTGTCCTCAAGCTCCCGATGTGGACATTTCCAGTTGGACTTGGTGCAAATCGATCTCGTACCATTTATTCCTCCATGTTTAATTTAATTAAATGTAAAAAGTTCTTTAACTTCGTTATTATAACATTTAATATTCAATTAATCATTTTTTTTTTTATTTTTCAAAACTAATTCTGCGTTTCTCATGAAAATTTTTTTGCCACGCCAACCGCTCGCCGTTTCTCGATACGCTTTTTTATACGAATTATTGGTAAGTTTTGCAATATCCGACAATTTAGGGCTCGCAACTTCAGCTTTGATCCGAAATGATTTTTCATTTGTTATCTGTAAGTTCTGGTTATAAGGGCATACTTGCTGACAAATATCGCAACCATAAAGATATTTTTTTACATATCCTTCTTCCTGAGGCGAAAGGTTTTTTTTCTGAGTCAAAAACGAAATGCATTTTGATGGATTTAACTCATATCCATCGCCAAGAGCCTGACCAGGACAAGCATCGAGACAACGTCGACATTCTTGACAACCATTTTCGACTGGCGCAACATCAGAAATCGAAACTTCATATCCCCACAATATTTGCCCAATAAAAAAATAAGAACCAAACTGCGCATTGATCAAGCAATTATTTTTACCAAAAAAACCCAATCCCGCTCGATAAGCCGAACCACGATCTACGAGCGGACTATTGTCAACAAATACTTTGTATTCTGGACACGCCTCCCCATTTTTTTCTAATTCTAAATTAACTGCTGTCATCAATTCATTCATCCGTCGTTTAAGGACCGTATGATAATCTTCGCCCCATGAAACCGAAGCAATCTGACCTCTTTCCTGGTCATCATCGAGTTTTGCAAATTTCTGAAAATTATTAATACCAATCACAATCCCTGTTTTTGCTAACGGAAACTGTGCAACAAAATTAATTCGTTCCTCCGGTAAAGCACCTTCAAAACCACTTGAAAAACCTAATTTATCTCTTTTAATTAAATATGGCAGGCACTCAATTAGTGGCTCAACCGAAAAGAAACCAATCAAATCAATTCCATTTTTTTTTGCTAGGCTCCGAATTTGTTCTTCCGTCATCGCATCGTCCTCTTAACTTATCACTTAATCGTAAAAAGCTTCCAATCAGGAAGCTTTTTATTATTTTAATACGTTTTCGATATGCTCCCATGCCGCTTCTTTTCCCAATTTTGTTTCCGATGAAAATAGCATGACTTCTTGAGCACCGCTTAAATTCAAGACATTGGCAATCCGGTTGATCGATTTTTTTTGATTGCTTTTCGATATTTTATCGGCCTTTGTTCCAATAATCATGGGGTTCAAACCGTAATGTACTAGCCATTCATACATCAATATATCATCTTCAGAGGGATCGTGTCGGGAATCAATAAGCTGAAATATCAATACCATATTATCACGGTTTCTAAGATATTTTTCGATCATTTTTCCCCATTTTTCCCGTTCCGTTTTAGATGCTTTAGCGTAACCATAACCAGGCATATCAACAAAATGAAACCGATCATTGATACGATAGAAATTCATTGTTTGGGTTTTGCCTGGCTGTGAACTGGTTCGGGCCAAGCCCCGGCGTTCAATTAACGTATTGACAAAAGTTGATTTTCCAACATTCGAACGTCCGAGCAGAACTATTTCCGGCAAATTATCATCGGGATACTGAGCTTCAGCTACCGCACTGATAACGATCTCTGCTTTTGTTACTTTCATAAACTATCTCCATTTCTTTAGAGTCCGGTTAAGCACTCTACTGCAGCTGTTTAAATACGATTTCTGTAACCTCACTCATTTTTGAAACGGGTTGAATATGTAATGCTTCTAAAACTACCGCCGGAACATCTTCCAAATCTTTTTCATTTTCCTTCGGTAGAATAATTTCTTTAATGCCTGCTCGATGAGCTGCAGTGAGTTTTTCACGAAGCCCACCAATTGGCAGTACTCTACCGCGTAGCGTAATTTCGCCAGTCATTGCCAAGTCTTGGGGAACCGGTTTATTAATAAGCGCAGAAATCAGTGCCGTTGTCACTGAAATACCGGCTGACGGTCCATCCTTTGGAACCGCACCTTCCGGAACATGTAAATGAATGTCTTTTTTTGAATAGAAATCCGATTCAATGCCCAGCTCATTTGCCTGAGAACGAATATAACTGATCCCAGCTTTAATCGATTCTTTCATGACATCACCTAGCTGTCCCGTTATTTCTATTTTGCCGGTTCCATCAACAACGATTACTTCAATTTGAAGGGTATCACCACCAACCGGTGTCCATGCCAACCCATTAACCAAACCAATTTCTTTTTTATCCGCAACGGTTTCATAAGAAAATCGATGTTTACCAAGAAACTTCTCAAGATTTTTTTGGGTAATACTAATACTCTTTTTTTTGTTTTCGACAATTTCTTTGGCTGCGACTCGACAAATTTGTGCAATTTTACGTTCAAGCTCACGTACACCAGATTCTCTTGTATAGTATTCAATGGTATTTTTGATTACTGTTTCGCTGAATTTGCACGTTGATTTTTTTAAACCATGAATTTCCAGTTGCTTAGGAATCAGATAACGTTTGGCAATTTCGACTTTTTCACTCTCGACATAGCCATTAACTTCAATAATTTCCATTCGATCTAATAACGGTCTGGGAATGCTTGAAAGTGAATTAGCGGTAGTCAAAAATAGCACCTGCGATAAATCAAAGGGCAACTCCAGATAATGATCGGTAAACGTATTGTTCTGTTCAGGATCTAATACTTCTAAGAGTGCCGATGCCGGATCACCATTAAAATCCTGTCCCAGTTTATCAATTTCATCTAATAAAAACAAAGGATTGCGGGTTCCGCATTTTTTAATATTATAGATAATTCGTCCCGGGATAGCGCCGATATAAGTTCGACGATGTCCTCTAATTTCCGCTTCGTCCCGCATTCCACCTAATGACATGCGAACATACTTTCGGTTTAATGACCGCGCAATTGACTTTGCAATCGATGTCTTACCTACCCCTGGCGGTCCAACTAAACAAATAATTGGTGACTTCATGCCTTTTGATAGTTGCAGCACTGAAATATATTCTAAGATGCGTTCTTTTACTTTTTTTAATGCATAGTGATCTTCATCTAGAATTTTTCTGGCGATTGCTACATCAATTGTTTCCTCGGTTAAGGTATTCCAGGGTAGATCTAAAATCCACTCCACATAGGTCTGAATCAACCCGGCTTCTGAGGATCCCTGCGGAACTTTATTTAATCGGTTCAGTTCCCCCTGCACCTTATCACGAACTTCATCTTCTAAATCGAGTGCTGCTAAACGCTCCCGATAAACGTCTAATTCATTTTGAACATCGCCTTCACCTAATTCATTTTGAATGACTTTGATCTGCTCTCTTAAATAGTATTCGCGTTGATGTTTGTACATTTCACTGCGCACTTTTTCATCGATATTATGTTCAATTTTGATCATTTCAACTTCTTCGACCAAAATTTCATAAGTAAGTGCTAAGCGCTTATTGACATCAGTTTCCTGAATTAAACGTTGACTATCTTCGAGATCTAAAAATAAATTAGCCCCAATAATATCGATCAATTGATCGGGGTCGTCTAAAGAATCCATCGCCAAAATAAGATCTGTTGCAACTTTTCTGGTTGCATTCATGTAATTTGCAAAAGATTCACGAATCATTCGTATTAATGTTCGATTTTCCTTGGTATCATAATAAACCGAACGTACTGGTTTAGTTGTTACTAGAAAGTATGGATCTAAACTTTCAAATCCAGTGATCTCACGTCGTTCGTGGACTTCAACTAAAACTCTCACTAAATTATCAGGCATTTTCAATAATTGCTTTACTTTAACTCGGCAACCAATCGTATAAAAATCATCTGGGGTGATATCTTCTTTAATCACTTCTTTTTGTGTCACTAAAAAAGCCATTTGGTCACGTTCCATCGCTTCTTCTAGAGCTTTAACCGATTTTTCTCGTCCCACGTCAAAATGAACAACCATTCCAGGAAAAACACTCATCCCGCGAAGTGGTATTAGTGGTAAGGTTTCTTTCTCTTGAACAAATAATTCTGGTTCAGCCATTTCAAGATGTTCAGCACTTGCTTCTGGACTATCTTTTTTTTCAATACTCAACGTTATCAACTCCTTACCTCTTTTTAAAAATTATAACTTTTTTTCATATTTAATTTCTCTTTTTTATGTATACCCAAATATTCTCAAATTTTTTAAAAAAAGCCGAACAAAATTTCAAATACATGGTATCAGATACCAGAAAGTAATTTGATTTTTTGAACGGCCGTTAATAAAATCTATGAAACTACGTCGTTATTCTCATCTTTACAATCATTTTTCTGTCCTAAGATCATAATAGGCTCCACCTGTTTCTCCACTACTTCACTCGTGATGATTACTTTTTCAATATTTTCATTTGACGGTACTTCAAACATAATGTCAAGCATAATATTTTCGATGATGCCACGTAATCCTCTGGCTCCGGTTTTTGTATCTAACGCTTTTTTCGCAATTGCAACTAAAGCATCCTGATGAAATTCCAACTCAACACCTTCAATTTTAAACATTTTAATGTATTGTTTTACCAGCGCATTTCTTGGTTCTGTCAATATTTGTATTAACGCTTCTTCATCTAAATGTTCAAGCGAAGCAATAACCGGTATTCGTCCAATGAATTCAGGAATCAAGCCGTATTTTAATAAATCCTGAGGTTGCACCGAGTTGAGACTGTTGTCTTCGATTTCTTCCTTTTTATTGCGAACTTCTGCTCCGAATCCCATTGAGCTTTTATCGGTTCGTTGCTCAATTAACTTATCCATCCCGTCAAAAGCCCCACCACAAATAAATAATACATTGTTAGTATTTATTTGAATGAAATCCTGGTGCGGGTGTTTACGTCCGCCCTGAGGCGGTACATTTGCGACTGTCCCTTCCAGAATCTTTAATAAGGCCTGCTGAACGCCTTCACCGCTGACATCTCGGGTAATTGAAGGATTATCACCTTTTCGGGCAATTTTATCAATTTCATCAATATAGATGATCCCTTTTTCAGCTTTTGCAACATCAAAGTTAGCTGCTTGAAGAAGTTTAAGAAGAATATTTTCAACATCTTCACCGACATAACCCGCCTCTGTTAATGAAGTTGCATCGGCAATTGCAAAGGGAACATTTAACACTCTCGCTAATGTTTGCGCTAATAAAGTCTTCCCTGATCCGGTTGGTCCAATCAATAAAATATTACTTTTTTGTAATTCCACTTCCGGATCATTCTCATCCATTGATGTAATGCGTTTATAATGATTGTACACAGCCACTGACAACGCCCGCTTCGCGCGATTTTGAGAAATTACGTATTCACTTAGTTTTTTCTTTATTTCTTTTGGTTTCGGAACATCATCAAAGACAATGTCATCGGGCATATTATCAACATCCATAATTTCTTCGCAGAGCTCGATACATTCATTACAAATATAGACGCCCGGACCCGCAACCATTCGTTTAACCTGTGACTGGCTTTTACCACAAAAGGAACAGCGGGCATTTTCGATACTGTCTTCATTTCTTGCCATTATTACGCCTCCTATCTCGACACAATGATCTCATCAATCAATCCGTAGAGCTTCGCTTCATCAGGATCCATAAAATTATCACGATCAGTATCCTTAGCGATCGTTTCCAGAGGTTGACCGGTTCGTTCGCTAAGAATTGAATTTAATTTTTCTCTTGTTTTAATCAATCGTTTAGCATAAATCTCCACATCGGTACTTTGTCCTTGGGCCCCACCTAGTGGCTGATGAATCATAATCTCGCTATTGGGTAAAGAGAATCGTTTTCCTTTTTCTCCGGCCGCTAGTAAAAAGGCCCCCATTGATGCTGCCAATCCGACACAGATCGTTGACACATCACAACTGATAAAATTCATGGTATCATAGATCGCCATACCCGCGGTCACTGATCCTCCAGGACTATTAATATAAATTTGAATATCTTTTTCGGCATTGTCAGCTGCTAAAAAAATCAATTGCCCGACAATTATTGACGAAACATTTTCGTTTATTTCTCCATTTAAAAATATAATTCGTTCTTTCAGTAACCTTGAAAATAGATCATAAGATCGTTCTCCGTGACCTGTTTGTTCAACGACCATCGGTACCAAGTTATTTGAAATCAACGATTGTGTTGTTTTACTCGTTAGCATGAACTCATTTTCCTGCTTTCTTATCTTATTATTCAGATATCTTTGTAACAGCTACATCAACCAACATCTCCACCGTTTTTCGTCTGATAATATTAGCTTTAATGTAGTCTAGCATTCTTTCTTGAAGACCTTTTTTATAATCTTCAAAGTCATGTCCATAAGCGTCAGCAAAAACCTTAATTTCCTCGTCCATTTCTGCTTCGGTGGCATCTAAGGCTTCTACTTCTCCAATTTTCGAAAGAATTAATTCTGTTTTAATATTTCTTTCTGCATCAATTTTCAGGTTATCTCTAAATTCATCCCGATTGACATTGGTATATTTGAAATAGTCATCCAGCGATAATCCCTGCTGTTGCATTTGCGTTTCAAAGTTCTTTAAATTATTGTCAACTTCTTCTTCAATCATTAAATATGGAACATCAACTTCAGCATTTTCGACGGCGAAATTAACAGCGGCGATTTCTGCCGCCTTTCTCAGTTCAGCCGTTTTGGCATCTTTTAAGCGCGTTTCAATATCGGCTTTTAACTCGTCAAGGGTATCAAATTCGCTGGTATCTTTGACAAATTCATCATCCAAAGCTGGTAATTCTTTTTCTTTAATGGCCTTAACCAATACTTTAAATACGGCAGCCTGACCTTTAAGATTTTCAGCATGATATTCATCTGGGAAGGTGACATTAACCACCGCTTCTTCACCAATTTTAATACCAATTAATTGTTCTTCAAAACCAGGAATGAAGGTCCCACTGCCAATAATTAAATCATGGTCGGTATCTTTTCCGCCTTCAAAGGGTTCATCCCCGAGAAATCCTTCGTAATCAATGGTAACGGTATTGCCATCTTTTACTTCACCGGTTTCCAATGTAACCAGTCGTGCATTCTGATCTTGCATTTTTTCTAATTCTGCTGAAATTTCCTCTTCTGAAATAACTGCTTCAAGCGGCTCAACTTCGGCCCCTTTATATTCGCCTAATTTAATTTCTGGTTTAACACCAACTTTAACAATAAAGGTTGCCCCTTCTTGTTCACTAATTTTTTCAATGTTTTCAAGATCAGGTCGAGTCACTGGATTAATTTCTGTTTCCTCTAATGCACTTGCATAAGCTGGAGCAAAGGCAAAATCAATGGCATCTTCCATAAAAACATTTTTTCCATAATATGATTCAACGACGGCTTTAGGCACTTTCCCTTTTCTAAATCCGGGAACCGCAAAACGTTTTTTATTTTTATCATAAGACTTTTTAACTGCCTTTGAGTAATCCTCCGGACTAATTTCGATTTTTAAGGTTGCAATATTTTTTTCAATACTTTCTACTGTTGCACTCATGTTATCCTCCGTATCTTTCACTATAAATTATATTCACATTCAATTTTAACAGTATATCATAGGTATATTTTCATATCAAGGATGAAAATTAGGCTGTTTAAGAATTATTTTAGCCATTACCACCAAATTTATCAAGTCATCACAGCCACTAAAAAACTGCCTCAATTGAGACAGTTTGTAACCTCAGCCACCTAAGTATGCTTGTTGCACTTCCGGATTCACCAATAGATCTCTGGCATTTCCCGAAAGTTTAATATATCCGGTTTCCAGAACGTAAGCCCGATTGGCAATATGTAATGCTTTATTGGCATTTTGTTCGACCAAAAGCACCGTCGTCCCGGCATCGTTAACCGTTTGAATCATATTAAAAATTTCATCCACTAAAAGTGGCGCCAAACCCATCGACGGTTCGTCTAATAAAATCAGTTTTGGGCGTGTCATCAGTGCACGGCCCATTGCTAACATTTGTTGCTCTCCACCACTAAGCGTTCCGGCAATTTGTTTGATTCGTTCTTTAAGTCGGGGAAAATTCAAAAATATTTTTTCCATATCTGCTTGAATTTCGTCTTTATCGTTTCGGATATAAGCCCCCATCTGAAGATTTTCATAAACCGTCATCTCCGAAAAAATACGCCGTCCTTCCGGAACATGGGCAATTCCTAACGTTGGTATCTGGTGTGCGGCAATCTTGTTCAGATTCTCCCCTTCAAAGGAAATCATCCCTTCACTGGGTTTCAAAAGTCCTGAAATGGTTTGTAGAATCGTCGTCTTCCCAGCGCCATTCGCTCCAATGAGGGTCACAATCTCCCCTTCATTAACTTCAAAGTCAATCCCTTTGATGGCATGTATTTTGCCATAGTGTACATTTAAATCCTTAACTTTTAGCATTTATGATCACCTAATCTCCTAAATATGCGCGAATAACATCAGGGTTCGTCTTGATTTCATCGGGAGTGCCTTCGGCAATTGTTTTGCCATAATCCACGACAATAATTCGTTCGCAAATACCCATGACCAGCTTCATATCATGTTCGATCAGTAAAACAGTAATATCAAATTTGTTGCGAATAAAATGAATTGTTTCCATGAGTTCTGCTGTTTCATTTGGGTTCATCCCGGCCGCCGGTTCATCAAGCATCAAAACTTTGGGATCTGATGCCAATGCTCTGGCAATTTCCAGCTTTCGTTGCTGCCCATAAGGCAGGTTTTTTGCCAGCGTATCGGCGTATTCTCCCATATCAAAAATATCCAGTAGTTTCAAACATTCGTCTTGCGCTTTTTTTTCTTCTGTCCAGAATTTTTTGGTTCGAAACATTCCTTGAATAAGATTATAATCGATGTAATTGTGAAAGGCGATTTTAACATTTTCAGCGGCCGTTAAATCTTTAAATAAACGGATATTTTGAAAAGTTCGGCTAGCTCCCAGTTTGACAATTTCGTGTGGACTTTTCTTAATGATACTTTGATCGTTGAGCGTAATTTCCCCCATCGTGGGCACATAAACGCCGGTAAGCATATTAAAAATAGTCGTTTTTCCGGCGCCATTAGGTCCAATCAGACCAACCAGTTCATTAGCATCCAATTCCAGGTTGAACTGATCAACCGCTGTCAAGCCACCAAATTGCATAGTGATATTTTTTGCTGATAAAACGGTCATGATGCTTCACCTCCGCCAACGGAATTTTTTACATTTTTTCGCTGAATCAGTGATTCAATGAAACCTGTCAAAGAGAATTCTGTACGTCCAAATATACCTTGAGGTCGGAAAATCATCATAATGATCAATACCAGCGAATAAACTAATAACCGATATTCCGAAAAGCTTCTCAACATTTCAGGCAACACCGTCAATACAATAGCCGAAACAATTGATCCCGTCAAACTTCCCAGGCCACCTAAAACAACGATAACAAACATTTCAATTGAGAACATGAAACCAAATTTACTGGGTTCCAGAAATGATTGGTAATGCGCATACAGCGCTCCGCCAATTCCAGCAAAAAAAGCTGCTAATGAAAATGCCAATACCTTATAACGTGTGGTCGGAATTCCCGCCGCTTCCGAAGCAATCTCATCTTCTCTAATTGAAATAATTGCTCGGCCATGTTTGGATCGTCCTAAGGTAAAAATCAGAAAAGCCACAACAATCGTCATCCAATACACATTATTGAAATTGACTAATCGAGCGATCCCTTTTAATCCGGCAGCTCCGCCTGTCGGCCCAAAATTAATAAAAAAGATGCGGATAATTTCAGAAAAACCAATGGTCACAATCCCAAGGTAATCGCCACGAAGTCGTAGTGTCGGCGTTCCAATTAAAAAACCGAAAATACCCGATACCACCCCACCAACAATCATTGCTAATACTAAGATTACGATATTCGGTAACGCTACTCCACTGTCAACCACAGCAATTGAAAAACTCGCCGATGCATAAGCCCCAATCGCCATAAAGCCGGCATGTCCTAATGCCATTTCACCTAAAAAACCAGCAACGATATTTAAACTCATTGCCATAATGATCATAATCCCGGTCAAAATCGCAATTCCGATGAAATAATTATTCATAATTTTAGTCTGGATTAACACAAAAAAGATAAGATAAAGAACAATAATGGAAATTGTGTTAATAATATATGCTTTTTTCTTATTAAAATCCATTGTTTATACCTTCTCTCTCGTGTTTTTACCCAGAATACCCGTTGGTTTGAAAAGCAGCACAATGATCAAAATCGCAAAAACTATCGCATCTGCCCAAGTTGTTGAAAGATATGCTTTCGTCATCGTTTCAACCATTCCAATAATAAAGCCCCCTAACATCGCTCCCGGGATGATACCAATACCGCCTAAAACAGCCGCAATAAAGGCCTTTAAGCCAGGCATAACACCCATTGTTGGATAAACTTGAATATAGGCCACACTGTATAAGACGCCTCCCAATGCTCCCAATGCTGATCCAACCGCAAAGGTCAGCGAGATCGTTCGATTAACATTTATTCCCATCAAAATCGCAGCATCCTTGTCCTCTGATACGGCACGCATGGCACGACCCTGTTTCGTTTTTCGGATATAAAAGTCTAATAAAACCATAAAAAATAACGATAATCCAATCGTTATCAAAGTAGTCGAACTGATTTCTATTTCGCCTAACCGATAGATCGTTTCTGGAAAAATTTTGGGCATAACTTTCGGATCGGGTTTAAATATAATCAGAGCTAAATTTTGTAAAAATAAACTCATTCCAATGGCGGTGATCAAAGCCGATAATCTCGGCGCATTTCGCAGTGGCCGATATGCGACAAATTCGATCACTACTCCAATAATTGCCATTATAACCATGGATGACAACAATACTGCCCATACCGGCAGTTGAAAGCTAGTTGCCGCTATGAACGCAAAATAAGCTCCAAACATCATGATTTCACCATGGGCAAAGTTGATAAGTTTTATAATGCCATATACCATGGTATAACCGATTGCGATGAGCGCGTAGATACTCCCTACGTTTAGCCCGTTGATCAGCTGTTGCAGAAATAAATTCACGATGTATCCTCCTTTATAAAATATATAATAACATAAAATGGATATAGAAGAGATCGACTCTCCTATATCCTTAGTAATTAATAATATTTTCTGATTCTTTCAGAAACTAATTATTTACAACCGTGGTTTCATATTTAAGTTCTCCGCCATCGATTTTTATAATTGTAACTTCTTTGTCTTTAGGGTTCCCTTGATCATCAAACTTCAAATTTCCCGTTACACCAGCATAATTCGTATCATTCAAGGCTTTAATAATCGCTTCAGCATCAGTTGATCCTGCTGCTTTAATCGCATCAGCCATCGCATAAACGGCATCATAACCAAGTGCTGCAAATGAATTTGGCACACTGTTGTATTCAGCTTTATATGCAGTTATAAAATTCTGAACGATTTCAGATGGTGAATCAGCAGCATAATGGTTTGTGAAATAATTTCCTTGCGCAGCGTCTGCATATTCTTCCTGAACGCCATCCCAACCATCAGCTCCGACAAACTTAGCAGTAATACCCATTTCTTTTGCTTTTTGAAGGATTGGTCCCACTGTTTGAACATAATCAGGAACAAAGACAACATCAGGGTTCATTTCTTTGATTTTTGTTAATTGAGCACTGAAATCTTTATCGGTCGTTCCGTAAGATTCACTCCCAACAATCGTACCACCTTTAGCGGTAAAAGATGTTTTAAATGCTTCTGATACACCTTCAGAATATGGATTCCCGGTTCCAATTAACAAAGCTGCCGATTTAGCACCTAAAGTTCCAACTGCAAAGTTACCAGCTGCTTGTCCTTGATAGTCATCCAAGAAACATGCTCTAAAAATATTTGGTGCATCCTGAGTTACTTCAACAGCAGTCGCAGTCGGAGATAATACCGGCATGTTATCGCCAACCATGATCTCTTTCATTGCCAAAGTTTCACCGCTTAAAGTTCCACCAATCACAGCAACAACCCCATCTTGATCTCTTAATCGATTATAAGCATTAATTGCTTCAGTTTGATCTGCTTTAGAATCATAGGCAATTAACTCAATATCTTTTCCGTCAATACCACCTGCAGCATTGATTTCCGTTACTGCTAATTTTGCTCCTTCTTCAGCAGAACTACCATAAATAGCAGCGTCCCCTGTCATTGGTCCGATAAAGCCAATCTTAACAACCTTTTCACCCTCGCCAGACGTCGAACAACCGGCAAAAGCAAAAATTGAAGCAGTGAACAAAACAGCAAGCAAAACACTAACCACTCTTTTCTTCATTTCTTTTCCTCCTTTTTCTTTTCATTGATTATTTCTAGTGCTTATCATAAACCATTCTTAAGAAAAATACAAGAAATAATTATTAATGCGACTAATATTAAAAATTTTGAGTGCCGTAATTACATAGTTTCAGTAGCTTGCAGTTGACGCAATGCGGATTCCGAGCCGTACAACATTTCCTTCCGTGCCAGATCAACCAATGATGGGCCATTGACCATTTCTCTTTGGGGATGTTTTTCATCAATTCTTTTTCAACCTCTAAAACCGTATTCCCATTGGCCAAACCAATCCGTTTAGAAACTCGGAATACATGAGTATCGACAGCAATTGCCGGTACTCCAAACGCATTACTGAGCACAACATTAGCTGTTTTTCGTCCAACACCTGGAAGCATTATCAACTCTTCCATCGTAGCCGGCACAACGCCATTGAAATTGGTCAGAAGTTGCTCGCATGTTAAAATGATATTTTTAGCTTTGGTATTTGCCAAACCACAGGTTTTAATTTTTCCAACCAGTTCGGCTTCACCTAACGATAAGATAGCTTGCGGCGTATCATACGTTTTAAATAACTCATTCGTAACAATGTTGACGCGAACATCGGTGCATTGGGCTGAAAGAATCGTCGCAATCAACAATTCAAAAGGATTCTTGAAATTTAAGCCACACTGCTCCCCACCATAGAGATCTTCCAGCATCGCTAAGATAAGTTTTACATTTTTTTTAGTCATTACGTTTGCTTTAAAATCAGTGCGATAAACACTAGATCTTCGTCCCCGTTATTGATAACGCCATGGCTGGCATTGTTAGGCGTTACCATCACATCACCAGCACTAATTTCGACTTTTTTGCCATCATCAATCACAATTCCGCTGCCCTTAATAAAATAAAATATTTCCTGTTCACCAAGATGTTGATGCTCCCCAATGGAATCTCCTGGTTTTACTCTAATTTGCGAAAATAGTCTGCAGTGCTCGCCTAAGAGAGCACTTTCCACCACATGTGTTAGTTCAATATCACCTACACCAGCTCGCATATTATGTTTAATCTCTAGTTGTTTGGGATTTTTTTTAATAACCATATCATCCTCCATTAAGTTGTTGCATCAATCGAATCCGTTGGTGTCGTTGGATCGGTTGGGTTCGTTGGATCGGTTGGGTCCGTTGGATCCGTTGGATCGGTTGGATCGGTTGGATCGGTTGGATCGGTTGGATCGGTTGGATCGGTTGGGTCCGTTGGATCGGTTGGATCGGTTGGGTCCGTTGGATCCGTTGGATCGGTTGGATCGGTTGGGTCCGTTGGATCGGTTGGTTTTGTCGGTTCTGTCGGTTTTGTCTTATCATCTTTATTAGGATCGTCTTTTTTTGTCTCGTCTACCGTTTTTTCCTTCGCTCCGGGATCAAGTGTCGCTGCTCCTGATGTTTCACCTTCATCAGAGGTTCGTTCCATTTCCGTTGTGGTCAGCAAATCCTGATTAATTACTTGCCTTAAGTAACTTCCATAAATAGCTGCTGACATATAACTGCCGCCACCAAGAATGTAATTTTCCGGACTTCCCAACCAGATAGTTGTTGTTAAGTTCCCGGTAATTCCGGTAAACCATAAATCTTTTTCCTCTTCCGTTGTTCCTGTTTTACCACCCGTTGTATAAATCTGCGCAGCTCCGCTCCCGGTTCCATAGCTTACTTCATCAACTAAAATGCTCATCATATTAGTCGCAGTGGTATCCGTCATCACTTTGCGCGTTACCGCATTGGATGCATTCCTTTCAAAAATAACATCACCATTTATTTGTTCAATTTTCGTCACAAAATATGGTTTATTATAAACCCCGCTATTATTAAAAATGTTAAAGGCCGCTGCCATTTCGTAGGGTTTAATCCCATAGGTCATCCCCCCTAAAGCCGTTGCTAAATTATAATCGGAATCTTCAAAAGTTGAAATTCCCATGGTCTGCATAAAAGCAACCGCCGCTTCTGGACCAAGTTTATTGTAGATTTTAACCGCCGGAATGTTATATGAATAAACAAGCGCTTGCCGAACCGTTACTAATCCATGATAGCCGCCGCCATAATTATGTGGAGCATATCCGCCAAAATCGGTTGGTGCATCAAGAATGGTCGTTGACGGTGTAATTAAACCTTTTTCCATCGCTGCCGCATAAAAAAGTGGCTTGATATTAGAACCAGGTTGTCTTCGCTCGTTCGCCATATCAATTTGCGTATTTCCACCATAATAAGCTTTAACTGCACCATCAAGATCAACGGTAACAACTGCCCCGGTTTCATCAGTCATACCATAATCGTCGAGTCCTGTGTACAGACTATCAATCGCATCGGCCTGCATGTTCGAATTAATTGTCGTATATATTCGGTATCCGCCACTGGCAATATTTTCCTTAATGTAATCAACTGCCTGATCTTCAGTAATACCCCGTTCCTGCATTACCGAAGAGGCTTTTAATGTCGCATATTCATCCAGCGCACGTCCCACAAATGCCTCATATCCATCAACAATCTGATCATTGCTATTAAGTGTTGCCGGATCTCTAATTGCTATTTCCTCTGCATAGGCGGCATCCGCTTCTTCTTGCGTAATATATTTTTCTTTAACCATTCGGGTCAGAACTTCCAATTGACGTTTTTTTGCTGCCTCGAAATCGGTATTTGGGGCATAAGCACTTGGCGCCTGAGGCAACCCCGCTAACATTGCCGCTTCAGCTAGATCTACGTCTGACACCGACTTATTGAAATAGGTTTTTGACGCTTCTTCAATTCCATACGCACCTGATCCAAAATAATACTCATTAAAATACATTTCCAGGATCTGGTCTTTCGTGTATTTTTTTTCCAATTGAAGTGCTATCGAGATTTCCTTAAGCTTTCTCACAACCTTTTGTTGAGTTGTTTGTTCTGTTGCAATATCGGGCAGAAACAACACCCTGGCGAGCTGCTGGGTGATGGTACTAGCACCTTCACTTATTCCATTACTGGCGATATTGGCGAAAAATGCTCGCACAATCCCCATCATGTCAATCCCAAAATGCTCATAAAATCGCGAATCTTCAACCGAAACCAATGCATGTCGCAATTCAATTGGAATTTGATCAATGGTTACATTCGTGCGGTTCTCCGTGTACAACTCCGCAATAACCGTGTTATCCGCTGAATAAATTTCTGTTTTATCTTTCGCCATGTACTGATAATCTGATATATCAACGCGATTAGCAGCATATATTGAATAGACAACACCTACTCCCAGAATACCCAAAACTAAAAGAACAATGAGCACTTTTACCCCAATATGCTTTTTTTTCTTCCGTCTTTTTATTCCCTTTTTTTGCTTTTCACTCATTCCATCACCTTTTCTATTTATAATCTACTAGACATTTTCTAAGGTCTAGAAACGCATTGCTATATTCAGCCTGAACAAATAAATGTTTTTTACTGGGCAACGCTAACTCAAGACTCCGTGCATGAAGCGCCTGATGGGCCATTTCAAAATTATTGGTTTGTTCCTGATCATCTAAGCCGTATAGTGGGTCCCCGATAATTGGATTTCCTAAATATTTCAGATGAACACGAATTTGATGCGTCCGTCCGGTTTCAAGCACCAGTTCGACTAATGATGCATTTTTATATTCTTCCAATACTTTATAGTGAGTAATCGAAGGTTTCCCTAATTCCATTACTTCCCGATGAATACTGTCTTCATAGGGCTGTCCAATCGGAGCGGTAATAGCACCTTCATGGCTAGGCAACCAACCATGAACTAGGGCATGATAAACTTTTTTCACATTACCTAAATCAGCTTCTTTT
The DNA here is from genome assembly GCA_965140355.1 of uncultured Acetobacterium sp. GTDB lineage: Bacteria > Bacillota > Clostridia > Eubacteriales > Eubacteriaceae > Acetobacterium. Next base: position 203,772 of record OZ223191.1, on the reverse strand, counting down.
TGTACAAAATGGTGAACATATTTATTCTTGGCAATAGCCACAATTCCCGTAGTATCGCGATCCAATCGATTGATAAAACGAATTTTTGCCGAAACACCATTATTCATCCAGTAATAGCTGATATAGTTTGCCAAGGTATCCAACTGATGACTTTTAGTCGGATGCGTTACACAAAAGGATGGTTTGTTGACTACCAATAATTCATCGTCTTCATAAACAATGTCAAGTTTACCAAAAATCGGCTCCCCATCAATTTTCTCCAACGGCATTTTAATTTCAATGATATCCCCGGGTTTAATATTTTGCCCCAGAAAGCATTCTTTGTGGTTCAAACTAACCTTCCCAATTCGTTTAATTTCTCTAATTAATCGACTGGAGTAACAGTATCGCTTAACAAGTTCTTCTCTGACGAGCTTCTCATGATTTTCCGCAATGCGATATGTATAAATAAGACTAATATCCTTACCTCCCCATTTTATTTTTTTATTGCAATAGTTTCATCCCTTTTAATATAATCCTAAAATATGAACAGTCATATCTCAAAAGCAGTAATATATCCGCTTTTTTTTATTTTAAACTATTTACTATAAAAGCCTTTCTTGTTTAAAACTCAAGAAAGAACCACGACCAATGATAATATGATCAATCACCGATATCCCTAACAACTCACCAGCATCAACCAGCCGCTTAGTAATAAGTTTATCTTCACGACTTGGTTCGGGATCACCTGAAGGATGATTATGAACCAGAATAATGGCAGCCGCATGTTGACGAATTGCTTTTACAAAAACTTCGCGAGGATGAACTAATGAAGCATTAAGAATTCCTACACTAATCCCCTCTACTTTAATGATCTGGTTTTTAGTATCTAAAATAATGATCTTGAAACTTTCCTGTTTGAGATACTGCATTTCATCCATTAATAAATCAACAACATCGCTGGGACTTGAAACTTTCACTTTAATGACATTATTTTGTTTTACGCGTATTCCCAATTCAATTGCAGCTTTTATCTGACAGGCTTTGACAATACCAACCCCTGCTAAATTAGGATTACGTTTAAGTTCCAACGCATCAACCTGGTGAAAATAAGATAAATCGTTATCTATAAATTCAATAATTTTTCGGCTAACCTCAACCGAAGTCGCATCCTTTGTTCCGGTTCGAATGATGATCGCAAGGAGCTCCGCATTACTTAAACTTTTCGCACCAAAACGAATCATTTTTTCCTGAGGCCGTTCATCTTCTGGTAGTTCTTTGATTGACGCATGATAAACAGACTTTTCTCCCACATTAAGCCTCCTCGTCCCTACAATACTACCATTTTAACAGAATTCTAATTAATTTTATACATGTTTCCTAAAATTCTCATTAAAATTTAGATCAAAAACTTAATTGTCATAATTTTTTAAGAAAAAGACCTCTCATTGAAAATGAGAGGTCTTTAATGCTACCCTTATTAAAAATTAATTGTTATTACTTTCAATTTTTTTGTCCAATGATCACTCAATCAAATTTGGTGATCTAAGCTAACATTTTCTGTTAGTTTTTTAGTATGTCTAAGTATTTACTTGCTTTTATTAGGACGCATTTCAATCGCACTTTTTCGGCATTTATCGAAACAGATGCCACAACCAATACACATATCATGATCAATAACATAAGGTGGCTTTTTAATTTCACCGGTAATTGCATTTACCGGACAATTTTTAGCACACAATCCGCACGCAATACAATTTTCTTCAATGATATAAGCTGTTGATTTTCCATACTCCACATCACCGGAAATACAATTCATTGGGCATTTATCAACACATTCGTAGCATTGACGACACTTATCATAATCGATTTTCGCACAATTATTTTCAATCGTAATTGCATCAAATCGACAGGCTTTCTTACAAGCGCCACAGGCAATACAGGCTGTTGAACACGATAAACGAGCAACCTTACCTTTATCCAGATTATGGCATTTAACAATAACTTCCTGGGCCGCTGGCACCAGTTGCATAATGGATTTCGGACAGGCATCCACGCATTTACCACAGGATGTACATTTATCCGGATCAACTTTTGGTAATCCATCGTCCCCGATGACAATTGCGTCAAAAGGACAAACGGCTTTACAGGTCCCATAACCCATACAACCATAACGGCAGCCTTTTGCACCGCCAGAAGCGATCATCGCTTCACGACAGTCCATTTCACCATAATATTCGGCGCGGTTCGGCGCCGTTTCACAAGTCCCCTGACAAATTACCGTGGCAACTTTTTTAACGGCACTTCCCGCTTCCATCCCCATAATTTCAGCTATGGCTGCGGTACACTCAGCTCCACCAACCGGACAGGCATCTATTGCTGCAGTCCCATTTACTACCCCAGAAGCCAACGCATCACAACCCGGTAGTCCGCAGCCCCCACAGTTAGCACCTGGTAACGCTGCTCTGACCAAGGGAACGCGTGGATCTTCATATACTTCAAACACCTTAGCAGCAATGGCAAGGCCAATTCCAAACACTAAACCAAATACCCCGAGGATACCGACTGGCACTAAAATCGCTTCTAACATTTCTATATCCCCCTTAACCTAATTTCATTCCGGAGAATCCCAGAAATGCAATTGCCATTAAACCAGCTGTTAACAATGCAATAGGAAATCCTTCAAGAGCTTTCGGCACTGCCGATGTTTCAAGCCGCTCACGAATACCAGCAAATAAAACAATGGCAAGCGTGAAACCTAACGCTGCTCCAACGCCATGAAATATGGTTTCAATAAAATTATATTTAAATTGAATATTTAAAAGCGCAACCCCTAATACCGCACAGTTTGTTGTTATCAAAGGGAGGTAAACCCCCAATGCTTGATACAGAGAAGGGCTTGCTTTTTTAATAATCATTTCAACCAATTGCACCAAAGTTGCAATAACAAGAATAAAGGCGATGGTTTGTAAATATCCAAGACCCAACGGATCAAGAATTGAATACTGAACAACAAAGGTTATAGCAGATGCCAACGCCATAACAAAGGTTACCGCAACCCCCATACCAACAGCGGTTTCAACTTGCTTGGAAACCCCTAAAAACGGACAAATACCTAAAAATCGTGATAATACAAAATTATTGACAAAAATTGCACTGATCATTATAAAAATTAAAGTCATCGATATCTCCCCCTATGCCTTTTTCGTTTTCCAGTTAATGAGACCAATTAAAAGACCAAGGGTTAAAAATGCCCCAGGAGGCAAGATCATTAACAAAACCGGTTCATATGATGGACCAAATAAAGAGAATCCAAAAATACTACCAGCTCCTAAAATTTCTCGAATCGAACCTAAAATTGTCAGGGCCAGAGTAAAACCTAGTCCCATTCCAAGCCCATCCGCAAAAGAATCTACTACGCCATTTCCAAATGCAAACGCTTCTGCACGACCTAAAATGATGCAGTTTACTACAATCAAAGGGATAAATAATCCTAATGATGCATCTAGTGACGGTAAATATGCTTTCATCAGCATCCCAACAATAGTTACAAAGGATGCAATAATAACTACAAAAGCAGGAATTCTAATATTATCAGGAATCACTTTTCGCAAAGCCGAGATTACCACATTCGAACAGATCAGTACTGCACAAGTTGCTAAACCCATGCCCATACCATTAACTGCTGATGTGGTTACCGCAAGAGTCGGACACATCCCTAGCAGAAGTACGAAGATAGGATTTTCTCGTATGATTCCCTTCGTGAGATTTTTCATAAAATTCATCTTTTTATTTTCCTCCTATTTCGACAAAATATGGTAAACTTCAATAGATGTGTTTACCCCTTCAGTGACCGCTTTGGAAGTGATAGTAGAGCCAGTAATAGCCTGAATTTCATTGCTATTTTCTTTAGCCGTTCCTTTTACAACAACCAATTCCTCTGCTGTTGATTTACCAGTAAATTGATCATTCCACTCGCCCGTTGACAGCGCTCCTAAGCCTGGGGTTTCATTATGCTTAATAATTGTAATCCCAGTTATGATTCCGTCGGTTGAAATCCCGGTTAACACCTGAACTTCTCCCCCAAAACCGCTAGATGGACCCGACTTTACAGTATACCCCACAATATCGTTGCCATTTTTCCCGGTATAGACTTCCAGCAATTCTCCTGGATTTTCCATTCCAATTTCTTCCGCCATCTTAACGACATCTTCAGCTGCTACTTGTTCAAAGTCAGATGCTTCAGGAAGTACTTCCTGACGAGCTACTGTATTTGCTTTTATATTCATTTCTTCAATGGTCCCAGCCGTTACATAATTCGTAAATGCCAGACAGCAGGCAGCCACTCCAGAGATAAGCAGCAATATAAAGCCTAATTTAAATACGACTTTCCAATCGATCTGCACTTTTTCTTTGGTTTCCATTATGCTTTAACCTCCTTCTTGGTCTTGGTTACACCATAGATTCGTTCTTTGGTGAAGCGTTCAATTAGAGGTGTTGCAACATTCATAAGTAGTATTGAATAAGAACATCCTTCTGGATATCCACCGTATAGACGAATAATCATAGTAATCAAGCCACAGCCGATTGCATAGATAATTTGACCTTTAGCGGTAACTGGTGATGAAGCATAGTCAGTTGCCATAAAAAACGCCCCTAACATTACCCCGCCGGATACCATATGTACAATTGGATCTTGTCCAACAAGAAGCGCAAAGATCGCAATTGTCAATAAATAAATGATTGGAATCCGCCAACTAATAATACCTTTATAAATAAGATAAAGTCCACCAATTAACAAAGCTAACGCTGATATTTCACCAATACAACCATAAACCCCATTTAATCCCGTGAATAAATCCAGTGTTGAAGGCATACTACCTGTTTCTCCAGCTTTTAATAAAGCTAAAGGTGTTGCCGTAGTAACTGTATCAGTTAACGGAATATAAGCGGTGCTGGTCATATGACCAGGCCAGGAAGCCAATAAAAAGGCTCGAGCAGCAAGTGCCGGATTGATAAAATTCTGACCTAAACCGCCAAAACATTGTTTAACAATCGCAATTGCAAAAACTGATCCGACAACAGCAATCCACCAGGGTGCATTAATCGGTAAATTGAACGCTAACAGCACCCCTGTTACAACCGCACTCCAATCATTGACTGTAATCGGTTTTTTTAGCAGTTTTTGAATAACTGCTTCAGTAACTACAGATGAGATCACACAAATTGCCACAAGTGCCAATGCCCATAGTCCAAAAACATATCCTGCTACAGCCAATGCAGGTAATAAAGCAATAATAACATTTTGCATAATACTGGCTGTGGTATGTTTTGCCCGGATATGAGGGGATGATGACACCGTAAGATTTAATTCATTCATCAATATTCCTCCTAATTTCCTTTTCTTCTTTGCGCGATAATTTCACGCTTTGCAACCCGAATGGATGATACCAAAGTTCGTTTTGCAGGACAGATATATGAACAACTCCCACATTCGATACAATCCATGGCATTGTTTGATTCACATTTATCCCACATATTTCGTTGAGAATACTCAGCAATATTAAGTGGTTGTAAATGAATTGGACATACCCCAACACATTTACCGCAATGAATGCAATTTGATGGCGTCGCAATTTTTGCTGATTCTTTCGTTAGACAAAGAATTCCTGACGTTCCCTTCATAACCGGAATGTCAGTTACGAATTGAGTCACACCCATCATCGGACCACCGGAAATAACCTTACCTGGTTCAGAAGAAAAACCACCACATTGATCAATGACTGACTGAAATGGAACGCCAATTCGGATCTCCATGGTCTGAGGATTCTTAATCGCATCTCCGGTACAGGTTAAAAATCGTTTATACAATGGCAAACCGGTGATCATTGACTCTGCTATTTGAGCTGCGGTTCCAACATTCATTACTACCACACCGGCATCTGCCGGCAATGCCCCAGATGGAACTTCGCGACCAGTGATGGCAGCAATTAGCTGTTTTTCAGCCCCTTGTGGATATTTTGTATGAAGTGAATAAACTTCTAATTTGCTATCGTTTCCAATCGCTTTTACCAATGCTTCGATGGCATCAGTTTTATTATCTTCAACCCCAATAAATCCTTTTTCAACACCAACTGATTTCATCGCCAATTTTAAACCCATGACAACCTTTTCAGCTTGTGCTGTCATCAAATGATGATCTGCCGTTAAATAGGGTTCACATTCAGCACCATTTAAGATGACACAGTCAACCTTTTTATCTGGTGGTATTGCAAGCTTTACATGAGTCGGAAAGGTCGCTCCTCCGAGCCCAACAATTCCAGCATTTAAAACCATTTTTTTTATCGCATCGGCATCCATATCTTCCAAAGTTCCATACGATTTAATCGATGGATCAATCGTATCCAAACCATCCGATTCAATAACAACTGACATGACCCGATCACCCGATGCATGTGGACGTTCTTCAACCGCAATTACTTTTCCTGATACACTTGCGTGAACAGGTACCGAAACAAATCCATTTGGATCTCCCACCCGCTGTCCAAGAAAAACCGTATCACCTTTTTTTACAATCGGAGTACACGGTGCACCAATATGAAGTGACATTGGTATGATCACCATTTCCGGTTTTTTGCCAAAGCCCAAAGGAACTTCAGCAGTACTTTCCTTTCTATAAGGTGGGTGAATCCCCCCCTTAAAGGTTCCATGTTTTACATTCATTTTTAGTTAAACACCCCTCAAATTAAATTTTTTACACAAGAGACACTGTATACTTGTATATATAGGCAGTATCATAACATATAAATTAACTTTTTTCTATATTTATCAATAAATTTGTTTAAAATAATACTGCAACCAATCAAGCAATAAAAAAAATGATAATTATTAGTCTAAAAATTATATATTTTAGACAAAAATTACCATTTTAAGATTAACTTATATTGGATAATGGGTAACAATATATTATATCGCGTTTGTTACTATATTAACATATCGCTATGTTAACTACCACTTTGTTTGAAAGAGTATTATTTTGTTCTTTCGTTTTAATTCAAAAATGCTTTGTATCCTTTATAACACATATACAAGTCAATTTTTGATGCTACTTCAAATGGTGCGTGCATGCTCAACAGGGCGGGGCCGCAATCAAGTACATCCATCCCATATTTCGCTAAAATATAAGCAATCGTGCCACCACCACCAAGATCCACACGTCCTAACTCGCCCATTTGCCAAATGACGCCAGCTTCATCCAGCGTTTTCCTCATTTTCCCCATAAATTCTGCGTGAGCATCATTCGATCCAGATTTTCCTCGCGCACCACCATATTTAGATAAGACCATGCCTTTTCCAATGTAAGGGGCATTTCCTTTGTCATGGGTACCGGAGAAGTTTGGATCTACCGCAGCAGTGACATCGGCTGAAAGCATTTCCGAGTTCATCAAACATCGTCGGATTGATATTTCCGGTTTACTGATATTCATAAGATCTATCATTTCGGCTACGGCATTTTCAAAAAAACGTGACTGCATGCCCGTATTACCAACACTGCCGATTTCTTCTTTATCCGCAAGAACCACACATAAAGTACGTTTCGGATCATTTCGATCGAGCAGTGCACAAAGGGCTGTATAGGCACAAATACGATCATCCTGGCCATAACCGCCAACCATACTTTGATCAAAACCGACGTGACGTGCGGCTCCTGCCGGTACAACTTCTAACTCAGCTGTCGCAAAATCGTCTTCGACCATCCCATATTTATCATTAAGATATTTTAAAACATTCAGTTTCACTGCATCTTTTAAATCTTTTTCCGGAAAAGGCTGACTGCCAACAATCAGATTAAGACCTTCGCCAGTAATTCCTTCCGTCATTTTTTTCGCATTCTGTTCTTGAGAAAGATGTGGAAGTAAATCAGTTATACAAAAAACCGGATCTTCGGCCGCTTCTCCAATGGAAAGATTAATAATCACTCCATCTTTTTTTATTACTGTTCCATGGATTGCCAGCGGAATCGTTACCCACTGATATTTCTTAATTCCTCCGTAATAATGCGTTTTAAAAAATGCCATATCATCACTTTCGTAAAGTGGTGATGGTTTTAAATCTAACCGTGGCGAATCAATGTGTGCACCAACAATCGCCATCCCTTGATCAATAGGGTCAACACCAGCAATAAAAAACACTACCGTTTTATCTTTGTGAACAATATAAACCTTATCCCCCGGTTCTATTTTTCCAATTTCCTGATAAACCTCGATTGATCTGAATCCGGCTTTTTTTGCCAGTTCGATACTTAGCATAGCACATTGACGTTCTGTTTTTCCAACCGTTAGAAAGTTAATATAGTCAGCACTGATTTTTTTTACCGTTTGCGACGCTTCATCGTCAATATTCTTCCATGCCAATTCCCATTTTTTGGTTAATTTTTCCTGTAATTGTGTTCCCGCACTTTTTTCTTTCTCTTCAGCAATCATCGATTGTCATCTCCCTGATATTAATTATTCTTCTACTCTGCCATAAAATCATGTTCTTGTTCAATATTTTTTTTTGCTAATTCTTCTCCTTCGCTATAAATTCCTGCTCCGCAATCACCATCGGCTTTATCTTTTTCACTTAAAATCTCCGCTTCTTCATAAACGCCACCTTCAAGATCTTGTTGCGCGGCTTGTGTTTTTTTTGCCTGAGGTTTTTTCTGATCATCTCCATCTGGATCGGCCATAAATTTATCAACATCTTCTGAATTAGTTTTTGCTAATTCTTCTGCTTCGCTATAGATCGCAGCTTCGCCGCCTGCGCCTAATTTGTCTTTAGCTCCTAAGTCTTCAGCACTCCCGTAAACGCCTTTGTTACCATCTTTTTCCATTTTGCTTCCTCCTTTTTTATTATTACATTGCGGATCATCCACAATCGTAATCGAATCTAACTGTTCGCGGAAATTTTTTCTTACCGCTTGAAGATATTCTACGCGTAGAGTTAATTGCTCATCCGCTTCATCTTCGGTTAAGCCAACTATTTTTTTTTTGCTCGCTAATTCATTAATTCTTTCAATTTTTTCTTTCGTAATCATAAAAAATCTCCTTTCTCTTTATTCCCATTAAATTAAAGTGTAATCATATTTTTATCCAATAATCGTTGCAAACTTAACATAATCCCTAATTTACCGTGAAAATGGGTTAGACCACCTTGGAAATAAACATAATAAGGTTCTCGCATTGGGGCATCGGCCGATAATTCGATCGAAGAGCCTTGAATAAAAGCTCCTGCCGCCATGATAACAGGATCTGAATAACCCGGCATCGCCCACGGTTCCGGGATCGCCTGACTATCAACTGGTGCCGCTTCCTGAATCGCCTGACAAAATATTTTAACACGATCAGCTGTCTCTAAACAAATACTTTGAATAATATCACTACGATAAGCTGATATTTCCGGACAAACGGCAAAACCCAACGATTCATAGCAAACGGCCAATAACATTGCCGACTTGATCGCTTGCGCAACAACGGTTGGTGATAAAAACAAACCCTGAAGTAAGGTGCGGTTGATCCCCAGTGTTGCCCCCGTTTCTCTGGCAACTCCCGGAGCCGCTAAACGGCAAGCCGCCAGATGAACCAGATCAGCACGACCAGCCACGTATCCTCCGGTCGGAGCCAACCCGCCACCAGGATTTTTAATCAGCGAACCCGCCATTAAATCGGCGCCAATTTGCACAGGTTCGAGCGTATCCATAAACTCACCATAACAATTGTCAACAAAAACAACTACGTCTGCTTTAATTTCCCTGATTTTAGCAATGATTTCAGCCATGGCCTCCAATGTCAAGGCCGATCTCCAACTATACCCGGTGGACCTTTGCAGATAAATCATTTTAGTATTTTGTTTTATCGCTGATAATATCGCTTCTTCGTCAAAACTTCCATCGCCGCGAAGTTCGACCTGGTCATAAGTAATCCCAAATTCCTTAATTGTCCCGTGCCCTTCATATCCTTTTTCTAGACCAATAACAGTTCTAATCGTATCATAGGGCGCCCCGGTAATTGCCAATAAATGATCGTCCGGACGCAATACCCCGTATAGCGCCAGTGAAATAGCATGCGTTCCCGATGAAATATGCGGTCTTACCAAAGCATCTTCGGCTCCAAAAACATCCGCATATATTGCCTCCACAACTTCACGTCCTACATCATCATAACCATATCCAGTTGAAACTCCAAAGTGACGATCTCCTAACCCGGCTTTTTGCATCGCCTTAATTACACGATATTGGTGTAGCTCTGACAAATCATCGCATTTCTTAAGTTGTTTTGAAATTTTTATTTCATTCGTTTTTACAAAATCGATGACGCTTTCTGAAATATTAAATTCTTCTTGCAGATAATTTTTAATGTCTTTTTTTTCGTTCAAAAAATCGCTCACTTTCCTTTAATTTGTTTATCTTAAGGGTTGAATTCGTACCAGACAATCCTGAAGTTGAGTCTCCAACGTCTGTGTTTCACTCATTTTTATCCATTTAATTCGATTATCTTTGCGAAACCAAGTCATTTGCCGCTTTGCGTAATGCCGAGAATTCCGTTTTAAAACTGTGATGACCTCTTCCAATGAAGACGTCCCCTCCAGAAAAGGTCTGAGTTCTTTATAGCCAATCGCTTTCATCGCCGTCAAATTCCAATCGTAGCCACGGTCAATCAACTTTTTTGCTTCTTCGATCAGTCCGTTTTCAACCATTTGATCAACACGCCGATTAATGCGGTCATAAAGAATCTCCCGTTCCCACTCTAAACCCAGAATTTCAAAATCATAAGGAACTTCTTGTTTTTTGGTTTCTTCGTCAAAATAAGATTTCGGTTTTCCCGTTAATTCGTAAATTTCTAAAGCTCGAATTACCCGCTTAATATTATTAGGATGTACGGATTGCGCCGTGATCTGATCAACCACCTGCAACCGCTCATACAACGCCTCCGGCCCCAACATCTCGGCTTCAGCTATCAAACGCCAACGAATTTCTTCGTCCTGTTCTTTTTTTTGAAAATTCCAGGGGAGGGTAAGACTATTGATATATAATCCGGTTCCCCCTGATATAATCGGAAGCTTTCCGCCAGTAAGAACCGCTTGGATTGACTCCAGTGCTTCCTGTTTATATTTGGCGACACTGTATTCTTCATTGGGTAAAACGCAATCGACAAGATGATGTGGGATCCCTTGCATCTCTGCAGTTGTAACCTTCGCGGTACCGATATTCATATATTTGTAGATCTGCATCGAATCAGCAGAGATGATTTCCCCATCTAATTCTTTTGCCAAAGCTACTCCCAATGAAGTTTTGCCACTAGCAGTCGGGCCAACCAAAACAAGAATTTTCGGCTTTTTCGCTTCCATACTATACCACCCGTTTAAATAGTTTCATTAATTCATATTCCTTTAGTCTCATAATGATGGGGCGACCGTGAGGACAAGTGTATGGATTATCTAACACCATCAAGTTTTCCAGCAGTTTCTTTATCTCTCTTTGGGTCAACGGCTGACCACCTTTAATCGCTGCTTTACAAGCCATCGAAATAATCTTATTTTTCATTTTTTTTGAGAACATTGATTTTGACAAGCTTTCATCATCGTTTATAAAAATATTTTCATCAATCATTTTTTTTAACAAATCGACACTTTGCGGTTCTCCTAAAAGGACCGGGACACTGCGCACCAATAAAGTATCCGCACCAAAAATATCACAGTCAAAACCTAATTTGCGAAAATCCTCCAGGTTTGCTTCTACCTGTTCCAAATCTTTAGGATGGAATTTAAGTGCATTGGCGCTCATCAGCCCTTGACTTGGAATTTCTTCGTCCCGATCAAAAATGTCTGACAGTTCCTTCGTTAAAAACGCTTCATGTGCAGCATGTTGATCTAATAGATAAATTTCTTTTTCGCCTTCTAAAAGTATATATACATCAAATAGCTGCCCCACAATTTTCATTTTTACGAGATCTTCAACTCTTTTTTTCGTGGGCTGAGGCGTCGTCGTTTTAGTCTGAAATTCAGATCGTTTCTCAGCAATTCGATTGTTATGATTAATTTCCGACGTCCATAAAGTGTTTGGGCTTTGATTGCTCAAGGGATCATTTGAATTTCTTTTGCTAGTATTTTTATCATTATTAACTTTATCGCTTTGGATCATCGTTGTTTTTTGATTTTCTAAGTCAGTTTCGTCAAAAAAACGATCAAAATCAGGATGAGGTTTTGCCAAATTCACCTGATGATTAAATGATTGCTTCACGTTACGTTTTTCACAACTAATTGACTTTTCAATATCATCGAGGGCAGTGGTGTTATCGATATTTTCAAAGGTGATCTGATTAATTGAATCATTTTCAAGATGATCACCTTGCTCATCGTTTTTTATTGCACTATCCCGATTACTTCTCTCTTGATGTTGTGATTTTTCGGTTTGAATCGCTGTTTCTGTTTTCTTCTCATCTATCGATTCAGTTTGTGTTTCCTCGCTTCCAACATCAACAATCAAATTAGCCTTTCTTAGCGTTTCCCGGATTCCCTGCTTAAAAAGCAGACAAACCAGACTTTCGTTTAATATTTTGATCTCGGTTTTGGCTGGATGAATATTTACATCAAGCATCCGACCCGGAAGTTCGATAAAAATTATTCCCAATGGATGTTGGTGTTTCATGCAATAACCTTCGTATGCTGCATCCAACGCTTGGGCTAAGTGACTGTTTTTTATATAACGTCCATTAATAAAAAAAATCTGATCTTCGCGATGATTACGCACCGTCTTTAGGTTACCTACAAAACCGGTTAACTTCATTGGTTTATTTTCATAATCGAGCGGAATCAGATTATTTGCGACATCAACTCCGTAAAGTTCCTTCACCACATCGATAACATTTCCGGTGCCTTTCGTGTCAAGTACAATGCGATCATTGCAGTTCACTTGAATCCGAATACTTGGGTGGGATATCGCAATTTTTTGGGCTAAATCACGAACGAGCAGCTCTTCTTTTTTATCTTTCTCCATGTGTTTTCGTCGCGCTGGAGTATTAAAAAATAAATCTCTAACGGTTATCTCGGTTCCGCGGTTATAGGCACAAACCCGCTGATTAATCAGCTTTCCGCCATCAAAAATGGCAAGGCTTCCCAATTCTTCCGGATCATTCCGGGTAATAATTTGAACCTTAGCCACGGCTGAAACACTAGACAATGCTTCTCCCCGAAAACCCAGCGAATTGATGTTTTCAAGGTCTTCAATCGTGTCAAGTTTACTGGTTGCATGGCGTTTAAAGGCTAACAAAATATCATCATAGCTAATCCCGCAACCGTTATCCCTAACCGTTATTCGACTTTTTCCGCCCGCTTCAATAATTATAACGATCTGATTAGCACCAGCATCAATGGCATTTTCCATTAATTCTTTAACAACCGATACGGGTCTGATAATTACCTCACCAGCAGCTATTTTATTGATTGTTTCATTGTTCAACATCTTAATTTTCATATCCAATATTATATCATATTTTCATAAAACCGTCGACCAAAGCTATTAAAAAAAGCGGAAGCCTATAACAGACTCCCACTTTTTTGAGAATATCTTTGGTTAAGTTTACTTTGTAAATTTAACCAATCAGCCTTTTTTATTCACCAATCATGCTTAATTGCACGTTTGAATCACCAACTGGACGATTAAGAATCAGCTTACATTCTGGTAAGTCAATCCCCAGCGCTTCTTTCAAAACTTCTTCAATCGTTGAAACATAAATAATTGTCAAGGCGCTACGAACTTCTTCAGGAATATCACAAACATCTTTTTCGTTGTCTTTTGGCAACAATATTTTTGTAATACCACTGCGTTGTGCAGCAATAACCTTTTCTTTAATCCCACCAACCGGTAATACTTGTCCGCTTAAAGTGATCTCCCCGGTCATTGATAATTTTGAATCAACTGGTTTGCCTAAGATCAGTGATGCTAACGCGGTTGTCAAAGTTACCCCTGCTGAAGGACCATCTTTAGGTGTTGAACCTGACGGAACATGGATATGGGTATCGTTTTTAAAATAATCAAATCCATTTGCCAGATCACCCAAACGGGATCGAATTAGACTCATTGCGATAGTTGCACTTTCTTTCATGACATCTCCCAATTGACCGGTCAACGTCAATTTGCCACTACCAGGCATCAAGCTTGCTTCCGTAAAGAGAATTTCTCCTCCTACAGCTGTCCATGCCATTCCCGTTACTACTCCTGGTTTATTATTTTCACCAGCTTTTTCATGTCGTCGAGTTTTATTTCCCAATACCTCACTGAGATTTTTAGTGGTTACAACATAGGGAAGCTCTGCTTTTTTTGATACTATTTTTTCTGACACGACACGCGCGATTTTAGCTAGTTGCTTGGTCAATCCTCGTACTCCAGCTTCGGCGGTATAGTTTTCCACAATCGCTTCAATTGCGGAATCTTCGATTTGCAGCATTTCATTTGTTAAACCATGATCTTCTAAAACAGTAGGTAGCAAGTGATCAATTGCAATCCGTTTCTTTTCACCATTTGTATAACTTGAAAGTTCAATAATTTCGGCCCGATCCAACAATGGTGCCGGAATCGTGCTTAAATCATTGGCGGTAGCAATAAAAAACACTTCTGATAGATCATAAGGTATTTCCAGATAATGGTCTGAAAATGTACAATTTTGTTCAGGATCTAAAACTTCCAACAATGCTGATCCGGGATCACCTTGGTGCGACATCCCCATTTTATCAATTTCATCAAGAATGAAAACCGGATTTTTAGCCTCTGCGTTGGCCAGCCCTTTAATAATACGTCCTGGCATTGCGCCAAGATAGGTCTTTCGATGGCCACGAATTTCAGCCTCATCACGAACACCACCTAAACTAGCACGAACATATTTTCTGTCTAAGGCTTCTGCAATACTCTTACCCAAACTAGTTTTACCAGTACCCGGAGGTCCTACTAGCAATAAGATTGAACCTTGCTTATCTTCTTTAAGTTTCATCACTGCCAAGTGCTCGATGATTCGTTTTTTGACATCGTCAATGCCAAAATGATGTGATTCGAGAACTTGTCTGGCATGTTCAATATCGATTTCTTTCTTTTCACTAATCCACGGCAACTCTAACAGCAAATCAAGGTAATTCATAATTACATTGCTTTCGCCGCCATTTGGTGGTGAATTTTCCAGCTTACGGACTTCTTTTAAGGCATTTTTTTTAATATCTGCCGGCATTTCAGATTCCAGCACTTTTTTGCGATAATCCGCTTCTTCTTCTAATTCATCATCTAATTCGCCTAATTCAGCTTTAATATTTTTTAATTGTTCACGAAGCATGGCTTCTCGGTAAGTTTTATCTTTACGTTGAGAATATTTTTTACTGATTTCCAATTGCAAATGAACCGAATCTTTTTCCCGAATGATATAATCGATAAAACTCAAAGTCCGTTCTTTTACCGAATCAATTTCTAGCAGTTCCTGTTTGCTTTTTAACGGAATACCCATCATCGGGATTGTATAACCCATAATTTCTTCTAGCGAAGGCAACCCTTCCAAAATACTGACAAAATATTCGGCGCCCTTAAAATTATGGCTCAGGTCTTTCATTAACCCTTTGATATACATGATCATTTCTTGCTCTTCATCTTCATTGACATCCATGATATCTTCCTGAACGATATATGAAGCAATAATCTGTTTTTCTTCAAACGTAAAATCGATTACCTTAACTCGATTGATTGTTGTGATATCAATAATAAATCCATTATCGGATTTTTGGATATTATCAAATTTCATCAACACCCCAATACGATAAAACGAATCTGACGTTAATTGAACTAACCCTTTATAATCTTTTGTTGATAGACCAATGGCTAAGGTGTTATTCTTAATGATCAATTCTTTAATGTTGTTTCCAATATCTTCATTTACAAAAATACGATTGGAAATTCCCGGATAGATCACAGTTTCTGTAATTGGGATTAATGGTGCATTTTTGATTTCTTGTGTGTTCATTTTTATTCCTCCTCATCCTCTAAACAGTTATATTTTATTAAAGGATTTTGTTAAGTAAGGTGATCAATTGATCCAGTTCATCATCAGTTAAACTGCTCTTAATATGCTCAATTAATTGAATTTGAGATCTTTCTTCGGACCTGGCAATTGATTTTCCTTTTTGGGTAAGATAGATAAAATATACCCGGCCATCTTCCGGTGAGCGTTCTCGATAAACGCAGCCCATCGAAATAAATTTGCTAATCAATTCCGTTATCGTCGGTTTCGAATTCTGAGTTTCTTGAGCCAGCTGGCTAAAAGTTACCCGATAATTCTGATCGATAATTTTTAGATAATATTTCTGTTTCGAGGTAAAGTCATCAGCTTGACATTGACAGGTCTCATTCTTATGTATTGCCGAATCCAATTTCAGAAGTTTATGATATACCTCATATAATTCATTTTTCTTACATGTCATATTATCACCCAACTTATTTGTTAGTTAGTTTTTACCTAACTACTTGTCATCAGTATACATCCTGATTAATTATTTGTCAAGAAATGAACTAACTTGTTTAGAATCATTAAGCTTTACTTAATTAATTTCCACCTCAGCTCATAACTTTGTCCCAATATCATTTTTTAATCCTCACCTTTAAGCAATTCTTGCATTTATCGAACTGGACATTGACAAAAATCCGATGAAAGGCTATGATTCTAAGATAACAAATTAATTTAGAACTAAAGGAGACAATTATGGAAAAAACACCTTTGGCTACCGTAGCTGATAAAACAATTTACAGCTCGGATTTAGATGCCTTAATAAAACAATTACCCGAAGACCAAGCAAAACAATTCCAATCAAAAGAAGGTCGGCGTCAATTGCTCGAAGAACTTATCGCTCAAGAGCTTTTTTATTTAGAAGGAAAAGCAGACAAAGTTGATGAGAGTGAAGAATTTAAAAAAATGCTGATTGATGCTGAAGAAAAGTTGCTAAAAACGCATATGATCGCAACATTTATGATGGACATAACGGTCCCTGATGAAGAGGTCCAAAAATTTTATGATGAAAATCCCAGCCAATTCATTGCTCCCGACAGTATCCGCGCAAGTCACATCCTTCTCCCAACGGAAGAACAGGCACTTGAGATTATTGCCGAAATAAAAAACGGAAAATCTTTTGAAGCGGCAGCTAAAGAATACTCTGTCTGCCCTTCCAATGAAAAAGGCGGAGACCTCAGCTATTTTTCAAAAGGTCAAATGGTTCCCGAATTTGAAACTGCTGCCTTTGCTCTGGAAATTGACGAAATGACTGAAATACCCGTTAAAACACAATTCGGCTACCATGTAATCAAACTCACAGATCGCAAAATTTCACAAACCATCCCTTTTGAAGCCGTAAAAGAAAATGCCCGAACTTTCTTATTGAGAGAAAAACAAAACAAAGCATTTATCGGCAAGGTTGAAACCCTTAAAGAAAAATACCCCGTAAAAATGGAAACTACTATTCTATAAGTATCATAAGATAATGAGGGATGCTAACTTAAATGTCCATCCCTCATTTTTTTGCAGCTGATTGTGTTATGACTGCAAATCTTTTTTCTGGCGCCATTTCTTCGCACAATGATTTCCAATTATTACCCCTGCAACTGTGCAGGCGACACTAAGTGACACCAACGCACAAATAACCATTTTCTCTTTATTAGCTTCCATCCAACATTGACTTTCTTCATTTTGTTTACAACGCATTTTTATTCCTCCACTTTTAATTTTTTGCTTTTGTCTGCTATCCCCCCTCTTTTTCGGAGGTAAAACGATTAGTCCTAAGTCCTGCCTTAAACAAAAGTACTCTTGCTAAACGGTGACATCCAAAAGCTGCCCAATATTTGAATCTGGTGATGGCCCGATACTACTTTCTACCATTTCCACCATCTCTGTCATTTGTTCCGTCCCTGTGTCGATTGCCATTTTCATCACCGACACACTCGCTTGTTGGGCGACCTGCATCTGACTCATTCCCATTGACAGTGCTGCAATATCCATATTAATTTCCGCCTTTCTTGATGGTTGTCCCTTAAAATATCGGAATCAACCCTATCAATTTTTTCACATAACGCTACATTAACATTAAAAAATCTTAAACAGTTCTATATCTGTTATCGTAATAATTTATTTTTACTTAAGCATTATATCACAATTTTCACTAATCTTTTAAGATTCCCACGCTCTCGTTTTACTCTAAACATTTTTCATGATGTCGAAGTCAGCAGTAATATAAAATTATCGTCGTCAATATATACCTTATATTGAACGTTTAGATTAAACGACAAAACTCATTCTAATCAGCATTTCTTTTATCATTAAAATATGTTATGATCTAAAAATGAAATAAGCCATTATAAACTCATTAAGGAGAAACACTTTGAAAAAGAAACTGTATTTATTAAGTATTTTTATCCTCTGCACTTTGACAATCTCTGGCTGCACATCGTCAACCAATAACTCTACTAATTCTCTAGCCCTTGAAGCCGCTAATCGCTATGAACTATTTATTGGTCTAAACGACGCTGGTACCGGAAAACAGGAACTGGATACACAAGAAGCCATCGAAATTATTAAAATGAAAATCTTAAAAAATGTGAGTGGCGTTACCATGACCGTATCAAATGGCTCGTATTATGTTGGTGCTCTGGTTGTTGATGAAACAACCCTAAATTGTGTGATCTATGGTGCTGATGATGAAGCGATCACCACATTAGTTAATGAAATCAACAGTGAGCTCAACTTATCTATCCTTGTTGCCAAGAGTACCAGTGACTATCGTTTGATCTCACCATAAAATTACTTGCTCAGGTACCCAATTAAGATTTGTCGGGTACCTTTCTGTTTGACCAAAAACCTATCTCATTTAAGACCGATTTTTTGTTTTGACAATTTCAAGGACATCCCAGATACTTTCAATCATAAATGTCGGTTTACACTTTTCAAGTGCTGCCGGGGTATTATAGCCCCACTTAACTGCGATTACATCAACGCCGACTTTATGACATGCTTCAATATCCCGAACTTCATCCCCAATATAAAGCATTTCACTGGGCTTAATATCATGTTTTCGTAAAACTTTTTTAATTTTTTTTGCTTTAGACATCAATGCAGAACACATAATAAATTCAATTTCGTGACTAATCTCATAGGTTTCTAAAAACTGCGCAACCGTCTTTTTTATATTTGAAGTTAGAATTCCAATATGATCGGTTTCTTTTCTGAGTTGGGTAAAAAAATCATGAATATCCGAAGAAAAAGCATGAATTTCAGTCGATTCTTCACGCATCATTTTTTGTCCATCTTTTAACGCCCGGGGAAATTGATAAAACGGAATATCCACAATTTTCTTAATCTCTTTAACATGAAGGTTCTTAATGTGTTGCAATTCTTCCATCGTAACGGTACTATATTTATATTTAGTAGCCAACTCATTGTATATATTAAAGGCTTTCTCTTCGGTATCCGCTAGTGTCCCGTCAAAATCGAAAACCACACATTTGTATGTCATATATAACTCCTCTATTTTAATTGTTGTTTAATTCATATCCAATTACTTTGTTTTTCAACTCTTTTTCTAAAGATTCTTGATAAAAATAATAATCAATATTTAACCGTTGCGCCTCATGCATCGCCGCACTACCAAATCGGATCAAATCCTCTTTTGTCGTTGCATTATCAGGAAATTTTGAAATACCAAGATGATGTTTAACTGTAAAAGTAATGCCCTCAATCATAAAAGGCATCTCTATTAATTCTGAAATAAAATCGCAAATTTTTGTTAATCTTTCGGTATTCGGATCTTGCGGATAAAATAACACAAACTGATCCACATAGCGCCGAACAAATAAACCATATTTGCCAATTGCATCATACAATCGTTCACTTAGTGACTGTATTAACAAGTCTTCAATATGCTGACCAAAAGCATCTCCCACCGCATGAATGCCATCAACATAAATAAAAATCAAGGCCAGCTTCTTCTCTTGATTTTTTCCATTTTTATTAAAATAATTAGTTAACACCTGTTCAAGTTTATAACGATTAGGCAGTTTAGTAACCGGATCGAAAATAAAAGACGTTTCCAGCGCTTTTCGCTTTTCAATGGTTCTGCTAATATCAATGCCTAAAAGAATATTTGTATTTTCACCGGTTCGTTTGGTATAAATTGCGTGATCCCATTGAATATAATGGATCACCCCGGTATAATCTTTAAATGGCAATGGTTTTCTGAAATCCATATTTTCCATAACAAATTTTCGATGGGTACGATTTAATTTCCCGAAAATATCCATGAGCGGTCTGCCACAAGCCGCTTCTGAATTAATGCCAACTAGTTGGCTCACCATCGGATTAATACTTTTCACTTCGAAATTGCTGTTACACTCAACATAGAGCAAACTACAATTATTTAATACTGTATCAGCAAAAATTAACTGAGCATTAAGTTCTTCTCTTAAATCGGTCTGTTTTGTGACATCCTGAATAATCCCGATCGTTCGTAAATGTTCATTATTATCTGTAAAGAAATGACGTATTCTTAAATAAATATCGCGCATTTCACCACGATTATTTTTTATTCGGTAATGGGTATCAACCTTTTCCTGAGCCTGAAACGCCCTTAAAAATGACTTCCAAACGCGATTTTGGTCATCTTCATAAGCCATCCAGTAGATGATATCAAGATTCGGTTCAACCTCCCCTTCTTGATAACCAAGAATACTGTAAAGTTCCCGCGACCAATAGATCTTTTTCGTCAAATAATTCATTTCCCAGTAACCTAAATGAGCCAGATGTTGAATCTCTAAAAGCTTATCACCTTGTTGATTGATATATTCATCCTTTTCACGAGAGATTTTTAAGTCAACTGCCGTTACCACTAAAAACAATTTTTCTTTTTTATTTTTTTTCTCAATTTTTATTGGTTTGACTGTAACATGAAAGGGAATAATTTCACCATTACTATGGTAAAACTTAATGTTTGTTTCATAAACACCATGCTCCGCTAATTCTTCTTTCAAAGCAGTATGGTCATTATCAAAGGTGTAATCGGTGGGAATTCTTTGGATACTTTTACCAACAATTTTATCACCTGATTTTTCCTGATAATTTAAAAATGTTTTATTCGCTTGATAAATAATTCCCGCTTCATCCAAAATGATGATACAATCCGTGACTTGATTAAAAATCCCATTAAATATTTCAGCCGCTTGTTTTTTTTCTTCGCGACTAGTCCGAACACGCATGTAATGAAAAATTCCAAATCCAACAATGATAAAAAAAACGATGATCCAGAAGATTACCATCGTTATTTTATTTTCGACAGAATATAAATTTAAATAGACACCCATCTGAAACCCCTAACTTTCTAATGTGTATGTATTAAAACTGCTCGTGATCATCTTTTCTCATCTAAATAGTATATTTGCCTTCAAATCTCAGTTATATTATAATACATAGAATCAATACGATCAATAAGTTCCCTGTGAGTCACTACACTTTCTTAAATTTTTAAATTTTTAACACCACTTAGCGCAAATCATCAATAAATAGTTTAAAAACAATTAAAAGATTTGACAAACTAAAAATAAATGATACAATAGTTTCATCACTTCACCAGACTACAGTAATAAAGCAATCGTTGAACAAGGAGGTTCTTATGCTTTTTAATTATACCATTGACGGCTTTGAAAATATACAACATCAGGATTATTTTGCCTTACAACAAATTAATCATAAACTTTTGTCTCTTTACCGCTCCTACGGATACCATCAAATTTCAACCCCCACTTTTGAAACTTACGATCTCTATGTAAATGAAGATTCGATCCCCAGTGATGATCTTTTTAAACTGGTCAATCACCAAGGCAAGGTGCTCGTCTTAAAACCTGATGCAACCCTTCCGGTCACGCGGATGGCAGCCATGAATCACCCCAACAACGATGATATTGTCAAGTTCTCCTACGAGACTAACATTTATCGAAATTTCTCTTCCCCGGAAATCATCAAAAAAGAAATCACCCAAATCGGGATTGAGTATTTTGGTAACGATAGCCCGGAATGTGATGCCGAAGTGATTGCGATGTCCATTCAATCACTTCTAATCAATGGTATTAATGATGTCCATATCGATTTGGGTCATGTCGGTTTTATCAATTTTCTTTTTGATGATCTCGACTTTTCCACGAAAGAAAAAAGCACCTTATTTAAATATATCGAAAACAAAAACATCGGCGATATCACAGACTATTTAAATCAGTTAACCTTGCCTGAAGATAAAAAAGCCATTATCCTTAAACTGCCATTACTTTATGGAAAACCCACTGAAGTACTTAATACGATGGAAGCCCTTTGCATCAATGATAAAATGAGACAGGTCGTGAAAAACATATCTGAAATCTACGCCCATCTCGATCTCATTGGCCTTGCCGAATATGTCAGTTTTGATTTAGGGTTCACCAATCAGATGAATTATTATAGTGATATTAATTTCAAAGGCTATATTAACAGCTGCGGCGAACCTGTAATCAGTGGTGGCCGTTATAATCACTTATCCGAAAAATTTGGTATTCCCCGTCCGGCTTGTGGTTTCGCCATTGATATCCTAAAAGTCATTGATTATATGGAGCAACACCAATTACGACCTTGCGACAATGCCACAATCCATGTCATTTTTTATGAAAGCGATGATGTCCTAACTGCCTATCAATTAGCTGATGAGCTGCGCCAAGCTGGCAAAATCGCAGATATCTTTATGATCAAGTCGAGCTTGGCAGACCATGTCCAAAAACTGCATCAAAATCCCTTATACAAAAATGCCAATATCTATTATTTATCCCAGAAAAAGCTATTTCTCGAGCAAAATGATGAATTTTTTGCCATCGATACGATTTTTTCAAAAAGTGAGGTGAAATAAATGATCATTCGTTTTGCTCTGGCGAAAGGACGGGTGGCTAAAAAAGCCATTGAACTGTTAATTGATTTAGGTTATGTTTTTGAAGATTATTCTGAAAAAAGCCGAAAACTGATCTTCACTGATACCACCGGCACGATTGAATTTTTTCTTGTCAAATCTCCTGATGTACCGACTTATGTTGAAAAAGGTGCTGCCGATATCGGTATTGTGGGAAAAGATGTGTTGCTGGAACATCCGGCCCAGGTCTATGAAATGTTAAACTTGAATATTGGCAGATGTAAGATGTGTGTTGCCGGTTTTGAGAATCGACCCGTTCCCTATGGAAAAAAAATGGTGGTCGGCACCAAATATCCGGTAATCGCCAAAGATTACTTTCATACCAAAAATCAATCTGTGGACATTATCAAAATCAATGGTTCCGTGGAACTCGCTCCCCTTATTGGTCTGGCCGATTGTATCGTCGATATTGTTGAAAGTGGCAGTACCCTAAAAGAAAATGGTTTGTCCGTTTTGGCTGAAATTTGTGATATCAGTTCCCGGCTGATTGTCAACCAGGTTAGTCTAAAAACCAAACGAGAAATGATTGACCCCATTATTAAGGCCTTTGAAAACCAATTATAAGCAAGCCGCTTTTGCTGCTTTTTATTCCCAACTTTCGGCCAAACGATAAAAACACACAATCATTGGCATTTAGCTTACAACTTAGAGAGGATTAAAATGAAAACATTATTATATCAAAAAGAAATGGATCTTGACACCATTTTGAGACGTAATGAAAACGAACAAGATGATATTCGCAATGCCGTCCTGGAAATCATCAAAGGTGTTAAAAATGATGGCAACGCTGCACTTTTATATTATACGCAAGCTCTCGATCACTGCAATCTTACCCAGTTGCGCGTTTCTGAGCCGGAAATTGATGAGGCTTTTACCCTTGTCCCCGATGAGCTTTTAACTATTATGAGAGAAGCAGCCGAAAACATTCGCGCTTTTCACGAAAAACAACTGGAAACCACCTGGACCTATTCACCCAAACCAGGAGTAACTCTTGGTCAGCATATTACGCCCATCGAACGGGTGGGACTTTATGTCCCCGGCGGAAAAGCAACCTACCCTTCAACCGTCCTGATGGATGCTATTCCCGCCCTGGTTGCCGGTGTTCAATCGTTAGTTATGGTTACTCCGCCAGATCGCAATGGCCAAATCAATCCTAATATTCTGGCCGCGGCAAAAATTGCCGGCGTCCATGAAATCTACAAAATTGGCGGTGCTCAAGCGATTGCCGCCCTTGCTTACGGAACCGAAACCATTCAGCCGGTCAATAAAATTGTTGGTCCCGGAAATATTTATGTAGCGACCGCTAAAAAAGAAGTTTTTGGCAAGGTGGCTATCGACATGATTGCCGGTCCCAGTGAAGTTCTTATTATTGCCGATGAAACCGCAAATCCCGTTTATGCCGCCGCTGATCTCTTGTCTCAGGCCGAACATGATGAGATGGCAATGCCGATTCTAGTAACGACATCAGCCGCTCTGGGCGCACAAGTTGTCGAAGAAGTTTACCGCCAGATTGAGCAAGATTTAAGCCGTAAAGAGATTGCCAAAAAATCGGTTGATGAGTATGGATTTATTTTTATTGTCAACGATCTAAATGAAGCATTTGAACTATCGAATCAGATTGCCCCTGAACATTTAGAACTGCTAATTGATAATCCCATGGCCGCTCTGGAAAAAGTTAAAAATGCGGGCGCTATCTTTATGGGTCCCTACAGCCCCGAACCGCTTGGTGATTATTTTGCTGGCCCCAACCATACCTTACCAACCTCGGGCACTGCAAAATTCTCGTCACCTTTAGGCGTTTATGACTATTTAAAAAAATCCAGCATCTTATCCTATGATGAACCAGCACTTGCCGCCATCTCGCAGAAGATCGCCGCCTTCGCCCGATCGGAAGGTTTGGATGGCCACGCAAAAGCAGTTGAAAGGCGGTTTGAAAAATAATGAAAACACTGGTACGAAAAAACATCAATGATCTAGTCGCTTATAAAGTCGATGCCCCACAATATGAAATTATCGTGAACGCCAACGAAAATCCCTATGACTTTCCGATGCAGCTCAAACGCAAATTCTGCGATGACATCTGTAATACCGACTTAAACCGCTACCCTGAAGCCTGTTTTCCGAAGTTACTCGACGAATTGAGTGATTATACTGGTATCTCGCAAACCGGGATCATCAGCGGCTCCGGTTCCGATGAACTAATCGCGATGATTAATCAGGCTTTTATTGATCCGGGCGATGTTGTTATCTCGCATGCCCCTTCGTTTGCTATGTACGACATTTGGGCCACGATTGCCAATGCCCAACACCTTATGATTAAAGATTTACCAAACCATGTTCCCGATATCGACGGCATGATTACCGCCGCTTGCGAAAACAATGCTAAACTGCTTTACATCTGTAATCCTAATAACCCTACGGGTTATATCTTTAGCCGCGAAGAAATCCTGAAGATACTTGATACGGTCCCTTCGCTGGTTATTTTAGATGAAGCATATATTGAATTTTGGGGCAAATCGAGTGTCGATCTGATTGCACAATACCCTCGTCTTTTAATTATGCGGACGCTCTCTAAAGCTTTTGGTCTAGCGGGCATTCGTTGTGGTTACGCCCTGGGGAATCCCGAAGTCATTGATATCCTTTATAAAGTTAAAGGCCCCTATAACCTCAACGTTCTGACCCAAAAAATAGCCGTAATCGCCTTGCAAAACCGGGATGCAATTTTGCAAAATCTCGATGTCCTGCGCGCGGAACGCATTAAAGCGGCCGCGGTGCTGGAATCATTGCCGGAAATTACCGTTTACCCTTCCGGTTCAAACTTTATCTATTTTGAAACAAACAAAGCGGAAGCCATTTTTGACGCTTTATTAAGAAACAATATTCTAATCAAACGTTTTGCCGAATCGGACAGTAACCCCGGTGGCATCCGGTTCTCTATGGGAAAACCCCAGGAAAACCAAAAGATTCTGGAAATTATCAAGGCGGTCGTGTACAATGAAGCGTAAATGTGATTTATCTCGTTCCACATCAGAAACCCAAATCGCGCTGACCCTTAACCTCGATGGTAGTGGCAGCGCTGATATTACCACCGGGGTCGGCTTTTTTGACCACATGCTGACACTTTTCACCAAACATGGCCAGTTTGATCTAACCATCAAAGCTACTGGCGATAATGCCGACAATCACCATGTGATCGAAGATATTGGGATTCTCCTGGGCAAAGCTTTTTATCAAACCTTGGGGGATAAGGCTGGCATCAACCGCTATGCCTTCCAATTCACACCCATGGACGAAGCCCTGTGCCGAACTTGTGTTGACATCAGCGGCCGCAGTTTTCTGGTCTTTAATGTTCCCCTCACCCGCGAATTTATTGGTGATTTTGAAACCGAAATGCTGGAGGAGTTTTTTATCGCTTTTACTCACAACAGCAAAATGACCCTCCATATCGAATCATTATACGGAACCAACAATCACCACATTGTTGAAGGCATCTTTAAATCGCTGGGCCGCACTTTGAATAATGCCTGTGCCATTGAGTCAGGTAATACTGAAATTCCCTCAACTAAAGGAATCATTGAATAACATTTCATGGCTCTTGCCGCTTTTATCGGGCAATCTTAATAACCATCACTACTTGTTTAAATCCACGGCAAAGTGTATCACACCGTTGCCTGAAAAACTGGAGGTACTACATTGATCGCAATCGTCGACTATGATGTTGGAAATTTAAAAAACGTTTATACCGCTCTCGGTGATGTCGGACTGGAGGGCACGATTACCCGTGACAAAAAAGTCCTTGATCAGGCTGATGCCATCATTCTTCCCGGTGTTGGCGCTTTTTCCGACGCAATGGACAATCTGACCAAATTTGATCTCGTCGAAACCCTTGACCGCAACGTCAAAAAAGGCAAAATTCTGTTAGGAATTTGCCTTGGCATGCAACTGCTTTTTGATCAAAGTTACGAAGACGGAGAATTTTCCGGTCTTTCCTATATTCCCGGTGAAATTGTCAAATTTAACGCCCCAAACATCAAAATTCCTCATATGGGTTGGAATAATCTGATCATTAACCGAGAAAGCAGCTTAGTCAAAAATATCGGGAATGACGACTATGTCTATTTTGTCCATTCTTATTATGCTAAACCAAACGATTTTAATGATGTCATTGCTTATGCTGAGTACAGTGTCCGGGTTCCCGGCATTGTCCAGAAAGACAATGTCATCGGAATGCAGTTTCACCCGGAAAAAAGCTCCCAAGTGGGGCTGCAATTACTAAAAAACTTTAAGGAGATGATCCGATGATTGTATTCCCCGCCATTGATTTAAAAAATGGAAAATGTGTCCGCTTAATGCAAGGACAAAAAGATGCCGAAACCATTTATTTTGATAATCCCGTTGATGTCGCCCTAAAATGGCAATCCAAAGGTGCCCAATATCTCCATCTGGTCGATCTGGACGGCGCCTTTGATGGGCAACCTAAAAATTTAGAGCTGATTAAAGAAATTGTCACGGCACTGGATATTCCTGTCGAATTAGGTGGTGGTATCCGGACGCTGGAAATTGCCAAAGATTATATTGATAGCGGAGTCGCCCGAATCATTATTGGTACCCAGGCCGTTAAAGATTCCGAATTTATCGTTAAACTGATCGATCTCTATAACGACAAAGTCTGCGTTTCAATTGACGCTAAAAACGGACTGGTTTGCACCGAAGGCTGGGTTGAAAATAGTAATATCGAAGCCTTGGAATTAGCCAGTAATCTCGAAAAAATAGGCCTTTCAACTTTGGTTTATACCGATATTTCCAAAGACGGAATGATGACTGGACCAAATTTTGAGATGTTAAACGTGTTAAATGACCATTTAAAAATGGACATCATTGCTTCCGGCGGCATCTCCAAGTCTGAAGACCTGATCCGTCTCGAAGAAATGGGGCTTTATGGCGCCATTACCGGCAAAGCTTTGTACGAAGGCACCATTGATTTGGAAAAGTTATTAAAAGAGGAGCTAAAGTCATGTTAACCAAACGCATTATCCCTTGCCTCGATGTCGACCATGGTCGGGTCGTCAAAGGCAAGAAATTTCTTGATATCCAGGACGTCGCTGACCCGGTAGAACTGGGTCGTTACTACTCGGAACAAGGTGCCGATGAACTGGTTTTTTACGATATTACTGCCAGTTATGAAGATCGTGATATCTTCATTCATATTGTCGAAAAGGTGGCTGAAGCAATCCGGATTCCTTTTACCATAGGTGGCGGCATCAATAAGGTTGAAGATTTTCGAAAAGTTTTGATGGCTGGCGCCGATAAGGTCTCCGTTAATTCTGCAGCTGTTAAAAATCCCCAGTTAATAAAAGAGGCAGCTTTACGTTTTGGCGCACAATGTGTTGTTTTATCAATCGATGCTAAACGCAATAATAGCGGTTCCTGGGACGTTTATGTCAAAGGTGGCCGCGAAAATACCGGCATTGATGCCATTGAATGGGCAAAACAAGGACAGGCTCTGGGGGCTGGCGAAATCTGTATTAATTCCATTGATACCGATGGTGTTAAAAAAGGTTACGATCTCGAACTCAACCAAAAATTATCCCGTCTTTTAACGATTCCCATCATCGCTTCCGGCGGTGCCGGAAAAATGGACGACTTTGCCGAGGTTTTAAAAATTGGCGCCGACGCGGCCTTGGCCGCATCCGTTTTTCATTATAAAGAAATTCCCATTGCTGATTTAAAAAATTATTTATACGATCAACAAATACCCGTACGGCGGGTATAGAAAGGCTGAAAATGGATTTAGAAAAAATAAAATACAACGAAGCGGGCTTAGTCCCAGCCATTGTTCAAGATTACAAAACCCGTCAGGTACTAATGATGGCCTGGATGAACGAGGAGTCCTTAAAACTCACTATTGAAACCAAAAAAGCAACTTTTTTTAGCCGCAGCCGGCAAGAGTTGTGGATTAAAGGTGAAACTTCCGGAAATACTCAAGCCGTCGTTAAAATCGACTACGATTGTGATGGCGATACCTTACTGTTGCAAGTAATTCCCAAAGGTCCCGCCTGTCATACCGGCAACACTTCCTGTTTTTATCGCAACTTGATACTCAATCAGGACGTCAATTTAGGCAACATGGAAATCCTTAATATGTTATATGATCTGATTGCCGACCGTAAACGTAATCCGGTCGAAGGTTCTTACACAAACTATCTTTTTGAAAAAGGTGTTGATAAAATCTGCAAGAAAATTGGTGAAGAAGCTGCCGAAACGATTATTGCGGCGAAAAACAATGATCCTGAAGAACTGATTTATGAATCCTCTGATCTGATCTATCATCTTTTAGTTTTACTCAATAATCAAAATGTCGATCTAAACAGTTTATTTCGTGAACTTACCAAACGACATAAATAATTTACCATTTGTGCTGATTCAAATACTTTATTTGGATCAGCTTTTCTTTATTATTTCACATTCTCAACAAAAAAACGATAGATATGATCGACAATAAAGATCACCTCAGCTTCTTCAAGATCATAAAAAAGCGGTAATCTTAATAAGCGTTTGCTTTCATTTGTAGTAAAGCAATCTTCTCCATTAAATCTGCCAAATCTTATTCCTGCTTGAGACGAATGCAGTGGAACATAATGAAAGACTGTCAAAATGTTATTTTTCTTCAGATATTGAATTAAGCGATCTCTTTCTGCCTGATCTTTCACTTTTAAATAAAACAAATGACCGTTCTGCTCACATTCATCTGGAATAAAAGGCAACCGAATATACTGTTGATCTGCTAAAGGTTTTAACAACTGATAATATTGCTGCCATAATGCCACTCTCTTTTTTTTAATCTTATCCGCTTCTTCGAGCTGTGCAAATAAATAAGCCGCATTAATTTCACTTGGTAAATATGACGATCCCAGATCAACCCAAGAATATTTATCAACTTCACCAGTCAAAAAAAGCTTGCGATTCGTTCCTTTTTCTCTAATAATTTCAGCTCTTTCCGATAAAACTGGATTATTAATAATCAGTGCGCCCCCTTCTCCCATTGAATAGTTTTTTGATTGATGAAAACTGTAACACCCCAAATCTCCGATACTACCCAAGGCCTTATTCCGGTATTGAGACTTGACTCCCTGGGCGGCATCTTCAATCACAAGCAAATGATATTTTCGAGCAATTTCCATTATTTTATCCATTTCGCAACTGATCCCGGCATAATGAACCGGGACGATTACCTTTGTTTTTTTGGTGATTGCTGCTTCGATTAAATTTTCATCGATGTTCATCGTATCGGGGCGAATATCAACAAAAACAATTTTTGCCCCTCTTAAAACAAAAGCATTTGCCGTTGAAGTAAATGTATAAGATGCCATAATCACTTCATCACCAGGTTCAATATTACAAAGCAGCGCCGCCATTTCCAACGCATGGGTACCCGAAGTTGTCAATAATGCACTGACTGTTTGGGTCTGTTCAATCAGCCATTTGGTACACGCCTTTATATAAACGCCATCTCCACTCATTGACTGAGTTGTGATAGCTCTATGCATATAGTCTAATTCTTTTTCCCAAAATAAGGGTTTGTTAAATGGTATCATGATCGTAACTATCCTTTATCATAAATTTGTTTGATTTTATTATTTTTACTATCCTCGTTATCATCTTAGGGTTCAACAAATAAAAAAGGGATTCCGATCATTACACCGGTTTCCCTCTGAAAGCTCTGTTTTCAGGTATCAATCAGATCAAGAATCTCTTCTTTAAGATTCAGGTATTTTTCATTGGTGTGAATCCGTCCAGTCTTTGAATCAACCGCATTTTCGATAAAATCCAAATCTAATTCTTTGATAATTGTCCCCGGATTTTTTGACATCACCAAAACCCGTGTTCCCAATGAAAGGGCTTCATCAACATCGTGGGTTATCATAAAAATAGTATTGTGATTTTCTTTCCAGATATTCCGAATCAGTTTTTGCATATGAATCCGTGTCAATGCATCCAAGGCACCTAACGGTTCATCCATCAACATGACTTCCGGTTCGTTCGCCAAAACCCGTGCCAAGGCTACCCTTTGTTTCATCCCACCGGATAATTCAAAAGTTGCCTGATTCTCAAATTCGACCAAATCAACCTGTTTTAAATAATGACTGGCAATTTTTGAGCTTTCTATTTTTGAAAAGCCCTTCATTTTCGGTCCAAACTCGATATTTTTCCGCACGCTCATCCAAGGATATAATGATGCTGATTGAAAAATGACCCCTCGATTCCAGTCTGGCCCGGCAACAACCTGCCCGTTCATTAAAAAGATCCCTTCCGTTTGCTGCAAAAATCCGGCAAGAACTTTTAACAACGTACTCTTACCACATCCCGAAGGACCTAAAACACAAATAAAGTCACCCCGATAGATGTTTAAATTGATGTTCTCAATCGCCCTGATCGGCTCACTGTTTGTCAGATATTCTACACCTAATTTACTTATTTCAATTAACAATTCATTCTTCATCTTTTTAGCACTCATTTTTTTAAAGAAAGCTCAAGATACTCCGAATTTATGAATTGATCAAATTCTTCTTGTGACGGCACTACATCAATCGATTTTTGCAGCTGCAAAAAATCGGCCGTATCTTTCATAATTTTTGCAAAATCACCTGGCGATCCCGGTGTTCCCATATATTCTGAACTCAGTTCTTCTTCTGGTGTTAACCACTTTGAGCCTTCCATTTGTGCTAAAGCTTCTTCCGTTGAAATACCCAATTCTTTAGCAACAGCAGCGGCACTTTGTTCCGGATTACTGCGGTAGGCATCGCCACCTTCACTTAAGCATTTGATAAAATCTGCGACAAGCTCGGAATTTTGATCCGAAAATGTTTTATTGACTAAACAGACATTAGCGGTCACATAACCCTTGTTAGCCATCTCTTCACTACTTACAAGGACCGTTCCATTTTTTAATAATTGACCTAAGGTCGGTTGCCAAGTATAGGCCGCTTGAATATCGTCTCTTTCCCAGGCCGCAACAATATCTGACGTTTGCATATCCATTAACTGCACTTCGTCTTGAATCCCTTCATCTTTGAGATAGTTAAGCAAACTATAATGGGAAGTACTGGCAAACGGGGTGGCAATTACTTTTCCTTTAAGATCAGCAGCACGACTAATATTCAAATCGTTTTTGACGGCTAAAGCTTCAATTTTACCTAATACCTCATGGATCCATACTAATTCAACATCCAAACCTCTTGAAAACGCAATAATTCCATTTGTATCACCCATTGTTGCAAAATCAATATCACCTGAAGCTAATGCTTTATTAGCATCAACGCCAGAATCAAAAACAATAAAATTACATTCAATCCCTTTTTCAGTAAAATATTTATCAAATATTCCCGTCGTTTTTGCTACCATTTCATCATTAGGCACCCGCAGATATCCGACATTTATTTTTGTTGCCGTTTCCCCAACCGTTCCTTTACTTTGACACCCTGCCAATGTTATCATGATCACCGCAATGATTAAAATCAGAATTCGTTTTGTTATCTTTTTTTTCATTTTCATCTCTCCTATTGATATCCTTTCCAATAAACAAATTTATCTTCCAATTTACGCAAGGCCAAATCGATGAGTAGTCCGGAGATTCCCATAATAATAATCCCCACAAAAATAACACTACTTTTTAAATATCGCGACGCATCAATGACCATCCAGCCAATTCCTGACGTCGCTGCTACCATCTCAGCCGAAACCAGTGTTGTATATGCCACTCCGACCGCAGTTCTGATACTCGTAAAAATCTCTGGCAGACACGCCGGTAAAACGATATAAAAAAACACGTTGCGCTGATTGGCCCCGAGCGATTTGGCACTTAAAATGTAATCCTGATTAATATTTGTCACCGCCGATACGCAAGCAACATAAATTGGCGCAAAAGCTGCTAAATAAAGCAATGTAACTTTCGAGGATTCACCAATCCCCAACCATAAAATCAGTACCACATAATAGGCCAGTGGCGGTAGCGGTCGATAAAACTGAACGATTGAATCAACAATAGCCCGTGTTTTCTCAAAATAGCCACTTAGCAGTCCTAACGGAACGGCTGTTATTATCGCTAATAAAGATGCCACAAACAACCGATAAAAACTGGTTCCCAAATGGACCCATAAACTGGTCCCATTATAACCATTTTTCAAAATATCAATAAACGTTCGAAAAACGTCTCCTGGTGCCGGAACAACAATAGCTGAAACCAGATTGTATTTCGTTATCACAAACCAGATCATGAGAATTGCCAACCAAGTTCCTATTGTCAATAATCGATTGGTTGAAATTTTTTTTTTCATATTCTGTGTCATTTCTCCTTTTATCACTTATGATCAGACCATTGTCGTCGTTCAGCAAACATCGCCAACTGACTAAACGTTTCTTAATTATTTAATTTTACCATGAGTACCAATAGTCTTCAATTAAATGTTCCGATTTTCTTTTTAAACCACTAAAACAAATTTATCACTTAAACTTTTTGTCCTTCTAATAAGCAATCAAAAGTTAAGCGAATCGCCATTCTAACGTCAAGAAAAAAAGCAGGATACAGCTTAACCTAATTGCTATGGTTCTCAATTGAGACCCATAGCTTAGCTAATCTGCATCCTAGCTTTAAATTATTTCAAATAGTTACTAAAAACGTTAACTCCGCGAACATTATTTTGTCGCTACGACATTTTAATCCGCTCATTGATTCTATTATTTTTAATTGAAGTTATAGTCTGTCACAATCGGTTTTCGATTTTGCATTTTGTCATTAAAATATTCATGCATTGAAATACCTAAGTAAGAGCCGGAAATATTCCAGATGTTATCAAATCCGAGTTGCCCCAATGCCTTGACCATATTGTAGCTACGTTGACCACTGCGACAATGGACATAAACGGGTTGATCTTTAGGAATTTCATCCAGACGTTGACGGAACTGACTAAGTGGAATATTAACAGAATTAATCAAATGACTCCGTTCATATTCATGCGGTTCCCGAGCATCAATGATAAACGCATTGTTCTCAACCAACTCACGGACCGCTGAAACATGAACTTGTTTAAAGACACCATTGATAATATTGTGCGCAACTAAAGCCGCGAAATTCACGGGGTCTTTAGCGGTACTAAACGCTGGTGCATAACAAAGCTCCAGTTCTTTCAAATCTTCTAAAGTCCCACCCATTGTTATCATCGTTGCAATAACATCGATTCGTTTTGTCGCATCGCCTTTGCCAATTGCCTGGGCCCCCAAAATTTTTCCGGTTGGCACTTCAAAAACCAGTTTGAAAAATAACGGACTATTACCCGGCATAATTCCAACAATATCACCAGGGATAATATAGACACTATCAAATTGAAAACCTGCCAATTTTGCCGCTTTCTCAGTCAATCCGGTTGAGGCTGCATTCATTTCGAAAATCTTAATACACGATGAACCAATCACCCCTGCATTTCGAGTTGGAATCCCATACAAACTATCAGCGGCTGATCGTGCCTGTTTTTGAGCTGGCCCCGCTAAAGCCAGTTTTGTTTTTGAATGGGTGATCTGATGATACACTTCAATCGCATCACCAACAGCGTAGATGTTCGGATCACTGGTTTGATAATTGTGATTAACTAAAATTCCGCGAGTATTACCAATTTCCAGTCCTGTTTCAACGGCGAGTTTAGTGTCCGGAGTTACCCCAATTGCCATTACTACCGCTTGAGCCACTATTTTTTTGCCTGAAGCCAATTGCGCATAATCGTCGGTTATTTTGGCGATGCCATCACTGACAATCAGATTAACCCCTTTGTCTGTCAGTTCTTTATGTAAAATCTGAACCATATCATAATCAAAGGGCGCCATAATCTGATCTGCCTGTTCAACCAAAGTAACATTGAATCCAGCCGCCGATAGTTTTAAATTTTCGGCTACTTCGACCCCAATAAATCCGCCGCCAACGACAACAATATCTTTGACCCCATTTTGAATGAATTTATTCAGCTTGTCGATATCAACCACATTCTTAACGGTAAACACATTAGGATTACTGCATCCTTCAAATTTAGGAACAATTGGATTAGCGCCAGGGGCCAGAAATAAAGTATCATAAGTTTCTTCGTAATCTTGTCCCGTTTCCAAGTCTCTGACTACCAGCACTTTTTTATCTTTATCAATTTTAATAACTTCATTATTTACTCTAGCTTCTATTTTATACTGCTTTTTAAAATTCTCCGGACACATCAGCACCAGATCTTCACTGTTTTTAATCATTCCGCTTAAATGGTTTGGTAAACAACAATTCGAAAAAGAAACATTTGGTCCTTTTTCAAACATGATAACTTCTGCTGTTTCATCAATTCTTCTGATTCGAGCTGCAACTGAAGCCCCACCTGCAACGCCACCAACAATCAATATTTTATTACTCATTTTTCTACTCCTTTATAATAATTATGGTCATGTTATGAAAGGATTTTCATAACAACTTGAATGTTTATTAATCAATATTTTGATTTAAATATGTCAATGTAGAAGTTACTGCTAGGATATCTTTTGGTGTCGGTCCGGTGGAATTGTATCGACCTTTCCCGCGAATAATTTCAATGCGGTCATTCCACCTAATGTCAAGGTCACAAAAAAGCCCCATCCGGAAATTGAAAAATTACAAATTCCGGAAAATAATGCTCCGATATTACACCCTCCCGCTAAGCGGGCTCCAAAACCCATTAAGAAACCACCAATCAAATAATAAATAACATTTCTTAGTTTAAACTTCAACTTAAACGCTAATCGGCCAGCCAGTAAAAAGCCAATCAACGCCCCGAGAATGATCCCGATATTTCGTAGTGAGTACGGATCATTTAAAATGCCATTATTAGCGGTCTCAACATAATAAGCAAACGCCGGTGCAGTAAAATTCACTCCAAACATTTGTAAAAATGCCACTCCCCACGTTACAAAAGCACCGGTAATACCCCAGCTGTTGTTTGTGGTAATCAAAATTAAGGCAAACATGATCGCTAATAAGATGCCACCGATCATAAAGCTCCATCGCTCGACAAAAAATTTGTGAAAAGTTTTATAACTGAACAATTTAAAATGACCATCCTCTGGTATTGGCAGCTCCTGATCTTCGTAAACTGTTTCCTGATAATGTCCTTCTTTTTTTCGATAATCTTCATATTTTCGGACAATAACGTATAATCCGACCAACAAAAGAAACGAAATAGCAAGCGCCCCTACATATCCAAAAGCATCAGGCAAATATAATTTAATGCCAATTTGACCAATTGCCGAAGAATTTATTTGCTCTTGTACAATTACGCCTGGTATTGATCCAAAAATAAATGTTATAATTGCAATTGTTGCATGTCCTTCACCTTCACCAAGGTCACTTAATGTCCCGGACGCACAACCACCCGCAAGCATCATCCCCATTCCAAATATAAAACCGCCAATCAACACTGAAATATTGAGAAATTTGACGAAACTAAGTCCGGGAACCGGTAAGCCATTTACCGTCGCCGACCATTGGATTGCCGCTGCTAAAATCATCGCAATTGCAAACATCACTAAAAGAGCACTACTCAAACTTCGTTCACCAGTGACATAAATTCGTTTTATTCCGCCGGCAAACCCAAATCTGGAACGCGTTAATATATAACCTAAAGCTAAACCAGTTACCAGATATAATCCCAGGTTTTGATTAATCGTGCTTTTAAAGGCACCAAAGATTACAACGACTAAAAACAATCCTAAACCGATCAGCGGTTGTACTTTTTGTTTATTATTTAAATTCATTTTTATCCCCTTGTTGCTATTTTTAAATAGATAAGAGAGTGACCTGTCAGCTTAACTGGTCACTCTCTTGTGGACTTCCAGAATTACATTAGTTGGTTACAAGTGGATATCCTTTATTTGTCCATCCTGATGTCCCCGTTGCTGCGGTCCCGGTTCCTGAATTGAGTGACACTGCATCATAGCCCAATAATCTCAGTCCTGCCACTGTTTGACCAGCAGTTTGACCGGTGTAGCAATATACAATAATTGTTTTATCCATTGGTAAAGTACTGAATTGTTCTTCCATACCTTTAC
The DNA here is from genome assembly GCA_965140355.1 of uncultured Acetobacterium sp. GTDB lineage: Bacteria > Bacillota > Clostridia > Eubacteriales > Eubacteriaceae > Acetobacterium. The sequence continues at coordinate 166,662 of OZ223191.1, read as the reverse complement.
CAAAAGGAATGTTTACCGCACCTTCAATATGACCTTTCGCATAATCATCTGCTTTTCTAACATCCAAGAATGCTACTGTATCATTTTTTTCATCAAGTGCCTTTTTAGCATCATCTTCTGAAATTTTGTAATTTTTGTTCGTTGCGGTTGCCAAACCAGCATAATAATCTTCAATCGCCTTTTGGATGTCCGGATCAATTTTAGTATCAACTGATGCATCAAACTCAACCGGTGTTTTATCAATTACCGCATCGACTCCTTCGACTTTAGAAATACCCAAGTTCCATCCTAAGTTAACTGATTTAGCATCAAACCCAGCAATATTTAATAACGCTACTGTTTGTCCGGCTGTTTGTCCGGTTACACAATAAATCATAACCGGTTTATCATTAGGAATCTTGGTTAAATCATCGGCAAGATTCGGCCCCCAAGGCATGCTGATCGCTCCTTTGATATGACCTTCAGCGTAGGCATCGGCACTTCTGATATCCAGAATTGTCATTGAATCCCCTGCTTTCACCTTGTCAACAAATGCCACCTGATCTATCTTATTGATATCATCGGGCATATTTGCATAAAAACTGTTTACGGCATCATCAACTACCGATGATCCATCACTGTTTTTATCTGTGCTACTTTTGTCCGTCGTACCTGTGCTACATGCACTTAAGGCGAACACTGATAAAACAACAACCATAAAAACTAAAATCTTTTTGTTTTTCAACATTTTCTTTTTCCCCCTAGTTCGTTAAATATTTATTTAACAATATTATAACTCATGGTCATGGCAATTAACCCCTCATCTTTGTAATCCAGTATTATTAATATTAATGGCCACTCCACTACTGTTATATCTTATTTTTTACCCATTTATGTTATACTTTAATCATATTCAAATATAACGTAATCAAGGTTGGAGTTATTTTATGCAGTCCTGGAAAAAAATTTTTCTATTTGAAAATTTGATTTATCTTTTTTTGATCTTATTTTTTATTGGCAATCTGCTTTTTTTGACAAGTTTTCCTTACGTTCATTCCGATGAATCCTGGTTAAGCGGTTTATCCCGCAATATCATTACTCAGCGCAACATTTCCGTGACTGAACCTTTTTTTGATGCCTATCAACGAAATCCGCATGCGATCAGACTTTTATTTCATCTCTTACAAGGCTTAATGATCCCTTTTTTTGGTTATACCATTTTTTCCTTTCGATTAATTTCGCTGCTGTTCTCAGTTGGAACCTTATACTTCTTTTACCGTTTAGCGTTTATTACGCTCAAAAGCCCTAAAACAGCGTTGCTAACAACGGTATTAATGTCACTGGATTTACAATATCTTTATGCCTCCCATTTCGCCCGTCAGGAAATCATCCTCGTTTTTGCCCTGGTATTATCCACTTACCTGTTAGTCAATCCAATTGATACCCATACTTATAAACGAGACCTTGCTATTGGGACGGTTGTCGGGCTAAGTATCGGAATACACCCGAACAGTTTTATCATCGCTGTTGCTATTGGTCTCACCTATTGTTATTTGGGGTATAAAAAAAAGATTCATTTAAAGAATCTTCTCATATTTATCAGTGTGGTACTTTTATTTTGCTTATTTTTTATTGGGCTCAGTCTTTATATGGACCCTTCCTATCTGACGCATTATTCGCAACATGGAAAAAACTTTGGCGTCTATGACAACATTGGGAATAAATATGCAGATTTTATCTTTTTTTATCAGCGAATCTTTAATGGCGATAGCATTGAATATTATATGCCCAATATCCAATTTCAATTAATTTTGTTTTCGCTTAGTTTAATCCTTGCGATTATTTATTTTTTAAAAAGAAAAAAACGCTTGTTAACTAAAAAATTGGCCCCCATTTTAATTATGGTTTTGGGAATTAACCTTGGTCTTCTGGCAATTGGCCGGTTCAATGTCACCAGTATTGTTTTACTTTTCCCATTTATGTATTTACTCACTGCCACTCTGTTGGCATATTTGGACAAAAAAAACGGTTTATTGATCTTATTAATTCTCGTTACCGCTATTAACAGCGTTATTCAAATTCAGCCCTATAAAAGCAGTTATTATGACTATTGTACTCAAATTTCGCAGTTTGTTTCCAAAGATGACCGGGTTTTAGGCAATCTCAATAGCGAATATTGTTTTGCTAATGATCAGTTTCGGGCTTACCGCAATCTCCAATATCTGGATGAACAAAAAATCAGTTTTAGCAACTATATTACGACTCGAAAAATAAAATACATTATTTATTATGATGAACTTAATTATATTTACGCAAATCGCCCTAAATACGATATCATGTACGGTGATTTAACAACTGTCTATCCTGAAATAAAGACCTTTCTAAAATTACATTGTACTGAAGTATATCAATTCAGCAATTCCACTTATGGCACCAATCTTGCCCCGCTGATTGATCAAAAACCGTGGCAGATCCATGTTTTCAAAGTGAATGATATTTAATAATTTCATTCACTTTGGCTTCACTTTGATCCTTTTTTTGGTTAGGGATTATCTGCTTAATCCCGCCATCTTTTAAAATCACGATACGGTCTGCAAGTTCAAGTGCTTCGCGAACGTCATGGGTAACAAAAACAATCGTCGTTTGGGTTTTTTTCCAGATATCGAGTAGCGTTTGATGCAGCTCACTTTTAGTTTGAAAATCCAGGCTTCCAAACGGCTCATCCATTAGCAAAACTTTCGGCGTTGTTACCAGTGAACGCGCGATAGCAACCCGTTGCTTCATTCCTCCTGAAAGTTGTTGCGGATAGAAATGGCTAAATTCTTTTAATTTAACCATCTCCAGATAATCGTCTGATAATTGCCTGATTTTTTCCTTCGCATATTTTTTTTTATCATTTTTCAGCGGAAATTCAAGATTTTGCTGAACCGTTTGCCATGGAAAAAGCTGATCAAATTCCTGAAAAACCATAATACAATCACGACTCGGCTGTTTAACCGGTTTGTCTTGCAACATAATGACACCACTATCCGGTTTCATAAAACCACCCATTAAATTTAATAACGTACTTTTTCCACAACCTGACGGTCCAATAATACATAAAAATTCGCCGGATTCAATCTCTAAATTGATCTGCTCAAGAATTAATCGCTTTTCATATGACTTTGATAAATTTTTTATTTTTATACTCATGACATTCCCCATTTATTAATGGTATTTGCTTCAATTTTGTTAAAAAAGAAATCTTCTACCAAAATACCTACAAAAATAATCATAAACAATCCGGCAAAAATACCAGCGGTATCCATAAATACCCGTTTATTAAAAATATACCAGCCAATTCCACCAATCGCGCCAGATGCGCCAAATATCATTTCGGCACTGATTGTCGCGCGCCATGCCCGTGCCCATCCGATCTTAAGTCCGGCAATAAAATAAGGCAACGATGCCGGTACATAAATTTTAAAAATGATCTCAAGTTGACTAAACTGATAATTTCGACCGATCTTTTTATAAACGGCGGGAATCGATTTAAACCCAGCTTTCATATTCAAAATCATCGGCCATAAAACCGAATGGACAATGATAAATAAAATTGCTTTACTTCCGGTCCCAATCCAAAGAATAATCAAGGGTAGCAGCGCAATTCCCGGGAGTGGATGAAAAATCGACACACAAGTATCAACGAAACTTTCAAAAACGGGACTCAGCAACGCCAGCGAGGACATCAAAAATGCTAATACCATCCCAATCACCAAGCCGACTAAAATAAGACTCAGTGAAAAAAGCATCTGCCAAAGAATCTCGCCCGTAACAACGGAATCGATCAAAGCGCCCGCAATTTGCTCCAACGAGGGGAAAATAAGCGGATTGATATTTGAAAAAGTCGCAATCATTTCCCAAATGAGCAATAAAATAGCAATCCAGATGTATTTCGTGTAAGTCTTCTGAAATATCGCCTTAATCTTCATAATTAGTATTTTCCCAAATCACATCGCCAATATTACCATATGTTTTTTCGAGATAATTAGTCTCTTTCATAAAATCAGAAAACGTCTTAATCCCTTTTACGGTTGTACTATAATGGGTATCCTCTTCGGTAATATATGTCAAAATATCGGCTTCTGATAAATCATAATATTTGGCCAGAATTTCTGCTGCTTCATTCGGATGTTCATTAATAAATTCGATTGCTTGAGCCACTGATTGGTTAAAAGCTTCATAAACTTGTGGATTTTGATCATGAAGATTTTTTGTTGTGACCCCAATAATAAAACTGAAATCTCCGCCAAAAGCTGAATGTGCATCCAAAATTTCATGATATCCCGGTGTTGCCAGTTCTGTTTCCAGATAAGGCGTTGACGTAAAATGGGCGGTGATCTCCCCCCCTGCCAACAATGCATTCATTCCATCAGGGTGCGACAGGGTAACTAAGATGTTATCCATCTTTCGCGGGTCGTTAAATTCTTTTTTACAAGCCATTGCTAACAGAATGTGTTGAACACTTCCCGGCTGCGGCAAAGCAATGCGATCGTCGCTCCCAATATCCTGAAGCGATTGAATCTCGTTTTTGGCCACCAATCCGACTGGAACTGAAGACAAGCCTGTTGCTATTTTCCAATCCATCCCATTATCCCACCCAATTAAAAAGGGTGGAATCGCCATAAATCCGGCATCTAATTTGTCCGCAACCATGGCTTCACGAATCGCCGTTGTATTAGTCATTTTTTCCCATGAAACCTGAATTCCCGGGCAATTTTTTTCCAACAAACCCTGATCTTTAATAATTTGCACCGGCGCGTAGGCGATACCATACTGTTCAGCAATTCGGATCGCTTTTTCGGGACTGTCATTCTTTTGTGCTGAACATCCTGACATAAAAAAAAGGCCAAACAAAACTAATATTATTGCTAATTTTTTCATTTTTATCTCTTTCTCTTTTTTCTCTAATTTTAAAAGTTTCGTTTAAAAAGCAGATCAACTATCTGCTTCAAAAACAACTACCAACATAAATTGGTCGTATCAATACTTTTCTTTATCAGGCTCAATAACAAGGTTTTGGCCGCTCCTATTGATAATCTTCAAATGCTGAAAAGCATTATTAATATTTTTATTTAAGATCTCGCGACTCTTTCCGGTTATTACCATGTATCCAGCTCTGGCCGTGGCATTATCAATTGCTTTTAACGTTTGTCCTTTTTGGATATTATAACCGGCGGCAATAACACCCGGCAGGGCTTTAAGGCTCTCGAGATCAGTCAAACTCTTAACTTGCCCCGGTTTGGCAAAAAATAATTGTGTCGACAAATATTTATGCTTATTAATGATCACATCGTCAGCCATATGAACGATCTTTTTTCGCCCCAACGAATAAGCAATGACATGATCAAGAATATCAAATCCGGTCACATATGGAATTGATATTTCTTCATAAGCACCGCCAATCCGACACGCAACTTCGTTAACTAAAATCTCCGTTTTACCCACCAGTAATTGTACATACAATGGTCCATTGTTGATCTCAAACGCCTTCGTAATTTGATCCGTAATCTTTTTTATGGTTTGGTATTGATTGATGTGTTTTGAGGGAAACTCATGCGCATAACAAATGCCGATATGTTTTTCAAATTGAAAAGTTTTTCGATCTGTTACCGTGAGAATCGTTGTTTTCCCACAATCGACCCAAGCACTCACGGTTATTTCATCACTTTCGTAATACTCTTCCACTAACGCTTTTTGCTCTCTGGAATAACTTAAAGTTTCGGGCAAATGTTCCAGCACCGCCGACACCGTATCAAGCTTAAAAACACCTCTTTGTCCTTGACTGTCAAGTGGTTTTAAAACCACCGGTAATTTCATCGTTGCTAAATCCAGATGCTTGGACGTGGCGGTAATGAACTGATACGAAGCTGTTGGAATCTCATTTTTCGTAAAGACCGTTTTCATTATTTCTTTATTTGTAACGGCTTTCGCCACCTCAATCTCATGAAAGCAAGGTAAGTTTTGCGCAGCTGCAACACACGCAACGGTGTATACCGGTTGATCAGTCCCCATCGTCATAACTCCATCAACATGATATTTTTGCGCCACCCGGATGTTTGCATCAACATCAAAGGTACTCACCACCTCATTATACTTAGCATAAGCCCGCCCTGAGGCATCTTCATAATAGTCGGTTAAGACGACCTCATGTCCCTGTTCATTAGCCCGGATAATCGCGCCAATCTGGTTATTTCCGCCACCTAAAATCTGTATTCGCATTATTTTTTCATCCTAACTTTTTTAACTACGCTCACGCTTTTCGATAGTAATAAAACAAATTAAAAAAAAGCTTCATTAATTTTTTCAAATTATAGTTTGATTTTCCAAATTGCCGTTCCTGATGATTAACCGTTACGTTACCAATATTTTTAGTCACTTTCAATGTCATCGCCGTAATATAAACAAACGAAGTTTTATCTTGACAAATCCGATCGACTGTTACTCGATTAATAATTCGATAACTACCAACTTTGATGTTTCGCGGCTTTCCCAGAAATAGCGTAAAAAAAAGACCAACTAATCGAGATCCTAATTTTCGATAAAACGAATACTGCTTGTTTATCGGAACCCCGTAAACAACATCATAGCCCTTCCTGATCTCGGCCAAAAGCAACGTCATATCTTCTGGCTGATGTTCAAGATCATCATCAATTGTAATGACCGCCATCCCTTTAGCAGCTATCATTCCTGTTTTTACGGCCGCCTGTTGACCGACATTTTGTGATAGCGGAATCACCTTAATCCGAAAGTCTTGCTCTTTCAAACCATTTATTACGGCCAATGATTCATCTTTTGAGTGATCCTCCACTAAAATAATCTCGAAAGATATTTCTTCTTTTTCGAGTGTCGTCACAATTCGTTCAACTAATTCTGCAATAGATTTCGCAGAGTTATATACTGGAACGACCACACTAATATTATTACTCACGCTTTACCCCGATCATTAAACACTTCCGCGAATTGAATTCTCGTTATTTTTCCATCATGTTATGCTTTATAAAATCACCTAATATAGGCTGCCTAACCGAAGATCCTTAAAATTATTTAGCTATTCCCAGCAAAAACATTTTTCTATAACCAGTTATTTATGATATAATACTGTCTAAAAATGAATTAGGCGGATTTAACTTTGAAAACAATTGATTGTCTTGGCGATATGTGTCCAATCCCTGTTCTAAAAGCAAAAAAGGAATTAAAAAATACCCAACCTGGCGAAACCATTAAAATCGTCACCGATCACAGCTGTGTTTTAGAATCATTATCCAGTAAATTCAAAAAACACCAAATCACTTCCGATGAAGTTATTAACGGTGTTTGGGAAATCTTCATCACCAAAATTTAACATAAACTCTTTCTGGCAATATCTTTAAAATATTTAATAAAATCATTCAACATTTTATCTTCACTGTTTCCATCATAGATCAAATACATTTCATATTCGATAACCATATCGGTGATCTCAATTAACTTAATTTGCTTTCGATAGAGCTCTTTTTTTATTGATATATAAGGAATAAATCCAATTCCAAAACCATTCAGAACCGAGGCCTTTACTGATTCAACCGAGTCACTCTTAAACATCACATTAAGTGAATCCGGTTGCTTTCCTTCAGCTTTAATTTTATTGGCAATCATATTTGTTAAATCCATGTTATCATTAAGAATAATCAATGGGTATTTAAATAATTCTTCGATTTTTATTTTGTCGGGAATCTCATAATCTGCCGCAGCGATTAAAATCAAACGATCAACCCCAATTTTATAATAAGCAAGTTTAGGGTCTCTCGGTTTGCCATAAATGACCCCCAAATCACAAATATTATTCACAATATTTTCTTCAATTTCGTGAGCTTTATTTGACTTTATTTCATAATTATTATGGGGGAATCGCTTTTTAACGCGAAACATAACACATGGAAGCGAGTAATTTGCAATTGTCCAAAACGATTCAATCCTAATATCTTTGTTGATATTATCGCTCTCTTCAAGTTTTTGTTGCATCATATAAAACGTCCGCACAATATTACCGGCATATTGATAAACAATTTTTCCTTTTTCAGTCAGTTCCACCCCTTTATTACTTCTTTCAAATAAGATACAATTAAAGTCATTTTCCAATTTTGAAACCTGTTGACTCAAAGCCGATTGCGAAATATGCGTATCACTTGCCACTTTCGAAATACTCTTAGCTTTCGCGACTTTATAAAAGTTTTCTAAATATTCAATTTGCAAAAATTACCACTTCCCATCCAATATCATTTTATATTCATTTGCTAATTGTACCATAATTCATTCCTTAAAAACACGGTGTCTTTATTATTTCTGTATTCCTTATAATCACCTTTTCGAGACAAAATCACATAAAAAAGCGAATCAGTAATTTTCCGCCGATAATTGCACCAATGAACAAAAACAAGCCAAATATCCAACCGGATAATGACATTGAAGCAATGCCGCTGTAAAAAGCACCAATATTGCAGCCCGAAGCAATACTTGATCCATATCCCATCAATAACCCACCAATCGCCGCCATTACCAACTGTTTTTTTGACTTGATTTTTTTAATTCGAAACTGTGAAGCCAAAAGAGCTGCTAACATCGCTCCCAAAATAATTGCCGTGTTTCGAACAGTTACTGGGTCATCCAGAAACCATTGCGTATAAAAGATCTGTGTATTTTCAATTCTCATCCCCGAATAGGGACTCCAACCTAATAACTCAACTAACCGTAACCCCCAATAGGCAAATGCGCTGGTAATCCCCCATGGCTGTCCGGTCATTATTAAGGTTATTATTTGCATAATCGATAATAATACGGCACCAACGACGTAAGGCCAAGAATCTCTAAAATAATCCTCAAATTTTTTGTTATTCTTCATATGAATATTCTCCAAAAACGTTTCATATTCGTTTTATAATACAATTAAAAAGATCATAACAAGGTCTCGATCAACAACTAAAATACCCGCTAAAAATCAGTCTTCATGACTTTTTTCCCACTTAATCGCCAAAACATAAAGGACCCCAATCACGCCCAGTTGGAGAACCAGTGCTCCAAACCAACCCAAGCAGTCTGGTAAAAATACGCCTGCCGAAATAATCACATAATTTTGATTCCACCATTCGAATTGGTAGTTTCCTAAGATCGAACCAATGAAAAAAAAGATCAGCACGATGACTTGTATTTGGTAGCCTTCGCCAATCCGCATCAACATTCCCGAAGCACACCCACTCGCCAAAACCATCCCGACACCAAAAAATAAACCGCCCACAACCGTACTTAATCCGATACTCTGGATATAATCTTGCCCCGGAATTGGATAGCCATTGGTTATCGCAATAAATTTGACTACGGTGAATCCCATTGTCGTAATTCCCAACGCAATTAAAACCGCTCGCGTTATGGCGGTACTACCAGTGAGATAAGGATCTCTAAAAGCCGCGGTAAAACAGAAACGTGAACGCTGAAGGATATAGCCAAGCATAATCCCCGATATCCAGTAAAATGAAATTAACGGCAAACGCAACGCAAAATAAAGACCTAAACATAAAAGAACAACAAAGAGTCCAATTCCCCCAATAAATTGTGAACTCCTCTTGTCCGGGTTCAATCCATTAGAATTTATCATTTTACAACTCCTGGTTATTTCATAATATCGTGTAAAAACAAAAGGAGCAAAAAACTCAACCGCCGCAATAAAAATTTATTGCCACTCGGAAGAACTGAGTTGCTCAACTAATCTTACACCTAATCTCGTTATTTTGCACGGACTTTTTTGTAATGATTGTCATTTAAAATTCAAAAATAACCGCCAACCACGGTTCAATTTTTTGCCCGATGATCTAGAGTCTCGCCTGATTCAAAACACCTCAAATAATAATAATCTTCGTTAAACGCCATTACCGCTGTCAACTTGCTTATTTCTCAATTTTTTGTGTTAAAAAGACTGACGAAACACAAATTTTTTCGCCAGTCTTTTTTATTAAAGATTAACTATACTTTAAACATCCGTTTATCACAACATTTGTTGACCTCTGCTTGTAATGTCACGTGAAAAATATTGTGGTATTCCTTAAGATAATTTTCGATTTTATCATAAATTATTTCGGCCTCCGATAAGTTCATATCTTCTAAATCGATATGCGCTTCAAAATAAATGGTTTTCTCATTCGCCATCCACGAATGCACATGGTGAATGTTCTTCACCTTATCGATACTTTCAATATCGGTTTTAAGGGTATCATAATCCAATGGCGCCGCAGATTGCATCAAAATATCAACTGTTTTCCTGATCACTTGCCAGGTTTCTTTAATAATGTAAATGGATATTAGCATCGTAATCAGGGGATCGATCCAAATAACGTTCCATAATTGAATCGCAATCCCGCCAATTAAAACCCCCACCGATGAAACCGTATCACTGATTAGATGAAGATAACTGGATTTTATATTTAAATTTTCATGAGAATCTTTCTCTAAGATAAATACTGAAAGAAAATTAGCAATCAATCCAATCGTTGCTACAACAATCATCAGAAATCCATCAATTATTTCCGGTGATTGCCAGCGTTTGACGGCTTCAACGATTAATACAATTGATAGTGCTAACAAAATTGATGTATTTACAAATGCCGATAAAATTTCAGCCCGTTTATACCCATAAGTTCGCTTTTGATCACTTGGTTTTTGTGCAATGCGATTAGCAAAATAGGATAAAGCAATCGCCATCGTATCGCTTAAATTATGAACGGCATCTGATAATAACGCCAAACTGCCTGAAAGTAAACCACCAATTATTTCAGCCAGCGTAATGATGGCATTTAATACCGTCACCCAGAATATTTTTTTACCCGATAAGTTGGCGGTTGTCTGCGAATGCTTATGTTTATGCCGCTGTTCCTTTACCATTGAAGGTTCCCTCCTTACCAAAAATCCCTGAATCAAATCAACGATATTAACACATTTAACGTTAACTATATCATAATAATCCCTGTTTCTTTCTCTTTTCGAAGCGGGCAATAAAAACTGCTGCGATCATACTGGTAAAAAAGAGAATTAAAGCCGAATTTAAATAAATTTTTGCCAACCCAAAATTCTGTATTACAACAGCATTTACACTCGTGCCCACAGCTCCGCCAACAAACATATTAAATGAGGCTAGGGACATTGCCGTTCCCCGCCTTTGGGGGAGTTTTTCTTGTACGGTTGTAATTAATGTTGATTGTAAGAAAATAAAAGCAATGCCAAATCCCAAAAGCGCCAAAGCCAAAATTCCCACCTGAGTGAATGCTGACAATACAAATAACGAAACACCACCAATTATTCCTGCAAAAACAAGAAAACCGTTGCGTAATTTCATTCTAAGTGCCGGTGCAATCCGCCCCCCGACAACGGTTCCTACCCCAAATAAAGATAGGATTAACCCCACGATTAGCAAGTTGTAACCCGTTACCTCCTGAATCAGTTTTCCCGAGTAAGTAAAGCTGCCAAAGACACTAAATCCGACAAAAAAGATCACCACCACCAATCGCATAAACCGATAATTTGTCAATGGCTCTTGATACGCTTTAATAAAATTCAAATGATCAACAACTGGCTGATCCCGTTCAAGAATTTTTAGCATCATTATGGCAACCATCAATTCTGCGATCCCATAAGTCAGATAAACTAATCGCCACGATCCCAAATAAGCTAATGTTGCGCCTATTATTGTTGCTGTCGCACCACCTAAAAACATTAACCCCATCACCTTGGCAATCGCTTTTTGGCGACTCTGATTGTCAAAACTCTGGCCCACCAATGCCAAAGTTACCGGAAAAATTCCCGCTCCAAAAGCACCATTCATGGCTCGGAAAAAAAGCAGCGATGGTAAATTAAAAGCAAAGGCTCCCAGGATACTAAAAATCGCCGTGCCGATTGCTGCAATATTGATAATTTTAACCTTCCCATATCGATCTGAAAGCGGACCAAAAATCAAAGTAAATAAGCCAAAAGCAAGCATATAGGCTGTCACCGACATCGCCGCCACAGTAATTGTTAACTTTAAATCACTGGCAATATTAATTAGCAGTGGGGCTGCCGCATAATTATCGCCATTAGCTAAAAAAGCCATTAATCCAAGAACCATAATCATTTTGTTTTTATCTTTCATTCATAGTCTCCTGTTATTTATTTTTGGTTGAATTACCAATAAACATCAATCCGTTATTCCTCATAACAGCTCTATAACTATTTTTTTAAATTGTTTTTGTCTTAACCTTCATACAACACGGCGCTAATAATTTTTCATTGTCAAACGTTCTTTCTTGATCGGCCCTTGATAAAAAAACCGATTGCAGTCCTTTTTCACTCCAATCGGTTTTTTTAATGTATTTTGGTTAGGAAATTATTAACTGCTATTTCATTTTTTGTTCATTTTGTTTCATTTCTTTTCGTGGTTTGCCGGTAGCCTTGTTTTTTATCATCAAAATTTCTGCCATGATTGAAAATCCGACCTCTTCGGGCGACATATCACAAATGTCCAATCCTACCGGTGAATGAACCTGTTCGAGAGCCGCCTGGCTAATGCCTTCAGCTTCCAATTGTTTATACATTTCTTTCGTTTTCTTAACGCTACCAAGCATTCCCACATAGGCAAAATTCTTTTGCAGCACACCTTTAAGCGCCGATTTATCCTGTGTATGTGTTGACGCACAACATAAATAATAGGCGCCATCAGGAATTTCAGACGCTAAAATACCCGTTTCAAAGTTTTCACATGAAATGAAACGATCTGCTAAGGCGATCTGATCCTCAATTTGCCCCGGTTCTCGCATATCTAAAAGAATCGTTTCAAAGTGCAGCAATTTGGCCAGACGAAGCACCGCACTGCCAACATGTCCAGCGTTGCAAACCACCAGCTGCAATGCCGGTCGAACCACATCAACATACAAGGTGACCTTAAAAGTACAGCCTAATCCTGCCGCTTCATAGGTTGGGATGTGTTCGTATTGCTTTAAAAAACTCGTTCCTTTTTTAACCGCAATTTTAGCTTCTTCAATCGCCTGACGTTCAAATTCACCACCACCAACGGTTCCCATGATTGTACCGTCTTCAAGAATCAACATTTTCTTGCCAACCTTACAAGGCGATGTCCCCTCCGTTGCCACAACGGTCAATAATGCATATGCGATACCAGCTTTTTTAGCTCTTAACTGTTCGTTTAAAATTTCCATAATCGTCCTTTCAAAATAAATATAATCGGTCATTGTGAAACTGCCCTATGCTTTATATCCAGTTTTGCCCGAAACAAATTTACTAGGTATTAATAAGCTCGTCAGTATCAAGCACTTCTTCTTTAATCAAATTTAGTGCTGTCATGGCGAACACATGAATATAAAATCATCTGTTTTAATTAAACGATAAGCTAAATTAAGGGCTTCGTCAAGTATTATCTTGATCTAACTTTAGCAATCGCAACTGACGTTATTAAACGCTCATTTACTGTTTATATCTGAAGATAATTTATTCAAATTTTTATTGTTTTCCACGATTAATCTTCCCAACCTAAAATAATCGCTGATTAATTGTCCTAATTTTAACTATTTTATCATCATTCCGATTTATTACAGCGAAATTCTACCTGTTAATTTGATTGACGTAATTATTTTTAGGGGCTATTATAAAAGCAACTAAGGATATTCTTATTTGGTTATAAAAGGAGATAAAAATGGATATTTATTTAGATAATGCTGCCACAACTTTTCCCAAACCATTAGCTGTTCCCCAAGCAATTTATGATTATATTATAAACAATGGCGGAACGTCCGGGCGCGGCTCCTACGAAAAAGCAATCCTCGCTGATGGACTTGTTTACCAGACCCGTCGAACGCTTGCTAAACTTTTTAACCATGCTGATCCTAAAACCGTTGTTTTTACCGCTTCTGTCACCGAAGCTCTCAATCTAGCCTTAACCGGAATTTTAAAGCCCGGAGACCATGTTGTTACCAGTTCATTGGAGCATAATGCGGTATGGCGCTGCTTAAAAACAATGGAACGTGATATTGGCATTTCGATTTCAATTGTTCCAGCTACACCAGGTGGTGAAACGTCAAGCGAAGATGTCAAAAAAGCCATTACCCCTAAAACACGCTTGATCGTTTTTACTCACGCCTCAAATGTTTTAGGTACCATTCAACCAATCGCCGCCATCGGCGCTCTGGCTAAAGAAAATGACATCCTATTTCTTGTTGATGCTGCTCAAACAGCTGGCGTTCTCCCCATCGATGTCCAAGCTCAAAAGATTGATCTGTTAGCTTTCACCGGACATAAAAGCTTGCTTGGTCCGATGGGAACCGGCGGGTTGGTTGTTAACTGTGATGTTCCGATTAAACCGCTAATTTCAGGTGGAACCGGCGGTGACTCAGCCTATGAATACCAACCCGATTATTATCCCAATCACCTTGAAGCCGGGACTATGAATGTCAGCGGTATTATTGGCCTGAAAGCCGCTTTAGACTTTTTAAATGCCGAAGGTATCGCAAATATCCGCAATAAAGAGGATCAACTCATGAACTACGCTCTGGAAGCTTTACAAACGGTCCCGGGGATTGAGTTATACGGACCTCAAAATGCTACTAAAACAGTAGGAGTCATCCCCTTTAACCTGATTAATCACGCTCCCGAAGAAATCGCTTTTTTTCTGGATCAGCAATGTCATGTGATGATCCGTTCTGGTTTACATTGTGCTCCCAGTGCGCACCGACTAATTGGCACGATTTCACGGGGCACCTGTCGTATCGGCATTGGATATTTTAATGAACCCTCGCATATCGATGCTTTAATTAATGGTTTAAACGCATATATAAAGGAGAATAAATAATGTATTTAGCAACAATTAGTCTTATTTACATCAAACCTTGCACAACTGGCGGCGGACGGATAAAATTTCGGGCAAAACTTAGTAACCCGGTTCCCGAAATAATGCCGTATCTCAATACGGTCATCAAAACTGGTCTCTATATTCCTGCGGCAAAAACATTTACCTATAAGATTGGCAGTCATATTATTAATATCCACGACGATGATTTGACTTGTACGCAATTAACAAATGAAGCAGAATGTTATGAAATGATCGATCACATTTATGATTTGATTAATGATACCTGGGAAAAAAGAGCCTCAATTACACCAAATGAAGAAACCCGAGACCGTCCCAGTGCGATTCAGCTTTATAAACTGCTGCCTAAAAAGATTGGCTGTAAAGCTTGTGGTCAAGGTTCCTGTATGGCTTTTGCATCAAAACTCATTTTAGGAAACTGCCGACTGAATCAGTGTCCGGTAATCAAAGAAGAAACCTACGCCCCTAATTATTTTAGCCTGGAATCGCATCTACAACTATTGGGTTATGAAACCGATGAATGACAATCGCAAAAATTAGTATCAAAAAAGACATCCTTCCGATCACAATCAGAAGCTATGTCTTTTTTATTGGCACAATAATTATGATTGTTGTGCTTCAATGTCATCGTATATTTTACAGATTTCGGCGGCTGTCTTGTTTACCAATTCTAAATGTTCGGCAGTCAGATAACGGGTCGATAACGGATTCCCCAAAGCTGCCTCTAAGCCAATGATTTGGGCAATATCAACGCTGCCGGCAACCGCGTTACTATATTTTTCAATCGCTCGTTTGGCGCAGCATTTCGAACATCCATCCACAGCAATGGTTGGATATTTTTCTGCAAATCCCCGTTCCCCACCATCTCCGGCAATAAAAAGCGGTAAACATAACGTCGTGGTCGTTCCCGGTCGCAATTCTTCCATCATTTTTCTCACGGCAAGTCGGGAAATTGTTCCTCCCAAGCATTCTTCGCCGCTGCAGGCGATCACACCAATTTTATTTGTTGCCATTTATTTCACCTCTTCTTGCAATTCTTCAACAGTTTTACTGAGTACATCGGCAAGTTCTTCAGCAAATTTCCAGCCATCTTCGGTAAGCGCCGTGGCACTTCCATGTTCCTCTCCGCGGTGAGGTTTTAAAAAATCAGGGACTTTATACGACTTAACAACAACTCCGCCCGTTGCTTCAACACTTTTTTTGGAACAATATTTGGGACAGCCATCCATCGTAATACAATTTTGACCTTTAATTTTTCCGACAACTTCATCATCTTCCGTAACAATATGAGCTAAACACAGTGTTTCCGTCTGATTCGGACATTTCTCCTGAGTGGTAATCAAGACCGCCTCACGCGCGAGTAATCCAAATACTTTCCCAATACCGCTACACGGAATTACTTTC
The DNA here is from genome assembly GCA_965140355.1 of uncultured Acetobacterium sp. Taxonomy (GTDB): domain Bacteria; phylum Bacillota; class Clostridia; order Eubacteriales; family Eubacteriaceae; genus Acetobacterium. The sequence continues at coordinate 150,359 of OZ223191.1, read as the reverse complement.
ACCTTAGACATCAGTTTCTGCTACCTTTCTTTGCAATAGTTCAAAATAAGCTTGACACCCATGAAGCAAGTCTTGATCTTCCTCAAAATCAGTCAGCTTAACTTCCACTAACCACCCCTTTTCATAAGGGCTTTCATTGACTTGTTCCGGTGCATCACTTAATGTATCATTGACAGCAACAACAATTCCCGCGACTGGCGAAATAACTTCAAAAACTGCTTTGCTAGATTCTAAACTGCCCAAGTCATCAAATTGTTCAAATTCCAAGCCGATTTCGGGTGCCTCGACATATAGAATATCAGACAAATTTTGCTGAGCATAATCACTGACCCCAATTCGGGCAATGTTTCCTGAAACCGCCACCCAACAGTCATTTTCATTGAAAAAATAACCGGTTTTAGGCACCTTAAAAACAAACTTTCCCTCGGTAAAGGAATCATACTCGATTTTTTCCATTTCCACAAAAGCCGATGCTACCTGCTGATCTGGTGAATCATTTATTTTATCCACTATCGTCTGAACGAAAGCCTGTGTTTCTTGATCATCGCGAATTTCAACGCCCAGTTTAACCTGCTCGGCTTTAGCCAGTTCACTGACATTAATTTTGTCTTTGATGATGATATTCATATTCCCGGCTAATTTACTGGCACAACGCGTGTTGCAACCATCAATCACTGTTACATGACCGGTTTCAAGAACTTTTTCATAGCGGCTTTTGTTCTGGTTAAGCAACACCGGACAAATTAAATCATATTCATCTGTTTTGGCAAGCTGTACGGCGACGCGCCTGGAAATATCGCCAGCACACTTATCTAAACCATTACACGGTAAAACACAACTTTTATTACTCATTTTTTACCGCCTCCTTGTCAGCCTTTCGGGTTGCTTTAATTTTCTTTGTTGTTTCACCTTTATCCGGAAATGTTATCGCGTCAAGACCACAAGTTTTTCCACAAGCACGACAAAAAACAACACAATTATTCGGATTTTTAACCTTTAATTTTGGCGTTTCTGTCTCATTGATTTCAAAAACTTGATGGGGACAAAACTCTACACAATCCATACAATCATTACATTTCGAAAAATCGATTCGGGGCGACCAATCAATGCGATCCCGTTCTACTCCCATAAAAGTTGATTCACTCATGACTAAACCTCATATCCCATTTCTGCTAATTTTTTTTCAACTAAATCAAATGCCTGTTCATTCGTCATATCCCGGATATCCATCATCACGGCATCTTCTTCAATATTCAGACCGGCTTCTTTAAAAGCATCTTTAAACATTTTTCGCTGCATATTAGGCGCACATGCTCCGATGATCACTTTGCGATTAGCTTTCAAAAAATCGGCTAAAAATCGATCCCCATCTTCTTCACATAATTGCGGATGAATAAAAGCATACTCAACTGGCAGTTCTACTCGCACTTGATTAATAAAATCCCAAATGTCCATCGCTTGAAATCCCGGGCATTTTCCAGTACATACACACATGATAAAACCAGGTAATTCTTGACTCATAATTGCCACCTCTTTAAATATATAATTATTTCCTTATGTATTTATTATACGCCTTTCATTTCTACGTGTCAAGAGAATCAACAATTTATTATCGTTGCCTTTTATTTTTTTGATTCAATCCTTTTTTAATAAATCTTTTCTCAGATCCTCATCAGATTAATCTTAATCCTTTTAAGAATAGCCGCTTTCAAAGTTTCGCTAAAGGTTCACCGATTATTATCAATGCAAGAGATAAATATCTCCCCTTTTTCTTTTCATTCCTAATATAAAAAACAGCAGCTCAATTTGGTCTGCTGTTTTTTTATTGATAATTTGTATTGGATTTGTTAAATCACAGTTAGATTAATCACCCAATATTGCTTTTTATCGTACCCCTTTTTAAATCAATCCAACAGTTTAATCGTTTTAAGAATATTATAACCGAGCCGCCGCTCTTTACCTTCAAAAGGAAAAGCATGCATGACGATCATCGGATTAAAATTCAACTCAATGATTCCATAATTCGAATCGGAATCGCCATAGTTCTCAATAATCATATCAACTCCACAAAATTTAGCATTAAATACCTTCGCGGCTTTCAATGCAATTTGTGAAAAATGAGCATTCATCTTTTCACTGAAGTCAATGCTATCGCCACCGGTACTGATATTTGAATTCCCACGCAAAAATATCATTTCCTTTTCTGAAGGAACGGACTGCTTCGTTAATCCTTGTTTGTTCAAAAACAGCAACGATTGTTCATCCAATACAATCTTTTTTAACGGACTGGTCAAACCATCCCCTCGATAAGGATGTTTGTTTTTTTGATCAATTAGCTCCTGAATACTTGATACCCCATCGCCAATTACATTAGCCGGGCGACGATGAAGGACCGCGACGACTTCTTCCCCCATAGTCAGAAAACGAAATTCCATCCCTGCCAAATAATCTTCAATTATAATTGTATCATCATATGAGAAAGCAATTTTTGCCGCTTCTAACAGCTCCGCAGCGGTTCCGCCCCGCTCAAAAATACAGATACCTAAACCAAAATTAGTGGATTTAGGCTTAATCACCACTTTTTTACCGACGTATTGAGAAAGCTTCAGTTTTGCCTCGGCAAACGAAAAATATTGTTCACCCGCGGGAACAGGTAGCTCATTTTCACTTAAAATTTTTTTTGTAACGACCTTGTTTTCCATTAATAACGGCGTAATATAAGCGTCGGCACTGGTTTTTGTCGCTTGCTTAACGTACTCCATGTGACCATCTCTTTCAAGTCGGATAATATTATCGTCAGCATCCATCGGCGTTACTTTAATCCCCCTGGTTAATGCTTCCTTGATTAAAATCTGCGTTGACATTTCCCAATTTTCAAACCCACTTAAACGATAGTGATCCCGAAGCGACTGACTCTGATATTGCTGAGCAAACTCTAAATTGGCGCCCAGACAACCTTTTTCCAACATTAAACGCTTCAAACGATAAGCATACGTTGTTTCCGGATGCTTAACTCGATTTTGCATTTCTTGAATACAATGATCCTGCTTTAAATCAAGATACTGACTCAGTTCTGCAATCTTATCTAAAATATCTTCAGCCCAAGCCGTTTTTAACGTCCAATGCTGATGATCCAGTAATTCCAAATCTGGTTCGAGCCCATGTTCAGCTACTGCCAACTCATTGATTAACGCTTCTTGTTGCCATGTGTCAAAAGATTCCTCTCCTTCTAATAGTAAAAAAAGCATAAAGATATTCATAAATTCAAGATCTATTTGAGCGATTCCGCATTTATCAAAAACATTGAGATCAATGGTCCGAATTTCCAAGTACTGAATTCCATCAGTTTCTAAAGACTTGAGCACATTTTGATAGTTTTTTGGTTTTAATCGAATCTGGGCATAAAGCTCTTTAACTTCTGTTATCTCTCCTCTTTCGATAAACTCATTGATACTTTTTATGTAATCCTTTATCGAACGATAGTCTGGATACAAGTCAATTTTATTGCGATATCCGCTACAGCTGCCATTTCTGGCTGAAATCCCATTTTGACTCAAAAAAGTCTCATTTCCGCAATCTTCCATGCATTCCAGACACTCTTTAATATATGAATCATGCAGCCCAGGGGTACACCCCATCAAATAAATAATTAACCAGCGATACCGTAAATAGTTTCGCAAAACTTTTAAGTAAATACGATCTTTAAAATCTTTAAAGTTTTCTGTTGCCCCGGATTCTTTCCAGAGTGTTTTTAAAAATGACTCTCCAAAAGAAAAGTTATAATGAATTCCCGAAATCAACTGTCTTTTTCCACCATATTTAGTCATCAATTTTTCTCGATAGGCTCTTGCTTTGTGCCCATCTTCACCCTGATAGTCCGCAATCGGTATCAATTCATCGGCAGGAATGTCACAAGGCATGGAGTAGGGCCAAAGCAACTCATCGTTGGTACTAATCTCAGTTATTGCAATATCAGTCAAAGCCTCTAAAAAACGATATGTTTCATCTACTGAAGCAAAAACCGGCGTAACTAATTCAACCTGACTTTCTGAAAAATCGGTCGTTATATATGGATTTTTAAGCTTATCTCCAAAAACTGACGGATGTGACGTTAACGCCAACTTTCCTTTTTTTGTGATCCGAAGCCCTTCCCGTTCAACTCCAAATTCAGCAGTTAAAATACTTTCTGGAGTCATTTTATTCTTTATAATTTCGATCATGCTAATAGCCTTTCCGTTGTCGTACAGGTATATCGGTGTGAACTGTACAAAATATTTTTTAATTATAACATAAAACAGATTAATTCAAACGAAACTAATTCCTTTTGTTTGGTATGGAATAACCTTATTAAGTTAGCTTTATTATATCTAATTATTTAATTCATTTTTGTATCAAGTGATACATTTTTAAATTTAAACTCCAACAATACGCTAGACCTCTGTAAAGCAAAAATTTTTGTGACTTTATTAAAATACTTGCTAATTATGTTATACTAACTGCATATTGATATTTTATCTGATGGGACTTAATTCTTGCCGATATCCATGCATTTTTTTAATGCTGTGATACTATTTTTTATAGGAGCTACGAACATGACTAAACAAAAAGAAATAAAAACAAATGCAATGCGTATTTTAGATAAACTAAAAATTGAATATCACTATCAATTTTATGAAAGCACCACTTTTATCGACGGTCTTACAACCGCAAATCAATTAAATCTCCCCCATGAATTTGTCTACAAGACCCTGGTAACCGAGGGTAAAAGCAAAAATTATTTTGTCTTTGTCATTCCCATTGCTGAAGAACTCAACCTGAAAAAAGCGGCTCGAGTAGTCGGTGAAAAATCAATCGCGATGCTCCCTTTAAATAACCTAACGGCTGTAATCGGTTATGTTCGTGGCGGTTGCACGGCAATCGGAATGAAAAAGCAATATCAGACCGTTATTGCTGACACTGCCCAAAAGCTTGATAAAATTTACATCAGCGGCGGCAAAGTCGGTTTACAACTAGCGCTAAAACCGGATGACTTATGCAAGGCCGCACGGGCATCTTACGAAGATATCATTATGTAGTTAATCACTAATCACTTTTTCAACGATCATTTTTCACTTGTTGTTCTAATTTTCTTAAATAAAAAAACACCTTATATAAAGATGCTGATTGTTATAAACTATTTTGTTGTCTCCAGTATCAACGTTTGTCCCAACGTTCTTAATGCTCTTAACCTGAATTCAGTTGCTTGATTGATTAATTCATAACCAAAAGCAATCTTAAACATCAAAATAATTCCAATATTTTATTATAAAATTAATTAAAAACAACTACGTTAAAAAAATAAAGCCCCACAAATGGGGCTATTATCACAAAAATGGTCGGAGTGAGAGGATTTGAACCTCCGGCCTCATGGTCCCGAACCATGCGCTCTACCAAGCTGAGCCACACCCCGTTATGTGTTGCATTTCCGACTTAACTATTGTAAACTATAATAAACTAAATTTCAATCTTAAATTAAAATTTTTTCAAAATTAAGGAGGAACCTTTTATGCACAACAAAAAACCGATCTATCGTATTGGTGCGCTCGTCTTAGTTGCTGTTATTGCACTGAGTCTTCTCGTTGTTTATAGTTTATAATCTAAATGAATATTCGGATTATCACGGTTGGTAAAATAAAAGAAAAGTATTTAACGTTGGCCATTCAGGAATATGCAAAACGTCTCAACAGTTATTGCCGCTTGGAAATAATTGAGGTTAAGGATGAAAAAATCCCTGAAAATGCCAGCGAAGCGCAACGAACAAAAGCTGTGCAAATCGAAGGAAAGCGAATCCTTAATCATCTCAAAGATCAGGACATCCTTATCACCCTGGAAATTTGCGGTGACCAAATGGATTCACCGTCCTTTGCCCAAAAAATCGAAACCTATGGTATCCAAGGCAAAAGTCAACTGACTTTTGTTATCGGCGGATCGATTGGTCTTTGCCCAGCAATCAAAAAACGATCAAATTGGAAATTATCTTTTTCTGAAATGACGTTTCCACACCAATTATTTCGGGTCATACTCTTAGAACAAGTGTATCGTGCCTTTAAAATAATAAATGGTGAAACCTACCATAAATAAGTAATTTATATCAAAACGGAGAGGTATAATATGCCGGACTATGTAATAAAAGCTACCGCAGGCAATGGACAGATTCGGGTCTTTGCTGCTACCACGAAGGAAATCGCTGAAACTGCGCACGAAATCCATCAAACCAGCCCAGTTGTTACTCAAGCGCTGGGTCGATTGCTGACTGCAGGTTCTTTGATGGGTTCAATGATGAAAAACGACGATGAATTAATAACTTTAAAAATTGCCGGTGATGGTCCTATGAGTGGTTTGCTGGTGACCGCCGATGCTCACGGCAATGTCAAAGGTTATCCTTATATCAGTGATCTAAAAGATTCGCTGGAAGTTCCCATGCTGGTATCCGAAGCTATGGGCGAAGGATCGCTCAATATTTTGAAAGACATTGGGCTAAAAGAACCTTATGTTGGCTATTCACCCTTGATTAGTGGCGAACTCGCTGAAGATCTCACCTATTATTTTGCTCAGTCCGAACAGATTCCAACCTCAGTATCGCTTGGTGTTTTGCTAAACGATGATGGCACCGTCAAGCAGGCCGGTGGGTTTATTATTCAATTGTTGCCTGACACCACCGATGACATTATTGATTCGCTCGAAGAAGCCCTGACAAAAACACCGTCTTTAACCAAACTTCTGGATCAGGGAAACAGCTTGGAAACAATCATCAACAACCTGTTCGCCGATCTGAATTTAAAGGTTTTTGATCAAACAAACACCCGTTTTGTCTGTGATTGTTCACGACAACGTATTACTAAAGCGCTTATTTCGATTGGAAAACAAGACCTGATTGAGATGATTTCGGATCAAGAAGATATTGAAATTAATTGTGACTTTTGTAATAAAAAGTATCTCTTTTCGCCCGCGGATCTGCAAGCAATTCTTAATCGTGTTGAAGAGGGTTAAGATGTCAATTAAATCACGTGCCAGCGGTGTTCTGATGCCAATCTCTTGTTTACCCGGAGATTACGGTATCGGAACGCTGGGCAAAGATGCCCGTTGTTTCGTCGATCTCCTTCAAACCATGGGTTTTACTTATTGGCAAATACTGCCGATAGGTCCTATCGACGCCTGCTACTCCCCTTATAAAAGCACCTCGGCTTTTGCGGGGAATCCCCTTCTGATTGACTTGGATATTTTAAACCAATGGGGTCTGTTAACCGCTGACGAAATAATATCCTGCAAATCTTTGACGCCCCCTTATTCAATCGATTACCCAAATCTCATTAACAATCGTAACACGATCTTCAAGCTTGCTTTTTCTCGTCTGACAATTGATCTTACTAACAAAATTAATCAGTATCAGCTTGCTAACCATGATTGGTTGGCTGATTTTGCACTATACACTGTTCTCTGTGAACAATTTTCTGAGAACGATTGGACTAAATGGAAAAAAACTGATCTGGTAAAACGCACCCCTACAGCTATTGCTGCAGCAATAGCGGCTTATCAGGATGCAATCGATTATCAAACCTTTCTTCAATATGTTTATCATCGCCAATGGATCGACCTAAAAAATTACGCGAATTCAAAAGGTATCAAAATAATTGGTGATATGCCGATCTATGTCGCTCATACCAGCGCTGACGTCTGGTGTCATCCTGAACTCTTTCAACTTGATGAAAACGGTATCCCGATTAATGTTGCCGGTGTGCCTCCTGACTATTTTTCGGAAACTGGTCAATTGTGGGGCAACCCTTTATATCGTTGGGATGTGATGCAAAAAAACAATTATCGGTGGTGGATGCGACGTATCCAAAAATCTTTTGTGGATTTTGACACCGTTCGAATCGATCATTTCCGCGCTTTTTCCGCCTATTGGTCAGTACCGTCAACGGCGCAGACGGCCAAAAACGGGCATTGGATACCTGGGCCGGCAATGGATTTTTTTAAACAATTAGAAAAATGTTTTCCCGACGCCAATATTATTGCCGAAGATTTAGGTTTTCAAGATCCCAAACTGATAAAACTTTTATCCGATACCGGGTTTCCGGGGATGCGGATTATGGAATTTGCTTTTATCGACAAGCTGGATAATATCCATCTTCCCCATAATTATACCGCCAACATGGTGGCTTATTCAGGCACTCATGACAACAATACCCTACTGGGCACATTTTTTGAGTATGCTCCTGAACAACGACGTTATGCCTTTGACTACTGTGGTTATTGTGAAGCTTGGGAAAATCAATGGCAAATCGGCGGATTTCAAAGCCCCTCATGTCGCGCATTTATTCGTACGCTTTTTCAAAGTGTCGCCAATCTGGTTATTCTTCCTATTCAGGATCTATGCGGCTATGGTGGTGACACCCGTATTAACGAACCTGGAACAACCAAAAATAACTGGATTTTTCGCATGACGCGCGAGGGATTATCGAGTATTGACACCGATTGGTTCAATCAATTAAATCATCTTTATCACCGCATAGAATAATTTGATCATTTTAAGCCGCCCTGTCAATCTGTCATCCAGTGACGGACTTGATCAAATTTGTTAAAACGACTACAATTCACTGCTTTAGCGTAGTAACGCGTTTTAAGTCTAAATTACATAATTATTGTTTAATAAACAAGTGTCCGCTGACTTCAAACATTTCTTAATATAAACTTGCATTAAAACCTTAACCTTTGGTATAATAGCCACAGGTAAAATTAGGAAAAAAAGAAAAAGGAGGACTTTACCGTGAAAAAAACGCTCTCTGTATTATTGTCTCTTGCCATGGTCGTTACCATGGCGGCTGGATGTTCAGGAGGAACATCCTCATCAACTTCTTCTAGTGACAGTGATGTCATTAAAATTGGTGTCTTCGAACCATTAACTGGTGCCAATGCTGCTGGTGGTGAACTGGAAGTTGAAGGTGTTAAATTAGCCAATCAATTACGTCCAGAAGTATTAGGAAAAAAAGTTGAATTAGTCGTTGCTGATAATAAATCAGATAAAGCTGAAGCAACAACTGCCGCAGCTCGTTTAATCGAAAAAGACAAAGTTGTTGCAATCTTGGGTTCTTGGGGATCTTCCCTCTCAATTGCCGCTGGTGATGTTGTCAAAACAAACCAAATTCCGGCTGTTGCTCTTTCAGCTACTAACCCACAGGTAACTGCTGGAAATGATTACTATTTCCGTGTTTGTTTCTTAGACCCTTTCCAGGGAACCGTAATGGCTAATTATGCCTATAAAAACCTAAACGCTAAAAAAGTTGCCATTATCCAAGAAGTTTCAAACGATTATTCTGTTGGTTTAGCGAAATTCTTTACTGATTCTTTCACCAAACTAACAGGCGATCCCGACGCGATAGTTTCTACTGGAAACTATAATACTGGTGATCAAGATTTCAACGGTATCTTAACTAATATTAAAGCAACCAACCCAGATGTTATTTTTGCACCCGGTAACTTTACTGAATCAGCATTAATCATCAAACAAGCTCGAGCACTAGGAATCACCGCACCATTTATCGGTGGTGATACCTGGGAAACAAATGAATTTATCACCGTTGGTGGTGCCGATGTTGACGGCGCAGTTATGTCAACATTCTTTGATGACACCAATCCGCTAACCGAAGCTGGTAAAACATTTGTCGCCGAATATAAAAAAGCATATCCAGATCGTGAAAATATCGCGGCAGTAACGGCTCTTGGTTACGACGGATATATGATGACACTTGATGCGATTGAACGTGCCGGTTCAACTGATCCTGTTGCTATCCGCGACGCATTAGCACAAACAACTGACTTTGAAGGCGCTACCGGAATGATTACAATTGATGCCAATGGCGATGCCACCAAAAATGAAGCAATCATCAAAACGGTTAAAGATGGTAAATTTATTTATCAAGATTCAGTTACCGTTGATTAGTCCCACTACACAAATTTATTTTAAAAGAAGTGTTTAGATCACTTTCTTTTTCAAATGCAAAGGTGCATTAACTACAAGAAATGTGTAATTAACATGCTACCTTCGCAACCACAACATTGAGGGTATTTGTTTAATCAGATACCCTCAATTCAATTAAATGATATAACGAGGTTTTAATTATGGTCGTTGGAATGACAATGGAAACATTCTTGCAGCAACTTATTAATGGTTTATCACTGGGAAGTTTGTACGCTCTTATTGCCATCGGTTATACCATGGTTTATGGGATTTTAAGACTGATTAACTTTGCCCATGGTGACATCTTTATGATGGCTGCCTATTTCACATATTTTGGGATTGCAGTATTTTTGCTACCATGGTATGTTACTTTTATTATTACAATTGGTTTAACCATGTTACTTGGTGTTACAATCGAACGGGTCGCCTATCGTCCGTTACGGGAGGCTCCAAAAACATCACTATTAATTTCGGCAATCGGCGTTTCATTTTTGCTCGAAAACGTAGCAACTTATTTGTTCTCGGGAAAACCACAGGCCTTTCCGGAATTCCCACTTTTGACAACCCCATTTTTTATTGGCGGATTGTCGATTCAACCGGTTTCGATTGTTATTCCGATTGTTGCATTTATCTTAATGACGGCACTACTTTTTATTATTAACAAAACCAAAGTCGGAATGGCTATGCGCGCCGTTGCCGTCGATTATGATACTGCCAAGCTCATGGGTATTAAGATCAATGGGGTCATTTCTTCAACCTTTGCTATCGGTTCTGCGCTTGCCGCTGTTGGCGCCATTTTATGGTGTATGAAATACCCATCGGTGTTACCCCTCATGGGAGTTGTTCCCGGTTTAAAATGTTTTATCGCTGCTGTAATCGGCGGAATTGGAAATGTCAAAGGTGCCGTTCTGGGCGGACTGATTCTCGGCTTTTCCGAAGTCCTGATGGTGGCGTTTTTCCCGGCTCTCACCGGCTATCGAGATGCCATTGCTTTTGTTATATTAATCGTTATTCTATTATTTCTTCCCAACGGACTCCTTGGTAAGAAACAAGTGGAAAAGGTTTAGAGGAGGTGCCAAAAATGAACGAATCACAACACAACTTAGGTACCTACTTAAAAGATCATTGGAAAACGATAGTTTTCTTAGGTATTGTATTACTCGGAATTGGTCTTGCCGATATTTTTGTCGACTCCTATCTCCGACGACTTTTAAATTTATGTGCCATCTATGTTATTGTTAGTTTGGCTATGAATCTGGTTAATGGTTTTACTGGTCAATTTTCTTTGGGCCAAGCTGGTTTTATGGCGATTGGCGCTTATACCGTCGCTGTTTTTACTGTTCCAATTGAGTCGCGCGCAGCTATTTTTTATCTGGAACCAATGGCGCCTTTTTTAGCGAATGTCCAATTACCTTTCATTGTCGCTTTAATCTTAGGTGGCTTTATGTCTGTCGCCGTCGCTTTTCTAATCGGGTCTCCCTGTTTAAGACTCCGTGGTGATTATTTAGCCATTGCTACGCTGGGATTCTCCGAAATTATCCGCATTGTCTTTACTAATACGCAGTCGATCACCAACGGTGCTCTGGGTATCAAAAGTATTCCTACCATTAGTAGTTTATGGTGGACCTTCGGGATTGCGTTAATTATTATTATTGCCACGATCCTCTTGATCAATTCTTCCTATGGTCGCGCATTCAAATCGATCCGTGAAGATGAAATTGCCGCCGAAGCCATGGGAGTGGCACTTTTCAAAACAAAGATGACCTCCTTTTTAATTGGTGCTTTCTTTACCGGAGTTGGTGGTGGTTTATTTGCCGCTCTTCTCGGCACCGTCGATCCCAAACAATTCTACTTCACGCTAACTTATAATTTTTTACTGATTATTGTCCTTGGTGGCATGGGCAGTATTTCCGGAACGGTCATTGCCAGCTTTGTCGTCACCTTGGGCCAAGAAGCCTTACGTTTTCTGGATGAACCAATGGCTTTTGGTTTAGATCTGCCAATTTTTAGACCTGGCTTACGGATGGTTGTTTTCTCATTCTTACTCATGGCAATTGTCCTTTTCTACCGCAAAGGCTTAATGGGTACCAATGAACTCACTTGGGATTTCATCGCCGATAAATATCATTCGATTAAACGCACTTTAAGTAAGAACAAATCATCGGTTGAGGGAGGTGCCAAAAAATGAGTCTTTTAAAAACTGAAAATGTCATCATGCAGTTTGGCGGCGTTGTCGCTGTCAACGACTTGAATATTGATATTAAAAAAGGTGAACTCGCTGCTCTTATCGGTCCTAATGGGGCTGGTAAAACAACTGCTTTCAACGTTATCACCGGCGTTTACACGCCCACCAATGGCAAAGTGCTTTTCTCGCCAACCGATAAAACCGGCCAGGCTACCGAAATTGACATTACTGGCAAAAAACCTGATAAAATTACTGGTTTAGGGATTGCGCGAACCTTTCAGAATATTCGCCTTTTTAAAGAATTAACAGTTCTTGAAAACGCCCTGGTTGCTACCCATACCAATATTGATTATAACTTTTTGTCGGCAATCCTCAGAACCCCCAAAGCTCGAAAAGGTGAACGACAAGCAAAAACTGATTGCGAGTTTTTATTAGAGCGTTTAGGTCTCATTGATCTCAAAAATGAAAAAGCTTCCTCGCTCCCCTACGGTCAGCAACGTCATCTTGAAATTGCTCGCGCTTTAGCCACCAATCCGCAACTGTTACTCCTTGACGAGCCAGCTGCCGGGATGAATCCACAGGAAACCGATGAATTAACCGATTTAATTTTTAAATTAAAAACTGACTTTGATCTTTCAATTTTTATGATTGAACATCACATGGATCTTGTCATGGAAATCTCAGATCATATTTATGTATTGGATTTTGGTTGCACGATTGCTAAAGGAACCCCGGATGAAGTACAAAACAATCCAAAGGTTATTGAAGCATACTTGGGGGTGGATGAAGATGTTGAGAATTAATAATTTACAAGTTGCCTATGGTGGTATCGAAGCTGTCAAAGGTATTGATCTGGAAGTACCGGAAGGAAAAATTGTCACATTGATTGGCGCCAACGGGGCTGGAAAAAGCACCACGCTTCGTGCCATTGTCAATCTGGTTAAATCAAAATCTGGTAGTATTACCTATAACGATGATGAACTTTTAGGACTTGATACCACCAAAATTGTTGATAAAGGTATTACCTTGGTCCCCGAAGGACGCCACGTCTTTCCCGATTTAACGGTCATTGAAAACCTCAAAATTGGTGCTTACATGCGAAAAGATCGTCTGGATGATGACCTCAAACGGATCTATGGCCTTTTCCCCCGTTTGGAAGAACGTTCCTGGCAACCAGCCGGAACCTTATCGGGTGGTGAACAACAAATGCTGGCCGTCGGTCGCGCGATGATGAGTCGGCCCAAACTGCTGATGATGGATGAGCCCTCGCTTGGACTGGCACCATTAATTGTTCAAGGTATTTTTGATATCATTAAAACACTTAACCAGGAAGGAATGACTATTTTACTGATCGAACAAAATGCCAATATGGCTCTTAAAGTAGCTGATTATGCCTACGTTTTGGAAACGGGTAGAATTACCAAACAAGGTACTGGTCATGAACTTCTAACCGATGAAAGTATCAAAGAAGCTTATCTGGGTAAAAGCCATCGAAATAAATAAACCCCAAAAACAAAAAACTGAGCCATTATTTACAGTAAATAATGGCTCAGTTTTTTTAGCGATGGGTAATAATTACCTTATTATTAATTGCTAACGTCCGGTTAAAAACCCGTTTAAACTTTTTCCCGCATTCACTAACAATCATATCATCAAATACGGAGTGCCCAGTTGTCAGCACATTTAGTTGCACTTCTTTTTCCATAATGATGCAGTTAATATCTTTCACGATACCATCCATACTGCGATCTAAATATTCCGAAATTTGTAGAAACAAACTCAGTTGATCAATGAGGTGACGTTCTTCATCCTGCAGTAACATAATGTATTCTTCAGCAATTTGAATTTTTTTATTGGTTCGATGATTAAGGGCAATGAAAGCACTCATTAAAAGTTCTTTTTGTTCAATTCCTAAAAGTCCCGAATTTAAGATAATATAAAAACTATGCTCATGATGATTATCAAACTGAATCTTAATACCTACGTCGTGAAGCATGGCACTGGCACGGATCATCTTACGCACATCCTGAGTAATCCCATGAATTGGCTGCAATTGTTCAAATAACTTTTCGGCAAGCTTAAAAACATGATAAGCATGGGGAATATTGACATTAAAACGAAGCATGACATTAACCAGCGAGAGTTCGAAAATATCATAAACCAGATTATTTTCATTATAACCAAAATAATTATAAATAATTCCATCTCGTAATCCGGCATTGCTGATAATAAGTTCTTTCGAATCAATGTGTTTCATCACCCGCTCCAGCGTATGACTGGAGCCCACAAAAATGTCAATTCGGCCTTTTGACAAGCCTTTCAGATTTGATCGTTCCGAAAAATTCATCTTAGCAACCATCTCACAAATGCGTTTGACATCATTTGATTTCATCCGATAATTATGGGCAATTTCCAGCGGATAATCAATCATACTACGATGAATTCTACCAACATTTCGAATCGTTCCGCCAACTCCAATTACCGGTAAACCTTTTGCTTTTTTTAGCATCGGCGTTTCATCAAATGCTTTTATTAAAAATTCATCTAAATCCTTTAATTTCTGATCAGTCACCTCATCCGTTAAATCGAATTTCTCGGCCAAATCAATTGATCCAAAGGGCAAGCTAATCCCATCCACTTTTTTCCGCTCTTTGATTAACACAAATTCGGTACTCCCACCGCCAATGTCCATCAGCAGCGCATCCTTAACATCAAGGGTATTGATGGCTCCCAAATAATCCATCAAGGCTTCAACTTCACCCGTGATAATCTCAACATCTAAACCCGTTTGTTCTTTGATTTGAGCGACATAGTCTTTTCCGTTGGCGGCTTTTCGAACGGCTGCAGTCGCTACCGCAATTATTTTTTCAATTCCATAGGCCTCACACATACTCGTAAACATTGAAAGTGTTTCGATCCCAAACGCCATCCGTTGCTTTGCAAGTTGACCCGTTTCCGCCAAACCATCATTTAAGCGAACATTAACCTTAACATCGTCGATAATTTGAAAATACTCATTGTTATAATACTCACCAATAACTAAATGAACACTATTTGATCCGATATCGATAACGCCAATATTTCGTCTTTCCACTATCTTTCTCCTCTTATATTTCGGTTTAGAATTGCTTTTTCCTTTGCCGCTGTAAATTCATCTTCGGCTTTTCGGCAAAAATATTCCTGACAGGAAAGTAACTCTTTACCACGTTTGTCAATTCGAATATAGGCTCCGGTTTCGGTCATTACTCGTGTCTTAATTGTATCTCTTAAGGTTATATCTAAAATATCCTTGAGTTGTTTTTTGAGGCTTTCATCTTCAACCGGAAATAGCGTTTCAATCCGCCGATTTAAATTTCGTTCCATCCAGTCGGCACTTGACAAATAAATATCTTCTTTGCCTTGATTATAAAAATAGTAGATCCGACTGTGTTCAAGAAAAGTCCCAACGATACTATGAACAACAATATTCTCGCTCACGTCTGGCAATCCCGGAATTAAGGAACACATGCCCCGAACAATCAATCGAATTTCAACGCCGGCCTGAGACGCCTCATAAAGTTTGTTAACGATTCCTTCATCCACCAACGAATTCATTTTGGCAATAATTTTTCCTTTTTCTCCCATTTTCACGTTTTCGATTTCGCGATTAATAGCAATATAAAAAGCATTTCTCAATGTTTTGGGCGCAACTTCGATTTTTTTCCATAATGTGTAATGACTATACCCCGAAAGCAGATTAAAAAGCGTTGTAACATCGGAACCATAATTTTCTTTAGCCGTAAACATCCCCAAATCCGTATACAAACCAGCTGTCACATCATTATAATTCCCGGTTCCTAAATGGACATAACGCCGAATTCCATCGGATTCTTTTCGAACAACCAGAATCATTTTACAATGAATCTTTAGACCTGCCAATCCATAGATTACATGACATCCAGCCTTCTCCAATTTTTTCGCCCAAACGATATTATTCGCTTCATCAAAACGGGCCTTAAGTTCCACCAATACCGTAACTTGTTTGCCATTTTGAGCGGCCTGAATTAACGCTTCGATAATCGGTGAATCCCCGCTTACGCGATAAAGGGTCTGCTTAATCGCCAAAACATCGACGTCTTTCGATGCTGTTTTAACAAAATCGACAACTGTTTGAAACGATTGATAAGGATGATGGAGCAAGCGATCTTTTTCGCGAATCACTTCAAAGATATCCGCTTTCTCATAAAACTCATCAGAAATAAGCGGGGTATAACGCGGTTCCCTGAGTTCATTAAATTCATTTCTATTCTGAAATTTCATATAGCAGGTTAAATCAAGATTACCTTTTAACTCATAAAGTTCATTTTCCTTAATTTCCAATTCATTCATGAGCCATTTTTTCATTTTTTTACTCATATCTTTGGTGACTTCCAGTTTAATGCTGGCACCCCATTTACGCTGTTGAATTGACTTCTCAATTTCGATCAGTAAATCTTCGGCTTCATCTTCATCAATGGCTAAATCACCGTTTCTGGTAATTCTAAACTCATTGACTTGCTTAACCTCATAACCCGTAAATAACTCATGCACAAATGGGCTGATTAAATTTTCCACAAATATGTAATTTAAAATTCCCGAATCGTTGGACTTAGGGAGGGCAATGATTCGTTCTAATACCTTTGGTATCTCTAAAATCGCCATAAACTCCTTTTCATCCTTAACCTTTGCTTCGGTATCATGAAGCATAATACATAAATACACCTGGTTATTTTTTACGAGTGGAAACGGGCGACTATTATCAATTGCCTGGGGGGTTAAAACCGGATAACATTCATGCCTGAAATAATGCAGAGCAAAATCTTTGCCTTCATCATCCAATTCATCATAACTCAAAAAAAAGATGTTGTTTTGAGTAAGCTCAGGTAAAATCGATTTTGATAAACAGGTATATTGTCTTGCCATCATTTCCTGTGTCAAACTATTAATCGCCGCTAATTGTTCAAGTGGTGTTAATCCATCCATGCTTTTTTTACTATAACCAACATTGATCTGATCCATAATCCCAGCTACCCGGACCATAAAAAACTCATCCAGATTTGATGCGGTAATCGATAAAAATTTTAGCCGGTCCATAACCAGATTGCCTTTATCATAAGCTTCATCTAAAACCCGATAATTAAAATCCAACCAACTAATTTCTCGATTTATCAACAATTTATTTTTCATGATTCAACCCTCTTAATCTTTAGTATCGGTTTAATTCCATACACTTTTTCCATCGTATTACGACTCGCTTTAAAGAAATACTCTTCCAATTGAAAGTTTTTTCCGGTAGTAACCGAAATAATCAGTTTTTCATCTCTTACATGACACTGAATATTGTGGATTTTCTGTTGGTAGCTCTTATCAAGGGCAATCCCCAATTTAAGTATCGCCGTTAATTTTGCCACCAGCAATTGCTCTTTTTCATCATTTGAATGAATAACGTCATCGGCGATAATAAAATTAGTTTTAACCGCTTCAGCGACCTTTCCCATTACCGCTTTTTCAGCTTGCGTTACGCCAATGATATCAGTTGTTTCGATGATGTAATGACTTTGCACCCAAAAATTTTTATGATCAATAAAACTCCCGACTTCCATCAAATAACACAACATTGATAAAAGCTGTCGTTCCCGTTTTCCCAACTGATGAAATTTTTTTAATGAATCAAAAATCTTCAGGCTTATCTTTTCAACAAACTCCGCATGTCTTTGACTGGTATGATATTTTTTTCCAATCGTTTTTGCTGATAAATAAGACCCCTCTTCGATCCAATCAATGAGTTGTTGTTTTTTGGTAATTTGAAACTCAAAATCTAAAAATGCATCCCCAATAATCATTGGTATCAATATAAAGGTCTCAACCCCGGTTTCGGCTAATAGCTTTAAATAAAGCATTAAGGTATGATTAAGCGTTTCGGCCTCATTTTGATCCAACAGCGGATATTTTTTTAGGAGCTGATTAACGGTAAGGTCTCCGGCAATTTTGCATAACGCTTCAAATTCATCAGCTTTGACAACATAATAATCTTGACGCTGGGTGTAACCGCATAACTGTGCAATGACATCAACTTCATGCGAGGATACAAATAATTTTTTAACCTGTCGCTTTCTGATATTTTCGACAATATCCTGCGTATTAATCGAAATAAACTCCATCAAGAGGGTTTCAAACCGCTCTGAATTTTCTTCGATCGATTTTAAAATTTCCTTCATTTTAAGATAACCCAGTTCGGCGGTCTGATGATAATCAATAATACCATTTTTTAAAAGTGCTACCGATACATTGCCACTGGAAATTGAAGCTAACATCTGATCTTCTTTTGTTTCTCCGGTGATGTTAAATTCCGAATCACATTTTAATACCATATGTCGATAGATCAGATGGGTTTCTTCTTCTTTATCCAGTATTTCAACTTCATATCCACCGGTATTTATTTTAATTTGCTCAAGAATATAGAGACGGTTACGCGCCTCTCGCAATGCCGTTGTTCCAAAAATTTTTATTGATTCCACTGCATAGGTTTTGGACATTTCTATATATTCATTAATTGTCTGACAAAGTGCGTAAACTGATTTAAAGCTAATCTCACCTTTAGTGAAACTTTGGTTTCCAAAATTTATCGGAAACATCGCCCGATCTAGTATTTTAATGCATCCTTTACCGCGTTGTCCGACGATAAACTCACACCGAATTGATCCAATATAAATAACTGAAAATCGCTTAATCATAAAAGTCACCTCATATTCTTTTTTATATTCTATCACAATTTCGATAAATTTCATGTTAAAACTCCGTGAAAATAGCGTTTTTTATTAAAATACCCGCAATAAAGCCGGCACATAATGCCGGCTTCATCGTTATCTTATATTGGAGAATATAAAGAATATTTAATTAACCCAGTAACCCTTTACGGTGAGCTTTAATATAACCACCACAATAACTATCCTGACCATGTAATGCCGTTGATGCAACAATATCAGCCATCATGCTGGAATTTGCAGGATCTAATACGTAGCCATCCATTCCCAGTGTCATGGTTTGAACCACAAAGAGTCGATTCAAAAGACTACGATTGGGAAGTCCATATGAAATATTACTCAGTCCACACATAAAGTGAACATCCGGATATTTAGCCTTAATTTTTCTGACTGTATCCAGTACTTCTTTGCCAGCTGTGGTAACACTGCTTATCGGTTTAACGAGCGGATCAAAATACATATCGTCATCTTTGATACCGTCTTTCGTTAACTTCGCGTAAAGATCATCAACGACTTTCATGCGGTCATCGGAAGTAACCGGCATCCCCGTATGATCCATACATAATACCACGATTTTAGCATCAAATTTTTTGACCAGTGGTACGATTGCCTCATATCTACCTTCTTCTCCGGAAAGCGAGTTGATCATCGGACGTCCGAATTTACATAAGTTAAGACCAACTTCAAGGGCTGATGCTTTCGGACTATCAATACACAGTGGCATTTCAACTTCATCCTGAATAGTATTTACTAACCATTCCATGACTTCTTCTTCATCATGAATCATATTGCCGCAATTCACATCGAGAAAGGTTGCTCCGGCATCGGTTTGCACTTTAGCAAGTTCTCTGATCACTTTTTCATCGCGATTTTGAACGGCTTCTTTGACGACTTTTCGACTACTATTAATTAATTCACCTACAATTGTCAGCATCTTTTCGCCTCCCCTAATTTTTGCGTATTTTATATGCTGGCCATCATGCGGTCACAAAGTTCAACGGCTGTCGAGGCATCTTCAGCATATCCATCGGCTTTAACTTCGTCAACAAAGTCTGGCGAAATGGGTGCGCCCCCAATAATAACTTTAACCTTATCACGTACGCCGCCGTTGACCATTTCTGCAACCGTCGATTCCATTTTCATCATCGTTGTTGTTAACATCGAAGACATCCCTACAATGTCCGGCTGATGTTCTTTAATTGCAGAAACAAATGTTTCTTCTTTTACATCTACACCCAAATCGATTACGGTGTAACCACTGCTTTCAATCATCATAATTAAGAGGTTTTTCCCGATATCATGTAAGTCACCATTAACGGTACCGATCATGATTTTACCTTTAGTGCTCATATCCGTATCCAAAATTAACGGTTTAACCAATTCCATTCCTTTATTCATCGTTTCTGCTGATTCCATAACTTCAGGCACAAACATTTCACCATTTTTAAATAACGGAGCGACGATATTCATCCCCGCAACCAACCCCTTGTTAATGATATCCATTGGTGGGGTTTTGGCATCAATCAATTGTTGAACGATCCCCTGTACGCCTGCAACATCACCATCTACAACGCATTGTGATACTTGTTCTAAAGTAGCCATTTTATTCCTCCTATTTATTTCATGAATTTTTTTCATTACATCTGGTTTATGATTTATAACTCCCCTTATAAACCATATTCACTGGCCGTAAATGTTGTTAAATCTAATTCAGGTTCCATCATCTTATAAAATTCTTGCGGATCATTTGGAATGGTATCGATTTGTCGCGACATTTTATCCAACCATTTCATATCACGTTTATCAGCTTGTACTTTACCGCTGGTAATTCCAGCTTTTATTTCTTCAATCGCTCCTCGGGCTGCCGCAATTGTCATGGCTAAATGTCCATCAGGAGTCGCTTTAACAATTTCAGCACTGATTCTTAGAACGACTTCCGGACTTAGTACATAAGCCTGTGGATCCAATGACGCATCAGAATCCGATAATAAATCACGCATCATCAATTGTTGCCCTTTAGCGGTTGCCGCATTCATTAACCGACAGTCATAAATAAGTTGTTCCATCCCAACAACTGGGGCCATCCCCGATAATAACAACACTTGTTGGATCGATTCGTTGCTCCAGGCATCACAAACGCATGCGGCCACATTTCCAACTTGACTCATATGAGCCGGTGCTGCTGTTTTACCTTCCATTGAAATTGGGCAACCAGTGATCGCTTTCAAGTAAGGGCCTTCATAGGCGCAATCTTTGTCAGGACCAACACAACCTTGTTCAAAAGCAACTAATGATCTTGGCACTGCCACAACTCGAACGACTGCCGCAAAAGAACGGGGAATAAATCCTTTTTCTGCTAAAACCATGGCCGTATTAGCAAATCCACACGCTGAATCGCCAGCTGGCAAGCAATCATGGGCATTACAAATTTTTACGATCTCGGCCCATAAAAATTCCATATCAATACATCCAAGAACCCCCATCGCCAAAATCGATTTTCTGATATCTGCTTTCACTAGCGCGTCATCATGAATTTCTTTGCCCCCGGTAGATTCAATTGATAAAAAATCGGTTCCATCTTTAGCGCAATTATTAAAAAGCTCCAGCATCGTATCCCAATATTTTCCGCCTCGCATTACTGGCGGACGGCTCATTTCTCGTAAGTCGTTTGGCGTTGTTCGAAGTGCTGCTTTTAATCCGTATTTATCAGCCGCGGCTTTTATTTCATCGATCAAGATCTGATTAATTCTTCGACCATAAGCAGGAACTTCCGTGAAATCGGGAATGGTTTCAAATTCGATCAAAACACCAGGCGATTTTAATTCTGCTGCTCGCTGTAATGACGTCGTGATAATGTCGGTATAAATTCTAGCTGCTTTATCCATTGTTTCATCGTTTACATCCATGCCTGGAAGCGTAAAGTTAAGTTCTGGATAAACTAATCCCCCGCCAATTACCATCCCACTTTTGGTTGTAACAGGATTTGGAGCGCTCCCATAGACAAAATCGTCTAACTTGCTAATTGCTAATTTATCGAACGTTTTTTTCATTTTATCCTCCATTTAAATTTATATTTTTTTCAAACATTGACTTCGTTCGTACAGTTACCCTCTTACGATACTTTTACTCCCGCCTTAATTACAATATATCCTGCCATTTGTACAATCTTGGCTAAAACAATTTCTCCTTGTTCAGGATCATCTCCAAATACTGACCCGAGTGTAATTCTGCCAGATTTAAAACAGCGAATATCTTCTCCGATAATAACTTCCAATTTTTGTTTAATTTCTTCTAACAGTGCTCCGGCAACCAAAAGATCGCTCACAAAATACTCTCCTTTTTCATACAACTGGGCAACCTTTTTAGTTCCTATCTGGCAAGCTCTGATTACTTCTATTCCTTCTTCTCTCGTTGGATTATAAGCTATAAAATCTTCTATTATTTCAAGTGCTTTTTCACCTTCAAGATTTTCTATACAACAGATTAACGCTTTATAATCAATCATTTTTTTAGCCTCGAAAGAACTAATCTCCCCCTCCTCAAGTTCGATTTTAATTCTAGTAACCTGCAGGATTTCTAAAATTTATTTTATACACTCATCATACGCTTCTTTAAGCATTACGTCTTTAGACGATTTTAGTAAAATTTTGTATTATATTGCTTTTTAGTTTTATTAAGGGCATAAAATATGCATAATCAATAATATTTTAGTAATTATCATCAATTATGCATATTTGTCTATTTTTTACTGATGGTGATGACCACTGCAAATCGGACATTTTTCATCATTCTCATGATGGTGGTGATGTTGTTTGGCTGGATTTTCTTTTTTTTCGATTTGGATACTAATCTCAGCATCCCTTTGCTCAAGTGTCTTGCATGATCTTTCCCAGTAAATGCGACTTTCACTTTCACTAATATTAGAAACCAGTGAATTAACAATCATGCAGATTTTGCTCACATCCTGATATTTTCCCTGAAAGTTACTGTTGATTCCATTGGCATCACTGATACAACTATATTTAATAAAATCGGTTTCGTTAATTTGAGCCAACGCCTTGATATGTCCAATCAATCGCTCTTCATCTTTTAAAATCTGATCGATATAAACATGTAACACCTCATCAATCCGCGATCGCCACCTTTCAACAGGTAAGGCCTGATCTGAAGTAAATTGAACATTAAAAACAACCGGCAAAAATTCTTCCTGATACATTTGTTTTACCCTCTTTCCAATAAAAACTGATGAAACTCTGAACTCAAGCCTTGATCAATGTTCATTTTAAATAGTTTCATATTGGGATTAATCGCATTGACCATATTTATAGCCTCGTTAATTTCCTCCCGCGGAACCTGATCAATTTTATTAACAACAACCGTTTTAGCCAGATCAATGGCATCAAGAAATAACCTATTCATTCTTTTTTTATAGAGATATGCTCGTCCCGGATCAAAAATAAACACATTGAGAATTTCAGCATCCTCATAACCACAATGTAAAATTGCCGGATACATCGACGATGGTTGAGCCATTCCGGATGGTTCAAATAAGATATAATCGAGATCCGCATAGTCATGGAGTAGATGATTAATGGTCACCTCCAGTGTTACCTTCATGGTACAACAAACGCATCCACCAAATAAATCCATCACATCGTAGCCAAGCATCTTCATCTCACGGTTATCAATACCCACATCACCAATTTCATTGATGATAATTGCACATTTTTTGTTTTCTTTTGAAAGGATTTCAATGGTTTTCAACAACAGCGTCGTTTTTCCCGACCCTAGAAAACCGGTAAATAAAATAATCGGCGGCCGTTTTTCAGATAATCCTTGGTCCTCTTCATACATTAAAGTAACCCTCCTTATTTCCGAGTAGTTTATTAACCGTTTCAATCGCTTCAAAAACATCTTTTCCGTAACCATTCGCTCCAATTTCATCAACATAATCCTGAGTAACCGGTCCCCCACCGATGATAATTTTAATTCGATCTCCCAATCCTTCATTACGAATGGCCTGTACCACGTGTTTTAATTCCCCGATTGTCGTTGTTAAGAGGGCGGACATCGCTAAAACATCCGGCTGATAACGTAATATCGCTGATATAAAAGACGATGCCGGGACATCGATTCCAAGATCAATCACTTCATAACCATCGCCCTGTAACGTCATTGAAACCATGTTTTTACCGATATCATGCAGATCTCCAGCAACCGTTCCGATAATAATACGCCCTTTCTTTTTATTAAGACTTGAGTCGACAATCAGCGGTTTTAAGACATATAGACTTGCGTGCATCGCTCGGGAAGACATTAAAACATCCGGAATAAAAATATTCCCATTTTTGAACTCTTTTCCAATTTGGTCCATGATTGGAATAAGCGCATTTATGATAATACGCTCTGGTGAAATTCCCATTTTCAAAGCCTTTTCAGTCGAATTTTTAACGATCTCGGCATCACCATCGGTTAATCCATCTTGTATTTCTTTGACATAAATATCCATGTGCTGATCCATCAATTCTCACTCCTTTTAGAGATTTTGCCTAAATTGTGTCGGCGTCATTCCTTCATTACGACGGAAAACTTTAGAAAAGTAACTACCATCACTATAGCCCAGGGACATCGCTATCTCCTCGATTTTATACCGTGGATTACTGAGCATTTTTTTGGCTTCATTTAACCTGACTTTGGTGACATAATCCATTACTGTCATATTTTGGCTTTCTTTGAAAATCCGACTAACATAAAAGGGACTTAGATAAACGGAATCAGCAATCTCTTCAAGTGAGCTGTTTTTATGATAATTATTGCGAATATAGCCTTTGATCCCTTCCACTGCTACTCGATTTTTCGACTTGCTATGATGATGAATTTCATCTAAATAATGCTCTAACAGTGTCATTGCTACGATATTTATTTCTCTGATACTGTAACAATTATTAAGTTCCTGTAATAGATTTGCGTTAAATATCATCGACTTTTCGATATCGACGCCAGCTTCCACACATGCCCGCGACATCACCACAACCAATTCATAAACCCGGCCTTTCATCGTCATCAATTTTTCTCCGTCAGCGGAAAAGATATCGGCCAGCATCACTTTAAAAAGCTTGCGGCATTCATCTAAATCACTGAGTTTGATTTTTCCAATGAGGGCCTTTTCTTTTTCCATAAAAAAGTTAAGACTCTGGCTATTTAATTTATCCTCTAAGTTTTTTCGGGTCTGAATTTCTTCATTTAATAAGAGTTGCTGTAATTCAATTTCTTTTTTCTGGTGTAAGCTTTCCCATCCTGTTTTAATGATATAATTCGCAATGACATGAAGTAATGAGGCTGCACATTGTACTTTTTCCCCTGACACAACCTGTAGTTTCTTGGCTGCTTCAAACAATGCTGTAAAATCTTCGGTCAGGAACTGATTCATTTCTTCGAGTTCAATCCAAAAAAATTCTTCCGGTTCCCACATCAAGACTTGCCCACAAATAATGGTCCCCAAATGTTCTTCATCAAAAATAATCGGTGCTGCCCATTCAATTAATCCGGCCGGACATCTGAAAATATACGGTTCATCGAAAATAGCTGCCTGTTTTCCAGCCCGGGCGTACGCCCCAACACACCGACTAATTCCTTTTTGTTTTTCCATTCTCCAGATCATATGACAAAATTCGCAATTTTTTTGAGCATCTTTTTTAGAAAAGATCGAATGCCCCTCAACATCAACAATATTAGCTGTCAGCCCAGTTACTTTGGTGAATGAATCCAATATTTTTGTAATAATTTCTTTATCCACTAATTGAAGTAACCGCGCTCTACTGGAAAGAGCTGCATAATTTTTGTTGTCAAACGCTTCTTTCATCATTATACCTCCTCAATTTAACTAATTGTAATCGTATAACTATCTTTATATTAAGAGTATAACATATTTCAACTTATTAATAGGTAAATTATTGCTATTTCTGGTACTATTATGTATGATCTTCAACTTTGTCGTTTCAAAAAACTTTGCCACAAAAAAAAGTGCAAATTTCCAACCAATTTTGGTTTGAAATTTGCACTTATGAAGTAATATTATTCATCATTACTTCTTATTACAATGTTTTCTTGCTTTTATACTTCCGAAAATGAGTTTTTATCGACGCCACATTCTGGACAGACCCAATCTTCCGGAATGTCTGCAAAAGCAGTTCCTGGAGCTACACCGTTGTCGGGATCACCTAAAGCCGGGTCATAAATATAACCACAGACATCACATTCATATTTTTGCATTGAGTTTCTCCTTTGTTTTTTTAGTTTGACATAAATCTATTATAATCATTATTGACTTTATTTCAATATATTTTTTGTATTATTTTAAAATTTTTCGCATTTTTTCTATTTAAATAAACGATCCTTACAAATAGTGCTGAAGATTTGCACAACCAATCATCCCTGCTTCATTCCTGAAGCTGGCAAGTACAATTTCAGGCGTCGCAATATCGGGATAAGTCAAACGTTTAATTGTTTCAATTTTTATTATCTCCAGTAAAAATTCCCCGGCATAGGATAATCCCCCGCCAATGGCTATTATTGATGGATCGATAATCCCACAGATATTGGCAATCGCCCACCCCAAATATTTAGCCAGTCGCTGCACTGCTTCTTCCGCCAACGGATCTCCTGCTTTGGCGGCATTTACGATTGCTTTGCCGTCAAAACCAGCAACCGTACGGAGTGTTGATTTGCGCCCCTGCTCCAGCTGCATTTGACAATATTTAATAATCGCCGTAGCTGAGGCAAATGTTTCCAAACAGCCATTTTTGCCGCAGCTACAGGAGTAAAAGTTTTTTTCCATCAGTAGATGACCGATTTCTGAAGCCACGCCATGAGCTCCAGAAATAATGCGATTATTTAAAATTACACCGCCACCAACACCGGTACCAAGCGTAATCAACACCGAATTTTTATGTCCTTGTGTGCTCCCAAAAGCAGCTTCGGCGATACTGGCGGCTGTCGCATCGTTGACCAGCAAAACTTCTAGCGCCAACTCACTTTCCAAATCATGTTTTAGCGGAATATTTTGCCAATTGAGATTAGGGCAGGAAACAATGGTATTACCATCACCTGAAAGAATCCCAGGGATGCCAATCCCCACACGTTCTTCCCCAGGTGAAAGTGCAAGCAATTCTTTAATCAATTCCTTTATGTCATTCAGAACCTTAGGATAACCCCGCAATCCGTCTGTTTTAAATGATCGGTGATTCAATATTTCGCCTTGATCATTTACAACCGCACCTTTAACAGTCGTCCCTCCTAAATCAATACCAATTCCCATACGCCCTCCTTGTAACTATCTATTCCGTTGTTTCAGGTTTTTTAGGAAAAAATAACTCCACTTATGATTATGACAGCGTTGATAAACCGGCCGTTGATTTAAGCGCCAGGAGTGTTGACCCCAGCGTTAACCCGACTGACACAATCTCAAACCCCAGAACTGGAATCGCTGCTTTTTTGTAAGAAACCTGGTATACAACGGCAAGTCCAATAATTGTCAGCACAATCTGCCAAATATTAAAAACATTAACAAAACCGGCAAAAAATGCAACCCAATCCATCTCAGCCGTCGCTTTTATATCGATTGGCTTAAAAAACACAATATTTAAAATCGTTTGAAAAATCTTAGGAAAATAAGTCAAACCGACAACATAGACTGCGATTTTAAAGGAACCTTCCCCGCCCATTTTTTTTAGGACCAGATTAAATATCGCCGCTTTAACCATTACGGCTATGGCTAAACCAATTATTACCGAAATAATTCCGCCGCCGATCGCAATAGCTTTTACCATTCCCAACTGTTCTGCTGGCATATCAAGCGTACTCACCTGAACACCTGCGAGGACCGCAGTCAAGCCGACAATGATTAGCAGTATCACAATCGGTATTAACAATGATACCTTCTCTTTTTCAGCAACCTGCTTAAAAAATTTCACTGGATTAATTAATAAATTCAAGTAATTCATTTCTTCTCTTTCTCCTTTTCATTTCTGTTTTAATTTATATTGCAATCAAATCAGCACCAAGTTAATCTTTTCCCACTCGTGTTGTCACTTAAGCTAAATTGAGAATGATCGATTTACTCACTTCTGATTGCATCCAACGAGCTAAGATTGGCGGCCTTGATCGCTGGCCGTACCCCTGATAATAATCCTACCAATGCCGAAAAAAGCAATGCAAAAATTACCAGTCCCGGAGTGATGTATGAAATATTGACGTTTCCATTACCACCAATAAAAAATCCGGCAATCAGATTAATCAGCAGTGATAAGATTACACTGATAATAATACCGACCATCCCGCCAATTAATCCAATCATCGTCGATTCAGCAATAAACATATTTCGAATATCCGAAATGGATGCCCCGATCACCTTCATAATCCCGATTTCCTTGGTCCGTTCATAAATAGACATCGTCATTGTATTGACAATCCCAATACAAGCAACTAATAATGCCACTCCGCCGATACCGCCTAATAAAATTTGCAGCATCTGAAAAACACTACCCATCGAATCTAAAATCTGCTGCATTGAAAAAACGGTGAAATTCATACCTTCAATTTCACTGGTAACATCATTAACAACCGATGAATCTTCAACTGTCACTAATACTTCTGAGTATCCGGTTTTTTTAATATTCACTTTCTTCCCGGTTTGCCATTCGTTTAGTTCCGTCACTAATTTATAGTTGGAAATAATCGAATAGTCTTCATTTCCGCCCGTTGATTCCAATACCCCGCTCACTCTTAATTTTTGGGTTCGCTGTTCCTCTTCACCTTTTTCATTTGTCCGTTTGATTACCAAAGTAATATTCTGGCCAATTAAATCTTCCGGTTTTACTTCGCTTTCTTGAGATTTAGCCGATGCCCCACTATAAGTATAAGAGGTTAAAACATCCTTACCGAGGATCACACTATTTTCATCGTTAGTGCCTGGTTTTCGACCACTGGTGGTTTCGTAGCGCATGTCATCTAAAACCCCATAATCAACACCCATAAGTGATACACTATATTGCTCACGATCAACTTCGATTTCACCGCCGCTAAGATTTACTACCGGTGTCACTGCCATAACACCATCAATTTTTTTCAAATCTTTAATTGCGTCATCATTTAAGATCGACTTATCCTTTGTATTCCCGCCACTCATCGAGGACACGCCCAAGGATGACAAATCCTGATAAACCTGAAGCGTTGTCACCGAACCAATCCCCGACAACTCATCAGTAATACTTTTCTGAGCGCCATTTCCAATCGATACCATCACAATAATCGAGGCTGTTCCGATTACCACGCCAATGATGGTGAGAATGGTTCGAAATTTCATCCGCCAGAGATTCTCCCATGATAATCGCAGGAGTTCTTGCTTATTCACACCATCACCTCGCTATGCGCCAATTCCAAAGACCATGCGAAGAAATTTCTGAAAGGGATTTTCATCACTTTTATCAGTGGTTTGAACCGTTGCTTCTTCAGAAACGATGGTAATATTTTTTTCAATCGTCCGTTCGTTATTAAAACTATCCATATACTTAAGGGTTATTTTCCCGGGAAATTCACCCTTATCAGTGGTTGTTACATCTGTCGAAAAATTGTCGCTATCATCTTTTTCATAAGTTCCATAATATTCGTAACTTTTTGAAAAAGTCAACCCATCTCCGGAAATACTAAGCTGCACTCCGCGCACCGGATTGGAACCGAAATTAGCAATTTCAAATTCCACGGGTGTTACTCCCTTATCATTTTCTTGTAAAACGACACGGTCGGGAGCAATAATAGACATTGAATCACTTTCATTAATAACAACACCAACTGTTTCGGTAAAATTATACGTCTCTCCTCCCCATGTTTCACAATTAAGTTGCAGGTTCAGGTTGTAATTTTTTGCTTCAGCATTCGGTGAAGTCACCATTGGAATCTCAATAGTAGCACTTTCCTCCGAAGGAATTTCTTCCAAATAAAAATGGCTTCCGCTGCCAACCATTGAGAATACGCCTAAATCATCAGCACCTGACTGCGATAAAACATCTAACGTCACATTACGAGCATTATAATCGCCATGGTTCGTTAAGCTGATTAGCATTTTGAATTCTTTCCCCGGAGAAACAGTCACCGGATCAAAGGTTACTGAACTGATTTGAAGCAATGGCTGCTCCGGTGCGGCTAAAACTCCCGGTGTCAGCGATAACGTCAATAGGACCGCCATTAATAGCGGCATTATTGTTTTAAAGATTTTTTTTGATATGCTTTTTTGTTTCATCTTTTTCTCCATTTTCTCAACTCCTATTTATTTTAATTTTTATTGATTGACCGAACGTTCAATCACACCATCGCGCATATGGATAACCTTCGAGCAATATTTAGCGGCTTCCGGATCATGGGTAACAATGACAAAAGTCTGATTGTCCTCCCGATTCAAACGACTAATCATATCCATAATATCCTCACTTGTCTTTGAATCAAGATTTCCGGTCGGTTCATCGGCAAGGATGATTTCCGGATGATTGACCAAAGCTCTGGCAATACTGACCCGTTGCTGCTGACCACCGGATAATTCACTCGGTTTATGGTCCATCCGTTCGACCAGACCGACGACCTCCAACGCTTCAATTGCCCGTTCTTTCCTGATTTCCTTTTTGACGCCGGCAAAAGTAAGTGCTAAAGCAACATTTTCCATTGCCGTCATCGTGGAAATAAGATTATAGGATTGGAAAATAAAGCCTAAATGCTCGCGTCTAAATAAGCATAATTGATTTTCAGTCATGTCGCTGATCCGATAATCGCGGATCATAATTTCGCCTGATGTTGGTGGAACCAATCCCCCCAAAACATTTAAAAAAGTAGATTTTCCTGATCCGGAAGGGCCAAGTAATGCTACCATTTCGCCTTGTTCAATATCAAGATTAATCCCTTTTAAAATATTAATATCTGTTTTTCCCAGTTTAAAGTCTTTTTTCAAATCTCTTACTTGTATAAAAATCAATTTCACCCCCTCATCTCAATAGGATTTATTTAATATAATGTTGCTTATTATTATAACATAATCGCGTTAATATTTATTCAAGATTTAAGTGATTTTTCATAATATATTGCGTTATATAATAAAAAACACCGCATAAAATAACATAAGTCAAAGTTGAGACGTTAATAAACAAAGATAATATCTGCATCATTTCAGGACCTTCTGTAGCAAAGTCCTCCAGATTACCAATCGCTAGAATACTCATCACTATTGATCCGATTATCTGCAACAAGATGGTAATCACAATATAAGCACCAAAAGATGCGATAATCCGGTGTTTCCTAAACATCTGTCCAATCGCAATGGATGCATAAATCATCAGAATTGAAGCAATCGTACTGACAAAAACAAGCAGCATTGCTTCGAAAATGATCGTATTAAGATTCATTCCAAACGTATTATAAAAATCAGTATAAGCGCCATTGATAGTTTGGAAAAAATCCAACATCGTAAAAGTACCTAATGAAAAAATAAAAAAAGTAACCGCATAGATTAGTGTACAAATAATTGACCACATCAGTCCGATTAGTAATTTAGACAAAACCAACTCCCAAGTCTTAACTGGCAGACTGAACATAAGATAACCTTCATCGGTAAACAGATTTTTATAAAATCGCTGAATAATAATAACTAACGTCATCACAGATAAGGCGATAATAAAAATAAAATACAATGTAAAACAAATACCTAAAATAACTTCTGCCACCGGGTTGGAAGCAACACTATCAGAGAAAAAATCCGGTGCTCCAAAACTTAAAACAAGTTTAGTAACAATTGTTAAAATGAGTAATGCCCCATATAAGGGTAAAAACACTCTCTTGGTAGCCTTCAATTCATTTTTTAGCAACTTTATTAACATTTGAATACCTCCCTGAATAATCCATCAACAGATTTATTGTATTTTTCCCGCACTTCATCGACTGAAGATGTCAGTGTAATTTCACCGTTTGAGATAAAAATAATATCATCCAGTATTTGTTCAATGTCAGCAATCAAGTGCGTTGAAATAATAACTGAGGCATTTTCTTGATAATTGGTGATAATAGTATTGAGGATATAATCGCGAGCCGCCGGATCAACCCCACCGATAGGTTCATCAAGCAGATAAAGCTGTGCTGAACGACTCATAACAAGAATCAATTGAACCTTTTCTTTTGTTCCTTTTGACATCGTTTTGAGCCGTTCTTCAGGACTAATATTTAAATCCTTTAGCATATTTTCAGCTTTAATTCGATTAAAATCTTCATAAAAGTCTTCAAAAAAAGCGATGACATCATTAACTTTCATCCATGAATTCAGATATGTTTGTTCGGATAAATAAGATGTTATATTTTTAGTATGAACCCCCGGAGCCACTCCGTCAATGGTAATCTCCCCGGCAGTTGGAACCAGTAAACCGGTTGCTATTTTTATAAAGGTGCTTTTACCGCTGCCGTTTGGCCCCAGTAAACCAATGATCCGTCCTCTGGGAATCTCTAAATCAACTTGCGATAAGGCCGTCTTTTTACCAAACTTTTTGGTCAGATTTTTAGCGTTTAGTATGCTCATCTTAGTTTTCCTCTTCTTCAGTTTTTTCCATTAATGCTAATATCTCAGGCTTAGTCAAACCCAGTTTTTTCATTTTTTCTAAAAATGCATCAATTTCGTGAACTGCTATCGTTTTTTTTGCTTCCTCAATCACTTTTAAATCCTCCGTAATAAATCGACCACTGGTTCTTTGTGCAAACACAAGCCCCATCCGTTCCAGTTCAGCTAACGATTTTTGCATCGTGTTGGGATTTACACCGGCATCCATAGCTAACTCGCGAACCGATTCAAGTTTATCACCAGGTGCATAAACACCCGAGACAATTCGTAATTCTATTTGTTCCACCAACTGCTTATAGATGGGTCGGTCGGAATCGATGTACCAGTTCATTCTGGCCTCCTTGTTTTTGTATTATTGTATTACTTATATAATACAATAAATCAACTTTAAATAATTGTCAAGCCTTAAAACAAAAAGAACCTCAATTGAGGTTCTAAGGTTGTCAATAAATTACCAGATCGGCCAATTGTTAATCTGTTGCATGCACGCAATTCGTCCAGTTGCAATTAAAGTTTGGTTAAAAAAAGCTTTTTCGTGGCAACTGTTCGCCTTAAGGCACACAACGTGATCTAACAATTGTCGGTTCTACGTTATCTTTTTTGACAGTCTGAAGAACCTCAATTGCGGTTCTCATCACAGTTCTCGTATTTCGAAAGCACCAATCATGTGCTTGAGGATTTGAGCCTGGCCTGATAGTTCTTCGCTGGCGGCGGCACTTTGCTCTGCTGTCGCCGAATTATTTTGAACGACTCTGGAAACCTGTTCGATCCCCTGATTAATTTGTTCAATTTCATTAGCCTGATCATTTGATGCTTGAGCAATTGCAGCCAAAAGATCACTGACTTTTTCAATTTCAGAGGAAATTGCTTTCAAACTTTCACCCGTATCATCCGCTGCTTTTGTACCCATTTCAACTTTATCAAACGATCTTTCAATCAATTCGGTTGTTTCTCTTACAGCGTTACTACTAAGTTCTGACAAATGTCTCACTTCCTGAGCAACCACGGCAAACCCTTTGCCATGTTGTCCCGCACGAGCCGCTTCCACAGCGGCATTTAATGCCAACACATTGGTTTGAAAAGCAATATTATCAATTACCTTGATAATTTTCGAAATATCATTTGATGACTCATTAATTTCAACCATTGCGGTAATCATTTGCTGCATTTTTGCATTGCCAACTTCGACGTTTTTACTAACCGCAATCACCATTTCATTGGCTTCTTTTGATCGTTTCGCATTATATTTTGTATCATCGGCCACTTCCTCAATCGATGCTGTTAATTCTTCAATCGAACTGGCTTGTTCCGTTGTGGCCTGGGCTAATGCCTGACCGGTGTCAGAAATTTGCGTCGCCTCATTTTCAACCTGGGTAGCCACTGTATTGATATCGGAAAGGGTCGTGCTGAGTCTTTGATTGATCTCATTTAGGGATTTCTTGATATTTGAAAAATCTCCGCTGAATTCTGAAGTAATTTCCTGATTAAGTTTGCCTTGTCCCATTGCTTCCAAGGTTTCGGTAATTTTTCTAACATACCCTTCTAATGAAATAATGGTTTGGTTTAGATCTTTTTTTATTTTTGCATGATCGCCGTTATATTCGCCCATTACCATTATCTGCAGATTACCTTGAGCCAGCTCCTGCAAAACCATTGATGCCTCTTTAATCGGTTCGATGACAGCATCTAAAGTCTGATTAAAACCGTCAATCATCAGCGCATATTCACCGCTGAATTTACTGCTATCGCCACGATGACTTAAATTACCTTCAACCGCGATTTGTGCCATCGTTTCTGTTTCACCGACCAACATATAAATATTTTCCATCATTTCGACCAATGTTGGAATCAAATGATCATTCTGACTGCGTTTGCCTTCCTGTTTAAGTCCCTCTAAATCACTTAGGTCACCATTACGGATATGCCCCGCAATTTTTGTAATACTCAACAACAACCGCCGGATACCATTAATTGATGCAGCGATTTCCGCATAAATCCCCAAATATTTTCCCTTCACAGCTTGTGTGAAATCATTTTGATTCATTAGTCCAAGCACTTCATGCCCTTCCTGCAGAGCGCCTAATCCATCAATACAGGCATTGATACTATTTTTAAAGGTTTCAAAATCACCCTGATAATTATTGCTAATTTTATTGGGAATAATCCCTTTACCAATTTGATCAACACAATCCGCGGCTACATTCAGAGGTGTTACAAGCGCATCAATCGTATGATTAAAACCAACTAAAATTTCTTTAAAACCACCCTCAAAGTTTTCCTCATTTCCCCTGACCTCCAATCGTCCTGCTACTGCTGCATCAGATAACCTCACCGATTCATTAATCAGTGCTCTGACCGTTTTTATTGTTTGTATCAGCGCCGGTGTAATTTCATCCATTTCGTCGACGGGTTCAATATTAATCGCTACATTTCCCGCCGAAATTTGATGCATCGTTTGAATCACCGTATTTTGGAGATTATCTGCAAAATTATCCATGGCAGTCGCCATTTCCCCAATCTCGTCAGTGACATTCATATGAAGCCGCATCCCCAAATGTCCCATGCTCATTTCTTTAATCATCGTTTTTATTTTTACCACCGGCCTAGTAATCGAGCCGGTAATAAACAAACTCAATAGTAATGAAAGCACCAATCCCAAAATCAGCAAAACCACTGTTATTATCGTAGAAGTCTCAGCAATCATCACGTTACTGGCTGCTGTATCTTCAACTATTTTAATTTTAATCTCCATCATCTGCCGATAATGCTCTTCAATTTTATTACGAATTGTTTCAAATTCTTCACTATTCATCATCTCTGTCGCTTCTGTTCGCTTTCCAACTTTCACTAAAGCAATGATTGCTTCAATTTTTTTATCATAATCATCTTTTAGTAAATAAGTTTCGTCGGCAATTTGAATTGCCTCCGGCGATTTCAACGTCGTTTCAAACGTTTTAAGATTTGAATCAAATTTTGCATTACTCCGCAAAATTTCTGTTTCAAGAGTATCAATTTCTTCAGGTGTTGCCGCCCAAATCAAATCTTCTATTTTTACTGAAATATTCTGAAAAGCATCAACAATATAAACTAGCTCCCCCAGCGGTTTAGCCATTTTCTGATAAAGATAAACATCTTGTTCACTGATTCTCTGGATTCCCGCAAGTCCCATTACCCCAATCCCGCCGGCGATTGCCGCAACGATAAAATATCCCAAAAGTATTTTTCTGCCAATTTTCAAATTATAAAACCATTTCATCTTTTTATCTCCCTATTGATTCCGGATTTAATAATAATCATATTAAATAAAATAACAGTGATAAAGAAAAACAGTTCTCCTGTTTTTTTATCACTGTTAAAAGTCTAACATGTCATTTATTATCATATGTTAACATTTGAGGAAGATAATATTAAATGTCTGTAAATTCATAGCCAAAAGGGATGAATTTAGCGCTTTCGCTTTTTTCGATGAATAGAAATCATTAATGCCAAACTTAGTATAATTGCCGTAAAATACCCTAACGCTCCCAATGCTGGAATTCCCATGAATTTAGGGGTCATATCCGTGGTTGCAATAAAACTAGACCCAATTAATAACGCTGCATTGATAATACAGATAACAATTTTATTCACCATCTGGTCTATTTCTGCCAATGGCTCGTCGGACCCCATTACCTCTAAATTTAACTTGATTTGACCTTTATTAGCTAAACTTAAAAAATCTGAAATTTGACCTGGAACACTAATCGCTTTTTCGCCTGAAATTAACAGTTTTCGGGTGTTGATATCGACAAGATTTTTCAAATCAAAATTTTCGACCTGTTGACTAGACATATGATTTGCCATTATTCTAACAAAATTTGCTTCTGGCGAGATATCGGCAATAACGCCTTCGATCGTAATCATGCCCCGACTAAGCATGCTGATCCCTCGCGGCATTGCAATATGATTTTCGGTCGCAATCTTAAGAATTTCTTCCAGAAAGCGACCCATATTAATATTGCTCAATTCTTCGGTTCCATAAACATCCAAAATATGATCAATGGCTTCGTATAAAAGCGAATGATTAATCCGTCTGCCCTTGTGAACACCTAACGATAAGATTGCTCCTTCGATTCCTTCAACATCCCTTGTCGCTACCGCTTTTACACTCCGCCGTAAAAGTCCCATCTCCCGTTTAGACAACTTACCCATCATTCCTAAATCAATCCAGACGATTTGTCCGTCGCGAATAAAAATATTTCCGGGATGCGGGTCGGCATGAAAAAAGCCATCATCAATGATTTGTTTGACATAGTTTTCGGCGAGTTTAGTTCCTATTTCTTCCAAATCGTAACCAGCTTCCAACAGCATGATCTTTTCATCAATTTCAATCCCCATGATATTTTCCATCACCAGAACCTTCGACGTCGTATATTGATTGTAGATTTTGGGGCAGCCAATATATTTGATCTCCGTGTTTAGTTCATTAAATAACTGCGCATTTTTAGCTTCATACAGAAAATCCATTTCCTGTTGAGCCGTGCTCCACATCTCATCAACAATCATTTTAAAATCAACCACATCACCAATGCCGCTGGCAATATTGAGAATCCCGGTCGCGCGATTTAATAACACCACATCCTGAGCCATCACCGAATAGATTCCCGGACGTTGTACCTTAATCACGACCTTAGATCCATCGAGCAACTCAGCGGCATGTACCTGGGCAATCGATGCCGATCCCAATGGTTCATGCTTAATTACTTTAAAAACATCCGTTGCCGGGAACGAATACTCATTTTCAATAATACCAACAAATTCATTGTAAGGCATCGGCGTAACTTGAGAACGCAGTTTTTCAAGTTCTAAGCAATATTCATTCGGAAAAATATCCCGGCGCATTGACATAATTTGACCAATTTTAATAAAGGTTGGCCCCAGATCTTCGATGATTAATCGAAGTTTTTCCGGGGTCAACCCTTTTGTAATCTCATGTTTTACCAAAATGGAAATGATTTTTTTT
Source organism: uncultured Acetobacterium sp. (assembly GCA_965140355.1). Taxonomy (GTDB): domain Bacteria; phylum Bacillota; class Clostridia; order Eubacteriales; family Eubacteriaceae; genus Acetobacterium. The sequence continues at coordinate 112,748 of OZ223191.1, read as the reverse complement.
AATCGTCTGCCATTATTGTCGTTTGGGTTTTTCTCACTCTCGTTTACTTTTTCAACAACATCATTTGAGTTCATCGATTTCCTTTTCACTGACATTTTCTGCTGCGTCGACTGCCTCAGCTGCGTCGTTTTTATTGACTTCCGCCGCACTCATAGCCGCTAGCTTATCTTTGATCTTCTGAATTTCTTCGGGTGTCATTTTATCAAGGCCTTCAACCACATTATCTACTGTCGACGGTGATGTTGGTTTGACCACATTTACAGTCACACTGTCTTTAATCGTTTCTTTAATATTATGTTTTAATTCCTCATTGAGTATTTTTCCCTGTTCCAGAGTAATTTCCCCTTTATCGACAAGTTCGTCAATAAGAATTTTAGATTTTTCGGCCGTAGTTGCTACCGCTCCAATACCAAACAGAAATATTTTCTTTAAATCGTCACTAATACTGGTTAACATCTTATTCCTCCTGTTTAAAAAAATTTAGTTAATTAAAAACATAAAAGCGTCAAGTTCACGGTATTTAACTACCGCTTTTTTAACTGTTAACAAAGATCTTAACACTTTCATATTAAATTGACTTTAAATAATATTATACCCTGCAAAACGAAGATTAAACAGCCTGACCTTTTTCGCCTTTTAACACTCTAATTTGAATCCATTTTGAATCAGTGCCTCACGAATTTCCCCAATGTGTCGATAATTTCTTGTTTCCAGCTCAATCCGTAAAAAACAGCCATTAATGTCTGAACCTTCATTACTCCGTTCATGATGGATTGAAATCACATTGCCGCCAAAATCAGCGATAATTTGAGAAACTTTTTTTAACTGTCCGGGTTTATCAACCAGCTCAATATTGAGAGAACAAATGCGTCCCGAGGTTAATAAACCTCTTTTGATAATCCGGGATAAGATGGTAACATCAATATTTCCGCCGGAAACAATACAAACCGTCTTTTTGCCTTTAATTGGCACTTTATCAAACATCGCTGCGGCTACCGCTACAGCCCCGGCCCCTTCGGCAATCAGCTTTTGTTGTTCGATGAGAGTCAAAATCGCCGTTGATATTTCATCTTCGTTAACGGTCACAATTTCGTCGACATAATCGCGACAAAGACTGAAGGTCATCTGCCCTGGTTCTTTAACTGCAATTCCATCGGCAATCGTCGACACCTGTGGCAATCGACAGATTTTATTATCTTTTAAAGACATCTGCATACTTGGCGCCCCACAAGCTTGGACACCATAAACTTTCACTTCCGGTTTTAAAGCTTTCAGGACATAAGCAATACCGGAAATCAGTCCGCCGCCCCCAATCGGAACAATAACAGCCTCCACATCTGGCAGGCTATCTAAAAGCTCCAAACCAATCGTTCCCTGCCCGGCAATCACAAACTCATCATCAAATGGATGAATAAAAGTATATCCTTTTTCCTTTTGAAGTTCCAACGCTTTGGCATAGGCTTCATCATAGCCCCCTTCAACCAGGCAGACCTCTGCTCCATATGCTTTAGTTGCCTCCACCTTTGAAATTGGGGCTCCATCCGGTAAACAAATGACCGCATGAATCTGATTAATCGCTGCGGCTAATGCCACCCCTTGGGCGTGATTGCCGGCGGAACAGGCAATCACGCCCTTTTCTTTTTCGGCTTTGCTCAGTTGCGACATTTTATAACAAGCCCCGCGAACTTTAAAAGAACCTGTTATCTGTAAATTTTCTGTTTTTAAATAAATATTACTGTCCGGGCATATTTTGGGAGCATGAATCAAATCGGTGGGGCGGATATAGTTTTTGAGTGTAAATGAAGCATGATAAATCTTGTCCAGTGTTAACATCTTTTCTCCTGTTCAAATCGAATTTAAGAAATTGCCAAACGACGTAGAAAACGCCTGCCGTCAGTACAACTTTCTTAAATTCGAGTACTTTAAGTTAATTACGTTTATTTGGGTTTGACCGTATTGCTTGGGTACCATTTTAAAAACCACAATGAAAACACGAAAGTTGGGATACTTAATAAAATGGGAATAATGGCGGCAAAATGAACCATCATGGTCGTATTCAACCACATTGTCATTCCAGCCTGAATTAAAAATACCAACGCCCAAATGTAAGTTAAAATACGATTCGTCTTAAGAAATAAAACATTTTTTAGCGCATTCCGACCATTAAAAAAATGGGTATAGTCCGCCGTTAACGCAACTGTTTTTAATGTCGAGATGCTCCAGATTAAAGCTAACGCAAAATATCCCAGCAACGCAAAAGTATTGCCATCATAGTTAGCCCCAAAAGTCACCACCGTTAATCCCAACAACGAAAACAATAACAGCGTCGCTTTTTCAAAATAAACCAGATCAGCACCACGTTTAACACTGCATAACACCCCGCTGATCATCAACGGAATCACAACTCCAATCAGGGGGTTGTAATCGACAAAAAGGAAACAAAAAAGCCATGGACACATGGCCAGAAAAAACCAATACGGCGTATTTTTAAACGTAATTGGGATTAGTTTCTTTTTCTTATCTGGATTCAACACAATCGGACCAAATAAGCCATCCAAAAAGGCATTAAATAACCGCATATCTCCGGTCACCGTAAATTTTTTCTCCAGCAACGATTGCGCCGCATCAATTTTTCCTTCCATGATTCGTTCCAAGGTGCTGAGATTAATATTAATGGCCGTTGATTCACGCGCAAAATCATTACGTAACAAGGTACATGTCTCATCTTTTATCACAAACTGGTAGCGTTCTTTAATATCAGCAAAATCAATTTGTAAAACAGCATTCATTTTAGGACGGATCTTGGGATTAAAAGCAGCTTGAATTTCTTTCATATAATTCCAGGCAATCAGTCCCCCATCAGAATCCTTCATCCGAACATCATCTACGCCCCAGCTTAAATTGGTCGTTTGTAGATAGGTTGCCGTTTCAATAAATGGTTTTGAAAGACCTTCATTGACCGTTTCCGAAATGCTCAGCTTTTCACCATATTCCTTCCCGGCGATTTTAACTAACTCCAAATACGGACCGGTTAGGTTATCCAACTGGTGGATTCCCAGCAGTTCACCTTCTACACAGATTATTTTCGCCCATTTGTTTTTGCCAAAAAGATTATTAAACTGTTCTTCGACACCTTCATAATTATTTTTGGTTGACGGAAAACCGCAGGTACTGATCAAGATATGTTTTTTAGCTACCATTTTTTCAGGATTTCTAAACGGATGTCCATAGGTTCCCCCGCCTTCGTGATCAATAAATGGAAGTAAAGCCGGTTGCGTTCGTTCCATAAATTTTTTCATCGTACTGGAAATCCCATAATGGTAAAGTGGCGTTGCCCAAATAACAATATCAGCTTCCACATACTCGTTAAATAATGCCGTCATATCATCTTGAAAAATACATTCTCCCGGGGTTGTCGTCCAACAGGTATGACATCCTGTACATGCATTAATATTTTGCTGAAATAAATCGACGGTTTCAATTACCGTTTCAGGATTATATTCAATCAAACCTGCGACAAATTGCTCAGCTATTTTCATGGTAAAACTTTTACTCGTTTTATGGCTACCATTTAATAATAAAACCTTACGCATATTTCCCTCTCTTTCTTTAAATCATCTTACAACTTTAAAAACAGCATAAAAAGATTTTAATAGACATCTACAACTAATGAATTGTTTTTTTATCCTAATATATAATACCTTATCTCGTTCAATTATAACAAGTCATTTTCAAATCGAATCCCTAATAATTCGCTGCTAACATTTTAACAGACCTTTTTATGTTAAGGCTTAATTGATGTGTCACATGTTATAATGACACACATCAATGTGTCAATTTGACACATGACACACATTGAGTGATCCGTTATTTTTACGAAAATTCCGAATTTGCGTCCGTCTTGCTGCGATTTTGATTTGGCATGATAATTGCGGGTATATAAGGTTATGTCCATAATTATGGATAAATATATGGTAACTGTACCGATAAGGAGATTATCATGAGTAAACCAAAAGTATCTGTTGTTAAGGTTGCACCGCCCGAAGGAAATGCCTCATTTATGAACGGCAAATATGTTCGTATTGAAGAAGATGTCCAAAAAATAAAAAAGGCTGTTGCCGAAGCAGTTGAACTCGCCATTGGTTCACTTGATACCATCATTAAAGAGGGCGACGTTGTTTTGATTAAACCCAACCTTGCTTTTCAGGCCCCTCCCGAAAGCCATGCTGTGGTTGATCCGCGAACCATTGAAGCGGTTGTTTCTTATGTTAAAGAAAATTCCAAAGCAAAAAAAGTATTAGTCGGCGACAATCCCTCTTTAGGGATGCATGTCGGTCGTGCAAAACCAGCCTTTAAAGACTCCAAAATGGAAGAAGCCGCTTATTTGGGTGGAGCTGATGAAGTTATTTATTTTGATGAACATGATGTTGTTCCGGTTGAAATTGAAGGCGCAAAAATATTTAAACATGCCACTGTTTTCAAACCATTTCTTGATGCCGATGTTGTCATCAACCTGCCTAAAATGAAAGTGCATTTAGCTGGAACCGTAACCCTGGGGCTTAAAAATTGGAATGGCATTATCCCCAATTGTCATCCCGACGGCCAACAGCAAGGTGCCCATCGTATCGAATTAGGTCAAAAAATGGCCGATTTATATCGGGTTAGACATGCCGACTTGACGATTGTCGATTCCGTCATTGGGATGGAAGGTCAAGGTCCCCATGCCGGTACACCGATTGAAATGAACCTCATTGTTGCCGGCGCCGACACCGTCTCGGTTGATGCCGTTGCCGCTTCCATTATGGGTTTTGAGCCCATGGAAATCCCGGCTATCCGTTGTGCCGGTACCGAAGGTCAAGGCGAAATTGATTTAGCCAAAATCGAAGTCGTTGGTAATTCTATTGAATCGGTGATGAAGCACTTCAAACGTCCTGGTGGTGATCCGATTGGAATGTATGCCGGTTTAACCTGTATCATGCAACAAACTTGCGGCGGTTGCCATGTGAATGTCCGTGGAGCACTGGATTCCTTTGCCATCAGTGGGATCGATATGAAGAAATTCCTCGAAAAATCTGGTGAAGTCGTTGTTATTGCCGGTGGCGTACCGGATATTGATCCGCAATTCTGTGCCGACAAAAACGTCTTTATTTGTGGCGATTGCTGGGAAATTTTCCCCTCGGCCGATAAGGTTAGAGAAGCCGCTTCACTCGCCAAATCAGTCACATATTACCCCGGTTGTGCCCCTGTTTATATTTTTGCGCAACTCAATGCCGATCTCCAAAAACTGGCGGCTGCTAAATAACTGTTCTATCCGGTATCAGGGGATTAATCCCCCTGATACCATCATTTAAGTGGCAGTCATCACCTTCTTAAACAAAAAAACGCTAGTGACCATTGCGATACTCAAAATATCAAACCGATATTCCAAAGGAGTGCAAACGCTGTGAAAATTTCTCCAGACTTTAATTTAATGAAAAAAACATGGACCGATTTTGTCGTTTCGGGAATTATTGGCGATCATGTTCGCAAACCTATCCTTGACTCCTGGCTGCGGTGTCGAAAAGCCCAACTTAATCCCCATACCTTAAACCGAACTCCCACTGTTAATGAAGAAAATTTCAGAAAACGTCTGGAGCAAAACAAAATTCTGCTCGATGTCAGCATCCCTTTTATGGTTGAATTACAAGAGTTTGTCAATGAATCCGGTTACTCTACAACCCTTACCGACCCAAACGGCGTCATTCTGGAACTCATTTGCGATCATTCCATTCTGGAAGCCGCCTTTACCAAAAATCTGGTCCGTGGCAGTATCTGGAATGAACATATGGCTGGTACGAATGCCACTGGCCTGGCCATCGATTTGCTTCAACCGATTCAGGTAATTGGTCCCGAACATTATTTTGAATGTTATCATGATTTAACCTGTTCGGCTGCCCCGATCTTGGATGAAACCGGTAAACTGTTAGGAATCCTTGATATGGCCGGCCCTAAAGAACTGGCATATCCGCATACCTTAGGAATGGTGGTTGCTGCCACCAAAGCGATTTCCCGCCAATTATGTGTGGTCGCATCCAATCGTCAGGTTGATTTAACCAATCATTATTTGAGCACCCTTATCGATTCTATGACTGATGGCGTTGTTGCCGTTGATGTTAAAGGTAAAATAATTGGTATCAATTCGCAAGGCGCGAAGATATTAAAAACGACCACCTTTGAATCTTATGGCAAAAATATTTTGGAAATTATGGATGGTGAAACCATTCTTGATCACAATGGCCAGGTTCCATCGGCTTTTGAAGAAAAAGATAAACACATTATCACCAAAAGCAAAAAAATAAATTGTTTAGTCAACAGCAAACTGATCCTTCATGATAACGGAACGATCGCTGGCGCCGTTGCCACCCTAAAGGACATGGACCAAACTAAGCCGACTGCGCAAAAACACAAACGTAAGGGGACCCGTTTTACTTTTGACGATATCATCGGAGAAAGTTCCGAACTGTTACGGTCGGTTCATCTTTCTCAGATTGCCGCTAAAGGAAGTGCCACCGTTTTACTTCAAGGCGAAAGCGGTACCGGCAAAGAAATGTTTGCTCAGGCTATTCATAATGCCCGACAGTCCGATCAACCATTTATTGCCATTAATTGTGCCGGAATTCCCGAAAACCTGATTGAAAGTGTCCTTTTTGGTTATGAAGAAGGATCATTTACCGGGGCCAGTAAACACGGCAAAATCGGGAAATTTGAATTAGCCAAAGGCGGTACTATTTTCCTCGATGAAATCGGAGAAATGCCCATTAATACGCAAACCATTTTGCTTCGGGTGTTACAGGAACGCTACATTCAACGGATTGGCGGTGACAAAGATATTCCCATTGAAGTCCGGGTGATCGCCGCGACGAATAAAAATTTGGCCGAAGAAGTAAAAAACGGTCGATTTCGACAAGATCTTTATTATCGACTCAATGTTTTACAAATCAATATCCCACCCCTTCGCAAACGAAAAAAAGATATTCCTATCCTGGCCGACTTTTTTTTGAATGAGATTACCCATTCCTGCGGCAAATATATCGAAGCGCTACACCCCTCAACAATTGCAACCATGCAGGAATATGAGTGGCCCGGCAATATCAGACAATTCAAGAATGCCATCGAACAAGCCGTAAATTTTACTGAAACAAATCGGATTGATGATTATTTTATTTCAAATTATCTGCCCAATATCAATGCCGAAATGACACCAAAAGAGCTCTCTCTGCCCCAGCGAAAACCACACATGAACCTGACCGAGAAAGCCCCCAATGGCGATTTAAAAGATCTCGAGTTAATCACCATAAAAAAAGCACTGCTGCTTTTTAGCGAACGTAAAAAAGCGGCCACTTACCTGGGTATTTCCCGAAGCACCCTTTATCGCAAAATCAAGCAATATCATCTGGAGGATTACTAATGAAAAAATCCCTCAATTGGATTGATCTGGGACTAATCTCATATTCGGAAGCCTTTGCTATTCAGGAAAAAATCCATGCAAAATGTGTGGACCAATCTTGGCCGGATACACTACTCTTTCAAGAAAACTATCCCATTGTTACTTTGGGCCGCGGGACTCACGAAAAAAACCTGCTTTGCACCCCCGACGATCTTAATTTAATGGGAATCGCGTTAACCACGGTTAGCCGCGGTGGCGATATTTCGTATCACGGTAACGGGCAATTGATCACTTCCCCGATTCTACATTTTGACCACTATGTTAAAGGTGCTCACCAGTACGTCCGTTGCCTTGAACAAGTAGTCATTAATCTATTGGCGCACTACCATATAAAAGGAACTCGCAGCAAAGGGCAAAGCGGGGTCTGGGTGGTCGAACCCCGTAGTGGTGAAGATAAAAAAATTGCAGCTCTGGGGATTGCCGTCTCTCATGGCGTGACCCTTCATGGCATTGCGATCAATGTCAACCCCAACCTGCAGCATTTTAAAACCATTATTCCCTGCGGCATTGACGATAAAGGCGTCACCTCGATGGTCGCCTGTGGCTGTCCGGCCATAGCTTTGTCGGACCTTCGCGATCAGTTCATTCTCGCTTTTAATGACATGTTTGGAACCCATAGCCGACAAAGCTCTATTGCCGAAATGGACCGCCCGTAAAATGACCAATTAATTGTCGCTGTTACTACCTAACCGATCTTAAATTTAAGGAGAAATAAAATGAAATATGAAATTGTTATCCCAGAATTTGCTGAAGGCGCTGAAGAAATCAATTTAAGACAATGGCTAGTCGCACTTGGAAGCACTGTTAAAAAAGGAGACAACATCGCTGAAGCCGCGACTGACAAAATTTCAATTTATATCGAAGCTCCCGCCGATGGTATACTTTCGGCGCACCTTTCCGCTGAAGGCGACCGCGTTTTAGTTGGTCAAATCATCGGCGAAATCGAGGGCTAACGGCATGGCAGGAATCCATCAAGATAAGGTAATTATCATCACCGGCTCCTCTCGTGGTATCGGTTATTCCTTTGCCGAATATCTCAGCAATGAAGGTGCCAATATCGTCATCATCGGTCGCAACATCGAAACAGCCAAAGCCGCCGCTGCCAAATTACCAACAAAGTGTCTCGCCGTTCGGTGTGATATTTCTTCAGAAGAAGATGCGCTTAACATGGTTGATCAGGTCATCGAAACCTATGGCAAAATCGACGTTCTGATTAACAACGCCGGAATTTTCCCGGTTAAAACCTTCAGTTCCATGACCTTGGCCGACTGGAAATCGGTCATTGATATTGATTTAACGGGTACCTTTATTGCCACACATGCGGTTTATCGCGTTCTTGAAAAACAAAAACGCGGAAAAATTATTAATGTCGCCTCAATCGCCGGGCGTGTTGGTGGCTTCGGCTTCACCCATTACTCTGCCGCCAAAGGCGGCGTTATTGCTTTTACCAAAGCGCTGGCCCGAGAAGCTGCGCGCCTCAACATCCAAGTTAACGCTATTGCCCCCGGGGTTATTGAAACCGACATGGCTAAATCAAACTTTCCCAAATATGCCCTCACCGAACATATCAAAAACACCCCTGCCGGACGATTAGGTAAAGAAGAAGACCTCTTCGGGATTATCTCATTTCTTTGCTCATCAGGAAGCGACTATATCATTGGCCAAACGATTGCCATTGATGGTGGTTATACGATGATTTAAAAATTAATATTTTTGAGGAGGTGCCAATGAATATTCAAGATTCGTTTTGTAAACTAAAAAACAGCGCTGTTACTATCACATATTGGGAAGCTGACGGTCAGGAATTTACCCAGACCTATGCTACTCTTTATAAAAATGCCATGAAGGTTCTTGGGGGATTACAATCGCACGGACTGGAAAAAAGAAATCTTTTGGTTTTACAACTTAACAGCCTTCAAGCCCAGATTACTTGTTTTTGGGCGGGTATCCTGGGTGGGATGGTACCTACGATCCTCCCCCTTGCCCAGGATGACAAATCCCGGGCTTACTTACAAAGCGTGCTGGAAGTCCTCGATAATCCGGTCATCATCAGTGATCTGGAAGGGGTTACAAGCCTCTTCGAAAACAGGCTGCTGATGTACCGGGCGTTAACCGACTTCACCCCGGGAGTCATCTGTAAAAGTGACGATTCCGATCCGGGGATGATCCAATTTACTTCTGGCACATGCGCCGCTCCAAAGGGGGCTATTCTGACTGTCAGCAACCTTTTGGAAGGCGGCCTTGCCAGCAGCATCATCGTGCGAAAAAACGTTGCCGAACGTTATTTGAGTTGGTTGCCGCTCTCCCACTGTTTTGGTTTTGTCGGTTATCATCTGGTTCCCATCGTCAATAACTTCCCACAGTATTTAATGAGCCCGCTCCAGTTTATTAAACATCCCAACGCCTGGCTGGAAAAGCTCTCACAATTTTCGGCCACTGTCACCGGAGCCGCGTTGTTTGGCATCGAACTGCTCCTTAAGGTTGGTCTCAAACCAAACCGTGACGTGGATCTGAGCACCGTTTATATTTGTTTTTGTGGCGGTGAAGATGTTAATCCCCTTTCGTTAACTTCCTTTGAATCTCAAGCAGCACCGATGGGCTGGGCAAAGGATACCTTAAAACCCGCCTACGGGCTTAGTGAAACAACCATGGGGGTTGCTTATACTCCCTATGGCCGCTCTTTTCAGATGGACTATTTTCTCGGCAACGGGATCGCCATTGGTAATAAACTGTTCTTTTGTGATCCCGACGATGATACCATTGGACGGATGTCGGTGGGTATTTTAGATGAATGTAACGAGGTCGTTATCAAAGATCTTGATGACCAGATTCTAGACCCGGAATATCTTGGCCTGATTCATATTCGCGGTTCCAATGTAATGAGCGGTTACTATTCGAAAGATTCCCACGAACCATCCGGAGTGGACGAAAACGGCTGGTTTAACACTGGCGATCTGGGGTTTTTCCGGAAAGGATGGTTAAATGTTTTTGGACGCTATAAAGATATTATTATTGTCAATGGCGAAAACTATCTGGTCTCGGACCTGGAAAAAACAGCTAAACAAGGTTTATCAGAAAATACTAACTTAATTGTTGTTCAAGGCCGAGATCGCACCACTCAGGAAAATAAACTTATCCTTTTTAGTGATTCAAAAGATCCGGAAACCTTAACGAAAGGCGGACAAGCAATTTCATCCACCTGGCAGATCCCTATCTCCTGGGGTGTCATGATCGATGAAATTCCTAAAACCACCTCAGGGAAAATCAACCGCCTGGCTCTTGCGGTAGCCTGGGAAAATGGCGACTACAACCATTATGATCTGGCCATCCCGTTCACCAGCAACGCCACTTCCACCCTTGATGGCGCGTATCAAGAAATGGCCGAATACTGGGCTGAAATCCTAAAAATTCCGACTGCTTTAATTAGCCTGGAAAGCCATTTTATCTTTGATCTTGGCGGTGATTCCCTCAGTTTGATTGACCTTTTGAATCGCTTGGAACAAACTTATGATGTCAAAGTCAATACCGATCAGATTCACAATCAACTGACTTTGCAAGAAATGACCCATTATATTCAAACACTTTAACTATTTAGCTGACCTAACAGCAGTCATGGAGACAATTATGAATGTAGATCAATTAACCAAATTATTAGAAGATGTAAAAAATCAGGACTGTGATGTAAAAACAGCTCTTGAATTATTAAAAACACTGCCTTACGAAGATTTATCCTATGCCAAGGTCGATCACCACCGTGAATTACGAAATGGTTATCCCGAAGTCATTTACAGTCCGGGAAAAACGCTCGATCAAATCAAAGGGATTGTCGAAAACATGATGAAACGCTCGACCGGAAATATTTTAGCCTCCCGGGCCGAACGTGACGTTTTTGATACCATCAAAGCGATTACACCTGATGCCATCTATTATGAGGAAGCCCGTTCTGTTGTCGTTAAGCGGGAAGAATATAAAACAACCAAAGACTATATTCTTGTTGTCACTGCCGGCACCTCGGATATTCCGGTTGCCGAAGAAGCTGCCATTACCGCGATGGTCATGGGCAATCAGGTGAAACGTCTTTATGATGTCGGTGTTGCCGGTATCCATCGGCTGCTGGGCAATGTCGATATAATTAATCATGCCAAAGTAGTCATTGTTGTTGCTGGTATGGAAGGCGCCTTAGCTTCGGTTGTTGGCGGCCTTACCAGTAAACCGATTGTGGCCGTACCGACCAGTATCGGATACGGCGCCAGCTTTGGCGGAATTTCCGCCCTGTTGGGGATGCTGACTTCCTGTGCCAGTGGCATTGGGGTCGTCAATATCGACAATGGTTTTGGTGCTGCTTGCATGGCTTCAAAGATTAATAAATTATAACTATCCGTTTACATTACATCAGGGCTTAGCCCCAAAAGGAGATTTGTTCAATGAAGGTTTTATTTTTCGATTGTTTTTCCGGTATTAGTGGTGATATGGTTCTGGGGGCCTTTATTGATTTAGGTATTGATCCGGCTTATCTTCAAGCTGAGCTGGAAAAATTAAATCTCAGCGGATTTCGCATTGAGGCTGAAGCTACCATGAAAAAAGGAATCTCCGGGACCCGCTGTCATGTCCGGTTAGACCCCGATCATCATCACCATCGACATTTTGACGATATTAAAGCGATTATCGAAAAGTCAACCTTAGCTGCCGATATCAAAGCGACAGCTTTAGCCATTTTTATGCGGGTCGCCGTCGCCGAAGCCAAAGTTCATAATGTGTCGGTTAACCATGTTCATTTTCACGAAGTTGGCGCCTTGGATTCAATTGTCGATATTGTTGGTGCTGCTATTTGTTATCATACTTTAAAACCGGATATCGTTTACGGTTCTAAAATAAATGTCGGCAGTGGCTGGGTTCGCTGCGCTCACGGACTTCTGCCCGTCCCCGCCCCGGCAACCACCGAGATTCTTTGCGAATCGAACTTTGAAATCTATTCCAAAGCCATTGACGGGGAATCCGCCACCCCTACCGGGGTGGCCATTCTAGCTGAACTGGCTACCTACTCGTCGACAACGCCCAGCTTTATTCCCGAAAAAACCGGTTATGGTTTCGGCAAAAAAGATTTCGGCATCCTGAATGCCCTCCGGATTATTCAGGGACGTCGTAGCGAATCCAATCTTGCTATGGTTGTGGAAACCAATGTTGATGATATGACTGGTGAAATGGCTGGTTACGTGTTGGAATTATTACTTCAAAATGATGCTCTGGATGCTTTTTATACACCCGTTTATATGAAAAAAAACCGTCCCGGCATCCATTTGACAGTTTTGTGTACAGAAGCGAAACTTCCGCAAATTGAAGAAATTATTTTAAAAGAAACTTCCACCATCGGATTGCGAAAATATCCGGTCGAACGCACCTGTATGCATCGCCAGTTTAAAAAAATCGTAACGCCGTTAGGCGAAATAACCGTAAAAATATCGCAGCATGGAAAGATTAAACGAACTACCCCAGAATATGAAGATGTCAAAAAAATGGCGTTGACATCGGGGAAATCGCTTTGGGAAATTCTGGAAATGGTGGAAAAATTAAAATAGTAACTTCCCCCTGTGAAAAAGACGCCGGCAATCCATTCCGGCGTCTTTTTTAGCCAGTTCCTCGCAATACAAACAACTGGTAGTATGAAAATAAATTCGCTCCTGACTACACTCTTTCCAGTTAATCGTCCACCCTTCTTTTGGGTAGCCGCTTTTCATAACTGGCTTTATTAATAGTTTAAATAAACGGAAGGTAAGCAGGTTTCAAAAGCAATCCTTTTTTTTGTTATTGCGTTGGTATCCGATCGTTTGACCTTCCTTAACCTGGCTAATTTGCTGCCTTTCTCGGAGATAATCGAGATGCGACATGATTTCTCCTACCGCAAACCATTTTTGCTGACTGGGAAATTCACTCCAATTTTTTCCGCGCATCGACCATTTAAGTTGACTAGCTATTTCATAAGCATTTTGACCGCTTTTATTTTCGATGATCGCGATGATTTCACCAAGTCGTTCGGCATGATGTTGCTTGAGCTGCCTGATCCGGTCATAAACATTGGCATCGTTTTTGCGATGCGCCGGAAGTGCCAAACTAATATCATAACCGGCAATTTTATCAAGGCTTTCTAAATAGTCACCGAGGGAATCACTGATATTTGGCCACGCAGTAATGTTCGGGGTAATGTCAAATAATACATGGTCGCCTAAAAACATGATTTTTTCATTTTTCATATAAAGGCAGGTATGCCCGGGTGTATGTCCGGGGGTCCAAACACACTCAAATGCATAGTCGCCAATATAAAATATTTCCTTGTCTTTACAAAGCATCGCATCAAATTCATTTTTAGGGGCATACCGAATTGCTGGATTAATTTTCGCTTGTGCGTTTAAATCATCACTTGGAAAACCCTCCAGTAAAAATCGTTTTTTGAATTCCTGTTTGTTTCCACCAACCATCATTTTCGTGAAATACTGATAATCAATTTCGCCCATGATAACTCGGGTTTTATCAGTACAAATCCGTTCGACTAAACCAATATGATCTGAGTGAAAATGAGTTAAAAACAAAGTTGTTAGATCCATATCAATCGCCAGTTCATGTAAACCTTGTGCTAAAACATCAAAACATTCCCTTTGGTTAAAATCCGGTATCTATTACCAGGTTCCCACCCGCAGTTTTGACCACGTAACAATTTAAATTTTTTAACGGGTTATTGGGTAACGGAATATTTAATTGGTAAATTTCGGGTTGCTTAAAGATTTGTTTTATCATATGTCTCCCATATCAATTTTAATTTATTTTTAATATCAATAACAAAAATCATTTAGCGAATTTGCGTTATTCTTTATCATTGTCCTTTATTTTACCATAGCTATCATTTCATTCAAGAATAAACAAAAAAACGCATCCTTTAATGCCCGTTAACGCAACAAAAAAGTTTATCTGTAAAATTCAGGATCTTTTAAAATAAAAACCTGATCGTTTTTTTTACAACGCTCAGGTTTTTATTAATCTTATTTATCGGGGTCATTACATAACTTCTGATTTAACCGCCTTCTAATTTATCCAGCGCGGTAAAAACCTTTCCTTCCCGGTATCCCTGAGCATAAAAAGAATAATGTTCTTCTTCATGATTTTTTTCTTTATGTTGGGCTTGTTCCATTGGGACCAATATTTCTCTGACTTCCGGTGGCACGGTCATCACCAGACCCCATTCCTGATGCTCAAAAACCTGAACCGTATAAGCATCATCGAGGCCTTCATAAAAACCTTTACCATACGTCTCACAGGCTTCATTAATGATTGCATTTGATTTTTCATCAAGTTTCATCGCTTTTTTGATGGCCTTTAACTGTGAGCGCACACAATCAACCGCATAAGCAAAGATACTGTTACAAATTAACGCATCTTCCTCATAACCATGAAAAATAATATAATGCCGTTGTGTCCCCGGTGGCGTAATCATATAAAATACACAGCAATTATTTTCCGAAATGACATCAGCCAAACCAGTCATCCAGTGCTCTCTGCGGGTCGTATAATAGATATCACTATCGACTTTAATCGGTTTTTCATCGAATCTTAATAATTCCCGCTCTGTTAATTTATATTCAACCATCAGTTTTTTTGCTTTTAGAATTGCATAATTTGCTTCATTGGGATTAGGACTTTTACCAAGGGCTAACAGTTTTTTAATTCGCTCTTTAATATTCGCTTCCATTTTTCTTCCTCGTTTTGAACTTTCCGTTTTTTGCCAAAAAACATCCACTGTTATCCAAAAACAATTACTGTAGAATCAATCCTATTTAAATATCGTTTTATTTTATATCTCTTATTTTATTAATAATAACTCAACGTGTCAAGAATGAAGCGCGGATTTTCAACAAATCTTAATTATTTTAGGATTGGATTTTCAAATCGTCGCCATTTTGGCGTTTTTTTGCCATACTGAATGGCTTCCTGAGGGCAAACGGTTAATACAGGCCGTACAATGTGTACATTGTTTCTTAATCCAAATCGGCTTGTTATTTTCCATTTGAATGGCCGAAACCGGGCAAATTTTGGCGCATTTTCCACAGCCATTACATTTTTCATCGACATAAAAAAGTCGTGTCTTACGACCGTGTATATAAAGAGGGTAAGCAACTTTAGTGAGAAAGGATTTTCTTCGTTTGCTTAGATCATCTTTTTTATTATTTGTGATGGCCGTAACAATATTTTTTAGTTTTTTATCAACCGAAAGTTGTATCTTTTTTTGCTTATCCGGAGCCGTCGGTTGGTACATCATAATATAATTGCTGGCCATCTTGATTTCAAATCCAGCGTCTAGTGGCAAACCCGACTTTTGCAACAAGGCTTCCAACATTTTGGGGGTCCCACCCATCCCGCCGCCACATGTCATTACCCCAAATACATAAGGTTTTATTTCCTTTTCCTGATTTGGTTCAATTTTAATTCAGCAATAAAATCGGCCACAATTGAAGGCACCCCATAAAAATAAACGGGAAAAACAAAACCAATCTTTTCATCGCTTGAAAGCCGATAAACAAATGATTTTTCTTTCATCGCCTTCGTTATGTCAATACTCTGTTCGCCCAGCTTATCACCAATCGTTTTAGCAACATACAACGAGTTGCCGGTTCCGGTAAAATAAAATATCATGTTTTTTTCTCCTCTTAATTATTGATTGCTAACTCATAAAAACGTTTTAGTAAGATCCTCCCATAGGTTTGATGTTCCTTGGTACTACAGAATATATCACCAATACATTCCGGATGGAACTGAACTCCCCAAACATTCTTCTTAAATCTTAACGCATGCGTTGATTCGAAATCATTCTGAGCTAATACTACGGCATTTTGCGGTAACCTGGTGACGGTCTGAAGATGCGACGCATAAGCACTAAAACGTTCCGGTAATACCCCCAGCAAAGCGTCTTTTTTTCCTGCTTCTGTCAGACTAATCTCAACCTCGCCCTTTTCTTCTCCCCAATTCATGATAATCAACCGATCCGCCAAAAATACGGGCAAGTAATTGGTGTCCAAAGCAAATACCTAAAATAGGAATATTCTTTTCAATAACCTGCTTTAACCATTGCGAGGTTGCAACTCCCCAAGGTTCCAAATTGGTTACCATTGCAGGAGAACCGGTAATAATAACTCCGGCAATATCATCCGACAAAATCGGTACCGTATTTTTATAAACTGAAATCACATCGATATTTTCATCCAGAAGACCAATACAACGGGCAATGCGTACATCACAATCGCCGCAGTTATTAATAACCGCTTGATCTGACGATCCCGTTTTTATAATGAGTAATTTTTTCATCACCGTTGTCCCCCCATATCTTTTCATAGTTTTCCTATATGTTTTAATTTTAATTGCAGGAAGCGTTGTTGTCAATAACAATATCACCTATTTCAGTCTTCAAAATCAGAACTTTGTCAATTCCGTTATAATCAACTTTTTTATCCAATTAAGTCTTTTTTACTTATTATTATATCACATTGATTATCACTTATTTCATCCATCAGGCTTTTATTTCCAAATATATGATCCTAATTTTGTTAAATATTTAAACATGTTTATCAGATGGTTAAACAATTTTTTAATTTCAGATCATGGTTGTATTTTAGCTCAATTTTATCATATAATTGATGTTGTCTTTTACTGAATCCTTTTGTTTTTAATCATGTTACAATCCCTAATCGAGTTATTAGTATTCTTTCCGTTTTAAAGAATCTACCCTTAATAATTGATGTTCTTAAAAACATTTATGATCCATTTATTTTAACGAGATAAAGACGACCATTTCCCTACCATCCCCGAATTCGATGATTTCACTTTTCTTTGCGAGGAGGCAAAAATGAACAATGAAGTTTATAAACAGCTATACGATCAAATGAATCTCGGCAATAAATCGGTGCTCGTTACGAATCTGAGTACTCCATCAACCCCATCCAAAAGTATTCCCAAAAAGTTTCTAATTTCTACCGAAGCTCTATTAAATCAGAAGTTTGATGACCATTTACCGAAACAAATCTACGAAAAAGCCGCCCAAACGCTTGAAACGGGTATCCTTGAATTTATCCAGATCGCAGAAGAATACTTTTTAATTGAACCTTATTTTCCCGAACCGCAATTAATTATTTTCGGTGCCGGTCACATTGCCATGCCCTTGGCTGAGTTTGGTAACCGGGCCGGTTTCACGGTTACTGTTATTGATGATCGCCCCTCTTTTGCCAATCATCAACGCTTTCCGACTGCTCAAAATGTTATCTGCGAAAGTTTTGAAAAATGTTTTGACCTGATTAACATCCATCCCCTAACTTTTATTGTTATTGTTACTCGAGGTCACCGTCACGACATGGATTGTCTGCGACAAGTTTTAAACTACCAAACGGCTTATACCGGAATGATCGGTTCCAAGCGACGAGTCAAAGGCGTGATGGAAAAAATGCGCGAAGAAGGTTTTTCTCAAGAGCAACTGGATTCCGTTAACTCTCCCATCGGGTTTTCAATCGGAGCCGTAACCCCTGATGAAATTGCTTTCTCAATTATCGCTGAAGTAATCAGTTACCGTCGTTTCTCAAACTTTAAAAAAGAAAATTCAATCAATAAAAAACAGCATTGGCCAGAATACGACCCGGATGTTATTAATGAACTCACAAAAGATGATGATTCTCCCAAAGCTATTATTACCATTGTTAAAACCAAAGGCTCTGTCCCTCGCAAAGAAGGTGCTAAAATGATCGTTTGGCCTTATGGAAAACTATTGGGAAGTATCGGTGGTGGCTGTAGTGAAGGCACCGTCATTACCACTGCCCGAGATGTCATAGCCACTGGCGGATATCAGTTCCAAAGGGTTGATATGACCGGGATCGTTGCCGAAGATGAGGGTATGGCCTGTGGTGGAATTATGGATGTCATCATTGAATATTTTGAATAACGCAGCCTTTTTCAAAGACTTTTATTCGCTTTTTTATCCTCACAATGATAACATCGAAAATTAACTGAACGCTATCGACACTAATCAGTTGATTGACAATTTTATTTTTAAGCGTATAATGTAGTTAAATTCATATTTTAATGATATGAAATCATTTAAACAAGGAGCTATCCATGGGACAAATTTTAATTAAAAATGCCTATATTGTTACGATGAACGCTAATAATCAAGTCTATACCAATGGCAGTATTTTGGTCGAAGACGATCAAATAATCGCTGTTGGTCAAGTGGATCATCAACTCGTCAAAAATACGGCTGAAACAATCAATGCTGAAGGCAAATATGTTCTTCCCGGATTTGTTAATACCCATGTTCATACGTCTCAGCAACTGGGACGTGGCCTTGGGATGATGTCAATTTATTGACCTGGCTTCATCAACGGATCTGGCCATATGAAAGCAACCTGACCGAAGAGGATTCTTATATCTCCACCCTGCTTTGCAGCCTTGAACAGATCCGCGCCGGTGTGACTTCTTTTGCTGAACCTGGTGGACAATTTGTCAGCGGAATGGTAAAAGGGGTAAGCGAAGCCGGACTCCGTGCCAAATTAGCTAAATCCGTCATGGATTGTGGCGAAGGCCTTCCTAAAATCTGGCAACGCAATACTCAGGAGGAATTAGATCAACAGGAAGATGATTTCAAAAAATATCATAATACTGCTGACGGACGGGTTCAAATTTGGTTTGGTCTACGGACGATTTTCAATAATTCCGATGATTTAATTATAAAATCCAAAGCCTTGGCCGATAAATATCATGTTGGACTTCATATGCATGTTGCTGAAGTGAAAGACGAAATAGACTATACGATGGAAGTTTATGGCGAACCGACCGTTACTCACCTTAACCGACTGGGCGTCCTGGATAAAAATTTTCTGGCCGTTCATACGGTGTGGTTGACCGATGAAGAAGTTTCCTTATTCCGCGACAAACAAGTAAAGGTTTCTCATAATCCGGCTGCTGCAATGCGAGTTTTAGGCTTTGCCAAAATACCAAAAATGCTTAAAGAAGGGATTTGTGTCACCATCGGAACCGATGGCGCCCCTTCCAGCAATCGTATGGATATGGTCGATGAACTCTGGCTAACTTCTTTAATTCATAAGGGTTGGCGCTTAGACCCAACGGTGATGAAAGCTGAGGAAATATTGCAAATGGCAACTAAAAACGGTGCCCAAGCACTCCTTGATGAAGATCTCTATGGCAGCCTTGAGGTCGGTAAAAAAGCTGATCTGATTGTTATCAACCCCAACTCTGCCTCGATGCTCCCGCTTCATGATCCCATTGCTAATCTGGTCACCTCGATGCACGCTTCCAATGTCGAAAGTACCTTGTGTAATGGCAAATGGCTGATGAAAGAACGGATCATCCAAACGTTAAACGAAGTGGATATCCTTAAAGAAGCCAAGGCCCGTGCCGCCGCCATTTATAAACGCGCCGGCATCGATCTTCCCGATCGTTTTCCCACAATAACATTTTAAAAACCACCATGATCGATTAGATCCGATCATGGTGGTTTTTTTATCTTCTCGCTTATTTGCCAGCGTTCACGGTTTTGACAAGACGATCAGAATTGATCTTAATTTCTGCCCAAACCTTTTGTTCCCCGCGATTATTTATTCCATAATCTCCAGAATCGGATCAATTATTTCCTGTTTAAGAACATCAATAAATCCATGGTCTGTTACGGCGTAGGACGGTATCGCTGCCAAACAAATAAAAGACAAAAACATAAATGGAATCGCAATACCCGATCCCAATGTTTGGATCGACTGGTTCAGCGATTCTTTTTGACTTGCCAATTCTTCTGCCGACAAATCAGATAACAAACCCAAAATAGGATAAGCTACTTCGTTTAGCACCGCTTTGTTGTTTACTACCACCTGTCCCCCTTGAATTTCAGCCACACGATTCACGGCAATGGCCATATCTTCATGATTTGTTCCAAGAACGATAATATTATGGTTATCATGACCAACCGATGATGCGATTGCGCCCGATTTTAGATTAAATCCACCCATAAAGGCTTTGCCAATATTCCCATTTTTTCCGTAGCGTTCAACCTGGGCAATATACAAAACATCCTGCTCAAGATCTGCTTGTACAACCCCATTTTCCACCTGAAGATCAACGATTCTTTCGTTAGTAATGGGAATCCATGGTAAGGTATCCATCACTTTTACCTTTACCTGTTTGGCCTTTTCTGACACCCGCACCACAAAGTCCGCTGCCGTCACCGGTTTTGCTAATTTGATTGTGTTTAGCAAAATCGATTGATGCTTAGCTTTGGGATAAGAAATCAACAGCTTCCCATTTGCCAAGATCGGTTTTCCTCCAGAAATCACTGACAATACCTTAAAATCTTCGGCCCCGGTAGTGATATTGATATCGGCTCGCTTACCCGGAGCTAAGCCGCCAATTTCTCGATCTAGTCCAAAGGCCCGGGCTGGGTTTAAACTGACAAATTGGATCGCTGTTACAAAATCTAATCCAGCTTCCAAGGCGGTTCGCACGGCATCATCAAGATGACCTCTTTTTACGGCATCAATAGTATGCAGATCATCGGTGACAATACTAACCCGCGACGTATCCAAACCGTTCTCGATTATCGGCTTCAAACCATCTTTCAAACTCCGGGCCGCAGAGCCTTCGCGAATTTGTACATGAAGGCCATTACGTAATCTGGCCACAATATCTTCGCCTGATAGTGATTCATGATCAGTGCTGATTCCCGCCGCGGCGCAAAGATTAAGGGCTGGCCCTTCAATATCAGCCAAATGGCCATGCAAAGTTTTTCCTCTTGCCAGGGTTTCATCCATTGAATCAAGTAAATCAGGAAATCCTGCCAGAATATAAGGCCCAACACACTCCGACAAACCCACTGCATCTTGGCGAGTCAATGCTTTTTTTATGATTTCGGAATCAAAACTACCACCACTGGTTTCTAGATTTGGAGAAAAGGGCACATGTGATGGCACTACAAAATACAACTTTAAATCAGTGGCTGCTGCTTCTTCTAATACTGCCTCAATGGCTTCCAGACCACCTACCACCCCAACCTCATGTAAATCGGTGAAGATGATGGTGGTTCCGTGTTTTAAGGCAATCTCAGCAAAAGAACGGATTGCGAGGCTGGTGCTTTCCGGATGAATATGCCCATCGATAAAACCGGGCGTAATAAAATGTCCTTCGGCATCAATTATTTGGGTATTTTCGCCAATAGTGTAGTCGACCTGACCAACCGCCGCAATCGTGTCGCCACTGATAGCAACCCCACCTTCATAAATTTCGCCCGAATAAACATTGACAATTTTTCCATTTTTTACCACGATATCCGCAGTCGCTTTGCCGCTAGCCACAGCCAGTAATTTCTTATTCATTTTTACCTCCCAGTAAACTTTTTTGACTTTTACTACTTATTGTATGGTCACCTAAATTAAATTTTTTTAAGTTTAAAATCCAACGTTTTAGGGCTTACCCTCACTCTTTTGCTGCTAAAAATCGTCATATTATCTTGTTCAAATTATTCTCTGACTTTTAAAATTTCAACCAACGAAATCTTTTTTAAGTGCCGACCAACCATAAAATTAACAATGGTGTACGCACTTAAAATAATCGCTGCCATAATCAAATAAGACTGCGGTGTGATTGTTGCTTTCATTCCCGCTGAAACATTGGCTATCATGTATGGATAAACCTGATTAATAATCATTTTACTAATCGGAATCGCAATCAGGGTTGAGATCACGACAGTATAAAAGGTCGTGCTAAGATACAGCTTTTTTATTTCTTTTTCATCATAACCAAACACCTTAATTAATGAAATACTAAACGTCGCTTTATCAATCATCATTTTCAGTAATAAATACATCACAATTACAAAAAGTAGTATTGAAGCTCCCAGAATTGTAACCACCAACCCATACATCATCGTGAACATTTGTCTGGCTGCATCAACCATTTTATCGACTGTTATGACTGTGGCAATCCGTCCCGTTTCAATATCCAATTCATGATCCGACATAAGGGTATTATAATAATCTTCTTCTTGTCCAAACAAATCACGCATATCTTGAATGTCCATAAAAAGATAAAGACCACTCGCGTAATTGACAACTTTTTTGACCGTAAAATTGTAATTTTGATCTTTGAGATTGTCCGATAACGTAATCACATCCCCGACTCGATAACCAAACTTGTTCGCCACGGAATCCGAAATAACCACGTCATTTTTTTGACCATCCACTGAAAAATCAAAATAAGGATTTTGATTATCAATCCCCATAATAGTAACATCCATCGTTCCCCCGGTCAAATAGAGCTTTGCCGCTAAAGACTCGGCATAAGCTTTTGTAGCGTCAGCAGGGGCCACTTCCATCGGATATTTTAGCAAATAAAGATAATTATATTCAACGTCCGTTGCCACACGATTCACGTAAGTATTAATACTACCATCGATGCTAAATCCAAAAACCATCAATAAAATGGCGATAAACAATCCCCAAAACAACGTGATGTTGACCCGAATCTCTCGCATCAATTGACGAATCCGATAGCGATTAATAAAGTCCATCTCTTTTAAATCAAGTGTTGTCAATTGATGTTGTTTCTTTTCTCGTCTGAGCAGTTTAAGCGGTGCCATTGATAATTTATTATTGATCACCAAATAGTTTACCATTAAAGCGATCAATATTGGTATTAAAATCCCATAAACCAAAAGGTATGGTGGAAAAATCATGGTATAAGTCGGGTAAGAATAATAAGCAACATTTTCTTTAATATTTTCCCCGATCAGCAAAAATCCCAAACCTGTCCCTATCATTGCCGCAACTGTAACAACGAGCAGTGGCAGGATCATAAAATGTCTCCGCAATTCTTTTTTTACATACCCCATTGAATATAAAGCCCCAATAACCGCACTTTCTTTATCGATGGTGTGAATGACAAATACTGAAATCATATAGGCCATTAACGTAATCACAATAATCCCGGCAATTAAAGCGGAGTTTTTATTAATCGCAGCATCGCTTTTACAACTTGTAATCCGTTGATTATTATCAGCTTCTAAAAAAGTGATCAGATTAACATATTGATAATCCATATTTTCATTAATAAAATTAGTTACCTGGTTCTTAAATTCGCCCATTCCGCTGTTTAACGCCACGGCACCGCTACTTAAGGTATCCATCCCCTTCGCTAAAGACACGCCACCTTGATATAGCTGATCCACTCCCGTTGACAGTTCTGCGGACCCCGAATAAGCCGATTCAACACCAGTCGTATAAGCTTTTAGACCCGCTTTAAAAGTTTTGTAACTATCCAGTTGTGTTTTCATCGTGTTCAGAGCTGCCACTGAATTTGTCTCTGCACCGTCACCGGATTGCATTAAGGTCTCAATCGTTGATTCATAATTATCGCCGGTTACGGTGATCGTTATCCCCATTTTTTTAAGTTCACTGTTTACCTGCGCAATCATCCCCTGAAAAACATCATCAGCCGCTTTATTTAAAGTCGCATTAGAAGCTGTTAATGCTTTTAACCCTGAACTTAATTGGTTAGCTCCATCCGCTAAACGAGTTGCTCCATCGGTCAATTCATCGGTTCCTTTTTTAACGGAGCTGGTCCCACTTGCCAGCGTTTGTGTTCCCTCCGCTAAATCATTAACCCCATTTGACAAATCATTTTTACCTTTTTCAATGGTATTGATGA
Organism: uncultured Acetobacterium sp.; assembly: GCA_965140355.1. GTDB lineage: Bacteria > Bacillota > Clostridia > Eubacteriales > Eubacteriaceae > Acetobacterium. Next base: position 88,528 of record OZ223191.1, on the reverse strand, counting down.
TCTCTTTCATATACTTATTCGTCACCTTGCTTTTATCAAAATCAAGATCAAGCAATTTTTCTTTAAGTTCTGTATCGGTCAATGCTCCTTCTAACTGATAACTATAATTATATTCAACATTGAGTTCTTTTTCGATCAACTGATTAAATTCCGTTTCGGCGACAAACCCGATACTGAATTGTTTCAAATCCGCCAATACATCGGAGACATTTTGAACAACATTGGAATAATCCGGCACTGTTCCGATTCCGGTTACCAAATAGTTTTTTTGACCCACCGCGAGGGACTGTCCCACCTGAATGCCATGCTTTTCGGCATAATGTTTTTCCAACACAATTTCACCGATTTGCTCGGCCAATCTGCCCTCTTCAAGCGCAATGGTATTGATATTATCACGGTTTTTAAATAGCCGCAGCGTCGATTTTTCCGGCCCCATTAAATCCACATAGAAAGTGGCTTCCGTTTTAGCCCCGATCTTTTCAAGTTCGACGATCTGATTTTCGGTTAACGGAACATAAACCGAAAACGCTCCATCTTCCAAGTGATTTTCTTTATTATTAGTATCAATGGTCTCATTAACAACATCTGTGGCGCCAGCCATGCTAACGACCAATCCGATCGAAAAAATGATTAACACCGCCAATGCTCCATATCTTACCCAATTCTCTTTTAGTTCGCGAAAAATCCGTTTATTTAAAATCATTGCCAACCTACCATTCCAATTGACTGGCCGGTTTTATTACCGTATTAACGTAATCCTCACAGATTCGACCGTCTTTGATTTTTATTACCCGATCAACCATCTCTTTAATCGCAGTATTATGTGTAACAATAATCAACGTTGTACCATATCGCTTATTAATTTTCTCAATCAACATAAGAATCTCGCGCGAAGCCTGATAGTCGAGCGCACCGGTTGGTTCATCACATAATAACAGCTCCGGGTTTTTTATCAATGCTCTGGCAATAGCACAGCGTTGTTGTTGCCCTCCCGACAATTGAGAAGGAAATTTTTTCTGATGCTCCGTTAAGCCCAAGGTTTCCAGTAGTTCATTCATATCCAATGGTGTTTGGGTCAGATATTCGCAAACCTGAATATTTTCTTTAACCGTTAGATTTGGCACAAGATTATAAAACTGAAAAATAAACCCCAGATAATTTCGCCGATATAGCGATAACTCTTTTGCATTTAACTGAGTAATTTCAACGCCACCGATCCTCACACTGCCACTATCGATGGTATCTAACCCACCGATGGTATTGAGTAATGTCGATTTTCCCGATCCGCTTGGGCCTAAAATCGCGCAGACCTGACCCTTTTTTATTCTGGTGGAAACACCTTTAAGCACTTGTGTATAACTGCCACCTTGGCCGTAACTTTTTTTAATATCATTTACTTCAATAAACATCTTTTCTCCTCTATACACTCAATTCAAGAAATTACAACTGGACACTTAGTCTGGTCTTCGATTTTTAAGGCCACCCATTTTATTACCTATTTAATCACTTTTTCAAAATTACTCATCTACATTATTGAGCAATTATCAATCCACTGCTTCAACATAACACTGCTATGTTATATTCAAAATAAAATTGAATTCCGTTTTTAAATTCAATCTTATTAATATTATTTTATTGCGATGCCATCTCCTAATACGCTCAGCCATCCACCTGATAAGAATTTTGCAATCATATCGGCTTGAAGAAATGCTTCTTCTAAAGTTAAGTCATGTGTCAAAAGTTGTGCAAACGACGACGTTTCTAAATGTGCTAACCAGTGCATCGTATACCGGCTAAGCGCTTTCTTTTTTTTATCACCAATCCCAATATAATCTAACAGCAGACAAGTATTTTCTTCCATTAAATCAACGAGTTCATCATAAAAATTTTCATAACTTGATCCATTCGATTTATTTAGAAGCAGTATAAACTCATCTTTATGCTCATACATGTAGATAACAAATTCGCGCCCTTGCTCAATCCCATCAGTCATTATCATTTGTTGGGTAACTTTTTCATTTAGATAAAGCACCTGCTCACTTTGGGTATGATGAACAATGACTTTTTTTACTTCAACCGCAACTTTTTTAACTAAATCGGCAAACAAATCATTTTTATCTTTAAAAAAGAAATACAACGCTCCCGTTGTAACGCCCGCTTTTTTACAGATTTTTCGAATGGACGCTTTTTCATAACCGAGTTCTAAGAATTCGGCCTTCGCAACTTTTAATAATCGTTCCCGTGTTTCTGTTTCATTTCGCATTTTTTCTGTGGCTCCTAATATCGATCATAGATAACACCGTTATGTTAGCATTATTTTTTCCCATTGTCAATTTTCATTTCAGCTGTTATGAGTCTGTCTCATCCATCGAAATACTTAAATTGTAAATCTAACTTGGTGCCCTTAAAAAAGTCCCGGCAAAATTACCGAGACTTGAAGTTGTCAATAAACAACCGTACCGACCAATTGTTAATCTGTTGTATGCACGCAATTCGGACAGTTGCAATTAAATTTTTGGCTGGAGATAGCCTTTTCGCTGCAACTGTTCGCCTTGAGGCACACAACATGATCGAACAATTGTCGGTACTAGGTTATCTTTTTTGACAGTCTGAAGTCCCGGCAAAATTGCCGGAACTTCAGGTTTAATACTTATTCTTCTGAATTACGTAACTGTCGTCTGATCTGTTCGACAATTTGTTCAATCGTATAATATTCAACTTCAATCACATTAAGTGTCGAGTCTTCAATCCGGTCATTAAACTTCTGCGGTGTAAAAATCAAACGGATTTTGTTTCCCTTTTCATCATTCCAGTCAGCACGCGTCACTTCATTTTTCAAATTACCGAAAAAAAGTGCGCTTTGACTTTCATTCCAGGGCAGATAAAAACCTTCAGCATTAAGCAATAAATTGATGTCTCCTAAGCGTTTTCCAATTCCTTTTATATTCTTTATTCTCTTTAACATTGTTACTCCCATTATCTCAATCTGTTCTGCGATTTAACCAGATCCGGCTATTATCATTATCGCTAAAACATCGATTTTATAATAATGTATAGCTTAAACGTGTTCCCGCTCCATCTTGCAATTTTAAAAATACATTTGGAAAAAAAGAACGCAGATTTTCTACTGATTCTTGTTGTGATTCAGCGATAGCAGGTTGCGAAATCTCATTTAAAGCCGTCAACTTGATTCTATCCATTTTAGCATTGGCATTTTTAAGCTCCGTAGCTAACTCAAACTGTTTACTAAATTTGAGTTCATTTTTCATTTGTACGTTAAGTTTCTTGATATAATTTTCGAGATTTTTTAATTCTTCATTTTCATTATCAGCGTTGCTGTCAATTTGAAAGTGCATCGATTTTCCTGTAATTTGATAAAAAAAGCTTTCATAAATTTGATCAAAATTCCATCCTTCTAGTGTTAGCGTTAAATCATCAATTAGCATCCAACTACTCTGAAAATAATTTCGATGATTAGCAAAATCAGTCCGTGTCTTTAACGTTTGTAGTTCTTGGCACCACAATTGGCCCCATTCCTCGTAACGCATAATAAAAATTGTAAATTGCTCAGTTTCTCTATTAATAAATTCAATAATATTAGGGTTGATCGCCTGGCGTTTTAAAACAATCTCAACGATTGCGATCGCGCTCAACTGCGTTCCTTTTTGAATTGACACGGTCTCCACCGAGAGGGTATTGATCCAGGTGATGCTTTCGATTTCATCAATAAATGTCTTTTTTAATGTAATCTCATCATTTAGATATTTGTAAAACAATTCTTTCGGCATCTGTCGGTATACATTAGTGGTTTCTGGTAAATTAATCATGGCATCTCCTTCTCAAAATTTTGACTTATGATTGCAAGCTTGTAAGATTCACTATTTATGTAATCGGCTAATCTATCAAAATATTTAGTTTTTTTAGAGAATCACAACCTGAAAATAAACTTACCATCCAAAAATGCAGCGAGTCGTATCATTTTTAAGCGCTCCGAAACGATCGTAATTCGCTACGGTTTATTATCTTCCTAGAAATAAAAGCGCAAAAAAAGACTATAGCCGATTCCACATTTTTACCTGTAGAACCGGCTTAGTCCAAAATCTCTGTAGTCATCCGTTTGGAATCCTCCTATGATTTTTTTTACCAAAAATCTTTTTTTCATTTTTACATAAACTCGATCAACTTATTTGGAATATTTTTTCGTTAAGATTCGATTTGTTTTATTCTCACTGGATCATTATTTACTAGACTCGTTACTTAATACTTTTGATTCAAGAACATCTTCTCTTTTCCAATTTTCTATCGGATTCGGCTTTTCTGAAGCCACATGAAATTTTCTATTTTTCGTCGATACTTTTCATTCATCGTTCATTTAATTCGCTGTGAGTTTACCTTCGTTTCCTAATTTCGAATAAATTTGTTAGTTAACAAATTCTTTCCTTGTCGATAATCAAATCGATTTAAATCTTCTTCAATTTTTTAAGTTGATTCAGATTATTTCTTTTATATTATCGGCTAGTTGATTCTTATTTACTTTTAAATGATCAGTAGATCTTTGATTTAGTTATATTATAACACCTTTTCTTAATATGTAAAGAGATTTTTTGTAAACGTTTATTTAAAAAATTATTCTTGGTCAGAACCGCTATATAAAGCCATTTTAATCCGATTTAGCGAATCTTGTTGCTTTGCTTTTTTTAAGTTTTATTTAAGTTTTTAACAACTCGCTTACCCTACTGTTGTTTTATAATTTTTTCTTCGCATGATAATCTAGATACTAATTTCATTTCAGTTTCATCCATCTGTTTCTAAATAGATCATTATAAACTAAAAAAAACCTGATGATTTTAGGCCCATCAGGTATTTCAGGTATTAATTCAATTCACCAATCAACTATTAACGTTTATTCAAATATTTTTATTTTTAACTCATCCGCATTACATGCCTCCGGATGATCAATGATATTTAAATTTTCCAGGGCGATTTTTCTCGTAAACAAGTACCGAATCCGTTCTTCAAATGCGACCGGAAAAGCTTCAGTCAGACTAAGGTCCCGGGCCACAGCACGACTTTTGCCCTTGCCGTTATTATAGCAAAGCACCCATTTATCCGAAGCAATACTTAATACATCGGCGGTACTAATTGGTCCCGGACGCAGATAAGACGCCATCGCCTGTTTAGCTTTTTCAGTCGCGTCTTCACAGCCAACAGTCAAAAAAACACATTCCGGCATATCATCAATAGCTTCAACGAAAGCTTCTTTGGTCCCCGCCAAAAGCAACAGCAATTCAGCTCCAATTTTATCGTTTGTTTCAAAACAGCCTAAACTTTTTTTGGCCTTTAAAATATCAAAGCATTCTGCTTTTAACCCTTCAAGCAGTTTGCCATTATCGGTAAAAATAAGCTGAGAGTAGTTGTGAAAGTCACCAATGATGCCCGAACCAAATTCATAGGATACAATCTGTTGTTTTTTTTCATCATATTTACAACCAAATCGGCGGCGATGCTGATCACCCTTCGCATTAGCTTTCGTTTTAAGTCCATTAGCTTCTATATAATAACCTTTATTCTTTTTATTATTGTAAAGATTTTTGCGATATCCCGATTTGTACGCCTGCCATGAATATTTACATGAGAGCAAAACCATGCGATGCTGTCCATTTTGTTTTTGTTTAGAAATAGCCACCATATCAATTCTTCCTAATGGTGACCCTTCCGGCGAATAGTTCAAATCCACACAATACCAGTCTGAGTCGATGTTAGCGTTGTTATTGCCAGCAATGATCCCCTGGTATTTTTGTCCCAATGGCCCCGCTTTTGCTTCAATCGGGGCGCTTTCGATAAGAGCATTTTCTACATTTTCCTTGAGTTCTAAATAGGATTCAACAAATGCCTGTACGAATTCCTGATTAAATGGAAAAATCATCAGGTCCGATTTCTGGGTAAATTTCAGGCCACAAAAGGCAGTTCGATCAATAAAAAATTTACTGATTTTAACAGTGCATTTCTGACCTTCTTGATATGCTAACTCCATCATATTTTTTCCCCAGTAATAAATGATGATACTTTCATTCCGGATGCCTAAAAATAATTCCTTCTTTTCAATAACCCTATTTTTTAAAAAGGATTCCACTTCTGGAACCTTTAAAAGATTTTCTAAGTTTCCTCTTGACAAATAAATTCCCTCCGATATTTTAGTGTGCATAATTGCATTGTATGTCCATGAGTTTTCAACAATTATGAACTGCTGTCTCAACGGATTATTTATTTTACAATTAAATTTCATTATAACTTTTTATAGGTAAAGGTGCAATCATTAATTAATCGTTCAAAAAAAGACTAAAGCCGATTTTACATTTGATTTGCAAAATCGGCCTAGCCTAAAATCTCTGTTGTCATCCGTTTGGACTCCTTTTGTGGATTTTATCAAAAATCTTCTTTGTATTCTTCTCAATGCAAACACTGTTAACTTCTGGAAATCTCTTACTCTTCAGATTAGCTCTGCTTTAACTCATTTCTTATCATTCATGAATCTTATTGTCATCTTGTCATCATTTTCACCGAATTTTTTTTCTTGATAACCAATGATCTTTGACTATCCTTGTTTGATTAGTTTGAGGCTTCAACCATTCTGAATTTCGAAATAATCTGTTTTTTCATCCAAATTTTTCCACTACCTAAAAACAATTCATTCCAAATCAATTCAAACTGTTCGAATAATATCATTTTTATAGGCGAGTTTTACGTATGTTTACTTTTTAATGATCGTCATCATTTCAAATTGAAAAGATATCAAGTTAATCTTTGATTTAGTTATATTATATCACCTTTCTATCATAAGTAAATAGCTAAATTGTAAACGTTTGTATAACTTTTGTGTCTATTAGCTGCCGCGAAGTAAGTGATATTCTGATAATGTATTTCGACACATCATCCCCTATCAGAACTTTTTATTATTGTTGATTACACCCATAATAAAATAAACTTCAATACTTTTAAAGTTAATTATTGCAAAATATACCTTTAAGGTGTAAAATTTACGTAACGAATTGTAACGGAGAAAACATTCTCAAACTTTTGAACGATCAACTGAACGGCTTTTATTTCCGTTATAAGATAATTATTAATTTAATCTACCAAATAAATAAACGAGATCGTGGGAGGATCAATGAAAATGAAATTTTACCGAGGAACTGTTTTATGTATTGTTTTGATTCTAGCCCTAGGCGTTTTTTCGGCTTCAGTATCAGCTGAAGAAAAAAACGACAGTAGTGAATCCTTAGGTATAGCGAATACTCAACCATCTATCGAAACCCGCGAGATGCTTCCCGGTGATGTTGTCCCCGATCCGGGGTTTCCTGATGAAGCTTATCGTAACGAAACCTTAAGTACGTCGTCAATATTCACGCCGCGGCTTGACGCTCCAACCTCCGATAATGACTGTTATTTTGCTAAAAACATTTTTTATCTGGGCGGATATGGGATGCCTAACTGTACGGCCTACGCCTGGGGGCGGGCCTATGAAATTCTGGGCAGTAAACCTAACTTAAGTAACGGCAACGCCAATGAATTTTGGGATTACAACATAAATAGTGGTGCCTATTCATATGGAACCACCCCCAAAGTTGGCGCAATTATCTGCTGGGATGGCAGTGAATGTGGACATGTTGCTGTTGTTGAAAAAATTGAAGGCTCAAAAGTTACGATTTCCGAATCAGCTTGGAGTGGACCATTCTTTAAAACCTCCACTTTTAACGCCGGTTCAGAAGACTCGTTTTCTGTCGGTGGATTTCAGGGCTATATTTATCTGGGTGAATTTGATAATGATAATCCCGGCGAAAACCCCGGCGAAAATCCTGGTGAAAATCCCGTTCCATCCGACACCACCCCACCCGTTATTACAAACGCACAAATCACGGATATGGATGATGAGGGTTTTACCGTAACCTGTCAGGTTGCTGATGACAACTCCGGCGTTGCGTCAGTCCTTTTCCCTACTTGGACAGAATACAAGGATCAGGATGACTTGATCTGGCATCCAGCCTCAATTAATAATGGCACTGCTTCTTACCGGGTTTTGTATCGGGACCATAAAAATGAAATGGGCACCTATATCGTTCATGTCTATGCCTATGATGGCGCAGGAAATACATCTTGTTTCCCTTTAAGTGTTGTCGCTCAGAAAAAAATCACCTGTTCTTATCATACCCATGTTCAGGATATTGGCTGGCAACAATGGCAATCAAATGGTGAATTAAGTGGCACCTCGGGCGAATCTAAACGACTGGAAGCAATTCAAATTTCGGTTAACAACAAAGGTCTTGATTTGGGGATCGAATATCGAACGCATGTCCAGAATTTTGGCTGGCAGGGTTGGAAATCAGGCCCTGAAATGAGCGGTACCTTGAATCAAGGTCTCCGCCTAGAAGCCATTCAAATCCGATTAACGGGTACCGATGCTAACCGTTATGATGTTTATTACCGCGTCCATGCTCAAAACATCGGTTGGTTGGACTGGGCTAAAAACGGTGACAACTCTGGAACCGAAGGTTTCGGTTATCGTCTCGAAGCGATCGAAATTATCGTTGTTCCGGCTAATTCTCCGGCCCCAGGCTCAACCTTACGCGCTTTTGAAAGCAACAACAATTAAACAAAAATAAACCATAAAAGCACTCTGAATGGAGTGCTTTTATGGTTTATGGCCTTTATAATTTTCGTCTTTAAATTGAAACTGAACATCTCAAAAAATACGCTACTCACATAACAGGTAATTTAACCGTTACCTACCTCATTTTCCCAAATGCAAAAGGTTTTCCATGCCCTACATAAACTGTTGTAATGGGGTAAGTTTTTAACCCTTCCCAACTTTTCTTAAGCGCCTCTTCATTTTCATAAATATGAGCGAGACTAGGTTTTAAAAAGTTCATAAACATGTCCCCAGCAAACAAGTTACCATCATCAAGCAAAATTCCAAGCGATCCTCTTGTATGCCCGGGCAGCGCAATAATCTGAGCTGGCAAACCAAATTGATCCAGTCTTTGACCATGAACCAAATGAATATCGGGCTGAATTCTTAATGATTGATGCAACTCTTTTTCAGATAAATATTTAATAACGGCTCCCATCAGACCCCGACTTTTGATTTCTAAAATCGTACAATCGATCGGGTTCATGGCAATCGACGTTTGATATTTATTTTTGAAATACTCCGCTGTCCCGGTATGATCCATATGCCCATGAGTCAAAATTAGCAGCTTAATTTCTGCGGGTATTACGCCTTCATCCGCTAACTTTTTTTCAATCATGTCGGCGTCACCAGGATGACCGGAATCAATCATCACGATTGATGATTCCGTCTTGATGACGTAACAATTGGCATTATTACAAGTCAAAGTTATTATTTTTATCATTTTTCACGGCTCCTTTTAATTGTTTCTGATGGTATTCGCCATGCGTTTGATTATACGCGGCGATAAAATTTTCTTTCACCTGTTTTTTATCAACATCAAAATAATTGCACCACTGCTCCTCATAACAAGCAAAAAGAACACTCGGCATTATACTGGTAAAAAATTCAGCGATCCATCTGAACTGACTTTTTTTATCATCAGCAAGCTCTGGAGCGCCCGCAATTTCCCCCTGATAAGTCATCAACGGTTCGAGCACCTTAAAAACAGGAACGCTTTTATTCCCCTTTTTTAGGGATTCCGCCAAGATGATGCGCAAAAAATCACTGTTTTTCTCCAGATAATCCAAATAGTTATTTAGTCTTTCTTGACAATCAACGCCACCAACTCTCAGTAGTTGATCATATTCATCAAAAAATTTAAATACAATTTCATTTAGAAGTGTTTCTTTCGATTTAAAATGATAATAAATGAGTGATTTTGGCACTCCCGTTTGTAAGGCGATTTGATCCATGCTGGTCCCATCGTAACCTTTTTCTGAAAACAATTGTTTTGCATTTTCTAAAATCACTTCTTTTTTGCTTTCTTTTTTAGTTGTAATTGTTGCCATACGATTCCCTCCCATTTCGTATTCAAAAGCCATTGTTATTTATTACTTATACTGACCGTTCGGTATAAATAGTATATGCCATAACTTTTACTTTGTCAATTAATTATATCTCCGCACGGGCGCACAAAAACTATTTCCGCTATTCTTCAAAAAACATCCCATCCTGCCCTTGACTCTCCCCGTGCCGGAGCATTTATACTTCAAATTGTAATAAAAAATGACTGGAGGAAAAAATGGAAAACTGCATCGAAGTTAAGAACTTAACGAAGTATTATGGCAACCGGGTTGCGGTCAATAATTTAAATCTCACCGTTAAAAAAGGTGAAGTATTTGGTTTGTTAGGACCAAATGGAGCCGGGAAATCAACCACCATTGACTGTATTCTTGGTCTTAAATCATTTGAGATCGGATCGGTTCGTGTTCTCGGCGTTGATCCCACCAATGACAGAAAGCGACTTTTTGAGCGAGTGGGGGTGCAACTACAAGCCTCGAGCTATCAGGGCAATATTCGGGTCGGTGAAATCTGTACCGAAATATCTGCTCTTTATCGCTCCCCGGCCGATTATCATGACTTGCTGTCGCAATTTAAGCTGAACCAGTACCTCAAGCACCCAGTAGCAAAACTCTCGGGAGGCGAAAAGCAAAAGCTATCAGTACTGCTGGCACTAATCCCTCAGCCTGAGGTCCTCTTTCTCGATGAACTGACAACCGGACTGGATACTGAGGCCAGACGGGAGGTCTGGCAGGTTTTAACCCGCTTAAAAAAACAGGGACTAACCCTTTTTCTTACCTCTCATTACATGGATGAGGTAGAGGTGTTGTGTGACCGGGTTTGCATCATCAACCGGGGACATGAACTAATCACTGATACGGTTCCTGAACTAATTAAAAAAAGCCCTTATCAACGCTTGGAAGAAGCCTATCTTTGGGTCATGAAGGAGGAAATCACGTTATGAAAAAATTTTTAACCTTACTAAAGATTGAAGGTGTTTTGTCCTTACGCTGTATTGACAGCATCTTTTTCGGAGTTTTTATGCCAATTGGAATTATGATCTTAATCGGCCTGATTGCCGGGCAAACCCCTGCTCCCAACGATGCCGGTTATTCCATGATTCAAAGCTCTTTTGGGGCTTTGGTCACGGTGGGAATCTGTGCTACGGCTTTTATGGGTATCCCCTTGACCATCGCCGACTATCGAGATAAAAAAATTCTCAAACATTTTTTTGTAACTCCGGTGAGCCCCATTATGTTATTATGGGTCCATGCGGTTATCAATATGCTATTATCAAGCATTTCGGCACTACTGATTTATATAGTCGCAACCCTTTTTTTCGGTTATGAAATAATCGGATCGACGCTCTTATTTATGGGATCTTTTCTACTAGTCATGGTTTCCATGTATAGCCTCGGACTACTCATCGCCAGCCTATGTCGAACCGTCAAAACTGCTAACGTCGTCTGCAGCATTGTTTATTTTCCGATGTTATTTTTATCTGGTGCTACCATTCCCTTTGAACTCTTTCCCAGACCACTTCAAACAATGGCCAGTTTTCTTCCCCTTACTCAAGGGATTAAACTTTTGAAATCAATAAGCCTGGGGCTAGAAACAAATCTGCTGCTGCCATTAATTATTTTATTCGGATCACTGGCAATCGGTGTTATTTTATCAATGCGATTTTTCCGCTGGGAATAAGAAAGGAATTTATTATGAACGAAACCGATCATTGCGAACGCCAAGAAATTACCAGTTATTATAAAATTGGACTATTTTCAAAAATGAATCGAGTCACGATTAAAACCCTCCGTCACTATGACGATATCGGTCTTCTGCCGCCGGCTTTTATTGAAAAATTTACCGGATACCGCTATTATACTTCTGCTCAGCTACCTATCCTCCACCAAATTCTGGCTCTCCGGGAAATGGGCTTCAGCTTGGATGAAATCAAGCAGGTTCAGGGCGGCGTTCCGGAAAAAGAATTACTCCAGAAAAAAAGATTGGAGATCATTAAAAAAATAGCCACTGAAACCCTGCGACTCTCTCAGGTGGAATCTTATCTGCTTAAAAATGATGAAGAAGCTGGCGGATACCATGTCATTCTCAAGGAACTGCCTCAAGTTATTGTAGCATCAATGCGCACCATCATTCCCGGATATGACGCACTTTTTGATATTATTCCCCCCATGGGGGCCGAAATGGAACGACTCGGTTGTATCTGCGCCGTTCCTGAATATTGCTTTAATATTTATCATGATGGCGAATACCGCGAAACAGATGTCGATGTAGAAATCTGTGAAGCGGTCACCGAAATAAAAGCGGATTCAGAGATGGTGACGTTCAAAGTCATCGAACGCGTGGAAAATGCCGCCTGTGTACTTCATAAGGGCCCTTATGAGGGTTTCCCCAAAGCCTATAACGCGATTCTAAAATGGGTTGAAGATAATGGTTATGAGATTATCGACAACCCTCGGGAATCTTACATTGATGGGATCTGGAATAAAGATTCCACCGCAGACTGGTTAACGGAGATCCAATTTCCAATTAAGAAACGCAACTGAGCTTTTCTCCAGTGTTTATTAAAGAAAGCATGCTAAAATAAGATCTTAATCTTGTCTCAACCGATTGGAGCTGCGAAATGAAAAAAGACCTGATCCTAATCAAACAATTGATAATTCTTGAAAAACACGAGCAGAAGTTTTTAAACCAGGACGATCACCCTTTTCTAAAATCTAATATTACCCCGATGGTCAATAAAATCCAAACCAAAATACCGGAAAAATTGCAAACAACACTTGATAAAGCTTTCTATATGGGCTTTCATTTAGTCTTTGAAAAAGGTAATCCCATTATTGAAAAAACCTATCATAAAGAAACGATCGAAATGGAATATGATTTAAATAATTATGCGATTGAAAAACACCTGAATAAAAAACATCTAAAAAAGTTAGACCGGTCATCTAAACATTCTAAAACCATCAACGAATCCATTGCCGCGGTTGAAGGTGGTGTTCTGGGTTTATTGGGGATTGGACTCCCCGATATTCCGTTGTTTCTCGGTGTCATCATCAAAACCATCAATGAGATTGCTTTGTCCTATGGCTATTTTTATACTTCCGATGAAGAAAAAGCATATATGCTTTTTTCTCATCTGCGCCGTGATGACCAAAAATGACCAACGAAAAGCTTATGATCAAGTAATCGAAGATTTAGGCCAGACTATTGATACCCAAACCCAATCCGACATTGATTTGGATCGCATTATGAAAGAAACTTCTGATCTTTTATCCAATACACTGCTGACCGCCAAATTTATCCAGGGATTGCCCCTCGTCGGTGTCATCGGCGGGGTCGTTAATCCTCTTATGATTAATAAAATTAGCAAATATGCTCGAATTAAATATAAAAAGCGCTATTTACTCGCGAAACTAAATATGGGTGTGAGCGACCCCATTGACCATTCCTGATTATTTAATAAAATGTGCACCCCAACTAAAAACAAACATCCCTGCCCATAAAAACATAAAAACAAACTTGATCGTGGTCATCCATGAGCAGACTGTAGCCAAGAACATCTGTTGTTGCGGATAGCTATTGATTAACCCGATCAGCAACGTATTTTCCAGGATGTCGCACAATGCCCGGGCACTGGCCAAAGCGATTAGGATATTGCGTTGCCGCGGATCTGTCGTAACCCAAAACGACAAGGCCAGCATAACAATCAGAAAACATACAATAAAACCGTAATCTAAAAACAAATAGTGTTGGTAGGATTTTTGTCCCAGCCTTCCAATTTGGTCAAAGGTCTGATACATGGTGTTGGCATCATATCTGAAACGCATGTCCAGCAGTCTAAAACCAGGGTCGTATTGCTGAATACCCCGGACTCCCAGATTGCTAAATTCCATCAGTATCAGACTGATAAAAAACCCTATCACGCCCAAAACCGTTACCCAAATATTCATCAATTTTTCCTCCATCTTGACATTATGTATTCCAAGCACTAGAATAAAGTATACCGCCGTTATACATAAAAGTATACCGTCAGTATACTTTTATGTCAATAGAAAGGAAACAATTAATGGAAACTTTATCCTCCCGCGACCAGGACAAACTAAAAAAAGAAGCTTTCATCATCGAATCCGCTGATCGTTTATTTTCTTTATCTGGCTTTGAAGCAACAACCATGAACGACCTGGCCGAAGCGACTCACCTGACCAAGCGGACCCTGTATAAATATTTTATCAACAAAGATGATCTTTTTTTTGCAGTGCTGCTTAATGGCTATCATAAACTCTGGGATGAGATTATTGCTGCCAGCAATAAAGGCAGAACCGGACTAGCAAAAGTTGAACTTTCCTGTGCTGCTTTTTATGACTTTTATATCAAAGAAACGAGCGTATTGTTCTTAATGGGCAAAATCGGACACGTCAGATCACATCATATCGATATTGAACTTCCTTATCAAAAGAAATTCTATCGCCATAATAAAGTTATGTTTGCGGCCATCAACCAAATGTTTGAATTAGGAAAAACAGATGGTAGTTTGCGAAGTGATCTCGACGCTCAGCAATTAATGGGTTCTTTCATCTTTAGCTTGACCGGTTTTTTCTATATGCTCTCACTTTCTGGCGAATCGTATTTGAAATTTTTGAATATAAACGAAACTGATTTTATAAAAACTACCCTGTCACTATTAATTGATACTGTAAAAAATAAAACCGAAACTTAATATAAGCAAACGCAAAAAGAGCGATCTCGGCATTTACCCCTTGGGTTAAAGCCAGAATCGCTCTTTTTATATCATGATTATTTAAATGTCGATCTTTGCGTTATTTGATTAATCGTTAAAACATTTCCTTACTTAATCGGTCAATTACCTTGCTTGTTTCTTCGTAAACACCTGGGAATGAACTAAAATTCAAGCCTTGCGTTAAGTTCGGAATGAAATATAATTTGCCACCTTCTTGACAAGCTTTTTCAGTATATTCGGCAACAATTTCTGGTGTCCAATTGGGGAAATCAACTACCCCACTATCAATACCACCCATAAACGTGATTTGCTTACCATATTTTTCGATAAGTTCTGGTATATTGTTAGTTGTCATTACGCCCTGCCAAATATCAATTCCCATTTCGATCATGAATGGAACAAGGTTAACGCCATATGAGTCACTATGATGAACAATTAATTCGACGCCATTTTCTTTGTAGAAACCGTAAATTTTTTTATAGGCCGGTAAAAAGAATTCTTCAAACATTTCTGGAGAAACAAATGATGAACGTTGGCTACCCCAGTCATCATGATGAAAAATACAATCTGGATGAATACGGTTGATCAATTCTTTGGCATAAGCCAGTTCATATTCAACCAGATAATCAATCAGATCATGCATATCTTCAGGTTCTTCATAAAGTGCCATCAGAGCGTCTTCCATACTCATCAAATGATGTGTCATTTCAAAAATCCCCGGTGCCACAAACGCCGTTACGTATTCTTCGTTACGATCAACTGAATTGGCATGAGCAATTGCGGCCGCCCAGGCTTCATCCGAAGTTTCAACGGCTGGTGCTTTAACCTGATTCTTCCAGTCAGTAATGTCTTTTAATACCTTATGTTCATCATCATGAACCGGGAATCCTCCTAATTGATCAGCCGGCCAGCTAAAAGTAATTCCCCAGCCATTTTTAATTGTTTGTCCCGGTCCAACCATTTCACCAAGTGGCGCTTCCATAATCAGATTCATAAATTCATATTGATTCACAAACCGATCTGGATTTCCGCCTTTCATGGTTTCGATTAAATTCTGTCTTTTTGTTAACATTTACGGTCTCCTTTGAATTTAAAACATTTATAATTTTTATGCAACCAGTTCTTTAGCTTTAACTGCGGCACTACCAGCATCGGGAGCAAATCCATCAGCCCCAATTTCGGTTGCGTATTCTGGTGTAACCGGTGCACCACCAACGATCACTTTAACATCTAAATCACTGGCTTTAATCGTTTGTACGGCTTCTTTAAGAGCAGGCATTGTTGTCGTCAACAGACCTGAGCAGGCAATCAAGGTAACGTTTTCGTTTTCTTTTGCAGCTTCAACAAATCGTTCAGCAGGAACATCTACCCCAAGATCAACCATCGTGAAGCCAGCACTTTCGATCATCATCGAAACCAGGTTTTTACCGATATCATGTAAATCGCCGGCGACAGTTCCGATAATACAGGTTCCTAAAGATGCTGAAGTATCTCCAGCTAAAAGTGGTCGTAAAACATCAACGCCTTTTGACATTGCTTTGGCTGCAATTAACATTTCCGGAACAAAAATTTCTCCGGAAGAGAATTTTTCGCCAACAACACTCATTGAATCAACCATTGCTTGAAGGATATCAGCTGCTGAACTACCTTCGTCTAAGGCTTCCTGTACTAATCCCGGAATCAGTTTAGTTTTACCAATTTCTACTTTTGCTTTTACTTCTTCAATTTTTGACATGTCTTTTCTCCAATTCAATTTATTAAATTTTATGATTTAACAATCTGTTAGACTGTTAAAAAGGCTTATTAATTGAGCAAATTACCATCATCAATCGGGTTTGTGTGTACCCGTTGAAAATATTTTGCCTATTGATATTTTTGTTTCTTCTGATATAGCATCGGGACTTATTTTTTTTGACCAAAAATCCCTTCGCGATATGCGCCGATATATTCCATACAGAAGTCATCTTCTCCAAGCAACGCTTCAGTTGCGAAGATGATACCCATTAAATCACCATTTGTCGGGTCAAGAATCGCGCTGTCCAAACCAGCATTCATAGCCAGAACAGTAAAGCCCATGTTTACCATTTTTCGTGCTGGCAAATTAAACGAAATATTGCTGACTGCGCCGGTGACATGAATGGTCGGGTATTGTTCTTTAATGCTTTTAATAACTTCGACAACCATTGCAATGCCGTCTTCCGAGGTACAAAGCATTTCAACCAGGGGATCAATGTGCATGCGGGAAGGAGCGATGCCGTATTCATTCACTTTTGCCATTAGATCGGCAAATACATCAAGACGGTCTTTAGCCGTTTTAGGAATGCCTTTGTCGCTGTTAAGCAGTGCCACACATTCCCATTTTGTATCAGCAATCACTTTAAAGGCCGCATCAACCTTATCGCCTTCAAGTGAAACAGAATTAAACAAACCTGGTTTGTTACAGTACTTCATTGCTTCAATACAAGTGTACACATTAGGGCTATCCACGGCAATCGGGGTATCCGTAACTTCCTGAACCAGATCGATTAACCATTTCATTGTTTCCAGTTCGATGTCATCATCAACTGAGGCACAGACATCAATATAATCAACACCAGCTTCCGTTTGAATCTTGGCCAAATTTTTGATGAATTCGCCATCTTTAGCTGCAATTGCTTTTGCAGTCGAGGGAATTGCACCGTTAATTTTTTCTCCAATAATTATCATTTTTTACCTCCAGGTAAATTTTATTTGATCAGTTGTAAACTGACTTTGCACTGCTCATATTTTTTACGAAATTACTACTTTTTTATAATTTCATAGCAAAATAAAATTGTATTAATATAATTAAAAATAATCATTTTATCTCCTTGATAAAACGTTTCCATCATTTGCAAAGATAATAACTTAATAAAATTATCGATATCCTCCTAAGCAATAAAAAGATTTTAAATAAATAAAAACTCTATTAAATCATTTTTATTTGATATAGTTATACCAATAATCCTGTTACTCACATTAAAAGTATATTACATCAAAATATCTTTTGAATTTTGCTATACATTTTCATCGCCCTATCTAAAGATATCTTGTACGGGTATAGTATAGCATTATTGCAAAGGAGCGTCAATTACTTTTTTTAAATGTATTTAACATTTTACGATATCGTAAAATGTTAGTATATATCCAATACTTTACTTTATTCAGATTTTTATTATACGTAGTTAATATGCTATTCGCCCTTTTTCCAGGCTTTGGATACTTGCATATCTCTGTGCGTTTCGTCTTCGCAATCTATTTAATTGAAGCAATTCGCACCAATCTGATTAGGCTATATACCTGAAAATTATCGACATTAGCGAATTTTGATTAAAACATAAAAGCTACCATTACCTCCATTGCCCTGAGCTGACTTTTCAATATTTAAATTTTTTGCCACTAAAGCAATCGCCACTTCGTTGTTCTCTTTAATAAATGTCGCCTCATTAGCGGTTAAAGCAGTTTGATCTAACTGACTATTTTCAATTGTAACAGTATTATAATAATCAAATACTTCTTTCATATTGATCTGAATCAGATCCTGATTTATTTCATCAGTTAATTTTAGGATTTTAAAGTCAGCGGTTTTATCCCAGGAAAGTGCGTATTTTTTTCCATTTATCTTAAAATAGCTAATATCTGACTCGACCTTTTGATCCTGTTCATAAAAATCGATCTCAATGAGTGTATCATAATTGGAAATGTCAATCGGTTCTTGTCTATCCAAATTCAGAAAAACCGAATCCTTTAAACTATTACTCTTCTCATCATAATAAAATCCAAAGGTATTATAAAAATCATTATACATATCAAATTGCTCACCCAAATAAGGGATATTTTTTGAATACTCCATCATAACCAGATAATCTACCGTATCGGCAATAATTTTCTGGTCCGTTTCAGATAACGATGTATTTGCTACTACAACATCCCCGGTTTGTAACATTCCATTGCGCCCAAGAACATTCGTTAATCGATCAATCTGATTCGTTCGACTGATCGTAAATGCATCCACCGGTGGGATTAAGGAAAACAGCAAAATGCCAATCAGCACTGCCGCAATAATTCCGTTTTTACGGACCCCATTAACACTCATAACAACTCCAGAAATTGCCGCAAAAATGCCAAAAATAATTACATAATAACGGCTATACGTGATTCCGGTATCCTGAATTTTTAAAACGGATGCCGCAATTTGAAACAAAACAATCGGTATTAACAGCTTGGGAAAAACTTTTCTAAACCAAACTGCAAATTTGTTTTCGAAATTACTGGCCAGAATATAAATTAAAATAACTGTTACGGCAAATCCTATCAACATCGGTTCCAACAAATTATCGGTCCAAAAACTTCCAGTGATATTTTTGATAATATAAACAATCAAAATGACTGTATACATAAAAATTAAAGGAATCAAAATATAAGAAATAAGAATCTCTAGAAATTTAGGACATGAACAAGCATTTTCTAACTTTTTTCGGTTATGCTTCAATTTTTCTGACGATCGGTTTTTGTCCGAAGCTCCCGGATAAACAGGCCCCAGCGATAAAAAATAAACGGGTGCAAACAGAAAACCGATCACATTAAGAGTATGTATAAATGCCTTATCTGAAACCGCCCAAAGAAGCTGATCGATCGCGGTAATAATCACTACACATCCTAAAAAAAGTACGCCTGCAAAAAGTGCTGTCATAAAAAACGCTTTAAACGAAGCCATAAAGCTTTCATTGAAAGTGAGCTCGCTTTTGATCACAGGCACCCAAATATAAGCTACCAATAAGATTAGCAAAATCACCCCCGTGCGTACCTCAATTTCCACTCCGATAGTCGTCTTATTTTCGATCAAAAGAAAGTAACCTAACGTCAGAATCAATGCCATTCCCATCGTCAAAAACCAGGATAATCGGGTATTAAAAAAACGCTCCCAAAAAACCTGAAGCGTCATCCCCAAAAATCCTCCCATCAAAAAAGTTAATAACCATTTTGAATAGTCTACATTCTGATTGATCGACATCGCATTAATAATTGCCGCCGCTACTAAGAAAATAACGGTTAGCGGATACCGCGACAAAGCTTCCACCAATTGACTAAGTTTTTCTAAAAGTTTTTTAATCATTGCCTTCTCTCCCTATTACTTAAATTTTAAAATCATCATGACAGTTCTCTGAATTAGGATTAGTTTCCCTTAGTTCTTCTCAAATAATTCTTCGATTGGACACGGCCGCTTAAATAAATAGCCCTGAAGTTCATCCGGTTTAAAGGTTTTAATGATTTCATATTGTGCTTCGGTTTCCACGCCTTCAACAGTGACTTCAAAAGACAGCTCATGGGCCATTTTGATAATTCCTTTTAACAAGTTGCGTGACTTTAAATCATCCAGTCGCCGCGTAAATGACTGATCAATTTTGATCTTATCAATTGGCAAACACTTGATATAACTAATCGACGAATAACCCGTTCCAAAATCATCAAGTGTGATAGTAAATCCAAAATTTCTTAATTCAGTCAAAATTGCAGCACCAATTTCTTTATTAGCAATCAAAGCGGTTTCAGTAATTTCGATTTCTAATAAAATTTGCGGTATTCGATAGCGCTCGATGACGTCTTTTAATTTATACAAAATATCTTTGCTGGCAAAATGCTGACCCGATAGATTGATCGCAACAGGAATTTTTCTGGTTATCAAATCATACTTGATGATTGTTTCACAAACTTGTTCAATCACATAAAAACCGATATTGATAATTTGACCTGACTGCTCCGCGACATCGATAAAATAGGCAGGCGTTTTGATTGTCCCATCTTTGTAATTCCAGCGAATTAAAGCCTCCAAACCAACCATTGTAACCCCATCTATTCCATATTTGGGTTGATAATAAAGCATCAGCGCTTGTTCTTCCATTGCCGTTTCAATTTCTGTTCTAATACAGTTTTCGTGTATGATTTTTTCGATTGTTGTGTGTTTAAAAACGGCCACATTCGAGAGCTCATTATTAATCTCTGGCATAATCGCCAATCGACTATGATACAACAATTCTGTATATGAACTCGATTGCAACGGATGATAAGCGATTCCAATTTTGTATTTTATTATCACCGTAATCAAATTTAAAACAAATGGGCGTTCAAAGAATCGTATAATTTCCTTAACCAGGTCGGAGTCCACTTCATAAATGCCTTCTGTGGCAATTAAAAAATCATTATTTCCAGCTAAGCCAATTAAATCGTTTTCTGCAATAAGCCTATTTAAAAAGTCAGCAATCCGTTTAAGAATTGCTTCATAAATTTCTTTTCCATGACTGTAAGTTAATTCATTTAAATTTGTAATCGTAATATTAAAAAATGTAATCTCTTTATCTGGCGCAAAATTCGTTTTTAGCAGGTCAATAAATCGTATTTCTGTATAAATACCTATGACCTGATTATAATTCACCAAGTTAGATATTTTTTCGTTAGCTGCTACTAGCAAGTCGTAATTTTTTGTCAACGCGATCTGACTTTCAATTAGTTTTGTTCCTTTTTCTTCAAGCTCAATTTTATTTTTATATAAATCATCATTTGCTTTTGATAAAGATAAATTCGCTTTTCTGCGAATTTTTATAATGATTAATAACCCCGATATGATCACCATCAATAATAAAATCATGGTTATAATAAGGATAACCTGATTATGTGTCAGCGTATAATTGTTTTTAGGATTATTAATAATCTTACTATTTGGTGGTAAATCGGACACTGAAATATTAAACGCTTTCATCCCATAATAATTAAAGATTCGCGCTTCAACCGGTTTTTCGATTATCGACAATGTGGTGATGTCACGACCCGCCGAAAGTTCAAGTATTTCCTTACCCAGGATCGCTCCATGTTGATGCGGTGAGATCACAAAACCGCCAATAACCTGATTCGTAATTGATGTTGAGACCCCATAAAATGTTGGCATATTTGTATTGGAGGATAACATATCCGTATATTGGTCAATGGTTCAGCACCCCAAAAGAGCCTGCTGAATAAAGCGCTGTCACGTTTTTATCATACGCTTTTATCTCATTCGTTTGTTCAGAATAATCGTCAATTGTGACTAAATGGATTGTAAAGTTAAGATTCATGGGGTTTAAATCTTCATACGCTTTGATAATCTGGGCATAGGTCCCCTTTGTTGTTGCAGTATCCGCTCCGCAAACCAACAGATCTTTAATTTGCGGCATTGTGGTATTTAACCACAATAAAAACTCTCGATAGTCAATGTTTTGAAGAATTCCTTTGACATCATCAAACACCATATTCGGAGGTATTCCACCGTTTACTCCGGCAAATAACACCGGTGGATTCGGAAAAAAATCCTTTTTCAGCGTTAAAATAAGATCAAAAGCCGTATTATCAGTCACGACAATATAATCGATGTTCTTCGTTGCATAACTCTTAATGGTTTCAATTTTATTTTGATTCAGCGGATTTTCGCGATATGCGTCCAAATATTCTGTATAAATATTATATTGACTATCTGGAAGCTGTTCTATAATCCCACGATGCAGTTCATCTGTCCAAGAAAATCCCTGATTGTAAGAATGGATAATTAAAATATTTTCTCGCGAATCGGTATTTGAACTCTTAACCTGAGCAGCAGCAATCACATAAAAAATGCATATTATCCCCACTAAAAAAAGAATCAATACTATTATTTTAACACGCATTAAAGTCAGACTTTTTGCATTTGATTTACCCATCGCTGCCTCCATTATTCTTTTAGCACGAATTATCAAAATTACATTTTCAAGGCTTCTTTAACGCCTATTATATACCCTTCATAATTATAATTAAATGTATTTTTAATAAATAACTCGTAGCGATTCCAAATAAAGCGCCCTCGTCATTACAAGTACAAAAAAATCCCCTTTGATGATCAAAGGGGATACTGCTTAAATTTATTAATCATTTTTATCATTATTTACGTTTCATTAATTTTCTAAATAAGCATTTTCAATTGAACCTGGCGCTTGACTGCCTTTCGGTAGAATTTGAATCCTGATGCCTTCCAATCGATAACCAAAACCGGCTGTCCCAGAAGGGTCTCCATTTTTAGTCCATCCCATCCAGCCAACATTTTGGGCATGAACTTGATAATAAACATCAAATAACTTGGCATCTTCACCAGTCAATTCAATTTTGATGGCTTCAAGACGGAGCGACTGCCCCGATGTCCCACTTAAGGCACCATTAACGACATCATCCTGCCATCCAATATTTTGTACATGTGTTTTATACTTGACACCCAAATCATATGCGGGAGCATCCGTATTTATTTCAATCGCTTCCAGTCGCAGTGACTGGCCGACTGTTCCACTGACTGTTCCATCTGCCACAACATTTTGCCAGCCTTCATTTTGTACATGAGTACGGTAGTTAATGGATGCGGTAACTTCTTTTACGACATAATTAACGATCGATTTTTTTACAAGATTATTACTTTCATCAATCACTTCAACTGACAAAGTATAAATTCCTGGGGTTAACGGCGTAAAAGAGGCACTACTAGCCGAGCTGTAATCTTGAATGGTAGTGGTCTCGCCATTTAAATCATAATAAAAACCATACCGATAATCGCCCGTTCCACCACTGGCCACTGCATCCAAAGTAAGAAGGGTTCCGACCGATTGATCCGTCGGCTTATCGACGGTAAAACTGTTAATTGTTAGTGGAACAGTTGGTGTCACCGTCGCCAGCGCGGCATCCAATTGAATCATCCCATAACCATAATAATCATCTCTTCCCGTGGTTCCAAAATCCAATGCCGTCGCTTCTAATTTATTTTCTACTATCATGCTGTCAAGGGTGGGATCCGCTGCAATCAATACCGCACAAGCCCCCGCCGTAATTGGACTGGCAAAAGACGTCCCCGATACCGCTTCATATCCACCATCATGGTTCGTCGTATAAATTTTTTGACCTGGTGCACATAAATCAACCAAACTATTGTGTTGCGAAAAATATGCCACTTTATTGGTATTGTCTGTTGCCCCTACTGAAATAACATTATTATACGATGCCGGAACTGCTAGCTCCCCACTATAATCCGCGTTTGCACCTTCATTTCCCGCTGCTGCCACCAAAACTTTTCCAGCGCTGGCCGCATTTTCGATCGCCGTTCGCAAAGCTGATGAAACCATGTATCCGCCAAAACTCATATTAATGACTCTTACTTCAGGTCGCTCTGCTGCTGCATACAAAGCGGCACAAATATAGCCGACATCTAAATTTTTATCGTTATCAACTAACCCGCCAACCCGGTATGGTGCAACTTTGATATTGGCAGTTCCGGTGACCCCGGCAATCCCAATACTATTATTGGCAACAGCGGCAATACAACCGCTAACCATCGTTCCATGCCCGGCTAAATCAACCATATTAGTGGTTCCGTTAACAAAATCATATCCCGTCACAAGATTTCCGTCCAGATCAGGGTGCTCGGTATTTACACCCGTATCAATCACCGCAACCACAACGGTTTGCGGGTTATCTACGGCATTCCAGGTTTTATCCGCACCAATCCGTTCAAACTGCCATTCCGACGATAATTCCGGGTCGTTTGGAAGCGCTGACGTTTGGATATAGCTATTTTTTTCGGCCACTAAGACATTCGGATTAGCCGAAAGTTCCGTGACCATATCATCGACATTCGCAGCGTCAGTTACTTGAATAATGTCCACCTGATCCGTTAAGGTTTCGCCACCTTTAATTTCCTGAGCCGTTAAAGACAGATTTCCAATATTGGCCTGATCTTTATAAATAACAATGATTTGATCATCAACGGATGAGCTATTTTCCAGTTCGGCCACTTGATCCAGACTTTGAATCACCATCGATTGATTTTCTGCCAAAACACCTAGGGGGCATGAACTTCCAATGAGTGCCAATGTCAGGAGAAAAACAAGTATTCGTTTGAATTTCATTCATATACCTCTTTCAGATTTTATTTTTTTGATCGATCGCTTATTCGCAAACGATTTACCTTTGAATCCATTTTGGGAGAATTGGAATTATACTAAGGTCCTTAATTTCATTACCTTCAATTTTTTTAATTATATCCTTAAAACAACTTATTATCAACTATTATAATAAGTTAGGTTTAAATCACCTTTAGAATTTTTCTTAAACCTAACTGAATTTCAAGCTTCACTAAAGGTTTTAGACTTAGTATATTAATCAAGAGATAAACATCTCTCCCCTTTTTCTTTTCATTCCTAATATAAAAAAGCAATGTGTCGATCCGAGGTACATTGTTTTTTTATTTGTCATTTGATCAAAATTCTTCTTCATGTTAAAATTGGACAAACACCAATTTCACCACTGATTTTCAGAAGAATAGGAGCATAAAAACATGGCAATTGAAAAAGTTCGAGCTTATTTTAAACAATTGAATATTGATTCGCAAATTCAGGAATTCGAAACATCTTCGGCAACGGTTGAACTGGCCGCTCAAGCATTAGGCTGTGAACCCGAAAGGATCGCCAAAACGTTATCGTTTAAATTGGGTGATCAATGTATCTTAATCGTAACCGCTGGCGATGCCAAAATTGACAATGCCAAATTTAAATCGCATTTTAACGCAAAAGCTAAGATGCTTGCCGCTGATGAGGTTGATCGTCTTGTTGGACATGGGGTTGGCGGTGTCTGCCCTTTTGCCGTTAATGATGATGTGAGCGTTTATCTGGATCATTCGCTCAAGCGCTTCAAGACCGTTTTCCCTGCCTGTGGCAGTAGCAACAGTGCCATTGAATTAACTGTTGAAGAATTAGAAAAATACTCCAATAGTGTTATGTGGTTGGATGTCTGTAAAAATTGGCAACCTCAAAACTAAATATTGCATTGAAAACTTCCTTCAAAAAACAAAACCCAACAATCAATTCTCGTTGGGTTTTGTTATATTCGCTGCTAAAATAAAAACATGACCGCAATTCCAACAACAACACCAGCCACACCGATCCCAATGGCAACGAGTTTTTCTTTTTTGATATCATCCAACAACTCGTCTTCGGATTTATAGGTCACATGTGATGGTTTTTTGGCAGCTACCGAGCGGCCGACATAAAGTCGATTCCCGCGTTTGTGAATCTCTCCCAAAATATACATCGGTTGGTCTTCCGGTAAAATTTCTTCAAAAAAACGATAACCTAAAAAACGTGAACCTCTATTTTGATTTACACTGAAATTAAAGTTATTTCTCACCCAATCCGAATCTTTTGATTCCATCCGATTACATCCCGGCATTAAATCAACATCATTACCAAAACTAGCCAAATCGATGTAAACTTTTTCGTCTGAGCTACTATCTGACAAATAAACTTCCACCGGGCTTTTTTCACTGGATAAAGACGTCTCGACTTTATCAGTAACGGTTCGGGTGTTACCTTTATCATCACGTTCTGTTCGCGTTTCTTCATGAACCGAATAAACTTCATTTTCATAATAAGCTACCGGACGCTGTGAAAATGGTGCTTCAACATTACCTGAAACACTATGCAATTGACCTTTTACCTCGCTATAATGTCGATAATTTTCATCTAAACTGGATAGGTCGCCAACAATGTCCAAAACATCTTTAATACAGGTTGTTTGTTGAAACTGAATTTCCTGTACTTTATTGGTATTTTTACGATAAACATAAACAGCATAAAAAATTCCTGCAATGATAATTAATAATCCAATAATAATAGCCATTGTTTTAGCTTATTCCCAACTCAGCTTTTAGTTTAGCAAGTTCGTCATCAACTGCCGTCTGTTTCTCTAACGCTTCAAACTCATCGTCAAGACTGGTATTTTCTCCCGCCATTTCTGTAAAGGCTTGCGCTTCCGCTTCCTTAGCATTAACTTTTTGCTCCATTTTATCCAATTTTGTAAAGGCACTGCTACTGTCGGTACTATTTAAAGAAGTGCTGACATTTTTTTGGGCATCAGCCATTTTGGAACGGGCAATCAGCATATTCTGCTTCATCCGTGCTTCTTCAAGTTTGGATTTCAACTGCCGCACCTGATCTTTCAACTGACCAACTTGCATGCTCATCGAATCATAGGCCGCCTGAAATTGGACTAAATCTCCATCCACGCTGGTTTTTTGAGCCAATGCTTTTTTAGCTAATTCTTCATTCCCCGCTAACAATGCCGTTTTTGCTTTTTTGCTCCAGTCTTCTGACGCTGCTTTTGCCGATTCCAATTGCTTTAACGCCTGTTTTTCACTGCCCATCGCCGCACCAAGAGCCTGCGTCGCACTATTGACCTGTGCTTCCATATCAATGATAATCTGTTTTACCATTTTTTCCGGATCTTCTGCCTTGTCCAACAGGTCGTTAACATTAGCTTTTAATAGATCTCCAAGACGTTCAAAAATTGCCATTTTATCCTCCTCTAATTTTAACTTAAGCATCAAAAATGCCCGGCCGAATAAATATCTTGAGCGATGGCTCAATTTTCGATAAATTCCCATTTTTACTATTATGCACATCTTACCAAATTGCTGAAAATATGTCTATTTCTTTTTTCATCTTCAACTTAAGTTTTACCATATAACTTTTGACATTTTTCTGATTTTTAAAAATGAATAATGTTATCTGATTATTTTATTCATACTCCGCCAGACTGAATATTCAGTTTTTTATAGGGTATCTAATCTAAAATAATCCCTTAAGATAACCAAATTGACCATTGTTCCTCAATCTAAAGGTAAGTATCCTATAAAAAAAGATTTAATTGACCCTAAAACACAATTTAAATTATAAATATAAAATTTTATTTATCTAATGAGGTGATGTATATGAAAGGCATTCGAACAAAACTGATGGTTTATTTTTCCGGGTTGATTCTCATTATCTGTGCAATTTTTACCTATATTTCGGTCACGGCGCTAACTAAAGCCGTGGTAACAGAAGCTGAGAAATCGTTGCAAAAACAAGCTCAAAATTCAGCTGAAATTATCAGCAGCCGAAACGAACAAAATTATATTTATCTTGAGGGAATTGCCTCCCGGGATAAGATTTTCTCAAACACTATACCGATGAATGAAAAAATGACGATCCTTAAAAATGATGTCCGTAGTTCAAACCGATTCCTGCGAATTGGGGTTGCTGACCTCAATGGAAACCTTTACCTTTCGGATAGCTATGGCGATCGGGGACAAATTGTCGATATCACCACCCGAGATTATTTTCATGACTCAAGCGTTGGTAAACGCGGTACATTGAATCCCGTCATTAGTGTCAATCCTGATGATAACGGCGCCTTAATCATGGCCTATTCGGTGCCCATTTATGAAAACGATACCATCACCGGCGTTCTGGTTGCTGTTGCTAATGCCTGGTTTTTAAACGATATCACCGACAACATGAACTTTGGCAAAACCGGATATACTTACATTGTTGATTCAACCGGTACCGCTATTTCTCATCCCGAACGAGATAATGTTGTCAATCAGATAAATCCCATTACCCTCTCCGATACCGACCCGAACTATAAAGGACTGGGGAGCGCCTTAACATTGGCCTTGGCGCAAGATTATGGAACAACTATCTATACCCTGAATAACACGAAGTACTACCTCGGTTTTGCCAAAGTGGCGGGAATGGACTGGACTGTTCTTCTCACCATTGACTCCGCCGAAGTTCTAGCTGCCCTTCCCGGTGCCATCTTTAACAGTGTTCTCATTTCTATTGTTGTTCTGGCTTTTAGTCTAATCCTTTGTTATTTCATTGCTAAACGAATTAGCGGCCCCATTAAGTTAGTCAATCATATGATCAAAGAAATGGGCCTTGGTCACTTAAGCACACGCCTTAACATGGATAGCAATGATGAAATCGGAGAGATGGCTCTGGTGATGGACAATTTTGCCGATAATCTGCAAACTGAAGTAATTGCAGTCATGAACCAGATCTCAAATGGCGATGTCTCCGTTGACATTAACGTCAATGATGATCGCGACGAAATCAAACCGGCTCTTAAGAAAACGATTGAATCGATTCGTGGTTTAATTGCCGAAACAGCCCTACTGGCCCAAGCTGGTGTTGCCGGTGAACTTTCCACGCGGGGCGATGCTGATTCCTTCAATGGCGGCTTTAAAGATATTGTCATTGGTGTCAATGAAACCCTTGACGCTGTGGTTGGTCCTCTTAATGTCGCTGTCGATTATGTCGAGCGCATCGGCAAAGGACAAATCCCGGAAAAAATTACAACTACCTATAATGGCGACTTCAATACTTTAAAAAATAGTATCAATGCCTGTATTGACGGGTTGGAGGCCCTTAAAGAAAGCAACCGCGTGCTTGGTCAAATGCGGTTAAATGATCTTTCTGAAAAAATGCCAACTAATTATCTGGGCATTTACTCTGAAATCGCCCACTCCATCAATGCTGTCCATGATCAATTAAATCGTATTGTCGCCATTGCAAGCCATGTCGCCAATGGCGATATGAGTGATCTGGAAGGACTTTCTAAAATCGGCAAACGTAGCGCTAACGATACGTTGATTCCGGCCTTGGTCGGCATGATCCAGACTATTATCGCGCTGGTGAATGAAACTAAACAAATGGCTGATATAGCCGTTGAAGGTAATCTGAGTAACCGCGGCGATGTCTCACGATTCCCCGGTGAATTTGGTAAAATCGTAATTGGCTTTAATCAAACTCTGGACGCTGTTATTGCCCCGATTAAGGAAGCCTCTGCAACACTCACCCAGTTATCCCTGGGCAATCTTGGTATGAAAATGGAAGGTCAATATTGTGGCGATCATACGCAAATTAAAGACGCCTTGAATCAAACTATTGACTTCTTAAATCGCTATGTTATCGAAATAACCAGTACGCTGGAAGAAATGGGCCGCGGCAACTTGGATCATGAAATTACTACCGAATATTTAGGTGATTTCCAAGCGATAAAAACGGCCCTTAATGATATCAATACCAACCTCAGCGCTACCATGACAGACATTGATGTAGCTGCTGAACAAGTTGACATCGGTGCCAGACAGATTTCCGACAGTGGTCAGGCGTTAGCCCAAGGCACCACCGAACAGGCTAGCTCGATCCAAGAATTAAACGCCTCCATTGAAGAGGTTGCCACTGAAACAAAGAAAAACGCTGGCCGTGCCAATGATGCCAATGAACGCGCCCTTGAAGTTCGCACCTATGCGGAAGCCGGCAATACCCAAATGACAAAAATGATTGCCGCTATGGATGACATTAATTTGTCTTCCAATAATATTTCCAAAATTATTAAAGTCATTGATGACATCGCCTTCCAGACCAATATTCTGGCCTTGAATGCCGCTGTCGAAGCGGCCCGTGCCGGTTCGCATGGTAAAGGTTTTGCTGTTGTCGCCCAAGAAGTCCGAAATCTGGCCGTCAAAAGTGCCGAAGCCGTCAAGGAAACAAGCAGTCTGATTGAAGGTTCCATCGATAAAGTGAACATGGGCACCAAAATTGCCGATGAAACAGCTATTAGTCTCAAAGAAATCCTTGAAGCGATCCAAAAAGTTACTGGTCTGATTGGCGACATCGCTCAGGCTTCGAATGAACAAGCCTCCGAAATTGCCCAAATTACCCAAGGTATTGAACAGGTTTCCCAAGTCGTCCAGACCAATTCGGCCACCGCCGAAGAAAGCGCTGCCGCCAGTGAAGAACTATCTGGTCAAGCGGAAATGCTAAAAGAAATGGTCGATACCTTTAAAGTCAAAACTATCACCCAAGCGCCATTTGAAAGAACCACAGCGGCAACGCCCAAAACCCCTATTTCTGGAAAATCAGTATTGCCGGAAATTTCTTTAGATGATGATCCATACTAATTACTCCCCTTTTGTCAGTACTTTCAACTAAAAATCATTGATCAAAATGCTTTTTGCAAAAGAA
Source organism: uncultured Acetobacterium sp. (assembly GCA_965140355.1). Classification (GTDB taxonomy): domain Bacteria; phylum Bacillota; class Clostridia; order Eubacteriales; family Eubacteriaceae; genus Acetobacterium. The sequence goes on along the minus strand of OZ223191.1, from coordinate 57,855 downwards.
GTTTATCATTTTTTAAATAATCCTTTTGGTTTTGCTGACAAAAGCTAACCAAGCTGTATGTCCGTTAATTATCTAACAATTTTATTTAGAAATTATTTTATTCGATTATTCTGTTATAGTTTATTTTATTTGGGTAGACAGTACCCAGAAGAGGGAAAATTTATGCTTGAAATGGGGAGGGTATCAAAATGAAATGGTTGTACAATATGAAAATTGGGGCAAAATTAATGGTGAGCTTCATCATTCTCGCGCTCATAACGGGGATCGTCGGTCTTGTAGGAATTATTAATCTTCAGAGTCTTAACGATTCAGATACCGAATTATACGAAAATATGACCGTACCAATTGCCGAGGTTGGCCAAATCTCTACGTCCTATCAGCGCATGCGCGTGATCGTAAGAGATATGATCATTGAGAATAGTCAGGAATTAATCCAGTCAAATGCCGATAAAGTGACGATCCGCAATAATGAAATCGATGAAGCCGCAGCCGCTTTTGAGACAACCATTGTCGATCCTGAGATGCGTGCAGTCTATGATGAACTCGTTACATCACGAAAAGTTTTAGCTGAGGAATTTAAAAAAGTAAAAGCTCTGGCTCTGGAAAACCGCGATGCTGAAGCTTTCGCTTTAATGGCTGATACCGGATCTTACGAGATGGCTGCAACTACAGTAATGGACACAATTAATAAACTTGTGCCGATGAAATTGGATGAAGCCAAAGTCAAGGAAGATGCGGTTACACTGCAGGGAAATTCGGCTGTAACTATTCTGGAGATTGTCACTGCTCTCTCCTTTATTGTAGCTATTGCTTTCGGGCTGATTCTTCGTTCGCTTATCAGTAAACCATTAGGGGCTGCTAATCAAATGATCAAAGAAATGAGCTTAGGACATTTTTCGATCCGTCTTAATATGGATCGTAAGGACGAAATTGGTGAAATGGCCCAATCGATGGATACCTTCTCTGACGATATCCAAACCGATATCATTGGTGCCATGAACCAGATCTCCAATGGCAATGTCAGTGCCAATGTTGAACCACGAGATTCCAAAGATGAACTGGCACCAGCGCTCAAACTAACCATCGAAACGATCCGAAACCTGATTACTGAAGCAACCATGCTTTCAAATGCCGCAATCGCTGGCGAATGGCATACCCGCGGCGACGTTAACGCCTTTAATGGTGGTTACAAAGAAATTCTTGAGGGTGTCAATGCTACCTTAGACACGGTTGTTGATAAAATGGTTTGGTATGAAGCGATCATTGATGCGGTACCATTTCCCATTCATGTCACCGATAATAATATGAAATGGACGTTTATGAATAAACCATTTGAAGATTTAATGATTGCCAATGGCGTTATCAACGATCGTGATTCAGCTTGTGGAATGGATTGCTACAACGCTAATGCAGATATTTGCCGAACCGACGGCTGTGGTATCCGACGTCTAGTCGATCAAGGTTTAAGCGACAGTTATTTTGAGTGGGTCGGCCGTAGTAACAAACAAGATACCGCCTATCTAAAAAATGCTAAAGGCGAAAATATCGGATTTGTCGAAGTTGTTACCGATTTAACTCCGATTATCCGGGTCAGAGATTATACCAATAATGAAGTGAAGCGACTCGAAAGCAACCTGATGCGTTTGTCCGAAGGAAATTTAGACTTTGATATGGCAATTGGTGAAGCCGATGAATATACCGCTGAAGTGAGTGCCCAGTTTAATGAAATCGTTAAGAGTTTAACCGCTGTAAAAAGCTCCATTAACAATATGATTAGTGATACCATCATGCTGGCTCAAGCCGGAATTGATGGACAATTGGATACCAGAGCCGATATTAGTCACCATTATGGCGATTTCGCTCGTATTGTCGATGGTGTCAATGCGACTCTCGATGCTGTTGTCAAACCAATCCAGGAAGCTTCAGCCACCTTAAATGAGCTCTCGCAAGGAAACCTGGAAACTGGAATGGTGGGAAATTATAATGGTGACTATACCATAATTAAAGATAGCATGAACCAAACGGTTGCTTTCTTAAAGCAATACGTCGATGAAATTACTTCCACCCTTGAAGAAATGGGAGAAGGCAATCTTAATCAACATATCACTTCTGATTATCTGGGCGATTTCCAAGCCATCAAATTAGCCCTTAATGGTATTACCAGCACCCTTAGCCAAACGATGAACGAAATTAATGTCGCTGCCGGTCAAGTAGACATGGGGGCCAAACAAATTTCTGATGGTGGTCAAGCATTATCCCAAGGTACCACCGAACAGGCTAGCGCCATTCAGGAATTAACCGCGTCAATTGAAGAAGTTGCTGCTGAAACCAAGCGTAATGCCATGAACGCTAACCAGGCCAACGAATTATCCGTAGATGTTCGTAGTAACGCTGAAAAAGGAAATACTCAAATGGCCACGATGATTGAGGCAATGGGTGACATCAACGACTCTTCCAATAATATCTCAAAAATCATCAAAGTTATTGATGACATTGCCTTCCAGACAAATATTTTAGCGCTTAATGCAGCTGTCGAAGCTGCTCGGGCTGGTCAGCATGGCAAAGGTTTTGCCGTCGTTGCTGAGGAAGTTCGATCACTGGCTGCCCGAAGTGCCGAAGCTGCTAAAGAAACCACCGGCTTAATCGAAGGTTCCATCGAAAAGGTCAGCGTTGGCACCAAGATTGCTGATGATACTGCTGAAAGTCTCAAAGAAATTTTAAATCAGATTGACAAGGTCGCCGGATTAGTCGGAACCATTGCTCAGGCTTCCAATGATCAAGCCTCCGAAATCGCCCAAATTACTCAAGGAATTGAACAAGTTTCTCAGGTTGTTCAAACCAACTCTGCTACTGCTGAAGAAAGCGCAGCTGCCAGTGAGGAACTTTCAGGACAAGCTGAAATGCTTAAAAATATGGTCGATGCTTTTAAAATAAAAGCAGAAGGCAATAGCACCACTCAAAAACCAACCCCTGTCAAAGCACCAAAAAAAAACAATTCACCGCAACCAGAACCAACAATAATACTTGATGACATGGATAAATATTAAATTTTATCAGGGTGGGGATTAAATCCCACCCTTTTTCATTAATATTTTCAAATTTGTATCAAGCGATTTAAACCGTCCTTAACTAAAATTTTTTAATCCTTTAATATTTTTAGCAAACTGTTGATGTTTTTATTTTTACCTAAAGTAATTGATCATTCTGGCGATAATAATATCAAGAACGAATGCATACAAGTTAAATATTAGTCTATTTAAAACCACACTCCAAAGCTAAACGCATCAAGCCATTGTAAATCTAAACATAAAACGCATGGTCATTTTGCGAGTATTTAAACACATCAACATCGGAGGTTTATAAAAGTGAAATGGATTAAAAACATCGCCATCAATAACAAGACCTGGCTAAAAAAAATATTCGGATGGTCAGAGAATATCAGTAAAGAATTTGATGAAACCATTCTGATTAACGACTGTTTTTCGACTTACCTTCAAAAAATAGCAGCTGATCAACTTAAACCTCCCCCGGATAAAATCGCTATTATAAAAACAACCAAAGAACCCGCTCGGATCTTAATCATAAACCAGTCCGATCAATCAATTACCACCCTATCCCCGTGAAACAAGTTATTTAAAAAATTATTTAATTGAAACTTAAATCGTTTTTTTAGATCTTGATTAATTCAAATTTAACTCATTATTAGATGACTTTTGCCGATATATTGTATAAAGAACCCAACTTTTTTTATATTAACAAGGAGGCTATTATGAATACAAATGCAATTGATGCCCACAAAGCACTGAATCAAACGATTCAGTCGAAAGGTGTCGCCCAAAATGCCGACGTTAAAGCAGATTCCGAAGCTGTCGATAAAATTCAACCGGTCGTCCCAAAACTTGACTCGGTTGAACTTAGCACTGCGCCCGCTAAAGACGTTGGAACCTATACTGTTGACCGTAAAAAAATAGACGAAATCAAACAGGATTTTGCCCAAAATAACGCGTCATTCAAAAAAATGGTCGAAGCCATGATTGAAAAACAAGGAAAAAAAGTCAATCAAGTGCTAAAAGATCTGGCTGCGGGCAAAGATGTCAACATCATTGTTGATTCCGAAACACAGGCTGCTGCTCAAGACGCTATTTCGGAAAATGGCTACTTTGGCGTAAATAAAACATCCGAACGAATTATTGGTTTTGCTAAAGCGCTGTCTGGCGGCGATAAAAGTAAAATTGAATCCCTGAAAAATGCCTTTATAGAAGGTTTTGAAAGTGCTAAAAAAGCTTTTGGCGGAAAACTTCCCGATATCTCGCAACAAACCTACGATAAGGTTATGCAGGGTTTTGATGATTGGGAAAAAGAAGAATAGTCAACCATGTCAAGCCTTTTAATCAAAAAACCGATGAAGCATTAAATTGTTTATTCATCGGTTTTTTTGTTGTCGATCATTTACTCGATAACGACTTTTTACCCAGTTTATCATTCTCTTTAAAAGAACATCTTATTTAAAGAACATCTTGATACGTGTCGTTTTCGGTCAGAACTTTATCAGCATAGGAACAATTCGAAATAATTTTCAGTTTGTTTTCGCGTGCATATGCTACCGCTCTTTCAACCAGTTTGACACCAAGTCCCTGTCCTCTAAGTGCTTTTGTCACATAAACATGTTCGATAACAAGATTGTCTTTTTCCATATGGTAATTTAACAAACCAATTGGTTCATCTTCATTTGCACCAATATAAAATTTATTTTTGCTTTCATGAATGCGTTCCATATTATCCTCTGTTCTTTCTCAACTTTTGAGTTTTTTCAATTATTTACATTATTGCTGTATTGTATCACATTTTTGTTTTCCTGTTCTAGCAAAATAAAAGATTTCAAATAATCTCCATAATTAAACAAATCATTTCAAAATTATTCCTAACTTTTAGAATTAATACTCAAACCGATTTTACAGATTCAGCCCCTTTTATTCGTTGCTTTCATAAATTGTCTATGTTATAATTTTAATCATTAAATCATTTATATATAACAGGAGCTAAAAATGGATGAATTAAGCAAATTAAGCGATATTGAACTTAAAAACAAGCTGGCAAATTTAAAAGAAGATTTAGAAGATGTCAAAAATGAACGAAGTTTTATTTTTAAGCAATCCGGAGTCCACGTTTCCAGTAGCAAAGTAGCCATTCAAATGGAAGAATATGATACTGATATCGAAAAACTAAACGCATCAATTGCAAAATGCGAGCAAGAATTTGAGCAACGAAATAGAGAACAACAAGAGGGCATCTAACCTCTTGTTGTTCTCTATTTCATATATTCTACTCCAAAATCTCTGTTTCCACGCGATTACGACCCTGTTTTTTAGCTCGATACAACGCCATATCAGAACGCGTTAACATGGCATCAATGGACTCGTCTTGGCGTAGCTGAGCGACGCCAAAAGAACATGTTTTTTTTCCTACTAATTCAAATTCATGACTCGCTACCATCTCCCGTAATTTTTCAGCTAGCAATGTTGCTCCCGCTAAATCAGTATTGGGACAGATAATCATAAATTCTTCACCGCCCCAACGGCCCAATACATCGGTTTTTCGAATTCCCTTTCCGAGTATTCTTGTGATATCTGTTAATACTGCATCCCCAACCAAATGACCAAATTGATCATTAACTAATTTAAACATGTCAATATCGGCAATAATAATTGCTAATTTTTCATTGTTTCGATCTTTCTCTTCATCGAGTACCTGATCAATCTTACGACGATTGAAAATTCCCGTCAGTTGATCCTTAATTGCAAGCTGTTTAAGTTCGTCTTCCAATTGCTTTCGATCAGTAATGTCACGCTCAATATATAATACTCCGATAGGATTATTATCAGAATCGCGAAGAATATTCGCATTCGCTTCACAGTAAAACAAACTGCCATCTTTTTTGATCATTAAATATTCTGCCGCTCCAGTAAGATGACCATTTAACATTTCAGCTATTAATTCTTTAGCTTTCGCATGATAGCTTTGTGATACGAACTCCATGATATTTTTTCCAACGATTTCATCACAGGAGTCATACCCCCACATTGAAACACTTTTTGACGTGGCAAACTCAATGATGCCGTCGATTGACGAAATTACAATGCCATCTGGCGATGTTTCAATAATAATTTTTAGTTTTTCCTCACTGTTTCGAAGTGCCTCTTCAATTTGCTTGCGTTCAATAATTTCATCTTCTAAACGTTTATTTGTTTCCAAAGTTTTAAGATATGCTTTTTTTAGCTCTGTGATATCCCAATTTGTACCAATCATTCGAATCGCCTTGCCCGCACGATCACATTGTACGGTCGCCTGTGCCCGGATATAGTGGATTGAACCGTCGGGCCAAATAACGCGAAACTCAGTATCGAATCCCGTTCCAGTCTTGATGGCTTTTTTCATTTTCATTTCCACCTGGTCGCGATCTTGTGGATGCAAAAAAGATCGCCAAGATTCATACTCAATTTGACATTGATCTCTTTCTAATCCATACAGCTTGATCATCAGATCGTCCAACGAGATAATATTTTCAATGATATCAAAATCAAAAATCCCGACACGACCGGCTTTTGTCGCCAAAGTCAATCGTATTGAAGCCTGATGTAATTTTTCTTTTGCCTGTTTTTGCTGCGAAATATCAAAAACAACACCATTAAAGACAATTTCACCATTCTTTAATTCTGTGGGATCGGATTCAATCCGAATCCAATGTATTTCTTCTTTAAACCAACAACGCCCTTCCCATCTTTGGCTTTGTTGTTGTTGTAACGCCTGATTAGTCGAGATAATCAGTGAATTTCGATCTTCCTTATAAATATTATTAAAAATAGCATCGCTATTATTTTTTGTCTCTGCTTTATTCAAACCCAACAATTCGTAAAATTTTTCGCTACAATAATCGTACTTGATCCGTCCATCGGCTTGCATATGCATGGTATAAATCCCTACAGGAATGCGTTTTACTAATTCATCATAACGTGAATTACTTTCATATAAGGCCGCTTCAGCTTTTCTTCGATCAGTAACCGACCAAATCGCTTCCATTAATAATGTAACTTTTAATACATCGGTTTCATCATAATCAGTTTTTTTATTGGCTAATCCCAAAACCCCAACAATTTGTTTGTTTTTGAAAATCGGAACCGTTAAAAAATTATTCATGTGAACGTGCCCTTGAGGATAGCCTTTTTTTAGGGGATTTTCAACGTTAAAATCATTTACTATAATTGGACCTCGCTGTCGGACTGCTTCTCCCCATATTCCGGTTTTATCAAGTTCATAGATTGTCTGTTTTTGTTTAACTTGACATTCTTTCATTACCGTTTCTGACCATGAGTTCAGAATAAATTGTTTATTACTTTCATCATAATTATATATATAACCAACTTGACTATCGGTGAACTCAATCGCTTGTTTCATCGAATAATCCAGAAATTCCCTTATCGTTTCCGAAGGATGCTGTAAAATGTTAATAATTCTTTTTAAGCGCTCTTCATTTTCCAGTATGTGTTTACTAAATTCATTGCCTTCAATAACTTCACATTTTAATTTTTTTAACGCCTGATACGATTGAATCTGATTATCAATCTTGATCATCTCAACTTCGACATTAAACGGTCTTGCCAAATAATCCATTGCTCCTAAATTTAACGCTCTTACTTGCTCTTCAATCTCAAAACTATCTGCAATAAAGATTACCGGGATCGCTTGAGTTTTATCGTTTAATTTAAGTTGTTTACAAATAATGAAACCCTTGTTTTCCGGTAACTGGACATCAATCAAAACTAAATCCGGTTGAATCGTCATGGTATCTTCAAGTGTAGTTTGATCGTCGATAGCAAAATAAACAACATATTTTAATTTTAACTGGTCTGTTAATTCTCGAAATATATCTAACCTTCTGCTAACTATTAAAATATTTTGTCTTTCAATTGCTTTCATTTTAGGTTGCCTCTCTATATATGACTTTATCTATATCAAAAAATAGTTAGTTTTATAATTATTATTTACGGCGATCTAACGCCATCTATTATAACATAGGATTCATCCATACAAATACTTCAATTTTTAAAGTACTTCTTATAAAATCATTTTTTTATCGATTTTTATATAACTAATTTTGCTCTTAACTTAGCTAAATGGACAGCATCAATTCTGCATAGTATGCTTACCCCTACTGAGTTAAAAAACACACAAAAAGCCTGAAATAAATTTTCAGGCTTTTTCGAAAAATATTCATTTAAGAATGATCGTTTTTAATTTTGTTCCACAAGAACTTGAGTGATCGTTTCTTCAGTCAAATCGTTAAAATCAATATAATCTCCTGTCACAATATAAAAAACCGTCTCAAAAATATTCGTAGCATGATCACCAATTCGCTCTAGATAACTGCCGACAAAAATAAATACCGATCCCTGATGAATATTTTTACTATCGTCCATCATATATGCCAAACAATCGTGATGAATCTGGATATTCAACGCATCAATTTCATCTTCCAGATCAACAATTTCTCTTAATTTGGCAATATCTTCGTTAATAAATGCCTGTATCGCCAACTTTAATAATCTTTCGGCCAACTCGCACATCCGCGGAATATCCACCAATCGCTTCATATAAACAATATCTGATAATTCCAGAACCCGTTTTGAAACATTCACCGCTAAATCAGCGATCCGTTCCAGATTTGTGATTATTTTATAGGTCGACGCCAATCGTCTTAAATCGGTCGCAACCGCCCCCTGAGTCGCAATAACCTGACTCACAATAAGCTGAAGTTCAATTTCTTTGGCGTCTACCAAATCGTCCCGCTCAATCACTGATCTGGCTAAATCACAATCTTTCGATTTAAGCGCCAAGACTGAATCTGATAACATTTTTTCGGTTATTGCCGACATCAACAAGATCTCATCCTTAATCGTTCTTAATTCTTCGTTATATTCTACTCGCATGATTTATCTCCTTCTCATCCAAAGCGTCCTGTGATGTAATCCTCTGTCCGTTTATCATTTGGATTGGTGAAAATGACAGGGGTTTCATTGAATTCGATCACCTCACCCATTAAAAAGAAAGCCGTTTTATCAGAAATTCGACCAGCCTGCTGCATTGAGTGTGTGACAATGATAATTGTATAGTCTTGTTTCAAGCTCGACATCAAATCTTCAATTTTAGCGGTGGCTATGGGGTCCAGCGCTGAAGTTGGTTCATCCATTAGAATTACCTCAGGATTCATGGCAATGGTTCGCGCAATACAAAGACGTTGCTGCTGACCGCCGGAAAGACCAAGTGCCGACTTATTTAAACGATCCTTTACTTCATCCCAAAGTGCTGCCTTAACTAAACTTTCCTTAACCAGCGTGTCCAACACGGTTTTATCTTTCATGCCCTGGCATTTCGGACCATAAGCAATGTTTTCATAAATACTCATGGGAAAAGGATTGGGTTTCTGAAAGACCATTCCCACTCGCGTTCGTAAACTGATAACATCGATATCGCCATTAATGTCATTGCCATCGAATAAGATCTCTCCTTTTATTTTTACCGAATCGATGAGATCATTCATTCGATTTAAACACCGTAAAAAAGTTGACTTGCCACAACCGGACGGCCCAATAAAGGCCGTCACTTCTTTTTCATATATTTCCATATTGATTGATTTAAGCGCTTGAAAATCCCCGTAAAACAAATCAAGGTTTTTTGTGTTAAACTTAATTTTCTTGTCCATATTACTCCTTATTTTTTGTTAAAGACATCCAACTTGTCCGAAGCGATCCGCGACAAGATGTTTAGTACAATAACAATTACAATTATAACAATCCCAATCGCACAAGCCAATTCAATATTACCTTCTTCTTTGGCTACATAATAAGCTTGTACGGTCAGAGTGCTGCCCGGTGAAAACAATGTTCCCGGAATTTGCGCGGCGGTACCGGCGGTTAAAAGCAATGCCGCCGATTCACCAACGACCCGTCCTATACTGAGCAGTACCGCAGTGGCAATCCCTGGCACCGCACACGGTAAAACCACCTTAAAAATAGTTTGCAGTTTCGTCGCACCTAATGCCAGCGACCCCTCACGAAATATCATCGGCACTGTTTTCAAAGCTTCTTCGGTACTTCTGATAATAACCGGTAATAGAATAATCGCAACTGTTAAACTCCCGGAGATCAGGGAAATCTGAAAATTCAAAGCCACAACAAAGAACGCCATCCCAAATAGACCAAAAATGATCGAGGGAATCCCCGCCAGACATTCTGCTGCAAAGCGAATTAAATTGACCATTTTTCCCGGTTTTGCATATTCGGTTAAATAAATCGCTCCGAAAATGCCTAAAGGCAAGGCAATCACCAGTGACAGCAACACCATGTATAAGGTTGTTATGATGTTTGATTTAATCCCGCCACCAGGCTGGACAACTTTAATTTTCAATTTACCGGACTGATTTCCGATTGTAGAAACTACATCCGCAAGAGACATATCCGTAAAATCATTACCGTTAATACTTTCAACGACATAATCTGTACCGATCTTTAGCTTTGTCCCGTTTGAGTCTACCGCATTTAATAACGGCGAATTAGCCTCAATATACGTGATGACAAACTGCTGTTTTTCCGTCGAATGATTTTTAAACGCTACTTGCGCTATCGCCGCGCCAATGTTTTTGACATAGCTTGATTCTGTTAAAGCTGTTTCATAACGCTTGTCATAGGGAGTTTTATCGTTTAGCGCATTTTGATCGATACTTAGAGGAATATCACTGGACTCGACAAATGCGTAAGCCACCGAATCGTTAAAATCACGGCTTAGAAAATCCCAATTAACGAGACCGATTCCTTTGACAAATATAAAGCCGATAATAAAAAGCAACACGCTCAATGTAATTCCTGTAGCCAGATAAATAATCGCTTTTACAAAAAGATCACTTACTCTTCGACTCATCTCAGCTACCCACCTTTGCTTTAACCAATTTATTAACCACAAAATTAATAATCATAATAAAAACAAACAATACCACCCCGGTTGAATATAAGAGTTCCTGATGTACTCCGGATGCATAACCCATTTCCAACGCGATATTTGTGGTAAGAGGACGAATCTGATCAAAGATACTGGTGGGAATACCGGCAATGGGATTCCCACAAACCAGCATAACGGCCATCGTTTCACCAATTGCTCGACCAATTCCCAAAATGACACCCGTCATGATTCCCGATCGGGCCGCCGGTAAAACAACCTTAAAGATCGTTTGAATCTTTGATGCTCCCAAGGCATATGAACCTTCGCGATATTCTTTTGGAACAACGCTAATCGAGGTTTCCGAAATACTTACAACGGTTGGCAAAATCATAATTGCTAATACTAAAATCGTAGCCAATAATGATTCCCCCTGAGCCATTGGTGATATTTTAAGCACATAGGGAACAATAATTCCTAATCCAAAAACGCCATATAAAACGGATGGGATTCCAGCCAGCAATTCAACCGCAAAGCGAATGATTTTACCAAAAGTGGATCCAGCCATCTCAGCTATATAAACAGCGGTCAGGATTGCAACCGGGACACCGATAAGAATTGCTCCTACAGTCGCATAAATGGACCCCATAATCATATAAAAAATACCATACAAATTTGATCCGGGCCGCCATTCAACACCAGTTAAAAATTCAAAAAGTGAATAACTATTAGAAATAAATGGCTTGACCCCATTATAAAAAACGAAAACTGTAATCGCCAAAACACTCGCTACCGCTACAAATGCACAAATGAAGAAAAAGTTCTCGATTATTTTTTCCTTTTGTTTCTTACGTTTAATTGCCTGCAAAATAAACGCTCCTTTTCATACCCATGCTACTTGTTTCTGTCATGGGATTATTTTAATAAAACAAGACTCCAGTTAACTGGAGTCTCGCCTCGATCAAGTTAAGAGTTAAACCGTGATTGCACCTTCTTTTTGGACAATTGCCTGACCATCGTCAGTCATCAGGAAGTCTAAGAATGCCAGTGTTGCATCGTCAACTTTTGATTTATCATAAAGTGCCAGGAATGGTCTTGAAATCGCGTAGCTTTTATTTTTAACATTATCAACTGTCGCTTTTACGCCATCAACATCAACGGCTTTAACTGTTTTATCAACAAAAGTTAGTGAAACATATCCAATTGAATTTTCATTTCCAGCGATCGTGGTCTGAACATTTCCGTTTCCTTCTTTAATGGTTGCATCAGGTTTCAGTTTTTCGGCAAATCCAATCAATTCTTCAGTCGCACTTCTTGTTCCTGATCCATCTTCACGAGAAACAACCACGATTGGAGCATCGGCGCCGCCAACTTCACTCCAGTTGGTGATTTCGCCCATGTAAATTTTAGCAATTTGATCTTTGGTTAAGTTTGAAACGGGGTTGGCCGGATTCACGACAACGGCGATTCCATCATAAGCAAATACCAGTTCCGTTAAATTTGCTTTTTCTTCTGCTTTTAAGTCTCGTGATGCACATCCAAATGAATAAGTGCCCGCTGTTGCCCCTTTAATCCCATCCGAAGATCCGGTTCCGCTATAGGTAAACTTAACATCGGGGTTTAACGCTGAAAACTCTGAGCCAGCGGCGTCAATAACTTTTTGCACGGATGTTGAACCACCACCATTAATTTCTCCCGAAATTTTTGCACTTGCAGTCTTAGTGGTGCTATCTCCTGAAGACCCACAACCTGCCAGTGATAAAACAGCTGCACTGACTAATAAAGACACTAACACTTTTTTAAAACTTTTTGACATTTTTTTCTCCTTAAATTTCCTTAATTTTCGTTGATTGCATGGTTATCTTACCAAATTAAAAACGATAAAAGGTTTTGAGGAGGTAAAGGAATTGTTAATTCTATGTTAAATACATTACCAACAAAAAAGTGTGATGGCATCGCTATTATCAAAAAATGACACGGTCTTAATTTCTGTTTAACTCACATTTCCGAGTTTTTATTTTGCTTCGTCGGCATTTCGTTTTTAGTCGAAAATCTCCTCAATTAGTTGTTTTAATTCCTGATACATCTTTAACTCTTCAATTGGCTTAAGTGCCTCAAGAACGCCTTTATAATACCATGCTTGTTTTTCTTTTCCACGGACAAAAATATCCCAGACATTTTCGCCCATTTTTTGATAGTCGTCTTTGATGCTTCTGATATTGGCCAATTTATCGGCACAAGCCAGCATTAACATCTCTCGCGTCGCCTCATTATTCAGAAAATCAATGGTATTTTGTTTGCGCTTCTCCCATGAAAGCGACTTGTTTTCGGAATCCGATGCCACCAGCTTCGCAACTGTTTCACCAAATTCCTGTCGAATTGTTTCTAAACTTGTCCCAGTATCTTCGACCGTGTCATGCAGGAGTCCCGCACAAATGAGGGCTTCATTTTCTTCTGGATCAACTGCTTCCCCCAAAATTTTTGCAACTTCAAATGGATGTGTAATATAAGGAACCTTCGATCCCTTTCTAAAATAACCAGCATGAGCCTTCGCCGAAAATTCAATGGCTTTTGCAATTGACATAAAACCCTCCTTTTTGATAAATCATTAACTTAATATTTTTTCTAAAATCTTATGATAGACCGCCAACATATGTGTTTCACTGACAAAATCGTCTAAAGCGCTAATGGGAATCCATTGAACGCCACTATTTTCGTCCGGTTTAATCGCCACTGTTTCTGTCTCCGACGCCTGAAACACATAAGCAACCGACAAATGCAAATGAGCCGAAACGGCTTTGCCATTCTTGAGATGTCCAAAAACCGGCAAAATGTCCAACGCTACAATTTTTGAATCGCTCGCTTCAAAACGCTTTAATCCGGTTTCTTCTTGGGCCTCTTTAATCGCCACCTGAAATAAATCACGATCACCATCCGCATGTCCACCCGTCCATGACCATGATTTATAAATATTATGATAGACCATTAATAGTTTATCTTTTGAAGTATTATAAATCAGGGCTGAACTGGTTAAATGGGCAATTTTATTTTCTCTTCGCAGCACATCGTCGGGATTCTTTTTGATAAACGCCAGGATCGTCTCTTGATCGGCCGCTTCCTGAGCCGTACTCGGTTTAAATTGAGTAATCGCAGTCAGATAGTCCATTTGTCGTTCACCGGTTAATAAAAACGACGAATCGGTTTCTTTCTGGCAATAGTTACCGGTTTGTCTTCAGCCAGAGTCACCTTTCTTAGTCGTCCTTTTATGTTGCGGGTTTGCAGTTCTTTTAGCACCTGTGGGCCTTTGTTGTTTAATATTTCAACAAAGGTCGAAACATCCAAAATGGTGATCACACCAATATCTGCCGCAGTCATTCCCTCTAAATTACATAGCGTTCCAACAATATCGACGGGCCGCATTTTTGTTTTTTTTCCGGCATTGATATGAATTTTAGTAATTTCTTTTGTTAAATCATGTGCTTTATCAATTTTTGTTGCCGGTTTTTTTAACAGTTTTTCCACAAAAGCTGATTTTAAGGCCGCTACATCTGCTACGGTTGGACATTCCCTTGCTATTATTTTTTTGTCGGTATAAGCTTCGATATCGCTAAACAAACGGCCTTCTTTTACGGAAACCAGGGTGATCGCTTTTCCCATCGTCCCTCTCCGTCCAGTCCGTCCAATCCGATGAATATAAGTTTCTTTTTCCCACGGCACATCATAATTGATCACCAAAGAAATTTCATGAACATCGATTCCCCGGGCTGCCACATCGGTAGCAATTAGATAGCGAAATGCCCCTTTTTTAAAACGCTGCATTACTTGGGTTCGATCATCCTGCTCCATCCCGCCATGGATTTTTTCAAACGCCTTATTATTTTTTCCCAATAAATTAAAAATCGCATTAACCCGTTCCTGAGTATTGCAAAAAACAATGCAGCTGTCGGGATTTTCCACCACTAAAATATCATTTAAAATCCCCAATTTATCAACATTCCCGGTTTTATAAACAAATTGTTCAATCGCATCGGTGCGTTTGGTTTCAGCCTCAATTTCAATGATCTTAGGATTATTCATGTATTTCTGCGAAAGCCGTTGAATCTCATTTTCAAATGTCGCCGAAAAAAGCATCGTCACACGATTTTTGGGCAACTCATTGATTATTTCCTCGACCTGATCAATAAAACCCATGTTTAGCATCTCATCGGCTTCGTCGATAATCAAATATTTAATTTCATCGGTAATAAAGTTTCCCCGTTCAATATGGTCTAAAACGCGACCGGGAGTACCCACTACCACATGTGTTTTCTGTTTTAATTCTTTTTCCTGACGCCGAATCGGTGATTTTCCGTAAAGTGCTGAAACCTTCACCCGCTTAAATCGGCCAATATTAAAAATATCTTCATGCACCTGCAACGCCAGTTCCCGAGTCGGTGTTAACACCAAAGCCTGTGGTTTATTTTCCTCCCAATCCAACAACTCACAAATCGGAATTCCAAAAGCTGCCGTTTTCCCACTGCCGGTTTGAGCCTTACACAGAATATCGTTTTTTTCCAGAGCCATCGGAATAACGGCCTCCTGAACCTTGGTTGGATTTTTAAAATTCAGCTTTTCAATCGCTTTTAATAACTCATCACTGAGGCGGTACTGGTTAAACTTAGTTTCTATCATTAATTAATCTTCTACTTTCTTTTATCAACTTTTTTTATTTTATAATTATCTAAAGAACATTTAATGCTTATCCATTATACATGATTCGTCTTTTTTAAACATCTTTATTATTTAAAAGCGGTAAAATCAGTGTCCTGAAGCAATTATTTATGCGCTATTATTAAGAACTTTTTTATCCCTCCCATTTATTTTCGCTGGCAATTGCTTTTAAGACTGCAATATCGCTTGATACGTCAAGATATTCCGCTTGATAAAAATCATCAATCATTGTTTGATACGCCGAATTAAGCACGTAAAAAGACTCCTGAATTTCAGCAACTATTTTTACACGATGTCGGTCTTGTTCCCGACCGCTTTGGTACTTTTGATATGATTGCATTAATTCCAAGGTTGTTGGTAGGTAATAGTTCATCAGCTGTTTATTTTTGGTTATATATTCGGGATGTTTCCAGACATAATCGTTTATCTGCTCAATCAATCTCACCATTATCGCTAACTGCTGATCGGCGTGATCTTGCTGCTGTTTTTGAACTTCCCGGATATTTTGGATCACCGTTTCGATGGTCTGGTTAAAAACCTCTGCCTTCGATATTTCTGCCGCTGACCGTTTGGTTTTGGTCTGATCATAGACTCCGATACAAAATCCAAAATTCACGCCGGCTGAAAGATTTCCATAATCATTTGAACCGTCACTTAGTACCGTTACATAGGTATCATAAGGACCCAATGAACGGGTATGATAAGGATAGGTGTCCCCGCCTACAAAACGTCGACTGCGGTTATTTTTAAAAATCGGATATTGACTTCCTTCGCCATAACCACTATGCTCGTTTTTTCCAAATATTTCAACTTCCGAAAAAAGAAACAAACGCTCGATCGTTGTGATAATCGGCTGGTCCTCGGCTTCTCCAACCGTTTGTTTTTTAACTGGCAGAATTTCTTTTTGGAGGTCTTCCGGCAATTGGTAAAACAAATCTTCATTTAACCATCTTCGCATCTCTGACTTTTCCCATCCCACAAAATCCGCCCCATCAGCATTCATACTTCGTTCGTTTGACATTAAAAATTTCAGTCCAAAGGTGATTGCACTTTTACTCTGACTGTTTTCACAAAGGTCATGATTAAAATCATAAACTTGAACGATCAGTTGTTCTCCATTTTGGAGTTCAACTTTTTTTTGGGCACCGATTTCAAAACATTCTTCAGCCAGACCCAGTGCTGTCCGGTCACTTATTTCCCGCCATGAAAAATCATTCAAATTACTTTTTGTCATCATTTTCTCCTAATTATAATTAAAACCAGCTTTTCAATTGCTTTTATTTCATTTAATTGTATAATAAAGTTAGTAACTTATTCTGAATAGAAAATTTTGTCGCAACCCAGGAACTTAAACTAATTTATATATAACTATTTTCTATCAGAAACATGTTTTATGTCAATAATTAAATTTAAAGGAGGTTTAATAATTATTTAGAAACCCTGGTCGCAAATTCAATCTCAATTTATTAGGAGGATTTAATGATACTTTTACCAATAATATTTATTATTTTAATCGTTGCTTTCGTATTTGTCCTAGTGATGCTTAGCTATGTTAAGGCACCGCCCGATAAAGCCTATGTAATATCCGGACTTCGACGACGCGTTATTATCGGCCGCGCCGGATTTAAAATACCATTTTTAGAACGAGTTGACATTTTGGATTTAAAACTGATGTCAGTTGATGTTAAATCCAATGAATCTGTTCCGACCAATAATTTCATCGATGTTTTTGTCGATGGCGTTGTTAAGGTGAAAATCGGATCAGATGATCATGCTATCCGCTTAGCATCAGAAAACTTTCTTAATCAAGGCACGAATTATATCATCGAACAAGTTACCGATGTTCTGGAAGGGAACATGCGCGAAATAATCGGTTCGCTCGATTTACGAGAAATGATGACCGATCGTAAGATGTTTTCTGAAAAAGTCCAAGAAAATGCTGTTCCTGATCTCAAACGAATGGGTCTCGAAATTATCTCTTTTAATATTCAATCCTTTACCGATAAAAACAATGTTATCGAAGATTTAGGAATCGAAAATATCGCCCAGATCCAAAAAAGTGCCAAAATCGCTAAAGCAAATGCTGAAAAAGAAGTTGCGATTGCTCAATCCGAAGCTGAAAAAATTTCAAATGATGCCCGCATTAAAGCCGAACTCGAAATTTCTCAAAAAAATACCGATTTAGAAAATAAAAAATCTGAGCTTAAAAAGAACTCTGATATGATCAAAGCTCAGGCTGATGCAGCATATGAAATCGAAAAAGAAGAACAACGTAAAGTAATTGTTCGTAAATCCCAAGAAGCAAATATTATAAAACAGGAAAAAGAAGTCGAATTAGCCGAAAAAGAAGCTCAAGTTCAAGAACAACGCTTGAATGCCGAGATCAAAAAATCTGCGGATGCCGATCTTTATCGACGTAAGCAACAAGCGGAAGCCGAATTATTTGAAAAACAAAAAGAAGCCGAAGCAAACTTATACGTGATCGAAAAAGAATCTCTCGCTAACCGCACCGAAGCGGAAGCTGAACGTTTTGCTGAAGAACAACAAGCGAAGGCCATCCAAGCCAAAGGTTTGGCTGAAGCCGATGCCATCAAAGCCAAACTGCTGGCCGAAGCCGATGGGATTGATGCCAAAGCCGAAGCAATGAAGAAATATGGTGAAGCCGCAATTATGGAAATGTACTTTAAAGCCTTGCCGGAAATTGCTAAAAATGTCGCTACCCCACTTAACAATGTTGACAAAATTACGATGTACGGTGACGGTAACTCGGCCAAAATGACAAAAGATATTATCAATACAATGTCCCAAATATCCAACGGCATTACGGAAAGCACCGGGATCGATCTGCAATCCTTGATCTCCGGTTTTGTCGGTGGAAAATTTGCCATTCCCACCGCTGCGATAACAGCTACAGATAACAGCTCAGCTTCATCTGCCAATACGGTTTCTAACAATTCCGAAGCTGTTGCGACCGCTAACTTAACGGAGATAAAGCTAGACCCTGTTGAAATTAAGCCGGAAGATTAATCAGCCGTTTAACGACTCCTTACCTTTAAAAAAATCACCAAAAAGCTCAATCCGATCCTAGTAACTAGGATCGGATTGAGCCATTATAAAGTGCCTTTTATCTATTTACGTGTTCAATAATAATTGTTCATCCCCACTACTTTACGTTTCTAAACGGTATATTTCCCAATCCGGTTTTTTACCAGATCTTCAACTGCTTCGGTCGCTTCAAATAAATCATCGGCGTAAGCATCAGCTTTGATCCGCCCGGCATATTCGGCGGTAACCGGAGCTCCACCAACAATAACTTTTACCTGCGCTCTTAGTCCCTCAGCCGTCAATACCTCAATCATATTATCCAGTTCCGGTAAGGTGGTCGTTAATAGCGACGATAAAGCCAAAACATGCGGCTTGTGCATTCGAATCGCCTCGACAAAAGTTTCTACCGGCACATCGATGCCCAGATCAATAACCGTATATCCGCTACCTTGAAGCATCATAATCACCAGATTTTTTCCGATATCGTGCAGATCTCCAGCCACCGTACCAATGGCTACAATACCTTTAGATGCACTGACTGAACGGGATAGAATCGGCTCCATCACATACATCGCTGCGTGAGCCGCCCGTGATGCCATCAGAACATCGGTGACATAGATTTCTCCGTCAAACATTTTTTGACCCAGATCCTTAAATGCCGGATTAATAGCAGTCTGGATAATCTTGTCCGTGCGAAAACCATGATTTATCGCTTCTTTAGTTTTATCCATGGCGATTTGGGTTTCTCCGTTTTCGATGGCCTGTTGTAATTCGATTAACACTTTTTCCATATTCTGCCCCTCATCGTTTATGAACTTTTCTAAATTGAGTGGGGGTAATCCCTTCAAATTTACGGAACACCTTAGTAAAATAGCCGGCATCCTCATAACCCACATTTTTAGCAATATCTTGAATCTGATAATGAGGATTGAGCAACAGTTTTTTTGATTTATCAATCCGTACTTTCAGTACATAATCCATAATCGGCATACACATCTGATCCTTGAAGATTCGACCAGCATAACCCGGGCTTAAACAGGCAGCGTCAGCGATATCTTTTACCGTCAAGTTTTCCTGACAATGTTTTTCAATATAGTCAATCATTAAGGTAATATTGGGATTTTTCTGTTTAACTGTTGATTCGGCAAAGTGTTCCAGATAGGCATCAACCGCTTTTGAAGTAATCACACTTATACTTTCAATCGAAGTCGTCTGATAAATTTGACTAATCGCCTGATTATTGATCGTCATCGATGCTGGCGTATCCATCCCACACTGATTAGCAACCCGCAACAGCATCACCAGCAGTTCTGTCATTTTTGCCTGCATCACCAACAAATTCTGATGCGCTTCATAACGTAATCCGGAAATCAGACCTTCCAGGTAAGCTTTGGCTTTTTGGGGGTTTTGCTGCAACTGTTGAATAATTTCATTTTCATCAATCAATGAGACGATTTCGGTTTTGTCCAATTTTTTTTCCAGGGTTTTCCGACTTTCAATTTCGGCATAATAAAGGGTCCGCTGATTGGCGAATTCGCGAGACTGCTCGTAGTTCGCCCAACCGGATTTCATGATATAATTAGCCACCACATAAAGCAGATAGGCCGAGGCCTGAACCTGATTACCGGTAACAATCGACAATTCCTCTACCGCTTCAAACAGTTCTTCAAAATCATCGGTGATCGCCTGATTCATCTTTCTGAGTTCAATCCAGAAAAACTCTTCCGGCTCCCACATCAACACCTGTCCGCAGATAATGGTACCGACGTGTTCATCATTTAAAATAATCGGTGCCGCCCATTCAATCAGTCCCGAAGGACAACGAAAAATATAGGGCTCGCCAAACAAAGCCGCCTGTTTTCCAGCCCGTTTGTAAGCCGCCTGACAGCGATTCTTTCCGCCTTCGAGACTGTAAATAATCCGGCAGAATTTACAACATTTTTTAATCCCTTTGCGCGGGAAAATAGAAACCCCATCCACGTCCACTATATTTGCCATCAGGCCGGTAGTGGTCGTAAAGGCATCGAGAATTTCCTGGAGGGTTTTGATATCCACCAAGTCGTTAATACGTTTTTGATTGAGTCGAAGCGTCTCGTTGTGATCCATTGTTCCACCTATAAAATTTTATTCTGTGTTTTTAATCAGTATAACATGATTTTCCCCAAAAAAATATAGAATCCCACCTTTTTAAAAAGATGAAAACAACACAGCGGATTTGAAGTGCTGTGTTGTTTTCATCATATGTCCGATATTTTTTTTACGCGGTTGACACTAATTGAAACGTTAGCATCAGTAGAAAATTCATTATAAAACTGGCGCCAACTGCCATTCCACATCCTACCGGCAATGACCGTTTATTTTCAACTTATTACTGATCAACTCCTAGAGCTTATCGACTTTATGCCATGCTTCAAGCATTGGTGCATAACGAGGGTCACCAACCACCGCTCCATTACCGTTTTCGTTCATCAGTATCGGCAATAATATAAAATTCCCCTTTTGGCCATACTGTTTAGCACAACGTTCTGCTTCGGCAATAACTAATTCCGTAGAGGCCCCGATATAACTGACCGGACCCGAAGTATCCCAGCCACCTTCAACAATCAAACGTCCCTTGTATTTTTCCATGATGCCTTCCAAATCATTGTTGATTTGTGCGGAACTCCATATTTTAGCTCCCATTTCCACATAATCCTCTATAATTTCCTCGCATCGACCACAGGTATGCTGAGAAAGAATTACCCCTCGGGCTGTGACAGCTTCAATAATTCGCCGATGCGCTGGTTTAATGAGTTCCCGATAAACTTTTGGTGACATGAACAACCCATTTGCAGTCGCTAGATCATCGAAATAAGTAATTATATCCGGCTGATATAAATCAATATAACGATTATGACAAGCTATCTTGTAATCAGCAAAGGCATCAAAGAATTCCCGGCAGGATTCGGGATCTTCAACTAACGAACAGAGAGCGTTTTCAAAGCCCATAAAAGCTGCCAACCGTTCAAATAAACCACATAAACTATAAACATTCACGACCAGTTCTTCCCGGTTAACATCTGCCAATTCAATTTTTGCCACTTCCTCAATCGGCAATGTGTTAACATCCGGGAAGTGGACGTATTTTTTCCAATCAGCGATATCCTCAAATAAAAATTTATTTGGTTCCGGTAATGCCCCCTCTTTAGTGGCAACCCAATTGACGCCAAAAGGATCTAAACCGCCCTCCAAAGGTTGATCTGTAACACCTGTAGCCAGCATGCCCAGTTTATACATTTCCAACATATTCGGTATAAACTCTGGTTTTCCGCCTTCCAGCATTGTAAAAAAATTCTCTCTTTGATTCATCTTTTTTTATCCTTTCAATCATATATTATTTTAATCGATACGCTTAGCAATGTTTGATTAACTGACCATTTCTTTAGCTTTAACCGCAGCACTACCGGCATCAGCGGCATAACCATCAGCCCCAATTTCGACAGCAAATTCCGGGGTTACCGGTGCCCCGCCAACAATCACTTTGCAACCCTTCAGATCGCTGCTTTTGATAGTCGCAACTGTTTCTTTAAGCGACGGCATCGTCGTGGTTAATAATCCAGAGCAGGCAATTAAGGTGACATTATCATTTTCTTTGGCTGCTTTGATAAAATTCTCCGCTGGCACATCGACTCCCAGATCGACCATCGTAAACCCGGCGCTTTCAATCATCATCGAGACCAGATTTTTACCAATATCGTGGAGATCACCGGCCACCGTTCCGATCACACAGGTACCCAATGAAGCTGAGCTATCCCCGGTCATCAACGGTCTTAATACATCCACCCCTTTGGACATGGCTTTGGCGGCAATCAACATTTCTGGAACAAAGATTTCTCCAGATGAGAATTTATCACCTACCACGCTCATTGAAGCGACCATTGCCTCTAAAATCTCACTCGGCTGACTACCTGCATCCAATGCTTCCTGAACTGCGGCCCCAACCTTCTTTGACTTACCTGCTTCCACCAATTCTTTAACTTCAGTAATTTTTGACATCTTTTTTCCTCCTGTTATAATCAATTTTATATGGTTTTTTTGATTAACATTTTATTTGTGTCGGTTTATTTTTTTAACCGACCGTGAATCCCCTGCCGATATGTCCGGATATATTCCGCGCAATATTCATCTTCGCCCATCAGGGCTTCGGTAGCATAAATAATCCCCATTAAATCGCGATCGGTGGGATCTAGTATCCCACTGTCCAGACCAGCATTCATGGTCATCACTGTGAAGCCCATGTTGACAGCCTTTCTGGCCGGTAAATTAAAAGATATGTTGCTGATGGCACCTGTGACATGGATAGTCGGATATTGGGCTTTAATTTCCCGGATTACATCGATTACTATTGCGATCCCTTCTTCAGAGGTACAAAGCATCTCCACCAGGGGATCAATGTGTAATCGGGATGGGTCAATGCCATATTCCTTGGCTTTTACCATAATGTCAGTAAAAACATCCAAGCGATCTTTGGCCGTTTTAGGTATCCCTTTGTCGCTGTTTAAGAGTGCAACACACTGCCAGCTGGTATCCGCAATGGCTGCAAAACCGACATCAATCTTGTTTCCTTCCATGGAAACAGAATTAAATAATCCTGGTTTGTTACAATAATTCATCGCTTTAATGCAGGTCTGTTCGTTGGGGCTGTCCACGGCAATGGGGGTATCGGTCACTTCCTGAACAATATCAATGAGCCATTTCATCGTTTCCAGCTCAACGTTATTCTCCACTGATGCACAAACATCGATAAAATCAACCCCTGCTGCCGTCTGAATTCTGGCAAGATTTTGAATATACTCGACATCCCGTTTTGCAATAGCTTTGGCTGTCGAGGGAATCGCGCCATTTATTTTTTCGCCAATGATGATCATCTATCTATTTCTCCTATCTTCTTTTCATTCATCTTTTACATCGCATTAAGTACAGATTCCAATGCTTGAAGGGTTTCATCACTGACCGAAATCAGCGTATGATTGTCATTAATCCATTCAAAAACGTAGTAACTTTCTTCCTCTGAAGATTTTTTCTCGTTATCGTCATGATGACAATTGCAAGTTTCACCGTGATGATGATGGTGGTGTTCCTCGCGTTCTTTTGCTAAAACATATTGTTTCTCTCCAAAACTAAAATGCTTTACAACCGCTATTTCAAAATGGTTTCCGTATTCATCGACATAAGTTAGATTTTCCAATTGCTCATGTTGATGTGTCATAACTACACTCCTTTTAACTGTTCAAATGCAATTTATCAAAGAGACTAATCAGCCTTTTTTCCAAATCAATTTGAGGCATATTGAAAACAATCAGTGCCACGCTAATCAAAACTTCTTCTTTTTCTTTTTCTTCTTCTTTTACTCGCTTTTCCGATGGTTGAATGTGACCGATAACTTGATCTCCCGTTGTGGAGATCATCATTTTTTGATTTGTTGTTGTTATAAAACTTTTGATATGACCGACAATTCCTCCGGAAGCTTCTATCCACTCATTCATTGCAGAAAATTCCTCCACCACGATTGTTTGCAGATATTCAAAGGATTTATCCGAATATGTTTCTTCCCCGGCAATAGCGATTGCCCCTTCATGAATGGTGGTTTTAATCTGATAGCTTTTTAATTGCGATAGTAGCGCGCTATTTTTGATCTTAATCATTTTTTATTACCTGCAATATTCGTTCCTCAACCGGTTTAATCCCACTGATGCGTGCTATTTTTGCGTCCGAATTCAATTTATAAATATCCGCTTCAACTTCTGTTAATTCCTGCTCATCGACTAAATCTGTTTTATTGATAAGAATCAAATGCGCATCTTTTAATTGCCCTTCGATCAAATTTGCCAATGGAATTCGAATACGCTTCCAGCGCTGAGCATCAGCAATAATGATGATTCGCGATTCAATCTCCAAGTTCATCAAAAGTGACTCTGCAATCTTATCTGGAAACGCCACCCCAGTAGCTTCGATGATCACCCACTCAGGATTTGTTGCTTTTTGTATGTCTTTTATCCCCGAGATTAAATCACTGTTAAGACTGCAACAAACGCAACCCGAAAAAATTTCCTGAACTTCATATCCATTTCCCCGTAATACCTTGTCATCAATGCCAATCTGCCCAATTTCATTTTCAATTATAACAACTCGGCTCTGTTTATTATTTTGGGACTTTTCCACCAGATAATGAGCCAGCTGAAGAAGAACAGTTGTCTTGCCAGATCCTAAAAATCCACCGAGTATTAGTATTTTCAAAATTATTACCTCCCATCCATTCGTTTCTTCACACATCGATTACAGCTAATTTAATGATCGATTCCACCACCTCTGTTTTTGTAATAAATGTATTATATCCGAATAAAATCGATGAATAAATGGACTAAGTCACACTATTTTATGACTATAATAACTTTTTTACAAAAATTAATTGGATATTTCACGGCAACAGGTAATATTCAAACATTGTTTTTGCTCTAAATGGTAATATTTAATATCATTTTGTATAAAAAATCCCCAAAAAGAGAAACAACCTCGGACAATTTTTATCCCAGGCTGTTTTGTTAATTATAAATTTTTAATTTTTTTTATCTTATCATTCGACTCAACGTCAATTTATTCATGACTTTTTTGTAACACTTCCTTTACTTAAACGCTGCTTTTTAACTATTCAACTGTCACACTTTTCGCTAAATTTTTGGGTTTGTCGACATCACAACCTCTTGCTACTGCTAAATAATAAGCTAATAACTGCAGATAAACAATGGTCGGAATGGCGGTAATATCGTCATCCATTTCTGGGATCACCCAAACTTCATCGACCTCAGAGGCAATATCACGATGCGCCTCCTGAACGATTGCCAAAACATGAGCGCCTCTGGCTTTTACTTCTTTGATATTACTTAACATTTTTTCAAAAACATTTTCCTGCGTACAGACCGCTATCACAATCGTGCCTTCTTCAATTAAGGCCAGCGGACCATGTTTAAGTTCACCAGCCGCGTAAGATTCTGAATGAATATAGGATATTTCCTTAAGTTTTAATGAACCTTCCATACAAGTATACAAATCAAGACCTCGACCAATATAAAAAAGATCATTAATACGGTAATTCTTATCCGCAAACGCCTTAATTGTCTCCTTGGTATCCAGTGCTTTTTCAATTAAACCCGGGGTCATCATCAGATTGCGAAAGATCCGTGCTGAATCAGCTTCCCTAAGTTTTCCATTAAGTCTTCCCATGTATGCTGCTAACAGCATCATACAACCGATCTGAGTAACGTAAGCTTTTGTTGAGGCGACTGCGATTTCCGGACCGGCATTGGTATAAATCACATCATCGGCTTCCCTGGCGATTGAGCTGCCCACAACATTGGTAACTGCCAAAACCCAGGCTCCACATTCCTTCGCCAAGCGAATCGCTGCCAACGTATCGGCCGTTTCACCAGACTGACTAATGACAATCAAAAGCGTGTTTTCATCAACAATTGGATTTTTATAACGGTATTCCGATGCCGCTTCCGTTTCGACACTAATTCGAGCAAATTTCTCAAAATAGTATTTTCCTACCATTCCGGCATGGAAAGCGGTACCACAGGCCACAATCTGAATTCGGTTAATGTTTTTCATCATCGCGGCATTAAGTTTAAGTTCCTTAAATGAGTCACTGTTTTCACAACACCGACTTAATAATGCTTCCATCATCGCTTTCGGTTGCTCCATCATTTCTTTCATCATAAAATGATCATAACCACCTTTTTCAGCCGCGCCAGGATTCCAATCGACAACAAAAACCTCTTTTTTTATCGCTTCCCCATCGCCATTCAGAATTTGGATATTTTCCTTTGTTAAAACGGCAATTTCACCATTATCCAATAAGTAAACTTCTCTGGTGAAATTTAGAATCGCCGGGATGTCCGATGCAATAAAGTTTTCGCCGTCACCCAATCCCACAATCAGGGGACTGTCTTTTCGGACTGCGACAATTTTTTCCGGCTCATTGACACAAAGTATCCCTAACGCATAGGAACCTTTCAATTTTTTCATTACCCTTTGAACCGTTTCAACAATATCGCCGGTGTAGTTTTCGTTAATCAAATGAGCGATGACTTCAGTATCTGTCTCTGATACAAAAACATGGCCCTGAGCTTTTAATTCTTCTTTAAGAACCATGTAATTTTCAATAATCCCATTATGTACCACGGCAATCTCTTTATTGACGCTATAATGCGGATGGGCATTTTTATCAGAGGGCACCCCATGAGTTGCCCAGCGGGTATGGCCAATGCCAATCTTGCCGGTTAGCGCTTCTTTACCTAAAATCGCTTCGAGATTTTTCATCCGTCCTTTTTTTTTCTCAACTCGAATCACATTATTTTCGATAGTCGCAATACCAGCCGAATCATATCCCCGATATTCCAATCTGGACAGACCCTCAATCAATACATCTTGAGCTTGCTTATCACCAATATAACCTACAATTCCACACATTTTATCACCTTTTCTAAAACTTTATGCCGCCTTTGTCCTGAAAATCACTTTTCAGTTTTTTGCCGCAATTCTTCAGGGCATCCGCCGAATTTTCGATACTCCCTGTCCTCGTCAACTCAATCTCAGTGTGGACAATCACTTGAGTTCTGGCGCTTCTTTGATGTTTAATCGGTTATGTCCAATTAGTAAAGCCGAAGAAACATACGGCTTATTTTAACATAAAAGCTTTTTAAATACAAAGAAATGAGGGTTTGCGCCCCTCATTTCTTAATATTCTTTATTTATAAACATCCGCTATCGATACTATTTTTTAATTTCCCAGCCGTTGTTCAATCAGCATTGCCAGTTCTTTAGCAATCGTCGTTAACTCACTCTGATCTTGCCCTTCGATCATCACCCGTACCAATGGCTCCGTCCCTGATGGCCGAATCAGAACCCGTCCCTGGCCATGAAAATGCGCTTCAACTTCGCTGATTCGTTTTTGGATTAATTGATCTTTAAGATAATCCATTTTTTTGGTATTTTCGACTTTGGCATTCACTAATATCTGTGGAAAAACAGTCATTAAACTCCCCAGTGTATAGGCGTCCCGGCCGTCTTTTTTTAATAATTCCAACAATAACAAAGCCGTGAGCATCCCATCTCCAGTCGTATTATGATCTAACAGAATTAAATGACCGGATTGTTCTCCACCCAGATTATAACCACCTTCAACCATCGCCTCCAACACATAACGATCACCAACATTTGTTTTGATGGTTTTACACCCTACTGCTGACAAGGCCATGTCCAAACCGATATTACTCATCACCGTTACCACCACGGTATCTTTTTTTAAAGTCTGACTGCGTTTCATTTGACCGGCGATGAGATTCATAATCTTATCGCCATCGATGATATTCCCGTTATTGTCAACGGCCAGACAGCGATCGGCATCGCCGTCAAAAGCGATCCCGATATCAGCTTTTTCTTTGAGAACCCGGTTCTGTAGTGGTTCCAAATGCGTGGACCCACACCCGGCATTGATGTTTTTACCATCCGGATCTGCCCCCATAACAATGACTTCGGCATTTAGACTTCTAAAAAAATCTGGGGCAATCGCATAAGCTGCGCCATTCGCGCAGTCCATCACCACTTTGAGTCCTGATAAATCACCCTTTAACGCTTTTTTGATATGGTCTAAATAATAAACTTCCGGTTTTTCGAGCTGACTAATGGTGCCCCCGTCTTTTAATGTCACGGCTTTTTTCTCCAGGATAATTGCCTCAATTTCATTCTCCACCGCATCGGGAAGTTTAAAACCCTGGTTATTAAAGAATTTAATACCATTAAATTCATAGGGGTTATGTGATGCGGAAATGACCACTCCAGCATCAGCTTTTAATTGTCTGGTTAACACCGCTATGGCTGGCGTGGGTAATACCCCTACGCAAATGACTGTGCCTCCCACTGACCTAATCCCATCACTTAAAGCTTGTTCCAAAGCACGCCCGGAAATACGGGTATCCATCCCAATTACGATTTTGGGACAATGAGCATTTTTGCCTAATACACTGGCGCCCGCCTGTCCCAATTGAAAGGCCAGCTCCAACGTTAATTCCTGCTCATAAATGCCGCGTACACCATCGGTGCCAAATAATTTTCCCATCTATCTCAATACTCCTTAGCTTACATTTTTAGGCACTTGCGAAAATCTCGTGAGCTTCATTATTGTTTTAATTTCGCAAGAGCCCCATGCTTTTAATATCCTTCAAAACAACTGGCCTTATTATACCCTAATAAACGATTATTTAAAAAACTTTTTTATGATCCCGCCGCCTAACACCTGCCGACCCTGATAAAAAACCAGGGTTTGACCCGGGGCTGGTGCCCTGACTGCTTGATGACAATGGATAATGGCCTGATCTTTGGCTGTCAATTCAATTTGACCTTGATATTCAAGCCCCCAGCGACAAGTCTTAAAGGTAAATCCCATTTCCGGGAGTCCCCTTTGATGTTGGAAATAAAGTTGATCCACAAAAATTTCGGTTTGATAAAGTGCTTCTTCCTGATCAAGAACAATCGTATTGGTTTCGGGAATTATTTCCACCACAGCTAGTCGCCGCTCATTGTGAATCCCCAATCCTCTTGTTTGCCCCAGAGTAAAAGCATGAACCCCAGAATGCTTACCTAATATCTTCCCGGCCGCATCAACAAAATTACCGCTTGGTGTTGGATTCGCTCCAAAAACAGCTTCTTTAATAAATAAATGGTGTCCTTTTGCGGGAATAAAACAAATTCCCTGGCTTTCGTTGCCCTTCGATAGCTCTGGAAATAAGCTGGCAATGCTTTTTCGCACGTCACGTTTTGATTCAAACTGATTAAGCGGAAAGATCAAACGCCCCAAAATATCCTGATTTAGATGATATAAAAAATAAGACTGATCCTTATTTTTATTCAAACTCGCCAACAACTGATATTCCGGCCCAACCTTAATGACCTCGGCGTAATGTCCGGTTGCCATCAGGGCGTGATCATTTTTTTTAGCAAATTGATGCAACAAGTTGAATTTCATGTTTTGATTGCACAACATACAAGGGTTTGGCGTTTCCCCTTTTTTATATCCATTTATAAACGGTTTTATAACTTTATCCGAAAACTGTTGTTTAGCTTCTAGAACATGATGTTCAATCGCCAATTTCTCAGCCACCGATTTAGCTGCAAAAATCATATTTTCTGAATCGAAAAAATTAAAGGTTACGCCGATAACTTCGTAACCTTCATTTTTTAATAAATACGCGGAAGCAGCACTATCGATGCCCCCACTAATTCCCACAATCACTTTTTTCTTTTTCACAGTTTTATTCTTTCTTTTAACGTTCGCTCACTTTTTTTAAACGCGTTTCTTTTTTGGTTATTAAAGCGATTTTTGTTGTTAATGAATTGCTTTCCAGCGCATTATTGCGTTGTTTTTCCCAAGTTTCCCAACCCTTATTGCATTCAATTAAATTGATGATTTCTTCAGTCAGCCAGGGATTGCCAACCAATATCGGTCCCAAGGTATTGGTGAAAATAGCTTTGCCACTAATAACCCCTTCAAATTTGGTATCCCCCGTGTTTCCATAGCCATACTGTAACCAGCCAAAAGGGGATTCCTCATTAATCTCAACGTTCATCATTTGGATCTGACTGCCAACAATTTCTAATTCCTTACCATTGTAACGGCAGTTATAATAAAGGTCATCTCCATAAACGGCAGAATTTTCGGTGGTCTCGATATTAATAATTCCTAAACCATCGATCGTCGATCCATCATTCCGCGAAATTAGCTTTCCAAAAAGGCTGATGCTGGTTCCCGTCACTAACATTGGTCGATTTTCAATAAAATCCATCAATTTATCTTGATACGGTTCTAAAAATGCCACCACTGCTTTAAAATGCTGCATTTCCCCCGGTGGGCAAAAAAGAAAATCATAATCTAAAGGATTAAAATTTTTGGTATCAAGATTAATTTGCTCAATCTCAATATCATAATACCTTCTTTCCCCCTCGGCCTTTATGGCCAGAATATTCCCGCGATCCCCATGAAGATTAAACATATTTGGAAAAAGCCAACCTATCTTAATCGTTTTTGCCATTAATTTTGCCCTCCTTCGATAAACTTTTTCATCTTTTCAAAGGTGGAAATCCAGGTGATCAAATAAATATTGTCAGTTTCAGCCTTATCTATTTCTGAGAAGATTGTCTTAATATCATCACTGTCCATAATCGTGATCGCTTCTTTGTCGACGCCTTCATAAA
Organism: uncultured Acetobacterium sp.; assembly: GCA_965140355.1. GTDB lineage: Bacteria > Bacillota > Clostridia > Eubacteriales > Eubacteriaceae > Acetobacterium. The sequence continues at coordinate 26,826 of OZ223191.1, read as the reverse complement.
TCAAGCGGTTGGCGGTATCATAAGAAACATGCTCGGAAAAACAAAGATATCGCTCCACCTTTGACTCAATGAGCGGTTTGAAATCACAATCGAAAGCATAAAAAGTATTGATATAATGAGGGACAAAATCATTCACCACATATAATCCCAACGCGACCATTTTTTCATTGGTATCGGATGCCATGATATTTAAAGCACTTTGAAGGGTGTCAGGGTTTTCCTGTTTGATCCGCATATATTTGATCGTTTTATTTTTATATTTCAGGACTTCAAAACGACCACCAATGTTTTTGAAATTCTCAAACGCCTTTGCCGTTGCAATGGCCGGAACCCCGCATATTTCTTCACAAATTGCCAATGCTCCGGCATAATTATAAAACATAAACGGTAAATCATAGGGCATCTGATAAACGACATCTTTTAAGGTAAATGTTTTCTTGGCAAAATCAATATTGTTCACTTCATAAGCAGTTGTTTTATTACTGGCAAAGCCGCAATGATCGCAATGAAAAGCACCGATACTGTCAACATTATAATAATCAAAAATAATATCGTGATGACATTTAGGACATCCCTGAGTCGGATAATCTGCCCCTTTTATAAAAGATTCCTCATGGCGGGCCACGCCGTAGTCAATCGTCCGACCAGCAATTTCCTCAAAATAACGCGAACGTGGTTCTTCATTATTCAGAATCAAAGTCATTTTGGGATTAATGACTTCTTTAAGTTTACGAATAATAAACTCCGGATCGCCATTTCGCTGGACCTGATCTTTTTGTAAATTTGTGATCAACATATTTTCTGCCGGTAACTGCGCAAATATTAACGGCAGATACCGTTCATCTGTTTCAAAGATAAAATAATCGGCTTTCAATTTTCCTGTCAGCGAAGCTTCTTTTGCCAGTATTGTGGCAATGCCACTCAAAAGGTTAGCGCCTTCCAAATTGGAAACAATCTTTTTCCCGTTTTCTTTTAGAATATGCGTAACTAAATTAGTCGTCGAAGATTTCCCATTTGTCCCGGTAATAAAAACAACTTTAGCATAATCAATATTTTTAAAATGTTTCACAAAACGCGGATCAATTACCAATGCCTTCTCCCCGGGAAGATTTGTTCCGCGATCTTTACTGACAAGCTTAATGGCCAATCCCATTAATTTTGCAAACCATAACGCAAAATAAAATTTCATTATCAATAACCTTTCTTTATGTGTTATAACTCTTTATTTTTAAGTTTTTCTCGAACCATTGCAAGGATGTTTTTTTGCCCATCTGATCGTGCATCGAAATCCAATTGTACTTCCTGATCAATATCCTGATTGTTTTCCAGATCCTGATTCATCCCCATTTGCGCCGCTCCGGCTACAACCGCACCAACAAAACAAGCCGTACTGAACATACTTGCCAGACCAATCACCATGGCAATCAGTTCACTATAAAATAACCCGTCAATTCGCACCGGATGAATATCGCCATAACCAATGGTTGAAAACGAGACGACCAGGTAGTACAGCATATCAAAAGCATCCAGACTACGATTTAAACTCGACATATAGAAATCCGGATTTATCTTAAAGCAATTATAGACCATCAGATACATAATTCCCACTTCACAGATGACCAGTACCAACATCCCTTTTAAAATACTGGTGCTTTCATAATATTTTCTTTTTTTGGAGACCGTACTTCTGATTAGCGCCGGATTGGCAATCGCTCGAATCATCACCGAAAAGCATAAAAACAAAGCAAAAAATAAGCCAATCAAACCAAGTGGCAAACTCGGCGGTGAAATAAAATCCGCAAATAATACGAAATAATGCCCCAACATTAAATAAAAAATGATGTCAACATACCGTGAAACCAGATTATTTTGAAATTGATCCATTTTTAAAAAAATGCGTTGAACTAAAAAAACAAAAATGATAAAAACTACAAAACTTCCGAATATTCCAATTAATTCATTTGCCAAGATTTTATGATGACTGGATACCACCGCCAGCGATATCACCAATAAGATACCGGTTACCATTAAAATTCCCTGATACTCATAACTAACAACCAGTTTGACCAGAAAACGTCTAAATGGTTTTATTTTTTGTTTTTGATGAAGCTTGACCGCTTTTATATAACGTTCTTTATTATAAAAAAGAAACAGTTCAAATCCTAAAAGCAACAAAATAAAGAGATCATAGATAATGATAATCGTATTTCCATTGGCTAACGTTGAGTAGACCGGAAACTTATTCGCAATCTGATTCATTTTAAAACTCCTTTTGCCAGTTTAGTGATTCATATGTATCAATCAATGCGATCTTTTGTTTTTTTGACATTTTTTTTATCATCGCTTCGCGACTTAGTGCTGCGGATCTATTTTTTAATTCTTCACAATAAACCAAAGTTACTGGAAGACGACCCCGGGTATATTTTGCCCCCACTCCGGAATTATGGGCCTTAATCCGAGCTTTAATGTCATTGGTCCAACCTGTATAAAGTGAATTATCATTACATTTTACGATATAAACGTAAGCTTTGTCTATCATTTGTTTATCTTTCTTTTCGTTACTGGCCAACTCTCATTGGCGTTTATTATTTTATCTTATTATGACGCATTCATTTCCATTCCACAAGGTTATGATGTAAATCACTTACAAGAAAAAAAGACCCCTAAAAGGGATCTTATTTGTTTTTTTGTACTTCCTAGAAATTGCTGTTTCTTGGTCTTCTAGTTTGTTTTCTTTTTGTTCGACATTCTCGACATCTTTTTGGTTCATTATCAAAACCTTTTTCCTGGTAGAATTCTTGTTCACCAACTGTAAACACAAATTCTTCACCACAATCTTGACAAATTAAAGTTTTGTCTTCCATGAGTTACCTCCACTTAATTTTAATGTACAGGATCTGATTATTCTTTTTTAAATGGAGCATGGACAATTCTGTCTGAACATTAGTTACCATTTATGAACTTGTAATCATTAACTATACTATGGTTATTATACAATGTTCAGTTCCTTTTGTCACCTGTTTTTTTTAAATATTTATTGAGTTAAATTCTTTTTTCGTATATATTTAAATAATACAATTTCAATAATAAGGAGTTAAATCATGAGAGATCCCCGCTTAATAAAATATGCCCAAACCCTGGTTAATTACTCGCTCTATGTTAAAAAAGATGAATGGATTGTGATTCGCGGTTCTGAACTAGCGATGCCTTTAATTAAAGAGTGTTATCGTGAAATACTAAAAGCTGGTGCTCATCCAACCATCCTGCTTAATCCCGAAGGTATTTCTGAAATTATCTTAAAGGAGGGCAATGACACTCAACTTCAGTTTAATTCGCCACTAATGATGACGGTTTACTCCCAAGCCGACAAAGTTCTTAATATCCTTGGTGATTATAACTTAAAATCTCTATCCGCGATCCCCAGCGAACGCATCGCATTACAACGTCGATCTGGAGCACCAATTACCAAAATATACAACGACCGCGTCGCCGCGGGGCAAATGGATTGGACCCTCTGCCTTTACCCCACCGAAAGTGGTGCCCAGGAAGCCAATATGTCGCTATCCGACTACGAGGATTTTGTTTTCGAGGCCTGCCTGATCAATCAACCTGATCCGATCGCCGCATGGCAAAAAATCCATGATGAACAAGAACGGATGATTGACTACTTAAATACCAAAACCACTTTTCATATTGTTTCCCAAGATACCGACTTAACCTTAAGCACCGAAAATCGCCGCTGGATCAATTCCGATGGCCATCATAATTTCCCCAGTGGCGAAGTCTTTACCGCTCCCGTTCGGGAAAGCGTGAACGGTATCATTCGTTTCACTTTCCCCGGGATCTATAGTGGTCAGGAAATTGAAGACATTCGTTTGACTTTTAAAGACGGCAAAGTGGTTGATGCCACCGCCAAACGCGGTCAAGAATTGTTACAGTCATTACTTAAAACTGATGAAGGGTCTCAATATATTGGTGAATTTGCCATTGGCACCAATTATGGTATTACGCAATTCACCAAAAATATGCTTTTCGATGAAAAAATCGGCGGTACGATCCACTTAGCGCTTGGTAAATCCTATCCTGAATGCGGTCCCATCAATGATTCCTCACTCCATTGGGACATGTTGTGCAATATGAAAAATAATGGAAAAATCTATGCGGATGGTCAGCTTTTTTATCAAAATGGCCAGTTTTTACAACAATCGTAATATATTATTTTTTACGATTGATTGCCGTCGAACACCGACTAAAATGTTCCCCAACCTTGCTCAACCAATTATTAATACCATTATCGAAAACGTCAGCACGTTTTTAGTTCAATGCCCAATTATCGGGCTTGTATTGTAATAACACCTGCTTTATGGTAATATTGGGAGATATAAAAAACAGGAGGAAATTAATGGAGACCACAGAAAAAAAAAACAAATTTCATCACCAATGCTATCGATCATGACATTCTAAACAAAGTCTATACCGATGATCGTGTTCACACCCGATTCCCACCCGAACCAAACGGATATTTACATATAGGTCATGCGAAAGCCTCTCTTCTTAATTACCGAATCGCCCAGCAATATCACGGTAAGTTCAATCTTCGTTTTGACGACACCAATCCCATCAAAGAAGATACCGAATACATCGATTCGATCAAAGAAGATCTCAGCTGGCTTGGGATTAAATGGGATGATCGACTTTTTTTTGCTTCCAGCTATTTCAGTCAAATGGCCGACTATGCCGTTGAGTTGATCAAAAAAGGTTTAGCCTTTGTCGATCAACTCAGTGCTGAGGAATTACGGCAGTTCCGCGGAACCTTAACCGAACCGGGAAAAGAAAGCCCCTTTCGCAACCGCAGCATCGAAGCCAATCTCGAACTTTTTGAGCTGATGAAAGCTGGCAAATTACCCGAAGGTTCCCATATTCTACGGGCCAAAATTGATATGTCCAGTCCCAATATGAATATGCGGGACCCCGCCATCTACCGGATTCTCCACACCAAACACCACTCAACCGATGAAGACTGGTATATTTATCCGATGTATGACTACGCTCATCCGATCGAAGACGCAATTGAAGGTGTTACGCATTCACTCTGTACGCTCGAATTTGAGGATCATCGGCCCTTTTATGATTGGGTGCTCTCCCATCTTGACGACTTTAAAAAAGAACCCCCTCGCCAAATTGAATTTGCCAAACTTAATCTCACTAAAACAATTGTTGGCAAGCGCTTTTTAAAGCAACTCGTCGACGATAAAATTGTCGACGGTTGGGACGATCCGCGTTTGGCGACCATTTCCGGTTTACGACGACGAGGTTTTACACCCGAATCAATTCAAGCTTTCTGTGAAGCCATCGGTGTTGCCAAAACAAACAGCACCGTCGATATTGCGATGCTGGAACATTTTATCCGCGATGATTTAAAACTGAAGGCGCCTCGTTTAATGGCTGTTGTTGATCCCTTAAAAGTAACGATTACAAACTATCCCAACGACCAAACCGAATGGGTCGAATTACCCCTTAATCAGGAAAATCCAGAACTGGGTAGTTATACCACGCCGTTTAGTCGGGAAATTCTAATCGATCGAACTGATTTTATGGAAGTTCCTGCTAAAAAATATTTCCGGCTCTATCCCGGGAATGAAGTCCGTTTAAGAGGCGCCTATTTTATCACCTGTCAGGAAGTTATTAAAGATGCTGACGGTAACGTGACCGAATTAAAATGCACCTATGATCCTGCCACTAAATCCGGTGCCGGCTGTGAACGTAAAGTCAAGGGGACGATCCATTGGGTCGATGCCAACCATGCCAGTGAAGTTGAACTCCATCTTTATGATTATCTGATTGAGGACGATGCCGGACTTAATAAAGATAATTTTCTGGAGCGGATTAATCCGAACTCCCTTAAAATCGTGAAAGCTTACCTTGAACCGGAGCTCATGAAAGCCAAAGCTTATGATAAGTTTCAATTTATCCGTAATGGCTTTTTCTCGGTTGATCCCAAATACACAACTGCTACTGCACTGGTATTCAACCAAATCGTTTCACTAAAAAGCTCATGGAAACCAACAAACTAACATCAGTAATTAAATGCATACAGATATGAGGAGCAGATTATGAAAATATGGTCAGATAAAGAAAAATTATCCCGGGAAGAAATTCGCAAAATACAATTTAAGCGACTAAAGAAAACCTTGAATCACGTTTATGAAAACGTACCTTATTATCATGAAAAATTCACCACAGCAGGTGTCAAGCCAATCGACATCCGTACCCTTGACGATCTTTGTTTATTACCACTTACCACCAAAGAAGATCTCCGTCAAAATTATCCCTTTGGGCTTTTTGCCGTTCCCAAAAATAAAATCGTTCGTTATCATGCCTCTTCGGGCACAACCGGCAAACCAACCGTTGTCGGTTACACCAAAAACGATCTCAAAGTCTGGCGCGAAATCATTGCTCGAATTGCCACAATGGGTGGTGTGACCAATCAAGATACGGCACAGATAACCTTTGGTTTTGGGCTTTTTACCGGGGCCTTTGGATTACAACACGGTTTAGAAAAAGTTGGTGCCGGAGTCATCCCCATATCCAGCGGGAATACCAAAAAACAAATTATGATCATGCAGGATTTTCAAACCACCACACTGATTGGCACCCCCTCTTATGCCCTCCACCTAGCCGATACTGCAATTGAAATGGGAATTGATCCCAAAACCGAACTTTTTCTAAAATACGGTCTTTTTGGCGGCGAAGGCTCAACCGAAGAAATGCGGGCTAAGCTTAATGAAGCCTGGGGGATTATCTCAACTGAAAACTACGGCATGAGCGAATTAATCGGTCCTGGGGTTTCCGGCGAATGCCAAGCCTTTAAAGGAATGCACATTAATGAAGATCACTTTATTGCTGAAATCATTGATCCGCATACACTGGAAGTTTTACCGGAAGGTTCAGTCGGTGAATTGGTGATCACCCCGATTACCAAAGAAGCGCTGCCGCTCATTCGTTATCGCACCAAAGATATTACTAAGTTAGATAGCACTCCCTGCGATTGCGGCCGTACCACGACCCGGATGGCTAAGATCACCGGGCGAACTGATGATATGCTGATTATTGGCGGCGTCAATGTCTTTCCTTCACAAATTGAAGGAGTTCTTTTAGGCATTAAAGGTATTGGTTCTAATTATCAGATTCGCGTCATGAAAAAAGGTTATCTCGATCGAATCGAAATCGATGTTGAGGTGATCAACCAGGACTTACTATTATCGGTCACGCTGCTTGATCAACTCTACAAAGAAATCGAATCCAAGCTTCACACTGTCCTTGGTATCCATGCTGGCATTCATTTAGTTGAACCTAAAAGTTTAGCGCGATCTGAAGGAAAAGCCAAACGTGTCATTGACATGCGATCATAAAATTTATAGGAGGCAAACCATGCTGATAAATCAATTGTCTGTCTTTATCCAAAATAAAAAAGGCCATCTGAGTAAGATCACCAAAGTCTTAAAAGATGCCGATGTCGATATCCGTGCTATTTCCGTTTTTGACAGTGCCGAATTTGGTATCTTGCGAATCGTGGTCGATAAACCGGAAATTGGTGCCGAAGCCCTTAAAGCTGCCGGCCACGTTGTTAAACAAAGTTATGTTCTAGCTGTTGATCCTTCCGACAAGATTGGCAGTCTTTACGATATTTTTACTCTGTTATCCGAAAATGATGTGAATGTCGAATATGTTTATTCATTTGTTATGCCAAGCAATCAGGGTTCACCGCTTATTATTTTAAAAGCCGATGATCAGGAAAAAGCGCTGGCTTTATTAAGCGCCTCAAATTTTAATCTGATCCCCAAAGAACTCGTGTATAACGCCCACTAAAAAAAGCCGGAGATCGCTCCGGCTTCAGACCTTAGACAAAGTTCGCTGAAGTACCGACAAGGATTAATCAGGTTGTTTGCATCAGAGCGGACAAGGCCTTAGCCTGTCCAATTCTACCGCAAACAAACGATTGACCCTTGTCGGTACGGGTTTGTCGCCAACCTCAAGCCGGAGATCGCTCCGGCTTTTACTTTTATCGTTTATTTTTTACTTTTTTAAGCCTGAAAAATTCTTCCCGTTCTTTTTCTTCAATGGTATCCTGAATATATTTTATTTCTTCCTTCAAACGAGGAATTTGGATTTTATCTAAGGCATTGGCACTTTTTTGAGTTTTTTTAATCTCAAGTGATAGTTTATAAGCGGTCGTTTCCACCTGAGCCAATTGATATGACAAATGTTTTACATCGTCAAATTTTCGGATCGCAATATCTAAAGCCGGATTATTTTCATAAAAACCAGACGATAGAATCTTTTCATTTTTTTCAGTATAGATCACCTCGGGGATATCTACCCCCATGACACTTTTCGCTCGAATTTCAAAAGACATTTCCGGAACAACTGATAAGGTAAATTCTTCCAGATGATTTAAACCCATACTGATACAAACTTGTTGCAGGGCCTCATAAGCCTCGCGAAACATTTGCCCAATTTCTTTTTCGATCAATTCAGCTTCTTTTACCAGTTGCATGATTTCCTGAATCAGAATGGTTCTTTTTTTATCTAAGAGGTCATACCCTTTTTCTGAAAAATTCAAGCGACCTTTCGCTTTTATTAAATTTGCCTTAGTTGGAGTTATTTTAATGGCCATAACACCACCTACGATTCCTTCGGATAATATTTTTCGATATTCTCGGGACTTAATCGATCTAACTCAGTTAATGGCAACATTGCTAAAAGTTTCCAACCAAGATTCAAGCTTTCCATAATATTTCGGCTTTCATCAAAACCCTGGTTTAGAAATTTAGCCTCAAATTCACGACCAAAAGCCATGTATTTTTTATCGGTCTCACTCAAATCTTCTTCCCCAATAATCTGCGATAAATCTCTTACTTCTTGAACTTTTGAATAAGACGCAAATAATTGGTTAGCAACTTCAGCATGATCATCACGTGTGAACCCTTCGCCAATCCCATCTTTCATCAATCGCGAAAGCGATGGCAAAATTGCCACTGGAGGGTAGATACTACGCTGGAAAAGGTCTCGACCCAACACTACTTGACCCTCTGTAATATAACCCGTTAAATCCGGTATAGGATGGGTTATATCATCATTTGGCATCGTCAAAATTGGTAACAAGGTGATCGATCCCACCTGATCTTTGAGCATTCCGGCTCGTTCATACAAAGATGCCAGATCCGAATACATATAACCTGGATACCCTTTACGACTTGGCACTTCTTCTCGCGCCGAAGAGATCTCCCGCAATGCTTCACAATAACTGGTGATATCGGTCATAACAACTAGAATATGCATATGTTTTTCAAAAGCTAAATATTCGGCTGCTGTTAACGCACACCTTGGGGTGGTAACTCTTTCAGCAATGGGATCATCGGCATAGTTGACAAACATCACAACCCGATCCATAACATTAGCATCATCAAAACTTTTTCTAAAAAACTTTTCATCATCATGTTTAACCCCAATCGCCGCAAAGACAACGCCAAATTCTTCATCAACATTATCACCCAGACGGGCTTGCTTAACAATTTGCGCTGCCAGTTCATTATGCGGTAATCCATTTCCCGAAAATATCGGCAATTTTTGGCCACGAATCAATGTTGCCAGAGCATCAATCGATGAAATGCCAGTTTGAATAAAGTTACGCGGATACTCTCTGGACATCGGGTTAATCGGACGACCATTAATGTTGGCTTCAACCAAACTGAAGATATTGCTCCCATTATCAATGGGTTCGCCAATACCATTAAATATTCGGCCTTGTAAATCCAACGACATCGGTAAATTAAAAGCTTCACCAGTAAATTTTATAATACTGTTTCCAGCTGCTAAACCCGCCGTATTCTGGAACACTTGGATAATAACATTTTTTTCTTCAATTTTGATAACTTTCCCTTTTTTGATCGTTCCGGTTGCAATTTCAAGAATGTCGACAACTTCTCCGTAAAAAACATCATCGACATCAGATATATGAATAAGGGGTCCAACAACCTTGTCAATTTTCAAATACTCTTTTCTCATTGTTTCCCCCTAATTCTCATATTTTTTAAACAGCACTTCAAAATGTGCATCAATTTCGTCTTTCAGACGATCAATGCCACTGAGGTCATCATTTGGGATGGTATATTTCATTTTAATAAATTGATTAAAAATATCAGTATCTTTAAGCTGTGAAGTTGGAATCCCTAATTTTAATCCCTCTCGTCCCTTCTCATATAAATATTCAATCGCTTTAAGCATCGCGTATTGTTTATTAAGCGGGACGTAAGTATCTTCTTTATTATAGGCATTTTGCTGCAAATATCCAACCTTAATAATTTTGGAAATTTCAAGCACCCAACGTTGATCATCGGGCAATACATCTTCCCCAACCAACATCACCATCTCCTGGAGCTTGTTTTCTTCATAAAGAAGCTCCAGCATTTTATTTCGCAAGTCAATACAGTCTTCAGCCACATTATCTTCATACCAGTCTGATAATATTTTAATATAACCGCTATAGCTTTCGAGCCAGTTGATCGCTGGATAATGTCTGGCATAGGCAAGACTTTTGTCGAGCGCTAAAAAAACATTTACAAAACGTTTGGTGTTTTCGGTTACCGGCTCTGAAAAATCTCCGCCGGCTGGTGAAACTGCACCAATAATGGTAATTGATCCATCATCGCCACCCAATGTTTCAATGCTGCCAGCCCGTTCATAAAATTCAGCAATTCGCGACGGCAAATAAGCCGGATACCCTTCTTCTGCCGGCATTTCTTCCAAACGTCCGGAAATTTCTCGTAATGCTTCAGCCCAACGTGACGTTGAATCTGCCATCATCGCTACGGCATAACCCATATCCCGATAATATTCGGCAATGGTGACCCCCGTATAAATACTTGCTTCACGGGCCGCAACCGGCATATTAGAAGTATTGGCAATGAGGACGGTTCGTTCCATAATCGACTTACCTGAACGGGGATCGATCAATTTGGGAAAATCTTCAATAACCTCAGTCATTTCATTTCCACGTTCCCCACAACCGATATAAACAATGATATCCGCATCTGACCATTTAGCCAATTGATGTTGTGTCATCGTTTTACCGGTCCCAAATCCACCGGGAATAGCTGCGGTTCCACCTTTGGCAATTGGGAAAAAAATGTCGATAACCCGTTGTCCGGTAATTAACGGAACTAGGGTTTCACGTCGGTAGGCATTTGGCCGTGGTGTTCGGACCGGCCATTCATGCGCCATTTTCAGCTCATGAATCTCATTTTTTCCATCTTGAATTTTAATCAGTACATCCTCAATTGTATAGTCACCATCGGGGACTACTTCGATAACCGTTCCTGAAATATTGGGTGGGACCAACAGACGATTTTGAATAACCTCAGTTTCCTCCACCGTTCCAAAAATACTTCCGGCCAATAAAACATCACCGGTTTTTACAGTAATTTTTGCGGGCCATAACTTTTGTTCGTCAATTGAAAGCAAACCGATGCCCTCAGGAATAAAAACAGGCGAAATTTCCTGGATTTTTTCAAGCGGTCGCTGAATCCCATCAAACATGTTCTTCAACATACCCGGTCCTAACTTCAAACTAAGTGGCCGACCGGTTGGGGTAATTTCTTCCCCGGTTTTTAGACCTTCGGTCTCTTCATAAACCTGAATCGTTCCAACATCACCTTCAAGTACAATCACTTCACCAATCAGACGTTTTTCACCAACGGTTACCATTTCCCGCATCTTAAAAGTGGTCATGTTTTTACCCTTGATAACTGGTCCGTTGATCGCTGAGATGACTCCCCTTATTTTATTTTCTTCCATAACTGCCACTTAACTCACCTGCTTTTCCATAAACCCATTTAATGTCATCCCGATGAGTTTATAATTGGTTTTAATCAGATTTTCAACGGTGAAATCGCAATGGATCCGACCTTCGCTATCTTCCACAATTAATCCTCCGATACAATCATTACAGCCGACCCGGTATTCAATGCTGAAGTCATTTAATTCTGCGGCCATAATCTTTTTTATCTGCTCCAAATCCCGTTCATAAACAAAAACAATAATCTCTTTTTTATTGCCAAATATTTGTGGGATTTGGACGATACAATTCCGTAAATAATCGCTGTATACCTCTTGCGTTAAAAAAGACTTGACGTTTTCGCGGATCACTTGATTAAAATCGCGTAATATCCGATTTTTTTCTTCCAATTCCAATGTTTTAGCCTTATTTTTGCCTTCCGCAATGATTTTATTTTTATCTCTAAATATTGTGTGATAACTCCGTTCTTCAACGGCCCTTTTTTCTTTATTAATTTTTTGACTCGACTCTTCCAACAGCGCTTCTCGTTTTTCTTTAGCGTCGTTGATGATAGCTTTTCCCCATTTACGCTCTTTGTTTAAAAGATACTGGGTAAATACCCGGAGTTTTTCTTCAACTGAAATCATTTCATCACATCCTTACAATCCCACAGATTCTTTAATATACCGTGTAATCATTCCTTCACTTCGTTGATATCCATAGCGATCAGGAATAACAGTAACTAAAGGTGAAAAATATTTCTTTTTTACTTCAATCACCGCTTCTTCAATCATCAAATATGCCTTTTCTGTCAGGAAAATTATTCCAATGTCCTTATTGTTTAGAGCCTCTTTAAATGCGCTTTCAATTTCATCTTTTGATTTTAAATAAGCCCCTTCGATGCCAGCCAGTTGCATTCCTATCAAAGAATCCCGGTTCTCACTAATCAGATAAGACTTCATTTCTATAAACTTCCAATGATCATAATTGAAATAATCAAACCATAAATCGCAACCCCTTCTGCAAGACCAACATAAATCATAGTTTTACCCAATATTTTAGGATCTTCGGAGACAGCTCCCAATGCCGCTGAACCAACAACACCAACGCCATAACCAGCGCCAATACAAGCCAGACCGGTTGAGAGTGCGGCACCAATGTAACCTAAACCGGTGTCAGTCATTCCTGTTGCCCCTGAAGTCGCAGCCGCTACTACATTTGGTGCCAACATAACTAATGCCGCCGCTAAAACTGGAATAAAAGTTGATAAGTTAATCCGCAAAAACTTTTTCATTTTCGCACGCTTTTCATCGCAATCATTATAAATAAAATAGACACCGATAGAAATGGTTCCTAAAACCAGTAAGGTTGCCCCAATCATAATAAGAGTTAGTATATTCATTTTTTTCTCCTTAAGATAAATTAATTTCCAGATTAACTGGTCTAAATTCGATCCCGTCACCGGAATAATATTTACTAAACAGTTCATAAAACTGAAGTCTTAATGCCTGTATTGACACAATCAGACCTTCCAACACAATAATAAAAATGTTTGCAAAGATAAGTATTCCCACACTTATCACACCATTTTGAACCATCACGGCAAGGGTCTGAAAGGCCATAAACAGACCTACATGTGTTAAAGCAAAAGCTCCAATTCTAATAAAGGAGATCGTATTACTCAACATCCCCAACAACATTTCGAAAAGTTCAAAACTATTTACAACATAATATTCAGATGCTGTTTCTTCATATAAAGGTCTTTTTTGAGTCAAATAATTTGTTAATGGCTCTCTGATCAAAACGATAAAAATCAGAAAAATAGCTAATCCAATTAAGATCGGCGTAAACAACACAGCATTTGGAAAAATTCCAAAATTCAAGCCCAAAATTCCTAAACCAGATGAATATAAAACAAATCCACAGATCCCATTTTTGCCAAAAATACCTTCTTTAAATTCTTTATTTTTGAGCTTATTGATAATACTATAAACATATGCCACAAATAGCATCATAATACCAATTACAACCGCTGTTAACAATATTGTATTGATTTCATCAAAAGGTCTGAGCCACAGTGGATGAATAATCTCTTCAAATCCGAAAACACTACCATACATAAAACCAAAGAACGTAGAGCACAGTCCTAATCGAAAGAGCACTTTCCCAAGCTCCACTCCCCTTTTTCCCAGGATCAATCCGGCCAAAGCCAAAATAAGACCCTGTCCCGCATCACCAAACATAAATCCAAAACAAAACATGTAAGTAATACTTAAAAAAGGGGTTGGGTCTAGCTCATTAAATGAAGGCACTCCGTACATTTTAACGAGTGCTTCAAAAGGACGGAAAAGCCAGTTATTTTTTAATTTCGTTGGCGGTTTACCACTGCCACTATTGGTGTCCGAAAACATGATAATCATTTCCGGATATTTAGCCGCAATTTCTTCCATTTGTTGTTTATCCCTTTTTGAGATCCATCCCGAGAAATAAAAGTTTTCATCACTAAACGCCATGTATTTTTTGATAATATTAAGATTTCCATATAAACTAAGGGTATTGAAACTCTCCGTTGCGTCTTTTCGATTTTCTTCTAAATGGATCTTCAAGCTTACCAATAATTTTGATTTTTTTTCATTGAGCGTTTTTATTTCTTCATGAATTTCGGAAAGAACCTTTTGGGGTTTGTCGGTATATTCGGTACTAAACCCTTCAATCGGTTTAAAGTTGAGAGCCTTAAGAATTCGTTGTGACTCGATCTCCAAATCTTTTGGTGACACGATCATAAACACTTCTTCATTATCTTGCTGATTACCAACATGAAAAACAATCGAAGTGACACTATTATAAATACTTTTCAATCGGGCAGCGTTATCTTTCGTCACCGACCCAAGACTATAGGAAAAATTTTCCAGATTATCCAGCTCACTCATGTTCGCTTCAAGCTCATCAAGGTATGAATACGCTACCCGACTTTTTTCAAGTGCTTCAAGGCGATCATTGATATCCTTAATTTCACCATATTCAAATACTAAATTTTTTTCAAACTGTTTGGCTTTTGATAAAGCCGTCCCAAGATCATTGTCTCCTTTTGCTAAAGAAACCATATCTAAGTCAAGTGATCCTTTGTATAGCTCATTTAACTTATTTACCGTTTTTACAAAACTCTTTTCATCCATCATGGTTTCCCCAGATTCAAGCTGGGCAAAGCCTAATAGTTCTCCCATGTTTTCTTCACGAATTGGCAGAATAAATCTACCGGAGTCTATTTCATGCATGGCATCGACTATTTGTATATCGTTGAAAAGAAAAATGTCTTTGGCAAATTTATCAACGTATTTGATCTTACCTACTACATCCATCATAATCACATTTTCAATTGCCATCGGATACTCCCTTTCACACCCTAATCAATGGGTCTGATTAAATAATTTTTTGTTTCATCTGGACTCATACGATAACGCTTACTTTCAATAATCGAAGTAATATCTTCGATTTCGAAATCTAACAAGCGAACGTATGCTGCCACTCTCCCCAGACCACTATCATTGTCACCGAAAAGTTTTAAATTCTGATAATAAAGATATCTTTCGCGTCGCCTTTCCATAAATAAATCGATGGTTTTGGTATGATTAAAAAGAAATACATATTCCGAATTAACCAATAAGCTCTTCATTTCTTCAAGATTTTTTGCATCGATCAGTTTTAATAAACGTTGATCATTAAGTTCCAAGCCTCCTCTTAAAGAATAGGCAATCAACTCTTCCCGAGATAAGTTATAAAACTTTTTACCACGATAAATCCAGATGAGGTTTAATAAATCATAATTTCGAAGTTGCAAATCAATTAAGCTTCGATTCTCCCTCCGATCCAATTTATGCAACCGATTCTTTAACAGATCGTAGTAATAGCGATCCAAGTTTTTCTCAACCATCGCTAAATCCTGATCAACCTTAACATCTTTATATATTTCAAGAACACGATAATAATCCGTGCCCATGAGCAACTTTTTAAAATCTTCCCAATCCTTTGCACGATACAATCGTTCAAAGGGTACTTTTGTGTTTTTTTCTGAATATACAATCAGATTCTTCAATGATTCTAAGTTATCATTTCTTGCGATCCCCCGAATTAGTATCCGCAATGATTCGACTTCCAGACGAACTAAAAAGATCTGAAAAAATGTTTTTTCTACACCTGTCAGATAGTGCATCAATTTCTCAATTTCATGCACTTTCAAATCATTTAAATGCGCTTCGATTTCGGTTCGATGGAGGTCTTCAGGATCCATTTTCTTTAAGAACTCACCATAATAGGTGTTATCTCTTAAATATAAAAATACTTCTTTTAAGCCTTTTGCCTTGATCAACTCAAGATAATCACTTTCACTAATTTTTCGAGCGCTCATAGCAAGGGCTTTTGTACTTATACATGCATGTTTAGTTTTCGACATTCACTCTCACACTTTTCTCTAAAATTTTAGATAGGAAAACCATAAAAACAAGCAGCGCCTTTTTTATCGGTTACCGGATAATTACTAAATAAACAACACTTATTTAGCTATTTTCTTTTTGCCGGTCAATGATTCTTTCCCGATGATTTAAATAGTTTTTCCAAAACTTCGATCGCTTTCTCTTCTTTTTTTTCATCATATCTACACCGAATTTTAGATAATTCCTGCTCCATCGAATTAATGATGCTTTGGCGCTCTTCTTTCGCTTTAGTGATCTCTGTTTGATAATTCTTTTTGGCGAGTTCCTGGACACTATCCAGTTCAATTTTTTCTTTCTCTTTAATATTATTTTTTGTTTGACTTAAAATTCGATCAGCTCGTTGTACGACATTTTTTTTAATGCGCACGGCTTTCGAATCCAGATCAATAACTTGTCTGATGACCAAATTAATATCAGCATCTTCACTATGTAACATAGTCTTTCTCCCTTCTGTTTTATTTTGACCAATCTCTTCCTATTAATATAATCATTAATTCTTTTTTTCATTATAGCACTTTAAAAAATGATAGCAATATGTATTTTTTTCTAGCAACCGATTACAAATTTCGCTAAAATGCTCATTTCTTAATAATTTCTTTGCGACCAACTTGACTTTTTTTAAAAGAAGGTATACTATATGAACATATCACCCCCTCCCCACTAGGGGTGTTGCAAGGAGGTTTCTCATGGATAAAACACAGTTTAATATTAGTGGTATGACTTGCACTGCTTGCGCCAGTGCCATTGAGCGTAAAGTCGGCCAGCTAAATGGTGTTGAATCGGCCGTAATTAACTTTTCAACCGAAAATCTAATTGTTCTACACGATCTCACTCTTACCCCGATTCCCGACATCATAAAAACGATTGAAGCGCTTGGATATGGCGCGGAATTAATTAATAATGATTTGAATACTCAGACAAAAGTTTCTGAAAAATCACATTCTAAACCAAGTTATCAAGAACAAATTGACGAAGTCAACCATCGCTTGATTATCTCGCTGATTTTTACGCTGCCACTATTTTATCTGGCTATGGCACCAATGATTAATTTACCAATTCCTTCGTTTTTGGCTGGCGAACAAAATATTTTAATCAATGCCCTTACTCAAATGTTTCTGACATTACCCGTTATTTATATTTGTCGTCATTTTTATGTCAATGGTTTTAAAGCTTTATGGAAGCGTATTCCCAATATGGATTCGCTCGTTGCAGTTGGTACCACCGCTTCGTTTTTTTATGGGGTTATTGTTCTTTTCATTCTTGCTTATGGATTCTCATATAATGATTCTGAACTAATCCATCATTACGCTCATGAACTTTATTTTGAATCAACGACCGTTATATTAGTACTAATTACCCTTGGAAAGTCACTTGAAACAAAAGCTAAAGGGAAAACATCTCAGGCCATTGAGAAACTCATTGCGCTTGTTCCTGAAAATGCTCGCATTTTACGAAATGGCGTTGAAGTCGAAATTTCAATCGACGAAGTAAACATTAATGATGTTGTCATTATCCGCCCCGGAGAACGGATTCCTGTCGATGGTGAGCTATTAAATGGTCATTCCAGTGTCGATGAATCGCTGCTGACGGGCGAAAGTTTACCAATTGAAAAAACTGCTGGTGATTTTGTTATTTCTGGCAGTATGAATAAAACCGGTTCATTCGAGTTTAAAGCGACAAAAATAGGACAAGATACAACGCTAAGTAAAATTATCCAACTGGTTGAAGAAGCACAATCTTCCAAAGCGCCGATTGCCAGAATTGCGGATGAAATCAGTCGCTACTTTGTCCCTGTTGTCATGAGCCTCTCAGCACTGACCTTTGTGATCTGGATGCTGTCAGGTTATGATTTATCCTTTGCGCTTTCGGCTGCCATATCCGTATTAGTCATTTCCTGCCCCTGTGCCTTGGGACTTGCCACCCCCACTGCTATTATGGTGGGAACCGGAAAAGGCGCTGAAAAAGGCATTTTATTCAAAAATGGGCCTGCTTTAGAAGTATTGGGTAAATCGAATGCGATCGTTTTTGACAAAACCGGTACTCTGACCAATGGTTCACCGGCCATCACGGACATCATTCTATCTGATACCAACCTTAATCAAAATGAATTACTGCGGATGACCGCTTCCCTGGAGCAAAAATCGGAACATCCACTCAGCGAGGCAATCATAACTAAAACAGCCGAATTAGACTTAACGCTTTATGATGTCACTCATTTTGATTCACGTTCTGGTTTAGGTATCCAGGGCCAGATTGAAGACCGCGAAATCTTTATTGGTAATACTAAACTTATGGAGCTTGAAAATATTTCGCTGGAGCCAGTTATG
This sequence comes from uncultured Acetobacterium sp., assembly GCA_965140355.1. Lineage (GTDB taxonomy): Bacteria > Bacillota > Clostridia > Eubacteriales > Eubacteriaceae > Acetobacterium. Next base: position 8,173 of record OZ223191.1, on the reverse strand, counting down.
GCTGATTATTTACGCTTATCAGATTCTGGTAAAACACCGCTATTAATTGGTTGGGATCACGCGGTTCGCGGTATTATCGCCGTTGCCGATACGATCAAGGAAAATAGCCATCAGGCCATTTCACAACTGCGGGCAATGGGCATCGACGTATATATGCTAACTGGTGACAATGAACGAACGGCAAAAGCAATTGGAAAATTAGTCAACATTGAAAACGTCATTGCCAATATTTTGCCCCATGAAAAATCAGCAATGATTAAAACGTTACAATCACAAGGTCATCAGGTAATTATGGTAGGAGACGGCATTAACGACGCGCCTGCATTAGCCCAAAGTGATGTTGGCATCGCGATTGGAAATGGTACTGATGTTGCCATTGAATCAGCTGATGTTATCCTCATGCGAAATGATTTAATGAATATCGTTTCGGCTATCCAGTTAAGTAAAGCGACATTACGAAATATCAAACAAAACCTATTCTGGGCTTTTATTTATAATGTGATCGGCATTCCAATTGCCGCCGGTTTATTATTTATTCCGTTTGGATTAAAATTAAATCCTATGTTTGCCGCCGGAGCAATGAGTTTGAGTTCGGTTTCAGTTGTCCTTAATGCGCTGTCATTAAAAACCTTTAAAACCAAGATTTTGGCTGTTGATCAGTTAAATTATAATGAAAATATTAGTCCCACCGAGCTGCCAACAACAATAATAAATAATGAGAAAGAAGGAAAAAAAATGAAACAAACATTAAAAGTAAGTGATATGAGTTGTCAACACTGTGTTAAACGCGTTGAGGGGATTTTAAATGGATTCGATGGAATTGAAGGGGTTTTTGTATCCCTTGAAGATGGTCAGGCAAGTTTTACGGCGAGTGAAGCCGTCGATGTCAATAGTGTTATCGTCGCTTTAACCGAAGCAGGTTATCCGGCTTCTCAGATCACTAAGTAATTTATGGAAACAAAAGATCGTTCCATCGAACTTAATCTCCTTAAAACTGCTCGCGGACAAATTGATGGTATTATCAAAATGCTGGAAAATGATCGGTATTGTATTGATATCTCTAAACAAATTCTTGCAGTTCAGGCGTTATTGAAGAAAACAAATCTGGAAATTTTAAAAAAGCACATGAATTCATGTGTTAAAGACGCTTTTGAAAAAGGCAATGGTGAAGACAAGATTGATGAAATCATGCTTGTTTTGGATAAATATTATCGTTAAGACCGCACAAAAGGACCTTTCATTTATCGAATGTCCTGAGGTTGTCAATAAACGACCGTACCGATCAATTGTTGATCGGTTGTATGCACACAATTTGGACAGTTGCAATTATAGCTTTGACTAAAAATAGCCTTTTCGCTACAACTGTTCGCCTTGAGGCACGCAACATGATCGAACAATTGTCGGTACTAGGTTATCTTTTTGACAGTCTGAGGATCTTTCGTTTATCGAAGGTCCTTTATCATGAAAAAATGACAATCGTTTTTATTAAAAATCACAATAACGCCTCCGTGATGAGATGGGTATCAATTTTTCTTTTGACCGAAGCGCTAAAACATCATATACTAGTACTACCAAAATGATTTGATTATGTTTATTAATAAAGGTGTCTATACAGATGAAAAAATTAGTATTATTTCTGATTGGTTTGTTAGTTTCTGGATTGATTTTAACGACTGCCATCGATAAAAATTTTTTGAGTATTACGAAATATTTAAATAGTCCCGGAAAAGGCACTGATGTTTATGAAACAACATTATCAGCTGGCCATTATACGGCTGGAATCGATATTCCCCCGGGTACCTATTCTATTTCACATTTATCCGGTATTGGTAAAACGTCATCCAACAAGTTTTTTTCCGGGGCAATTAATGGTCGCAGCGATCTTTCTTTAGATAGTATAAAAACTTCCATTACAAACGTTCAATTACCCGAAAATACGGTCCTGACAATAACAGGAAATTTAGTCGTTAAAATTTCAACGGAAACCGGCAATCTTAAAGATATGCATCTTCGCGAAAATCCGGCTCAAAAAGCAATAATCCTTTCTTCGGGTTTATATAAATCAGGCCAGGATTTTGATGAAGGCATCTATGATGTCGTTTGGATGGATGGGTTTGGCATTGTCAGTTCATCAAATCTTTTCAATAAAGGGTTAGCTGAACAAATGGGTTTTGACGCTTTATCTGCCCGAGAATTTAAAAACCTGGAGTTGCCAGCTGACACAACGCTCACCGTTTCTGACCTGACGATTAAATTAGTGCCTAGTAAGTAATGCCTGTCTAATGTCAGTTATGTGATTTAAGAGAATTAATAGTAAAAAAATAAACCGCTACAAATAGCGGTTTTTTAATGTAAAATTGGTGACCCATGGGCGACTTGAACGCCCGACACCCTGATTAAAAGTCAGATGCTCTACCAACTGAGCTAATGGGTCATGATAATATTTAGTTTTGTTTGTCTTCATCTGTTTGTGTAATCCACTCGTTTGCCTAACTAAGCGATTCACTCAAAAATGTTCACTCATTTCATTCGTGCATTTTTGGTTCTCTGCTTATACCAACTGAGCTAATGGGTCATGATAATTATTTAGTTTTGTTTGTCTTCATCGATTTGTGTAATCCACTCGTTTGCCTGACTAAGCGATTCACTAAAAAATATTGGTGGGAGAAGATGGATTCGAACCATCGTAGACGTTGTCAACGGATTTACAGTCCGCCCCCTTTAGCCACTCGGGCATTCTCCCAAACAATTTTTGACAAAAAAATGGAGCTGATGAACGGACTTGAACCGTTAACCTGCTGATTACAAATCAGCTGCTCTGCCAATTGAGCCACATCAGCTTGAAGATAAAGTATTGTTTCATTAAATTAATTACTGCTAATCCGCTACACATAACTAAGCGATTCACTGCGTTTAAATGGCGACCTGGAAGAGACTCGAACTCTCGACCTCCAGCGTGACAGGCTGGCATTCTAACCAACTGAACTACCAGGCCGCATTAAAAATTAAATCTGGTGACCCCTAGGAGACTCGAACTCCTGTTACCGCCGTGAAAGGGCGGTGTCTTAACCGCTTGACCAAGGGGCCGTAATAAATGCGGATATGAAGCATTCTGTCTCACACCCGCTTGTTGTCTTAATGGCTCCCCAGGCTGGATTTGAACCAGCAACCTATCGGTTAACAGCCGAGTGCTCCACCGTTGAGCTACTGAGGATTATTTATAAAATCCCGCAACGTCCTATCCTCCCAGGCAGTTACCCACCAAGTACTTTCGGCGCTGGAAGACTTTACTTCTGTGTTCGGTATGGGAACAGGTGTGGCCCTTCCGCCATCGTCGCGAGACTCATTTAGCTTTATTTTTGCTAAAAAACAAATAGGTTCAAAGGAGCGTTAGCGGTTGACCCGGCTAAATGGTCCATCAATTGTTGTAAAAATTATCCATTTTCTTTTTAAAAATTTTTACAGCAATTGATGATCCTTGTTCCTACTTGTCTATGTTTATTCAGTTGTTTTTGATGATCTATCTAAAATCCGACAAATCAATCGAACAAATCGATCATTCGAAACAGCACAGTGTATAAATCTTGGATCAAGACCTCGGTCGATTAGTACTGGTCAGCTCCATATGTTGCCATACTTCCACATCCAGCCTATCTACCTGGTCGTCTACCAGGGACCTTAACCATTTCTGGTGAGATATCTTATCTTGAAGGGGGCTTCGTGCTTAGATGCCTTCAGCACTTATCCTTTCCAAACTTAGCTACCCAGCTATGCTCCTGGCGGAACAACTGGTGCACCAGTGGTTTGTCCATTCCGGTCCTCTCGTACTAGGAATAGCTCTTCTCAAATATCTGACGCCCACGACGGATAGGGACCGAACTGTCTCACGACGTTCTGAACCCAGCTCGCGTGCCTCTTTAATGGGCGAACAGCCCAACCCTTGGGACCTGCTTCAGCCCCAGGATGAGACGAGCCGACATCGAGGTGCCAAACCTCCCCGTCGATGTGGACTCTTGGGGGAGATAAGCCTGTTATCCCCGAGGTAGCTTTTATCCGTTGAGCGATGGCCCTTCCACTCGGAACCACCGGATCACTAAGCCCGACTTTCGTCTCTGCTCGAGATGTCTCTCTCGCAGTCAATCACCTTTTTGCCTTTGCACTCTAAGAGATGGTTTCCAACCATCCTGAAGGTAACTTTGGGCGCCTCCGATACTTTTTAGGAGGCGACCGCCCCAGTCAAACTGCCCGTCTGACACTGTCCGATGACCGGATTACGGCCACTCGTTAGAATTCCAATAGTACAAGGGTGGTATCCCAAGGATGGCTCCTTCGAAACTGGCGTCCCAAATTCTTTGCCTCCCACCTATCCTGTACGTCTACTATCAAAACTCAATGCCAGATTGCAGTAAAGCTCTACGGGGTCTTTCCGTCCTGTCGCGGGTAACTCGCATCTTCACGAGTACTACAATTTCACCGGGTGTGTTGTCGAGACAGCGCTCAAATCGTTACGCCTTTCGTGCGGGTCAGAACTTACCTGACAAGGAATTTCGCTACCTTAGGACCGTTATAGTTACGGCCGCCGTTTACTGGGGCTTAAATTTGCACCTTCGCTTGCGCTAAGCACTCCTCTTAACCTTCCAGCACCGGGCAGGCGTCAGCCCCTATACATCATCTTTCGATTTAGCAGAGACCTATGTTTTTGCTAAACAGTCGCTTGAGCCTCTTCTCTGCGGCCCCCCATCGGGGGGCACTCCTTCTCCCGAAGTTACGGAGTCATTTTGCCGAGTTCCTTAACAACACTTCTCCCGCTCATCTTAGGATTCTCTCCTCGCCTACCTGTGTCGGTTTACGGTACGGGCACCTTCTCTCTCAATAGAAGCTTTTCTTGACAGCGTGAAATCAGCGACTTCCCTACTTATTTTTCGTTCCCCGTCACGCCTTGGCCTTAAAGCAAAGGGGATTTGCCTCCCTTGCAAGCCTTGACGCTTGGCCCGGCTTTTCCAACTGCCGGGTTCGCTTATCCTTCTGTGTCACTCCATCTCTCAAACAATTAAAGGTGGTACAGGAATTTCAACCTGTTGTCCATCGCCTACGCTTCTCGCCTCGGCTTAGGCCCCGACTTACCCTGAGCGGACGAACCTTCCTCAGGAAACCTTGGGCTTTCGATGGTGAAGATTCTCACTTCACTTTCGCTACTCATGCCAACATTCTCTCTTGTCTTGTGTCCACCAATTCTTACAAATCAGCTTCGCCCTCAAGACATTGCTCCCCTACCACTATGGTAGTACCATAATCCATCGCTTCGGTGCCAGATTTTAGCCCCGTTCATCTTCGGCGCACCACCACTCGACCAGTGAGCTATTACGCACTCTTTAAATGTATGGCTGCTTCTAAGCCAACATCCTGGTTGTTTCTGCAGTTGCACATCCTTTCCCACTTAATCTGGACTTGGGGACCTTAGCGGATGGTCTGGGCTGTTTCCCTTTTGACTATGAGACTTATCTCACACAGTCTGACTGCCGTCTATAAGTGGATGGCATTCGGAGTTTGATAAGGTTCAGTAAGCTTTACGCCCCCTAGCCTATTCAGTGCTCTACCTCCATCACTCTCTTGACAACGCTAGCCCTAAAGCTATTTCGGGGAGAACCAGCTATCTCCGTGTTCGATTGGAATTTCACCCCTATCCACAACTCATCCAAGCCTTTTTCAACAGACACTGGTTCGGACCTCCACTTGGTTTTACCCAAGCTTCATCCTGGTCATGGATAGATCACACGGTTTCGGGTCTACAGCATGCAACTAATCGCCCTGTTCAGACTCGGTTTCCCTACGGCTCCGTACCTGAAGTACTTAACCTTGCTACATACCGTAACTCGTTGGCCCGTTCTACAAAAAGCACGCAGTCACGTTAGCTCCTGCTGCTTGTAAGCACAGGGTTTCAGTTTCTATTTCACTCCCCTTCCGGGGTTCTTTTCACCTTTCCCTCACGGTACTTTCCGCTATCGGTCAATCAGTAGTATTTAGCCTTGGGGGGTGGGCCCCCCATCTTCCCACAGGGTTACACGTGTCCCGTGGTACTCGTCGATTACCCACTCATATTACTTTCGTCTACGGGGATCTCACCCTCTGCGTCCGACCTTCCCATGTCGTTCGACTAATAATATCAGTTTGATGTAATCCGGGCTCTTCCTCGTTCGCTCGCCGCTACTGAAGGAATCGATGTTTCTTTCTTTTCCTCTGGGTACTAAGATGTTTCAGTTCTCCAGGTTCCCTCCATAACGCTATGTATTCACGTTACAGTGACTGATCTTCTATCAGCCGGGTTTCCCCATTCGGATATCTACGCTTTAACGGTTATGTGCACCTACACGTAGCTTTTCGCAGCTTGTCGCGTCCTTCGTCGGCTCTGATTGCCAAGGCATTCACCCTGTGCTCTTTTCTTCTTGATCCTATTTGATGTTACGTTTTCGTGTTAAGAAATTGTATTTCAAATTTTTTTTATACACTATGCTGTTTTCAATGATCGATGTTTTATTCAAATTTTCATTTGACTAATCGTTTTGCCTCAGCAAACGATCCGCTTGATATGTGAACTTGCGTTCATTTTTTGATGGTGGGCTTGGGAGGACTTGAACCTCCGACCTCACGCTTATCAGGCGTGCGCTCTAACCACCTGAGCTACAAGCCCATGCGTTTGTTTTAAAATTGGTGGAGATGAGGAGACTTGAACTCCTGACCCCCTGCTTGCAAGGCAGGTGCTCTCCCAACTGAGCTACACCCCCCCAAATATCAAAACGTATTTAGTTTTATGCTCTTTGCTTCTGTCTTGTATAACCAAATGGTCATACAAAAGAAAATAGTACCATGACTTCCTGTATTCCCTAGAAAGGAGGTGATCCAGCCGCACCTTCCGATACGGCTACCTTGTTACGACTTCACCCCAATTACTGACCCCACCTTCGGCAGCTGGCTCCTTACGGTTGCCTCACTGACTTCGGGTGTTGCCAACTCTCGTGGTGTGACGGGCGGTGTGTACAAGACCCGGGAACGCATTCACCGCAGCATTCTGATCTGCGATTACTAGCAACTCCAACTTCATGCAGGCGAGTTGCAGCCTGCAATCCGAACTGAGATCTGTTTTAAGGGATTAGCTTCACCTCGCGGTTTCGCAGCCCTCTGTTCAGACCATTGTAGCACGTGTGTAGCCCAGGTCATAAGGGGCATGATGATTTGACGTCGTCCCCACCTTCCTCCGTGTTATCCACGGCAGTCTGCTTAGAGTGCCCAACTAAATGATGGCAACTAACCACAGGGGTTGCGCTCGTTGCGGGACTTAACCCAACATCTCACGACACGAGCTGACGACAACCATGCACCACCTGTCTCTCTGTCCCCGAAGGGAAAGTCTGATCTCTCAGATTGTCAGAGGATGTCAAGACCTGGTAAGGTTCTTCGCGTTGCTTCGAATTAAACCACATGCTCCGCTGCTTGTGCGGGTCCCCGTCAATTCCTTTGAGTTTCAACCTTGCGGTCGTACTCCCCAGGCGGAGTGCTTATTGCGTTAGCTGCGGCACTGAGTCTCCCCAACACCTAGCACTCATCGTTTACGGCGTGGACTACCAGGGTATCTAATCCTGTTTGCTCCCCACGCTTTCGCACCTCAGCGTCAGTATTTGTCCAGCAAGCCGCCTTCGCCACCGGTGTTCCTCCTGATATCTACGCATTTCACCGCTACACCAGGAATTCCACTTGCCTCTCCAATACTCAAGTCTTTCAGTTTCAAATGCATGTCACCGGTTGAGCCGGTACCTTTCACATCTGACTTAAAAAACCGCCTGCGTGCCCTTTACGCCCAGTAAATCCGGACAACGCTTGTCCCCTACGTATTACCGCGGCTGCTGGCACGTAGTTAGCCGGGACTTTCTTCTTGGGTACCGTCTTTTTTTCTTCCCCAATAACAGAGCTTTACGATCCGAAAACCTTCTTCACTCACGCGGTATTGCTGCGTCAGGGTTGCCCCCATTGCGCAATATTCCCCACTGCTGCCTCCCGTAGGAGTCTGGACCGTGTCTCAGTTCCAGTGTGACCGTTCGCCCTCTCAGACCGGTTACCCATCGTCGCCTTGGTGAGCTGTTATCTCACCAACTAGCTAATGGGACGCGGGTCCATCCTA